>CAWKOX010000008.1:0-168104 GCA_963851095.1 uncultured Gammaproteobacteria bacterium | reverse complement strand
GCTCACTAGTCGAGTCGGCCTGCGCGGAAGATATAACGGGGCTCAAACTGTACACCGAAGCTACGGATGCATAGTTTACTATGCATGGTAGAGGAGCGTTCTGTAAGCTGTTGAAGGTCAAGGTGTGAACCAGGCTGGAGGTATCAGAAGTGCGAATGCTGACATGAGTAACGATAAGGGGAGTGAAAAACTCCCCCGCCGGAAATCCAAGGTTTCCTGTCCCATGCTAATCAGGGCAGGGTGAGTCGGCCCCTAAGGCGAGGCTGAAAAGCGTAGTCGATGGAAAACAGGTTAATATTCCTGTACTTGTTTATGTTGCGATGGAGGGACGGAGAAGGCTAATCGAGCCAGGCGTTGGTTGTCCTGGTTTAAGGTGGTAGGCTGAGATCTTAGGCAAATCCGGGATCTTAAGGCCGAGAGCCGATGACGGTGAGATTACGATCTCCGAAGTCGATGATGCCATGCTTCCAAGAAAATCTTCTAAGCTTCAGACATAAAGAAACCGTACCCCAAACCGACACAGGTGGATAGGTAGAGAATACCAAGGCGCTTGAGAGAACTCGGGTGAAGGAACTAGGCAAAATGGTACCGTAACTTCGGGAGAAGGTACGCCGGTGGTTGTGATGGGACTTGCTCCCTAAGCGACCGTCGGTCGAAGATACTAGGTGGCTGCGACTGTTTATTAAAAACACAGCACTCTGCAAACTCGTAAGAGGACGTATAGGGTGTGACGCCTGCCCGGTGCTGGAAGGTTAATTGATGCGGTTAGCTTCGGCGAAGCTGTTGATCGAAGCCCCAGTAAACGGCGGCCGTAACTATAACGGTCCTAAGGTAGCGAAATTCCTTGTCGGGTAAGTTCCGACCTGCACGAATGGCGTAACGATGGCCACACTGTCTCCACCCGAGACTCAGTGAAATTGAAATTGCGGTTAAGATGCCGTATACCCGCGGCTAGACGGAAAGACCCCGTGAACCTTTACTACAGCTTCACAGTGAACTTTGAATTGGCTTGTGTAGGATAGCTGGGAGGCTTTGAAGTGGTGACGCCAGTTACCATGGAGCCGACCTTGAAATACCAGCCTGGTCAATTTGGGGTTCTAACTCAGGTCCATTATCTGGATCGAGGACACTGTGTGGTGGGTAGTTTGACTGGGGCGGTCTCCTCCCAAAGAGTAACGGAGGAGCACGAAGGTTAGCTAAGCATGGTCGGACATCATGCGGTTAGTGCAATGGCATAAGCTAGCTTGACTGCGAGACAGACACGTCGAGCAGGTACGAAAGTAGGTCATAGTGATCCGGTGGTTCTGTATGGAAGGGCCATCGCTCAACGGATAAAAGGTACTCCGGGGATAACAGGCTGATACCGCCCAAGAGTTCACATCGACGGCGGTGTTTGGCACCTCGATGTCGGCTCATCACATCCTGGGGCTGAAGCCGGTCCCAAGGGTATGGCTGTTCGCCATTTAAAGTGGTACGCGAGCTGGGTTTAGAACGTCGTGAGACAGTTCGGTCCCTATCTGCCGTGGGCGTTAGATATTTGAGAAGAGCTGCTCCTAGTACGAGAGGACCGGAGTGGACGAACCGCTGGTGTTCGGGTTGTTATGCCAATAGCATTGCCCGGTAGCTACGTTCGGACAGGATAACCGCTGAAAGCATCTAAGCGGGAAGCCCCCTTCAAGATGAGATATCTCTGAGACTTCGAGTCTCCTAAAGGGCCCAGGAAGACTACCTGGTTGATAGGCAAGGTGTGTAAGCGTTGTGAGGCGTTGAGCTAACTTGTACTAATTGCCCGTGAGGCTTGACCATATAACACCAAAACTTCGCAAAAGAAGTTGGTGTTGTAGATCAAACTGAGAAACAACATTTAATTGAGAATTAACACTAAGATAAAATCAAACATGTATCCGACCCTATTTGCTAAGTGCTGCAGTCTCCTAACCCTAACAAGTTGGTCGTAGACAGTAAGACAAACACAAGGCATCAAGGTTTGCTTGACGACAATAGCGCTGTGGAACCACCTGAACCCATCCCGAACTCAGAAGTGAAACGCAGTAGCGCCGATGGTAGTGTGGGGCTTCCCCATGTGAGAGTAGGTCATCGTCAAGCTCTTATTCTAAAAACCCTAACAGGTTACCCTGTTAGGGTTTTTTTTCGTCTGGAGAAAATGCTAGTGCCTTCTGTAAGCTTATCCCCACTCAAAACGAGCGCTTTCAAACGAGCTATGTCATAATTAACGTAATAATTATTCCTAACTCTGGGCGTATTTCTCAGAGTATGTAGCTTGAATTTGCGGAGCCTTTAATGAGCCAAGATAACTTAATCATATTTGATACGACTATGCGTGATGGCGAACAAAGCCCTGGCGCATCTATGACGAAAAATGAAAAAATTCGTATCGGTAAAGCCCTCGAAAAGATGAAGGTAGATGTTATCGAAGCGGGCTTTGCTGCAGCGAGCCCAGGTGATTTTGAGTCGATCCAAGCAGTTGCTGAAAACGTTAAGTTCAGTACGATTTGTAGCTTGGCTCGCGCCGTTGATCGCGATATTGAACATGCAGCTGAAGCTCTTAAGAAGGCCGAGCGTGCTCGTATCCATACCTTTATTGCTACCTCACCTATTCATATGCAGCACAAGCTACGTATGGAGCCAGATCAGGTTATCGAGCGTGCTGTTTATGCGGTTAAAAAAGCCCGTAATTTTGTAGAAGATGTTGAGTTTTCTTGTGAGGATGCTGGTCGCTCCGAAATCGATTTTTTGTGTCGTATTATCGAAGCTGCGATCAACGCAGGTGCTCGCACAATTAACATTCCAGATACGGTTGGTTATGCGATCCCCTCAGAATTTGGCGCTACTATTAAGACGTTAATTGAACGTATTCCAAATGCTGATAAAGCTATTTTCTCTGTGCATTGCCATAACGATCTAGGTTTAGCCGTGGCTAATTCTTTAGCGGCGGTTACCAATGGTGCTCGTCAGGTTGAATGTACTATTAATGGCTTGGGTGAGCGAGCAGGTAACGCATCGTTAGAAGAGTTGGTAATGGCGACTCGAACTCGTCAAGATTTCTTCAATATCAATACGGGAATTGATGCGACTCATATTGTACCGACTTCGCGTTTGGTTTCTTCTATTACAGGCTTCCCAGTTCAGCCGAACAAGGCTATTGTCGGCGCAAATGCGTTTGCACATGAATCAGGTATTCACCAAGATGGTGTATTAAAGCATCGCGAAACCTATGAAATCATGAAGGCTGAGGATGTTGGCTGGGGCGCAAATAAGATGATTATGGGCAAGCACTCGGGCCGTGCTGCATTTCGTAGTCGCTTGGAAGAGCTTGATGTGAAATTTACGACCGATGAAGCTTTGAATAATGCCTTTGCTCGCTTCAAAGAGTTAGCCGATAAGAAACATGAAATTTTCGATGAAGATTTACAGGCATTGGTCTCCGAGAGTATTGCTAAAACAGCGGTTGAACGTTTTAAGTTAATTTCTTTATGCGCCAATAGTCAGACGGGTGAAACCCCTACGTCTGAAGTTGTTTTAAATATGGATGGTGCAGAGAAAAAAGCTAAAGCAGACGGCAGTGGCCCTGTTGATGCTGCGTTTAAAGCGATTGAAGATATTATCAATTCCAAAGCAACTCTGCAGTTATACACTGTTAACGCGATTACTGAAGGTACCGATTCTCAGGGAGAAGTAACGGTACGTTTAGAGAAGGGTGGTCGTATTGTTAATGGCAGCGGTGCCGATACGGATATTGTCATTGCTTCGGCGAAAGCTTATATCTGTGCCTTAAACATGTTGATGGATGATCAAGCTCGTCAGCATCCGCAAACAGAAGGTGTATAAGCTAATCGCTTATTCTGTAAAAATGATGAAGTCATGTTAGAGCAGCAGCGTATTGAATATTTAAAGGCAATGGGTATCCAGTTATGGATGCCTCGACACGCCTTGGATAATGCTGCTGAATCGAACTGGTTGGCAGGCTCCGAAGCGGCTAATGCTTCTTTGGAAGCCAGCGGAAGTGTTCCGGTTAAAGCTGGGCATGCTGCTGACCTGTTGGCAGGAATGGGGCTGACGAATACTGCTTCAGAAGAGCCTGTTGTTACCAAAGTATCCTCTACTCAGAGTCTTGAGCGTGAGCAACCTGAGTCTAAGGTAGGTGTTTCTAATAATAAGGATGAATCTACACATTCTATTAGTAATACTGAAGCCATTAGTGATCATGGTGTCGATACTCCGACTTCAGACCTAACGGTTCCAAACTTTGAATTACATTTCGCGTTATGGCCTTGTGGCATTTTGTGGGTTTCGGGCCAAGCGTTTGCACCACAAGATCATGGTTTTCAAACGGCAGTGAGTTATTCATTGTTAGGAAGCGTTGCACCTCAGGCGAGTTATTCACAATTTAAATGGCCTTATATTGAGGGCAGCGATGAAGATCAGTCAATGCCAGTAGCCTTAAGAGCATTAACCGCTCAATGGGAATTTATGAGTAGCCAAGGCGCTCGTGGCTGGGTTGCGATGGATTCTTCAAGCCAGTTGTGGCTAGAGAAAGTTGCCTCGAAAGCCTTGTTTTCAGTGAATGATCGAAATGAACTCTACAGTGTGACAGGTAAGAAAAGCCTCTGGTATGCACTTCAAACACTTTCTAAGAAATCTATATCCTAATTTATGTCAATTCGATTAATGCAAGAAAGCGATCTTGATGCGGTAATGATCAATGAGCGTTTAGCGTATGATTTTCCGTGCTCAGCATCCATTATGGCGAGCAATCAAAAGCGATATTACTGTATCGTTTTTGAGGCGCCAGCTGGTGTTGATACGCCTGCAGAAATACTTGGCCATGCCATTTTGAGTACGGTGGCAGATGAAGCGAGCGTCATTAATATTGCAGTATCACCAAAGGCTCAAAGGCAGCGTATTGGTTATCAATTAATGGAAAACATTCTTGCTTACGCAACCAGCAAAAATTGTGTTGAGGTTTTTCTAGAGGTGCGAGAATCGAATCGTCCAGCCTTTACTATGTACCATCAGTTTGGCTTTAATGAAGTGGGTATTCGCCGTAATTATTATCCGAGTAAGCAGGGTAGTGAAGATGCTATTTTATTGGCGTGTTACCTCTAATTCTTTTATCGATATTTCCAATTATGGGAAATAAACACTGATTAAGGCCGAATAGGATGCTTCTGAAGCTTTCTTTGTAAGGTTCTGCGGTGCATGCCTAATGCGCGTGCCGTTGAGGAAATGTTGCCCTCGTTTTCTAATAAAACTCTTTGTATATGCTCCCATTCAAGTCTTTCTACTGACATTGGTTCCTCTGTTATTTCTGTCGGCGTTTCTTCATTGGCATCTTCAAATGCTGTTAATAGTTCTTTGACGCTTGCGGGCTTATGCAGGTAGTTAAACGCTCCCTGCTTAATGGCTTCAACGGCCGTAGATATGCTGGCAAAGCCTGTGAGTACGACAATTTTAGATTGATGGCTGAGTTCTCTAAGCCTAGGCAGTAGTGCTAGACCAGAATCCTGGCCTAAGCGCAGATCTAAACTAATCCAATCATATGTCTCGGTGGATAATTGTTGTATGGCGTCTTCCGGATTTGTAGCGTAACTGGCTGAATGGCCAAGGCGTTCCATGCTTCGCCCCAGAACTTGTGCAAAGCGCTCTTCATCATCAATGATAAGAATTTTCTTGTAAGACGTTACTGTATTCATTAGCCGTTACTCGAGAAAGGAAGTTGGATTATACAGCTAGTTGAGCCATCTCGATTAGCGATTAGGTGAACCTGACCATCAAATTGCTCAATACTTGCATTGCTGAGATAAAGGCCTAGACCAATGCCATGCTTTTTATTACTAGAAAATAAATGGTGCTGTTGCAAATGCTGTGACGCCTGAGTATCGGGCTGATGTATTGTCAGTGTCCATAGCTCATCGATCACTTCGCTTGATATTTCAATTGTTTCATTGCCAGCCTGAGTCGCATTATCTAACAAGTTAAGGATGGCCTGGTCTAATAATGGTGACTTACGCAGGTAGGCTTGATGTTCAAGCCCTGCGTTTAGCCAAAGCGCATTCGGCTGACTTAAGCGCCAGCGGTGCAATAGTGAGGCTAGCCAGTTATTAGCATTAATGTTCTCTGGTTCGTTATGTATATTTCGGCCGGCAAGCGCTAAGCGTTGAAGTGACTGGCGACATATCATTACTTGCTGATGCAGTAGTTCGGTATCATTTTCATTCAGTGGCAACTTATGCTCAATGGCATCATTTAAAATCATTTCCATTGTCATCAGCGGCGTCCCCATTTCGTGTGCGGTGCCAGCAGCGAGTGTTGCGATGCCAATTAATTGCTCATTCTTAAGCTGCTTCTCTCTAAGCTCTGTTAACTGTTGGCGTTTTTTGGTGGTTGCTTGCATAAGAGCAGGGATGAGTATACTCAGAGTGATGGCACTGACTAAAAACGTTATCCACATGCCTGCGAGATGCCAATCTAAGAAACTTTGCTGCCCTGTTTGGCTAGCTAAGTGATGACTGGAAATACTCAACTGAAGCGGCTGGTAGAATTGCGTCAAAATGCTGTAATCCAAGATGCAGGTTATTGCAATAAGCCAAACCCACAAGCGACTTAAGTTATAGGCTGCAAAGACGATCAATATCAGGAAGTAGGAAATTAGAGGATTACTAGCTCCGCCAGTGAAAAATAAAAAGATGGTTAATATCTGGCATTCAAATAGTAAGTGAATCACCAGGTGAATAGGTTGTATCCCTCGTCGGCTATGATAAATCCCCACTGCTAATAGAGGGGCGTAACAGCTTATTGCGATCCATGCCATGAGATCAACTTGGGTATGGTTCAGACTAAGATAGATTAGTAGTATGAGTAATAAAGTGATTATAGCGAAGCGCAGGTAAGTCAGACGAGTAATCACGAACGTGAGATTACTATTGGGTGTGTAAAGCGCTGTATTCTGCATAAATTACATCAATCTCAAGGGTGTTCTTCCTATTATACGGTGATGTTGTTGCTCTGCATAATTGGGAGTTTGATCCATGTCATAAGAGCTTGTTAGTGGACGGCATAGATGTAAAGTAGCTATTTAGCTGGTCGCGAAGAGCGGGGGCTGCTTTCTTATATTATAAAATACTTAAAGATAACAAAAGACTGCCGATTGTTTGCTCATAAAAATGCGGTGTCGACCAGTATTCTGTATAATGCCGTTTTTTGATCCAAATCATAGGCTAAACGCAAAATGAGTCAGTTTGCAGAAGAAGTTGGAAAACGTCGCACATTCGGCATTATTTCCCACCCTGATGCGGGTAAAACCACCATCACCGAAAAACTTTTATTATTAGGTAATGCTATTCAATTAGCGGGTACGGTGAAGGGTAAAAAGACTGGCCGCATGGCGACATCCGATTGGATGAAGATGGAGCAAGATCGTGGTATTTCTATTACTACCTCTGTCATGCAATTTCCCTACAACGACCGAATGGTTAATCTACTCGATACCCCTGGGCACGAAGACTTCTCGGAAGATACTTATCGAACTTTAACCGCTGTTGATTCCGTATTAATGGTCATTGATGGTGCGAAAGGGGTAGAGGATCGTACGATCAAGCTGATGGACGTTTGTCGCTTACGTGATACTCCAATTTTCACCTTTATCAATAAAATGGATCGCGAAGTGCGTGATCAGATTGATGTATTAGATGAAGTTGAATCGGTTCTGAATATAAAGTGCGCTCCTATTACCTGGCCTATCGGTATGGGGAAGGCATTTCGTGGCGTTTATAACCTATATACCGATACCGTACATTTATTCTCGCCTGGACAGGCGAGTGTTGTTCCTGATGACGTACAGATTCAGGGACTAGATACTGATGAAGCACGTGCTGAGTTAGGTACGGACTTAGTTGACGAATTAATTGATGAAGTCGAGCTGGTTCGTGGCGGAAGCTATGAGTTCAATTTAGAAGAATATCTAGCGGGTGAAATGACCCCTGTATTTTTTGGTACAGCACTGGCGAACTTTGGTATTCGTGAAATGTTGAACTACTTTGTTGAGTGGGCGCCATCACCGATTGCACGCGAAGCGGGTGATCGTACAGTATTGCCAACAGAAGAAAAATTCAGCGGCTTTATTTTTAAGATTCAAGCCAATATGGACCCAAAGCATAGAGACCGTATTGCGTTTATGCGTATTTGTTCGGGTACCTATAGCCGTGGCATGAAAATGAGACACTCGCGCTTAGGTAAAGATATTAAAGTTGCCGATGCGGTGACTTTTTTGGCGGGTGATCGAACCAATGTTGAAGAAGCTATTTCGGGCGAGATTATTGGTTTGCACAATCACGGAACCATTCAGATTGGTGATACCTTTACTCAGGGTGAAGAAATGCGCTTCACGGGCATCCCACACTTTGCCCCAGAATTATTTAAGCGGGTACGTCTAAAAGACCCACTTAAAATGAAGCAGCTGCAAAAAGGCTTGCAGCAGTTGTCAGAAGAAGGTGCGACTCAGTTATTTATGCCTCTAAATAATAACGACCTTATTCTAGGAGCGGTGGGTGTGCTGCAGTTTGATGTTGTTCAGCAGCGCCTGCGTGATGAATACAAGGTTGAGTGTATCTATGAGCCTATTAGTGTGAGTACGGCACGTTGGGTTTATTGTGACGATGATAAGATTTTTACCGAATTTAAGCGTAAGTCAGCGGATAACTTAGCCTTGGATGGCGGTGGTCACTTAACCTATATTGCGCCAACGCGAGTCAACTTAAGCTTAACTCAAGATCGATTCCCTGAAGTTGAATTTAGCGCGACTCGTGAGCACTAAATAGAATTTCAGTGAACAAATAGGTAGCCTGCATGTCACTCGATTCGCGCGACTGCCATTGTTGGCGAGTATTGTGGCATGAGTCGAGCCATTGGCTAGAGACTTTTGTTTTGGCCAATACGAATGATAGTGAATAAATAATGACCGCTTATTTCGTAATTTCAATACCCATGGCGGCGTTAATCTGTTATGGTGCGTACCGAATTTTCCAGTAGCGAGTTAACCCCCGCTAGCTGACACTCGATGATGCAAAAGGCTATTTCCTAGCAGCAGCCATATTGATTGGCCTCTTAGGTTATACTCTTAGCTTCTATGCAGACCAAGTATTGGACTGCAGTAATCAGGAAGAAAGCTCTAGTGCTATGGCGTTGGCCATTTTGTTAGACATTATGGTAGCCCTCCTGACTGTAATTTGGGGTTTGGTGAATTATCATCAACCTGAAAAATATTAATACAATGCTTTAATTTTAGCTCGCCCCGTCCCCCTGAGCTTTATAAAGGCATTGTGAATTTGTAACTTCGTAAATTGGGCTTGCGTGGTGGCCTCTACTTGTGTAGAATTCCGCCTCTTTTTTAAGATTGCAAAGCCCTAGAAAGGCGAGAAATTAATGAAAACTTATAGTGCAAAACCAGAAAGCGTACAACGCGAGTGGTTTATAGTTGACGCAGCCGAAAAGACTCTGGGGCGTCTGGCAACTGAGATTGCTCTTCGTTTAAAGGGCAAACATAAGCCAGAATATACTCCTCACGTAGATACTGGCGATTATATCGTTGTTATCAACGCGGAAAAGATTCGTGTTACCGGCAAAAAAACGACTGATAAAATGTATTACCGTCACACTGGTTACCCAGGTGGTTTGCGTTCTATCTCTTTCGACAAGCTAATCGATCATAAGCCAGAAATGGTTATCGAACAGGCTGTTAAAGGAATGCTTCCAAAGAATCCTTTAGGTCGTGATATGTATCGTAAGCTTAAAGTGTATGCTGGTTCTGAGCATCCACATGCAGCTCAACAGCCACAAACTTTAGAGATTAACGGATAAGATATGGCAGCTACTCAATATTACGGTACTGGCCGTCGTAAGACCTCAACTGCACGCGTATTTTTACGTCCAGGTACAGGCACTATCCAGATTAACAAAAAAACTATCGAAGCTTATTTTGGTCGTGAGACTGCACGTATGGTAGTACGTCAGCCTCTAGAACTGACTGAAGGTCTAGAAAAATTTGACGTGATTGTAAACGTAAAAGGCGGCGGCGGTAGCGGTCAAGCTGGCGCGATTCGTCACGGTATTACACGTGCATTGATGCAGTATGACGAAGCCCTTCGTCCTACTCTTCGTGCAGCGGGTTATGTTACTCGTGATGCTCGTGAAGTTGAACGTAAGAAAGTTGGTCTACGTAAAGCACGTAAGAAGCCACAGTTCAGCAAGCGTTAAGATCAAACTTGCGCTACATCAAGAAACGCTCAATGTCTTATGCATTGGGCGTTTTTTTTTACCTAAAGCTCCCGTCTCAACGGGGTTTTTAGTTGTCAGCGGAGCGCATTTTCATTACTATGTGCGCCGCTTAGTATATCTAGCTGATGCTGGCGCGGGCTTGTATATTAATACAAGCTATACTGCGTTAAGCCAAAAATTATAATGATGGGAGAATAGGTGATGAGTCAAGACGGCGTGAATAACAGTCGACGTCTGCTACTCCTGGGTTCGACCGCTGCTGTTGGTGCTGTAGGCGCCGGCTTTGTTGCTGTTCCATTCCTTGCTTCATGGAATCCTAGCGAGAAAGCAAAAGCTGCTGGTGCACCTGCTAAAGTAGACATTAGTAAATTAGAACCTGGCGCGATGCTGACAGCCGAATGGCGCGGTAAACCAGTGTTCATCGTACGTCGTACTCAAGAAGTATTGGGTATGTTGGATGGCCTTACCGATCGTTTAAAAGATCCAGCGAATGGTAATAAGGCTCAGCAGCCCGAATATGCCGATAACTTGCAACGTTCTCGCCAGCCTGAATTATTGGTTCTCCTAGGTGTATGTACTCACTTAGGCTGTGCACCAAAATTTTACGCAGAAGTTAAGCCAGAGCCATTTGATGCTGATTGGAAAGGTGGTTTTTTCTGCCCTTGCCACGGTTCACGCTTCGATATGTCTGGTCGTGTATACAATGGTTCTCCAGCGGCTGATAACTTGGTTGTTCCTCCTTATTCGTTTGAAGGTGACAATATCTTAGTAATCGGTATTGATGAGGAAACTGCGTAATGAGTAATCAGAAAAACCCAATCATGGGCTGGATTGACGATCGTCTACCAGTAACCGTGACCTACGAAAAGCATATGTCTAAGTACTATGCACCTAAAAACTTTAACTTCTGGTATTTCTTCGGCGTATTGTCGATGATTATGCTAGTTAACCAAATCCTGACGGGTATCTGGTTAACCATGAACTTTACTCCAAGTGCAGATGCAGCTTTCGCATCGGTTGAATACATCATGCGTGATGTAGAATGGGGTTGGTTGTTGCGTTATATGCACTCTACCGGTGCTACGTTCTTCTTTATTGCCATTTACCTGCATATGTTCCGTGCTGTTTTGTACGGTTCTTACCAGAAGCCACGTGAGCTTATTTGGTTGTTTGGTATGGGGATCTATCTCGCGCTTATGGCTGAAGCTTTCATGGGGTATGTACTGCCATGGGGTCAGATGTCTTATTGGGGTGCTCAGGTAATTATCTCTTTGTTTGGTGCGATCCCAGTTATTGGTGATGACCTAACAACTTGGATTCGTGGTGACTTCCTGATTTCAGGCGCTACGCTAAACCGTTTCTTCGCATTGCATGTGATTGCAGTTCCATTAGTAATTGTTGCATTGGTTGTATTGCACTTATTAGCACTTCACGAAGTGGGTTCTAACAACCCTGACGGTGTTGACATTAAAAAGCACAAAGATGAAAACGGTGTACCTCTAGACGGTGTTCCTTTCCATCCTTTCTACACCGTACATGATATGGTTGGTATTGTAGTGTTCTTGATGGTTTTCTGTTCCGTGATGTTCTTCTTCCCAATGGGTGGCGGTTTCATGCTGGAATACGCAAACTTCGAACCTGCTAACGGTCTGAAGACCCCCGAGCACATTGCTCCGGTATGGTACTTTGGTGCATTCTATACGATCTTGCGTGCAATCCCTGATAAGTTATTAGGTGTTATCGCGATGGGTGCTGCAATTGCGATCTTGTTCGTCCTGCCTTGGTTGGATAAGAGCCCAGTTAAAAGTATTCGTTATAAAGGATTGATCAGTAAGACATTGATTCCTGTATTTGGTGTCGCTTTTGTTATTCTTACTTGGTTAGGTACTCAGCCATCCGATGGCTACTTCCTAGGTATGATTAATAATACGACTTTGGCTCGCTGGTTAACTGCATTCTACTTCGGTTACTTCCTATTGATGCCTTTCTATACTCGTATGGAAAAAACCAAACCTGTTCCTGAACGTGTAACTGGAGGCCACTAGAATGAAAAAAGTAATAGCTCTATTTGCTTTGATGGCTTCTTCGCTTTCATTTGCAGCCGGTGGTGGTATTCACCTAGACGAACATAAAACGGATTTGAGTGATACTGCTTCTTTGCAGCGTGGCGCTCAAACTTTCATGAACTACTGCATGGGTTGTCACTCATTAGAACACGGTCGTTTTAACCGTATTGCTAAAGACTTAGATATCCCTGAAGAGTTGATGCAAGAAAACTTAAACTTCGCGGGTAAGCGTTTTGGCGATCTAATGTCGATTGCTATGCGTACTGAAGATTCTAAGAAATGGTTTGGTGCTACACCTCCAGATCTTACTTTGGTTACTCGTGTACGTGGTGGTGACGGCGATTGGTTGTACACTTACCTACGTTCTTTCTACGAAGATACTAGCCGTCCTTATGGCGTAAACAATGCAGCATTTAAAGATGTGGGTATGCCTCACGTTCTTGCTGGATTGCAAGGAATGCAGAAGAAAGGCTGTGCACCGGTATCAATAGGCTATGATTCTTTAACCGGTACTGAAATCATGGCTGATAGCTGTGAATTAGCAGAGCCTAAAGAAGTTTTATACCTAGCGGAAGAAGGTCAATTAAGTCCAAAAGAATACGACAATTTAGTGTATGATTTGGTGAACTTCTTAGTCTACATGTCAGAACCGATCGCCTTAGAGCGTGAGCGTCTTGGCTGGTGGGTATTGTTGTTCTTGGTTATCTTCCTAGTTCCTGTTTACTTGTTAAACAAAGAATACTGGAAAGACATTCACTAATTCGCCTGAGAATTAGTTGAGTTACCTGTACTGCTCGGCGCGGAAACGTGTCCGGGCTGTATTTGTTTTTGAATAGTTAAAATTTATTTAGCTGGGGAATTATATGGGTGTTGTTGCTAAACGTTCTTCTATGACGTTTTATTCAGATGGTAGTGATCATTACAGCCATCGTGTACGCATTGTATTGGCCGAAAAAGGTGTAACTGTAGAAGTTCACGATGTAGACGCTGATAATAAGCCAGAAGATTTGGCTACCTTGAATCCGTATAATTCACTACCGACATTAGTTGATCGTGAGTTGGTATTGTACGAGCCAAATGTAATGATGGAATACTTGGATGAGCGTTTCCCGCATCCGCCATTATTGCCTGTTTACCCAGTAGCGCGTGCGGAAAGTCGTTTATTGATTCACCGCATTGAGAAAGACTGGTGTGTTCTAGTTGATACAATTTTCTCTGTGACTGCAAAAGATAAAGACAAAGAGAAAGCACGTAAAGAATTACGTGAAGGCATGATGACAATTGCGCCTATCTTTAAAGATATGCCTTACTTCATGAGTGATGAGTTCACGATTGTAGATTGCTGTATGGCACCGATTTTATGGCGTTTGCCTGCAATGGGAATTGAACTTAGCGGTAAAGCTGTTGAGCCTTTATTCCATTACATGGAACGTTTGTTCGATCGTGAATCTTTTCAAGCTAGCTTGTCAGAAGCTGAGCAAGAAATGCGCGGTTAACTGATATGCAGACAATGACGCCAAGCCGCCCCTACTTAATGCGGGCGCTGAACGAATGGATATTAGAAAATGACTGCACACCTTATGTGTTGGTCGACGCTGGTATGCCTGGAGTTCAAGTTCCAGAAGAGTATGTTGATAATGGCCAGATCGTACTGAATATCAGTACCTCTGCGGTTAAATCACTGTTGATTGATGATGATGGTTTATCATTCAATGCGCGTTTTGGCGGCGTACCGATTGATCTTTATGTGCCTATGGTTGCTATCTTGGCAATCTATGCCAAAGAGAATGGTCAGGGTATGGTTTTTGGTACCGAAGCGGGTGCACCGGATCCTAATAAGCCACCAGCACCGGCTAAGCCCAAGCCTGAAGAGAAACCTGCTAAATCACGGCCTTCTTTGAAAGTGGTTAAGTAGCGCATATTGTTTGTAAAAAAATACCCCACTAGGCTTGCGCCTAACGGGGTATTTTTTTGTCTGTTATAAAATCATCAGGTATACCATCAGGCTATATAGAGTAGCTTTTAACCAGACTAGAATAAGCCTTTCATTCTACTGTCGGTTTAACTCCCAGTCATAGTTTAGCGTTTCATATTCATTAAAGCGGCCTGCTTCCATATTATATTGAGCAATGAATTTCAGTATGCTGGTTGCCTTCTTATCTTTGGCAAAGTCTTTGGTAAACCAATCAAAAATTTTAGAGATAAAAATTGTCCCATCTTTAATGCTCATGCCTTTACTCGTATTGGCTAGAAAGCTTCGGGTCTGTTCATCTAATTGTTGCTCTAATTGCTGAGCAGAATATGCTTCGTCGCGAAGGTCAGGACAGCTCAGAGAAGCACACACGATAGCGAAGTGAATTCTAGGCTCTTTCAGTTTACGTAAGATCTTGTGTTCTATCGTATCCAGACTAATCACTTTTCCGTTCAACATCGCCGCGGGTTTTTGCCAAACGGGGCTAAACCAGGTGCCGATATCTCGAATACTGTGTTTAGGGTTGTGGTCGATGACGAGCTTAATAGCAAAAATATTATAGGTATTAATATAGAAGGCTAATTTTTCTTTGTTCTTAAGGTTAGCAGGATCAAAAGCGGCAATACGTTCTATTAAAGACGAAAATTTAGGATCTTGGCCAATTGCATCATAGTTGATCAGATTGGTCTGGATACCTGACTTTTCGGCACTGACGATATTTTGCTTGAGGAGGGTGGTGAAATCGCTCCAATCAAAATTAGCATGACTGAGCTGACTGACGAAAATTAAGCACAATAGAAAAAGACGCATATTAATGAACTCCCATAACAATGTGACTAATAGTAAAAACTGCCCCTATTATAGATATTACTAAGAGCTTTGTCATTGAACTTGCCAGTCCGATGAAGCACAGTGGGAATTAGTCGAACGTTAATGGTCTGTTAATTAAGGCTTAATCAGGGTTGGCTACCAATAACGATTCAATGAGTTGCGTTGTCTCCTCATTGTTCCACTCACGCTCGCCTAAGATGCGACCAATAAGCTGCCCTCGTTTTCCAATAATAAAAGTAACGGGTAGCGCCGATACCTCATACACATCACCCGCAGTTTGGCCATGTAAGGCAATTGGGAAATCTAAATTATTCTTCGCAATCCACTTACGAACTGATTTCTCGCGACCATGATCTACAGAGATTGCAATAATTTCGACATTATCATTATGATATTTTTCTGAGAGCGCCTGCAGGGAAGGCATTTCTAAACGGCAGGGCACACAAAAAGTTGCCCAGAAATTCAACAGAATGATCTTCCCTCTGTAGTCCGACAGTTTAATTTCTTTCTCTGTCACGCCCGGTAAAGAAAAATCAGGAGCGTATATAGGAGGCTCTTGAGGAAATTTATCATATTCCATACTCGCGATAGCAGAATGCCCGATCATGCTAAGGAAGAGTGCACAGCTTAGAGAGGCTAGCGTATTCATAGTAATTCCAGTATTAAAGCGCATCAAGTTTTTCATAAAGAAGAGATTTATAGACTTCGTTGAATAAAATTTCATGTTGGTTATTGATAATAATAGTCGATGCCATTTTTCCTTTATATCTATCTTGAAGTAGGTCGTTATTATCGACTAGGGTCGTCATGTGGTTATACGCATTATCTCTTTGTGAATTCTTCGACTGAGACAGGCTGCCCGAGACAAAATCCACCATTAAGAATCTTACGTTCGGATAGTCATCCTGCTTTGCATCTATTTCATCCATATGAGCACTACAGGTTGAACACCACATAGTAAAATACAGAACGACCGCATCATAAGAAGCCAGCTCATCATCTAAGTTAAGTGTATCGCCATCAGTTGTTGAAATACTAAAGTTTTCACTGATTTGAATTTCGAAATTTGAATCTTTACGTAAATCTTTATTTTCAGGAGCGAGGTCTTCAACGCACGCGCTAAGAAATAAAGTGATACAAATAAGTACGAATTGTTTAATTAAAGGCATAGCTAAGACCTAGAGTAAAAATATCGGTTACAGGAAAATTCATGCCACGGTCGTTTGCCGCAAATGCGTGACTCCACGTTGCTTTATAAACATACCTAAGGTCAGGACTCGCATAAGCAGCAGTAAAAGCCGCTGATTGCTTTTCGATGGCAGGATTTTTTGTATCGGCAGCCTTGCCTTCTGCTTCATTAAGTTGAGAGAGTGCGGTCGTAAACGTGACCGTATCGAGGTCTTCTAAAAAGACCGTATAACCTAGAGAAGCAGATAGTGATTTGCGATCACCTAAACGTTTTGTATAGGGCTCAACAGGATTCCCGTATTCTTGATTAACGGGACGAGCAAAATATTTTCCATACGATCCCGTCAATGTAACGGTGAGTGGGTAGACCGTCTTTTCAATGACAAAATTTGCATCAAAGCGATACAATCCACGTCCTGTTATTTCATAATCATCACTAGCATGATCACCAAAAGCGGATTTCCCCGTTGGGATTGTCAGGCTGCCACCAAAATACATGGCAGGCTTCAGGTCAGCGAGGCTGTTTACCTGATAAACACAAGTGACACGATCAAACGCTTCATACCAAAAGCTAGCACTCGTATCACCAAGCCCATCAGACTTAGTCGTCTCACCCGAAAATTGATTATCATTCCATACGTATGGAATGACGATAGCCGCTTGCCAGTTACTAGATAAGCGTTGCCCGTAGCCTAAATTTAAACGGTATTGATTTAAATCGTCGGCTTTGGGGTCGGCAATGTATTTTCGATTAGAGTTCCACTTACCTTGGTAGTGCTCCATATCAAAGGTTACATCGACAATCTTCTTACCAAACTTGGGAATAATTAAAGATCCCGCACTGCCACCACCACAGCAAGAGGCTGCTAACGTTATTGAAGAGCTCAGCAACAGTATTGAGGAGACTATTACCTTGCATGACTGTGCTTTTTTAGAAGAAGATCGGGATGTATTCATTTATTTATCAGCCATGTCTTTCATCATCATGCTTTCTGTTTTCTCGAATGTAGCATAGTCAAGCTCGCCACTTTTCTTAGCAGTACCATTCACACTTAATTTAACGTAAAAAGCATTAGAGTAATTTTCAATGTCGGCTGTCCAAACTCCAGCACCATTTGTTGTAGCTGTTGTCCATGTTTCGGCATCGTTATCAGTACTTACCAATACATCTACGCTATCTACACTTAGTTCATCTTCAGTGCCTTCGCTTAAGGTTGAATTTGTTTGTAGTGCAGGAAAACTCATCATGCTTTCTTTGCTTGAAATGAAAAGTTCAATGCTTCGCTCACCTTCAGCATTACTGGCGGCACTGCTATTAAAAATTGTATAACGACGAGCAGTACCATCAACGGTATCATCATTCTCTTTGAGATCCACTTTAACGGTTTCAGCCATTGGCATAGTTACCGCAGGAACAAAGCTAAGGGTTTCCGCATTTTCTAACTCAATATCTATAGACCAAGTGCCCATAACTTCATCACCCATGGCGGAAGCCATTAAAAAGTAAACCGTGCAGTCTGAGTTGCCCTTATCATCTGTTTCTGTGCAGCCAGTATGAGGTGATGAATGTTTGTGGCCTGCAGTCATTGCCATCATCGGTTTCATGATAGGAGTCTCGCCATAAACAGCTAGTCCATCTTTATCAGTGACATTAATAGTATAAGTAGATTTTCCAACAACACCGGTTTGTTCTGATTCTAAACTAAGTGTGTATAGAGTCTCGTTATCGTTATTTGAACTTGCACCTCCGCATGCCATTAACATACAAGCGGCTAGTGTGGTTGCTGTTGCTTTGATAAAGGTATTAGGTTTTAACATATCAATGTGCCTCGAGGTATTTATACAATTACTATATAGGTTTGCACTGTCATTTTTTTGATGAGAGTCAATAAGGCGCAGAGTAACAATCGGTGGGTTAAATAAGCAGTGACAAATTGTCGCACCCAGCGGTTTTAGCAGGGTTAAAATACAAAAAAATGACATAGGTTATGTTTTGAATTTAATCGCAAAATACAGTGATGTGCATCAAGACTAATACCTTTGAGAGCTCCTATGATGGCGAGACTAAAATTTATAAATAGTATTCGGTAGGAGAGTCAAAATGAGTCATTGCTGTGGTGGTTGTGGTGGAGAAGATCCATCGAAGAAAAAAACGGAAACTGCTGATCAAGCTTTAGAAAATAAAGCTGAGGAAAATAAAGCAGCAACAGAAACGACCGCTAAAGAAGCCGAAGTGGGTACGTGGCAGCCTGCTGGGAAGTAATGCCAATCGCTTAATTCAGTACCTTCATCTAGTACCTTGATCTAGTAGCTTAATACGTTGCATATTTTATTGAGGCCAAAAAAAGCCGCGCTCTAATTTTTTAGGGGGCGGCTTTTTTTATGACAAATTTTACCAGAGGAACTCGACGAATCGGGTATTAACCCAGTTCGTTTAGCTTCTGCTTCAATACTTCCATCACAACTTGTGGGTTAACACCCTTAGCCGCTTTACGCGTTGCGCCAATAAATGGCCCAATCGCTTTTGCGCGCTTGTCTTCAGGAGTATTCAAGTAGCCTTCAACCAGCTTAGGGTTGTCGGCCAATACTTGCGCAACCACTGCTTCAATCGCGGAGGTATCGGATACTTGCTTAAGGCCTAGTTGATCGATCAATTGATCAACATCAGAACCCTTGCCTTGCCAAATTGCATTAAAGACTTCTTTCGCGCCATCGTTAGAAATGTCGTTGCCTTTCACGTTTTTCAAGATTGCGCCAAGTTGCTCTGCGCTCACTGGAATTTCGTTAATGCTGATTTCGTTTTTATTCAATGCAGCAGAAAGGTCACCCATCACCCAGTTGGCCGTCATTTTATAATCGCCTGCAATTTCTGCAGCGGCTTCAAAGTAATCTGCCATTTCGCGGTTAGCCGCCAATACGCTTGCATTATAAGCAGACAAACCATGCTCGGCTTCAAAACGTGCTTTTTTCTGTTCAGGTAATTCAGGTAAAGTGGCACGTACCGTTTCCACGTATTCTTCATCAATAATCACAGGCAATAAATCTGGATCAGGGAAGTAGCGGTAATCGTTTTCAACTTCTTTCGAACGCATGCTGCGCGTTTCGTTTTTATCGGCGTCGAACAAACGGGTTTCTTGTTTGATGCTGCCGCCGTCTTCAAGAATGTCCATTTGGCGTTCGATTTCAACTTCAATCGCGCGCTCAACGTTTTTAAACGAGTTCACGTTTTTAATTTCAGTACGAGTGCCGAATTCTTCTTGGCCCTTTGGACGCAAAGACACGTTACAGTCACAGCGCATAGAACCTTGTGATAAATCGCCGTCACAAATGCCCAAGTAAGTCACAATGCTTTGCATCTTACGGAAATAAGCAGACGCTTCTTTTGAGCTGCGTAGCTCAGGCTCAGAAACGATTTCGATTAACGGTGTACCACATCGGTTTAAATCGATGCCTGACTGGCCATCAAAACCTTCGTGTACAGATTTACCCGCATCTTCTTCAAGGTGCGCGCGGGTTACATTAATGCGACGCGACTTACCTTCACCCAGATCGATATCAATATGACCCATGCCGACGATGGGTTCGTGCAGCTGAGTAATCTGATAGCCTTTTGGCGAATCTGGGTAGAAATAGTTCTTACGGTCAAAAACAGATTTCATACCAATTTCAGCATCAATCGCTAGGCCGAACTTAACCGCCATGCGTAATGCTTCTTCGTTAAATACCGGTAAAACACCCGGTAAACCCAAGTCATAAATATTGGCTTGAGTATTTGCATCTGCGCCGTATTCAGTACTTGAACCGGAGAAGATTTTTGATTTTGTAGCCAACTGAGCGTGAATCTCAAGGCCAATTACCACTTCCCATTCCATGATAGCGTCCTCTTATTTTAAGCCCGTTGGAGTTTTAGTATGCCAGTCAGTCGCTGTCTGGAATTGATGTGCGCAGTTTAATAAACGGCTCTCATCAAAGTAGTTACCAATAAGCTGCAGACCCACAGGAAGATCGTTGATCATGCCCGCTGGAATCGACATGCCGGGCAAGCCGGCTAAGTTAGTGGATAGCGTATAAATATCTTCTAAGTACATGCTCACAGGGTCTTTGCTCTTTTCGCCAAACTTAAAGGCTGGGCTCGGAGCAACCGGGCTCATGATCACATCAACATCATTAAAAGCAGCAACAAAATCGTTTTTAATTAAACGACGTACTTGCTGTGCCTTTTTGTAATACGCATCGTAGAAACCAGCCGAAAGGGCATAAGAACCTAGCATAATGCGGCGCTGAACTTCATCGCCAAAACCTTCGCTACGAGAACGCTTGAACAGGTCTTCGATGTCTTTAGGATCTTCACAGCGGTGACCAAAACGTACGCCATCCATACGAGAAAGGTTGGCGGAACATTCAGACGGTGCAATCACGTAATACGCAGGCACACAAAGATTGGTATTCGGTAAGCTAATTTCTTTTAGCGTAGCGCCCATCTTTTCATATTCTTTGATAGCATCTTGAATGGTTTGCGCCATAACAGGATCAAGGTCTTTACTGAAATACTCTTTTGGTAAGCCGATGGTCATGCCTTTTACTGATTTGTTTAAATCAGCGCGGTAATCCGGCACGTCACGTTCGATGCTGGTGGAGTCTTTTTTATCAAAGCCTGCCATCACGTTCAGCATCATTGCAGCATCTTCAGCAGTACGCGCAATCGGGCCGCCTTGGTCCAAGCTTGATGCGTAAGAAATCATACCAAAACGAGAAACACGACCGTAGGTAGGTTTAATTCCCGTTACACCACAAAAAGAGGCGGGCTGACGAATCGAACCACCAGTATCGGTTGCTGTAATACCGGGTGCTAAGCGTGCAGCAACGGCTGCAGCAGAACCACCGGAAGAACCACCTGGAACATGCTCTTCGCTCCACGGGTTTTTAACCGCGCCGTAAAATGAACTTTCGCTAGAAGAACCCATAGCAAATTCGTCCATGTTGGTTTTACCCAACGAGACCGCGCCTACTTTATTGAAGTTGTCGGCAACGGTGGAGTCATACGGGGCAATGAACTTATCCAACATCTTAGAGCCACAACTGGTGCGAACACCGTCGGTGCAGAAGATATCTTTGTGCGCCATCGGCACACCGGTCCATTCGTTGGCATTACCCGCCGCGCGCAATTCGTCTGCCGCTTTTGCTTGGGTCAGTGCTAGTTCGTCCGTCACAGTAATAAAACTGTTGTACTGGCCGTCTAGGTTTTTGATGCGATCTAAAAAGTGTTGAGTAACTTCAACACTGGAGTATTCGCCGGCTTGTAAATCTTGCGAGATTTGAGCCAAGGTTTTGTTATGCATAATGTATCCTCAATTCTTAGCTCTGTTATTCAACAACTTTTGGCACTAGGTAATGGCCATTTTCAGTGCTTGGTGCAATTTTCTGAAATTTTTCTCGGTTATTTTCTTCAGTAACCACATCGGCACGTAAGCGTTGTACTGCATCCATCGGATGAGCCATTGGCTCTACGCCATTAGTATCAACCGCTTGTAGCTGATCAACTAAATCCAGAACGTTGGATAAGTTGGTTTGAAAGTCTGTGATGCTTTTTTCGTCTATCTGCAAACGCGAAAGATCGGCGATTGCGAGAACCTGATTTGTGTCCAGAGACATGGGTTTACTCCACTGTTATGCAGGCAGGTTATGCAGGCTTTGTTGTCGGACTTTTTTGTCGGAATAAGTGTCGACATTAAATGGCAAAATTAAAGCCGATAAGTTACCACATTTAGTCGTAGGGTTTTAGCGCTTATTGCCCGAATAACGGCGCTAGGTAAGCGAACTTGGCAATTAATCCCCAACTAATGATATAGAAGCTTGCCGAAAGCCTGCACCATTGCTAGAGTTACAGCAATTTTGTAGTTGCGTTCCTTGTTATCTTGCTCGGGAACACTTTTTTCAGTTGAGAATTTGCGAATGTTTAGAAAAATAAGAGGTATGTTTTCCAGCGATCTGTCTATCGACCTAGGCACCGCTAATACCCTGATTTATGTAAAAGAGAAGGGAATTGTATTGAATGAGCCATCGGTTGTGGCTATTCGACTACAAGGAAATCAAAAAAGCGTTGCGGCAGTCGGTACCGATGCAAAGAGAATGCTTGGTCGAACTCCTGGAAACATTCAAGCGATTCGTCCGCTAAAAGACGGTGTTATTGCCGACTTTGAAGTGACGGAAAAGATGCTGCAGTATTTCATTAAAACTGTGCACCAAGAAGCTTTTTTAGCGCCTAGCCCACGTGTTGTGGTTTGTGTACCTCATGCGGCGACCTTGGTTGAGCGTAAAGCCATCCGAGATTCGGTATTAGGTGCTGGCGCTCGCCGTGTTTATTTAATTGATGAACCTATGGCTGCCGCAATCGGTGCAGGTTTACCGGTTGATGAAGCACGTGGTTCAATGGTTGTTGATATCGGTGGTGGTACAACAGAAGTTGCGATTATCTCGTTAAGTGGTGTTGTTTATGCTGAGTCTGTGAAAGTGGGCGGTGACCGTTTTGATGAGAACATTGTGGCTTACGTTCGTCGTAACTACGGCAGCTTGATTGGTGAAGCCACCGCTGAGCGCATCAAGCAAGAAATCGGCACGGCTTACCCAGGTGGTGAGGTGCGTGAGATTGATGTTCGTGGTCGTAATTTGGCCGAAGGTATTCCTCGTAGTTTTACTTTGAATTCCAATGAAATTCTTGATGCTTTACAAGAGTCGTTAGCGGCGATTGTACAGTCTGTTAAAGCGGCGTTAGAGCAAGCACCACCAGAATTGGCCTCTGATATTGCAGAGCGCGGCCTAGTATTAACGGGCGGTGGAGCGTTATTGCGTGATCTTGATAAGTTGTTAAGCGAAGAAACCGGCTTGCCTGTTTTGGTCGCTGATGACCCACTAACATGCGTTGCTCGTGGCGGCGGTATGTTCTTAGAGAGCGCATCGGATATTCAGCTAGAAATGCTAGCGGCCGATCGATAAATACAGAAGTTATTTTGGTATTCTGCTTAAACGGCTATAGGCGTGATTTTATCGCGCTTTTAGCCTTTTAAACCTTATCCTGTAAGCACTTTCCTTGTATAGTTGAACGATACGTGGATTGAAAAAGGATCTGGTCATTAAATCCCCTGTTGAAATAACTCCATTACATGCATCGCGCTTAGTTGGCATTCTTTGTTTGTCTCTTGCCCTCATGTGGTTTGATAATAATAGCGAGCGTTTTACGCCAGTTCGCCATGTCTTGGGTTATGCTCTCTACCCCTTACACTTAATCGCTTCAGCCCCTTCAGTGCTGGTGGATTGGTTTGGTGATTCTGCAAAAAGTCGTCAGCAACTCGAGCTTGATAATGCCGAGTTATCTGCACGTAATTTAATTCTGGGTCAAAAAATACAACGACTCATTTCCCTCGAAGCCGAAAACATTGAATTGCGTGAACTATTAGGTGCGGCGGATCGTCTTGGCGAAACCGTCGTCGTTGCGGAATTAGTCTCAGTCGATCCTGATCCATTCACACAGCAAATTGTTATTAACAAAGGCCGTGAAGATAATGTCTTTATTGGCCAGCCGGTTTTAGACAGCCACGGCCTAATGGGGCAGGTGATTGACGTATTGCCTTATAGCAGCCGAGTATTATTAATTGCCGATTCTAACCACGCCATTCCCGTGCAGGTTAATCGCAACGGTGTACGCGCTATTGCAGTCGGCTCCGGTCAGCTGGGTGAGTTAAATCTTATTTATGTTCCGGATACGGCCGATATCGAAGTTGGAGATTCACTGGTAAGCTCAGGCTTAGGCAGTCGCTATCCAAGAGGCTACCCTGTCGCCAAGGTAGCAAAAATAGAACACTTTCCAGGTAAAGCTTTTGCGGTTGTAACCGCAACCCCAAGCGCTCAGCTCGATCGAAGCCGCCACATGTTATTAGTCTTTAGTGAAAGGGTCAGTCACGTGCCTCCAAAAACATTATGGGAGCAAAAATAATGATGACGACGAGAGTGTTTCTATTTTTAATCATATCACTGGGGGCGGGCTTTGCGCTGCAGTATTTTCCACTGGCGGATTTTATGGATTGGTTTGTACCTGAATGGGTGCTACTGATTTTCATTTTCTGGCAGCTGCAAGCGCCTACATTGATCAATTTTTGGTGGGTATGGCCCATTGGTCTATTACTTGATGTTCAACAAAGTCTGCCTCTAGGAAGTTCGGTAGTTGGATTCGCTGTTGTGTTATACATACTTCAATTGATGTACCAGCGCTTAAAAATCTTTAACGTTGCCGAACAGGCTGGGGTGGTTTTTCTGCTGCTATGCTGCTATCAACTGGTCGTATACTGGGCGATGGTTGCCACCGGGAATATGCACAAGCCTTTATCGCTATGGATGCCTGCATTAGTCAGTGCATTAGTCTGGCCTTGGCTATACTTGCTGTTATCCAATACTTATCAGAAGTTGAGATAGTGAAATGACTCCGTCACTCGTACTCGCTTCGACCTCGCCAAGACGCAAAGAACTATTACAGCAAATTGGTGTCAAATTTACCCAGTTAAGTATTGATATTAACGAAGATGTCGCCGAGGCAGAAAGCGCTGAACACTATGTTTTACGCCTAGCCAAAGAAAAATCAGCCGCGGGCTTTGAGTTGTTATCCGCCGCAGAAAAAACCACACGTATCGTATTAGCAGCCGATACCACCGTGGTATGCGAAGGTAATATATTAGCCAAGCCAGAAACACTCGAACACTCCAAAGAAATATTAAGGCAACTCTCTGGGCGAGAACACCTAGTAATGAGCGCCATAGGGATCCACAGTCAGGATAGAGCCCTGCAAGAAGTTGTGACAACCAAGGTGAAATTTCGGAAGATATCCGATGCTGAAATTGAAGCTTATTGGCAAAGCGGAGAGCCTCAAGATAAGGCCGGAAGTTACGGCATTCAGGGTCTTGGAGCGGTTTTTGTCGAATCTATTACGGGCAGTTATAGCAACGTTGTCGGCTTGCCCCTGTGCGAAACCGCGCAGTTACTCAACCAATTCAATATAGCATTTTGGCAATTATGAAAGCAGAGATATTAATAAACGTTACGCCAACTGAAACCCGAGTAACCGTGGTGGAAAATGGCGTACTGCAGGAAGTCTTCATTGAACGAGAGCACCTACGTGGCTTAGTCGGCAATGTTTACAAAGGAAAAGTCGTCAGAGTACTACCCGGCATGCAGGCAGCTTTTGTTGATATCGGCTTGGAACGCGCAGGTTTTATACATGCGTCCGATATCATTGGAGGCGACTCACAAACCCCCATAATGAGTCTGCTGCACGAAGGTCAGAAATTAATCGTACAGGTCACTAAAGACCCGATTTCGAGCAAAGGTGCACGCCTTACTAACCAACTAGCCATTCCATCGCGCTATTTGGTTTATATGCCAGATACCGACCATGTGGGTGTATCGCAGCGTATCGATGATACCGAAGAACGTGATCGTTTACGCGCCCTTGTCGCCGACAGTATCAAGAACGAAGGCCTTACGGGTAAAGGCGGTTTTATTCTTCGTACAGCAGCAGAAGGCGCTGGCGAAGAAGAAATTAATGCCGATACCCGCTACCTCAAGCGTTTGTGGGTAACCTTGGGCGAGCGCTTAAAAAATGCCAAAGTGCCGAGCTTGGTTTATGAAGAGTTACCGTTATTTTTACGCACCATGCGTGATTATTCTCGCCCAGAAATAACCCAAGTATTGATCGACTCTAGAGAAACCTACCAGCGCATTGAAAAATTTGTTGAACAGTTTGTGCCTGAAATATTGCCACAGCTAGAATATTATCCGGGACCGCGTCCTATTCTTGACCTATACGGTGTTGAAGATGAAATGCAGCGTGCATTAGAGCGCAAAGTGCCGCTTAAATCAGGTGGTTATCTGGTCATTGATCAAACCGAGGCAATGACTACTATTGACGTCAATACCGGTGCATTTGTTGGCCGCCGCAATCTTGAAGAAACCATTTTTAAAACCAACTTAGAGGCGGCAACGGCGATTGGACGCCAACTACGACTGCGGAATCTTGGCGGTATTATCATTTTAGATTTTATCGACATGGCCGATGTTGAGCATCAGCGCCAAGTGCATCGCATGTTAGAAAAAGTATTAGAAAAAGATCATGCAAAAACTAAAATTAGCGGCGTATCCGATCTTGGATTAGTCGAAATGACACGCAAGCGCACGCGTGAAAGTTTAGGCCAAATGCTAACAGAAGCCTGCGCTTGTTGTGGTGGACGCGGCACCGTAAAAACGGCCGAAACAATTTGCTATGACATTTTTCGTGAAATATTACGAGAAGAGCGAGCTTACGGCGCAAGTCGCTATCTTGTATTAGCGTCAGCTGCTGTTATCGACCGCTTATTGGATGAAGATTCAAGCAGTCTAGCCGACTTGGAAGCCTTTATGGGAAAAACCATCAAGCTTCAGGTTGAACCGAATTATACTCAGGACCAGTATGATATCGTTTTACCTTAACCATCGCAGATCATTATGACGCGCTGGATCCGGAGTATTTGGACTCAGCTATGGCTGACGGGGGTGGTGTGCCTTGTATTATTGGCACTCTATACCAGTATCGGCCGACAACTGGTACCACTGGTAGAAACCTTAGAGCTCGATATTGAACAAGCACTATCTGAACAGCTCGGTATCGCCGTCGATATTGAATCTCTGTCGGGCGATTGGGCTTGGTTTTCTCCACGCATACAGGTCAACAATGTTCAGTTGGGTGATATTGAACACGGTCTAAAAATACAACGTTTAGAAGCCAAACTGGATGTCAGTGCGAGCTTATTTTATCGCGTTCCCGTATTTGACCAAATCGACTTAGCAGGCGTGCATTTACCCTTCGCTCAAGATGAGCAAGGCAATTGGTCTTTCAGTCAGTTATCACTTGGCTCAAAAGAAAACAGTCGCACCGCACAAGAATTCTGGGCCGGAGATAAACCGCTGTGGTTAGAACTACTTGGTCAGCAAGGCGAAATACATTTATACAACTGGCAAGTCTCGATTCAAGCGCATAACAAAGCTGAAAAAATCATTAAAGTGCTGGACCTGCGTTTACGTAATCGAGGACTGCAGCATTGGTTAGAAGGTGATGTAACACTTGGAAAAAGTGCAGCACGCCTAAAAATGAAGTTTGAAGTCGAAGGTGATCTCTGGAACTTTGCCGAGCACAATGCCAGAGGCTATTTGAAGTTAGCGACACAAGAGTGGCAGCCGTGGATTCCCCCGTTTAAGTCTGATTGGCAGTTTGAAGAACTGATCGCAGGAGCCAAGCTTTGGGTAGAGGTAGAGAATGGTCGAATCGACAGCCTAGATGGCTACCTTGATATTCCTGAATTTTCTTTATTAAAAACACTGGGCGAAGACTCTAAGGATGTCAGCTTTCGTGATGGCCGCATAACATTATCAGGCCGCCGCAGTGATGATGAATGGCACCTATGGTTTGATAGTGAAGTCGATTGGCTTTCGAGTATTGTTCCACCTAGTCCTAATGGTCGAATTAGTTGGCTACCCAATATTTCTGGCGGTATTCAACTGGCGCTAGACGATATCGATTTAGAACAGACCGCTTTCTGGATGCACAGCTTTGAAATTTTTCCAGAAAAATACATGCAATATATTACCAACCTACAACCGGTAGGCATTGTTGACCAGGTTCGCGTTAACTTAATCCCCGAGAAAGACTGGTTATGGGGTGTCAGTATGGATCTAGTCGGTGCGAGCATCACCGGCTGGAAGGGCATACCCGCGGTCGGTAATGTGAATGCGAGTTTAAACTTCAATGCGACAAAAGGCATTCTGAAAGGTCAGAGTAATGATGCACTACTCCACTTCCCCGACCTTTATGAAAAAGAATGGTTTTTATCCGATGTTAATACCGATATATTTTGGCAAATCAACTCAGAATATTTACGTATAGTTTCGCCTAAGCTGCAAGCAGGTTATCGTCAGGCAACGTTAAAAGGCGGCTTCTCTTTTTACACGCCACTGAAGGATTCATCATTCGAGCCACAGTTGAACCTATTATTAGGAATACAACATCTAGACTTAGTAGATCAGAAAGTCTTTGTTCCTCAAAAAGCAGTCGCTGGAATTTCTGGCTGGCTAAACGAAAACATAAAATCTGGCCAAGCACAGCAAATCAGCTTTTTATATTCTAGCGCCCTTTCTTCAGAGCCCATCGATAATAGCCAAACCATTCAGTTGTATGGCGAAGTTTCAAATGCAGAGATCACCTATCTACCCGGCTGGCCTAAAGTCTCAGATATTAAAGCGAACGTATTGGTCGATGTGCCAGGTGTCGACGTGTGGATAAATAAGGGAAGCACGCTAGGCGGAGAATTATTTGCAAATAGTGCTCGCGTTAAAGTGCGCAGTGATGAAGACAATATTAGCTGGCTATCGCTACGCGGAAAGTTAACAGGCGATGCGCAAGAAGGCATCAAGTACTTCACACAAACCCCTTTGCAAGAGCAAATGGGTAGCATATTTGAACACTGGAAAGTAAAGGGCGCGATGGAAACGGAGCTTTATGCTCAAATTCCCTTATCTCAAAAGTCAGCACCTAAAGAGCAAAAAAACCTATCGATCCGATTAAATAGTCAACTAGAGAATGTCGATGTAGAAATGACAGACTTAGGGTTATCGTTTGATCATATCAAAGGCCTAATTGAATTTGATAGCGAAAAAGGCTTAACCGCATCTGGCTTACAAGGTGAAAGTTTTTCTGGGCTGGCGACCGCCGATATTTCTTCGACCAAAGAAGAAACAGGATTTGATATTCACATCAATGCTAAA
This sequence comes from uncultured Gammaproteobacteria bacterium, assembly GCA_963851095.1. Lineage (GTDB taxonomy): Bacteria > Pseudomonadota > Gammaproteobacteria > Pseudomonadales > Oceanobacteraceae > Oleispira. The sequence continues at coordinate 138,914 of CAWKOX010000008.1, read as the reverse complement.
GGCCAAGCCGAAACAAAAGCGATTAAAGACTGGTTGCCTCTGTTCATGCTAAAGCCTGTCAGCGGCGATTTGAAGTATGACCTAGATATGACGATTCGCCCTGTTGAACGCGGAGGTTTGCAGCTTGATATCGCCAGTGACCTAAAGGGAATTCATATTGATGCACCGTCACCGCTTGGGAAAACGGGCGAGCAGGATTTGTCATTTACGATGTCGATTGAAAAAGTCAGGGACCTTCGCATTGGCTTTCGTTATGGCGAGTTAGCCAACGGCGTTATTTCGATGGAAGACGGTGATCTAAAGCGAGGACAAGTTTACCTCGGTACAACAAAAACGTATTTGCCCAGTGACAGCGGGTTAAGCATTACCGGTAACATACCGTATGAACTCGATGCAAAAGAGTGGTGGGATTTTTGGCATTTAATTAAACCAGCGCCGAGTGAGACCAAAGAGGGTGCAAATACTAAAGGCAAGAAAGTCGCTGTCTTAACTCATATCGACTTATCCGCACCTGAGGTTAATGCTTGGCAGCAAATGATGGGTGCCAGTCATATAACAGGAAATTACAAATGGAACCAATGGGATTTTGTTTTAGACAGTGAGTTAGTGAAAGGCACGATTAACGTGCCAGATGATCTTGCCACGAATGAAATTAAAATGGATCTAGAATATATCCACATGCCTGTGAGTGAGAATGTTTCAGCAGAAGAGATAAAGTTTGGTGCGGCAGGAGTGCCCGACCCACTAAAAAACTTTGACCCTCACTGGATCCCTAATTTAGATATGAAGGTCGCTGAAGTATTCTTGGGTACACAAAACTTTGGACGCTGGGATATGACCATGCGCCAACAAGCAGAATTTACTCGTATTAACATCAAAGATTCTTTAACCAAAAGCGTCGTGGTTAAAGGTGATATTGATTGGTATTACCACGATCAAGAACACCACACGCATTTGAATTTATTGCGTATTCAAACCGATAATATAGGCGATGTTCAGCGTGCATTTCGTAAAGTTCCGGCCATTGAAGCCAAGCAATCAAAGCTTGATGCGGATCTAAGATGGAAAGGTTCACCTGCCGCGTTTAATTACGGAACGCTCAATGGCCTAGCAAAAGTTAATATTAAGCAGGGCGTATTGGTTAGCGATAATGCCGGTGCACTGAAAGCGTTTGGTGTGCTGAACTTTAATACAATAAGTCGCCGTTTGCAGCTCGACTTTTCAGACCTTTATGAATCAGGTGTGGTATTTGATACGTTAAAAACTCGACTTTCTTTTGCTGACGGCATTGCTAACTTTATCGATCCGTTATGGATAGACGGGCCATCGGCAAAGTTTCAATCCAGTGGTACTGTGGATTTTAATACCGAAGAAATTGATCAAAAGCTGGTGGTTACCTTTCCAATTACCAGTAGCCTACCTTTAGTCGCGGTATTAGCAGGGTTTGCTCCGCAAATAGCCGGAGCTATTTATGTGACAGAAAAATTAATCGGTGAAGAGTTAGAACGATTTACCAGTGCCAGTTATAGCGTAACAGGCACGATTGAAGAGCCCCAAATGAAGATCGATCGTGCATTTGATAATGCCTTAGAAGGTAAAAAATCTCGCAGCTTTAAAGATCGCTTCTTGGATATATTTGGATTAGGTGGGGATGATGACTAATATGAAAAAACAACCTGCAAAGCTTGCGGCCGTACAAATCACCACGGGCCCTGATATAGAAAAAAATCTAGCTGCGATTGCAGAGCAAATACAGATAGCCGCACAGCAAGGGGCAAACATTGTCGCGTTACCCGAAGTCTTTGCTTGTTATGACAGTCAGCAATACTTGGTATTGGGTGAGCAAGAAATGACGCCCCAAGGACGCTTGCGCAGCCAAATGTCTGCCTGGGCAAAAAACAATGGCGTGTATTTGATTGGCGGTACTATTCCGGTTTTGGAGCCAGAAGCGAGTAAGGTATATCCGCGCTGTTACTTTTATAGTGACCAAGGAGAAGAGCTAGGTTTCTATGACAAAATTCATTTATTTGATGTCGACATTAATGATGCTCAAGGGCGTTATCGAGAATCTGATATGTTTTTATCAGGTGACGAGATCAAAGTCTTTCCCACACAGTATGGCAATGTCGGCTTAACCGTTTGTTATGACCTTCGGTTCCCTTACTTGTATGATCGTTTACGTAAGGCGGGTGCTGATATTATTTCGGTTGTAGCGGCCTTTACAGCGACAACAGGAAAGGCTCACTGGCAAGCTTTGTTACAAGCACGGGCAATTGAGCAGCAATGCTATATCTTAGCCTCTAATCAATGGGGGCAGCATGATGAAAAACGTCAGACGTTTGGTCACTCTATGGTGATATCGCCTTGGGGAGAAGTATTGAATCAGTTGCCAACAGGGCAGGGAATTGCCAGTGCCGAAATCGACTTAGCAGAAGTGAAGCGTATTCGTAGCATCATGCCTATTGCGAACCATCAGCGCTCGTTATAAATACGAGCCGTAAATTCGCAAAGGCTCAATGCAACTTAATCTTCTTTGTGGTTGTACTGTTCTTTAATCGCTTTAAACAAGTTTTTGAAATTACTACCTGGCTTTGGCGGCTCCGTGCTCATCTCTTTCGTAGCGTTACGAATTAATGTACGCAAGTGCTGGCGGTTAACGCTAGGGAATTGCTCAATGAATTCAGCGAATGCGTCTGGGTCTTTAATCAAGCGAGTACGCCACTGTTCTTGCTGCCCTGTCACTCGGCCATACGCCTCAGTGGATGGGTCTAATAAATCCAGCGCTTCACGAATCGCTTCAATATCTTCACTACGAATCAGGCGGCCAATGTATTGCATATGGCGGCGCATCGCTTCGTTTTTACCGACACGATCTGCTTCACGAACCGCCGCTTTCATCATTTCAGAAAGAGGCAGTTCCATTGCTTTTTTACGTGGTAAAGCGACAATGCGCTCGCCTAATTCTTGCAGCTCAATCATGTCGCGCTTCATTTCTGATTTGCTAACAATCTCGTATTCAATCTCTTCTGCAAACGGGTCTTTCTTTTTCTTGGCCATGATAAAGCTGCCTTCTATAAATAAAATATACTGGCTAAACCTAAGAAGGAGAAGAAACCTACAACGTCAGTGATGGTTGTAAGTATCACGCCTCCAGCGAGCGCAGGATCTATGCGCTGGCGTTTCAGTATAATAGGAAGCGCAGCTCCGCTAAGTGCTGCGACTAATAAGTTAATAACAATAGCAGCGGCAATAATGCCGGCTAACATCAGGTCCTCAAACCAAAATAGCGTTATGCCTGCAATCACTGCAGCCCATAACAAACCATTGAAGAACCCCACGGCTAATTCTCGATTTAATAGCCAGCCAATATTGCTGCTACTAATATGCCCTAATGCTTGGCCGCGAATTACCAGCGTTAATACCTGGCTGCCTGCAATGCCGCCCATACTGGCAACAATCGGCATCAGTACGGCCAGTGCAACTAGGCGCTCAATGGTTTCACCAAATAAGCCAATCACAGCAGAGGCAATGAAAGCCGTTACTAGATTAATACCTAACCAAACAGCGCGACGACGCCCTGTTTTAAAGGCTGGGGCAAACGTATCTTCTTCTTCATCCAGACCCGCCATACTCATCATAGAGTGGTCAGCGGTATCTCGGATAACGTCAACCACGTCATCAATGGTAATACGACCAATTAACTTTCCGTGGTTATCGATTACCGGTGCAGAAACAAGGTCGTGGCGTTCGAATATCTTTGCCACATCTTCTTCATCCAGTGACGCGTGGATAATCTGCGTATCGGTGGTCATCACCTCTCGCACGGTTTGGTTTAAATCACTCACCAACAATTTGTTAATGGGTAAAATACCAATGAACTCGTGACTGCGGTTAACGACCAATAAATTATCGGTCATTTCGGGTAAAGAACGATGGCGTCGTAAATAACGTAATACAACGTCCAAGGTGACATCCGCACGAACCGTCACGGTATCGGTGTTCATCAAACCACCGGCGCTGTCTTCTGGATAACAGAGGACAGCTTCTAAGCGGCTTCGATTTTCACTATCCATGCCCCGAAGAACATTATTACTCTGGTGCTCGGGTAGTTGCTGTAATAAATCCACTACATCATCGGTATCGAGTTCCGATGTGAGATCAACCAGCTGTTCAGTGCTCATTGCATTTAAGAAATCGGCACTGATTTCATCACTTAGGTGCTGAAGTACTTCCCCTTCATTTTCTGTTTCGACCAGCTCCCAAAGCATTTTTCTGACTTTAGGGGGGGACGATTCTATGAGGTGAGCAACTTCGGCAGGCGCTAAGCCAATATTGATTGTGCGTTTAACTTCTTGCAAACCACCGCTTTCAAGCGCGGCATTAATACTATGCAGTTTTGCTTTTGCGCGTTGATTTCGTTGGCCCATAGCGCCGCTCTTATAAAAATGAGTATAACAGAAGGGTAATGAGCATATTCTAGCTGGTATAGCGCTGTTATGCTATCTGGAGATGTGGGGGGAAGAAAAAATTATTCAGCTAAGCAGCTGTTTTTTAACCAATATTCAGGATTTTAGCGCAGCAGACTATTCGTCTTCGTCAAACCTACGAGTAATTAAATCAAGAATCGCGGCGCTGGCTTGCTCTTGGTCTTTACCGTCAATCTCTAGGCACAGCTCTGTCCCCTTACTGGCGGCCAGCATCATTACGGCCATAATACTTTTTGCGTCGGCCATTTGGCTCTCACGACCAATGCGAATATCACTCGAAAAAGACGAGGCGGTGGTGACAAGCTTAGACGCTGCTCGCGCGTGTAATCCAAGCTTATTAATAATTAGGGTATTGGTTTTAATCATAAGTCAGGCAGCTCTCTGTGTCGGACTTGTACGTTGCCGAATTGTTCAAAAAACAAACGTGTTAAGGCTTCGGACATAAATACTGATCTATGATGACCACCTGTGCAACCGATGGCGACGGTCATGTAGCTGCGATTTGCTTGTTCAAAGCTGGGCAACCATTTGGTTAAGTAGGTTTGAATATCATTGAGCATTTCTTGTACAAGAGGTTCCTTTTCTAAGAAATCAATAATTTCAGGATCTTTTCCGGTGAATGAGCGCAAGCTTGGGTCCCAGTATGGGTTAGGAAGATTGCGTACATCAAATACAAGATCGGCATCGATAGGAATACCGTGCTTAAAACCAAAAGACTGGAACAGTAGCGCCATGTCATCAGATTGTTTATTACTGATGCGTAACTTGATGAGACTGCGTAATTCATGAACCGACAAGTGGGTGGTATCAAGGTGCAGATCTGCAAGGTCACTTATGTAATGCAGCAGTTCTTGTTCACTCTCTAGAGCTTCATCCAGCGACGTATCGTTATTCGTTAGTGGATGTTTGCGGCGTGTCGAGCTGAAACGCTGCATTAAGGTTTCTTTATTTGCATCCAAAAATAGGATTTCTGCGTTAAAAGGTCCTTCTTTAATCGCCTTTAAAATCGCAGGGAATTCACCCATGTTTTGAACGGCGTTACGTGCATCAATGCTTACGGCAATGCGTTGCAAAGAAACTTCGTTGCCCATAATGGGGGTATGCGTTTGTTGTTGAGCTTGATCGATCAGTGCCAATAATAAGCCTAGAGGCAAATTATCAATACAATAGAATCCTTGGTCCTCTAGCACATTGAGTGCGGCTGATTTCCCGGAGCCTGAACGACCACTAATAATGATTAAACGCATTTCCGTTTCCATGAGACTTCCTTAATTCTTAAAGGCTAACCAAAGTAACTGACCCACATAAGGGGACATAATAATGGGACTTAGCGGTTAAGAAATAGCTCTTTGATAAAGGTTTTGTGAATCTGAAGAACTGCGCAACGCGTCGCGATATTCGGCTTGGCTCAGTTTTTGGGCCAGCATACTGAGCGTATTCAAATGCTCATCTGTTGCTTCTTCTGGAACGATTAAGGCGAAGATCAAATCAACAGGTTGTCGATCTATCGCATCAAAGTCGATGGGGCTTTCAAGGTGCAATAGCACACTAAACGTTGTATCACATTGCTTTAAGCGGCAATGAGGAATCGCAATGCCTTCTCCGATACCGGTACTGCCCATACGCTCCCGATTTAAAAGACGCTCAAATATTTCGTCAGCAGAACTGTCTGCAATTTGCTCGGAAATAAAACTACTGAGGTATTCTAAAACCTTTTTCTTGCTTGAAATAGGCGCACTTTTTACCGTGCGCTCAGGGGTCAGAATGGAATCAATCGCAGAATTCATTTAATGCTTAACCTTCATTTCTTGCCGTCAACGTTTAGCCTTGGCCTTTGCTTCTAGCAACAAGTTTTTCTTTGTGTTTCAGTAATTGGCGATCGAGTTTGTCCGACAGGCTATCAATAGCAGCATACATGTTTTCATCTTCCGCGGAGGCGTGAAGATCACTGCCACTGACGTGAATATTACATTCTGCTTTCTGTCTTGACTTCTCAACCGTCAAGGTAATATCTGAGCGTGTTATTTGATCAAAATGGTGCTCAAGGCGTCTTATTTTTTCTTCTGCATATTCTTTAAGTGCAGGTGTAAGATCAATGTGGTGACCGCTGATGTTTATTTGCATAAGTTACTCCTAGTTTGCTTTGGACTTTCTTTTACAACTATTTATTCAACTGCTTTCTACTCAATTGCTATCATTCAGCTACTATTTTAACCGCTATCTACACGTCTAGTTAAAATAAACGCTTACGTTCATTTGAGGGTGGAATCATCATCGCCTCGCGGTATTTAGCAACGGTACGACGGGCAACCTGAATGCCTTTTTCGCCGAGCAATGTCGCGATTTTGTTATCGCTTAACGGCTTTTTCAGCGCCTCTTCAGAAATCAATTTTTTAATCATCGCACGAATAGCCGTCGATGAACATTCGCCGCCACTGTCGGTGCTTACATGGCTCGAGAAAAAATATTTAAGTTCAAAAATGCCTCGAGGCGTATGCATAAATTTTTGCGTGGTAACACGAGAGATGGTTGATTCGTGCATGTCAACGGCTTCGGCAATGTCATGCAAAACCAAAGGTTTCATGCCTTCGTCGCCAATTTCAAAAAAATCTTCTTGAAATTCAACAATCTTGGTCGCTACTCTTAACAAGGTATCGTTGCGGCTTAATAAGCTTTTAATAAACCAACGGGCTTCTTGTAAATTGTCTTTTAAATAAGCGTTATCAGGGCTGTTGTCAGCTCTTTTAACTAACGAGGCGTAATCAGAGTTAACCCGTAACTTAGGTGCAATCTCTGGGTTGAGCTCAACGCGCCATTCATCTTTAATTTTACGCACAATTACGTCGGGAATAACGTATTCAGACTGCTCTGAAATAATTAACTCGCCAGGGCGTGGAGTCAGCTCTTGGATTAAGCGTAATACTTCTTTTAAGCTATCTTCACTGAGTTTCGTTTTGCGCATGACTTGTGCGTAATCTTTACTGCCTAATAAAGCAATATGATGTTCGATCACGGTTTTGGCTTCGCTCAGCCAAGGGGTATTTTCAGGTAGCTGCTTTAGTTGTAATAACAAGCAATCTTGAAGGTCTTGAGCAAAGACTCCAGCAGGTTCAAATTGCTGTAAACGATGTAATACCGCAACCACTTCATCTTCTTCAACTTCTAAAGATTCGTCGAGGCTTTCAAGTACATCATCAAGGCTGATGGATAAATAGCCATCGTCACCTAGGCCATCAATAAGCGCCATCGCGATTTCATTATCGGTCGGGCTCATGGGTGTTAAATTGAGTTGCCATAAAACATGGTCTTGCAGATTGTCGGTGGTGCTGTTGCGGCCATCGTGATCAAAATCATCATCGGCAGGGCCTGCACTTGAGCTGGTACCGGCCGTTGACTGGTAGGACTCTTCCCATTGGCTATCATAAGGTAGCTCGTCGGCAGACGCGTCGGGAATGGTGTCGCTACTTAAGTGCTCTTCAAATGAGGTTTCAGAGTGATTGTCTTGCTGGCTATTATCAGTGTTGGAATCGCTATTCGCATTGCCGTTAAGGTCAGCACTGGCGATGGAGTCGTGTTGATCGGTACGCTCGCTCGGGCTATCGCTAGACTGATGTTCCGTTTCTTCTACCTCAAGCATCGGGTTAGATTCAAGAGCCTCTTGAATCTCTGACTGTAAATCAAGGGTAGAAAGCTGTAGCAGACGAATGGCTTGCTGCAGCTGCGGTGTCATAGTCAGTTGCTGGCCGATTTTTAATTGCAATGACGCTTTCATACAGTTGGACAATCACTCTTCAAAAAAATCATAATAATACAGATAGCTTAGACGTGCTTTGCACAGACTTCACTCTTTGCCTTCATTCTTAGATAATACAGTGTACTGAATTTAAGTATATGCTAAAGCTTGAAGTCATGACCTAAATAAACATCTTTTACTTGTTGATTATTCAGAATGTCTTCAGCAGTGCCTTCAGCGATGATATGGCCACCACCAACAATGTAAGCTTTTTCACAAATAGCCAAGGTTTCACGCACATTGTGGTCGGTAATTAATACCCCAATGCCACGATCTTTAAGCTGACGGATAATTGCCATAATGTCGGCGACTGAAATGGGGTCAACACCGGCGAAAGGTTCATCAAGCAAAATGAAAGAAGGTTCCGCGGCTAAGGCGCGAGCAATTTCTACGCGGCGGCGTTCACCACCCGATAGCGACATTCCTAAGCTGGCTCGAATATGCTGAATGTGAAACTCATCTAATAAAACTTCAAGCTGCTCTTTACGCTGTGCTTTATTAAGATCTTTGCGGGTCTGCAGAATCGCCATAATGTTATCGGCAACCGATAACTTACGAAAGATGGAGGCTTCTTGAGGCAAATAGCCAATGCCTTTTTGCGCGCGGCCATGCATCGGTAAATGGCTAATATCTTGGCCATCAATGCTCACCGTGCCTTTGTCGGCCTGCACTAGGTTCACAATCATATAAAAGCAGGTAGTTTTACCGGCGCCGTTCGGCCCCAATAAACCAACGATCTGGCCACTTTGAACTTCCATCGAGACATCTTTAACAATCTGGCGACCATCGTAGCTTTTGGCTAGGTTGGCGGCTTTAAGCGTCTTCATTATTGATTATCTCAGCAGATTTAGCAGGTTGGATGATCATCTTAATTCGGCCATCAGATTGGTTATCAGACGAGTTCGCGTGTGATGCTTTTTCACCGTTAGCCGTGATGCGCTCTTCTATCATGTCGTAGTTAATCGTTTTACCGCTGAAGGAGTTTCCTTCTTGCTCAAGAAACGCATCGTTTAGCAACATAATCATCTTTTCTTGCGTTAAATAAGTAATCGTCTCGCCTTGGGCTTTGGTTAATCCTTTGTCGCCTTCCATTTGCTGTTGGAAGTGTGCGGGTTGGCCAATCGCGATGGCTTTATTCAGTTGCTGGCTTTCATCGCTATAAAGCGTAATTTTATCGGCTTTAATCAACAGAGTGCCTTGTTCAAGCACAACGTTGCCGACATAAATAGCCGTACCGGTTTTACGGCTGAAGTCGGCGCTATCCGATTGAATGGTGATTTCGGCTTCCGCATCACTTTCTAAGCTGAATGCATGGCTGCTAATCGCAAGCATTAGCATGGCTGATAAAGATTTAAGGAACATATTTGGATTTTACCTGTGATAAAAATTCAACGCGCTGCTGGTCGAGGGTCATGATCATACCCACCGCATCGATATGGCCATTTTGGCTGGTGACCTGAACAGGGCGATCAGTTTTCGCAATTTTAGATTCGGTGAAAAACGTCAGTTTGCTGGTGCGGATGATGACCGTTTCTGCGGGGTTTCTCAATTCAGCAGGGGAGGCCGGAGAAATTAGAACGTCTTGTTCCAATATCAACTTATTTTCTTTCTCAAAGTGAGTGCCTGTCTTGGATTGAATGATCCAAATCTCGCCATTATCAGCAATTGTTTTTACTTTAGGCAGCGTCAGTTCAGTATGTTTTTGCGAAGGATAATGAACCGAGCGAGCGGCATCAAACTGATGCTCTAAAGTGCCTTGTTCGTTGAAGGTTCGATTGGTCAAACCTTCACCGTAATAGTCGGGTAGCTGAGAAACGCCTTCACTGTTTTCTTCGGTCGTCTGGGTCGTATAATCTTCGATCCACAATAGGCCTAGGCCCACCGCCACCACAATAAATAACAGTATAAAGCGCTTGCGCAACATTTAGATAACACCTGCTTTTAGCATGTCGTGCATGGTGATAACGCCAACCGGTAAACCGTCTTTCATCGCAACCAAGGCGTTGATTTGGTTATCTTCCATAACCGTTAATGCTTCTGCGGCTAACAAATCAGGGTTGGTTGTTTTACCCCCCACGGTCATTAAGCTAGCAATTTGGCTCTTATGGATATCAGTGCCGCTATCAATGGCACGACGTAAATCACCATCGGTGAAAACGCCTTGCAGCTGGCCTTGCTCATCAATCACCGTGGTCATGCCTAAGCCTTTAGACGTCACAATCATGAGCGCTTCGGCAAGCGGTGTAGACGGTAATACGCGAGGCATATCATCACCAGCATGCATCAAGGTTTCGACTTTTAATAACAAACGGCGGCCTAAGCTGCCACCTGGGTGAGAGAAGGCGAATTCTTCAGCGGTAAAACCACGAGCTTCTAGCAAGGCGATCGCTAATGCATCACCCATAACCAAAGCAGCCGTTGTACTAGACGTTGGTGCTAGATCAAGAGGGCAGGCTTCTTCTGCAACACTGGTATCTAAATGGCAGTGGCTGCCCGTTGCAAGAGTTGAGTTTGGCTTGCCTGTCATGCTGATGACGGGAATCTGTAAGCGTTTTAGTAGCGGTAATAGGCTAGTGACTTCGGCGGTTTCACCGGAGTTCGACATCGCAATAACTACGTCGTTCTTAGTGATCATACCCATATCACCATGGCTTGCTTCGCCAGGGTGTACGAAAAATGAAGGTGTACCCGTACTGGCTAGAGTCGCGGCTATCTTTTTGCCAATGTGCCCCGATTTACCCATACCGGTAATAACCACGCGGCCTTCGCAAGCCAGCATATACTGACACGCGCGAGTGAAATCGTCGCCGATACGGCCTTTTAGTGCACCAATGGCTTCTTGTTCAATTTGAATCGTACGGATACCAGAAGCGCTAAAATCGAAGTCTTTATTCATAATTATTATGTCTGTTGTCAAAGTAACAATGTAAGTAATGAACGACTCACGTTTGGGAGCGTGAAATAAATACCCAAACCGTGAATCTATTAATAATTTTTCTATTAAGGGCACTTTATATGATTGCCCTTGTTTAGTTAAGTTCTTCTTTAAACGCTTTGAATATACAGCAGCGCCATATATGCGATGTAAGCGGTTAGTAGAATCGCCCCAGTAAAGCGCGGAATGACTCCGCGGCGAAAGCTCAAACCAATAATCACGACCAAGCCAATGGTTAGCCCAAGCATGGTCATGTAGTCACGCTCAATCACGGCACTATCGATAATCAACGGTGCAATTAACCCAGGAATCGGTAATACCGCTAGCAGGTTGAAAATGTTTGAACCAATGATATTACCAATGGCGATATCATGATGACCTTTTAAAGCACTCGCAACCGAGGCCGCCAATTCAGGCAAACTGGTGCCGATTGCAACAATCGTTAAACCGATAATTAAATCGCTAATGCCAAAGGCCTGTGCAATAGACGTTGCGCCCCAAACCAGCATTTTAGAACTAACCATGAGCGCGGCTAACCCAACAATCAGCCAAAATATTGCGCTCTTGGCAGGCATGGCATCAATTTCGGCTTGCTCGTCTTCATCGATAATGGCTTCACCAGAATCGCTGCTTTGTTGAAATAATAGATAGATCGCAACGACTAAGGCGATGATTAAAATGACAGCATCAAATAGATCAAGTTTAAGATCGGCCAGTACTAAGCCCGCGATGATGGTAACCAATAATAAAAGAGGAATTTCTTTTTTGATCAGCTTCTTTTGGATAGGAATAGCGGCGACCAACGCGGTGACACCCAGTACCAAAGCAATATTCGCAATGTTAGACCCAATGGCATTACCAATCGCCAAGCCACCCGAGCCATCAAGGGCCGCCATGGTTGATACAAACATCTCAGGAGCGGAAGTTCCCAAAGATACAATCGTTAGACCAATAACCAATGGGGATATTCCCATAAACCGAGCCGTTGCAGCGGCGCCGAGTACAAAGCGATCTGCACTCCAAACAAGAATGACTAAACCAGCTAGTAGTGCTGCTATGGCTGGGGTCAGTGCGGTAAGGGTCATGTTAAGGCCTCGATAAAAAAGTGGGCTATTGTACCTGTAAATTTTCATTGTCGGTATGGCTTGTTCCATCAGAACGTATAGTTCTTGGTGGGATAATGAGTTAGCCTATATTTTGTAGATGATTTACATTCCTGTATGTCGTGTCAGGAATGAATGCTATATGATCATCAACAGATGCTACGTGCCATAAATACGAGACTTTGAATAAGAGATAGTTAATGTCCGACGAAGACGCTTTTGTATCAATCCGAGGGATGTCGTTTAGCCGCGGCGACCGATTGATCTATGACAAAATAGATTTAGATATTCCTCGAGGAAAAGTCACGGCCATTATGGGCCCAAGTGGCACGGGTAAAACCACATTGTTACGCCTAATTGGCGGCCAGATACTGCCTGATGAAGGTACTATTGTGGTTGATGGCTTCAATGTGCCTACACTAAAGCGTGCTGAATTATTCGATTTACGCAAGCGCACCATGGGAATGCTGTTTCAGTCGGGGGCTTTGTTTACCGATTTATCCGTTTTCGATAATGTCGCCTTTCCTCTTCGTGTTCATACAAACTTACCAGAAACCATGATTCGAGACTTAGTCTTGATGAAGCTCGAAGCCGTAGGATTACGAGGCGCTCGTCGCTTAATGCCGGCTGAATTATCGGGTGGCATGGCGCGCCGTATTGCGCTGGCCCGTTCAATCGCCCTTGATCCTGAAATGATGCTGTACGACGAGCCATTCACCGGACTCGACCCCATCTCGTTAAGCGTTACCGTCAAACTCATTAAAAGCATGAACGATGCGTTGGGGTTAACCAGTGTTTTGGTGACCCACGACGTTGATGAAGCGTGCTCGATTGCTGACTATGTTTGCCTGCTCTCTGAAGGCAAAGTGATTGGCTTTGATACCCCAGAAAACCTAATCAACAAGGGTTCCGAGCAAGTACGCCAGTTTATGCAAGGCGAACCTGACGGCCCGGTGCCATTCCACTTTCCTGCTGATGAAATCAGTGCTGACCTATTTAAGCGGGTGAAATAAAATGCAGCCATTTATTGATCTCGTATTAAACCCCATTCATAAACTTGGCCAATTTGGTTTAGGACGCTTACAAGCACTCGGCCGTGCAGGCTTGTTTTTGCTCGCGTCGATTCCTTGGGGTGGCCCAGGCAGCGCAGGGTTTAGAGACCTGATTAAGCAAATCTACTCGATTGGCGTACGCTCACTGTCGATTATTCTTGTTGCAGGTTTCTTCGTTGGCATGGTGCTTGGCTTGCAGGGTTATACCATCTTATCGGATTTTGGCTCATCGGCAGCGCTAGGTACCATGGTATCGCTGACCTTGTTGCGTGAACTTGGCCCAGTGGTTACCGCGTTATTATTTGCCGGACGTGCAGGGTCGGCGTTAACCGCTGAAATTGGATTGATGAAAGCCACCGAGCAAATTTCCGCCATGGAAATGATGGGCATCGATCCTTTAAAACGTATTATTACTCCGCGCCTTTGGGCGGGCTTTATCGCCATGCCGATCTTAGCGTTGTTATTCAGCCTAGTAGGAATATGGGGTGGGGCATACGTTGGCATCAATATGCTAGGTGTTGATGAAGGTGCGTATTGGGGCAATATGCAAGCGTCAGTCGGGTTTTATGAAGACGTCATTAAAGGGCTGTTTAAGTCAGTCGTATTTGGCTTAGTCGTTACTTGGATTGCGGTATATAAAGGGTTTGATTCCATGCCTACATCAGAAGGAATCAGTAAGGCGACAACCGAAACAGTGGTTGTTTCTTCGTTAGCGGTATTAGGTCTAGACTTTGTTTTAACAGCCATTATGTTGGGGAGTGTTTAAAATGCGTACACGTTTTGTGGAATTAGCCGTCGGTGCTTTTATTGTCATGGGCATCATTGCTCTTATTTTAATGGCCCTACGTGTGAGTGGACTATCGACCGCAGACGCAGGTGACCGCTATACGGTTAAGGCCTACTTCGAAAACTTAGGCGGCTTAACCGAGCGTGCAAAAGTATCAATGTCGGGTGTCACCATTGGCCGAGTGACCAAGGTTTATCTAGACGCTGAAGACTATGTCGCTGTGGTCGAGATGGAAATTAATAAAAGCATGTCGACGCTGACTACCGATACGTCAGCCGCTATTTTAACGGCCGGTTTACTGGGCGAAAAATACATTGGTTTAACGGTAGGCGCTGATGACGAATACCTAGAAGAAGGTGGCGTGATTGAAGATACTCAGTCAGCCCTTGTACTAGAAGAGCTGATTGGCCAATTCTTATTTAATAAAGCCGAAAACTAGGTCGTTAATATGAGAAAAAACATCAGCACAGCGGCGACCAAAATAGGCGCAAAACTCGTCGCAGTCGACCCTCAGCAAGCTCAGTTAATCGGTCGACTAGACCGCTTAACGGGCAAAGAATTATTGCGCGACGGGCGACAATTGATCGCTCAGGCGGGATCGCAGTGGACGGTTGATTTAGCCGGAGTGAACCATTCTAGTAGCGTAGGCATTGCCTTGCTGGTGGATTGGCAGCGTTACAGCCAGCATAAAAAAGTGGCCATCGAGTTTGTTAATATTCCGCAAAAAATGAAAGATGTCATTGAATTTAGTGGTCTGAAAGGGATGTTTAACCTGAAATAAGGGATATTTCGCTACAATTCCTGCCCCCTGATTGCAGAACATACTTCGTCTTGACCCATAATTCCGCTATCATTACGCCTTTTGTATGATTAACGCCATAATCTGAATGGGTTGTGGATGGCCATCGTTAATTAAATGTTAACCAAATTTTTACGTTAAACGGGTGATTTATGTCTACAACGGATATCCGAGCATTATTAGAACAAGAATTTCCAGGAAGCGAAATTTCCATTCAAGACGGTTACCACAATGAAATTGAAGTTGTGAGCGAAGCGTTCGAAGGTGTGTCGGCGGTAAAACGACAGCAAATGGTTTACAAGCCATTAACCGAATTAATCACTGGCGGAACTGTGCATGCTGTAAAGATCAGTGCATTAACTCCAGCTGAAAAAAAATAGCCTAGCAGAAAAGAATAATAAAACTCTATGGATAAATTACTCATTGAAGGCGGCGCTGTCATCGACGGCGAAATTCGCATTTCCGGTGCTAAAAACTCAGCGCTTCCTATTATTGCGTCTACCTTATTAGCGCATGGTGTTATGCGTGTTGGCAACTTGCCACACTTACACGACATCACCACCATGATCGAACTATTAGGTTGCATGGGCGTATCGGTTGTTATTAACGAAGACATGAGCGTCGAAACTGATTGCTCAACCATGACCAGCCGAATTGCGCCTTACGAGCTAGTACGCACAATGCGCGCCTCTATTTTAGTACTCGGTCCATTGTTAGCACGTTATGGCGAAGCCGTTGTTTCTCTTCCAGGAGGCTGCGCCATTGGTAGTCGTCCGGTTGATTTACACCTACGCGGAATGGAAGCATTAGGCGCAACGGTCGAAGTGATCGATGGTTATGTACATGCCCGCAGTGATGGTCGCTTAAAAGGCGCCAACATCTACCTTGATATGGTAACGGTAACCGGTACTGAAAATATCTTGATGGCCGCGGTATTGGCCGAAGGCACGACCGTCATTGAAAACGCGGCACGCGAACCTGAAGTGGTTGACCTCATTAATTGCTTAAACGCAATGGGCGCAAAGATTACGGGTGGCGGCACTGACAAATTAACCATCGAAGGCGTTGAGCAGTTAAATGGTTGTTCTTTCGATGTACTACCAGACCGTATTGAAACAGGTACCTACTTAGTAGCTGCTGCAGTAACGGGCGGTAAGATTAAAGTTAAAGATACAGATCCAAAATTAATGGACGCAGTTCTCGCCAAGCTTGAAGAAGCGGGCGCTAAAATTGAATGCGGCGAAGACTGGATCTCGTTGGATATGGAAGGGCGACGCCCGAAAGCGGTTAATGTACGCACCGCACCGCACCCAGCATTCCCAACCGATATGCAAGCGCAGTTCATGGTTATGAACTGCATTGCTGAAGGCACCGGAACCGTAGTCGAAACCGTATTTGAAAACCGTTTTATGCACGTTGATGAACTAGTGCGAATGGGTGCTGACATTACCGTTGAAGGAAATACAGCCATTGTTACGGGCAAAGATATTTTAAGCTCGGCGCAAGTAATGGCCACCGACCTACGTGCATCGGCATCCCTTGTTATTGCAGCGCTTGTTGCGACAGGCGATACCTTGGTTGATCGTATTTATCACATCGACCGTGGTTACGAATGCATTGAAGAAAAGCTGCAAATCTTAGGTGTTAAGATTCGCCGCGTACCCGGAAACTAAACCGATACTGATTGAAGTATAAGGATTAGTTTCTTTTAGACCTCGTTTGCTTTTTCGCAGTGGCGGCCTCATATATGAATGAACGCCACTTATTTACGAACATTTTAGAGAAGATTGAAAACGTTATGACACAGCAGCCTCTCACGATTGCCTTATCAAAAGGACGTATTTTGGATGACACCTTGCCTTTATTAGCCGAGGCAAACATCCATCCAGCAGAGGACATTAGCAAAAGTCGTAAACTGATTTTCGATACCAATCATGACCATATCAAGCTGCTTGTTATTCGAGCAGCCGATGTACCGACCTACGTTGAATACGGCGCCGCCGATCTAGGTATTTCGGGCAAAGACGTATTGATGGAGTTCAACAGCGAAAACCTATACGAACCTCTTGATCTAAAAATCGCCACTTGTCGCTTAATGACCGCCGCCCTTAAAGGCGCTGTACTTCCAGAAGGCCGCTTAAAAGTAGCGACTAAATTTGTTGACGTGACCAAGCGTTACTTCGCCGAACAAGGCCGCCAGATCGACATCATTAAATTGTACGGCGGTATGGAACTGGCCCCCATCGTTGGCCTAGCCGACTTGATTGTGGATATTGTTGATACCGGCAAAACCTTAGTTGCGAACGGTTTAGAACCACGCGACCACATGGCGTATATCAGCTCTCGCTTGGTTGTCGGTAAAGCTGCCATGAAAGTGAAGCATGCTCAGATCCAGCCGATTATTGATCAAATGTCAGCGGCGGTTGATCGTCAAGAAGAAGCGCAAGAAGAAGCGCCAGCAAGAAGAAGCGGGCCAGTAATTTTAAGTATTGTTAATGGTGAATTGATAAACGGTTACTCATAAATCAGCCATTAATAATGCGACCAAAATTTTAGGGATTTAAAAAATGACTATCGAAATTCGTCGTTTAGATACCAGCGAAAATAATTTTTCTGCCGAGCTAGAAACACTACTCGCGTGGGAATCTGTTTCCGACAAACAAGTACAAACCATCGTTACCGATATTCTTGACGATGTAAAAACTCGTGGCGACGCCGCCGTTATTGAATACAGCAATCGCTTTGACCACCTACATGTTGAAAACATGGATCAGCTAGAACTGGACCAAGAGCAACTTGAAGATGCCTTAAACACCTTGCCAGCCGACCAGCGTCACGCGCTATTGGCCGCGGCTGATCGTGTGCGTAAATACCACGACAAGCAAAAACAAGATTCTTGGCAGTACACCGAAGAAGACGGCACCTTATTGGGCCAAAAAGTAACGCCGCTTGATCGCGTGGGTATTTACGTACCCGGCGGAAAAGCCGCTTACCCATCTTCGGTATTAATGAACGCTATTCCAGCACACGTTGCTGGCGTACAAGAAATCATCATGGTTGTGCCAACCCCAGGCGGTGAATTAAACCAGCTGGTATTGGCCGCTGCCGCTGTTGCCGGCGTAACCAAGGTATTCACCGTGGGCGGCGCACAAGCCGTTGCCGCCTTAGCGTATGGCACACAAACCGTACCGAAAGTGGATAAAATTGTTGGCCCAGGTAACATCTTTGTGGCCACTGCCAAGCGCCAAGTATTTGGTGCGGTGGGCATCGACATGATCGCAGGCCCGTCTGAAATCTTAGTAGTGTGTGATGGCAAAACCGATCCTGATTGGATTGCGATGGACTTATTCTCGCAAGCCGAACACGACGAAGATGCACAGGCCATTTTAATCAGCCCAGATCAAGACTTCTTAGATCAAGTACACGCATCGATCGAAAAGCTATTACCGACCATGGCCCGTAAAGATATTATTCGTGCCTCGTTAAGCGCACGCGCTGCTTTGATCAAAGTAAAAGACATGAATGAAGCGTGTGAAGTGAGCAATACCATTGCTCCTGAACACTTGGAATTATCGGTAGAAGATCCGCAGGCATTATTGCCGCAGATTCGTCACGCTGGCGCGATCTTTATGGGTCGTCACACCTCCGAAGCATTAGGTGATTACTGCGCAGGGCCAAACCACGTATTACCCACGTCGGGCACTGCACGTTTCTCATCACCGCTCGGTGTGTATGATTTTCAGAAACGTTCGTCTTTGATTATGTGTTCCCCAGAAGGCGCATCAGAACTGGGCAAAATTGCCTCCGTTCTAGCCCGTGGCGAGCAACTAGAAGGGCACGCACGCTCTGCGGAATACCGTATTAAAAAGCAATAAGTTAAGTCGAGCGGCATCATAAAAGCCGCTCGAAAAATTGCTGCGTTAAAGGCCTCGAATTGCTCACTTGTTAGTAATAATAAATTATTAACAAGCGAATGATTCGGGGCTTTTTTGTTTACACCGAAAGCAGCCAGACACTTCAATATTTTACAAAATTTTAGAGAATCTCCATGACATCAATTACCCAAATGGTTGAAAACCTAGTCCGCCCAGAAATCCGTGCACTATCGGCTTACCCAGTGGGTGATGCCAGTGGCATGGTAAAACTCGATGCCATGGAAAATCCACACCAGTGGTCAGAAGAATTAAAACAAGCGTGGGCAAAAAAATACAACACGCCAACATCAATCGCTACCCACACCCGCAAGCGCCTAAAGTAAAAGCAGGCCTGCGCAAAGCGATGAACGTACCCGAGCAATTCGATTGTTTATTAGGAAACGGCTCAGACGAAATTATTCAGCTATTAGCCATGCTGGTGGCGCCGCTAAACCCTGAGAAAAAAGCAACTATCATGGCGCCTGATCCAGGCTTTGTTATGTACAAAATGATCGCCACTTTTTGTGGGCTTGATTATATCGGCGTACCGCTAACAGCAGACTTTGAACTCGACATGCCCGCTATGTTGAAATGCATTAACGAACAACAACCAGAATTAATATTCCTAGCACAACCAAACAACCCAACCGCAAACCTATACAGCGAATCACAACTGCGCGAACTGATTCAAGCCAGCAAAGGCTTAGTAGTAATGGACGAAGCCTACCTGCCATTTTCCAGCCGCAACCACCTGCACTTTTTAGAAGAATTCGACAACGTCTTAGTAATGCGCACGTTATCAAAAGTCGGCCTAGCAGGATTACGTCTAGGCATGATCTTTGGTCGCAGCGAATGGCTAAACGAACTCGATAAAATTCGTATGCCATACAATATCAACGTACTAACACAAATCAGCGCCGAATTTGCACTAGAGCATTACGACATTTTATTAGAGCCAATGCGAACTGATAAAACAACAACGTACGCGTATGCAAAACGCATTAAGCGAGTTGGGTTTTAAATGTTATCCAAGCGAAGCGAACTTTATATTAGCCCGCGCCGATATGGAATTCGAAGGCCAAGCCAAAGAAATATTTGAGCAGCTTAAACAGCATAATGTGTTAATAAAATGTTTAGCGGGTGGACATCCGTTATTAGAAAATTGCTTACGTTTTACCATTGGTACTGAGAGTGAGAATGGACTGTTGTTGGAAGCTTTGAAGGATATTTTGTGAAGGGTGGTTAAGTAAGGGTGTTCGCCTATCACTTTTTAGTGATAGGCCTTAAGTAATTGAAAAATATAAGAAATATTGCTGAGTTAAATGCATGCTTGTTTAAGCGACAATGAATATAAAGTGTTATCAAATTGACAAACGCGACAGCGGAATATAGTGTTGTGTGAATTAATAACAGGGATAGTGCTATGATCTTAAAGGAATTTTCCTCTTGTTCGCCTTTCCCATATATAAGGGGTTATGCGACACCATGTCGCATAAACCACTGTTAAGTGGCGTAAATTTAAAAGGAATTATTTATGTTTCTGTGGATATTAATTATTGCTAGTGCTTCAACCTCTTTTTATTTTATTGACATGGGATCGGACGAATATACTTTCAGTCAGATATGCCCGATTATTTTTGCTGTAAGCGTTATTGTAGCTTTCATGAACATATCAAATCTTAAAGGTGGAAGTTCTTCTAGTGGGGGCTACGATAGTTCCTCTGGTGGATGGAGCGGTGGAGGAGATTGCGGCGGAGGTGATGGTGGCTGCTAATCGCAACTTAGAGCAAAAAGCACTTAACAAAAAGTTGGTGGTTCAGCCCCTTCGGGACTTGGACGCTTTCAGCGCCCCACAACAAAAACGTTATACGTGTTTTAGCAATGAGTTCATTGAATGAAATTGGAAGAATTTGAGCTAGGTGACAATCCAAAACAATGTCCATGTTGCGATTATTTTTCGTTAGAAAGTCGCGGCAAATCTATGGTTTGTCCTGTGTGCTTTTGGGAGGATGATTGTTTAGATTTCAATAACCCAAGTTTGGATGTGCCATCAGATACAAATGATGATATGACGTTACGACAAGCAAGAGAAAATTATCATTCGTTTGGTGCTTGTCATTCAAAATTTGTTGATGTTGTTATTAGTAAAAAAGAAAGGTCTAGTTTGTACTATGAACCAAGAAACGTATAACAAGTCAATCTTGCGGATCTTCGTTTTCTGTCACCCTTTATGCAAAGAAACGCATAAAGTTCGCCATCAAACTCAGCCCGCAAATTGAGGCGTTATGAACTAATTAATGAATAATTTCAGGGTTTTCTTAAGTGTTTTAGTTTTTTGCTTAGGCATTTATCTATCTTTTAATATGCTCATAAATGGATTTGATTTTTGGGTCTTTATTGCTGCTTTGATAAGCTTCATATCTGCTCATTACATTTTTCCAGAGAAATGGGATGCAGATAGCAGCTGGATTCATTTGATAGAGAGCATCGTTCAATTTCCTTTCAATGCAATAGCTGCAATTATTAGAGCTATAAGTTCGGGAGGTAATGGTATTGATGACCTTGATTGACAGGTTCATAACAATTAGTTGGTGTTCGCCCCTTACGGGGCTGGGACGGTTAAACTTCGCTCGTTCCTCACTACGTATCACCGCCCCACAACAAAAGCGTTAGGCCGTATGAAATTTATTTTATATCTAGCATTATCGATTTTTTCAGGAAATGTTATGTCTTCGGAAGCAGCGAAAGCGATTGTTCTTCAAAACTCTGACAAAGAGCATATTGGCTTTACTCTTTTTCACCCTGATTTTGAGACGGTTTCTGGCGACTGTGTTTTTGTAATAGTTCCTCAGAAATCTGAGCTCTATGATTCTGAAGAGGTTTCCTTACTTCTTGATATAAAGGAAGCAGGGGAGCATCAATGGACTCGTTTGGGAGAAGAAGTGACGGTCTCATTCAAAGACATTCCGCAACTTAAGTACTCCAGAAGCGGGGAGCTAATTCATTTACCAACAAATAAGGTGCTGGGAATTTGGTTTCCAGCTAAAGGTAAATAAAATGCCTAACAAAAAGTTGGTGGTTCAGCCCCTTCGGGGCTTGGACGCTTTCAGCGCCCCACAACAAAAGCGTTATGTGCAAGAGATAGTCGAATGAAAATACATTCTCGTCAGCTAAATGAAATTGACTTTAAAACAATGCGAGAACTCCTGTTAAAGGAAGGGCCTAACGAATGGAATTACATTACAGATGATAGTATTGATCATCAATTTCAACTTATAAATCAAGGGAAAGCTTTAGCTGTAATAGCAGAAGAAACTAGCATTGTTGGCTTCGCTATTCTCATTATAAAAGAGGCGTGTCCTCCCAAATTGAGCAAGTATTCAGTTTTATCAGATATTGCATACATAAATGATGTGGTTGTTGCTTCAAGTCAAAGCGGCAAAGGTTTAGGTAGTCAGCTTCTAAGGGGGGCTATTAAATTGGCTGGCAATGAAATGTGTGCAAACGTCTATATCGAACGTCATGAAGAAAATCTAGCCTCAGCAGGCATGATGAGAAAGGCAGGGTTCGAGTTGGTAGAAACCCTCCATGATCCAAAGAAGCGAACTACTGGCTCAAGAAATACTTCGGTGCTATCCATATGCACATAACAAGTCAAAGCACTGGACTTGTAAACATCGTCACCTTTTTTGCGTGGCAAAAAAACTGCCAACATTCACAAGCCGGTGTTTGAGGCGTTCAGGCTGTAGAAAAATAGAAAAACCCCTCAATCTAGCTCAATAAATCAGGTAAAATAGTTCTTTACCGTTTACCTGATTATTTCATGTCCAATTTCCTCGATGACAATCTCAATCAAAGCGTTTTCTTTGATATCAATTATTTAGAAGTTCTAGGCAATAATACGTTTGAGTATTGCCTTTATTACTTGCTCGAAAATGATGAGATCGTCTCTGATTTCTATGCTCGCTATAAAAATAAAAACGTAGGCCGCAAGGCTTATCCACCTGCGTTGTTGTTGCGTGTTATTTTTTACGCTTACTATCGTGGGCATACTTCGAGCCGTGTAATTGAACGCTTATGTAAAACAGATTTAAAGTTCATCGCCTTAGCGGCAGGTCGTCAGCCACACTTCACAACGATTGCTAACTTCGTCAGTTCTAACTGTGAAGCAATGGGTCATTTATTTCATAAGGTCCTACTAATCTGTGATAAAAGTGGATTGATCGGTAAAGAACATTTTGCGATTGATGGTTGTAAATTACCAACCAATGCCTCGAAACAATGGAGTGGCTCTCACAAAGAACTGCGTAAAAAATCAGATAAACTAAAAGAAGCTGCTAAGAGAATAATAGATAAGCACCTATCAAATGATAGCGATAAAAACTCAGGAAATAAAATACCTAGAGATCAACAGCAGACTATCGATACTTTGATGAAAAACGCTAGAAAAATAGATGATTTCTTATCAACGAATGAACCTCGTATGGGACAAGGAAGGCGCAAGCAAGAAGTACAAAGTAATATTACGGATAATCAATCTGCAAAAATGACAACGAGTAAAGGAACGATTCAGGGAATGGCTTGCGTCACTGCTGCTGATGAAAAACATCAGATAATCGTTCACGCTCAAGCTTTTGGTATGGGACAAGAACAGGCTACATTAAAACCCATGGTTGAAGGTATTAAGAAGAACTTTGGTGATGGTATTTTCAAACCGTCTTTAGTTCTTACTGCTGATACTGGTTTTTCAAGTGAAGCTACCATGCAGTATTTATTTGATGAAAATATTAATGCTGTAGTCCCTGATAATCAATTTAGAAAACGTAACCCTGTGTTTTCAGATTCTGACTTTTATAAGAAGCACAAAGAGTTAAGGAAAAAGACCCGGAAAGATAAAGCAAAAACTAATATGGCTATGCATAGCTCAGAATTTAAAGTTAGCTTTTCTAGTAACACCTGTATATGTCCAGCGGGAAAAGAATTGAAGTTTTTAGGCGATGATTATGAAGGCATAAAAGGGTTTTATACCCGCTTTCGTGGAGAGCTAGAAGATTGTCGAAATTGCAGTATGCAATCGAAGTGCATGAGAAACCCAGTCAAAGAAAAAGGAAGGCAGGTATCATTCTTAAATGAAGGGCAGGAAAAAATAACGTGCCTTGATCTAATGAAGCAAAAGATCGATAGCCCAGAAGGTCGTCGTATGTACAGCCGAAGAATGTGGACAATTGAACCAGTATTCGGGAATATTACCAGTAATAAAGGTTTGAACCGAATAGGTTTACGAGGCGAAGTGAAAGCGACTGCACAGTGGTTAATGTACTGCATGGTGCACAATATAGAGAAGCTGTGGAAGAATAGTGAAGTAGAGAGTTGGGCCTAGTAAGGTGTTATCAGAGGCTCTGAATGATCGAATTTAGAGCAGACTGAACTCATGTTTGACAATATGAACGATATGCTCGAATATCATTGCCAATATTATAAAACTCAATAAAACAGAGCAAATTAAACGGAATTTTTGAGGAGTAGGGAAACATGTCTAAATATCGTATTTTTCTACACCCTCGTTAAGTGTGTAGAGGCATCGTCATATTTATGAAATTTACTTGCCCATGTTGTGGATATAAAAGCTTAGATTTAAAACCGCCAGGGACTTTCACAATTTGTGAGGTCTGTGATTGGGAAGATGACGCAGTACAATTTGACGACCCTGATTATGAAGGTGGTGCAAATGGTTATAGTTTGAGGCAGTCTCAGCACAAGTATGCAGATGGATATCGTGCGAGATATAATGAGCCTCCATTTGAAAAAGACTCCGATTGGGTATTGCTGCCACAAAAGGGCAATAAGAAATACGAAACTAATTACCACGTAGATTCAGATGGCAATGCAAAAAACACTTAACAAAAACCACCAATCAGACTCCGCAAGCGTGTCACCTTTTGTGCATGAAGACGCACAAAAAGCGCCAAGCATGCTACGCAGTTGTGGTTGGCGTTATTTGCGTATAAGAGTCATCAATAGACGGTTAAGAGTTTAAGATTTGCCAAAGCAAATCGTTTAAGCATTAACCGTTTTATGGAAAGAAAATCTAACTAGGAAGTTGACGAGATCGTTTTCAAATCTACAGTTAAAGAAGCGCTTGCGCAGGTGAACGAACGCGTGAAGTTACACCAGACGCAAGCGCTTCTTTAACTAATAGCCGATCGTACGTCGCCCCATTTCCTTTTTTGATTCCTCTCCTAGAACGGGTACTGTTTACTGTAGGCTGGTAAAATTAAAATTTTAGCCGCTGTTCGGTACCCTCAAATAACAATCCATTGTCCGAGATCACGAAAAGATGTGACTCGGAAATATAAGCGTTAGCCATGTGCTGGTGTATTTAAATTGGAACTAATAGGTAGAATGAAAGTATATTTTTATATTGGATTAAGTGTTTTAAGCATTCTGAGTGGCTGTAGCAATATAAGTGAAAACCCAAGACCTAGGGTAACTATCTCTTCATGCACTGACTTAGATCACCCACAAAATGAATTTTTAAAAGATAAATTTGTTGAGTGCCAATCTAGAAATAATATTAATTTTCAAGCCATATATCAGTCTGAATTAAGTAATAATAAAAACTTAGAAGTGGAATTTACTCGTTCGGTATGCGTGGATAATTTTGGAAAGGTGGAGTCGGTTAAGAAAACTAGTGAAGAAATCGACTCTAAATTGACTCTTATGATGAGTGCATATTTAAAATATATAATTTATCCAGAATCTCGTGATGGCGGGGTGCTTTTCACAAAAATTTGAATTTAAGCTAAATGAATCTGAGAATATGCCATTAGCTCATAATGAGAAGCTAAGAAATCATCATTTCGAATATAAATGGGCTAACAATGCCATGTATGGGATGCCCCATAATGGCGGGCGTTACATGCTAGAGAAAGTATGTCCGAAGTAATTGAAGAAATTGAGAATGCCATAGATCTTTTCAAACTGAATTTATCAGTTAAAAGAGTCACAGCTGGTCTTGAAGAAGTACTATTTAAAGAGCTGCTTGATTGCTTTGTGGAAGGTGGAGATCGGAGATGGTGGTGGGAATCTTTTAAGAATTGTCTAAATCAATCCTTTTCGAAAATGGTTTGGGCTTTCAAGAGCTAATCGATATTGTTCCAGATCATGATGAGATTGTTTGGTTTGTGGTTGAAGACGATCAATCTCCTTTCTACCCAATTTATGAAGCATCAACTTTGAATATCGTGAAAATAATCGGTGAATGTTTTGCCTATGAGTATTATCTAATTCCTAAAGATAAAAGGTGGCTCATATGTGAAACTCACCATAATAGTATTGTTGGTATTGGCTCAGAGCTCATTTCTAGCATTGAAAAAAAAGGCATGTAACAATTGCATCAAAGACAGCCCACGAAAAGATTGTGGACTTGGACGCGCTAATCGCGCGCCCTTTATGGCAAGGCGTTATTTGCGTATAAGAGGCATCAATAGACGGTTAAGAGTTTAAGATTTGCCAAAGCAAATCGTTTAAGCATTAACCGTTTTATGGAAAGAAAATCTAACTAGGAAGTTGACGAGATCGTTTTCAAATCTACAGTTAAAGAAGCGCTTGCGCAGGTGAACGAACGCGTGAAGTTACACCAGACGCAAGCGCTTCTTTAACTAATAGCCGATCGTACGTCGCCCCATTTCCTTTTTTGATTCCTCTCCTAGAACGGGTACTGTTTACTGTAGGCTGGTAAAATTAAAATTTTAGCCGCTGTTCGGTACCCTCAAATAACAATCCATTGTCCGAGATCACGAAAAGATGTGACTCGGAAATATAAGCGTTATATGGTAAGTAGGTAAATATGGAAGATTTTCTAGAAGATGCTTTTCGAGGGATATCATCTATTGTTCGGTGGGTACTGATCAACTTTTTCGTTGAAATAATTATTCATTGGACTGGCCGTATTAGCTTGCTAATAATAACCTTTGGGAATTACCCTCGCAGCTACAAAGTGGAAGAAGATGAGACATTTATTACCATTTTGGGTTTCGCTGTTTTCATTGTATTTGTGACTTTTTTAATTCTTTCTAATGGATGATTTGTATCCATATAACAATACGCTGAAAGGCATTACGGCCAAAAAGACGGCCTCCATTGGACGTGCTAGACGCACGCCCGTTAGCTAAAGCGTTAAATTAAAGTGAGTATATGAAAAAAATATTTATAGCAATTCTACTATTCCTGTCATTTTATTCTCATGCAGGAAAAATATACCACTGTGAAACTGCAAGTGGAAAAAAATCGTTCCAGAGCACTCCTTGCGAGGTAAGCACATTAAAAATAGAGAACGCTAAGCCAGCAGTAAATAAAAAGAAAAGCAAATCTGCCTTGTTTTATGGAATTTCAGTGCATTCGACCGCTAAGAAAAAAGAAATTTCCGATCATCCATCTGTGGATATTGCGACACTAAGGTATATATCAATTATTCCTAAATATAAAATGGTTAAATTTTACAAAGAATCAATTAAAGAGAAGTATAAGTTACGAGAAGTTAGTGGGACTACTATGATTAGCTATAAGTTACATGGCAGGAATAAAATGATAAGTATTGATGATTATTTTAGTAAATCTGACGTTACAATTCAGAGTGAGAAATGAATTTAACAAAAGTATGTTGCATCAACTACTGCGTAGTTTGGACGGTTTTTCGCTCGTACCTCGCTGCAAACCGCCGCAAATACTAGGCGTTACATGTTTAAAGAAATTTAGGTTGGTACTTTTTTAAATTTATAAAATGTCTTTTAGCGTTTTATCTAAAAGACTGTAAGAACTGGCAAGGTTGTATCTACTTGCTCAAGAAAAACGAAAGTGGTGCTAAATTAGCGTTTTATTCCAACGGTTTACGTGCCTCGCATGTAACAAAAAGTTGGTGGTTCAGCCCCTGCGGGGCTTGGACGCTTTCAGCGCCCCACAACAAAAGCGTTAGCTTAATATTTACAACAAGGAGAAATGTAAATGATAGATGAAAATGGAATGTTAACTAATGAAAAAGTTATCAAGAAGAGGTTTCCTCATATAGAACATGGAAAACTACCAGCAGTAAAAGCCATAGTTGTGCACCAAACTGATGCGCCAACTGCAAAGCATACTTTCAATGCTTACAATTCTGGCGGTAACGGAGCTCATTTCTTGATTGCTAAAGACGGGACAATCTACCAAACTGCTAGCTTAAAAAAACGTTGCTATCATGTTGGTCGCAGAATAAAGTCCAAATGCATAACTGTTAATCCTAAATCCTGTGACCCGGATACCCTTAAAAGAATTATGGGCTTATCCTGGGGGAAGCGAGTTGTCGCTATAGATTCGAATGAGCGACGGAAGAACTACCCTGAAAGGTATCCCGTAAACAGTGATTCAATCGGTATTGAAATTGTAGGAAAACATTTAAATAAGACCGATTATGAAACAGTTACTCACAATCAAAATGAGTCGCTGAAAGCACTAATTGGTATCTTACACAAAATTTTTAATACTGATAGTTCTGATATCTATACTCATCCTGAAGTTTCTTATAAACATCCTGGGGAAGCGAGTACAGCAGCATGGTAAGAAAAATATCATTGCAAATTTTCGTCCTGTTTTCTATTGCCTCTTGTAGTTCGCAGTTTGATGTGAAAGCAATCGAAAATGTTTATGTTCAAGACTTTCAATCAACAGATATCGACAGTTGTACTCAAAATGATGTAAATCTGAGTCATGCAGATTCTGCTGAATTTTTCCGTTTAGCCAGGTTGGTGGATAGTAAAGTAATCCATGATCACTACAACTATGCCCCATGTTACATAGAGGGAACATTACTCTACAACGGGAAAATCTGTGATTGGGAAATAAGAGCTGGAAAAACAGCAATGATTAAATGTCAAAATGAAGAGTACAACTTTGTTTGTGATAGTTGTGAGTCGTTATTCGAGAAAAGCTAACAAGGGCAAGCAAGCGGACAGTCAAACCTGTCACTCAAATTGCGGAGCAACTTAAGCGCCAGTTTTTCTTGCCGTTGTTGCCGGCGTTCAGGCTGTAGAAAAATAGAAAAACCCCTCAATCTAGCTCAATAAATCAGGTAAAATAGTTCTTTACCGTTTACCTGATTATTTCATGTCCAATTTCCTCGATGACAATCTCAATCAAAGCGTTTTCTTTGATATCAATTATTTAGAAGTTCTAGGCAATAATACGTTTGAGTATTGCCTTTATTACTTGCTCGAAAATGATGAGATCGTCTCTGATTTCTATGCTCGCTATAAAAATAAAAACGTAGGCCGCAAGGCTTATCCACCTGCGTTGTTGTTGCGTGTTATTTTTTACGCTTACTATCGTGGGCATACTTCGAGCCGTGTAATTGAACGCTTATGTAAAACAGATTTAAAGTTCATCGCCTTAGCGGCAGGTCGTCAGCCACACTTCACAACGATTGCTAACTTCGTCAGTTCTAACTGTGAAGCAATGGGTCATTTATTTCATAAGGTCCTACTAATCTGTGATAAAAGTGGATTGATCGGTAAAGAACATTTTGCGATTGATGGTTGTAAATTACCAACCAATGCCTCGAAACAATGGAGTGGCTCTCACAAAGAACTGCGTAAGAAATCAGATAAGCTAAAAGAAGCTGCTAAGAAAATAATAGATAAGCATCTATCAAACGATAGCGATAAAGACTCAGGAAATAAAATGCCTGCGGATCAACAGAAGACTATCGATACATTGATGAAAAACGCTAGAAAAATAGATGATTTCTTATCAACGAACGAACCTCGTATGGGACAAGGTCGGCGCAAGCAAGAAGTACAAAGTAATATTACGGATAATCAATCTGCAAAAATGACAACGAGTAAAGGAACGATTCAGGGAATGGCTTGCGTCACTGCTGCTGATGAAAAACATCAGATAATCGTTCATGCTCAAGCTTTTGGTATGGGACAAGAACAGGCTACATTAAAACCCATGGTTGAAGGTATTAAGAAGAACTTTGGTGATGGTATTTTCAAACCGTCTTTAGTTCTTACTGCTGATACTGGTTTTTCAAGTGAAGCTACCATGCAGTATTTATTTGATGAAAATATTAATGCCGTGGTCCCTGATAATCAATTTAGAAAACGTAACCCTGTGTTTTCAGATTCTGACTTTTATAAGAAGCACAAAGAGTTAAGGAAAAAGACTCGGAAAGATAAAGCAAAAACTAATATGGCTATGCATAGCTCAGAATTTAAAGTTAATTTTCTAGTAACACCTGTATATGTCCTGCGGGAAAAAAGTTGAAGTTTTTAGGTGATGATTATGAAGGTGTAAAAGGGTTTTATACTCGCTTTCGTGGTGAGCTAGAAGATTGTCGAAATTGCAGTATGCAATCGAAGTGCATGAGAAACCCAGTCAAAGAAAAAGGAAGGCAGGTATCATTCTTAAATGAAGGGCAGGAAAAAATAACGTGCCTTGATCTAATGAAGCAAAAGATCGATAGCCCAGAAGGTCGTCGTATGTACAGCCGAAGAATGTGGACAATTGAACCAGTATTCGGGAATATTACCAGCAATAAAGGTTTGAACCGAATAGGTTTACGAGGCGAAGTGAAAGCGACTGCACAGTGGTTAATGTACTGCATGGTGCACAATATAGAGAAGCTGTGGAAGAATAGTGAAGTAGAGAGTTGGGCCTAGTAAGGTGTTATCAGAGGCTCTGAATGATCGAATTTAGAGCAGACTGAACTCATGTTTGACAATATGAACGATATGCTCGAATATCATTGCCAATATTATAAAACTCAATAAAACAGAGCAAATTAAACGGAATTTTTGAGGAGTAGGGAAACATGTCTAAATATCGTATTTTTCTACACCCTCGTTAAGAGGCAAATAGTAGGTGCAAGAATCGAAAATTATGGAAGATAAAGTTAAATTTGCTGTGAAGGAGTTTGCTAGCTCGATTAAGTCGGGCCGAACTGTCGTAGCAGATATGTCTGCGCTAGTTGATGTAACATCTGAATTACCTCTTTCAAGTTTCGACTATTGGGAGCGATTAATTCGTTCTGAGTTCTCCATAGCTCTTAGGGAAACCACTTCACCTATGTGGAAAATATGGTCAAAGCCTAATGAATTATTAACTTGGTTAGACCTAATTAGCTGGGATGGATACCGACGTGAAAAAACTTTACGAACATTATCTGGAGCAGCCCCAAATACATTCTTCTTTTCACTTATTGTTCGTAGGCTTAATGATTGGGTTCCTGAAGTACGTGAAGCTGCACGAGAAAAATTACTGGATATTGCTAAAGCGTCTAATCCAGATCATGTAGTTGAAGCCCTTTGCATTGCACTGTTTAACTGGAATTCGTGGGGTAGGATTGAGGAAGCCGACAAAAAAGTTCTTTTACAAGTTATTTGTGAAGATGAAATAGCAATTTCGCTGAGGCATAAATTAATTTCATCGATATCAGGACCAATGCCATCACTTTATTCGCAGCTTGGTCGTACGCCAATCCTAGATGGCAATATTGAAGAAATTGCTAGTCTTGCTATTCAACCTTCGGTCCGAGCGAAGGCTTATCGTAGTTTGTACGAAGGTCGAATTAGATGGATTGAAGGTCGGAAGTGGGAGTGGACTGACATACGGTATTGCAAAGGTAGACTAAAGCCTATTGTCTCTGAGCGAAAGATAGACGTACATATAGCATTGATTGATTTAGTGAAAAGGTCAGCGGAAGACCGATCGTCAATTGTTCGTCGAATTTCAGCCGAAATTTTGATTCAGGAAATAGAAACTCTAGATGTTATCGCTAGGGAATATGCAGAAAAGTTCGCATCAGATAAATCTGATGCTGTATCAGAAAGGGGGCTATTTGCTTTGAAGAAATTAGAAAGGCTGAAAAATGCCTCTTAACAAAAAGTTGGTGTTCGCACCTGCGGTGCTGGGACGGTTAAACTTCGCTCGTTCCTCGCTACGTTTCACCGCCCCACAACAAAAGCGTTATATTTCATGGAGGATTTAGGTGGATTTCCCAGAGTTAGAAACATCTCGTTTAATGCTTACCAAGCTATCAGTGGAAGATAGTCCAGCATTATTAAATATTTTTTCAGATAAAGACGTTATCAAATTTTATGATATAGACGTTTATGATTCTGAAGATCAATCGTTAAAATTAATTGAATTCTTCAATTCTCGCTTCACTGAGGCTGTTGGTATTAGGTGGGCTATTCGTATAAAAGACACTGGTAAGTTAATTGGCACCTGCGGCTTTAATTCATGGAACCAAAAGATGAAGAATGCTGGTATAGGTTACGAGTTATCTTCTAAGTATTGGGGATTCGGCTATGCCACAGAAGCTTTATACAAAATCATTGATTCAGCCTTTTTAAATCAACTACCATTTGGTGAGCTTCATAGAATCCAAGGTGATACTATGCTTGGCAATGGTGCCTCAGAGTCTGTGCTGAAAAAGCTTGGCTTCAAAGAAGAAGGTATCCGTCGTGCAAGTGGTTACTGGAAAAATGAATTTCACGATTTGAAATGTTATGGTTTATTAAAACCTGAGTTCAATGAAACCTAGTATCAAGTTTAAAGTGCGACAGTCATAGCTATTAAGCATAAAACAATTCCTCTGGTGTTTTATAGTTGTGACGCTTTCTAGGTCTTTCATTTAATTTCCTGGCAATCGTGTCGCATTGAACTTGAGTCAGCTTATGCATTGATGTTCCCTTAGGTAAATATTGTCGAATTAACCCATTAACATTTTCGTTGCTGCCTCTTTCCCATGAGTGATATGGATTAGCAAAGTAAAACTTAACTGGAGATACTTCTTCAATTTTTAAATATTGATGAAACTCTGTGCCGTTGTCTGCTGTAATCGTTTTAAATTCTGCTGGGCAACGCTTTATTAGATTTTTAGTTTTCTTACTCAGCTGAGCCGTTGTCTTATTCAGTAACTTTCCTATCATCACGAAACCACTTTTTCGTTCTAGAAGAGTCACGATGCAATCTGAACTTCCTTTTCCATGTACAGTATCTATTTCCCAGTGGCCTTTATACCTTCGGCTTTCAACAGTCTCTGGTCGCTCCGAGATATGACGTTTGTTGGCTAATCGGCCACGGCTGTCATAAGCCTTGTAGCGCTTCCTTCTTATTTTAGAAGACTGGCGCAAGTGTTCCCATAGTGATCCGCCTAAGCGCTTATCTCGCCAAATATATTTGTAAATAGTCTCATGGCTCATAGGCCGAGGAAGAAGCTTGTAACGGCGTATATAGCCAACCACTTGCTCAGGTGACCATTTCTTTAGCAATAAGCTTTTCACTAATGCAAAATCATCGTCTGAGAAATGCGTATTTCTACGTGATCTGCGTCGTCTAGCAACGGTTCGTCGCTGGGCCTTACTGGGGCGATACGAACCATCAATTATGTGGCAGCTATTACGGTTTATCTCACGATATATTGTGCTGCGGTGTTTTCCAAGCTCCTCTGCAATTGCAGATATGGAAATTCCTTGTCTTCTAAGGGCAGCTAAGATATACCTATCTTCTGAGGTGAGTTGTTGATATTTCATATACTTTTTCTACTTCTTGGCGGGAGTGAAAAAATACTGATATTACAGCTCATCTCTCTAATTTTAAAAGTTGTCGCGGTTAGTATATGAATTCGGCCAAGTTAACACCTACGGTGCAGGGACGGTTAAACTGCGCTCGTACCTCACTGCGTTTCACCGCCCCACAAAAAAATACGTGCGCCGTCTATAAAAGTGTTAGCAATTAGAGTGAATATATGACTATCCGATATACTAATGAAATAAACGCAGTTGATTGGCAGTAGTAATGAAATATAAGTTAATCGTTTTATTGTTAATAATTGCATTTGTACAAGGGTGCTCGTCTAAGTTTGCCTACAATAATGCCGATTGGTTGGCTCAATGGTACATTGATGATTATGTAGATTTGTCGAGAGATCAAAATCAAAATCTAGATATTGAGTTAAAATCAGTATTAAAGTGGCACCGAGAAACGCAATTATTGCAGTATCGGCAGCAATTAGTGGATCTTTCAAACGATCTTGATCACCTTCCTATATCTGAACAAACTTGGCTAAAGCACTTCAATCAAATAACAGATCATTGGCAGCGATTACGACGTGAATTGAGTATTCGTGCTGCGACGTTTGCGCCTCAACTAGATCAATACCAGGTGAATTATTTGTTCGCGAAATTGGAGGATAATAGCAAAGAAAGGCTCGAGGATTTTAATGAAAAAACCATCAAAGAATACCGAGAAGATCGACTTGATGGATTATTGGAAACGTTAGAAAATTATTTAGGTTCGGTAAGCAAACAGCAGAAAATCTATGCGGCTATCTTTGTTGAACAGGCAATAATAACGGAACAAGAATGGT
Organism: uncultured Gammaproteobacteria bacterium; assembly: GCA_963851095.1. Taxonomy (GTDB): domain Bacteria; phylum Pseudomonadota; class Gammaproteobacteria; order Pseudomonadales; family Oceanobacteraceae; genus Oleispira. The sequence goes on along the minus strand of CAWKOX010000008.1, from coordinate 104,635 downwards.
TTGATAGTAATGTTAAACTGCAAACGGCGATGAAAAAATCGTTTGTATCTAACACTAATGCAGAGCTAACAGAAGAGCTGTCAGAAAAGTTAACAACTCAGTTGTTTAAAATAATGGATAACCCGGATCAATTTAAGTCTGATACTTTGTTAGAAGCTTATCCCCATAACCGCCAGTTGTTATTGAGCATGCTGCAACAAATCACAACGAGCCTAAGCGACACTCAAGTGACGTACTTTAAAGGCGAAATCAACGATCTTATTCAATTGATTGATGATGTAAGTCTCAAGCCTTAAGCAAACAATTAGCCCTAATATCGACTATTCGCGCCTATTGCGAGTAAGTCTTGTGCTTGCCTTGCACAGAAGCATTGAGGTATTGAGATGTTGATATAGTGAAAGGAGTATCAAAACGGGTTAATATTTTTAATATCATCATCACAAGGCTTAGTCGCCAACAGGTATATTTATGAATCGAAGAGTATTTATATTGGGGTCTATCGCCAGTGGGGTTTTTATAAGTGGTGGCGCAACTTGGCTGGCTATCGATCAGCACCAAGAGCCTCTGGATATTGATTTTGCGCTTTCGAAGTTAAATAAGCTTATGAAGCAAAATCCAAGAACTACCGGTGACTGGAACCTGTATCAAGTGTTCACGCATTGTGCGCAAAGTGTTGAGTATTCAATGCTGGGGTATCCTGTGCATAAGTCTGACGTTTTCAAAAATACTGTGGGTAAAACGGCTTTTTCTCTATTCAGTTCAAAAAGAAAAATGACCCATGCACTAGATGAAGCTATTCCTGGAGCACCGGACTTTTCCAATGAAGGGAATATCGCTGTTGCATTTGATCGCTTTAAGCAATCACTAATAGACTTTAAAGAATACGAGGGTGCTTTGGCCCCTCATTTTGCCTATGGGCCGTTAACTAAACAGCAATATGAAATGGCACATGTGATGCATTTCAATAATCATTTACAGGAAGTTGAATTAACAATAGGGTGAGATGGCTGATACCGCTAATACGGGGTTAGATAGTGATACAGTACTGCTACACAGGAATGTTAAAATGCAAAATGAAGTATTAGAGTTTTGGTTTAATGAAGTCGGTAAGCCACAATGGTTTGTGAAAGATTTAAATGTTGATGAAGAGATTAGTCAGCGCTTTGGTCGTTTAGTGAAGCAAGCAGGGGCTGGTGAGTGTTATTCATGGCGTTCAACTGCGAAAGGGCGTTTGGCTGAAATTATTGTATTAGATCAGTTCTCTCGCAACATCTATCGCGATACTCCTGAGTCTTTTGCTCATGATCCTATGGCTTTGGTATTAGCTCAAGAGGCGGTTAGTGTGGGTATTTTAGATGACTTTAGCCAAGTTGAACTTCAATTTCTATTAATGCCCTTTATGCACAGTGAATCGAAGTTGATTCATCAATATGCTGAGCCATTATTTACTAAGTATGTCGACGACAATGTTAATCGCTATGAAGTGATGCATAAGGCCATTATCGATCGCTTTGGCCGTTATCCGCATCGTAATGGCATTTTAGGGCGTGAGTCTACTACTGAAGAATTAGCATTTTTAAAAGAGCCTAATTCATCGTTTTAGGTTTTTACTTTTCTGATTTTAACCCCTCATTCAATTTTAATGTTTTACTGAAGCTTAAAATTCATACTTATAAGGCCAGGTAGCTATAATGCGTAAAGTGATCGGTGATGTTATACCCAATACGGAGTGGACGAATATTCATGAGGGTTCTGTGTTTGTTCCTCAGCAAGATACGTTTATTCATTTACAGTTTCGACGCTTTGCAGGATGCCCTGTGTGTAATCTTCATCTGCAGTCGTTTTTTAAACGTGCTGAGGAGTTGAAAGCAAACAATATCCATGAGGTTGTCGTTTTTCATGCCAGTCAAAAGGCTATGCTGGACAGTGTGGTTGATGTTCCTTTTGATCTTATCGCAGACCCTTCTAGAAAGTTGTATAAAGCGTTTGGCGTTGATACTTCTTGGAAGGCGTTATTGAATTTTGGGGTGATGCAAAAAGCCTTTAAAGGCATTCTAGCGTTTGGGATGAGGATACCTCAAAGCGTAGAGGCCGAGCTGGGTGTGCCTGCTGATTTTTTAATTAATCAAACAGGCACGATTGTGGCTGTAAAGTATGGTGCTCATGCCGATGATCAATGGTCTGTTAATGAGGTTATTGAATTGGCTAAGTATCAACAAAGTGAACCAAAACTGTTATAACTATTCTATAACGTAGCAATATTAGACTGTTAAAATAATTCAACAGCAGTGTGGCCTGATCTATTACGTTAAATGAATTCGACTTAAAGTGGAATGCGTATGAAGAATCGTATGCCTGTTTTTTTATTTCAACCTTACTGATTAGTGCTTGTTCGATTACTCCGCCCTTAAAAATAAAAGCCCAGTATGTTTAAAGGAAAATGTATGTTTCGTAGTGTGATGTTTGTGTTGGTTTCGCTCGTGAGCCAGATGGCGTTCGCGTTTAATTTTACTCAGGTGATTACTGAGCAAGAGATTCAAGAACGAGTCTCAGCCTCTATGCCAATCGAGAAAAAGCGTTATTTTGTGACGGTTAAGGTATCCAATCCGGTGATCGATTTGATTAAAGATACCGATGAAATAGGTATTTTGGCGAACATCGATGCGAGTGCGCCCGGTGGTATTGGTGGGCGTGGTAAGGTCATGATCAAAGGTACTTTGGATTACAATCCAAATAAAGGCGAGTTCTACTTCAAAAATCCTAAGATCGTTCGCTTGGATATTGAAAATGTACCTGCTGAGTTTATGCCTAATATTCAGGGCTTGGCTCAAACAGCACTTTCAAATGCGTTGTCTCGATATCCTGTGTATAAGTTTAAAGATAATGATGTGAAGCACAGCTTGGCTAAGTCGGTATTGAAATCGTTGAAGGTTGATAACGAGCAGCTCGTGATTACTCTTAGTCCATTTTAATATAAATCCATTATTGTTTAGCCTGAAGGTACAATACTTTTCTTGTGTAATGCATTCGGTTAAAAACTGATCTATAACTGTATCTTCTGCGTATATCTCATAATTAATGCATTCAGACGTGTATTCGATGCTTAGGTTGATAGCGATTATTTTGGGAGTAGCTCGATGAATATACTTATTACTGGTGGCACGGGGTTTATTGGCTCGCGGTTATGCGAGACCCTGTTGAAAGAAAATCATACGCTGGTGGTTAAAACGCGTCAGCCTAATGTTGTTGATAAGCGAATGAGCGCTATTAGCGATTTAAACGAGCTGGGCACGGATGCCGTATTTGATGTCGTGATCAATCTGGCAGGCGAACCGATTGCCGATAACCGCTGGTCAACCAAGCAAAAAGAAAAAATATTACACAGTCGTTTAGATACCACCGAAGAATTAATTTCGTATTTTATTGAATTAGAACAGAAGCCGGCATTATTTATCAGCGGTTCGGCGATTGGTTTTTATGGTATTGAATCTAGCCCAGAAACGCTGAATACAAAAATTGATGAAAGCGCATTGGGTGATAGCAGTTTTGCTAGTCGCTTGTGCCAGCAGTGGGAGGCCAGTGCTTTGCAAGCCGAGGCATTGGGTATTAGAACCTGTTTGTTACGGACTGGGATTGTATTAGGGCACAACGGCGGTGCGTTAAGTAAAATGTTACTGCCCTTCAAACTAGGGCTTGGGGGAGCTATAGGGTCGGGTAATCAGTGGATGCCTTGGATTCATATTGATGATCTAATCGGCCTGATCAGTTTCTGCATTTCGCAGCCTAATGTCAGTGGCGCGATTAATGGTACAGCGCCAAATCCTGTGACAAATTCTGAATTTACCAAAGCATTAGGTAAAACATTAAAACGCCCTACAGTATTGCCGATGCCTGGCTTTATGGTAAAAACACTGATGGGGCAAATGGGTAAAGAATTACTATTAGCAGGGAAAAGGGTTGTACCGTCAAAGGCTTTAGACGCGGGCTATCGTTTTAAGTTTGATACGGTTGATGAGGCTATGTCAAACCTATTTGGCTAATCTCTTTTTTGGCTGTCGTTTTTTAGATCGTTGATTTGTAGAGGGACGCTTTTAGGGTAATTGCGAGATGTCGTAATAGCCTTGTTTTAGATTTTTGAAGTAGTCATCGTATTCGCCGCTGTCTTTGATTTTTTTAAGCTGTTGGTTAAACCGTTCCAACAGTGCAGGGCTTGTTTTAAGTGACTTGGGAAATAACACAAAACTGGAGTTATTCAGGTAAGGCTTAGCATGGTAAGTTAACTGTTGCTGTTGTGCTTGGCTGAATTGTTTTTTAAGTATGGATTTTCCGACATTCAGCTCGAACGGAAATAAGTCTATTCGGTTTTTAAGCAGTCTTTTGAAGTTTTGATTAGGGCGGTTTACTCGGTCGATTAAAATTTTGCCATCGCTCAGTGCCTTATCAAGCTGTGGGCCATAGCTGTAAGCATATATGCCGCCCATTGAAAGCTTAGCTAGGTCATCAATCGTAGACCAATCAAAATTTTTGTCTTTTTTGTGAAAGAAGACAAACTCTTCAACCAGTACTGGATCACTGTACAGAAAATCTGCTTTTCTCTCTTCTTTTTCCATCCAAATCGCTGTCGCTGCAAATCGGCCATCTCTGGTTTTATTATAAGCGCGGGTCCATGGATAAAATGTAATAGTTACATCAATACCGATGGCAGAGAAAATATCGGTAATCAGGTGGGCAACGATGCCATTGTGCTTTTGGTCTTGGGATAAGTAGGGCGGCCAGTCGCCTACGGCAATGGTGATCTTCTCTTGGGCGAGCGTATGTGCGCTGTAGACGGTCGTAATAAACAACGAAAGCAGTAGCGCAATCAGCCTGTTTGTAACTCGCATCGTTAACATCCATTTAAAGTGATTAATGATTCTATGCCTGGTTGAATGACAATTCAATATCATTCTTACTGCTGTCCTTTTTTCTTACTGCGGTACTTTTTTCTTGCAGCAGTACTTCTTGCTGTACTTATTCCAGACGATTGATATTCTGCGTTACAGCTAAACCCAGTATAGCTCAAGTTAGAAGCAAGGCTGGTGGTTTTACTTGCGTTATGTTTAATAGAACAATCGATCACTATCATCACTTATTCAGGTTTTTAGAAGTCATTATGTCATTATTATTTAAAGAAATTGATAGCCAGGTATCCTCGATCGGTCAGATATCATTGCGCCGCCGCCGTATTCCAGCCTTTGGGGATCGCGATATTTATGAGGTAAAACTCGGCGATGAGTTTTTAATGTCGAGTATGTTTGTAGAAGCTGAAGAGGCTTTATCGACACTGGGGTTGGCCGCGCTAGAAGGCGATAATTTAAGCGTGGTTGTGGGTGGGTTAGGCCTAGGCTATACCGCAGTTACGGCCCTAAAAGATGAACGAATCGACGAGCTATTTGTTGTGGATGCGTTAGATACCGTTATTGGTTGGCATAAAGATGAGAAAGTACCACTGGGTAAAATACTGAATGCAGACCCTCGTAATACTTATGTATTAGGCAGTTTTTTTGATTTAGCAATAGACCCTAGCACAGGCTTTGATCCAGATTGCGCCGGTAAAAAGTTTGATGCGATTTTACTGGATATTGATCATTCCCCGACGGAATTTTTAGATGTTGCTAATGCCAGCTTCTATACCACTAAGAATCTAGCCTTAATGGCCGAGCAGTTACGGTCGAAAGGAGTGTTTGCTATGTGGTCGCAAAACCTGCCAGAAGCGGATTTTGAAGCTTTGTTAGGCACGGTTTTTGAGAGTATTGAATCCCATGTGGTGTCCTTCTTTAATCCATTTCAGAATATCGTCTCTACTAATTCAGTATACGTATGCATAAAGGCCTAAGGCTATTTTAAGGCTATTTTAAGGTTAGTTTGCTAATCTCATGCTATGTCTGGGCTATTTCCCCAAATTAATAATGTATCTGCCTCTCGTTATGGTGAGAGTCAGGCGCTACTGATGGAATCATTAAGAAATGAGTAGAAGAAATGTCTGATTCAATATGTAAATCTTCAGGAAAATCTGGCTTGCCCCCAGGTTCATTGGTGCACGTCGGTGAAGTATTGCAACCCATTGCCAATATGTCGGTGATTGATTATGGCAAAGGCAGGTTTGAAGAGAAAAAGATTCAATCGATTGATGAGATAATTCAGTACAAAGACAGCGAATCTGTAACGTGGGTGACCATCGAAGGACTCGCGGATATAGAAGTCGTTGAGCGTATCGGTGAAATATTTGGCATTCACCAATTGGTACTTGAAGACATTCTAAATACCAATCAACGACCAAAATTTGAAGAATACGATGATCACTTATACATAGTATTGAAGTGTCTATTATCAGACGGTGAAAGCTTCACCGTGAATAATGAGCAAGTGAGCTTATTAGTATTTAAAAACTTTGTGATCATGTTTAAAGAAAAAAAGGATGAATTGTTTCATTCGATTCAACATCGCATTAGGACCAGTAGTGGGAAATTCGTTAGCCTAGGCGCAGACTATTTAGCCTATGCGATTTTAGATTTTATTGTTGATCAAAATTTTATTCTATTAGATGTTCTTGACGATTCTATTACAGAGCTCGAAGACAGCTTATTGGTTGGGCAGCCGACACAAGACATGCTGTATAAGATTCAAAGTCTAAAGCGAGAAATGATTACCATTAGGCGGTATGTCTCTCCGGTGAGAGAGCTGGTGACTGAAATGATTCATAGCGAAAGCGATTTAATTCATAACGATACGCATATTTTCTTAAGAGATGTGTCAGACCATTCAATCAGGGTTGTAGAATCGGTTGAATCGTACCGAGATATTTTGACGGGCTTACTCGATATTTATGTCTCGAGTGTTAATAATAAAATGAATGAAATTATGAAGGTGCTGACGGTCTTTACGTCTATCTTTATACCGTTAACTTTTATTGCTGGCATTTATGGGATGAACTTTGAATACATGCCTGAATTGAAATGGAAGTGGGCTTATGCTGCCACCTGGGCTTCTTTTATTATAATACCTGCGGTTTTATTGGTGTTTTTTAAACGTAAGAAGTGGCTGTAAATGAGCTATTTATAAGAAAATGTGAAGATGATGGAATGAAATATTTTTTCTGTGGTCTTAGTGCATAGGCATCTACTTTCAATGGGTGCTCGTAACAATAATTAATCATGGAAGGGTACAATGAATACTAAAAGTAGCGTCATCGTTCGAACTGTTTTTGCCAAAATATTTACAGTCATATTTTTTGGACTGGCAGCTGCCATTATACTTTCTTTAATTGTTAATGTTGGAGAGGGAATTATTAGTGGTGAAAATATCATGCAGATGTTTTTAAGCAGTATTAATACCGGCATTATTGCATTGGCGGTTTTTGAATTAGCCTTAGTGATCGATAAAGAATATTCGGGGCATGAAGAAGAAAGTGATGCTGTTGTTAGTTTACGAAGAACCATTCCTCGTTTTATTGGTACGGTGTGTGTAGCCCTGTCGCTTGAAGGCTTAATTATGGTTATTAAATACAGCCAGCTAGATTTAGCCGGTAACTTGTATTATCCCGTAGCAATAATATCAAGCACAGCATTGCTTTTAACATCGTTGTCTATATTTTTATATCTTACGCGAGATCAGGCATAGATTTAGAAATAGGCTTCTCTGGGCGTCTGTAGCAAAGAGAAGCTCATGAAGTGGATAGTTGTCAGAATTATTATCAGCAGTTTACTTGTGATGTTTATTACTTTTTGAACCTGTTCGCTGAGCACTGATTGTTAATGCAGGCAGAGTTCGGCATTAACAGTTTGCTTATAAATTGACGGTGGCGGGCGAAAAAAAGATACCCTAAATCAGCAAAAAACTTAATGATGGGCAGCCGAAAAAGCATTAACCATCGGTGCTTTCCCACAGTCTTCCAAGCTTGGTACGTGACGTCTAAGCCATAAATAAGTTCACCTGATGCCATCTGGCCATGCAGTAAATTCATCGCCTTGCCTTTGTTAATATGAGGAAACCGACAGCAAAAGTCTGTTGCGTTCAAGTCTTCTAATGTTAACTGTTGATGCTTATCTGCTTTTCTTAGATGCATCATCTCTGTATTGCATAATGGGCACTGAGCGTCATAAAAAATAATCATTGTAAATCAGCTACTTAGCTTCAGATTCATGTTTTTGTATGGCTTTGTAGATGATATCTGCTTCACTCGTGATAAAAGAATAGGCTTTGATATCACCATTACGCTGTGCATTCATGGCTTGCTCTAACTTCAGCTCGTAAGACTTTTTCAGTTTTTTTACTGGATCTTTTTTAAAAAATGAAAACATATTTATAACCTATCTTGTATGTTGTAATGGATGATCTTCTACTAACTTCTATTAAGCTTGCTATTTACTTCTACGCTGTTTATCTATGTTGGTTATCTTACTGATGAGTGTACGCGATACTGATAAATTTAGATCACTCGTTAAACCTAAAAAATTAAAGATGAAACTTTTTTTAATTAATAGTGAACCTTTTTAGTTTTTGTTGCGTAAGTACTTTCAACTAACGATCTCAACCTGATTTAACCGTTAGCCTTATATTTTTATCTAATACAAAAAGGGAGGCACCATGCCTAACTATACTGCACCACTAAATGATATGAGCTTTGTGTTATTTGATGTACTTAAAGCTCAAGACTTAAGCCTTCTTCCTGGCTATGAAGATGCGAACGAAGAGATGATTCGAGCGGTTCTTGATGAATCTGCCAAACTGGCCGAAAATATTTTACAGCCCCTTAACCAATCAGGCGATATTGAAGGTTGTCAATACGATCCAGAGACTAAGTCGGTCACGACGCCAAAAGGCTTTAAAGAGGCTTACAGAGCCTTTGCTGAAGGCGGTTGGTCGGGTCTTTCGGCGTCGACTGAATACGGTGGTCAAGGTTTACCTCAGTTATTGAAAATTGTGGTTGATGAGATGGCGTGTTCTACCAACTTATCAATGGGTATGTACCCAGGCTTGAGCCACGGCGCCATTGATGCACTTACGCTGCACGCCAGCGATGAATTAAAAGATAAGTATCTGCCCAATCTAATTGCAGGTGAGTGGACAGGGACTATGTGCTTAACAGAGCCTCAGTGTGGTACTGATTTGGGCTTGGTACGCACGAAAGCTGAGCCGCAAGCCGATGGCAGTTATGCAATTTCGGGTACTAAAATTTGGATTACCGGTGGTGATCAAGACTTAGTGGATAACATTGTTCACTTGGTATTAGCGAAACTGCCGGGTGCGCCAGATTCCAGTAAAGGTATTTCGTTATTCTTAGTTCCTAAGTTTCTAGAAGATGGCACGCGTAACCCTGCGTTCTGTGGCGGTCTTGAACATAAAATGGGTATTAAAGCGTCGGCTACTTGCGTGATGAACTTCGAAAATGCCAAAGGTTGGTTAATTGGTAAAGAAAACGAAGGCTTGAAGTGCATGTTCACTATGATGAACTCAGCACGGATCATGGTAGGAGTTCAAGGTTTAGGGTTGGCTGAAAAGGCCTATCAAATCAGTCTAGGTTTTGCCAAAGAGCGTCTACAATCGCGTTCGCTAACAGGCCCTAAGAACCCTGAACAAAAAGCCGATCCGATTATTGTGCATCCTGATGTTCGTCGTATGCTATCTCAGCAGAAAGTCTTCTTAGAAGGCGCTCGTTGCATGGCGTATTGGACAGGTTTGAATCTGGATATTTCAGAGAAGCACCCAGATGCCGACAAGCGTGAAGAAGCTGATGACATTGTGCAAATCATGACGCCAATCGTTAAAGCGTATCTAACCGACGAAGGTTTCTTCTCGACTGACCAAGCGTTACAAAGCATGGGCGGCTCTGGTTTTACCCAAGATTGGGAAGTAGAGCAGTTATTGCGTGATGGCCGTATCGCCCGTATTTACGAAGGCACCAACGGTATTCAGTCTTTGGACTTAGTAGGCCGTAAGTTAATGATCAAAGGCGGTCGTTTGCCTAAAACGTATTTTAAAGTGATGCACGAAATGGTGTCTAAGCTTGAAAACGAAATACACAAAGAGCATTGCAAAGCCTTATTGAAAACGTTGCAAAACAGCTTGATGTGGATGGCGGGTAATGCAATGAAAGATGCCGACATTGTTGGCGCAGCAGCGACGCCGATGCTTAAGCTATTCTCATTAACGACTATGGGTGTAATGTGGGCGAACATGGCTAACATTGCCGCGGCTGATTTAACCTCGGGTAAGTACTCTGAAGATTTTTATCAGGGTAAGCTAAAAGCAGCTGATCATTTCTTTAGAACCGCGCGTGCTCAAGGCGATCTTTTACAAGCCGATATTGAGGCGGGTAAAGAATCGTTGATGAATTTTACGGCAGAACAGTTCTAAGTAGTGATTGAAATGTTTAGCATTCGCTAAAAAATAAAAAAGCCTCATAACGAATGTTATGAGGCTTTTTTTATGATTTTTTTATTGGATCTTACTAGCTCTATTATTTATATTGAATTTTACTAGAGTTCTATTAGGTAGATGTTCAGGCTATTTTCACATCGATTAGCGTTTGTAAGAAGGCTATCGACTTATGATAAAGCTGGCGAGTACGTTCTAAGCTAACCCCTACCTGTGGAGCGATTTCTCCAAAACTTAAACGGTCGTTAATATCAATGCCATGATACAGATAGATAATTTTTTGCTGACGCTTAGGCAGTTGGCTGATGATGCTTTTTAAATAGTATTTGTCATTAACATTAAACATTTTTTCATCGGAGTAGGTATCGGTGTTTTCTTCTGATGTTAATACCTCCTCAAGCATTAAGCCCTCATTATATACCGGTGCACTCATCGATACCGTTAAATTACCAATATTACGAACGGATAAAATCTGTTCTTGTGTTAAACCCGTTAATTTTTGCAGTTGCTTAAGCGTAGGGAATTTTTCGTAACGGTTATAATATTTTTGTTTTTCTGATTCTATTTTCAAAATACGATCACTGGTATTAATTGGAATGCGTATATCGCTGCGCTTTTGATTTAATGCCTGTTTAATCGCCTGTTGAATCCACCAGTAAGCATAAGTAGTAAAGCGGAAGCCTTTATGACGGTTGAATTTTTCAGCGGCTTTGATTAACCCAATTGAACCTTCTTGTATGAGTTCTTCTGTATCAACGCCTTTATTCGCAAAACGTTTTGCAATATGCATGACCAAACGTATATTGCCTTGTACTAGTTTGTTGCGATTGGATTGGTATTGCCTTTTTAACTTTTGGGCATGATTACAAAGCGGAACGTCTATTTGATTAACCTGATCAAGAAGAAAGTCGAACACATTTGAGCGGTCACACTGTAACCGAATCAAACTGACTGAAAGAGTGCTTTTAGAGACGTTTATATCTGTACTTAATGCTTGATTATGACGCGCAAGCATTAATAGATCGTACTGGGTTAAAAAATCGTCTATGTCCGAAGTACTTTGGTATTGTGCAGCCAGAATGTCACATACTTGTTCTAAAAGATGGTCTTGCACCAATACGACTTGTGCAAGCTGCTGCATCGCATTATCCATTTTTGTTGCAATGCTTGCTTCGTCTTCAGGACTAAGAACGTGTATATCAGGGTAGTGCTGAATTAATTGGTTTACTTCATCAGAGTTCATATCAAGACCTTCTAATTGGTATGTAAACTATACGAATAGGAAGGCTGATTGGATGACAGATTGAATTTTTATACGGCTGAGTTAAAGCAAGATCAGTCTCTTGCTGTTTTAATTGAGTAACTATGCGGGCTAAATTTAGTGATTGCGCTGTTGGGTTGTAACTGACTGGCACTAAATAGAATAATTGTTTTTATGATTAATTCTTTTTCGACAGCCTCATAATGATGGTTGTTAATAGAGTCTATGAAAAATACTTTAAAACAGATCTGTAGCAGGCACCTCTACTAAGCTTCTAATAGTGTTTCATAACATGAAGATTGTGGCGATGAAATAAACTGCGGAGCTGCCATTAAAGAGCTGCCGCAGTTTTAGTCGTTTATTGCGAAGCATCGACATCTTGCTGGTTAAACTGCGGGTAGCCAGAAGGGCGGTCTGCATTGATTTTGTTTAGTACGCTGCTGTCTTTCATATCGATGGAAGCTGAACCATAGTTGTAGCTGTTTAGCTTGTCACGCATGATTTGGTTGCTTAGATCATTACCCGTTAATGTGTACCAGCTAACAATAGGCGGGGTTACAAATTCACCATAAGGATTTTCTGCAACCTCATTGTTTTTTGCAAAACGTAATGCATGCGTTAGTCCAGCATCTTTATGGTAAACAATTTTCAATTTACCCTCGGCGTTAACAGGCAGTTCAGCTGTTGGTTTTATGGTCATTTCACCGTGTGAGCTATAAGCTCCATGAGTCATTACACCGTTTTTGGTCCATACCATTGTATGCTCCCAGTCGTGGCGATGGCCAAATGCGTCAGCCCCTGAAACTACCTGATCTTTCATGAAATACAGTGCATAGGAGTGAGCACAGAACACGTCTTGTTCAACTGTTTTACACGCATAGCGATGCAAGGTATTCGAGGTTTTTAGAAAGTCTGACTCACGGCAATCTCCGCCTAAGCTGCCACTGGTTTTTAGACCTGAATTCATTTGACCATCACGACCAATCCCAGCACTGGGTAAGCAGCCGTCGCCATCAAAATCGAAGACTGGATGGGTCGCGCTGATATCGATCATTGCTGGCAATGCAATATCCAAAGAGGCTAGGTGCTTCACTGCAGACGGGCTACTGGCCGCCATAACTTGCTGGCAGGAGATGGCTATTAGGCCGATTAATAGTTTTTTCATCATGTTTCCTCTGGAGTACGTGTTTTATTGTTATTTAGTACTATAGGACCAGAATATTACATTTTATGATCGGTTGGTTGCAATCCTTTAGAGCAGAAGAGTTTGAATGTGGCTATTTTGGTCTAAAAGCAGTTGGTGAGACTTTATTGATCGTCTTTTCTGGACGACGATGAATACATATTTCAGGCTACCTGTATTATTTCATCTTTCGAGTTATGAACTCAATATGGGCCTTAAATAATGGTATTTCCAACGATTCGTGTTATTTTAGCGCCTTATTATTTTCATTATTAAGTAGACCCTGATGAACCAAGTATTTATCAATAAAGAGCCCGTTGAATTGTACAAGATCCTTAAGTTTGAAGGACTTCGTGCTAGTGGCGCAGAAGCTAAAGCGGCAATCGCTGACGGCGAAGTTAAGCTGAACGGTGAGTTTGAAACTCAAAAGCGCAAGCAAATTGTTGCTGGTGACGTGATTGAGTTTGAAGGTGAAACGTATCAGGTTCAGCTAGAAGGCTAATTTACGTTGATTTTTACGCTTTGATCGCCTGTTTTTCGATCACTTATTTTTGATCGCCTGGTGTATTGATCTTCATATTGTTGCATGAGTCGATGTTTCTTCGTTTGCTCATGCAATGATTTATCGCTGGCGGATACAAATGGCCCCGCTTTGCAAAACTCGCAGTATTCTTCCCCTTGATGGCTTTTGGCTATTAAACCTTCAATAAACTCGCGTTCCAATGAGCTGTTATGCATTAGTGTGTCTGTTGTTGGACGCCAAGCATAAGTGATGCCTTGGGTATCTTTTACGTGTTTATCACGATCCACATTTCTGACTTTATATCCTGGGAAAGCTTCAATATTGAAGGGCATGGAGCCTAAATATTCGATGTGCTCTAAACCTTGATTAAGACTGTTTTCGATGTTCCATTCGCAGTAAGGCTTCACGTCTTTGGAGGTGATATAACACAGCCTCTGGCCTTCTGAGTCGAGAAAATATTCAGTGCAATGGATCAAGAACTTTCGCAGTAATAAACGGTTGAGCGTATTAACGCTAATATCGCCCATTTTGTGAAAGTATTCTGGGTCTTCAAAGGCGGGTACTAGCGGAAACTGAAAGATAACAAGGTCGAATGTTTGATTCGCCAGCTTTCCCCAAGTCTTTGGATCAGTGACATCAAAACCAAATAATACTTGCTGGTTTGGGTCTGTTTGTAATTGCTTGATTGCGTGATGCTGATATTTATCTTCGAGTATTTGCTGGCTATCAAATACCGAGGCAGTTAACTGCGCAGGGTTGAAATGGTCCCAAAGAGAGGCGGAGAAAGAAAGATCGCCGTCGCCGATGGTGAGGATACGCCAGTTGGGTTTTATAAACATTTGGGTTTAAGCATTTATTGAAATAGTTCTGTCGAAGAGTTTGAGTCTAGGGAAGCGTAGGTTTTGCGTATCGCTGCTGGGTGTGACATTTGAGGCCGTCCCTCCCCATGGATGGGGAGGCCGAGCCTACAGGGACCGTATTTACGGCGTGCCGTGGAATGTCACACCCAGCAGCGATAATAAGCAAAACCGGCTTCTAAATAGAAGCTTAAAGAATCTGATCTAAAACAGATTCTAAGTTAGCAACAGTACGATCAATGTTGTGCAACTTGTCTAAACCGAACAAACCTAAACGGAATGTTTTGTAGTCATCGCCTTCGTCACACTGCAATGGAACGCCAGCAGCCGCTTGCATGCCTTGAGCCGCAAACTTCTTACCGTTTTGCATGTCGCCGTCGGTGGTGTAGTTAACCACAACGCCTGGAGCTTTAAAGCCTTCAGCGGCAACACTCTTAATGCCTTTGCTTTCTAACAACGCACGTACTTTTTGGCCTAGCTCAATTTGCTCAGCGCATACTTTATCAAAACCGTATGCTTTGGTTTCTAGCATCGCGTCACGGAACTTTGTTAGCGCGTCAGTCGGTAGAGTTGCGTGGTATGCATGGCCGCCATTTTCGTAGGCTTGCATAATGCCGTGCCACTGCTTCAAGTTGCAGGCAAAGCTAGAGCTGGTGGTTTTTTCCATTTCAGCCAAAGCATCTGCATTTAGCATAACCAATGCGGCGCAAGGGGAAGCACTCCAGCCTTTTTGCGGTGCGCTGATTAAAATGTCGATACCCACATCTTTCATATCAACCCAGACCGTACCAGAAGCGACGCAATCTAATACGAACAAACCCCCAACAGCATGAACGGCTTCAGCCACGGCTTTCAAATAGTCGTTTGGCAAGATCATGCCAGAAGCCGTTTCAACGTGTGGTGCGAAAACCATTTGTGGCTTCTCGCTCAAAATCGTTGCAACAACTTCTTCAATCGGTGCCGGTGCGAATGGCGCTTGTGGGCCTTCTTCGATGCGACGCGCTTTCATTACGATGCTGTCGGATGGGATGTTGCCCATTTCGAAGATTTGCGTCCAGCGGTAGCTGAACCAACCGTTACGAATCACTAAGCATTTTTTGTCTTGAGCAAATTGACGAGCAACCGCTTCCATGCCGTAAGTACCGCCGCCAGGAACAACAACCGTTGCGTCTGCGTTGTATACGTCTTTTAGGTTGCTAGAAATGTCGTTCATCACGCCTTGGAAGGCTTGAGACATGTGGTTAAGAGAGCGGTCGGTAAAGACAACTGAATATTCTAATAACCCTGCTGGATCTACATCGGGTAATAAACCGGCCATGATTTTCTCCTGGTATTTAATTAAATAGAGTTAAGTTGTTTTTAAGAATGATCTAATAACCGTCTATTAGAAAAGAATGGGCCTAGAGAGTAAAGCCCCTTTTAAGAAAGGCTGTTGAAAAGACTGTTTCAGCAATCGAATCCGCTCAAAAAGGGCACGGACAGTCTGCAATAATACGCTCACCACTCACAGGGTGATTAAACTCCAGACGAGTTGCATGCAGCATTAAACGGTTTGCCATATGCTCGCTATTTTCAAAGCCGCTGCCCGCTTGGCCGGTGTATAAGTCGCAACCTAAGATAGGGTGGCCCAACTGCTGACTATGAATACGCAACTGATGCGTGCGCCCAGTATGAGGCTTATAAACAACACGGCTAATAACGTGTGTATGAGTTTTATCTTGAGCTTGACGCGGGTCTTGAGGTTGAGGGCTATGATGAAAGTCTTCGTAAGCCAAAACCTGATATTCGGTTATAGCCGACTTGCCCTTTTCAAAACAGATGGCTTGATAAGGAAACTCTCCTTTCGCAATCGGCAGCTCAATCGTACCGCATTGCTGCTCGACCCGGCCCGCTAATAACGCCGTGTAGGTTTTATTCACTAAACGCTCACTGAATTGTCGATTGAGAAGTCGGCTAATCTCTTTGTTTAGCGCAATCAGCATGATGCCAGAAGTGCCTAAATCTAGGCGGTGAATCATCAATGCCGTAGGAAAGTCTTGAACCAAGCGATAATGAACAGAGTCTAGGTTGGCAGGGTTTTTACCTGATAAACTGAGTAGCTTTGTTGGCTTGTTGATGAGCAGAATATGTTCATCTTGAAATATGATTTCTATCTCATCTTCACAGGCAGGCGCAATAAAATCGTCGGGGCTTGTCTGTGGCATAAGTGATTGGCTTATCTTGTTGTGCGCAGGGTTTTGCCATTGATATCAGCTGTGGTTAAATCAATCTGATAGGTCTGGCCATCTTTTTGCGTCTGCTGAAGACGCACAAGCAAATAATCGTAATCTTTGGCAAACCAAATATACGTTTTCTTCTTATTTTTTTTCTTTTCAATTTGTTCAATTTTAACCGTTCGCAACGAGCCTACTGGTGTATTAAGCATCTCAAAGCCAACCATCTGAAAACTAAAGTTTTTGATTTTATTACGATCAAAAACAGGATAGGTGAACTGAGTTTTACCTTGTTGTAAATCGATACTCGCTTGAACGTTGTAACTCAAATTATCTTGAACTAAATCATTCCAATGGCCGCTAAAAGTTGATTGATCATTGCCGTTAATAATCTGTTTTTTTTGCCAGTCGAATACTTGATTGCGATCAGGCTCTTTAAATAAACCAGTGCGCAGATAGCGATACTGCTGCGGCTGAATCGTGCTGTTTAAATAACGAAATGTACTGATTTCTTGTAAGCCTGCAATGGCAGAATCTGCTTCAAAGGTTAGCGTCGCGGTGCCGTCGTCTTGATAACTAAGTGAGCGCTTGGCATCGACATTAATGGGAAACCAACCACCGGTCCAAGTTGCATTGTATTCAGCGGTAAATTCTGGGTACGGATACTTACTTTTAGCAGGAGAGGGCTCTTTGATAACGGTTTTTACGGGAGTTAATTTTTTAAGAGTCGCTTCTGTCGAGTCTGTTTGTTCTATTGTTGTTTGCTCTATCGCTGCTTCTAAAGAGAGGGCTTCTTTAATAACGTTTTCTTTAAGGCTAGTTTCAACAGAAACCGTTTCTTCCGTGGACGTTTCTTTACCCGAGACCTCAAGAGGGGCGGTTTCTACAGCGGTTGTTTTTACAGCGGTTGTTTTTTCACGAGTACTCTCTAAAGGAGTCGTTGTTTCAAAGTTGGATTGTTCAATATTTGGATTGGCAAACGTTGTACAGCTAAGACTGCTGAATGACATTGTAAGCAGTAATAATAAGCGAGTATAAATCATGAAATAATCAGATTGCTGGCAATAAGAGCTTTCAGTATATCGACAGTGTTTAAAATGACAATAGAAGAGGAAGGAACTGCAAAGCGATTAGCTTTGCAGTTGAACACCTGTCGCTGGAAGTACTTTATTATCCAGCAAGGCTTCGTTGCCTTTCATCGTAAGGCGACCTTCACAGAACCATTTAACCGCAATGGGATAAATGATGTGTTCTTGAACATGAACGCGCTGCTGAAGATTTTGTGCGTTATCAACATCAAGAATAGGAACGATGGCTTGAATAGCATTAGGGCCTCCGTCTAACTCTTCTGTTACGAAGTGCACGGTTACGCCATGAAGATCATCACCCGCATCTAAGGCACGCTGATGAGTATTCAAACCTTGATACTTAGGCAATAGCGAAGGATGAATATTTAATAAACGCCCTTCGTAATAGCGAGTAAAATCGGCGGTTAAAATGCGCATGAAGCCTGCGAGCACCACTACGTCAGGGTTTAAGTCTTCGATCATACGGATAAGGGCATGATCGAATTCGTCACGACTGGCGTAAAGCGTATGATCGATGATGTCGGTATGCAATCCCATTGCTTGGGCTTTTTCTAAGCCTGCTGCAGTAGGACGATTACTGATAACACCAACGATCTCAGCATCAATGCCTGAGTCCGTTTCTTCTTTTTGAATCGCTTCGGCAATGGCAACCATATTGCTGCCAGTGCCCGAGATTAAAATGACAATGCGCGGTTTTTCTACTTCACTCGCCTGCATTACTTATAGACCTGTCTTTTCAATACCAACAAGCTCAACTTGCTCTTCACCTTCAACCGCATCTTCGATGTGGCCAATGATCCAAGCTTGTTCGCCTTCTGCGTTTAATAGTGCAATGGCTGCATCGGCTTTCTCTGCAGGCACGCAGGCAATCATGCCTACACCACAGTTAAAGGTGCGGTACATTTCGAAAGCATCAACGTTGCCTTTCTCTTGTAACCATTTAAATACCGGTGGAAGATCCCAGCTCTTAGTATTGATTACCGCTTTGGCGGTTTCTGGTAAGACGCGAGGGATGTTTTCTTGGAAGCCGCCGCCCGTAATGTGGCAAAGTGTGTGTACTTCACTTGCGTTAATCAATTTAAGGACTGATTTAACGTAGATATTGGTCGGTGCAATTAATGCATCTTTCAACGATTGGCCGCCGAGGTCTTGGTCTAAGTCAGCGTTTGAGACTTCAAGAATTTTACGGATCAATGAGTAACCGTTAGAGTGTGGGCCAGAAGACGCAAGTGCGATTATTGTATCGCCAGTGGCGACTTTTGAACCATCGATGATGTCTTCTTTTTCTGCGATACCGACGCAGAAACCGGCTAGATCGTAGTCTTCGCCTTCGTACATACCTGGCATTTCAGCGGTTTCGCCGCCAACCAGAGAAATACCTGACAGCTCACAACCATCGCCGATGCCGCTAACAACGTCTGCTGCGATATCAACGTTTAGCTTGCCCGTTGCATAATAATCTAGAAAGAATAAAGGTTCAGCTCCACCAACGATCAAGTCGTTAACGCACATGGCAACGAGGTCGATACCAATGGTATCGTGCTTGCCGATGTCCATGGCTAGACGCAGTTTAGTACCCACGCCGTCTGTTCCAGAAACCAATACTGGCTGCTTGTAACCTTGTGGCAATTCGAATAAAGACGCGAATCCACCTAGGCCAGTCATTACTTCAGGACGGCGAGTACGTTTTGCTACCCCTTTGATTCGTTCAACTAGGGCATTACCGGCTTCAATGTCTACGCCAGCATCTTTGTAACTTAGGGATTTTTGATCACTCATCAGTCTACGTCTCGTCGTTCGCTGTGTGTCATTTAGTTCATTAGCATAAGGGCTAAATGTTAACTAAATGTAAAAATTTTAGGCGGCATATTCTACCTCTTTGTGCGCTTGGGTGCACGGATATTGTGTAGTAATTATGTGGCTATTCGATTGGAATGGTGGTTTGACTGGCTCATACGGGTAGGGAGTGGCACAATAGCGCCTTTGTTATTCCACTCAAAGCAGGGATTATGTGTGCGTTTTATCATCTTATGTTTGTGTTCATTCAGTCTTAATGCGTTTGCTGTCAATGTAACTGATCTTTATCGCGTTAATGTACCGGTAGAAGATCAGAGTGAGCAAAGTCGTAAATTAGGTGTGCAGCTGGCCTTTCAGCAGTTATTGATCAAGGTTTCTGGTTACCCAGAAGTACTGGAAAATCCAACATTATTGGATGCGAGCAAAAATGCTTTGCGTTATATGCAGGGGTTTAGCTATCAACAAGATGGTATTGATGGGCAAACGTATTTGCAAACCTGGTTTAGTAAAGCCTTATTAGTGCCTTTATTACGACGTGCTCATGCGCCCATGTGGGGTGAGAACCGACCACTATTACTAAATTGGTTAGCGATAGACGCTTCAAATTTAGATTCACAGTCAGCGACCCAAGCGCTTGATGGTGGTCGTTTATTAGTATCTGAACAAGCCCCGGAGTGGAAAACCCGCTTAGAGTCGGCATTCAGCGATCGTGGTTTACCGGTATTATGGCCTTTAGATGATCTTGAGGATCAGTCGGCACTGTCTTTAAATCAGCTTTGGTGGCTGATAAATGATTCCATTGAGAGTGCCTCTGAACGTTATCAAACCGATGCGGTTTTGGCTGGGAAGCTTATCCAGTCGGCCGAAGGGATATGGCAGTATGAGGGCTTACTATTGCAAGGAGAGCGTCGTTTATCGCTTTCAACCAAGGGTGAAACGCCTTTAGAGGCATTAACAAGTGCGTCGAGTGAAGTAGGTCGTTTTTTTGCAGACCAATTCGCGATAAAATCTGACCCCATGCAAGGTCGATCAGGTTTGCGTATCGTTGTTAAAAAAGTCAATGATTTTAGTGATTACTCAAAAGTTATTACGTACTTGCAAAGCCTTTCTGGGGTGCGTTTAGTTGAGGTCGCACAGGTCGATAGAGATAGTCTACAACTCTATTTGAATCTAGAAGGCGATTGGAAAAAAGTGCAGCGTATTATTCAGTTGGATAATAAATTATTCAGTTTACAAGAAAAAGAATTTGAGTGGGCGCAGTAGTGTCTAGGAGTGCTTTAAATGGTTATTGAAGCCCAAGCGCAGCAGTTAACGTTATCGGTCTCGGTAAGAGACGATGCGCGTTTTGCGAATTATTTTGCTGGCCCAAACGCGCAGGTTGTTTATTCGATTCAAGATCAATGGCGCGAAAGTGGTGAGCCGTTTATTTATTTATGGGGCGCTAATGGTGTCGGTTGCAGTCATTTACTTCAGGCTGCTTGTCATTACGCTGAAGGTTTAGGCCATAAGGCGGTTTATTTGCCGTTGGATGAACTGGTTGCTTACGACCCTTCGGTATTTGAAGATTTGGAAGTTTTACAGTTGGTTGCTTTAGATAATATTGAAGCGATTGCAGGTAAGCCCGAGTGGGAAGAAGCGTTATTCCACCTATTTAACCGCTTGCGTGATACCGGAACTTGCATGCTAGTCGCGGCAAAAGAGGGCCCACGTAATAACGGTATTTTATTGCCGGATTTAACCTCGCGCTTAAGCTGGGGTATTACCTATCAGCTGGAAGCGTTAGAAGATGAGGATAAGTTAAAAGCGCTGCTATTGCGTGCTCGTGTTCGGGGTTTGAATATGAGTGAAGAGGTTGCACGGTATATTTTAACCCGTGGTCCTCGAGATATGGCAGGGTTGTTTGATTTGTTATCAGATCTTGATCAAGCGTCACTATCGGCTCAGCGTAAGCTTACTAAGCCGTTTGTGAAAGAATTGATGGATTGGTAATTCTTTCTTTGTTATGCCGTCCGTTTCCGGCCTATCACTTCGTGCTAGTCGCTCGCTGGGCTGTCGCGTTTCCGGCCTATCACTTCGTGCTAGTCGCTCGCTGGGCTGCGATGCTTCGCATCGTTCACGCGAGCCCACATTTCTAGCATGAGGCGAACGTTGTCTTCGCAGCGGTGAGGGTTTAGTTCTAGATCGCTGCGAAGGTCTTCCATAAGCTGGTAGCGTTCTTCGGTGTCGCTTGGGTGCCATTCGTGCATGCCTATTAAGTCGGCGCCGGGTTCTTTATCGTAGGCGTCGTACATGCGTTCTAGCAGTTCCATCGTACGTTCTGAGTCTTGTACTAGGTAATAGGAGTTTTCGCAGTCAAACTCAAATTCTTTTACCGCTTCCCAGACTGGCTCACCCGACTGAATTAATATCTCTTGCGTCATGCCATGCAGATCTTCTAGGCCTGCATCCCATTCGTGCCAATTTTCTTCTGGCTGAATCAGTGTGCTTTTAATCGTACCGTCGGTTAACGACCAAGCAATTGCAATGGGGTGTCCGTCTAGCTCGTAAGAGCTAGCGTCAATCACTAAAAATTGCGGATATTCCATAAACAGCTACCTAGGATTTTGAATAAATGGCCGCTAAGATAAGCTGCTTGGCGTGGCTTATCAATACTCGGCTTAAAAAGAATGAGCTGCGCCGCACTTAAGACGATGCGCGCCCCATTTCTTTTAAATGTTTGATATGGCCCACAATGGCTTCACGAACGGTTGGATATTGGCGGTGAAGAACATCATTCTCCGCGCAGACTTCGCGCACGATTTTATGCAATTTAGGGTAGTGAGTATGACTAATTCTAGGGAATAGGTGATGCTCAACCTGAAAGTTTAAGCCGCCTACGCACCAGGTTGTTAACTTACTGTTAGGGGCAAAGTCCGCAGTAGTCGCCAGTTGATGTGCAGCCCACTCATAAGGCAAATTGCCGTGTTCGTCTGGCTGAGGAAATTCTGTTTTATCAACCACGTGAGCCAATTGAAATACTACGGCAAATAAAACGCCCATCACTGCATGCAAACATAAAAAACCAATAAGTACGGTCTGCCAGCCTAAAAAGTAGCTAGGAATGATTAGGTAGAGACTGATATAAAAAGCTTTGCTTAGCCAAAAAACAATCGAGTCTTTTACTTGGTACTTTTGTGAGAAGTCTTGCTCACTGATTTTTTGATTAAAGTAAGCGAGAAAGTCCAATACAAAAAACCAAAACAAGCTAGTAAGGGGATACAGCGCCCAAACATAAATATGCTGCCAGCGATGAAACCAATAACGAGGTTTGTCAGGGCTCATGCGTAGTAAACCAAAGGCTTCAATATCTTCATCCGCACTGGCGACGTTGGTATATGGATGATGGTTTAAATTGTGTTTTTGCTTCCAATAAAATGCATTGCTACCGATTACGTTAAACGTATGGGCTGCGATTGAATTAATGGTTTTATTTTTGGTGAAGCTGCCGTGGGCACCATCGTGCATGATGTTAAAGCCGATCAATGCCGTGGTGAAGCCATGAAATCGCCCATGCTAGCCAAGTATAAGGCTCTGCTAGTAGGAAGAAGCACGCAAAGGAAGTAATGTGCATAAACAAGATAATAGCGGCTTTGCGATAGAGTTCGGTATTGCCAGTCTTGGCTATATTATTTTCTTGGAAGTAGCGATTTACGGCATTTCCTAGCGCTGTTTGTAATGGGCGCTGAGCATTATTGTGAGTTAGGCTGTTCATGAAATGTGCGTGCTATTTTTTATGATTGGAATTTAGCTTTCGGCAACATCCTACTGATAACACTCTAAAAGTAAACCTCGCGGTCGATGATAGTCAGTATTAGTCGTCAAAAATCTATGAAAGAGCGACATTTTTCGAATTGTTTATAAGTCTTTACGGAAAGCCCTTGGACTTTTTCCTAGCCAGCGGCGAAATGCTCGACCAAAATTAGAAGGATCGTTATAGCCCAATTGGCTGGCGATCTGTTCCACATTAATGTTGGAGTATGTGAGTAAGTCAATGGCTTTTTCACGTCTTACTTCATCCAAAATATGTTGGTAAGTGGTATTCAATTGAGCCAACTGACGATTGATTGTTCTTGGACTACTGCTCATCGCGGTTGCCATGTTAGGCAGCGTTGGGAATGCCTTCATTTTTTCGAGCTGATTACGGATTTGAATAACCAAATCCTGTCCTTGATCCAGTTCTATCAACAGCTTTTCGCACTCACTTTCGGCCAAACCTCGAGATGTTGCATTGGCTGTCGAAACGGGAACCTCTAATAAATATTCTGGGAAGCATACTTGGTTGTGTGGTTGGTCAAATAGAACCGGCACGCCTAATAAACGTTCGTATTCACTGGCAGGTACTTGCGGTGAATAATTGAGTTTCACAATGGCTGACATTTCATCTTGTTGGTTCATTAAATAGCGTGCAACTCCGATAAAGCTAGAGATGATATTTTCGACAACAAAAGGGAAGGTGCTAGGCATAGAAGCAAGTCGATTAATTTGCACCACGGCACTGTCGTCTTCTTTATGAAAACGGATGTCGGCTAATAATGTTCGCGTACGAGCATAGCGAATAGCTAAGGAAAGCGCCTGGTTTAAATCGTCGGCGGCCATCGCGGCAAACCCTAAAAAACCGTGGCTGGCAATATTTAGCCCTTGGCCGTGCTTGATTCCTAGTAATGGATCCTGGCTGAGTGCGAGGGCATTTTCGACAACGGTATGATACTGCATGGGTGAAATGCGAGTATTTTGTTGCATGATCTGCTCGGTTAATTGGGTGTTCGCTAAGACTTGTTCAGGATCAAAACCCTTTTGCTTCATAAGGGTAATTAGCTGAGTTAGATAGTCAGTCGTTAAAAAAGCGCGTTGCTTAGAATAGATAGAAGTCATTAAAAATGTCTTTGGCGTAATATGACTGAAATCCTGTCACGAATAGTACTTCATTTCAAGCCAAAATTACGTCATAGTGTCGGGACGTATATTAATAATAAACAAACGAAGTCACATTCAGTTCAGTAAAATCAAAAAAACGTATTGAACGTGTGATTTATTAACATAGCGACTATTGCTAGGGGGTTAATGTGGAAGCATCTTTTTGGGACGGCAAACGAGCACCGGGTGTTCAGGATACAATCGATTTATCAAAGTATGATTCGGTTGTAGAAGTCATTGAAAACTCTTTTAAACGTTATGCAGATCGTCCGGCATTTACCAGCATCGGTTATACACTGACTTATCGCCAAATCGATGAATACAGTGCTGCGTTCGCCAACTATCTCCAAAATCATACGACTTTAAAGCCGGGTGATTCAATTGCCATTCAAATGCCTAATATTCTGCAATATCCAATTGCTATGTATGGCGCACTTCGTGCTGGTTTGCGCGTAGTAAATACCAACCCTCTTTATACTGAACGTGAAATGCTGCACCAGTTTAACGATTCGGGCGCAAAAGCATTACTTTGTATGGACGTTTTTGCTAAGTCTGTAGAAAACGTTAAAGATCAAACGGGTATTAAGCACATTATCGTTACTAGCTTGGCTGATATGTTGCCTGGCTTTAAGCGCGTATTAATTAACGCTGCTGCAAAACACATTAAAAAGATGGTTCCTGCTTATAGCCTTCCAGAAGCGGTTCGTTTTCGTGAGTGTTTGAAGTTAGGTAAAGGGAAGGGTTTCCAAGCAAATCACATGAAAAATCCTCACGATACCATTATCTTGCAATATACGGGTGGTACTACGGGGGTTGCTAAAGGGGCAGAGCTTACTAACCGCAACCTAGTGGCTAACATGCTACAAGCCGCTTCTGCGTTGGGCCAGACAACGGCTGGTGGCCAGCCAATGAAGGGTGATAAGCAAGCGATTATCGTTGCGCCATTACCGCTTTATCACATCTATTCATTCACGGTTCACTTGATGGCCTTGTTTGAACTGGGTGATCACAGCATCTTGATTGCTAACCCACGCGATACTGAAACCTTCATTCGCTTTATGAAGCCTTGGAAGTTAACCGGTGTTGTTGGTCTAAATACCTTGTTTGTATCGTTAATGGCTAGCCCTCGCTTTAAAGAGATTGATTTCAGTGAAATGAAATTAACCCTTTCGGGTGGTACGGCACTGGTTGAAGATACGGCTAAGCGCTGGAAAGAAATTACGGGAACGGGTGTTTCTGAAGCTTACGGTTTGACTGAGTGTTCTCCTGCGGTAACGATGAACCCAGCGGATGGTCTTGAGCGTATGGGAACCGTTGGTCAGCCTATGCCGGGTACTGCACTTAAGTGTATTGATGACGACGGTGAAGAAGTTGCTGTTGGTGAACGTGGTGAGCTTTGTGTGAAAGGCCCACAGGTGATGAAGGGTTACTGGAATCGCCCAGAAGCAACAAAAGATAGCTTCACTCCAGATGGCGAATGGTTACGTACCGGCGATGTAGCGGTTATTGATAACGATGGTTTTGTTAAGATCGTAGACCGTATTAAAGATTTGATCTTGGTATCCGGCTTTAACGTTTATCCAAACGAAATTGAAGATGTTGTTGCAGGACACCCAGGTGTTGAAAACTGTGCCGTTATTGGTGTGCCTGACGAGAAAACAGGTGAAGCAGTTAAGCTTTATGTTGTTGCCTCGGATGCCAACCTAACGGCTGATGACATTAAAACTTACTGCAAGGATAAATTAACGGGCTATAAACTGCCTCGTCAAATTGAATTCCGTGATGATTTGCCAATGACGCCGGTCGGTAAGATTTTGCGTCGTGAGCTAAAAGACGAAGAAGAAGCTAAGCGCGCTGCAAGTGCTGCTTAGGTTTTAGGCCTAGTGCGTTAAGTTAATCTAGTGCTTTAAGTTAATCTATTAAAGTCGTGTTAACGATTCACTTTGTCTTAAAAAGAGCCCAGTTCAGTAATGAACTGGGTTTTTTTATGTCTGTTAAAAAGTGAAATGAGTATTTTCTGATAAGTCTAGTGATAATTAAGCGCTAAGCGTATTAGAAAGGTGGCCAGCGCTGCTGCAACAGGTCATTATGTATAATTCAGTCAATTATACCGAACCGTTTAAATTGAATAGGGCTTAGGCATGTCAGTTGAAATTCAAGACATCATTACATTTGTTAGTGCGTACGAGCCTTTTGATAGTTTGTCTGCAGAAGATATTGCGGCAATGTGTGGCCAAATAGAAGTCAGCTATTTTCAAGCGCACAGTGAAATACTAGAACATGGCGCGTCGATAGATGCCTTGTATATGATTCGTTCTGGCTCGGTTGAGGTTTTTCGCCGCACAGGAGAGTTATATAACCGCCTTGAGGCAGGGGATGTTTTTGGGCAAATGAGTATTCTATTAAACGGTCGTGTTCGCTATCCGGTGCGGGCCTTAGAAGATACCTTGATTTATCGCATTCCCACTGAAAAATTCTTTGATTTGTGTGATCGTATCGCTGATTTTAGCGACTATTTTGAAGTTAATGAACATTCGACTCTGCAACAGGAAGTACAGAGTCAGGATGATAATAATGATATGACCAGCGTACGAGTGCGCGATATTATTCAGCATGATCCTGCGTATTTAGGCATTGATGCCACAGTGGGAGAATGCGCTAAAAAAATGACTGAGCAAAATGTCTCGTCAATCGTTGTTTTTGATCATACAAGTGCAGATCTAGATGGCAATAATAGCGCGTCGTTGCCGATTGGCATTGTGACCGATCGAGATTTGCGGGTGCGTGTTTTAGCGGAGGGGTTGTCATTTGATACACCTCTTCGAGAGGTTATGTCGACAGACCTGATCACCCTAGTTCATGATGCGTATGTGTATGAGGCTAAGCTGCTAATGCTGCGACACAATGTTCATCATTTGCCTTTAGTTAAGCATGATAAAGTCATTGGTATCGTTGCGCTCAACGATATTGTGCAGTATGAATCTCAGAGTAGCTTGCTGTTGGTGCGAGGTATTTTATTGCAAGAGACTGTTGAGGGATTAGCTGAGTTATCGGCGCAGGTTGCCTCGGTGATGGTGCGCATGCAAAAAGAAGGTGCTAACTCGCATATGATCGGTAATGCGATGTCGGTGATTGGACGAACGTTTAAGCAGCGACTATTGCAACTGGCCGAAGAAAAATTAGGGCCTCCTCCCGTCCCCTATTGTTTTCTTGCACTTGGTTCAATGGCGAGAGAAGAACAGCTTTTAGTCACCGATCAGGATAATGCGATGATTTTATCGCAAGATTATCGAGCAGCCGATCATGGTGAATACTTTAAGCAACTGGCTAATTTTGTGTGTGATGGTCTCGATGCTTGTGGTTATACCTATTGCGATGGTGGCATCATGGCCTCTAACCCCAAGTGGCGTTTGACCTTAAAAGAATGGAAGGAGCAGTTTAGCCAGTGGATTGAAAAGCCTAATCCGCAAGCGTTGTTAAATGCTTCCATCTTCTTTGATTTAGATGGCGTTGATGGCAAGATTGCTTGGGCAGAACAACTGACGCGTTTTATTGTGGGTAAAGCAAAAAAGAATCCTGCTTTTTTAGCAGCGTTATCGCGAAATGCAATGAATCGAACACCGCCGTTAGGGTTCTTTAAAGATTTTGTTTTAGAAAAAGACGGGCGCCAGCGTTTTAGTTTAAACCTTAAGCGCCGAGGCACTGCACCCATGGTCGATGTGATTCGAGTGCATGCATTGGCAGAAGGCTCGTTATCTCAAAACTCATTTGATCGCTTGGATGATCTTGCGCAGTCGTCGTTATTGCCAGAAGGTAAAACAGCAGAAATATCCGATGCGCTTGAATACTTGTCGATGATACGCATTCGTCAGCAGGTCGCGGCATTAGAGGCGGGAGAGGATGCGGATAATACTGTTGAACCTGAGATGCTTTCGAGTAAAGAGCGTCGAGGTTTGAAAGAGGCATTTCAAGTATTAAGCAGCGCACAAAAATTCTTAAAGTTTCGCTATACCGCACATCAGAAGGGGTAAATTAAATGGCGTTATTGCCCTATCAAGTCATTCCTAATGATTGGGATGAATTTTATTCTGAACAAGTGCAGAAAAACCTGCCAGAGTCTTTAGATACTTTTTATCATCAGCCATTATTGGATCCGCAGCAAACTATCGGGGCGACAGACTTTGTCGCTTTAGATATAGAAACAACGGGGTTAAATGCGCAGCAAGATGACATTGTCAGTATTGGTTTGGTGCCTTTTGATCATCAAAGAATTTATCTGGCTAAGGCTGAGCATTGGGTAGTGAGCAGTCATCGATTAACGCCTGAGTCTGTAGTGGTTCATGGCATTACTCATACCGATGTTGCACAAGCACCTTCGCTTAAATCAGTCTTGCCTGAAATAATGGAGAGCTTACAAGGAAAGCAAGTGGTCGTTCACTACCGCTATATGGAGCGGGAGTTTATGCGTACCGCGGTGGCGGAATTATGCCAGCAGAATTTTTTGTTTCCAGTGATTGATACCTTGGAAATAGAAGCACGATACCTACGTGAAAATCAGACGTTAATGGCTCGCTTCATGAATAAGCAGTTGCCGTCTTTGCGTTTATTGTATGCGCGTGAGCGTTATCATTTACCGGCTTATGAAAATCATAATGCTTTGGTTGATGCCTTGGCAACGGCCGAGTTATTGCAGGCGCAGATTGCTAATCATCAATTAACAAAAAAGCCAGTCAGAACGCTCTGGTATTGATGAGCGAACTGACTGGCTTGAGTGGCGTTTATTCTTTCTAATAGACGTCTATTTTGAACAAATAAACGTCAATCTTGAACAAGCTACTATCTCTGGTAGCCTTTTATTCTAGTAGCCTTTTACTTTTATTTCTGTGCGCATGCCCATTAAGAGTGAAAGGCACATCAGTAATAATACAAAGGTGAAAGGCAAGCCGGTCGAAATAGCACCTGCTTGTAACGCTTGAATTGCCTCTGTACCGCCGATCCATAACAAAGCAATTGCGATGGCTCCTTCAACCGATGCCCAAAAAATACGCTGTGGCACAGGTGCATCAATTTTACCGCCAGCGGTAATGCTATCGATCACCAAAGAGCCAGAGTCTGAAGAGGTAATAAAGAAAACAAGTACCAGTATGATCGCTATTACAGACAGGATTGAACCGAGTGCCATTTCATCAAATACTTGGAACATGGCTAAAGGAACAGAGGTTAAACCATCGATACCGAGCGCGCCGATACCGTTTTGTACTTGCTCAATGGCAATTCCACCATAAACAGACATCCAAATTACCGTTACTGCGGTTGGCACGATTAAAACGGCCGTGACAAATTCTCTTACGCTACGACCTTTGGAAATACGCGCGATAAACATACCTACAAAAGGAGACCAGGAAATCCACCAAGCCCAATAAAATACTGTCCAGCCCTGTAGCCACGCTTCATCTGGGCGGCCATGTGGGTTTGAAAGCGGAATGATATTT
Organism: uncultured Gammaproteobacteria bacterium; assembly: GCA_963851095.1. Classification (GTDB taxonomy): domain Bacteria; phylum Pseudomonadota; class Gammaproteobacteria; order Pseudomonadales; family Oceanobacteraceae; genus Oleispira. The sequence continues at coordinate 74,852 of CAWKOX010000008.1, read as the reverse complement.
TGCACATAAGCAACAATTGTTTGAGGAATGGTGCCCATCGATACGGCAAACGCTAGCGCAATAACAAACATCAATAAGAAAAAAGCAATAATCATATTAACATTTGAAAGTAATTTAACGCCGCCATCAAGACCACGCACTACTGAAATAATTGCCAATAAAGTAACGGCGATAATAACGATAATCTGTAAACCAATGCCTCCGGAAAGGCCAAAAACGTGCTCAATACCGGCAGACGCTTGTTGCGCACCTAAACCAAGAGAAGTGGCTAGGCCGAATAGGGTTGCCAATACCGCTAGGATATCGATGATGTGTCCAGGCCAGCCCCAAGTGCGATCTCCTAAGATAGGATAAAAAACAGAGCGCATGGAAAGGGGTAAGCCTTTGTTATAGGTGAAAAAGGCCAGTGACAGTGCGACCACTCCATAAATAGACCAAGGGTGAAGGCCCCAATGATACATGGTTGCGCCTAAAGCCATGTCGGCGGCTTCGGGTGTATTGGGTGTTACGCCGAGTGGTGTTTCATACCAGCCAGTGAAGTAGGCGACAGGTTCAGCCACCCCCCAGAACATAAGACCAATGCCCATGCCAGCCGAAAACAGCATGGCTAACCAAGTCAGCGTTGAGTGCTCTGTTTTAGATTCTGCGCCACCTAGGCGGATTTTTCCCCACGGAGATAGTGCTAGAACAATACAGAAAACCACAAAAAAGTTAGCGGACCACATGAAAAATGCATCAAACGATTTAATGATGTCCCATTTTAGGCCATCGAGTAGTGATTTAGCCGCCGCGGGATCGGTTGCTAATACAGCAATTAAGAAAATAAGAATAAGGCCGGCACTAATACTGAATACTGCGTTGTGGACATCAAACCCCCATTTCTGAATGTTATCTTGACCGACGGTATAGTCGGTATTCTCGATACTGTACTTATCGGTACTGGCGTTGTCTTTGCGAGAGCTGTTTTGAATCGGCATTAATACCTTCTCATGAATTATCGAGTGAATGGTCAATTTCTTTACCATAGTGAGTATGGCGATAAATTACAAATTGGATTATGCCTTTTTATATGATGCCAAATGGTATGCCAGAGTGATAGCGAGCCAATAGTTGAGTATGCCCTCTCAGCACTAACTAGAGCTGGATTGTATCTTGAGTAATCTCTCAGAGCTTCTAGAGAGGCTTATTTTTAGCTTTTGCCCTTAAGACGAGAATACTTGGCTTAGTAGCCAATGTCTTTTTGTAACAAACTGTAACAATTAGGTTGATCATTAGTTCGCTTGAGTTTCATAAGTCCTTTGCCTAAAGAAGAGTATAGGGATTGATACATAGTTTATCGCGAATATTTTTAGTGCTTTTTGTTAAAGCTTATTCAATTTAAAAGGTTTTCCCATGGTTCAATACAAAGCTCCTGTAAAAGACATTAAGTTCTTAATGAACGATGTTTACAACTTTCAAGAACATTATCAGACCATTCCTGGTGGTGATGAAGCGACCCCAGAAATGGTCGATATGATTCTAGAAGCCGCGGCTTCTTTTTCTGAAGACGTGATTGCTCCGTTATACCAGAGTGGTGATGACGGCTGTACCTTTGATAACGGTGAAGTGACTACGCCAAAAGGCTTTAAAGAAGCCTACCAGCAATATGTTGAAGGCGGCTGGCAGTCGATGGCGACGCCGGTTGAATATGGTGGTCAGGGTCTTCCTATGTCGTTGGCATTGGCGAAATCAGAAATGATTGGTACCGCTAACTGGTCTTGGGGTATGTATCCTGGTTTGTCGCTGGGTGCGATGAATACTATTTGGATGCACGGAACTGAAGAGCAGAAGCAAGAATTCTTTGTGCCACTGTCTGATGGCCGCTGGATGGGCACTATGTGCTTGACTGAGCCACAGTGTGGAACAGATTTAGGCCAGGTTAAAACCAAGGCAGAGCCAAATGGGGATGGTTCTTTTAACATCACTGGTACTAAAATCTTTATCTCTTCGGGTGAGCATGACTTAACTGAAAACATTGTTCACATCGTATTGGCACGTTTGCCGGGCGCGCCAGAAGGCACACGCGGTATTTCATTATTTATTGTGCCAAAATTCAATGTAAATGCTGACGGTACCTTGGGTGATCGCAACCCAGTAACCTGTGGTTCAATTGAAGAAAAAATGGGGATTCACGCATCGTCTACTTGCGTGATGAACTTTGATAACGCCAAAGGTTTTTTGATCGGCCCTGAAAATAAAGGCCTAATGTGCATGTTCACCTTTATGAACACCGCGCGTATCGGTACGTCGATTCAGGGTGTTGCTTCTGCTGAGCTGTCTTTTCAAGGTGCTTTACCTTACGCCAAAGACCGTCGTTCTATGCGCGCCTTAACCGGTAAAAAAGATCCTGACAAGGTTGCGGATACCTTGATGGTTCACCCGGACGTGCGCCGTATGTTGTTAACGCAAAAAGCGATCGCAGAAGGTGGTCGTGCGATGGTTTATAACGCAGCGCGTATCGCGGATTTAATGACTGCAGCACATAATGCTGGTGATACCGAAGGCTATGAAAAATATGATGATGAATTGGGCTTTTTAACGCCAATCTTGAAAGCTTTCTTAACAGAAATGGGCTATGAAGCCGCGAATCACGGTGTTCAGGTCTATGGTGGTCATGGTTTCATTAAAGAATGGGGCATGGAGCAAATTGTTCGTGATTCTCAAATTTCAAAATTGTATGAAGGCACAACCGGTATTCAGGCATTAGATCTATTAGGTCGTAAGATGCTGTTAGGTAAATTTAAATCCTTTAATGTTTACGCTGATAAAGTGGCTGAGTTCACCAAGGCCACTAAGCGCCCAGAAATGAAGAAATTCATTAAGCCGCTTAAACGTCAAATGTTGGGTTGGAAAATTAATAACTACCGCATTGCGTTTAAAGCCTCAAAAAATCGTGACATGGTGGGATCAGCCTCAGTTGATTACCTGATGTATTCTGGTTATAGCTGCTTAGCGTATTACTGGGCAATGATGGCAGAAACTGCGTATCAGAAGCTGGAAAAAGGAGAAGGGGATTTGGCATTCTATAAAGCCAAGATCCAAACCGCTGAATTCTACTTTGAACGTATGTTGCCTCGTGCTAAAGGTCACGCAAAGATGATGGTTAAAGATCCTAAGAGCCTGATGCAAATGAACGAAGATGATTTTTCTTTCTTAGATTAATCGCTTGGTCTATCAGAGTTAGACACAACACACTGCACTCCATGTTATATTTTGGGTCATAGCGTTTTCGTTATGGCCTTTTTTTGGGCTGTTAATAATCCAAATCTACATAGGAAATCAATATGTCTAGCACAATGCCTCATGCTCAATTACATTTTGTACACGCAACTAATGTGGATAACTTACCAGAAGGAATGGAATACGCTCTATTTGGCCTAGGCTGCTTTTGGGGAGCAGAGCGCAAGTTCTGGCAGCTTGAAGGTGTGCATGCCACGTCGGTAGGTTACGCCGCAGGTAATGTTGTAAACCCAACCTATAAGCAGGTCTGCTCAGGTGCAACCGATCATAATGAAGTCGTACGAGTGATATTTAACCCTAAGAAAGTCAGCTATCAGCAGCTGTTAGAGATATTCTGGACCTCGCACAATCCAACCCAAGGTGATAGGCAAGGAAACGATGTTGGCAGTCAGTATCGCAGTGGTATTTATACTTATACCGCTGAACAGCTAGAGCAGGCGCAGCAATCAAAGCAACATTTTCAGCAGGTGCTCACTCAAGCAGGGTCTGGGGCTGACATCACGACTGAGATTTTATCCGCCCCCACCTTCTATTTTGCTGAAGATTACCATCAGCAATACCTAGCCAAAAATCCTGATGGTTATTGTGGTCTTGGAGGCTTAGGGCTTGAGTATTGAGCCGAAAGCAATAACGCCTTGGATTGATTCACACTGTCACTTTGATTTTCAGCAGTTTGATCACGACAGAGAACAGCACTGGCAGTTTCTAACGCGTATGGGCTGCGTTGGTTTGGTTATCCCTGGTGTTACTGCAAATACTTGGTCAGCGTTAATAGGGGGTTGCAGTAATAAGCCCTGGGCTTATGCGTTGGGGCTGCATCCTTATTTTATTGATCAGCATGGAGCGGATGACTTATCACGATTGGCAATCGCTTGCGAAATCCATGATCCCGCAGCAATAGGGGAGTTTGGTTTGGATTTTGTCTTGCCTGAAGAAACGTTTACCCGCCAAATTGAATTGTGCCAGCAGCAGTTTCAGCTTGCTAAAACGTTAGCATTGCCAGTGATTCTGCATGTGCGTAAAGCGTATGATGAAATCGCCGCTATGGTGCGCCGTATCGGGTTTAAGCACGGTGGTATTATTCATGCGTTTAGTGGCAGCCTGCAACAAGGTGAGGCGTTGATTACACTTGGCTTTAAATTAGGCATCGGTGGGGCGATCAGTCACGGGCGTGCATTAAAGCTGCGAAAAACGGTGGCGAATTTACCATTAGATGCTCTGGTGCTAGAAACCGACTCGCCGGATATGAAGCCTGCTTTTTTAGCTGGCCAGCGTAATTCTCCAGTGAGTCTTTTATTATTGTCACAAATAGTCGCAAGTCTAAAAGACTGTCATAGTGATAAAGTGATCCTAGCCAGCAATCATAACTTATATGCGGTGATGCCAAAGTTGAAGGTAATCATTTGAGCTTACTTTTCAAAGATAAGTAAGCTGATAACTTGCCAATACGGCTTTTATTAGCTAAATATTATACTTAGTTAATTAGTTTTTATTATAAAAACCCTAATATTGTGACTAAGTGTAACGAGTTGTAGCTTTTCGTAGTGAAAGGCAGTTTTTACTTGTCCCACTTGTGCTTGGCTATTAGCCTGCGCCCACTAATTATAATTAATGGAAAAACACATGCTAAAAATCGTCTTACCTTTTCTATTTGTCAGTTTTGCCTGTGCGGCCCAAGCCGATGAGCAAAGCCCTACTCGCTTGTCTGGGGACCTAACACCAGTCGGTGCTGAGCGAATGGGAAATGGCAAAGACATTCCATCTTGGACGGGAGGCTTAACGAAATCTAAAAGCCATAAGTCTGGAGAATTTCACAGTAATCCTTATTTCCGTGATCAGCCTTTATTTTCCATTAATAAGGACAATTTTGAGCAGCATAAAGATCGCTTGAGTTTAGGCAGTCAAAAACTACTGCAACAATTTCCAAGTATGGAGATGTTGATTTATAAAACGCACCGCTCTGCTTCTTATCCTGATTATGTTTATGAAGGTATTAAGAAAAACATGGATACGGCGAGTTTGATGAAATTTGGTGCCGGTGTTGAAGGTGCTCGTATTAGTTCTCCTTTCCCGATTCCTAAAGATGGTTTAGAAGTATTGTGGAACCATACACTTCGTTATCGTGGTGAAGCTGTGAGTTTTGAAGCATCGACGGTGAGCGTAAATGAAGCCGGCAGTCGTGCGATAACGTTGCGTGATTATCAGTATTACTTTGCTTACTCAGATCCTGAAGTATCAACCTCTGACCTGAATAACAAAATCTTTTTCTTAAAGCGCAAAACTTTGGCTCCTTCGAGTCAGGCGGGTGGTATTACTTTGGTTCATGAAACATTAGATCAAGTTCGCTCACCTCGTAAGTCATGGATTTATGTACCAGGTCAGCGTCGAGTTCGTCGTACTCCAGATCTAAATCATGATACGCCAGATATCGCGACTAACTCTTTACGTACAATCGATCAGGTTGATATGTTTAATGGCGCGCCAACGTATTACGATTGGAATTTGATTGGTAAGCAGGAAATGTACATTCCTTATAACTCTTACGCGTTGAATGCTGAAGAGTTGACGATTGAAGATATCACTGGCCCAGCGCACTTAAACCCAAAATTATTACGCTATGAAGCGCACCGTGTTTGGGTTGTTGAAGCGACATTACGAGTAGGTTTGCAGCATCGTTATGCTAAACGTCGCTATTACTTTGATGAAGACAGTTGGTCGATTGTCTATGCTGAAGAATATGATGAAGAGGGTAACCTTTGGCAGTTCACAGAAGCTCACTTGATGAACTATTATGAAGTGCCTGTGATGTTCACCTCGCTAGAAAATACCTATGATTTTAAAGATGGTCGTTATTTTGTCGAAGGTATCGATAATGATCGTGGTGCGACTTATGATTATTCGTCTAAATACTCATTAAGAGATTTCACCACTTCTGCTGTTCGCCGTGAGGCAAGACGTTAAGCTGACAACTTTTTTGTTATTCAGTATGATGCCTTCTCTGTGGAGGCATCATGATACGCTTTAAAACCTTTCTTCTATTTTCTATTTCGGCATGCTTATTCATGCCCGCTTTCTATTGTCGTGCGGCATTACCCGAAAATTTTATTGAATTATCGGACGATGTTCAGGCGATGCTATTGGAAGCAGAATACTTTTCTGAGCAAGGCTTCTCTCACTGGGGAGATGACTTTATTGCCCCTTCTACGCAGTCTTATGTTAAATACCTTGATGATTACGATAGCCGAGCGCAAATCGATTTCAACTTGGGTAAAATCCGCGTCGAAACGCTTAAACAAGAAGAGACTTATGGTGTTTTAAAGCACGCGATTGTTTCGACCTTGTTAACCCCCACCGATCCTCAGCAAGTTGATATTTATACTGCGCAAGAAGTCGGCTTGAAGGGCATTCCATTTTTACTCAATAAAGTAAAAGACCATGAGGGTGAGCCTATTGCCTATGCGTGGCGCGCTCAGCGTTATGCGCAGTACCTGTTGGATAATAAGTTGCAAAGCCAGTGGCTAAGGGGAAAACGACGCTATTGGGTCGATATTCCATTAGTACATCAATTTAAACAAGTTGCTGCTCAGCAATATCTGCCTTATGTTACTCAGGCCGCCTCACGCTATGGCATTGATGAAGCGCTGATATTGGCGTTAATCGAAACCGAAAGCAGCTTTAACCCCTATGCGGTTAGCCGCTCGCATGCTTATGGTTTGATGCAGATAATGCCTAATACCGCCGGCAGAGATTACTTTCAGCGTATCCAAAAAAATGATCATCGCCCTAGTCGGCAATTTTTATTTAATGCCGAGAATAATATTGAAGTAGGTAGTGGTTATTTATCCATTCTTAGGGATGTGTATTTGCGCGGCATACGAGATCCGTTGATACAGGAGTATTGCATGATCGCCGCTTATAATGGTGGGGCAGGGCAATTGCTTCGCAGTTTTAGTAGCAATAATGCCAAGGCTATTGAAAAGATTAATCGTTTATCGCCTGCTCAGGTTTATCAATTTATTACGCGTAAGCACCCTAAGTTAGAATCTCGTAACTACCTTAAAAAAGTGGTTCGCTATAAAAAGAAGTATGCCTTGTGAAGTCTTTAGCCAAATCATTAGTATCAGTCTTGCCGGGTGCAGAGCTAAACTGGCAAGTATTGGACTTTGATCAACAACCCATTGAGCTAGCGTTGTTGGCTATTGATAGCGAACGTTTAGTTTTAGATACACAGCAAGTGGGGCAGTTTTGGCAGCAGTTACCTTATTGGGCTTTTGCTTGGGCAGCTGGCCAAGGGCTAGCGCGTTATATATTGGCGAATCCGGAATTAGTGAAAGGGAAGCGGGTATTGGATTTTGGCAGCGGCTCTGGTTTGGTGGGCATTGCGGCTGCTAAAGCTGGAGCAAAGTCTGTTTTATGTTGTGATTCTGACCCTTTGGCACGGCAGGCCAGTCAGCTCAATGCTAAGCGTAATAACGTCAATATCAATGTTACTCAACAATGGCGGGGCGGCATTGATGGCTTGGATTGTTTATTGGCCGCAGATATTTTGTATGATCTGACCAGCGCTGGTGATTTGGCGAAGCAGTGTGCACAAATTCCTAATTGGCTGGTGGCCGAAACTCAGTATCAATTACCTCCTTGGTCATCCTTAGTTGCAGTTAAGCAGTATTCCGTCAGTACTTTACCGATGTTAGATGATTTTGATAAGGACTTGGATGTGTCTATCTATGTGCATAAATAGACCTTATTGAATCATTCAGCCGTTTTAGTCAGCTCTTTTTAATCCAAGCTCTGTTTTATCCAAGATTTGTGATACGCCGCTGGGGTGATGCCAAACCATTGCTTAAATGCTCTCTCAAAACCACGGCGATCAGCAAAACCTAAATCATGAGCCAATTCTTGCATATCGACAGAGTGATTCTTAAGTTTGAATTCAGCTTTATCCATGCGTACATTTCTTAATAGGCTTGAGAACTGAGAGTCTTCTTCTTGTAAGCGCCGAGTTAGGGTGCGTGGACTGGTATTGAGTAATTCGGCCACGGCCTCTTTATTGGCTGTATATTGATTCGGCCAGTGCTGTAATACATAGCGAACTTTTGAACTAAAGGTATTAAGGTTGTAGTGTCCACCTAGCATGCTCTCGGCTTTTTCTCGTAAGGCATTAAATAAGCTTGGGTTTGATTGTTGTAGCGGTTGATCGATATGTTCTGCTGAGAAGCTGAGCCAGCAGTCTACTTGTCCATATGCGATATCAATATTGAAAAAATCAGCCAGTTCTTGGTGATATTTAGGCTTTGGGTGCTTAAATCCTAGTTTAAGTGGTTGGTATAACCTGCCTCCGACTGAGCGGCCTAGGGTATGAATGGCTGTCATGATCAGTTCGGCACGCGCGCGCATGGCCAGGTCATTGCCTTTGGATATCGAATAAATAACTTTTACTTCATTTTTGCTCAGAAAAATTTCAGGCGCTGGGCTATCACTCAATAGCATGTAGTAACGACGAAGGGTGACTAACGCATCGCGGCCAGTTTCACATCGCGTCAATAAAAATCCCAGTAGTTTGAATGCTTGTAGCTCTACATTCTGGCCGGTGATAAAGCCAATACGGTCGCATTGAGTTAATCGAGAAGCATTATTTAATAGCTGATCAAAGCTGGAAATGGTAATTCGATCATTTCTAAGTTTTGTCTCATTAAGAAACGTATCCTGAAGAATATCATTCAAAGGAATGCCGAATTTTTCGACATACCGTAATAATGGTTGGACAGCACTGGCCGTCATAGTTTGCTGATAATTGATAGACATGATTTTAACTGGTTTTATTTATAATTATTATTAGGCCCATTTGGGCGTAATAAAACATTAACATCGTAATAATTACTAGACCAGTAATTGCTTGCTGCCATTTTACTAAATAATAAATATGTCCCTAAATCGGTAAAAAGTATAAGTTAAACAGTATGTTAGCTTGACACTTATAGGCTACGAGCGTAGTATCCATCTCGTTGTCGCGGGGTGGAGCAGTCTGGTAGCTCGTCGGGCTCATAACCCGAAGGTCGTTGGTTCGAATCCGGCCCCCGCAACCAACTTAAAAGACGATCTCAAGGTCGTAAGTTTAGATAAACTTTAAATTATCTGATGTCGCGGGGTGGAGCAGTCTGGTAGCTCGTCGGGCTCATAACCCGAAGGTCGTTGGTTCGAATCCGGCCCCCGCAACCAATTTAAAAGACGATCTCAAGGTCGTAAGTTTAGATAAACTTTAAATTATCTGATGTCGCGGGGTGGAGCAGTCTGGTAGCTCGTCGGGCTCATAACCCGAAGGTCGTTGGTTCGAATCCGGCCCCCGCAACCATTTAATCGACATCGATTAAATGCCAAGAATTCTAAAAATGGTCAGCCTAAGTGCTGGCCTTTTTTTTGCCTAAAATAAAGTAAATCTTTACGTTAAGTATTTTAGTTAGTTCTGTTCAGGTGTTTAGTGTAGTGTGCTGTTCGTACTAGTCAGCTTGGCTCTAGAAGCCACTAGTACGAATTGTTATGGCAAGTGATGGTGAGGCTAGTTGAGATTGTGAGTCGCTACTCGCTTGAGCAATTACTGGCTATTGTACTATTGGCTATTGTACTGATCTGATTTTTTACCCGAGATCGGCGCGTAGATTGATTTGATATGATTCATATCAACTTCTAAGTCGCCAGTGGTTGTATACGTTCCTGCAATGCCACTGGTTTTACGCTTAAAATCTAAAAATCCCATCAAAATAGGTACGCCTGCGCCTTGAGCAATATGGTAAAACCCAGTTTTCCAGTACGTCACCTTGCTACGCGTTCCCTCTGGCGGCACAATTAAAAATAGCTGATCATTTTTTTTGATGGCATCGATTGACGCTTGAACCATATTGGTCGACGTTGAGCGATTCACAGGAATGCCCCCTGTCCACATCATTATACGACGAAAGGGTGGTTTGAAAATTTGTTCCTTTCCCATCCAGTAAACTTTTGCATCTAAAGCGAACGCGGTCATTAATGTAAAAGGTAAATCCCAATTGCTAGTATGAGGTGCTGCGATCATGACGCATTTTTTTAGGTCTTTAGGAATTTTCCCTTCGGTTTTCCAGCCTAATATTTTAAGTATCAGTATCGATAATCCGCGTAGAACTGATTTAAGAATGGGAGTATCGAACATGGTACGATGCATTGAGATAGCCTATATTAGGGTAGGATATTTTTCTTCAAAAATAGGGAGCATTAATTCGCGTAGATTACATCAAAACACTGTGTATAACGAGTATTTATTGTCTAAAAATCTATCAATTAAGGCTGTGGGAATTAAGTGATGACAGAGCATGTTCAACGATCAGATTGTTCTACGATTTTAATTACGGGAGCAGGAAAGCGCTTAGGGTTATTTCTGACGGAGCATTATTTGGCATCGGGCTGGCGGGTTATTGCTCATTATAATACTGCCAATGAAATGCCTGAGCCTGATCGAGAGCATTGGCAGAAAAAGGGGCGTTATATTGCTCTACAAGCAGACTTATCATCGGTTTCTGATGTTGAAGTATTAGTGGCTAATATCAGCGCACTGAATCTAACAATTGATGCTGTCATTCATAATGCCTCGTATTTTGTCGCTGACGATCCGTTAGCCAGTCTGCAAGAGCATTGGAAATTACAGCAAGAGATGATGGCTGTGCATGTCATGTCGGTGGACGCTATAACGATGGGATTAATACCTCGCTATGCCAAAAGTGCAAGCATTGTGGCTATTACCGATATTTATGTTGATAAACCTAACCAAAGGTTTGCCAGTTATTGCGCTGCGAAGTCAGCTTTACAAAATTTATGTTTAAGTTATTCGCAGCGATTAGCGCCTAATATTCGAGTTAATATCATTCAACCAGGCCCTATTCAATTTCTAACACAGCATTCAGAGGTTTATCGTGAAAAAGTATTGTCGCAAAGCTTGCTGAAACAAGAGTTGGGCTATGGCGCTATCTTGCAGGCCGCTGAGTATTTACAGCAAGCTCAAGGAGTAACGGGGGCTATTTTAAAGGTGGATGGTGGCCGCGCAAATGCGAATCATTATGAGCAATCTTTTAACGTTAATTAACTGGGATGCCAACTATGCATGATTGTCTGGTTGTAAGTCTCGGTGAATGGTATTGATAAAATCTCTTCCACGCTATTCGATTGGGCTAGGATATCAATGTCGATAGGGCGATCCTTCAGTCGTCTTTCAGGACTTTTAGGTTCTCGTCCCATTCTGATTTCAATGCGCTCAAATAAGGCTTTTAGGTGGGCAGAAGAGTGCTCACTTTGTATCAGTAATATTTGGTTGTGGAAGGTAAATTGAAATGAGGTGCCGCAGGGAGGGTTTATTAATACCGGCGAATGATCAAGTATACTCACTTGCAGGGCAATTTCCTGATACGCCTTGGTGATATTAAACTCGGGCTCTAAATTACTGCCTAGACCAACTAGATAATACGACATCATTAAAAAATAATTATTCTGTTATGGATAATCGTTATACTTATAGCAGGTATCATCTAACAATTTTATAAAATAATACAGTCCAAAAGGTCTTTGAGTGAATATTGTTAAAGTACATTTCATTTTACTCAGCTTCATGCTGATTTCCTTACCTCATTCTTACGCTGAAACCACGATCGCCAATGATGTCGTGGTTGCAGAGATCGTGGAGGAGGCCGTGGAAGAAGAAAGTACGGTAGAAATGCTTTCTGAGTTGGTCGATGACGTCGTTACTGAAATCGAAGATGTTGTTGACGTTGAGCCGTTAAAGACGAAAACCCGTGAAGTCGAGGTAATTGCTGATGAGGAATTTTCCGATTTTATGTATCGATACCCAGGCTTGGTCGAAAAATTACGAACCGAGCGGCTAGCTTCGCGTAACCCTTATGTTTTATTACCGCATAAACCGAATTACTTTATGCCCCTGACCCATCAAACTAAAATTAATCAAGAAGAGCAGGAAGACTTTTATAACGGCGTTAGAATTGAAAATGGAGAAACCCAACAAAAGCCTGGATTTGACCATACTGAATTTGTTTTTCAGTTAAGTGTTAAATACATTGTCGCGGATAATATATTAGGAAAGTTCAGTACGTTGTCTGTGGCGTATACCAATAAATCTTACTGGCAAGCCTACAATGATAGTGTGTCGGCTGTTTTTCGTGAAACTAATCATGAGCCTGAAATCATCTTAGGGTTCAAAGCGTTTCAAGATTGGGCGGATTTTTGGACCTTATCTTTTAACCACCAATCAAATGGCCAGGTTGGTAGCCTCTCCCGCAGCTGGAATAGAATTATATTAGGCGCGACTAAGGTATGGCCTAACAAATTATTGTATGTGCGTGCTTGGTACCGTATTCCAGAAGAATCAAAGTCAGACAAGATGGATTCTATCGGTGATGACAATCCCGATATTCATAAGCACTTAGGTTATGGTGATATTTTTTATCTACGCAAGTCCGGTGATCATAGTATCTCTGCGACGATTCGAAATAACTTAGATATTAATAATAACGTTGGCTCGATCGAATTGGATTGGACGTACCCTTTACCTGGCAATGTTAAAGGCTTTATTCAGTACTTTAATGGCTATGGGGAAAGTTTAATTGATTACGACCAGTATCAAGAACGTATTGGTATCGGTATTAAAATCACGGATTGGTTATAAAATTTTTTGCAGTTATATTAGTTAAGATTAACGGTTTAGGAGAAAAAAGTGCTGACATTAGGGCTTATTATTAACCCATTAGCAGGTATTGGCGGCAGCGTCGGCCTTAAAGGCAGTGATGGTGCTGAGATCGTTAAAGAAGCATTTTCTCGTGGTGCTCGTTGTCAATCCAGTGAACGTGCCAAGCTTGCGTTGCAGGTTTTATTACCCATTCAAGATCAAATAAAAATCATTACTTGCCCACAAACAATGGGAGAAACCTTAGTTGCCGAAATGGGTTTTTCTTACCAAGTGCTGGACAATATTTCAGCTGAGCATACAAGCGCACAAGATACGTGTAATGCTGCCCAGCAGTTACTCGATCAAAAAGTCGATATTATTTTATTCGCTGGTGGTGATGGCACTGCCCGAGATATTTGCAGTGTCGTGACAGATCAAATTCCTGTATTGGGTATTCCAGCAGGGGTGAAAATTCATTCGGCGGTTTATGCCGTTACTCCGAAAGCAGCAGGGGAAGTAATTTCTCAGTTAGCCAGTGGCCAATTGATTGATGTGAAAGTTCACGATGTGAGAGACATTGATGAAGATGCTTTTCGCAATAATATAGTACGCGCTAAGCTTTATGGCGAAATGCGTGTGCCTCAGGCAGGCCAGTTTGTGCAAAGTGTTAAACAAGGTGGGGTAGAAGTAGAAGAGCTGGTTCTTGAAGATATCGCTGCTGATATCGTGCAAGGCATGGAAGACGATGTACTCTATTTGATTGGCTCAGGTAAAACGACTTTGGCCATTATGGATGAGCTAGGCTTAGATAATACCTTGCTCGGTATTGATGCCGTGCTTAACCATCAGCTGTTAAAAAATGATGTCAGTGAAACTGAAATTTTAGACTATCTTGAGCAATATCCCTGTAAGGCGGTTATTAGTATTATTGGCGGCCAAGGCCATATTATAGGACGCGGCAACCAGCAATTAAGTGCTGCGGTACTCAAAAAGCTGGGTAAGAAAAACCTAAAGGTTATCTCTACCAAAGCCAAGGTGAGTGCGTTAGAGGGTCGGCCCTTGATTGTTGATTCCGGTGATAATAAATTGGATGATTTATTCTCGGGCACCATCGAAGTGACTACGGGCTATCAAGATCAAATTATTTATCCGGTTGGGCTCTAGTTAGTTAGCTTGGTCTATAGTTAACGTTATTAAACCGATAGCCCAACTACCATAAGGAGTGATCAGATGTTATTAACTCGCTCCTTATCGGCTTCTCTTTTTTGTCTGTGTTTTTTCCTATCTTTAACTCTGCATGCGACTGAGATTAAACACATGGGAATGTGTGGCGATACTAATGCACGTGACTTCAAACACATTACGCAAATACAGGGGGCTTTTAACCAGCTCGGAGAGTAAAAACTCAGCTAGTAAAAACTCAAGGTATATCAACCATTGGCCGAGTCCTTTAAAGGGGCAATGGGTTGTTACCGAAGGCGTGGTGACTCTTGATAAGAGCAGCGACTATCAAGGCTTTTGGCTGCAGCAGGCGGTTGAGTCTTCAGTTAAGAAAACGGATAAACATACAACTAGGAAAAGAGCCAAAGCCAAAGCTGCCTCGAGTGGCATTTTTGTCTATCACAAAAATTCAAAGGTTAAACAGGGTCAGAAAATACGTTTATTAGCACAAGTCGATGAATACCAAGGCTTAACAGAGCTAAAGCGGATTAAAGCGCTAAGGATATGTGCACATAATGTGAAAATACCGCCAGCCTATGAATTAAGATTGCCGGTAAGTTCTTTGGTTGAGCTGGAAGCATTAGAAGGCATGAGAGTCCGTATTAATCAAAATCTGAAAATTAGCGATTTGTATGGTGCGGGTTATGGGTTGGGTAACTATGGTCAATTTGCGATCTCTTCACGGTTGCATATTCAGCCTACTGAAATTCACCGCGCTGATGCATTACGATCCGCACTGCCGTCGAAAAGAGGGCAGTTCAAAAGTAGAGCAGTCAAAAGAAGCGCAGCATTCTAATAAAACATTAGATTATTTATTGGTCGATGATGGCTTATCTCAGCGTTCGCCGGCATTTATTCCCTTCCCTAATCAGCACGGATTTTCTGCGCGTAATCCTTTGCGAATTGGCGATAGTATTGGGCCATTAACTGCTTTATTGCATAGCTATGGCCAGCACTATATTTTGATACCAGAATCGCTGAGTGATATCAGTATTCGCATGCACCCGAGACCAAAGCATCCGAAAGTATCGAGCGATGCGAATGTGGTTTTTGCCAGTATGAATGTAGAAAATTACTTTAATGGCAATCCTCGCTCATTCACAAAAAGAGATGTGGGATTTCCGACGTCAAGAGGCGCTAAAACGTATCAGCAGTTCTTGATGCAGACCGATAAATTAGTCGCAGCACTCGCAACGATTGATGCGGATGTTATCGCATTGATGGAGTTAGAAAATGATGGTTACGGTAAACACTCTGCCATTTCAGCATTAACCCAAGCCTTAAATCAACGATTCCCGCTTGCTCAGCAATATCGTTACATTAGGCCAAACCGCGAGCGGTTAGGTCGAGGGGCAATCAGTGTGGGGCTGTTATATCGCTATCATGCTATCGAGCCTATTGGCGCAGCCAGAGTACTGGATTCAGTCTCTTCAATTAAAGCTTTGCCGTTAGATAACAATATGCAGCAAGACTCGAAGGCAGTATTTAATGATGGTTACCATCGCCCCAGTGTCTTGCAACGTTTTAAAATAAAACGTTCAGACTCACCGCAACAGTTTACCGTAGTGGTCAATCACTTTAAGTCGAAAGGACGGCCTTGCCGAGGAGAAAAGAAAGACCCTTTGCAGGGAAATTGCAATTTACAGCGCGTGCAAGCCGCGTCAGCGCTGGTTAAATTTATCGATAATGCAGTGCCTGATAATAGCCCTGTTTTGGTGCTGGGCGACTTAAATAGCTATAGCCAAGAAGACCCACTCTTACTCTTAGCGAAGGCAGGATTTCATAATTTGAATATTGTGGATAAATCGCATGAGGGTAGCACGCCCCAATTTTTTTCTTACAGTTATCAAGGGTATCTCGGTAATCTTGATCATGCTTTGGCGAATAAAGCGATGCGGCCTTTTATTCGTAGCATCGATAGTTGGCAGATTAACTCTGTTGAAGATTCTTTATTAAAATACGATGGGCGGTATGCTGTGCCAGACGCCTATCGTTCTTCGGATCATGATCCGCTGGTGATAGGCGCTAGATTTTAAGGGCCAGATTTTAAGGGCTAGGTTCTAAGTAAGGTTCTAAGTGAAGGCTATAAGTACTTAGCTAAAAAAGGTTTTCACCGAGTTTTTATAGCACTGGGTTAACACGTCTTCGACTGTCATGCCTTTAACTTCGGCTATTTTTTCTGCAATAAAGGGTAAATAGCATGGGGCGTTTTCTTTGCCGCGGTAGGGTACTGGGGTTAAGAAAGGCGCATCGGTTTCTAATAGAAGCTGCTCTATTGGGGTATCAGCAACCACCTCGCGAACGTTGTCGGCCTTATTGAAGGTTACGATACCATTGATGCCTAAATTGAAGCCTTGGCCCACACAGAAGCGTGCGAGTTCGATGCCCGAGGTAAAGCTATGAATCACGCCTTTGTTTTTCATCAAGGGGGCAAAGTTGGATAAAATTGCCTGAGTGTCTTCATCGGCTTCGCGGGTATGAATCACCACGGGTAGCTCATAATCAACGGCAATTTGCAGCTGGCGTTCAAATACATCACGCTGAATCTTGCGATCGGCGTTATCGTAAAAATAATCCAAACCTATTTCTCCGACCGCTCTAAATTTAGGGCTACGATTCTGGGGTGCTAGATTTTTACGAATAATGGCTTCGACTTCATCGTTATAGAGCTCGGCATCGTGAGGATGAATGCCTAAGGTGCCGTATACGTCGTCGTGCTGTTCGGTTAAGGCAATGACTTTTTCTAGATTATCAGGAGAAACCGCGATGGTTAAAAAACGCTCAACACCGATTTGACGGGCTTTATCTAGAATTTCTTCCGTTGAGCCTTCTTTTAGATAATCTAAGTGAAAGTGCGTTTCAATAATTGGGAGTTGATAATTAGGTATGTCGCGCTTATTTTTAGCCATGTGGGTTATTTTGCTGCAGCAGCTCTGTTGAAAAATATTGCGGCAATCATAGCAAAAATAACTTATGTTTTTAAGTCTGTTCCTGGTAATGAGTAACCTGCAAGAGGATCGTAAAAGGCATGCTGCCCACGACCTTGATCTTTAGCCTTATACATGGCGATATCCGCATGTTTGTTTAAGTTCGAGACATTCGTGCCATGTTCTGGGTAAACGGCGACGCCAATACTTGCACCTATCTGCACTAAATGATCGTCGATGACGAAATCTTGGCTCAGTTGATTGATGATTTTTTCAGCAATAAGACTGACAGAGTTTCGATCATAAGGGCTATTTATATTAGGTAAAATAACTGTGAATTCATCCCCTCCCAACCGGGCAACAGTATCGGATTTGCGCACGCAGCGCGTGAGAATATTAGCCACTTTAATTAATAATTTATCCCCCACTTCATGGCCATAATTATCGTTCACAAATTTAAACTTATCTAAATCAATAAAGAACACAGAAAACTTAGATTTGTTACGACTTGCAAATACAATAGCTTGCTCTAAGCGGTCGCTGTATAGCATGCGGTTTGGCAACTTAGTAAGAGGATCGAAGTAGGCGAGCTTTTCAAGTTGCTCTTCTGTTTTTAATTGCTCTGATATGTCATGGGCAATACCCAAGAAACCATAAATTTTATCTTGAGGATCATAGAGTGCGGTGACCGATAAACGTACGGGAATGCGGCTGCCATCCTTATGAATGTAGGTCCAGTTATTTTCGTCAATTTCGCCTGTTCGAGATTTAGCCGTTAATGTTTCAAATCCGATCTTAACTTCTTTCCCTAACTCAACAGATATTTTTTTATTGTGAGCAATAATCTCTGAAATATCGTGGATGATTCCGGGAGATTCTTTATTAATCAGCTCTTCTTTGGAATAACCTAAAAGTTTTTCAGCGCTAGCATTAAAACTGGTAATTATACCATTCTTATCGGTCGTAATGATGCTGTAATTAGCACTCTGAATGATGGCATCATTGACTTGTTTATTAAAAATTAATGCTTTTTCATCTTCAGAAAATCGGCTTACTAAATGGTTAATCATAGTCGCAATATGATTAAGCTCGTCATTGCCTTTAAGTTCAATTTTTACATCTCGATCACCGTTTGACCATTTGTCTAATACGGTTTGGACTTTTAAAACTCTGTCGGTAATTCTAAAATGAATGATGAGTAATAAAATAAACGCTGCGATGCCAGTACCAACCGCAATATATAAAGACTGTTTGATGAGCCAAGTTCGAGCGCTGCTTTGTCTCGACTCGACATCAAGTTGATAGTATAAAAAACCGCATGAATAGGCTCTAAGCCCTTTTGATAAATCTCTTACACAAAGATCAATATATCCATTTAGCTTTTCTCGATCGTTAGAAAATTTTGTATGTCGTTGCTTCGAATTAATTGTTTTATTAATCAAATATGGATCTAGCTGTTGGCGGGTTTTTTTCCAAGAACGTTGCAGATCTTGTTGATTATTAGAGGCTGCTACTATTCCGTCTTCTGCCACAACAATCATCCCCGTATTATCCAGTTCAGAAGCTTTAGAGGCATGTAGCGATAGAATCGCTTTTAAATCCTTTTTGGCTAAAAGCGGTTCATATAATGATTGAAATTTATTTAATTCAATATTCATGTAGTTTAACGCCTGACGCTCGATGGCCTCCGTTAAATCAGCACGGATAGCGATGTACCCTATTGAGGTAACCAATAGTGAAAATACGAGCAGCAGTAGCGGAATTAATATTCTTAGAGGCATGGGCGTTCTAAGGTAAAAACATAGTATTAATGGTGGTTTTTTTTGTATCACCTGAATCTAGAAGGTTAGTATCAATCATATGTTGCGTTAAACGATCTAATGTTAGGCTGAGTGGAGCAGGGCTGCCTAACATTAGCTTTTTGTTCTCATTTAAAGAGGGAAGGGATAGCCCCAAATAGCTGTCTTTCACTTCTTTTTCGGTTAGCTTTAAGCGAGATGCGATGAATCTATAAGATGCATTTGGATATTTTTTTATCTGCTGAAGTCCTTTAAACCAGCCTTTCGCAATGTCATAGAGCTGCTCTTTGTGAGTATTGATAGTATTTTTATGAACGACTAATACATCTAGAATTTCGCCGGGAATTTCTTTTGAGCTAAACAGTTCAATGGCCCCCAGATTCAATAATTGTGTTCTAACCGGTTCAAATGTGACGACGGCATCAGCCAATTTTTTTGTATAGGATTCCTTGTGACTGCTTAGTACTGCGTTCACGAGAGAGATATCTTGAATATCAATATTGTGCATTTCAAGTGCCCGACTTAATGTATATGCACCCACAGCAGTACTTTCTACAGCAACTTTAGCCCCGATCAATCCCTGCATATTAACCAATTCAGGGCGGCCCATAATAACATCGGCTCCTTCTGATATATCCAAAATCAGTATAATATCGATAGCAGTACCTGACTCAGATAATAGAATAACTTCATCGAGGGTAAGCGCTGCGGCTTCCAAAGTATGATTTTTGAATGCGCGCAGTACTTCGCTGGTCGAAGGGTAATTTATCAGTCGAATATCGCTCTTATAAGCATTAATCTCTTCGGCTAAATATAGCGGCTCGTAGCCCGGCCATAATGTGGTGCCGACTCGCAGTGTTTGGCTATAACTTAAAGCGCTTAGAGTAAGCAGTAAAAAAGCTAGTGGGACGGAAAAATACAATTTTGAGGTGCTCGGGTTCATACCAAAACTCTGAATACATTGTTTAAGTTACCTTACAGTCTAGTTCAGATTTCATCGCTTGCTGGAATTACGAAGAATGCATAAAAAAGGCCCAATGGAGTTATCCATTGAGCCTTTTATTGTACTTTTAACCGCACTTTTAGTAGAACCTTTAATAGCACTTTTTTACTGTGCCTAAGTCCTATTAATGTGATTAAGCCCCGACTAATGACTGCCCACAAACACGCACAACATTACCGGTCACGCCGCTTGATGCTGGATTCGCAAAGAAAGCAATTGTTTCCGCTACATCAACAGGCTTGCCGCCTTGAGATAGCGAGTTTAAACGACGGCCAACTTCACGGGTCATGAACGGAATCGCATCGGTCATCGCAGTTTCGATGAAACCAGGAGCTACCGCGTTAATGGTGATGTTCTTTTCTGCTAACTCATCAGCCATGTACTGAACATAGCCGATAACGCCCGCTTTAGACGCTGCGTAGTTAGTCTGGCCCATTTGACCGGCAATACCGTTCATAGACGATACGCAAATAATGCTCGCACCAGAATTGATGGAATTGGTTGCAAACAACTCGTTATTGATATGCTCTTCGGCAGATAAGTTGATCGCAATGGTCATATCCCACCAGTGCTGCGGCATGTTGGCTAGAGTTTTATCACGAGTGATACCGGCGTTATGAACAACAATGTCTGCTCCGCCCATTTCTTTTAATTTAGCGGCAATTTGAGCAGGCGCTTCTTTAGAAGAAATATCAGCCAGTAACAATTCACCGCCAATTTCAGACATAACTTTGTTCAAGTCAGCTTCTGCTGGTGGAATGTCTAACCCTAGTACGGTCGCGCCATCACGAGAAAGTGTACGAGCGATCGACTCACCAATACCACGAGAAGCACCGGTCACAAGTGCCACTTTACCGGCTAATGGCTTATGCCAATCTGGGTATTGAACTTCTTCACTCTTACGCACGTGAATAACCTGGCCAGCAACATAAGCCGATTTAGCCGATGCTAAGAAACGGATAGTAGAATCCATTTGCTTCTCTGCGCCTTCTTCAATGTAAGCAACCTGAGAAGTAGAACTCTTTTTACCGATCTCTTTAGAAACAGAACGTGTAAAACCTTCTAACGCACGCATTGCAGCTGCTTTTTCGCCATTGGCGGCTTTCATGTGCGGGCGACCCAATACGATAACGCGAGCATTAGACGTTAGGCTGCGCATGATAGGGTTAAAGAAAGTATATAGCTGTGTTAAGCCTTCGCCATCTTCAATACCAGAAGCATCAAAGATAACGACGTTGAATTTTTCTTTCATGCCTTTAGCACATTCAACTTGAGTCACTTTTACAGAGTGATCACTACCTGCTTTAACGATTTCACTAGCGGTTAGTGCTGCGGATGGGAAGAAAATTTTTGCATCAGAGTCGCCTAAATTACGCACGATGTCAGAAATTAATTCGCCGTTTTTTGCTGTGCCGACTAAAACATTACCTTCTAAAAAGGTAGCTTGGCTCGCGCTATAACGATTGAGTTCGATTGGTGTTGGTAAGCCAACACTACCTAATACTTTTCGGCCCATGCCAGAATTCAGCATAGTTTCGTAAAAATTTCCCATGATATCGCTTCCCACTCTTTAAATATTTGATGTATAGGGTTTGTGTGTACTCACTAATGTGTGAGTCTGGTAGACATTAAACCGTATCGAGCAAAAAACGCTGAATACATGACTACCAAGTTAAACAGATTAGAGCAGCTATCCTACAATATTTAATTGACCGCTTGAATGCTTAATGCGTCGCTTCAGCCAATGCGAGACGCTGGCTAACAGGTAGACTCAAGTTCTAAAGTTTTTTTCATGGTGTTGAGGCCTATACACTCAGGTCGATGCCCATTATTGTAGTCGTTATATAGCCGCTAATTGTTGTTAACAAAGTATTAGCATTTAGATAGCCTTAATTTACTAGCCCTAATTTTAATAGGAACAAAACATGACACAGAAAATTCGTCGCGTAGCCATTATTGGCGGTAACCGTATTCCTTTCGCACGTTCTAATACCACCTATTCTTATGCATCTAACCAAGACATGCTAACGGCCGCCTTGAATGGTTTGATCAACCGTTATGACCTGCAAGGTAAAAAAATTGGTGAAGTTGTTGCCGGTTCCGTTATTAAACACAGCCGTGACTTTAACCTGGCACGTGAATGTGTATTGAGTACGGCATTAAATCCAATGACACCCGCGACTGATATTCAGCAAGCGTGTGGTACTGGCTTACAAGCCTGTATGCAAGTTGCTAACAAAATCGCTCTTGGCCATATCGATTGTGGTATTGCGGGTGGTTCTGATACAACTTCTGATGCGCCGATTGGTGTTTCTGAAGGTTTACGTAAAATTCTATTAGATGTTAACCGCGCAAAAACAACTGGCCAGCGTCTGAAGTTGCTTTCTAAGATTCGTCCTAAGCATTTAGCACCGCTAACACCACGTAATGGTGAGCCACGCACGAATATGTCGATGGGTGAGCACCAAGAAATTACGGTTAAAAAATGGGGCATTACTCGCGAAGAGCAAGATCAAATTGCCTTTAACAGCCATACCAATTTATTAGCCGCTTACGAGCGTGGCTTTTTTGATGATTTGGTAACGCCTTTCCAAGGTTTAGAAAAAGACAATCTTGCACGTGTACCTAATCTAGACAAAATGGCGACGTTGAAGCCAGCTTTTGATAAGAAATCAGGCAATGGCACATTAACCGCGGCTAACTCTTCGGCACTAACTGATGGTGCTTCTTGTGTTTTATTAGCGTCTGAAGAGTGGGCAAAAGAAAACAACTTGCCAGTACGTGCTTATCTTTCTTTCTACGAAACAGCAGCCGTTGATTTTGTGGGTAAAGATGCTGAAGGTCTATTAATGGCACCTGCTTATGCTGTTTCTAATATGTTGAAGCGTGCTGATCTAACCTTGCAGGATTTTGACTTCTACGAAATTCACGAAGCGTTTGCAGGTGTTGTTGCTTCAACCTTGAAAGCGTGGGAAGACGAAACTTTCTGTAAAGAAAAATTAGGCCGTGATGCCGCGATGGGCTCTATCGATCGCAGCAAGTTGAACGTTAATGGTTCTTCTATTGCAACAGGTCACCCATTTGCTGCAACGGGTGGTCGTTTGGTTTCTACCCTGGCTAAAATGCTAGAAGAGAAAGGTGAAGGCCGTGGTCTAATCTCTATCTGTGCGGCTGGTGGCCAAGGTGTTGTGGCCATCTTAGAAGCTAAATAGATGAAGCTAAATAGAAGAAGCTAAATAGTCTTGTTTACTAAACGTTAGTAAGCAGCCGAGAAACCGCAATCGATTAATCGTTTGCGGTTTTTTTATGCCTGTATTTTAGAATATTATTAATAATCTTGTGGTATCAGTTTAACCAATATTCTAGCGGTGAGGGCTTTTGGTAAAATGCGTGCTAGCTTCACCAAACTGGCTGTCATAAATGGAAAAGCGTAGTCGGATTTTTCTTTTTCAATGGCATAAATAATGTGTTTAGCAGCGGCAGCTTCACTGATTTCAAATGGCGAAGGAATTCCATCTTGTTGAACTCGATCGGTTGCAACAAATCCAGGGTAGACCGACACAAATTTAAGGCCAAAGGGTTTTAATTCAATGCGGCAGGTGTCCATTAGAACACGTCCAGCGGCTTTTGCCGCAGAATAAGGCCCTTGCATCGGCAAGCCTAAAAATCCCGCCAATGAGTTGGTATGGGCGATTAAGCCAAAGCCTTGCTGCTTCATATGAGCGATGAGTGGCACGAGAAAGTTTACTTGCGTGCCGTAGTTGAGCTGGGTATTTTGCTGAATGGCAGCGACCGTGGTATTGCTCATATTAAAGGCTGGACCATCGCCAATATTTAATAGCGCAATATCAATGCTAGAAAATTGATCGATCGATTGCTGAATGCACCTCTCAGCTTCTTTAGGGAGCAGTGCATCACATACAACCACCAGTGCTTGTGAGCCGTTGTCGGTTATTTCATGACTGAGATGTTCTAATTCAGCACTTCTACGAGCACTGATAATAATTCGATTATTGTGATGGCTCAGTAATAAAGCCACCTGGCGACCAATGCCGGAAGAGGCTCCGGCAATAAGAATGGTTTTATTATGGATCATTATGCGGTTAAAAATCGAGCGACATTCGCAACAATAATACCGAGGTAATTACCGACAGCGTAACCAATGATCGCCGCGGCAAAACCAGGTAGTAATATTTCACGATTCTTTAATGCTCCTGCAATAACAGGAATAAAAGGTACCGACATAATTGCCGCTGAAGAGGTAATTAAAAACGTATCAGTATCAATTTTGAACAGTTTGCATAATAGCGCCTGCATAATGAGAGAGCCGATAAGAATAAAGCTAATATAACTCGCTAGACCAAGGTCAATATCAGTGAAAATTGAGGTGTCTGTCATGGTGCCCATAGTGAAGCAAAAAACCAAGATCAAATACATGCCGAGTTGAAAGCTATTGGCTAGGTTACGCACTTGGGGAATAAAAGAAGCGGCTAACCCTAGGCTGGTTATGCCGACAATAGTGGTCGTCGACTTATAACTTTCGGGTACTAGGCTGGCGATAAATAAAGCCAATCCTACGACGGCTCCCGAGGCGAGTATTGAGCCGAAGGTTTGCGGTGCTAGTTTAATATTGAGTAGCTTTTTATAACCGTGAGCGGTTTCATCAGCCATGTGTTCCATGCCTGCATAATCGATTTCG
The DNA here is from genome assembly GCA_963851095.1 of uncultured Gammaproteobacteria bacterium. Classification (GTDB taxonomy): domain Bacteria; phylum Pseudomonadota; class Gammaproteobacteria; order Pseudomonadales; family Oceanobacteraceae; genus Oleispira. The sequence continues at coordinate 50,224 of CAWKOX010000008.1, read as the reverse complement.
GTTTCACCAGTATTTTTAGCTTGGTATTTATTTAAAAATAATCCAAATACTTTTTGGCCGAACGCCATAACAAAAATAAGATACATGGCCGAGAATAAAATATCGTACGTCACCATGGTAATAAAAATAGATTCTTTACCATCGATCGCTGATTTGATGGCTGCCATATTCGGGCCACCGCCGGTATAAGCACCCACCGACATGCCAGCGACCTGCCATACGTCAGCGACTTGATCATTAAAAATTATCGCACCAATAATGCTAATCACCATGACCGACAGTAGCGCCAAGCCCATACCTTTTAAGGTATCGCCAGCCATGTTTAGCGCACTTTTAACATTGATCGAAAATAATAGAAGGGGTAATGCAATGGCGATGCTGATTTCGGAAACATCCTTTTGAACGGCGGTAATCGTCTCTGCGTGAAAAAATAAAGATAAATCCAACCCCGCTGCAATAGCGATCCCTAAGCCAAAAGATAAAACAACGACGCCAGCTTTATCGAGCAGGGCAAACCTTTGGCAAGCAAATACAATGAGGGCAGGAATTAATAAATAGGCTAAGACAAGTATCATGGGACTTCCTAGGTGTTTTTATTTTTATTATTTATATAGTTAGGGTTATTTTCTTCCACATTTGTGGTTGCTTCAGAATGAAAGATTGACCACCAATCGATTATTTTTCCATTGTCATAAACCGCAATTTTTCCAAACTGTAATAAAACAGCTTCGCTTTGAGACGGACGAAAATAAAAATAATCATCGACTTTTATTGTGTGATTATCGTTTAGCTCATACATTTCTTGATTACTAGAGTGACCAAAAATAGAGGAGCGTTGACTGTCAGCAGGAAAACAAGGAGAAGCAAGCCAGTTGCCACCATAAATAAAACATGCTTGCTTGGGTAGTAACCCCATTGTGCGCAAAACTGAAGAAAGCCCCGTTAACATCGGGATTTCAGGGTTTGTAACCAGTTTCAGAACCGGAGTCGCAATAAAACAGGCAGGTTTATGGTGTTCTAAAGTGGCTACATCAAAATCGGTTGGTTTAACCAAAGCTGACGCGGTTGCGATTTCAGTAATAAAATCTGACTGACTTTTAGTGTCACCTTTGGTTTTAGCATATAAAGGATAAGTACTACTGCCGCCAGCGTTGAAAATTAATTTAGCCGCCGCTTCAGAGCCCATTACCTCAGTGATCGTATTGATACATTGCTGGTAGATACTCATCGCCGCAGTGAAAGCTTTTTTACTACCACCCATTAACTTAGGAATCTTACTTACATGCGCCTCATAACCCATTAAACCGGTAAGTTTAAGGTGTGGGTTGTTATTCAATAGAAGGATACTTTGACGAAATTCATCGTTATTAATAAAACCACCGCGGTGTAAGCCAACATCAATTTCTAAGTTCACGTTAATGACGCAGCCTAAGCTCTTGGCCAGTTCTTGATATTGCTGTAAGCGCTCTAAACTATCGACCAACCAATGTAATTGTTCGGCGGGTTTGAAAGAAGAGCTGCTTAATGTGGAATGCCAGCTATAAAACTGCTGGGCAGCCGCAATGGGCATGGGCTTGCCTAAAAGTACATCCGCATGAGGAAGGTGCTTAACAACATGGAATAAGAAAGGCAGGTGAAAGCTCATTAAACGGTTACTGCCCGAACGTTCCATTATATATTCTAATAACGGAATCGAAGGCAAGGACTTAGCAACAATACGATAGTCGAAGCCTTGCTGAATAACATCCATCAAGTGCTTTAGGTTTTCGTCAAAATGCGCTTTGTCGATGACCAGCGTCGGACGAAAAGCCCCAGCATCTTTTAGTGCCTGGCTGATACGGTGAAAATATTCTGCCGATAATGTAGTCGTTTTTATCATTATTATAAACGCTATAAATTAAATATGTACGTTTGTACCATATTGAGTGAAGGTAGGCCATAAAAAGTAGCGATTGTGGCTATTGAAAGACAATTCGAGTTTTATTCGCTCAATTATCTGCGGATCCCACTCGTTTCTCTCATTTCCGCCAGCTTATCTCCGCCAGCTTATTAGCAGCGCATTAATCGCAGCGTATTGAGCATCAAGAACCTGGTGGGGTGCATTTGATCGAGCTAAGCTTATTTGTGATTGAACCTGAGCCAGCAACAACTGTACGGCATGTTCCTTTTCAAAGGGAAGCCTACATTTGGTATCGCTTAAACACAGTGAAAATAAATCACGTTGCTGTAGCCATAGATCAATAGCGTACTGCTTTACGAGGATATTTTGGCTGATTCCTTCCTTTTGGCTATTCTGAAATAGGCAGCCATATTGCCCATACTTGCCCTTTAGCAGCTTATTAAGCTGAGCGAAGTAATTGTTAACTGCCTCTATGGAAGGCTCAGATTTAGTCAGAGGTGCTAGCATTCGCCTAATTATATGGTCTTGATAATATTCTAACGATTGCTCAAATAAGGTTTCTTTATCACCGAAGCCTTTATAAAGACTATAGCGATTAAGTGAAGTAGCGACTTCCAGATCCGATAGGGATGTTTCGGCAAACCCTGCCTTCCAGAATTGCATCATGGCCTTTTTAAGAACATCTTGGTGATCGTAGTTTTTAGGTCTGCCCATGAAATTCAGTCTTATCAAAATAGTGCTCGTTGAGTAGAGCTTAACAGTTATTTAATTAGTTGTTGACCAATCAGTTTGAAAAAGTTAGTTTTTTACCAATCGGTAAAGAACTGACAGTGCATAAGTGTTATTTACTTACTAATTACGCATTACTGCGGGCACTAACATTGAGTGCTAATGTTGAGTGCTAAGACAGTCGCTACTAAATATCCGTCAGGCTAGAGAATGGAAATTAAGATGAAATTATACGATTTTAAAATGGCCCCTAACCCACGCCGTGTTCGCATGTTTTTAGCGGAAAAGGGCATTTCATGCGCAGAAGCCGGTATTGAAGTGGTTAATATCGATATCGCGAAGGGCGAAACCTTTAGTAAAGAGTTTCGTGAGATCAGTCCGTACGGTGGACTACCCGTTTTAGAATTGGATAATGCCGGCGAGAAAGTCTTGATTAGTGAATCAATGGCCATTAGCCGTTATTTCGAAGAGATCTACCCAGAAAATCCGCTTATGGGCACCGATGCGCTTTCTAAAGCCAAGATTGAAATGTGGAATCGCCGTATCGAATTAGGGTTATACACGGCAATTGCCCTGTCATTCAGACACGGTAACCCTATGTGGAAAGCCGTGACAAACCAAGTTGCAGAATTCTCAGACGTTAGCGCACTTGATGCCGATAAACACATCCACAAACTGAATAAACATTTAGCAGATTCTAACTACATCGCCGGAGATGAATTCTCAGTCGCTGATATTACCGCCTTATGTGCCATTGATTTTGCAAAAGTAATAAAACGCCGTATTGATGAAGAAAAACATCCGCATCTGGCGCGTTGGTATGGATTGGTGAGTGCTAGGCCATCTGCTCTAAGTTAGCAAGCCGAAAATATATTAATTAGCACCAAATATTTATATTCTGATATTTGGTCTAATTCTTTTTTCTTATTTCTTTACTGACTAAGGACATAATATCTAAATTACTCTATCTTCTAAAAATGATTTAACTAGACTTCATCCGCCAAATTTCTCTTCTCACCTAAAGAAATTTTAAAACTAAAAATAATAAAGGATGTTGTTTCGTGAAACTTAAACCCCTAATGATTTCTCTCTCAGCTTTGTGTGCTGCTACGGGAATGACTCAAGCCAGCCTGCCTGAATTCTCAACGGCTTTACCGATTCAAACGTATGATGTCGGTGAGAACCAATCCGCGACTAATATTATTGTGATGAATCACAATAAAGCTAAGCAGGTATTGCTTGTCAGCTTAGATGAAAATAAAGAACATTCTGGTTTTGCTATAACCGACATGAGTATCAATATTTCAAATGCAGAGGCGATTACTCACTTAAAATCTGGTTATTTAACGGGTGCTAATGCAGGCTTCTTAGATAACTATCCTATCGCTCCTGATAATTTAGCATTTTATACTGAATTGGGATTTGATTCTGGGTCTGACGCAGAAGACTTTCAGATAACAGCTCAAAGATTGATTTCTGAAGCAACGGGTTATTTGTACAGCCAGAATTTAATAATTCCTTTCCAAGAAGGGTATGTGGCTTATCAAATATCAGACGGCTATGTCACTGTAGATGATACTAATGGTAGTAGTGTGGACGCATATTACCGCTGTGAAATAGATACTTGGCCTCAAAATGCTAGTGTCGTTGAGCATTGTGAGACTATCGCTGGATTTGACTTTCCTAGCCTAGCTTCAGTGGGCTCTAAGTATATGGGAAGAACAGCTAGTGATAAATCATATGGTTTAGGAATGAATTTGAATACAGGAGCTTCCGTTTCTGTTGAAGGGAAAGACCCCGTTTTTTATTATGGTAAATCACCTGTTCTAATTTCGTTAAAACAATTAAATGGCAAAGATGCCAGTTATATTAAAATGTACGATGATGATGATTTTGCTACTGTTAAATCAGAAGGTTTTTTTATCCCCACACCAGAGGTCGGTCCTCTCGATAATATGTTCACAATATCTAACGGCAGCTCTGTATATTATTCTGACCTAGGTGATTTGCAAAGTGCTAAACAATGTAAGTTAGAATATGGATCTTTTGATTTCACAGCTAATGAACAAGACTCCAGTATTGAAGTAATGGTAGCTAAACTGAATGAAGATCAAGAGGTTAGAGTATTATTAGAGAATTATCCTAATTTACCTAATAATATCGAAGCTGCAAATATTATAATGCAAGAGCAGTTTGGAGTTGAAATAACTCCGACTATGACAAATACAGAATTCAAACAGATAGTTGATGATGCTTTCTTAACAAACTATTACCAAGAGTGGTTGGTAGATTATCATTCTAATTTAGCAGCCAATTCAGAGAAATATCCTGGGGAATATTTCCATTGTATTGATTCACCAAAGAATACAGATCCATTTAAATTTGTGTCACTTTTTGGAACAATGGCTTTCTTAGGTGATTATATCTATGGAAATACGGGTAAATTAGATAGTTCAGAAGGGTTTCTTGCATTAAGCACTTACAGTTACGATATTGAAAATGGCTATAAGTTATTGTCCGGTGATCTGGCAAATTATTTACTTAGAAATGTATCGGAAAATTATCTTTCTGTTATTCGCTCGGAGATCATCGCAGAGAATCCAGACTTCTCAACCTATCCAGAATTACCTGACTTTTATAAGGACTTAATTGCACAGTCAGGCTCAATGGAGTTAGTAGCAAGATCAATGTATGAAGATGCAATGCAATTATCAATCCTATCTAAGCTAGGTTACCTTAACTTTGGTACTTTTGCCTCGGTAGCAGGTGATCACTCAAGTGTTTTAATTGGTGAAAGATCCTCTGGTGGTGTAGATAAAGGTATGAGTATTACAGGTCGAGCAAACAAAAAGTCATACTTACTATTATTCAATGATTCTACTGATACAAACGAAAATGCTGTAGAAGTAACCATTAATCCAGAAACACTAACAATAGATCCTTATACTTCACAAACCTCTAGCTTCTCAATCGATGTATCCGGTTCTGACATCTTTGGTTTAGATGTTAGCTGTAACCTATCTTCTGCTTCGCTTTCTATCACGCAGGCAACTTATGGTGCCTTGTTTGGTGCACAAAATACGATGACGTTACCGCTTGTGGCTGATCCTTCATTTGTATCTGGAACAGAAACACTGATAGCGCCAGAGTTACCGTTAAGCGGTGCAGGTAGTTTCATTTTAGCAGACGTGATTGCAGAGTTTACGACTGAAGATGTTCAAGTAACCTGTGCAGCCGAAGTATCTGACGAAAATGGCCAGTTACTACAAGTAACATTAACTCCAGCAACGATTCGTATCGACGATGGTGTGCATGGTGGTACGGGAGCTGTTGCTGGATCGATCTCAATTCCGGGCGTTACCGATCTTTCAGGTGTTGAGGTTGTGCTAACAATTGATGGTCGTCAGGTAACCGTGATCACTGATGAAACAGGAGCTTTTTCTTTCGACGGTTTACGCGATGGTGACTTCACGATTAGCCTAGCATCTGAAAATTATGTTCAAAGTTGTCAGGATGCTAACGTTGCTGAAGGTAGCGCGGTTAACCTTGGCGCTATTGAATTATTAGCCGGTGATATTAATGGTGATGGCAGTATTGATATTGCAGATTTCACATTTATGGCCGCTCGCTATCGTTCGAGTCAAGATGATGCAGATTATGATGCAAAAGCTGACTTAAATAAGGATGGTGTGATTAACATTCAAGATTTGGCCATCTTAGGTAGTCATTTCGGGTCGACTCAATGTAACCCAATGAGTGCACCGCAATAGCCGTATAGTAATGAGGTCTCGGGAATCTTTCCCGAGGCTGCATTTAAAGGAAAAACGATGAAATATTTTTTTAGCCTCGCAGTATTATTTCTTTCTAATTTTACTCTCGCCGAAGGGCGAATAGAAATAGGCACTGAGGATCAAAATGGTGTACGTTGGTTAGATCTGTATGGAGAAAATATTCCTGCGTCTTATGGCATGGAAATGGAATTGATTTATTCCAAACAAGATTTTTTTTTAGTCGATACCGACAATGTAAAAGCTGGTCCACAGATTAAAAAAGGCAGTTTTTTTTCAGAGTCCTCTTATGAAATTGCTAATAATGTAGATGTCAAAACGGGAAGGATTCGTTATGCCGTTAGCTTGTTGAAGCCTGCAGAGCCCGTTATGGGAAGTGGCCACTTAGCTCGAATTGGTCTTGTTAGTAAAACGCAAAAAAATTCAAATATAGAAATTGTAAATATTAAATTTGGCACGCAATCAGGAAAAGTAGTTGATGTATCTTATCCTGCATCGGTATTAGTTGAACCTGCTTTATCGATCGCGGCAGAGCTAGCTTCTAATGGTTATCAGCCCGTTGATCGCCAGCCAGTTCAGCAAAATGCTGGAACTTCAAATATTGAAAGAAAGAGCATCGATAATTCGGTATTTATTATAGGTTTATTGAGTATTATTGGTATTTTATTATTGGTTGTTATTATCTTGCTATTACGTCGCCGCCCGGTTCAGGCGATTTAAATCTGAGCTTCTATTGCTGAAGCCAAGTCTTACCAATATCCATCGCTTGAAACTGCTCTGCATTTAAACCATTTTTTTGCAGGGCTCTCTCTAGAGCCTTCGGCGGCTCATCAACCGGTTCGGCGGTTAATACAAAGGTATTCCAATGGATTCCGAACGCTGACTTTGCGTTAATGTCTTTAAAAATTTCAACGGCATCGAGTGGATTCACATGTTGGGCTTTCATAAACCATCTGGGTTCATAAGCGCCTATGGGAATCATGGCTAAATCAACTTTCCCTAATACCTTACCTATTTCTTTAAATTGATAGGGGTTGTAGGCTGTATCGCCGCCAAACCATGCGGTGAATGTGTCATTGCCTTCATATTCTGGCCAAGTAAATGCCCATGAAGCCCATAAACTTTCATTAGTATCAAAAAGACTTCTACGTGACCAGTGCTGGCTTGGTTGAGCTTGCACCGTTACATTGCCAACCTCTATTGACTGCCACCAATCCATTTCTTGAATGTTGGTAATACCGAATTGCGCAAACCATTTTTTTAATCCTAATGGGACTAACCACAAAGGTTGAGTGCCATTAATGTTTTTAATAAAATTTGGGCTGGTGAGGGCTTTGACAGAGTCAACGTCAAGGTGATCGAAATGATTATGCGAGATCACAATGATATTAATATGGGGTAATTGGTCGATGGTAAGCGCAGGGGGGGTATAACGCTTGGGGCCGATGCTTTGAGAAAATGAAGAACGCTGCGAGAAAATAGGGTCGGTAAGAATATTCATCCCTTGGTTTTGAAGCAATACCGTAGAATGGCCAATCAGAGTCGCTTGGGCTTTATTAAAATCCGGGTTATGGATTTTTTTTAAGTTTGCCGGCTGCCAATATTCACGATAATTCTCAGGATCATCGGGCCAAGTTAAGTCATCAAATAAACGCGCTTTTAAAAAGGCTATAAAACTGGGTTGAAAATCAGCAGGTAGGTGCGGGTTTCTGAATTTTCCATCAATGTGATGAGACAATTCTTTAGAAGGTTCTGCTGAAAGAGCAGAACCTGTCGCTAGCAGGGCAGTGAGTATTAATAATAAGGGTTGTAGCATTTTAATCTGGCCTGGCTGTTCAATGACTAACGATTCAATGGCTAACGGCTTAGCTATTCAATAACTAACTATTCAATGCCTAGCATCTTGTGAGTCTGAAGACTGAGCTTCCACTGCGGATGCTTAAGGCAATAGAGTGTTGTTTTTTGGGTATTGCTTTGCGATAAACCTTCATGGGCATCAGAGACAATATAGTCTAAAGACGCATCTGCCATGGGTTGCAAGTAGCGGTGAGTGGCTTGAATGTAATCAAACGATTCGGGCATGGCAAGCGGCTGCGGATAAACCAGTTTCAATTCATCGCACTCAATTAATACCAGCTCAGCATCGGCTTTTGGGCTTAAGCAAATCCAATCAAGACCTTCTGGTGCCGGTAACGTACCGTTGGTTTCTACCGCCACTTCAAAACCATAGTCGTGCATGGTTTCAATAAGGGGTTCATCCAGTTGCAATAAAGGCTCTCCCCCCGTGCATACAATATACGGTATACCTTGGTTGGTGGCTTTTGAGCTTGGCGTTGGCTTACCAGGCCACAAAGAAGCAATTAACTTAACCAATTCGGCGGCGGTATAAATTCCGCCATTTTCACCGTCGGTGCCGACAAAATCGGTATCGCAAAAATCACAAACGGATTGCGCACGAGACTCTTCTTTACCGTTCCACAAATTGCATTTGCTAAAGCGGCAGAACACAGAAGGACGGCCTGCTTGAGCACCTTCTCCTTGTAGAGTATAAAAAATCTCTTTTACGCGATACGTTTTTGTCTGAGTCATTGGTATGGCCATTAAACTTCGTAAGCAAGCGGGTCTGTAGCTTTATTTAACTCAAACGCTTCTAAGCGCTCAACACAAGAACCACATTTTCCGCAGGCTTTTTCACGGCCGTTGTAACAAGTCCACGTTTTGCCATAATCTAAACCCATTTTTAAACCATCGGCCAAAATTTCTGATTTGTCGGTATTTAAATAGGGCGTAACAATATCAACAGGCTCGTAGTTTGCCAATTTGGCTACCTTGTTCATTGCGTGCACAAAGTCAGGGCGACAGTCTGGGTAAATTGCGTGGTCACCAGAATGAGCGCCGTAAAATACTTTATTGGCGCCAATATCTACGGCATAGCCAATCGCCAGCGATAATAAAATCATGTTGCGGTTAGGTACCACTGTCGATTTCATATTAGCTGATTCATAATGCCCTTCAGGAATTTCAATGCTTGAAGTCAGTGATGAACTTTGCAGCAGCTGGTTAATGGCTGTGATGTCGATGATTTTATGATTGATGCCGAGCGCTTTGCAGGCATTGCTTGCGAACTCAATTTCTTTGTCGTGCTTTTGGCCATAATCAAACGTCAGTGCAAATAGATCAAACCCTTCAGCTTTAGCTTTATTTAAAATGGTATAAGAATCCATACCACCTGAATAAATCACAACGGCTTTCGGTAATGCGGAACTTGATTGCTCTGAGGATGTTGAAGGCTGGCTGGCAGGCATAATAAATCTCGAATTCTTGACTTGTTGGTTAAATATTTGGGTGCATTATATAGTAAACCGTATTATACAGCACCACGGATTGCTTTTCGCCCCGTGTCTAGCGTCTATCGGCTATTTATAGTAGAATTCGCGCCCTAAAATTTAGTATTTCATACTCCCAAATTCAATCCCCAACTCAATATGAGTTGTAATAGCGAGAGCATGCATATGTCTGACATCAAAAAAGTGGTGTTGGCGTACTCCGGTGGTCTGGATACGTCGGTAATTGTTAAATGGCTTCAAGAAGAATATAACTGCGAAGTTGTAACCTTCACTGCTGACCTTGGTCAGGGCGAAGAAGTTGAACCAGCGCGTGCGAAAGCGGAAGCGTTAGGTATCAAAGAAATTTATATAGATGATTTGCGTGAAGAATATGCACGTGACTTCGTTTTCCCAATGTTCCGTGCGAATACGATTTATGAAGGTGAATATCTTCTAGGTACGTCAATTGCTCGTCCATTGATCGCTAAGCGTTTGATCGAAATCGCTAACGAAACCGGCGCAGATGCTATTTCTCACGGCGCTACCGGTAAAGGTAACGACCAAGTACGTTTCGAGCTAGGTGCTTATGCACTTAAGCCTGGCGTTCAGGTTATCGCGCCATGGCGTGAGTGGGACTTAACGTCTCGCGAATCTTTAATGGCGTATTGCGATAAGCACGGCATCGAAGTTGAAAAGAAAAAAGGCAAGAAGTCTCCTTATTCTATGGATGCTAACTTGTTACACATTTCTTATGAAGGCGACATTCTAGAAGATCCTTGGAGTGAGCCAGAAGAAGATATGTGGTTGTGGACTAAGTCGCCAGAAAACGCGCCAGACGAAGCTACTTATGTAACGCTTACGTTTAAAAATGGTGACGTCGTTGCAATCGATGGTGTTGATAAGACGCCTGCGACAGTAATGGAAGAGTTAAACAAGGTAGCTGGCGAAAACGGCATTGGCCGTGTTGATATCGTAGAGAACCGTTATGTAGGCATGAAAGCTCGCGGTTGTTATGAAACACCAGCGGGTACTGTGTTATTGAAAGCACACCGCGCAATTGAGTCTATTACTTTAGACCGCGAAGCCGCTCACCTTAAAGATGAGTTGATGCCTAAGTACGCCAACCTTATCTATAACGGATACTGGTGGTCTCCTGAGCGTGAAATGCTTCAGGCTGCAATCGATAATACGCAAACGGTTGTAAACGGTGATGTGCGTCTTAAACTGTATAAAGGCAACGTGATTGTTGTTGGTCGTCAGTCTGAAGACAGCTTGTTTGACGAAGCGATTGCAACGTTTGAAGACGATGCGGGCGCTTACGATCAGAAAGACGCAGCAGGCTTCATTAAATTGAATGCTCTACGTCTTCGTACAGCTGCTAAGAAAGGCCGCAATCCTCTTGAAAAGTAGGATTTAAAGGCTTTTAAATAAAACCGCCTCATAGCAATATGACGCGGTTTTTTTTCCTCTTTTTTGGCTTTCCTCGGTGAAGCGAAGCGGCTCGGTGTCTCTGTGGTGAACCGCTTTAGTCTTTATACTTGCCAAAGGCTAACCCGCGCCGTATAAGCCACCTTGCATGTGCAAACACGCATAAGCGGTCACAAAGGCAGGTTCTTGGAATTGCTTCAGTTTAGTTTGCTTATAATCCATCAAGATTGGCGTGTGCTTAAGCTGCTCTTTAATACGGCTACCGGCCACGATCTCTACGTTAATGCCTTCGATTAGCTGAATGGCGGTTTCTAGCTTAAAACCCACGGCACCACCGGCGAACTTACCTTTCATTGGGCGTTCACGAATCACGACCTTGTCGACCTTGTAGTCATTCATTAGCTGCAAAAACTGACGCTGAAACCAGCGCATGTTATCAGTATCTTGCGTATTGCTGATGGTGATTTTGCGCTGACGTACTTCAGGAATATCTAACAAACCCATGTTTTTAGACATGATGCAAAAGATGGCGTCATCGCCCTTTAATTCAACAGCACATATACGCATAAGAAATTTCCACTAACAGAATAAATAATTGACCCTATTATACTCTTTTTTGACCACCACTGTATTGCTGTTTATCTTGGTCTCAAGCATCATGGCGGCTTATGCATCGTTTGTATTAATAAAGGCAGTAATCGAGTTATGGCGTGGTTGAAGACACAGTTAGATATCGTAATTTTTATCGTATTAGCCGCTATTTTTCTTATCTGGCCAGAAATAGACCTTTGGATCAGTAGTGCGTTCTATAACCCAGAGCAGGGTTTTGTGTACCGAGATAACGCGCTGGTTGTCTCGGTTTATGAGCTATTTCGCCATGCGCCTAAGTTCTTATTGCCGCTATTATTGATTATGACGGGGTTAAGCTTTGTAAAAGGCCGATTCGGTTTAGGCACAGACCAACGTAAACCTTGGGTATTTTTAACGTTAGCCTTATTGATTGGCCCAGGAATATTGGTGCATCTGGTGGTTAAAGAAAATTGGGATCGTCCGCGTCCACGCTCAGTGCAAGAATTTGGTGGGCATAAAGATTTTATACCGGCGTTCATTCCTGCGGCTATGATCAAAGATCAGCCTGGGAATAATAAATCGTTTGTTAGTGGTCATGCTGCAATGGGCTTTTATATGATGGTCTTAGCGTGGTTATTTCGTCGTCGTAGTTGGTTTTACGCCGGTTTAGCTATGGGCTTTGTAGTGAGTTTTGGACGTTTAGTTCAAGGTGGTCACTTCGCAAGTGATCTCATTTTTGCTGGCTTCTTCTGTTATTTCAGTTATCGCTTATTATCCTATTGGATCTTAGGTCATAGCCGCATTTTACCCTCTGATCTAGATAATCGAGGTAAAGCCTCATGATAAGTCCTATCGACTTTATTACTAAACCTGTTGATCTGATCGAAACTCAGCGACTTTTTCATGGACGTGGTCATGCTTATCCAGGCTTAGAACACGTCAATATCGATTGGATTGCCCCAGCGATTATCGTGACCTTATATGCAGAGGTCGAGCGGGACTGGCTAGAAACCTTGTGCTCACAGCTGGCTGATTTATTCCCAGAGTGTGAAAATCTACAAGTTCAATATCGCTGTCGCCCACGTGGGCCGTTTGAGCAAATGAAAGGTGAGCTTCTTGAGGGTAAACCACTAAGCAAACTGGTTGCGGTTGAGAACGGTCTTAAATACCACATTAGTATGGGCCAAGCGCAAAATACGGGTTTGTTTTTAGATATGGCAAATGGCCGCTCTTGGGTAAAAGAGAATAGTGAAAGTAAGAATGTTTTAAACTTATTCTCTTATACCTGTGGATTTTCAGTTGCGGCCATAGCGGGTGGCGCGCAGCGAGTCGTTAATATCGATATGGCAAAAGGGGCGTTATCTACAGGCCGCGAGAATCATCGTTTAAACGATCATGATATGACCCGGGTGATCTTTCAGGGCATTGATATTTTTAAGTCTTGGAGCCGGATCAAAAAATACGGACCTTATGATATTTTGATCTCTGATCCGCCTAGCTTTCAAAAAGGCAGCGTTGATATACAGCGAGATTATTACAAAATAATTAGCCGAATTCCTCTGCTAGTAAAACCGGGCGGGCTCTTGATGTTATGCCTTAACTCGCCCGATTTAGACGATGACTTTTTAAAACAGCAGGTAGCCGAGCATTGTCCTGATTGTAAGATGATCGGTAAAATAGAGAACCCAGCGATTTTTAAAGAAGCACAAGCAGGTAAGGGGCTAAAGGTCTATTTGTACCAATATTTATAAAATACTTTCTTGAAAGGGATAAGTTTATAGAGATAAGTTTATAAGAATAAGTCACAAAAATAGCAGATACTCTAAAAGAGTCTGCCGTTAGAAACGTAATAATAATAAATCATGCTATATTTAGTACTTGAGATTTAAGTGTTAAGTCGTAAAAATGTTTAATTAATACTCAAAACCATTCAGAAATGATCAAATTATAGGCAGGATACATGCATCGCGTAACTAAAGAAGAATATCCACTGGAATCACTGCAGCGAATTCTAAACGGCGTAACCTTCTTTAAAGAGTTAATTAGTAAAGATGAGTCGCAGTTTGAAATGTTGATGAGCATCGCTCAGATCGTGACAGCAGAAGCGAATGAAACCATCTTAGAGAAAGGAGACCACTCCAGCAGCTTATATTTTCTTTTACGCGGCGAACTTTCGGTTTATGTCAACGATGAGCGTGGTGAACATATACTTAATCAGATTAATGCTGGCGAAGTGTTTGGTGTTATGTCGATGTTATTAGATCAGCCAAGATCTGCGTCTATCCGTACAGGGAATAAAGCGGCGTTATTGGCCAGTATCGACCTTCAGCATTTTAGCGATATTAATGACTTCAGTATGTTCAGTCTGGAAACGAAGCTGTCGTTTTATCGCATGGTCGCTAACAATCTACGTTGGACCATTGAACGAAATAAGATTGAAAATCCGACCCATCCATTGATTCCTCGTTTATACAAAATTCCATTATTTAGCGGCTCAAAAGGCGGCGCTGAAGAACTGGAAGCCTTGTATAAACAATCTAATCTGCTAGCCGAGTTAGTAGGTGAGTGGAACAATACCTAGCGTCAGCAGCTTTTAATAAGGTAAGTAGCTTGCTAACATAAGTAGCTTAATAAGAGCTACTTAACCTTCACCTGATACACAATATTAAATTCCGGTGTGCCTTGATCGTACTTAGGCTTCATATTGCCATTTAACAATAGCTTAATATGCGTAACGGCACTGTCGTAACCATCGCTATCGGGCACGGGAATATAATTAAAGCTGGTGGCATTATCATTCGAAAAGCTAAGATCATCCGTCGTATTATCAAGGCTAATAAAGTTATAGCTTAAACCACTGGTATTATTCCCCGCACCGTCATTAAACAGCACAGGCCCGTCGGCCGATAAATTATTAACAAACAACTTTGCATCATTAGACAGCGTTTGCACAAGTTCCATCGAATTGCCTATCGTGCTTAAATTCCCTTCGTTAGTCACCACAACGTCATAACGTAATACCGCACCAGGAATCGCCTTATCATTGATACTTGCGGTATTAGGGTTGTCTTGAATATCAATGTTCATATTTAAACGTACATCGTCGTCGCCAGCGCAATGATAAAGCACGGTCGCGGGAATAATTCGAGTGCTTGTATCATTGGGTAGGCGCCAGTATGCATAAAAGGAATCTCCCCCAAGGTGCTCTTGCATACGATAATTTAACTTATGGTAACCTGCCGCGAGCCCCACAGAATTCTCGTCTCGAGGACTGTTTTGGGCACCATGGGCACCATACCAGCTAGAATAAACCACATCATTTAGTTTGAATTCAACGGCATCATCACCATCGACTGCAAAGTTATAAAAACCATCTTCAGGCGCGTATAAATAGCCTTCTATTATGACCAGATAACGATCATTATTACGCACATTGAACGGGTTGCCCGAGCTGTTATTAATACGGCTTAAGATTGTTTTACCATCAAGCTTTGAACGAATGGCTAAGTCATTTTCCCACTGATCAAACTCGGCTTCACTATTGGCATAATTATCCCCATAGCCTTGTGTATTATAAACACCAGTATAAACGCCTTGCTTGGGTGCTGAGCAGGTAGGGTTAATATCATTCACCAATTGCCAAATGGGTAAGTTTGCGGAAGTCTGATTATTTACAAATTGCTCTTCAAATTGCTTACTAAACACAGTCGCATTGAAGGTCGCAGACGTATTGGTATCGGCAGCCATAATATTTAGGGTAACAGGATTAGAACTTGCACCATTGGGGCTGATGGCTAATCCATATAGGCACTCTACGTTTGTAGAAGGGCTGCCGGAATCAGACGTACAGGTCCAATTATTGCCACTTGAGCTACTGAGGCTTAAACCAGCAGAAAGCGTAATGGCAACACGGGTTTGAGGCAAACTAGAATGAGTTGTGCTGAGATTTTCAATGGCAAAGGTTACTGGGCGTGAGTCATCAATCACCCAGCCATTGGGGTAGCTTAAGCTGCTATCAAACCCCAGATCTATTCGGCAAACATCATGACTAATTGACTCGAAGGTTGGCTCCTCTTCTACAGGGCAGGCGCGTGAGCGTATATCAATTTTATCGGTAGAGAAGGTTGTCCAATTACCACCTGGTTTCTTAAACTGAACCGTAATCCCGCCATCGCAGCAGTCTTCAAAGCCGAGCACCTCAAGTTTTTGGTAGCCACTGCTTGAAAAGGTAGCAGTTCCTTGAAGAATCTGGTTCGCATTATTCCAGCTATTAGCCCACCATAAGTTATCCCTCCACTGCTGCTCTAACTGTTGGCCATTAATATACAACGCACCACCGCGGCCAAAGTCAGCACCGTAACGAAACCCCCATTGGCCTGTTTCGCCTGGCTGAACTAAAAAATAGCTTTCAGAAAATGCGCCGAAATTGCTATTGCTATTGCCAAATTGAGAGCGGTTGGTAATGCCATCAAAATCAGTAATAAAGCCACAGCCATAATTGGCATTACGATCATTAGATGCGTTAAAAGCATTACGTGCTTGATTTAAATTGGATGGATTAACCGTTGAATAGCGAGTATGAAATTTGATTCCGGGGTAATCGAAGGTAAACGGAACATCACCAGCGGCAGGGGCATTTTTATTACCATAATAAAAAAATATGGTACGAATTTGGCCGCGATCTAGGGTCGGAAAACGCACCCACAGAGTTGCTTGCTCATTCGTTTGGTCCCAACTATCAACCCAGAACTCTAATTGAGTTTGATCATCGGTATCGTAAATGTATAAATCTTGGCCATTACTGCTCCAGTCGTAATCAGAGCTTAACGTTGATGCATCTATCTCAAACTGAACTTGATAGCTTTGTAATTGACTGCCTGAAACTGAGTTTTCTTGAACATCGATTTGAGTACGAAAAGGCCACTCACATGATTGGCGAGCAAAAGAAGGGAAACTAATAATTAATGCTATTAATAGAAGAATGCAGCGATGGAACATGAAGGCTTCTCGATAATATCTAGGCGCTATGATTTGAATATTCTAATGGATTTATCATTAATATGTCGTAAAACAATGTAATTTCAAGGCTTAAAATTAAGTCACTTAAGCTAGGTAGAGAAATCTTAGTCGTGTTGCACTCGGCCGCGCATCGACTTGGTATTACTGTGCTTGGTTTTTTTATCCATGCGTTTATTTTGAGAAGCACGACTGGGTTTGGTCGGTCGACGTGCTTTTTGCGTAATAGTAGCCGAACGCACCAAAGCGACTAAACGATCCAATGCGGCTTGGCGGTTTAATTCTTGGCTACGGTGTTCTTGCGACTTAATAATGATGATGCCGTCTTTGGTAATACGGTGATCACTGAGTGCTAATAAGCGCTCTTTATAAAACTCAGGCAGGGTGGATGCTTTAACATCAAAGCGCAAATGAATCGCACTGGATACCTTATTCACATTCTGCCCGCCAGCGCCTTGCGAACGCATTGCGGTCAACTCAAGTTGATCATTAGGAATAGAAACAGCGTGTGATATAAAAAGCACAGATTAAAAACTCAAATACATTAAATTAAGCATTAATTGTAACGTACCTAGGTACATTACCCCAAATATTAGATGCACAATCACTACGTCTTTTTCTTTAGCACTTTTTTAGTCGTTTTCTTGGATGATTTTTGTGGCGCTTTATGAGGCAATATAACGGGATAGCTACTCTGTGTTTGGCGATCAATTTTAATAAAATACTCTTTTAAATAATCGATCAATAAACGTAACTTTTTAGATGCTGCGCCACCGGGTAAAAATACCCCATAAATATCAATGTCTTTTAATTGATAGTCATCCAAAACGGATTCCAATGTCCCCGCCTGAATCTTGGGCCAAGCATCGTAAACGGGAATTCTGCCTAAGCCATGTCCACCCTCTAAAAAAGCCGTGCGCGCCGCGGCGTTATTCGTACTGATGCCGCCTTTAACTGAAATACTGTAAGAACGGCTGCCTTTCGTGAGCTCTATTGCACCTGAAGTCATTTTGTAAATAACCCAATCATGTTGCTCCAGCTCAGTCGGGTCGGAAGGGCGTCCACGCTTTTGAAGGTATTTTGGTGCGCCGCATAAACAGGTCACGAGTGTGGATAACTTACTCGCTTGTAAACCTGAATCGGGCAGTGGCGCGCCACGAATGGCAAGATCAATGCCTTCTTGCATAATGTTTACCACTTCATCGGTTAGCATTACATCAAGCTCAATTTTGGGGTATAGGCAACGAAACTCATTTAATGCAGGCACAACCATTTGCAAACCCACATTCACGGGGCAGGTGATTTTCAACAGACCTTCTGGTTCATTTTTTAAATTTTCAATTTGCTGATTGGCCATCGTGGCTTGCTCGGCAATGATCCGGCAAGACTGATAATACTCCGCCCCCGCTTCTGTTAAAGAGATTGAGCGGGTAGAGCGATTAAGCAACATCACGCCCAAGTGCGCTTCTAGCTTTTTAAGGTGATAGCTCACAACAGCACGCGATAAACCAATGTGCTTAGCGGCGGCCGTCAAATTGCCTTGCTCAACTACTTGGGCAAAAACCACCATGCTCTTCAGTTGTTCAAAAGAAAGGCTCATTCTAGAAGTCTCCAGAGTATTCAAAAGTTCTGTTCGTATCAGAAGTAGTATCTGTCATATTCATTTTGTTTAATTGTATCAATTTATCGAACAATGAAGTCTATTTTCTTTGTATTGTTAGAAATGATATTGAGGCCTACACTGGATCCAACTTAATAGCTGCAACTAAACGTATTAAACACAGGTAGAAATTGTTATGAATACACAGCAAGCAACTAAACACGTATTAATGGTTTTAACGTCACATGCTGAACTGGGCGATACGGGTGAAAAAACAGGTTTTTGGGTAGAAGAGTTTGCCGCGCCGTACTACGCCTTAACCGATGCGGGTATTAAAGTGACTCTTGCTTCTCCTGCGGGCGGCCAGCCTCCGATTGATCCTAAGAGTGAATTAGAAGATTTTCAAACGCCGGCTACTAAGCGTTATGACGCAGACGCAGACGTTCAAGCACTTATGGCCAATACCTCTGTACTTGCAGAAATGAACGCAGCTGATTTTGACGGTGTGTTCTACCCTGGTGGACACGGCCCATTATGGGACCTTACCGATAATACCGATTCAATTGCATTAATCGAAACCTTCCTTGCGGCTAACAAACCTGTTGCGGCAGTTTGCCATGCAACAGCGGCTTTCTTGAATGTTAAAGATGCACAAGGTGAGTTTGCTGTTAAAGGCAAAGCCGTAACCGGTTTTACCAATAGTGAAGAAGATGCGGTACAGCTAACCGATATCGTACCTTTCTTATTGGAAGATGAATTGATCAAACGCGGTAGTGATTATCAGAAAGTCGCTGACTGGAATGCCTTTGCCGTTCAAGATGGTTTATTGATCAGTGGTCAAAATCCACAGAGTTCAGAACTAGCAGCGGCGAAATTATTAGCAGCGCTTTAAATCAAAAACACTTAATTCAAGGAAAATATTTATGTTAAATTTCAGCTTTCAAAATACAACACAAATTCTTTTTGGCGAAGGTCAGATCGCCGCACTCAAAAAACAGATTCCAGCAGACGCCAAAGTGCTAGTTACCTATGGTGGCGGTTCAATTAAAAGCAACGGCGTTTACGACCAAGTTGCTACTGCTTTAAGCGATCACACTTGGTTTGAATTTTCAGGCATTGAACCTAACCCAAGCTACAACACCTTGATTAAATCATTAGATATTATTAAAGAAAATGATATCGATTTTATTCTTGCAGTCGGTGGCGGATCAGTGGTTGATGGTTCTAAATTTATTGCCGCTGCGGCCTTGTTTAATGACGAAGGGGAAAGTAAAGATCCTTGGGATATCGTTAGCAAACAAGCGCGAGTAAAGAAAGCACTGCCATTGGCGTGTGTTTTAACATTACCAGCAACAGGTTCTGAATCGAATACGGGCGCTGTTGTGACCCGCGATGGTAATAAACTGCCGTTTGCTAGCCCATTTGTTCGCCCAATCTTTGCAGTATTAGACCCTGCCGTAACTTTGTCGTTATCTGATCGTCAAATCAGTAACGGTGTGGTTGATGCATTTGTTCATACCATGGAGCAGTACTTAACCTACAGCGTAAACGGTAAAGTTCAAGATCGTTTTGCTGAAGGTTTATTACTAACGCTTATCGAAGAAGGCCCTAAAGCGTTAGCCGCAGAAACGTCACAAGACTTAGAAGTGCGTGGCAACATTATGTGGGCGGCGACTATGGCGCTTAATGGTTTGATCGGTGCAGGTGTTCCACAAGATTGGGCAACGCACATGATTGGTCATGAGCTAACCGGTACGCACAATATCGATCACGCACGTACGCTATCCATCGTATTACCTGCTGTGATGAAAGTGTGTAAAGAAGCTAAGCGTGAAAAATTATTGCAGTACGCAGAGCGTATTTGGAATATCACTGAAGGCGACGAAGAATCACGCATTAATCGTGCGATTGAATCGACCGAACAATTCTTTGAAATGATGCAAGTACCAACGCGTTTATCGCATGTTGAGTTAGGCGAAGCGGATATCGATTTATTAATCGAAAAACTGACTCAGCACGGCATGGTTAAATTGGGTGAACACGGTGCAATTACTCCTGAAGTAAGCCGCGAAATTTTAGTCACGGCGCTGTAATTTCTAAAGTTTAATTTCACTAGTTTAATTCCAGTAGCTTAATTGGCTGCAGTTTCCGATACTGCAGCCATTTTACCTTCACGTTAAATTCTTAAATTATGTGCGCTTTTATTTTCATAAAAACGCGCTCTCTTATTGTTAAAAATTCGTTAACATCGAACGGAATTATTATGACAGCACTTCAGCAAACTTCTTCAGT
This sequence comes from uncultured Gammaproteobacteria bacterium, assembly GCA_963851095.1. Classification (GTDB taxonomy): domain Bacteria; phylum Pseudomonadota; class Gammaproteobacteria; order Pseudomonadales; family Oceanobacteraceae; genus Oleispira. The sequence continues at coordinate 29,575 of CAWKOX010000008.1, read as the reverse complement.
TAACCGCCAATGGACATTAAAAGCTCGCCCAGCCGGTGCGCCAAATTTAGAACACTTCAACTTTGTTGAATCTGAAAAGCCAACCCCTAAGCAGGGTGAAATATTATTACGCACCGTATTTTTATCACTCGACCCTTACATGCGTGGCCGCATGAACGATGCTAAATCGTACGCAGAACCCGTCGCCATTGGTGAAGCCATGGTGGGTGGAACGGTTTGTCGAGTAGAAGAATCCAATAACCCAGATTATACCGTTGGTGAGTGGGTTGTTTCATTTTCCGGTTGGCAAGATTATGCCATCTCTGATGGTGTCGATTTATTAAAACTCGGTATGGAACCTGCCAAACCTTCTTATGCGCTAGGCGTAATGGGGATGCCAGGTTTAACCGCGTATATGGGCTTATTAGACATTGGCCAGCCAAAAGCCGGTGAAACCGTCGTAGTTGCAGCAGCCACTGGCGCAGTTGGCAGTTTGGTTGGGCAGATCGCCAAATTAAAAGGCTGCAAGGTTGTCGGTATTGCCGGTGGCGAAGAGAAATGTCGCTCTGCGGTTGAAGAGTTAGGCTTTGATGCGTGTATCGATCATAAAGCGGCTGACTTTTCCGAACAACTAGCCAAAGCATGTGATGCTGGCATTGATGTGTATTTTGAAAACGTCGGTGGCAAAGTCTTTGATGCGGTTTTACCGTTATTAAATGCCTGCGCGCGTGTGCCTTTGTGCGGCATGATTTCGCAATACAACGCGACGGAATTACCACAAGGTCCCGATCGTATGGGTGCCTTAATGGGCAACCTATTGGTTAAGCGCATTAAGATGCAGGGCTTTATTGTATTTGACGATTATGGTCATCGTTACAATGAATTCAGCGCAGATATGTCGCAGTGGTTACAAGACGGAAAAATCAAATATCGTGAAGATATGGTTAGACGGTTTAGAGAAAGCGGTTGAATCGTTTGCGGGTTTATTAGAAGGCAAGAACTTCGGTAAGTTAGTGGTTCGAGTTGGTCCAGATGCTCTTTAATAAAAGACGCACTTTAATATAAGACGCACTTTAATTAGAAAGGAAAATGTATGTTAACCGTACACCATTTAAATCAGTCTCGTTCTAAAGCGTATATTGTGGCTATTAGAAGAACTGGAAATGCCGTATCAGAAAATCGATCATCAGCGCGATGCTCAAACGCACTTGGCACCGGCCAGTTTAAAAGCGGTTCATCCACTGAGCAAAGCGCCAGTGATTGTTGATCGTCTTAATGCCAGCAACGATTGCGATAGTGCTGAGAGTGAAATCACCCTATGCGAATCCAGTACCATTATGGAATACATTCTGGATAAGAATGCACAAAACCCAGTGACCGATAAAGTTCTGCGCCCTCAAGCAGGCAGCGAAGAATATTATCAATATCTGGAGTGGTCTCACTTTGCCGAAGGCTCATTGGCAATGCCAGTGATGTTTAAATTATTCATGGGGATGGAAAGTCGTCATGGCGACCAACCGATGGATGGTTATGTGGCAAAAGAAGTAGGCTTAGATTTTGGTTATATCGAATCGACGCTAGCGCAGCGTGAGTATTTTGCCGGCAGTGAGTTCACCGCCGCAGATATCATGATGACGATTATTCTAGAAATCGCCGCCAGCAATGGTTTGTTAAAAGACCATGAGAAGACTCAAGCGTATCTGGCAAAGGTTCAACAGCGACCTGCGTATCAGAAAGCTGCGAGCTTTGGCTGATTTATAGCGTGGCTAGCAGTTCGCTGCTAGCTGATTTATACGGCTGCTTTAGCCGCTATATATAAACCCGCTATAAAAACCCCTCAAAATACCGTAAAATGACGCCTTTACTATAACTAAGTAACAACTAAATAATTAAACACTGTTATCAGTGTAAAGGCACCCGCATGATCCGTCTTAGCAACATCAAACTTCCCCTTGATCACAATGACCAAGCGCTTGAACAAGCCGTTTTAACTACTTTAGAGATTACTCCAGAGCAATTGATTAGCTTCAATATGTTCCGTCGTGGTTATGATGCGCGTAAAAAATCCGATATCTTCCTGATTTATACCTTAGATGTTGAAGTGTCACCGACGCTAGAAACTGAGCTATTAGAAAAATTTGCTGATGATCAGTTGGTTAAACAAACGCCTGATTTAGATTATCACTTTGTCGCCCAAGCCCCAGAAGAATTAAGCGAACGTCCAATAATTGTTGGTTTTGGCCCGTGTGGATTATTAGCAGGCTTAACCTTGGCGCAAATGGGTTACAACCCCATCATTCTAGATCGTGGTAAAGAAGTACGTGAACGTACCAAAGATACCTTCGGTTTTTGGCGTCAAAAAATATTAAATACCGAATCCAACGTACAGTTTGGCGAAGGCGGCGCAGGGACTTTCTCTGACGGAAAACTCTACAGCCAAGTCAAAGACCCAAAGCAATACAGCCGCAAAGTATTAAAAGAGTTTGTAGAATCCGGCGCTCCAGAGAAATAATGTACGTGAGTAAGCCTCACATTGGAACGTTTAAGTTGGTTTCGATGGTTGAAAAAATGCGTGCAGAGATTGTACGTTTAGGTGGCGAAATTCGATTCAGCAGCCGCGTTGATGATATTGAATTAGAAAAAACCGAAAACGGCAGTCGCATTACAGGCTTAACCCTTTCGACGGGTGAAAAACTAAAATCGAATCACATTGCGTTCGCCATTGGCCACAGTGCGCGTGATACGTTTGAAATGTTATATAACAAAGGCGTCTACATTGAAGCCAAACCATTCTCGATTGGTTTCCGTATTGAGCACGAACAATCTACTATCGATGCTGCGCGTTTTGGCCCCAATGCCGGTAACGAAATTTTAGGTGCTGCCGATTATAAATTGGTTCATCACTGTAAGAATGGCCGTTCTGTTTACAGCTTTTGTATGTGTCCTGGTGGAACCGTTGTTGCTGCATCGTCTGAAGAACACTGCGTCGTGACCAACGGTATGAGTCAGTATTCTCGTAACGAACGTAACGCCAACAGTGCGGTTGTGGTGGGGATCGATCCCAATGATTACCCAGGTGGCCCATTAGCGGGTATTGAACTGCAGCGTCAGCTCGAAAGAAACGCATACATTTTAGGGGGCTCTGATTATGACGCGCCTGCGCAGACGGTCGGTGATTTCTTAAAAGGCATCGATTCGAGTAAAAAAGATATAGATAGCTTGGGCAGTGTGAAGCCTTCGTTTAAACCGGGCATCAAACTGGTTGATCTGTCGAAAGCGATACCAGACTTTGCGGTAGAGGCCATTCGTGAAGCGATTCCTGCGTTTAACCGTAAGATCAGAGGTTTTGCCAAAGACGATGCGTTATTAACCGGAGTAGAAACACGTACCTCTGCACCGATCAGTATTAAGCGCGATGACAAGTTTGAAAGTATTAATACACAAGGTTTGTATCCTGCAGGTGAAGGTGCAGGTTATGCGGGTGGCATTATGTCAGCGGCGATTGATGGCATTAAAATCGCCGAAGCAATGGCGCTGAGCATCAATGCTTCGGTTGAAAATAAATAGGCTGCATGCCTATTTATTATACTTGCCTATTTAATTAGTTTTAAGGGTAAAAGCCTCTGCTTTCGCGGGTAATAACTGCGCTAGCAGAGGTAATCCAGCGACAATCGCAGCGATGAAATAACGCCAGTCGGCCGTCGTTACTCCGACAAAAATCGCCATGAGTAAAAAGAAAGCATGAAAAGCATGGCTTATAAAAAAGGGCACTTTCAGACTTTGTTTGTGCTCTTGTTGCAGCATTTCTGAGCTCAAAACAGCACGTTGGTTAAATAGCCACACGGCTAAGATGATGACTAAAGGCACGATAAAGATAACCATCATTACCCACCACGATAAATTAACAAAAAGACGTTCGTATTCACTACCAATCATAATGGTAATCGCCAGTAATAATGCGGGTAGTGCAGGTAATACGGCATCAAAACCCAACAGTCTTTTTCTGATTTTTGTATCCTGCCAGCGCAGGTGAAAAAATGAATAAAACGAAAGAATAATAAACCAACCAATAAAGTTAGAAACGGGCACATCAAAATAAGGAAGAACAACATCGTCAGGCGCAAACCAAGTCCAGTAGCCCATTAATACCGCAAGGCCATCCATCGAGAAATCAATACATAATCCCCAAAGAGCAGTAAATAACGCAATTTTATAATGATTGTCAGTGAAACTCTTCGCGATACAGATACCGCTATAAGTAATGCAAGCCCAGCCCGCAGCGATGCAAAGCGGAGCCCCAAATAAGGTGACAAAAAAGCCATCGCCGTATTCATAACGCTGAAATATACCGATGGCAGAAGCCTCTAATACCCAGCCATAAATAAACAAGGGAAAAAAGAACAATGCTGTACTTTTTAAACCCCAGCGTTTATTAGCATCTAAGATAGAAACTAAAAATAGCCCCCATAACAGAATTTCGAATAGCATAAATGACATAGCGCTTACTCTAGCTTAAATATTGAAAATCCAGAATAGGGAGAGTTAGAATTTAAGTAAAGTTACAGCCTTGGTGATCCGTATACTAATTTACATTTAATGAATTTTGACTACTAGTTATTGACTATTAATTATTGATTATCAGTGCAGTGATTCGCTATTCAGTCAGAAATAATTAACTCATGAATAAAAATTCTTAGAGTATTTATTACTGAATAACGAACAAGTAATTGATATAAGTCAGATTGTCTTAATACCTAAGACGTAGAGGTTGTCTTTATTGATATAAATCAAACCAGCTCCATTGAGCCTGCTTACTATAGTGACAATATTGTTATCGCACGATTAAGGAGTGCTTATGAAACTGGTATCCACACTATTAGCAACAAGTATCGCAGCATTTGGTTCATCACAAGTGATGGCATATGAAGCGGGTGACATAATGGTTAAAGCAGGTGTTATTAATGTCGCACCTAAAAGTGATAATGCCTCAATTACAGGTGTTGGTAAGGTACAAGTTAAAGATGATACCCAGTTAGGTTTAACTGGAACATACATGGTTACACCACAGATCGGTATTGAAGTACTGGCAGCAACGCCTTTTAAACATAAAATTGAACTAGATAACGGGTCGACCTCCACGATCGGAACGACTAAGCATTTACCACCAACGGTTTCTGCTCAGTATTATCCAATGGATCCTAGTTCAGCAATTCAGCCATACGTAGGCGCTGGTTTGAACATGACGTTCTTCTTTGACGAAGCAGATGCCGTTAAAGGGAATGCACTAGGACCTCTTGGTGATAGTTTTGGGTTATCTGTATCAGCGGGTATTAACTACGATATCGATGACAAATTTTTAGCGAACGTGGCTGTTTGGTATATTGATATCGATACTGAGCTAGAAGGTTCTAATGCTGCACTTGGAAAGGATTATGATGTAGAAATCGATCCGATAGTTGTTATGGCTGGTGTTGGGTATAAGTTTTAATTTTTATCCACGTAAATAGAAAACCTGCATTTGCAGGTTTTCTTATTTTATTGAAAAGTGACATTACTTTTGAGAAGAGTGAAATGGCATCATTAGTAATTTAAAAAACTGTAGAGGTTTTCTACCTTTATTAAACTCTCTTAGACCAATTTTAATCCCCTCATGCCCCAGCTTCGGCTGATCTTGGTAGCTGCCAAATAGATGATCCCATAAGCTAATATTAAAACCGAAATTGCTATCGGTCTCGCTCGGAATCTGTGAATGATGCACTCTGTGCATATCTGGAGTGACAATGAATTTACGCAAAAGGCGATCAATAGAAAGCGGAATTTTTACATTACTATGATTAAACAAAGCCAAACCATTGAGCATAACCTCAAAAGCTATAATACTCTCAGCAGATAGCCCAAAAATAAAAACCACAGCAAACTTAATCGCAATGGATGCTAAAATTTCCAAAGGGTGAAAACGTATACCCGTGGTAACGTCAAAGTGCTGATCGCTATGATGCACCTTATGCAATCGCCAAAGCACAGGTACAAAATGAAAGATCCGATGCTGCCAATAAATAATCAAATCAAATAAAACCAGACTGATCACAAACAGTAGTAGGGCGCTGATATCGTCAAAAAACGGCAGATTAAACAACCCCATACCAGAAGCCTGACAATCAATCGCGAAACTCACCAAGCTAATAGGCAAGATAATACGCGTTAGAACAGATGCCAAAAAAGACAAAGAAATATTATGTAACCAGCGGCCAGAACGTATAGGCTTATGAGCCAACTGACGCCGCGGAAACTGAGCCTCTAAAACAGCCATTATTACAAATAGACCCAAGAAAAAACTCAAACGAATGCTAGATTCATACCCTAAAACCCAATGTTCCATGAACAGTACTTTTTAATAAAGTGAATAAGGATACTAACAAATAATCAAAACCCCTGCTGCAATAACCCCAACACTCCCAAACTCAGCCCCCTAAACTCAGCCTCTAACCTAGGACACCCACTGCTCCCAACCCAGGACAGCCACGCTTCTACCTAGGACATACTCTTCCTTTTCTAGGACAGCCATCGCTAAGCCCATAATTCCAGTGGCTCAGAGCCTTGCTTGCGGGTATTCTTAAGAAAATAGAATATGAGGTTGCAAGATGGAACACAGTTTTTGGCATGACAAGTGGGAAATAAATCAAATAGGCTTTCACCTAGATTATATTCACCCAATATTGAAGCGTAACCTAGCGGCTATATCACTGGAGAAGGGAGCAAAAGTCTTCGTTCCTTTATGTGGGAAGACGCTGGATATTGGTTATTTATTAGCTCAAGGCCAGTCTGTTGTTGCGGTTGAATTGAGTGAAATTGCAGTGCAGGCAGTTTTTGAGCAGTTAGAAATTCAACCTGAGATCACCGATTGGCAAGGTGGCAAATGCTATCAAGCAGCTAACGTACAAATTTTTGTTGGCGATTTTTTCTCACTCACGCAAGCAGACCTAGGCGATGTTGCCTGGGTCTATGACAGAGCAGCTTTAATCGCATTGCCAGAAGCGATGCGTAAAGAATATGCGAGTCATTTGGCAAAAATTACGGGCTATGCTTCGCAGCTATTAATTACGTTAGATTATGACCAAAGTATTGCTGGTGGCCCGCCGTTCGCAGTATCGACGGCAGAAGTTGAAGCTTTGTATGGCGGCATGTATCCGATTCAATTGATCGAGGAGGCCGATATTATTGAAGAAGAACCTCGCTTTAAAGCCAAAGGCCTCACTTCATTTTATCAGCGTGGCTACAAGTTAAAATAATCTTCCCGTTCAAAAAAGTATTGATTGTATATGGCTCAAACAATCTCAATAGAAACAATGTATAACGTATTCTTTTGTTCAGAGCCTTTTGGTTTAGAGCTAGGCAGAAGGGCGTTTGAAAGATAACGCCACTTCACTTCTAAATCCCAAATTTTAACCCCATAAATACGTTCAGGATCTGCTTTTTGATACGCAGGTTTAGGGTCTTGAGCCAGCATTTGTTCGATCAATTCTTTCACCGGCTGACCTAGGCGCTTACCGTGCTCTTGCGCAGCAGACTAAAACCTTAGCATCAAATTCGACATGACTCAGCTCAGGGCTTGCACTCGCAATCGAATTCGTTGCATCGGGCAGAGCATCGGCATAAGGAACATACGGCTTAATATCAATAATTGGCGTGCCGTCTAGCAAATCGATACCTGAAATTTGCAAGCGGCCATTTTTAATGCCATCCAGCTTCACCACAGACAAGCCTAATGGATTTGGTCGATGAGTCGCACGGGTCGCAAAAACTCCCATTTTTTTATTGCCACCTAAGCGAGGAGGGCGAACGCGTAAGCGAACCTCATCTTCTTTGGGAATAGCTTGATGGAAAATAAAACTCAGCCATAAATGACTCACATTTTCTAACCCCTCGATCGCAACAGGGTCGTCATAAGGCGGAAGTAATTCAATTTCCCCTCGAGCTGCAGGTGCAAGAGCGGGCTGGCGAGGAATGGCAAATTTTTCTTTAAAACACGAATGAACAATACCAACCGCTTTAATAGAAAAATCAGGAATGTGAGAATCGTTTGCCATGGTATAAGTGCTGCCAGATATGAGAAAGTTATTATTACATAAGTACAAGGCGCTTTGCAGGACTCTTTTAGGACAGCCACCTCTGGCTCTTTCACAAGTCAAACTGATTTTTTATAGATAAGCAGACTGAAAAGAGAGGGGAGCCTCTGAAGTATTAATAATGCTAGCCATCAGTGAAAAAATAGATTAATAAACGATTTTTAACGAAATTTCAGGCGTGCGTATACTCGGCTACTAGTTAAGAGGTTTAGTTTTTTATTATTAAACGTTTAATAAAAGTTTGCAGGTAGAGATATTAGGCGGTCGTCGATAATTAAGAAGATCACACGCCAGTTTTACTCGATGCTCAGCTCCGGCAAACGTCGTAAAACACTCTTCAAAATGACTGGTCATTTCCAACCATTGATCATAATCGATTTTTAATCGGACAAGAATTGAACTGGTTGATTTCTGAATGGAACCCCGTTTATCTCCCCGAATGATCTGGCCAGTTTGCTCTACTAGCGTCATATAATCAGTTAATTTAAGTTGAATTCCCTCTGGTTGACCTTGCTTAGGGTTGCCAGAAAAAGGGTAAAGTAGCTTATCTTGCTGATCAACCCGATTAGGTTGCTTGGTTGTTTTAGCGTTGTCGTAGCGACGTTTAATAGATGTGTGGTGTGATGTTTCAGCGGTTTTGGCCATTTTGGAACGTACGGGATTAAGATCTACATACACCATGCAAGCGGTGAGTGCTGACTCATCTAGCAAGGCTTGCGACTTAAACCGACCTTCCCAAAATCTACCCGTGCAATCATCTTCACTATTGGCTTCACGCGCAATGGCTTCGTTTAAAATACGCATAAACCAACTGATACTTTGCAAGCGCGAACGCCATTCATTGATTGAAATTTGAAGTCGGTTTCTCTCGACCTTTGTTAAATTATCTCCTCGAATAAAACGCTGAGATAACACATTACCATTAAATAATTGATGCCAGCGCTCGATAACTTCTTCATCAAACCATGACTTAGCTTTTGAACTATTAATGTGCAAAACCGTGTGATAATGATTGTTCATAATGGCATAGGCGGCGACATCGATTGCGAAAACCTCAGGTAATTTTAGTAGTTTATCCTCCAGCCAACCTCGTCGATGTTCGTAGCTTTTTCCTGAATGATCATCGGTTCCGCATAAAAAAGCACGGCGCACGCAGCGACTCACGCAATGATAGTAGGGCGTAGCATCAACAGAAATAAGGCACTTTCTAGCTTTAGTCATAATATGAAGCTCTGAATTGAGACTGGGCTGTATATTTATACGATAGACAAAGGCCATTACTTCGCCATCAGTATTAATTCTTAAAGGTGGCTGTCCTCACTAGGGAAGCCGGCTTAGGTTTAGCAAAAAGCTCGGTCGAATTACAGTGGCTGTCCTCGTCAAAAAACCACTATATTAAGGTGGCTGTCCTAATTAAAAGCTTTAACCAAGAGTTGGCGTTATTAGCTTTGTAATTGGCTGATTCGTCTCTTTACATCACTGCTTTTATCACCCAATATTCAGCCATTCAATACAACAATAATTAAAACCTTATATTCAATTCAGTTGGGATTTTCAGCATGGCTAAAAGCGTAGTAATTACAGGTGCTTCGTCGGGTATTGGTGCCGCATTGGCGCATGAGTTTGCTAATCGTGGTTACAACATTGCTTTGTGTGCGCGCCGAGTTGAGAAGTTAGAAGCATTGCAGCAAGCGTTAACTCAAAAGAATAGTAATCTTCAAATCATTACCGCCGCGCTTGATGTTAACGCGCTTGATACCGTCCCCGTTGTTCTTAACGACATTAAATCGCACCTTGGGAATATCGATATCGTAGTCGCCAATGCGGGTATTACCGGCGTTCGTCGCACGGGCAGCGGTGATCTTTCGGTGGATAAAAGCATTCTGCAAACCAATTTATTTGGTGCAATTGCGACGATTGACGCGGCGGTGGCTATTTTCCGTGAACAAGGTTTTGGTCATATCGTCGGCATGTCTTCATTCTCTGCGTTCAGAGGCATTCCAGGAAGCGCTGCTTATTCAGCCTCTAAGGCTGCGTTAACCAACTATCTACAAGCTGTGGGTACTGAGCTGTATCGCAAAAAAGACATCAAGGTCACCGCGATTCACCCTGGTTTTATCCGCACCGAAATCGACGATAATATCGATAAATTCCCTTTTGTTATCGATGCCGATAAAGCCGCTAATACCATGGTTAACGCCATTGAAAAAGGCAAGACCGACATCGTAGTGCCTAGCTGGCCTTGGGCTATATTGCGTAAAGTCATGCCAAAACTGCCCGAATCGATCATTGCCAAGGTATTTTAGCGCCACGGCAGTGCTTGCAAGGCCCTAGTCTGGTAGAATCCGCGCCATAATTTCTTCTACCTTTTTATAGACGGCTGTTAATTCAGCTTGAGGCCTTGATTATGAGTCTTGCAGATCAAATTTTAGCGGTAAATAACGACCTTCCAATCCGTACTGATAAGCCAGTACACAGCGGCAAGGTGCGTTCTGTTTATTGGTTAACCGAAGCTGATAGCAAGCGTCTAATTGAAGAAAAAGGCTACGATGTTGCCTCTGATGCGCCTTTGGCCATCATGGTCATCAGCGATCGCATCTCAGCATTCGATTGCATCTGGCACGGCGAAGGTGGCATGAAGGGCGTTCCGGGTAAAGGTGCGGCGTTGAATGCCATCTCTAACCACTGGTTTCGTTTATTCCGTGAACAAGGCTTGGCCGATAGTCACATTCTTGATATTCCACACCCATTTGTTTGGATCGTACAAAAAGCCCGCCCAGTGATGATCGAAGCGATTTGTCGTCAGTACATCACCGGTTCTATGTGGCGTGCTTATAGCAAAGGCGAGCGCGACTTCTGTGGTATTCAAATGCCAGAAGGCTTGCAGAAAGATCAAAAACTGCCTGAGCTATTAATCACTCCTTCAACCAAAGGCATTCTAGAAGGCATTCCGGGTGTGCCAGCGGTCGACGATGTGAACATTACTCGTCAAAACATCTCAGACAACTTTGAAGCGTTTAACTTCAGCCAAGCGTCTGATATTGAACAGTACGAAAAACTACTGAAAGAAGGCTTTGGTGTTATCTCTAATGCGCTAGCAGAGCTTGATCAAGTCTTTGTCGATACCAAGTTTGAATTTGGTTACGTGAACGACGCCGCCGGTAACGAAAAACTGATTTATATGGATGAAGTGGGCACCCCTGATTCTTCTCGTATCTGGGACGGCGCTGAATATCGTGATGGTAAAATCGTTGAAAATTCGAAAGAAGGTTTCCGCCAGTTCTTGCTAAACCATTTCGAAGACGCCGATATCCTGCTGAACAAAGATCGTATGGAAGAACGCAGCGCGCTTGCTCGCGATAACGTACTGCCCGCCAGTGCGTTAATGGATCTTTCCAAAACCTATTTAGGCATTGCAGAAAAAGTCATCGGTGAAAAAATCGTTTTATCCGATAATCCAAAAGCTGAAATCATCACCATCCTAAGAGAACAATATGGATTGGTTGACTAGCTACTTTTTAATATTAGCGGCTGAAATTGGTGATAAAAGCCAGCTTGTCTGCATGGCATTGGCGGTTCGTTATCGAGCCACGCCTGTTTTAGCAGGCTCGATACTGGCTTTTTTATTTCTCAATAGCATTGCGGTTATCTTTGGAAGTGCAATTGCGGGCTGGATTCCAGAGCTCGTCATTGCGGTTGCCGTGAGCGCTTTGTTTTTAGGCTTCGGGCTGCATGCATTATTTGCCAGCGCCGATGATGACGACATCAGTGGCAAAAATATCAGTGATGACGACATCCAGATAAAAAGCCAGCGACATATTCTATTGTCTACCTTCGCATTAATCACACTGGCCGAGTTGGGTGACAAAACCCAGCTCGCCGTCGTGGCCTTAAGTAGCCAAGGTAATCCCACATCGGTTTGGCTTGGCTCAACACTCGCATTGGTCACAACCTCGGTCATGGCTGTCTGGGCAGGGCGAACGTTATTACAGCGTATTCCCATTGTACTGCTGCATCGCATTAGCGGTGCCTTGTTTATTGCATTATCGGCACTAGCTGCTTATTCGGCTTATTCAATTTATACAGCGCTTTAATTGTATATTTAATTTTTCGTTACAGGTTTCACATGTTTTCTGGTTTTGACTACGGCACTTCAAACTGTGCCATGGGAATTATCTCTCCCACACAACAAGCAAATGATACAACGGCTGCAAAAGCTCAACTAAAAGTTCAGCCAAAAGTTCAACTGTTAGCCCTAGAACAGAACAAGGCGTTTATGCCTTCTACTCTGTACGCGCTAGAGCGTGAGCTTATTTGCGAACAAGTGGGTTTGGCCATTCAGCCAGCTGAATTAAAACAAGAATTCCTCAGTCTACGAGCCAATTCCCTTGCCCAAGCACGACGTATTCGTCAGCAAGAAGGTTTAGACGCCAGTGAGCAAACCTTATTTTTTGGCCGTGCAGCCTTTGAAGAATATTACGAATTTCCCGAAGAAGGCTACTTTGTTAAATCGCCTAAATCCTTCTTAGGCGCCAGTGGTTTACGTCCGGAACAAGTCTTCTTTTTTGAAGACATCGTGACCGCCATGATGCAAAACGTAAAAAGACAGGCCGAAAAAAGCGCGGCGGCCCAAGGCTTAACAGACCCTATTGAACATACCGTTATTGGCCGCCCGGTAAACTTCCAAGGTTTAAACGCCGAGCAAAGTAACAAACAAGCGATTGATATTCTTACCGTCGCGGCGAAGCGAGCGGGTTTTAAATCGGTTGAATTCTTATTCGAACCCATCGCCGCTGGCTTAAACTTTGAATCAGATTTAACCGAAGACAAAACCGTATTAGTCGTCGACATCGGTGGGGGTACAACCGACTGTGCCATGGTTCGTATGGGGCCAAACCACAAAAATAAAGAACAGCGCCAGCAAGATTTTATTGGCCATAGTGGTGAACGAGTCGGCGGTAACGATCTCGACATCCAGCTGGCAGGCAGTTGCTTAATGCCTTTATTTGGCATGGGCAGCGATCTTAAAAACGGCAAACCCGTTTCTACCAAAACCTTTTGGGATGCCGTCGCTACCAACGACATCAGCGCGCAAAGCAACTTCAATAGCCTGCAAACCGAACTGTATCTCGATCAACTGGTACGAGACAGCGCCGCGCCAGAACTGATTAAACGGTTTATTAAATTGCGTGATGAAAAACAAAACCATCACCTAGTGCGCACCTCAGAGCAATGCAAAATCGCCTTGTCGCAGCAAGCCAGTGACTGTCTAGACCTTAGCTATATCGAACAAGACCTAAGCGAAACCATTACTCGCGAGATGTTTGCGGCGGCGGTAAATCGACCGATTGAACGGATGGCTGTCCTCATGGACGAAGCGATTCAGCAGGCGGGTTGTAAGCCCGATTTGGTTTACGTTACAGGTGGCTCGGGTCAGTCACCGGCGATTCGCCAAGCGATTAAAGAAAAAATCGGCGCTATTGAAGTCGTAGACGGTGACCACTTTGGCAGTGTAGCATCGGGCTTAACCGTATGGGCCGAGCGCCTGTATCGTTAAGGGTCTTTTCTAAATAGAAAGTAGATCTAACTAGACAGCAGAGAAATACACATGGAATCGTTTGACCAGTTCGTCGTTGCCCGCATTGTTCATATACTCGCCGTTGTCATGTGGATTGGCGGCGTTGCGTTTGTTACCACAGTGCTCATACCGTCGTTACGGTCGCTCGAGCAAGAAGATAATCGCCTACAGCTATTCGAACGCTTAGAAGGGCGCTTTGGGTTTCAGGCTAAAATCACCACGCTATTAACCGGGTTATCGGGGCTATGGATGCTCGACTATCTAAACGCCTGGTCGCGTTACCTCGATCCGCAGTTTTGGTGGATCCATTTAATGACCGCAGTATGGTTTATTTTTACCTTAGTATTATTCGTGCTCGAGCCTTTATTTTTGCACAAGTTTTTTCATCAGCTTGCCGAAAAAGACAGTGATAGCGCCTTTAAAAAACTGCACATCATGCACATCGTATTATTAAGCATAAGCCTACTCGCCATCGCCGCAGCCATGGCAGGGGCACATGGGTTAAGCTTCTAATCTAAACAGCTTCTAATTTTAAACAGCTTCTAGATTTAAACCATTTCTAATACTAAAGTCGTGCATTGGCCCAGTTCGACCTAGCTGAAAACAGAGTCATTAAATTATCATAATCTCGCTTTAATATAAAAAATATAAAACCGTCAAAGCGAGAAAATTATGAAAAAAATCAATACCCTAGGACTAGGTGCGTGCATCGCACTGGCTGGTTTAACCAGCAATGTCGCCTTTGCAATGTCAGGGACACCCACCGCTGATCCTGTCGCAGAAACAATACCCACATCTCCGCCCGTAACCGAACCTGTAGAAAGCACAGGCCTTGCCTACGCAGATGACTTTCGCTTATTAGCGTACAACGTCTACATGCTGCCAGAGCTACTTGCCAACTGGAATCATGAAGGTCGCGCGCAGCTGATCGCGCAATCAGACGTGGTAAAAGGGCACGACGCGATTTTATTACAAGAACTGTTTGATAATAATCCAGCGGCTACCGTGCTTAATGGCCTAAAAGCCGAATACCCACACCAAACGCCCGTAATGGGCCGCTCAAAAAGTGGTTGGGATGCAACGCTTGGTGCGTATGCCGATCTATCACCAGAAGACGGCGGTGTTGCCATTGTGAGTCGCTGGCCGATCACCGAAAAAATTCAATACGTGTATAAACAAGCCTGTGGAGCAGACTACTTATCGAACAAAGGTTTTGTCTATGCCAAAGTCGATAAAAATGGCGCGGCGTATCACCTAATCAGCACCCACGCACAAGCCGAAGATGGCGCATGCGATGACCCAGCAGCGGTACGTAAAAGCCAATTCACCGAAATGCAAAACTTCATCGCCGGGCACAACATTCCCGCTGACGAAGTCGTCTTTATGGGCGGTGACTTCAACGTCATCAAAGGCAGCCAAGAATACCCAGACTTCATAGAAACATTACAAGTGAGCGAGCCAGATGCTTTCGCCGGCTTCTCGACCAGCTGGGACCCAGAATCAAACGGCATCGCCGCGTACAACTACCCAGATCTACCGAGCGAATACCTCGATTACATCTTCGTATCCCGCAACCACGCGCAACCCACGCATTGGCACAACCAATCGCTAGACGCGACGTCTTCTCATAGTTGGTCAGTAGGCAACTACAAATACCAAGAACTGTCAGACCACTACCCAATCGCCGCTTTCTCGTACGCCGATGCCAATACCCGCACCGAAAGCTATCGCGCAGTGAACAACCCTTACCAAGGCGTTCAGTTTCAGAACAAAGCCAATGGTAAATTTGTGAGCATTAATAGCAATGATACCGATGGCTGGTTAACCGTGAACAGCAACGCAAGCGACCCCGCAACAGTAATGAACCTAGACAACTGGTATCCCAAAAATCGCGCGTTCTGCATACGCAACGACGACTGGATACAAGTACAAGGCGCACAACGTGAAGGATCTTATTGGAACTGGTGGTTAGGGGGCGGTGGTGGTAACTACGCGTTCTTCACCAAGCAAGATAATGCCTCAAACAAACTGCGCATTCGCATACTTAATGACGACGGCGACTGCCTGAAAAACGGCGACCAAATTGCCTTTGTCGATCGCAGCACCGTAAACGGCACAGACTACTACCTACAGCGCTGGCCTTCAGGTTCATGGCAAGACCATTTATTCCTTTGGTCAAACAGCATTGGTGATAACGAAACCTTCACCATCCACATGGGCCAAGCTGAAAAACAAGACTTCAGCCAAAACCTACGTTACGTGCAGTAACCTACCGAGCTAGAGACAATTAGTTACCGATGAAAGCAGCCGAAGGGAGTGATCCCAACGGCTGCATTTCATTACAAATCTTTATAATTAAAAACACAGCCTCACCAATCAAAACACCGCCACATGAGGTAATATAACGGAAAGTGAATAGAACTCAGAAACAGAACACAGAAAACTGAAAAGAAAATAGGACATCGCATGAACGAACATCAGCCAGCCCAAGATCAACCTGCCAGCTCAACCCTAAAAACACTCACCACCGTAGGCTATCTAGAAGGCACGTCCTTTTTATTACTGCTATGCATTGCTATGCCACTAAAATACATGATGGGCATACCAGAAGGCGTAAAATACATCGGCATGGCACACGGCGTATTATTCATTGCCTACATCGTCATTCTTATGGGCGCAGCCAACAAAATCAAAATGCCAATCTGGGCGATGCCTGCTGGTGTAATGGGATCGTTCCTCCCGTTTGGCCCGTTTATATTTGACCACCTGCTAAAGAAAAGCCTCAGTAAAAACTAAGGTTGATGCAGTGTCCCTGCGTATAATTTATCAAAGATAAGCTTTTCTGATAGAAAGCATCGTTATTTAACGTCAAAAATGCTACATTCTTGCGAAATTTAATCTCTCTATAATTAAAGTTGGCAAGGAATCGCCTTATGCTAAAGCGCTCATTTTATTTGTTCGCCAGTGTCTTCTTATTGCAAGCAACCGCATTGCAACTCACTGGCTGCAGTGATGCCTCTAATCAAAGTAATTCTAGCACCTCCAAGCCAGCAAAAGATGCCACGGTTATCTCCCAAGAAAACAACCCTTGGTTACAAATCTTACGCTCGCATACTACAGGTCAGCTCTCACGTTTTGGCAGCATCGATTTACACTTTAATCAAGACCTACCCAAAAGCGAGACATTGGCACAGAGCCCAGAACTCGCCAATCAGCTGCTCAGCTTTGAACCCGCCATTAACGGCAAAGCAACATTAATCAGCAAGAGACATTACCGTTTTACCCCCGATCAGCCATTACCCTCTGGGCAAGCATACAGCGCTACATTATCAGCAAAAGCCGTTGCCTTAACCCAAGCTGATAGCGAAGACTTTATTTTTAACTTCAACATCATCCAACAAGCCTTTGAAGTGAAAATGAACGGCTTAGAAGTCAACGATAATGGCAGTATGAAGCTACAAGGCGAATTAAATACCGCCGATATTACCCAGCTAAGCGATATAGAAAATATCATCACTGCCCAAGTACTCGAGCAGCCATTAACCATTCGCTGGGACAAACAAAGCGAAACCAAAAAAGAAAGCGAAGCCAAAAAACAACACCGCTTCACGATAGAAAATATTCAGCGCAGCAAAACCGCCTCCACATTAAATGTCAATTGGAATGGCGCAGACATTGGTGTTAATACCACGGGCGAACGCAGCTTCAAAATTCCGGCTATTGGCCAATTTGTTGTCTCTTCTATTGTTGCATTACAGGGCAGTGATCAAACCGTTGAAATTAACTTCTCCGAGCCACTCTTAAAAAAGCAAAACCTAAAAGGTTTGATCCAAGTATCATCAGGTACCGTTAAAACCCGCATAGAAGGCGCAAAAATCACCCTCTACCCCAGCAGTATTGTTAGCGGTGAATTCGAGGTCACACTCGACGGCAACATTAAAAATGCCCAAGGTTTCAATCTAGGGGATGCGGTATCAGAAACTCTGCATTTTTTAAGTAAAAAACCTAGCGTCCGTTTTACCGGCCAAGGCAATATTTTACCCATCAGTGACAAACTGAGTATTCCTTTTGAAGCGATCAACGTAGACTCTATTCAGGTTACCGCATTTCAAATTCAAGAAAATAGCATGCCGCATTATTTTCAAGAAAACCAACTTAATACAACCTACGCTTTACACCGTGTAGGTCGTTACATCTGGCGTAAAACAGTACAACTTAAAACCCCAATTGCCGACCAATGGAATCGTTTTAACCTAGATGTACGTGATTTAGTTATTGCAAATCCAGGCAGCTTATTCCGTTTTGAATTATCCATTAACCGCTCCAATAGCATTCTAACTTGTTCTGAAACTGACCAAGCAATTCCCGTTATCAAAGAAAGCGCGCCAAGCAATTATGAAGATGAATACGTTAGCGAAAGCAGTGGTTGGGACGGCATCGAAGGCTATTACGGTGGCCAAAACGAAAGTATTGATAACAGCTGGAATGACAGAGAAAACCCTTGCCGATATGGCTTCTATCGATATGCCAGTGGTATCAAAGATACACGCAGTTTTATCGCCAGTAATATTGGCCTAATCGCCAAGCAAGGCGAAGACAACAAGCTGGTTGTGATCGCCACCGAACTCAGCAGTGGCTTACCTTTACCCGCCACACAAATTGACGTACGCAACTTTCAAAACCAAAGCATGGGGATTGCAACCACTAACGAAAACGGCTTTGCTGAACTGAGCTTAAAAGGCACCCCGTTTTTAATCGTTGCCACCGCTAACTCGACCTCTTCTGATGCCAATGTTAAAGACAACAGCAACAAAGATATTGGTTATTTAAAAATTAATAAAGCCCAAGCCATTTCAACCAGTCACTTCAACGTGGGTGGAAAGGTAGTGGAAGATGGGATCAAAGCGCAAATGTATACCGAGCGTGGAGTATGGCGACCTGGCGACGACATCTTTTTAACCGTCGCCATCGAAGATAAAGCCGACCAAATTCCAGACAATCATCCATTAATGTTGGAATTTTTTAACCCAAGAAATCAGCGCGTAAGCGTGCAAGTGAATGCCAAACCCGTCGGCGGTTTATACACCTTCACCTTAGCAACAGCCGATGAAGACGAAACCGGAAACTGGAAAGCCATCGCCAGCCTAGGCAGTTTGAAGTTTGAGCACAACATCAAAATTGAAATGGTAAAACCCAACCACCTAAAAATGAATATGGAACTGGCCAGCGACGACGTACGAGCTTATAAAGTTGGCCGTAATGGCAGTGATGCAAAATTGCAAGGTGAGTTCTTTTCACAATGGCTGCACGGGGCAAAAGCTTCGGGATTAGAAGCGGTATTAAATTTATCCCTGTCGCCACAAAGAACCCGCTTTGAAACTTACAACGATTTCAAATTTGACGACCCAGCAAAAGAATTCCGCAGTCAAAGCGATGAAATTGCCACCTTCAAATTAGACAACGACGGAAAGGCGCAAGTAAACGCCGCCATTAACATTGCCTCCTTGCCTCCCGGTAAATTACGCGGCAGCTTAACCAGCCGAGTATTTGAACCCAGTGGTGATTTCAGCATCGCCAAACAAAGTTTAGACATTCATCCCTACCAACAATACGTGGGCATGCAAATGCCAAAAGGCGATGCTGCTCGTGGCATGTTATTAACCGACCAAAAACAACCGGTTGAACTTGTTGTAGTAGATGCCGATGGCAAACCTTTACAAGGCAAGCAAAAGCTCAACTTAACCCTCTACAAATTGTCGTGGAAATGGTGGTGGGATAGCAGCAGTGACGATCAACTAGCGAACTACGTAAGTCGTCATTCAAACAGTGTACTGCAACAAAAAGACATCGAAATAACCAACGGTTTAGGGCAGTGGGAATTTGAAGTTAAATACCCAGATTGGGGCCGCTACATGATTCGCGCTTGTGATAAACAAGGACTGCATTGCACAGGCCAAGTATTTTACATGGACTGGCCTGGCTGGGCAGGACGCGATCAAAAAACCAAAGGACTCGGTGCCAACACACTAAGCTTAAGCTCTGACAAACAACAATACGTAGTAGGCGAAACGGCCATCGTATCGTTACCCGAAGCCGCAAGTGGTCGAGCACTGGTATCGATCGAAAATGGCAGCCAAGTAATTGATTACTATTGGGTGAAATTGTCGGAAGTCGGTTCGCAATTACACATTCCAGTCACCACAGCGATGACACCAAACGCCTATGTATCGGTAAGCGTTGTGCAAGCGCACGCCAATAAAAAGAACGACGAACCCATTCGTATCATGGGTATATTACCGCTAACAGTCACTGACCCTGCCACCCATTTAAAACCACAACTCAGCATGGTTAGCGAAATTGAACCAGAAAGCACACTAACCGTAGAAGTTAACGAAGCCACAGGTCGCAGCTTTAACTACACCCTCGCGGTCGTAGACGAAGGCTTATTAGGGCTAACCCAATTTAGAACCCCAGACTTGCACAAAGGCTTTTATAAAAAAGAAGCACTAGGGGTAAAAACCTGGGATCTATACGACAGCGTAGTGGGTGCTTATGGCGCTGAACTTGAACAACTATTAGCCATTGGTGGAGATGGTGATTTAGGCGAAGAGAATGATAACAGTGATGAACGTCGCTTTCCGCCAGTGGTGAAATTCTTAGGCCCATTCCATTTACAACAAACCGAAGTTGCACAGCATAAAATCGACATTCCACAGTACCTAGGTGCCGTGCGCGTCATGCTGGTAGCTGCCAAAGACGGAGCTTATGGTCGAAGCGAAAAAGAAGTCTATGTGCGCAAACCCCTAAACGTATTGGCTACCTTGCCACGAGTTTTAGGCAAAGACGAAACCTTGCAAATGCCCATTACCTTGTTCAGCACCGACGACAGCATCAAACAGGTCACTGTCAGCATTAAAGCCGATGACAAAATCGTACTGTTGAAAAAAGAACTGAAAGTCGAGTTTGATAAAACAGGTGAACGCATGGTTTTTGTTCCTATGCGTGCGCTTACATTGGGTACCAGTAAGGTCGACATTGTTGCAACGGCCACTGTTCATTCTGCTACGTCAGGAAGCTCAACGTTCAGCGCACAACAAACCATTCACATTCCGGTGAATGCGCAAACCTTGCCAGAAAAACGTTTTAAAACGGCCAAAATCGAAGCAGGAAAAAACTGGCAAGACCAAGCCGAGTTGTTTGGTATAGCAGGCACGCAACAGGTTGAACTGGAATTCACCACCATGCCGCCAATGAACCTGCAAAATCACCTGCAGTATTTATTAGAATACCCTCATGGCTGTGTTGAACAAACAACGTCCAAAGCCTTGCCGCAATTATTTTTGCCAGCGCTGACAAACTTAAATGACCAGCAGCTACAGCAAAGCCAAAACAACATAACCGCCGCCATCGACAAACTCAGTCGCCACCAAGTTGGCTCCGGTGGTTTCAGTTATTGGCCAGGAGTCGGCAGTGTCAACGATTGGTCTACCAGCTACGCTGGACACTTTTTATTACTGGCAAAAGATCACGGATATGATGTTCCAGAAAAAATGCTGAGCGATTGGAAAATTAACCAAAGTCGCGTAGCACGAATCTGGTCTTCCAACGCCGCCAGCAACAGCCATCGCAGCGCTTACAAAGCACAAGCTTATCGTTTATTCACCTTAGCCTTGGCTGGCAATAGTGAAATCGGCGCGATGAACCGCTTCCGCCAAAAAGACGATTTGGACAATTTATCACGCTGGTTATTAGCCGCCGCGTATCAACTGGCCGGGCAGCAACAAGCCGCCGCAACCTTAGCCGATACTGCCAAGCTAGAAATGAACGAATACGCTATCAGTGATTACAGCTTTGGTTCAACCTTGCGCGACGAAGCCATGTTGCTTATGAGCTTACTGGTATTAAACGACAGTAATAATAGCGCCAATCTCGCTGAAAAAATCAGCCAGCAATTGGTAAACGAAAATCGTCGTTACAGCACACAAACCACTGCCTTCTCGTTATTAGCCATGGCGGCGTACAGCGAGAAAAGTAAAAGCAACGATACTAATGTCAGCATAAACTGGCAGAGAAATGAGCAGACTTTTACACTAGAAAAAGCGATTAACTTATTGCCGCTAGCATTAAACGACTCAACCACTAGCCAACCAGAAAACCGCGATTTCAACATCATCAATAACGGCCCAGTGCCCGTCTACGCTCAACTAATGAGCCAAGGCACGCCTGAGCTAGGTGAAGAGCAGCCTTACAGCAACGAACTGACATTAGACGTTAACTACTTTGACGGCTCAAATGAACGCAGCCTGACCCCCATTGACCTGAATAACGTAAACCAAGGCAAAGACATTCTGGTGAGCGTAAAGGTCAGCAATAAAAGTGATCATCCGCTTGAACGCTTAGCGTTAACCTTACCCGTAGCCTCGGGTTTTGAAATTCGCAATACCGATTCGGTAGAAGGCGCAAAACACAGCAACGACGGTTACGACTTCCAAGACATTCGAGACGACCGCATCTACACCTACTTCAAACTGGCTGTTGGCGAAAGTAAAACCCTAGAGTTTAGAATTAACGCCACCTACCAAGGCCGTTACTATCAACCTGCGGTAAGCATTAACGACATGTACGACGAAAGTCGAGCGGCTCGTAACACAGGGCACTGGGTTGAAATTGCACGCTAAACCCGCAGTACGAATATCAGCCGTATTAATACTGCTACTTATTGTACTTATCAGCAGCTGGTGGCATTCATTGCCCCAGCCGCTGTTTTCAACACCTTACTCCAGCATCTTATTAGATCGTAATAACCATCTACTTGAAGCGCGCATTGCCAGTGATGAACAATGGCGCTTTCCTCCCAGCAAAACACTGCCCAAACCTTATATCAGCGCCTTACTACTGTTTGAAGACAAACGTTTTTACGAACACAACGGCATTGACGGCTTAGCACTTGCCCGCGCCACAGTACAAAACCTAAAAGCCGGGAAAGTCGTGAGTGGGGCCAGCACCATCAGCATGCAAGTTATACGACTTGCGCGCAAAGGCCAAAGCCGAACATTCACCACAAAAATATTCGAAAGCCTGCAAGCATTACGATTAGAGTTTTCTTACAGCAAAGCAGAAATCTTAAATCTCTACGCCTCACATGCGCCGTTTGGTGGCAACGTGGTAGGAATCTCAGCCGCCAGTTGGCGGTATTTTGGGCGAGGACCCGAAAGTCTATCGTGGGCAGAATCAGCATTATTAGCCGTACTCCCCAACCGACCCAACTACATGCGCCCAGGAAAGAATCAGCAAAAATTAAAACAAAAACGCGACCGATTACTCACGCGTTTACAGCAAGCAGGGGAGTTTGATCACCTGCAATTAAAACTGGCCTTGAGCGAACCGCTGCCAAAACACATCTTAGCGTTTCCCAAGCGCGCCCCGCATTTATTAGAAACCCTATTATCAAAAAGCCAACACAATCAACAAACCAGTGGCCTAATAAAAACCAGCCTCAATGGCAACTTACAAGCACAAGTACAAACCGTCGCCGACCACTACGCACAACGACTATTAAACGCACAAATCACCCACCTGGCCGCCGTGGTGATGGATAACAAAACGGGCTTACCTGTCGCCTACATTGGCAACTCGGGATTTAACCACATACCTCACTCAGGAAAAGGCATCGACCTACTGCATCGATCGCGCAGCACGGGCAGCATCTTAAAACCACTGTTATACGCCACCATGTTGCAACAAGGAGAAATCACCCCACAACAACTGATTGAAGACATACCCACAAAATTTAAAGGCTACCAACCCGAAAACTACGACCTAGATTATCGTGGCGTAGTACCGGCAAAAAAAGCCCTTGCACAATCGCTGAACATTCCTGCGGTGAACATGCTAAAACAACATGGCATAAAACCGTTTTACGATTTTTTAGAGCAACACGGCGTTAGCACATTACACCGCAGCGCCGACGGCTACGGTTTACCTTTAATCCTCGGTGGGGCAGAAGGCACACTGTGGGAAATGACCCACCTCTACATGCAACTGGCCCGTATAGCACAAGGCTTACCCGCACACCCCATCAGTCGGCTCCCTGGCATCGATCACGGCGCACCATCACAAAAAAGCATCTCGAGTCTCAGCGCAGGATCAGCCTGGTTAACCCTACAAGCCTTATTAGAAGTCAGCCGCCCAGGTAACGAAAACCGCTGGCGAAAATATGCCAATAGCCGCCAAGTGGCTTGGAAAACAGGCACTAGCTACGGCTTTAGAGACGGCTGGGCCATTGGCACCACGGCCGAATACACCATAGGGGTTTGGACAGGCAATGCCGAAGGTGGCAGCGTCCCCGGACTAACCGGCACTCAAGCTGCTGCACCGTTATTATTCGAATTATTTAACTTACTGCCCAAAACACATTGGTTTAAAAAACCAGAATACGATCTGCGCCAAGTGCAGGTTTGCAAAAACGACGGCTTCTTAGCCACCCCGTATTGCGACAGCATCATCATCGACCTGCCGCTAGATTCAACCTACAGCACAGTATCGCCATACCACGTTCGTATTCATACCGACGACCAAAAACATCACCGCGTATCCTCCGCCTGCGAACCCGTGCATAAAATACACTCACACAACTGGTTCACATTACCACCGCACATTATTTTTTATTATCAAAAAACACACAGCGAATACAAAGCCATGCCCAAATGGCGAACCGACTGCCAAAACTTTCATGACAGCGCAAAGCCCAATATCGTTTATCTATCCGCAGAAAGGCACACAAGTTTATTTGCCCATAACACTCAGCGGAAACCGCACAAACATGATCAGCGAACTCGCCCATCAATACCCAGGTTCAACCGTGTATTGGTATTTAGACCAACAGTACCTAGGAAAAACACAACAAATACACCAAATGGAAATGAGCCCAGACTTGGGCAAGCATGAATTACTCGTAGTGGATGAAGCGGGGAATCAGCAGGTATTGAAGTTTGAGGTATTGAGTCAATAAGAGAGAATGAATAAATACCTAATTTTGGACTGTTACTTTCAAGATCGTTGCATAACGTAACGATCTCTTTATCTTCGATTGGCCCCGTATAAAACAGTCGTCGTACTCAAAATTAAAAAATAACGGAAAAATAAATTCATATCACATCCAACGGTTAACTCGTCGCTCAGGTTTAGGAAATTTACCCGCTAAGCGAGCATCGTCGTCAGGGTGTTTTCTAGATTGAATATAGGCTAATTGCTCAGGTGTTAGATTTGGAAAGCTTTCGTCCATAAAACACTTAACTTCTCGCCAATCGCTATGGCAGCGTTTATACAATTTATCATATTGCTCAGCGGTAATGGCAATGCCTTGGATCTCGTTGAATTTACGTGAAATATTTATAAGATTTCTAGAGTTAAATATTCCGGTGACATAATATAATTTATCCCATTCGCCCCAACGCCAATAGACGGGAGTGCCGTAGGCTGAGTAACCCACAACTTCTGAATTAGAATATTGTTCGTCGGTTAATGCAGATTTAGATACTCGCATTGGCCCCAAGGCAACCCCCACGTTATAGGCATAGCGCCCATTTCTTGGTGCTCTAATAATGCCCTTGTTGGGTTTGCTGCGAACGTAATAGTGTAAGATCTTTTGTTTGGTTGGCATACGCCATAAGGCGACGATTTCTTTACCTTTCATTGAGTCTTTATAGGGATAATTATTACCGCCAAACCCACCACCTCCACCAGTAAGCCTAGGCATATAGGGGCCAAAGACTAATGTTCTTTGGCTAAAATTCTCAATATTTCTATCTAATATTTGATCAGGATAATTGGTTGAGGTGTAAATGAACACAACCTCTTCATGAAATAAAGAAGTGATATATCGGCTAATTGTAAAAAAATTAATTAAACCGATAAAGATCAGTAATACAAAACCATAACTTATTATTTTAGTTGACGTTTTCAAGCTCTTTATCATCCCATTTAACTGAATTTAATATATTGTATGTTGGTGCAGACTGCCGAACTTCACCTGTGTAATAACTTATTTGTTTGCTCCTTGATTTTTCAAAATCTTTAAATTTGTTATGAAAAATATCCCTATGCGGCCGATCATCAGATTCCGTTTTATTCCAAGGCCAAGTATTATCATCAGCATCTTGTTGCCACATGCCAGTAACTGTATTAAATGGGGAGTGTGATCTGTGCATGTATTTTGATAAAGAACATCATAATGGTGTTTGAATGTATTGAAATCCTGTGCAGTTTCAAAAAACGCTAGCAATAGTTTTTCTGACAATTCTATATATACTTCAATTTTTTCAATTGATTTCTCATACCTCATTTGTCTTAATTTTGCAGAATTCCCCATTCGCCCTATACGCTTAGTAGCAGGAAGATTGTTTTCTATTTTTTTGTGATAAATATCTTTTAATTCAATATGTTCACGCCATAAGCCTAAAGGTGCCCTTAAGTCATTATCTTCAATATAGGGTTTGATATAATCAAAACTAGATAGCATTTCGCTGTAATCCCTATCTGCTAAGGCACTACCAGCATCTCTTCTTGCTTGATCAGGATTCTCGCAGGCTAAAAGTACACCATTTTCTCTGGCATATTTAGCTATTAAATCTAAAGGAGGGCAGGCTAACAAGCTGTTATCAGTATATTGTGTTTCTTTATCGTAGTAGTAACCGCCGCCAATATCTGAGTGAGCGCCAGGAAGACCAATCTCAATAAAGTTATCTTCGACTATATCAATCGGGTAATTGGTGTCTTGTGAGGGTATTAGCGCTTGTAAATCAAAACCTAATCGATATTCATTAAGTGCATAGATATGTACAGCTTTGGATTCAATCCACGATGGTTTGATATGAAAGCTAAAACCAGGATCAGCGTTATTACCCGCGATACCAAAAGAGGCGACTGTATCGTAAATGCCTAGGAAATTAATCAGAATATTGCGATTAGAAAAAGCTTTGTTTATTTCAGGGTCTTCAAAGTCAAAATAGTTTTGTTTAATACAATTTACGAAATGGCGTGCCATAGCTGCGCCACGGCTAAAACCAAATACATCGAGTTGAATGGTTGTAGGCAGTAAGCCAAACTCTGTTAAATATTCATTAATATAGGTTTCAATATAGAAAATCATATTTTCAAAACGTACTTCTGCACCATATCCAGCAGCATTACCTGCTTTGTCAACGATCCAATCCTTTATAGTATCGCCAGAATGTGATCCAACTCCACGCTGATAGAATTTTCTTAATGTATGTTTCTCATTTACAAGCTCTTCATCATCACCCTCATGCATATCATAAAGATACCAAACATTTGAAAGCTCATCGGGTCTCTTATCATCATTTCCCGTACCATCAAAGAACACCCCAATCTTCAGTGGAGGCAGTGCTTTAAGAGGGGTTATGTGTACAATATTATCAGCCATGCTTGATCATCCTATTCAATTTATGCACATCCTGTGCTGGCATAAGTATCTGGTGGGTATTAAAACAGGAATTAAAGCACAAATTAGGGTGAAGTAATAACTACAGATATTGGTGTAATACTAATGTATTAGGGTTATTCCATATCCATTAACTCAGCTGTAATTTCCCTCTAAAGGTCGCTGTTAAACCCATTAAAACAAACTAGCCTGAGGGTGATGCAAACACACCGCATCGCCCACCGAAATCTTGCCAGACTGAACCACCTTCAAACACAACCCACCATGGCCCATCATTGCCGCAATACCGCCTTTACCCAAATTACGTTCCATGGCCAAACACGGATGACATAAAGCACCCGCCTCAAAAATAGCTCCGCCAATCGAAAACTGCTGATACCTAAGCGCCTCCAAATTCATCCCCTTAATCACCAAATTACGGCGCAATACTTTAGGGCTAATAGAAACAGCCTGAACGGCTTTGCCCGCAGATCGACTTAACGATAAAAAGTGCTCAACTTGATTAATATACTCCTCACTAATTAACGTCACCTGCCGGCCAGAGCCCAACGTATTCTCAAAGCGATGATCCCCCTCTAACCCAGACCCAGCAATCGCCTGAACAGAACTCACCTCAACAACCTCAGCCCGACGCTCAGGGCGCAGCCCAATCCAAGTAAGTTCGCCAGAAGGAAGATCTTGAATATAACTTGAAAATAAACGCTTCTTATTCGATGTATTAGAAGAGGTCATGAAATCCTAGAGTGAATAACGACTAAAATTGAAGTATTGCACAATGGAATAAGCCCGTCTTTATTAGAAACCGCTTTCGAAACGACGCTTAGCCACGCAGTGCGCAATATGAGTTCAGAAAACAATGCTATGGTTTCAGAACAGGCAGCTTAATTATCACCACCTACACATAGCTTTTTTCTAATGCTTATGTATGATTTTTCAACCCTATAGCATTCAAACACTCAATTGTTGCTAGACTTTTTATACCGCTTGCTACAAAGCAAGTATTACGTGAAAGGAGTCATAGGATGAGAACAGCAATAAAAAAATGCGGAATAAAATTTCTAGCAATCAGCGCAGGAACCGGATTAATCAGCTTAGGGAGTAATATGGCCGCAGCGGCTGATTACTCTTGCGAAGCACAATCCACATGGATCTCAAACCCCAATGCGCCCAGCGAAGTACCGTTAGGAAAAAATGCCGATTTTTGTGAATTTTACCAATTCTCGTGGCAATGGTTTTTACAACTCATGTCACCTTCCCAAAACGACGCAACGCTGCGTCAATTTCAAAATACCGACAAATACCCCATTCTAGAAGCCACTGGTCATAATTCCTGTGACGATGTAATTACCTCTAAAACCTTAGTTACCAGCTTAAATAAAATTGATCTGCCAGAACGCACAGGCCAAGCCGGAACAGGCGAAAAAGGCATCTTCGACCAAAAAGGAAACGCCGTTTTATACGACGTACGCTTTAGTCGAAACTTATGCGATGCAGGTAAAATACAACAAAAAGCCAACTTTACTTTTCCAACGACAGAAATAAAAACCGCATGGAAACAAATGACACCAAGCGATGACCAAAGTAGTTACCTAATAATGGAAGCTGACATCGACGGCGTACCAGGTACAGAAACATTGGGCATGATTGGCTTTCACGTCGCGATTGCAACCGAAGACCACCCAGAAATGATTTGGGCCTCATTCGAACACAAAGACAATAACCCAACCTGTAATGATACCAGCGCAACAAGCCAAAGCTGGTCGTTTGCGAGCGAAGCATGCATTAGCGACCCAAGTAGCTGTACTTGGAACAGCGTAAGCAAAATTGAATCATTAACAGGTGGAACACCTAACCAAACCTGCACGGTTCACCCGTATGGAACAGAAAAGGATGACCCACATTATGACAAAAACATCACCGCCATTACCGACCTTAATACCCAGATTAATAACTTCCTACTAGAACTTAATGTCGACCCAAACAGCTCAATGGCCGTGCTTAATAACTACTTCAATATAGGCGCGCTATGGTTATCAGATCCTACGAAACCGTCAGTTACCTCTACCGGCGCACCGTCACTTGATAATCAGCGCGGATCGCTACGTATGGCTAATACGGTAATGGAAACATCATTCCAAGACGGCTTCAGCCAAACCGGAACAAACCACGAATATACGTCTAACTGCTTCGGCTGTCATGAATTCACCGTCGATGCGAACTACCGCAATACTGGCCCACACAATAACTTCGACGTGAGCCATATATTCATAAACGACATACTGAAAAACATGTGCACAACCACAACCAGCTACAACGCAGGCCCAATTTGGAGTGACAAAGACGCACAAGCCAAGTGTGCCCAAACCTGTGGCGACAAAGGCGGCTGGATGGGTAATTGGCGTACTACGCAGCCAGGTACTATGTCGGAGT
>CAWKOX010000007.1:0-478392 GCA_963851095.1 uncultured Gammaproteobacteria bacterium | reverse complement strand
ATTCGTGTGAGCACTTAGCCATGATTGGCTGAGAATATCGTTTAAGGAGGTGATCCAGCCCCAGGTTCCCCTAGGGCTACCTTGTTACGACTTCACCCCAGTCATGAATCACTCCGTGGTAAACGCCCCCCCGAAGGTTAAGCTATCTACTTCTGGAGCAACCCACTCCCATGGTGTGACGGGCGGTGTGTACAAGGCCCGGGAACGTATTCACCGTGACATTCTGATTCACGATTACTAGCGATTCCGACTTCATGGAGTCGAGTTGCAGACTCCAATCCGGACTACGACATGCTTTATGGGATTAGCTCCACCTCGCGGCTTGGCAACCCTTTGTACATGCCATTGTAGCACGTGTGTAGCCCTACTCGTAAGGGCCATGATGACTTGACGTCGTCCCCGCCTTCCTCCGGTTTGTCACCGGCAGTCTCCTTAGAGTCCCCAACTAAATGATGGTAACTAAGGACAAGGGTTGCGCTCGTTACGGGACTTAACCCAACATTTCACAACACGAGCTGACGACAGCCATGCAGCACCTGTCTCAGTGTTCCCGAAGGCACCAAGCTATCTCTAGCAAGTTCACTGGATGTCAAGAGTAGGTAAGGTTCTTCGCGTTGCTTCGAATTAAACCACATGCTCCACCGCTTGTGCGGGCCCCCGTCAATTCATTTGAGTTTTAATCTTGCGACCGTACTCCCCAGGCGGTCTACTTATCGCGTTAGCTGCGCCACTAAGAGATCAAGTCTCCCAACGGCTAGTAGACATCGTTTACGGCGTGGACTACCGGGGTATCTAATCCCGTTTGCTCCCCACGCTTTCGCACCTCAGTGTCAGTATCGAGCCAGTCAGTCGCCTTCGCCACTGGTGTTCCTTCCCATCTCTACGCATTTCACCGCTACACAGGAAATTCCACTAACCTCTCTCGTACTCTAGTGAGTCAGTTTTGAATGCAGTTCCAAGGTTGAGCCCTGGGCTTTCACATCCAACTTAACAAACCACCTACGCGCGCTTTACGCCCAGTAATTCCGATTAACGCTTGCACCTTTAGTATTACCGCGGCTGCTGGCACTAAATTAGCCGGTGCTTCTTCTGCGAGTAACGTCACAGCCAGCAATTATTAGCTACTGACCTTTCCTCCTCGCTGAAAGTGCTTTACAACCCGAAGGCCTTCTTCACACACGCGGCATGGCTGCATCAGGCTTTCGCCCATTGTGCAATATTCCCCACTGCTGCCTCCCGTAGGAGTCTGGGCCGTGTCTCAGTCCCAGTGTGGCTGATCATCCTCTCAGACCAGCTAGAGATCGTCGCCTTGGTAGGCCTTTACCCCACCAACTAGCTAATCTCACTCAGGCTCATCGAATAGCGCAAGGCCCGAAGGTCCCCTGCTTTCCCCCGTAGGATATATGCGGTATTAATCATCGTTTCCAATGGCTATCCCCCACTACTCGGTAGATTCCTAAGCATTACTCACCCGTCCGCCGCTCGACGCCTAGTAGCAAGCTACTTTCGTTTCCGCTCGACTTGCATGTGTTAAGCCTGCCGCCAGCGTTCAATCTGAGCCATGATCAAACTCTTCAGTTTAAAATCTTACTCAAAATAAAAACTAACTTTTATACTCACCTAATTAAAGTAGAGTTCGTGAGTTCTTATCTTGTTTTATGCTTTGATGTTATTAGCAGACCCTAATAAAAGAGAAGGCTGAATAACTGTCTCGGCTCAATCAAGGTAAGCACCCACACGAATTATCTGAATATGTTTTTAAAGAACGTTTCCGACTTCAGCTAACCAACTAGGCTTTGCTCGAAGTGGGCGCACATTATATATTGTGCGATCTTGAAGTCAAGGATTATTTTCATTTAACTTTCAGAGAAAGTAGAACAAAAACAACATCTTATCTTCAGTACTTAAAGTGACTTAAGAAGTCTCTCTAAGCAGGCTGCGTATCTTAATGATCCCAGCCAGAGAGTCAAGCGTTTATTTTCAGAAGATTTTCAAAAAAATCCTTTAAAAACAAGACCTTATCTCAACTCAATCATAACTTCCCGAAGGCCGTTCTGTCTGAGCAGGCGGCGAATAATACGCTTATCCACAGCCCCGTCAACTGCTTTCTGTAAATAATCTACAAAAGACCTGAATTAGTTTGAATCAGCTCTTTTTTGATTAAAAACTGAACGATTAAGCTCACGCTTCATGCAGATGTTTTAGATTAGTTGGAATTTGGCTAGATTCAAGAATGTTCTGTAAAAAGCTAAACCGTGGGAATAGATAAAATTAATACTTGTATAGGTGCTGTATAGATTCAGTAATAGATATACTGTAAACAGAAGGATCGGTTTTGCTTATTTTAAACATCGGCCATTCTAGACTTCTGGTAAGCTGCGAGTGATCAGCGGTGAACGATGGGGATTAATTTTTAAGGACTTCTATGGGAGGGGCTCACGTGACCGAAACGAAGTTTCGTAGCTCAGTGAGCGAATAGTCATGAATGACTAGGCCGGAAGGTACTCCAGGGATGGAAATATTTATCGCTACTGGCTGAATAAGAAGTTCAGCCTAAAATTCAATCCTCGCCGGGAACGCAAGCTAATCACGGTTAATCTATCAGCAATTCAAACGAAACCAACTTACTTATTGCCAGTGCGCCCCAATCGCTGAGCACGATATTCACGCGGCGTTACATCCATCCACTGTTTATAAGCACGAGTGAATGCCCTGGGTTCACTGAATCCTAAACGCTTTCCAATTTCTGCAATCGTAATGCTACGATCCCGCAATAATCTATTTGCTAGATCAGTGCGTAAATTATCTTTGATCTGCTGATAACTTGTTCCTTCAGCGGTTAGCTTTCGGCGGAGTGTTTGCTCACTCATCAATAACTCTTTAGATAGCTCAACAGAACCTGGCACAACCGCACCTCTATTAAGCTTCGGTTCGAGCAACTGATAGATACGCGCACTTAAACTACTGTCTTCACCGGGAATGGTTAATAGATCAATCGGTGCTCGTTTTAAAAAGACCTGCAATTCACGCTGACTCTTTATAAGTGGCTCACGCAAATAATTACGATGAAATACTAAGCGGTTATATTTACTCTTTAAATAAGTAGGACAACGAAACAGCAAGTCGTATTCTGCTTTATCCAAAGGTGTGTAATTAATGTATGAACCCAAAAGTTTTATTGGCTTACCAATATACCAACTGGCAAATCGATGCCAGATGACATGCCAGTACTCTATATAGAAGTGTTCAAAATCTAATTCAGGTCGGCGGAAGACGGTAGTGAAATAAACATGATCTCCTTCGTACTCTAAAGAGATCTGAACTTCATCGGTAATCTGATTATAAAATCGAATACCCTTCTGCAATAACTCCTCAAGATTTGACGAGTAGCTTACCCAGTCAGCCATCAAGGCAAACGTACCTACCTTTAGAGACTTCTCAGTAAAGCCCATGAATTCATCATTCAACTCTTGAGCAATAGAAGAATACAGCTTAGCAACCAGATCAACATGAACCCGAGCATTTGGGTCGTTCATCTGCTTATCAGAGATACGCGCCTTTCTTAATAGTGCACGAGTATCAATGCCTTTTGCTTTTGCACCACCGAGCGCTGTCTTTATATAGTGGGAGCCGACCGTTGCCATGAATTATTTGCTCATCCTTAATAAACATCCACATCATGCTGAAGTAAAAGTTTTGGCAATACTTCATCAAGCTGATCAAGGTCGCTTTCATTAAGTTCGATAAGCTTTAATTTCGCCGCATGATAAATTTCTTTACGCGCCAGTTTATGCTGGATATCCGCAGGGCTTTTTTCTTGCCCCCAATACTCTATATAGATATGTCCGTTTGGCAGATAGAAATCACAACTGATGCTTTCCTTGATTCTTTCCGTACCATGATCCAACTCTGTCGGTATCTCTCGACGATATGCATGACTGATTCCAGATATGTACAACCAATTATCAATCTCAGCCAGCGCCGCTGATTCAACTTGATGCCCATCCAAACATTCACACAAACGTCCATCAGCAATAAAGAAGTCAGCCTCTTTAGATAAGTGTTCATTATGTTGGGCCAGTTTTTCTAACGTTGCTTTAAATTGCAGATTATGACGAACCTGCTCTGGCCACTGAGCATAAGGCATACCCGTCGTTTCGTGCTCTACTTGCTGCCCGCCCACTGCCTGCCCTAACGCGGTTAATTTCCAACCATGATGAAATCGTTCGATCCAACCTAGTTCAGACAAAATTAAATTCATGCGCTTTGGAGCAATCTTATACGGCTTGCCTAACTGTGAAGCGGTTAAGAAGTTAAACGTCTCACTTTTGAATAACCGATGATTTTCTATACCTTCTGGCCAGACAATGTATTCACCGAATTTTTCATGTTGGGTATAACGCCCACCTTCAAATTCTCCCTTGGTGGATAATCGCCATACTTTTCCCTCACGTCTAATCCAGCCGCGCTCGGACAATAAAGAAAAAACATCCTTAGCATCTCGATTCAGTTTTTTAGCTAATTGCGTTGTCGAAAAAAAGCTTGCCGGGTTATCAGCCATCATTAACTATATGCTCTGTTGATTGTTAATTTAATAAAACGCTTCAGTAAATTAACGTTTAAGTAACTTATCGCCTATTATGCCGTGCAGTTAAGGCTCTGTATATTTACAATAGACTTTCTAATATTTCCCTAACCTTCTAATTATAGCCATAGTATCTATAGCAACCGTTACTATAGATACAGTTAGTCGAATTGAGTGCCAAATGACCAGCCCTAGCGATCGCAACTTTGATGATTTAACCAAACGCTTTAAAAACAATATTTATGGTACTCCAAAGGGCATGCTGCGCTTATATGCCTTGCGTGAAGACTTTTCTAAATTTGAAATTGGAGAAAAGGACAAACTCTCTATATTAGATGCCGGCGGCGGTATGGGACAATTTAGTTCGGAGCTCGCAGCAAAAGGCCATCAGATAGAATTATGCGATATTTCCAACGATATGCTCAAAGGTGCCAAAGCACTCTTTACTGAACAAGGCTTAGAGTCGCACATCAACTTCACTCACTGTGGCATTCAGGATATTCCTCAGCAATTCAATCAACAATTTAACCTAGTGATGAATCATGCGGTTTTGGAATGGCTGGTTGATCCTGCAGAAGCATTACAAATACTCTATCAGCAGGTCAAACCCGGTGGTTGGCTATCCGTGATGTTCTATAACGTACATGGCAGAACCTGGCGTGGTCTTATGAACGGCAAACTGCACGCCCCTGCCACCAGCACTGAACGCATGGCAAAAGAAGGCATTGCGCCTCAACAACCGTTAGAGCCACAGTGGGTACATGACCAGCTTATCGACCTAGGCTTAGAGGTTAAATCTTGGCGCGGCATTCGTTTTGTCTATGATCACATGCATCAAAAGATTCGCGACCGCGTCGGCCTAGAAGCCATTGCTACGAGTGAATCTGAGTTTGGTTATAAAGCCCCTTATAAAGATCTGGCGCGCTATGTTCATATGCTGTGCTACAAACCTGAAGTGTAAATTCTGAGCCAAATCCTGAAATGCCCATTAACAGACCGAACCTAGATTAGAAGCTGAAGATGACCCATGACAATTAAATGAGAATAAATCTCATTTAATGCCTTGCAAATAATAATGATTCTCACTATCTTTAGTTAACCACTAACGTTAATTGCCTCTCCATCGAGAGACTGCAGGAGTTTTCATGTCACAAAGCCATCGTCTATTGAGTCAAGCGGAACAACTATCCATCCAATTAGAACGCTTTCATCAATTAGAACATGCCATCAGACACTGCTCCTGCGAACGCAAGCAACTTGCAGCACAGGAAGTTCAGTTAAACGAATACATTGATCTTGGCTTGGATATGGCCAACAAGGCCTGCCTTGCAAACCGAATCCAGCTGCAAGAAAGCTGGCTTAAGCGGGTATATAAAACCTTATTTGAAACAACACTTGATCTCGTTGAGCCCGAGTACTGGCGAGAACTCTGTCGCGAATATCTGTACCAGCCTTTATTTGCTTTAAAATACCTCTACCGCAATCACCC
The DNA here is from genome assembly GCA_963851095.1 of uncultured Gammaproteobacteria bacterium. Classification (GTDB taxonomy): domain Bacteria; phylum Pseudomonadota; class Gammaproteobacteria; order Pseudomonadales; family Oceanobacteraceae; genus Oleispira. Next base: position 472,318 of record CAWKOX010000007.1, on the reverse strand, counting down.
GCAAGGAAAATATAGAATTAAACGCTTGTATCAGGAACTTTCTGTGACCAATCAATATCTGTATTAAAGTCATCATGCCCAATTAGCAAGATCTAGCAGGCACTAGTAATAGGCTTCGCCTAGATCATAAGCTTTTACTATGGAGTCATTATATCGATAGTTAAAAACTAATGCGGCAATTAAATCAATTCATTTTACCAAAGCATGATTGTTGTCCATACTGAACCCAGTTCAATAAAACAACGAATCAATAAACCCAAACAGAGGCAAGAAAATGACGACTTTAACTGACCGCACTGGCAAGACCGTTCCACAAGTTACTTGGCCAACTCGCCAAGGAGATGAATGGGTAAACGTTACGACTGATGACGTATTTAAAGGCAAGACCGTTGCGGTATTTTCACTACCAGGTGCATTCACCCCAACCTGTTCTTCTACTCACCTACCTCGTTATAATGAGCTAGCCAGTGTATTCAAAGAGAACGGTGTTGATGAAATCGTTTGTATCAGTGTTAACGATACCTTTGTGATGAATGCTTGGCTAGCCGATCAAGAAGCAAGCAACATCCGTGTCATTCCAGATGGTACTGGCGAATTCACTGACGGCATGGGCCTACTGGTCGACAAATCTGACATCGGTTTTGGCAAGCGCAGCTGGCGCTATAGCATGTTGGTTAAAGATGGCGTAATCGACAAAATGTTCATCGAACCACAAAAGCCAGGCGACCCATTTGAAGTATCTGACGCTGATACAATGTTGAACTACATCAACGCCGAAGCAAAAGCACCTGCTTCTATCTGTGTTGTTAGTAAGCCAGGCTGTCCTTTCTGCGCTAAAGCGAAGGACGATCTAAAAGCGGCTAATATGCCATTTGAAGAAATTTCATTAGGCAAAGACGCGACCCTGACATCTTTACGTGCGTTATCCGGTAAAGAAACCGTGCCTCAAATCTTTATTGGCGGCCAGTGCATTGGTGGCAGTGAAGAGCTTGCAGCATACTTAGCTAAGTAACCGGTTCTTAATAGAACGAATCACGAAAGCTAGAAAAACCGCTACAGATCACTCTGTAGCGGTTTTTTTATGCCCGACTTTAGAATACTAACGTTTTAGAATGATAAATTAAGAACGCGCCGCTAAATCTTTTTTAGCTTCACCTAGCTGATAACGCGTATCGGCTAAATCCTGCTTCAGATTTTTATTTTGTTGCTGCTCTTGTTGATGCTTATCAGCCAACTCATTCAACGCTTCTTTCACTTCTTCGACTTGTTGCTTCCAGCGATTTGAAAGAATCCAAGCCGCTAGTCCACCGCCTAAAACAATCCCACCGAGTGTTGCTAATATAAATGGCATTTTTAAATCCTGTATTAATTATTCTGTATTAGTTGTTCTGTATTAAGGGTTTTGTAGTAATTCATCAATCTGGCAAATTACTGCGAGGACTGTACGATCAGCCTCTGTTTTTATATAAAATTCGCTTGCCATTGGCTCTAAGCCTTGGTCTTTGACTAAGCACGGTAATGCCTGCTGCTTATTTATTAAAGTCTGAATATTAGGAATAAAGACAAACTGCAACCACTGGCTAAAATTCATCGTATCCAGGCAAAAAGGTTGCTGGCTAGCCAATGCTTCATCACTGATACCTGATTCAGACCAATGCCCTGCTTCCATTAAAGCTTGCTGTAAAATCTGCAACGTCGATTCGACTTGCTTATGCTGTGTCATTATTTTCTAACACCTACTTATTTATTCAGCGATCTAACGATAGGAGCACGAGACCACATTAGTAATCCGTATTGTACGATATCTCAGTAGATATAAACATTCAGCTCTCGATACCCTAGAGTCAATCCGCTAGAATAGCGCCAATTATTTTAATCCTGTTTATAACCATTTTGGGGTTCGCTTGTGAGTATCAGTAAATTCGTTGAAGAAACCGGCGCGCAAATGCGTATTTTTGATCTGGGTCGCCGCATTCAAAAAATCTCAAAAGCCGATTTTGCTGATATAGAAGACCTTAAAAAACCGTTTCCATCGCCTTATTTACAACACGCTTGGATTGGTATTTTAACGTGGAACCCTAAAAAAGCAGGCAACCACAATATCTGGTTTTTAAAACTGCCCTTAGATGAGCAAAACTTCATTCAACCAGGCGACCGTGATGCTTTCTTAAATCACTGGTTAAGATGTTTACAGTATCCCGATAAAGAACACGGCGAAGCACCTTGTTATTACAAGCCTGACCAAAATCGCATGGCTTACTTCCACTCTTTGGCGCTCGCAACTCTTGGTCAGAGCCATTCCGATTTTTATACCACAACGCGTGCGTATCTGAGTGGTGACATGGGCTGGGAGAACTGGCAACAACTCGGTCTGCAAGGAATTGCCGAAGTCGTTGTTAGCATCGATAAAGACAAAAATGCCAAACTCGTCGCTCAAGGCATTGCCAACATGCCAGCAACGCCTCTGAATACATTATTAAGTTTTTTAGAGAACATCGAGCCTGATTTTGAGCTGTCTGTGGCGATTAACGATCGCCTAGCAAGAGTTATCAAAGACGGTGCTGAACCTACCGACTTAGCTGCCTTCGTGCGGGCGCTATCCCACAGCCAGAATATTGAGCAACGCCAAATGCTTATTGAAGTGATTTTATTGCATCCCAAGGCAACCAGTATCGAAGTACTCGCTTCTATCGCAAGTCGCTGTTGGCAAGACCTACAAGGTGAGTTATTACTTGCTTTCTTAAATGTACTGGCCACTAATGAGCAAGGCCAGCCCGCATTTAATGCCCTAGTAGCTGATTTAATGCCATTGCCGAATAAACGCGAGCACATTCTGCAAGCCTTCCGCAGCGAAAAACGCAGCGAAGAATTAATGGCGGCTATTGGTAACCTGATGAAAAGTGTACAACAAGCTACCTAAGTACTGATTTAAACAAAACGTATGAATACGAAAGATCTATCTATAGAGCCATGCCTTTGTGGCTCTAACGAACCTTATAGCGACTGCTGCGCGCCCTTGCACCAGGGTGCTCCAGCGGGCAGCGCGGAAGCGTTAATGCGTTCGCGTTTCAGTGCCTTTGCTTTAAAGCTACCTGATTATTTAAAAACAAGCTGGCATCCTGATACGCGACCAGGGCAGCTAACGCTAGAACAAGGGACTGAATGGAAGCGATTGGACATTCTCAGTGCCAGCAACGATAAAAAACAAGGCGCTGTTCATTTCAAAGCGTACTATTTAGAACAGAAACAATGGCACTTGTTAGAAGAGACGTCTAAGTTCTTGTATGAGAATGGCCATTGGTTTTATCACAGTGGTGACTATCAGCCACAACAGTTGAAACCAAGCCGTAATGATGAATGTCCGTGTGGCAGTGGTAAGAAGTACAAGAAGTGCTGCCTGTAAGATTTATTCAAAACAGAAATAATTGTTTTAGAAGAGACATTCAAACAAGCATAGTTGCCGTGAGTTTAAACTCGCGGCAGCTTTCACTCATCATTCAAGGGCTCGCCAGTAAAGACCCTAATCCCTCTGCATGCCACGTTGAATCATGGCCATTGTCATGAGCACAGAGCCAACCACAGACATTAATAACATAAGGTTTACAAATATTGTATGGCGGGCATAGTAAGGTGTTTCAATATTTTGAACCCCTGTCACGCACTTTTCTAAAGCAAAATCGTAGCTCAACCCTTGATCAATACATTCTGTCACTATTGATAATTCCCAAGCATAAAGGCTTAATAGGAGAATCACAGGTACTGAAAAAATTATAGAACCCCAACGCATCATACTTTTTATCCCTTTTTTCGTACTTTAACTTGACATTATGCCCTATTCTTTTCATCTTAGGCCATTATCAAGATACGATTAAAAATAACAAACAGGCACTTTTAGCTTTATGAAGCACATATTTATCGTCGCAGCTCTCGCGCTTAGCATGAATAGTCATGCTGCCACACAAGACTTAGATCAGCTTTTAAGCACTATTGAAGCCGATATCAAAGCCCAACGATTAGCAAAGCCTGCTGGAAATAATGCGCTTGAGCGCATCGACACTTTCCGGTCACTAGCACCATTCGATTTCAGAATTACGCCACTGATTTTCAAGTTCGGCGAATCCTACGTGTCTTTAGCTAATAAAGCCATGGATAAGAAGCAATATAGTCAAGCTCAAAGCTATCTTGATACCGCTTGGAAAGTAGCAGCACTGACACCTGGGCTTGAAGCAGCTCAAGAGAAGAACGACAAGTTAAGCAAGAGCTCAAGCAGTGCTAAAAAATCGACACCCAAAGGGCCAACTAAGGCTGAGCTAAAAGAACAGAAAGCATTAGCGGATGCCGCGATCGCAGAAAAGAAACGATTAGATGCAGAGCGTAAAAAGAAAGCGAATGCTGCTAAGCAGGCTAAGGCCGATAAGGCCAAGCAAGCAGCCGCCGACCGAAAAGCAAAACAAATAGCTGAGCGTAATCGTCGTATTGCGAATGAGAAACTATTAAAGCAGAAAGCTGAAGCCGCTAAAAAAGCTAAACAGATAAGCAAGAAAGCAACACCGAAAAAAGTTACTGTTGAAAAACCTGTAAAAGCCCCCGTCAAGCAAGCATCTGTTGCAAAGCCTAAACCAGCACCTGCTCCAGTAATAAAAGAAGAACCTAAAAGAGTTAAAAAAGAAACGGTTATCAGACTGGGCAATGAAACCCCTATTGGTAAGGGTGTGGAAAGTTCAGCAGCGATTGCTAGCTACCCTCTGCCTCAAGATAAGATCTCGAATCGAGATCGCGGCATAAGTGAAGATTTAGTGCCTATTTGTAAAGCTATTATTGAAAATGAAGCTTCCATCGTTCTTCATGCTGAAAGCAAAGGTGATTATCGCTGGCTAACCGTTCGCCTAACGCTCTGTACACGTCGTTTAGATCCTAGCTTCCGCCTACGCCATAGCTTTGACGACAATACGACTAACGAGCCGTTTATGACCTTACACCCTGCTCGTAATACTGCTTTACTAGGCGATATGTAAATTTACATACAACCTAACAATCCCCTTGCAAAGAATACTTGGCAAGGGGATTGTTCTTAATAATCTGAAAACATCCCCATTAAAGCCGCTTTTTCATCCCCACTAACCGTTCCTTCTTCTTCTGGCTCAAAGCCATTAAAGCAAACTTTATTTCGACCTTCCGCTTTAGCTTGATACAAGCAAGCATCTGCCGCTTTGATTAGCTCAGAAGCCGTACCCGCCTCATGCGATAAGCGCACTGAAACACCGATGCTCGCAGTGATTCTCAATGACTGCTCACCCACTAAGATTTCACTTTCTTGAATCTGTTGTCGTAACCGCTCAGCCACTTGGCTTGCCAATAACAAGGTTGTGGAAGGTAATATGACAACAAACTCCTCACCACCATAACGACACTGAATATCAAGCTGTCGGGTAACCTGCTTAATCAAGCGAGCTGTCAATTTGAGTACCTGATTACCGACTTCATGACCCCAAACATCATTCACCTGTTTAAAATGATCAAGGTCTATCATCATTAAAGAAGTCGGCAGTGTCGTGCGCAATGTACGCTCTAGCTCGGAGTCGAGAGCATTTCTAAAATACCGTAAGTTATACAACCCCGTTAAAGGGTCAGTAATGACTTGCTCTCTGAGCTTGACCAACTCATCAGCCCAAGGACTGAGAGATCCACATTCTGGGCATTCGAAAGCCTTAGAGCCAGGCATTTCATCAGAAGTTTCCTCACTGGAAGGAGTCATAACATATTGTGATCTCAAAACCATGTTTTCAAGCTCAAACTATTTTTAGTTGAATTCATGAGTAAGTTTAGTGGAGTCTGAGAAGAACAAAGCTATTTTTGGTCAATTTTTACAAAATTATCTTATCGAACGGCTTTAAAGAGAGGAAATTTAGATAAAAACCTAACAACATGAATCTAACATAAATCAAACGATTCATTTTAATTGGCCATGACACATTAAGAGTACCCTAGCCGCTTAGCGCTAGGGCATGAGACCATTATAGCGATTCGGTAATCAATCCATGCTTTTTAATCGCTTGCTGCCAAGACGTATCCGTCTTCAGTAAACTGAAAACCTGATAATCAACCCAAGTACCTTCAAACTCAAAATAGCTCAATAATTGACCGTCGTGATTAAAACCAAACGCATTAGCAGCATCAACAAACGCTGTATCTTTAGCCATCAACATCCACTCTAAACGATGTAACGACAGATCTTCATAAGCCAATGTGGCCACCGCATAGATCATTTCGGCTAAAATTGGCTGGGTTTTAAATTCACTAAATATGTCAATTTTTAACTGCCCACTGGCATTTATCCAATTGAACTTTTGCAAGCTGATTCGAGCAATTACCTTACCCGTTGTTTTTTCTTCGACTAGCCAAAAAGCTGCTTCTTTTGCTTCAAATTGCATAACCATTCGGCGCGCTTCATCCATCGCTTGAGCTTCAACAGCCATAGGATTTTTAGGATGATTTTTAACCACGTCATTAGAGCCTAGTAACTCATAAATACTCGGAATATCGTGCTCATTTGCAAAACGAATATAATAGTTTTCTGTGTTTAGATTCCAGTTCATGCCTGCTCTCCTTCGAACGATACGCCTTCTGCCGGTTCAACAATTTTATTAAACACTAGAATATCAGAATACTCTGTTTGGCTTATACGGCGAAAATCACGCAAACGTGCCTGCTGCTCGAAGCCTACCGTTTGAATAACCGCAATAACAGACTCATCTCCTTGAGGAAAACACTGAAAAGAAAAATTACGTAAATGATATTTTTTGGACAAATACTCAATACCCGTGCGTAAAGCATCAACCTGTAAAGCCTGTGACAGCTCAGGTAAAGTATCTAATCGCATAACTGTTTTTAACGACGTAGGCTGCCAATCATATAAACTCAGCATCCCCAGCATTTGCCCATCAACATCAATAGCCCACATCATGCCACGTTGAGTTGCAGCCATCTGAACCGATAAAGTAATCATTCGCTCAGCATGCTCTTTAATCGCATCTTCGCTTTGGCCCGCTAACGTTTGCTTTTGATATATTTTAACAATGGCGTCGACATCAGATTCATTTAACGAGCGTAATTGACCACCGTTAAAATCGACATTAGCTACAAATTTCATGTGAAGTAATACCTAGAATGTGCATTTTAAGGCGCACATTCTAGCATTGAGTACTGTATTCAGGAAGTTTATACGTATTGCGCCGCAGCCCAGCCACTGGCCCAAGCCCATTGAAAATTAAAGCCTCCCAAATGCCCTGTCACATCCAGCACTTCGCCAATAAAATATAAACCTGGCTGATTCTTGGACATCATGGTTTTAGAACTGACTTCGTCGGTATCAATTCCACCCAGCGTAACCTCGGCCGTGCGATAGCCCTCGGTTCCTGAAGGTCCTAATTGCCATGCATTAAACTGCTCAGCAATGGTATCCATTTGCTCCGCATTTAATTCAGCCAGCGTTTGCGGCATTTGTGGAAAGAAAAACTCAACCAATTGCTCTGACATCTTTTGCGTTAGCCATTGTGCGATAAATTTCTTCACAGAAAGCTTCGGGCGTTCATGTTGAGTTTCACGTAAGACTTGTGCAAGGTCGATATCAGGCAAAAGATTAATGGTCAGTGTTTTTCCTGGCTGCCAATACGATGAAATTTGTAATACCGCAGGGCCACTTAAGCCGCGATGCGTAAATAACATATTGCCACGAAAGCTCTGGTCACTGCATTCCATCGTCACTTCGCAAGAGCTGCCCGACAACGCGATACACACATCCTTCAATTGATTGGTAATGGTAAAAGGGACGAGACCTGCGCGGGTAGCGTAAGTTTTTAACTTAAACTGTTCAGCAACTTGATAACCAAAGCCCGTTGCGCCCAGAGTAGGAATGGATAAACCGCCCGTCGCGATCACTAACGATTGGCAGGTATAATCAGTTCGAGAATCTTCCTTGGTGGTTATCAATTCATAACGACTATTATTACCATCAGTATTTTGATCAATACTGTCTTCTGAGTCTGTCTCTAGCGCTTTAATAGATTCCACAGATGTTTTAAGTTGCACATCAACCCCTGCTTGATTGCACTCGCTCAATAGCATTTCAAGAATATCGCTGGATTTATTATCACAAAATAATTCCCCTAACTGCTTCTCGTGATAGGGAATATTATGCCTATCCACCAGACTGATAAAATCCCACTGGGTATAGCGGCTTAAGGCACTTTTGCAAAAATGAGGGTTATGACAAAGATAGCGATCAGGTTCGACGTAGTAGTTGGTAAAATTACAACGACCGCCTCCTGACATGAGAATTTTTTTACCTGCTTTATTAGCATGATCTAAGACCAAGACGGAACGTCCGCGCTGACCGGCAATAGCCGCACACATAAGCCCAGCAGCGCCGGCACCAATTATAATGACATCGTATTTCATAAGGTTCACCGCTTACATTAGAGCAAAGCTAGGGAGTCAAAGCAGAGCTATTAGAATTAATAATCGTAATTGAATTTACAACGCGAGGAATGATAAAACCTAGTTATTGGCTAACAGTCTTTTCACTGGCCCATAAGTTTTGCGATAGATTTCACAAGGCCCTAGTTTTTCCAACGCTTCAATATGCGCTTTTGTTGGATAGCCTTTATGCTTGGCTAAACCATAACCAGGATATTGCTCATCCAAGGCGGCCATTTCATGATCGCGTTGGACTTTGGCTAAAATAGACGCCGCACTAATAGCAGCGACTAACGCATCGCCTTTAACAATAGCCGTACCTGGCATATCTAATTCTGGTAAACGATTACCGTCAATCAAAGCATATTCAGGCAATTGCTTTAGACCCTGAAATTGGAGTCCACGAACCGCTCGTGTCATCGCCAGCATGCGGGCGTGCAGAATATTGATGGTATCAATTTCCTCAACACTGGCACGGGCAATACAATAGCTTAAGGCTTTTTCTTTAATTTCGGGAAATAGCGCTTCGCGCTTTTTTTCACTTAATTTTTTCGAATCGTTTAATGCAGCAATCGGATTATTAGGATCAAGAATAACCGCAGCAGCAACAACGTCACCACACAACGGGCCAGCACCCGCTTCATCAACACCGCAATACACAATGCGCTGCTCAATTAGCTGAGCTTCTACTTCGGTGAGTACGTTCATTTTTTCAGCCAAGCTAATTTCTGGCAAACCTTCAACCGACATTACGCATCATCCGAACGAGAAGTATCAATATTGTTAGTCGCTGCAAGCGGAGTTGATACTGGCGTTGGTTCCAATAAATTAACAATGGCAAGCGCCGCTTGTTCATTCGCACCACGTTTAAGTTGCTTATGAATGAATAAAAAGGTTTCTTGCAGCTGATGAATAAGGTCTTCATCTTCTAGGCGTTCATTCACAGCCTTGGCTAAATTTTCAGCCGTTGCCTGCTCTTGCAATATTTCTGGAACTACTTCGCGGCCAGCCAACAGATTAGGAAGCGAAATAAAATCTTGTTTCAATAATCGACGCATTATTCGATACGTTAAGGGCGCAACGATATAACTGACAATCATCGGTTTTTTAAGCAGCATACCTTCTAAGGTTGCCGTGCCTGAGGCAAGTAGAATAACATCCGCCGCTTGCATACAGGTCTTTGAATGACCATCGATCACTTCGATTTTAGCCGCAGGCTTCATTTCTTCGATGAACTGTTCAATTTGCTGCTTACGCACATGATTAGCGGCTGGCAAAATAAAGCGTACATCTGGATTATGCTGCGAAATACGTTCAGCCGTTTGCAGAAAAACAGGACATAATTTTTCTACTTCACTACCACGACTTCCTGGCATCAGGCACACGACTTTTTCATTCGGTTCTATATTAAAGACCTGACGCGCATCATCGGCATGGTTTTCAAAAGGAATACTATCCGCCAAATTATGGCCAACAAAGCTTACAGGCACATCGTGCTCTTGATAAAACTTCGCTTCAAAAGGAAATAGCGTCAGCATCAAATCGACTGATTTTTTTATCTTATGAATTCGCTTAGAACGCCACGCCCAAACAGAAGGGCTGACATAATGAACCGTTTGAATCCCTGAGGTTTTTAATTTGTATTCAAGCTGGGTATTAAACTCAGGTGCATCGATGCCAATAAAGACATCCGGAGGATTTTTCTGCCAGTACTTCACCAGCTTTTTACGCACTTTTAACAGCTCGAATAATCGACCTAAAATCTCGACTAGGCCCATCACAGCGAGACGCTCCATTGGTACGAAAGACTTAAAGCCTTCCGCTTCCATTAATGGGCCACCAATACCTTCAAATGTCGCATCTGGGTATTGTTTTTTTAAGGCTTTCATCAAGCCAATACCCAACATGTCTCCGGAAGTTTCACCGACAACAATTGCAATGCGCATTAGCGGATAATACCGCGTGACGCTTGTTCAACAGAATCGAGTAATACCTTCACCGCATCGTCTTGCTCAGCCAATACTCTAATTTCAACTAAAGCGTCTTCAAGGGTTAAGGCTTGACGATAAAGTGCTTTATACGCTTTACGCAGAAGTTGAATCGATGCTTTTTCGAAACCACGACGCTTCAGTCCTTCGATATTAATACCGTGAGGCTCAACCGGATAACCGTTACAAATCACGTACGCAGGAATGTCTTTTAAAACAACTGAACCCGCGCCTGACATTGAGTGGCTGCCAATCTTACAAAACTGATGAACCTGAGTAGCGCCACCTAAAATAACGTAATCACCAATATGTACATGGCCAGCAACGTTCGTATCATTCGCCAAAATACAGTTATCACCCATCATCACATCATGTGCGATATGCGTATTCACCATAAAGAGATTATTACTGCCGACCTTGGTTATTCCTTGGTCTTGCGTCGTTCCACGATGAAACGTGCAGGCTTCTCGAATAATATTATTATCGCCAATAATGAGCTGTGTAGGCTCATCGGCATATTTTTTATCTTGGCACTCTTCACCAATGGAAGAGAATTGAAATATTTTATTATTCTTACCAATTTTGGTCGGGCCTTTGACAATAACATGTGGCCCAATCACTGTTCCTTCACCGATTTCTACTCCTGGTCCAACCATGGACCAAGGACCAATCTCTACACCTTCAGCAATTATTGCACTTGGATCGATTACGGCTCTAGGGTCAATCATATTTATATATCCTTCTCTGCGCAGGTGATCTCAGCACAACATACAACATCACCATCAACGCTGGCGCGACATGAAAACTTCCAAATCCCGCGTTTATTATTAACGTACTCAGCTTCTAAATTAAGCTGATCGCCCGGGACAACGGGCTTTTTAAAACGAATTCGATCTGCACCGGCGAAGTAATAACTTGTTTTCACTGTGCGTTTGTCTCCTAGCATGTGTAAGCCTAGAATCCCCGCAACCTGTGCCATTGACTCGACAATCAGCACACCCGGCATAATGGGGTGTTGTGGGAAGTGACCATTAAAAAACTCTTCATTAATGGTGACATTTTTTATTGCTTTAATACTGCCGACCGTCGGTCCTTCAATGTCGATCGTATTCACTCTATCGACCAGTAAAAATGGATAGCGGTGAGGGAGTAATTCTTTAATACCTTGCACATCCAAAGCGGGCATCATATTCACCTATTGGTTTTTTTCTAATTTTTTTAATCGTCTAGCCATATCATCTAGCTGACGGAAACGGGTCGCACTTTTACGCCACTCATTCGCAGGCATCATTGCGGTTCCCGATGAATAAACACCTGGATCCTTAATCGATTTTGAAACCAGTGTCATGCCAGTAATATGAACACCGTCGGTTATTTCAATATGACCAACGATGCCAACGCCGCCAGCGATCGTGCAGTTTTTACCGAGAGTTGTACTACCCGCAATACCCGCCGTTCCTGCAATGGCACAGTTATCCCCAATCACTACATTGTGAGCAATCATAATCTGGTCATCGAGCTTAACACCATTACCAATGGTTGTATTACCCAAAGCACCACGGTCGATGGTTGTATTGGCACCCACTTCAACGTGATTACCCAATCTGACACCACCAAGCTGAGCAATTTTAACCCACTCACCGCCATCCGGTGCAAAACCAAACCCATCTGCACCTAATACACAACCGGAATGAAGTATGCAATCGTTGCCGATAACAACATCGTGATACATCACAACATTGGCGTGCAATAAGCATTGCTCACCCAGTATGGAGTGATCACTGATTACGCAATTAGGACCGATTCGCGTGCCAGCGCCAACTTCAACGTATTCGCCAATCACAACATTTGCTGCAATCGATACACCTTCAGCAATTATCGCAGTTTCTGCAATCGTAGCTGAAGGATGAATAATAGCGGCTTGAGCAGGAAGGTTATTGAATAACTGTGAAACTTTAGCAAACCCCATATAGGGATTATTCATCACTAGCGCCGCTGCACGACATTCATCTTGCATATCGGGATGAATAATCACCGCCGCCGCTTGAGTCGTCGCGAGCTGCTTGCGATAACTTGGGTTCGCTAAAAATGTGATTTGCTCTGCACCGGCTAATTCAAGGGTCGAAACACCTGACACCATTACCTGATCATCTTTCGCAATTAACGTTGCGCCAATTTTTTCAGCAATTTCAGCTAAAGAGATAGCTTTTAGTGTCATGATATTGAGTAACCTTTATTGTTAATTCGGGCTTTAATTATTTTGCGTTTAGCTGCTCAAGCAACAATTTAGTAATGTCTGTACTTGGGCCATTAAAGATCACCATTTCAGGACGCAATACTAGGTCATACTTATTTTCATCAATGATCGCTTTCAATGCTTTCTGCATTTTAGGCTCCATCATTTGTGCTAGCTGTTGCAATTCTTGCTGCTCAGCTTTTTGCATATTTTGACGGTGAAACTTGTACGTAGTGGCTTTCTCTTCGAAGCTATTTTTAAGCTTACGACGCTCATCTTCACTCATAATTTCGCCATCTTTAGCGATTTTTTCTTGAATACCTTTAAGCTCAGTTTCTAACTTACTGATGGTATCGATATCGTCTTGCTTAGCCGTGCGGAACTTTTCAACAGCCGCTTTAGCTTCATCAGAAGCCAGTACTGCACGCTGCATATCAACAACGGCAATTTTCATTTCTGCTTGAGCAAAGGTAGCAGTCATGGCTAATAGAGCTATTTGTAAAAAACGCATAATATAATCTTCCTACTTATTTTATTTTGATTAGTTTAAAAATTAATTAAATTAGAACACTTGTCCAAGTGTAAATTCAAATCCTTCAGTACGATCATCTTCCTTATCATTTAATGGGAAAGAGTACGTAAAGGTCAAGGGGCCAATGGCCGTTACCCAAGTTACACCCACACCCGTACTTAAACGCAGTTCTGAAAGGTCTACCCCTTCATCACAGAATGGGTGGCTGTTAAAGCTAGGTGCCTGGCTATCGCTAGGCTTATAACACTGATCAGTAAACACATTGCCCGCATCTAAGAAAAATACGCTACGTAATGAGCTACGATCTTCGATGAATGGGAATGGGAAAATTAATTCAGTACTTCCCTCGATTAGAATATTTCCACCCAAGGCCGTTGCACTTTCAACAAACGCTGGCGCTTGCACAATCGAACCCGTGGATGAATCGGTAACGTATACCGGTGCATATTTATCAGTATTCACAGCACGAACAATGTCTCCGTCTACGTTTTTATAATAAATATTACTCGCTGCGCCACTGTCTACAACAGGGCGGCCCAAGTTATCTGTTTCAAATACAGGATTACCATCGCTGTCTGTCTCAACCAGGTCGACCAAATTATATTCTGGCAATCCTCGTGATCCTAGTGAACTTGTGCGATAACCACGAACAGAACCTACACCACCGGCACGGAAATTCTTAAAGAAAGGTAGTCTGTCTAAATCGCCATAACCGTCACCATAGCCCAGTTCGGTACGGAAACGTAAAGACCAATCTAAATCTAAAGGAATGTAGTAATCCGCTTTATAGCCTAACTTCCAATAGTTTAAATCACTGCCTGGAATCGCTAAATCAAACGATAAACTTTGCTGTGCACCGGCCGTAGGAAACAAACCACGGTTTAAGTTAGACCACTTCCAACTGGAACCCAGTGAATACTCACGGAAATGATCACCGTTTTCATCAATGAAACTAGAGATCTCAGCCGGGACGGTATTGCCCTCGAACATATCTGTTTCAGACGCACCTAAAGTGAAGGATAAACGCTCACGGTTGCTAATAGGATAACCAAAGGTGACATTACCACCCAACGTATTAGTTTGATAATCACTGGTAAAAGACTGGTTAGAAAAATCTGTTTTACGGTAAAACAAGTTAAAGCCACGGCTCACACCATCGATCGTATAATAAGGATCTTGGAAGGAAAAGTTATACGACTGAACCGTACTGTTTTTCTGTAATGCCAACGACATACGGTTACCCGTACCTAAAAAATTATTCTGGCTAATACTGGTACCAATAATAAAACCACTACCACCGGCATAACCCACATTAAAGTTTAAGCTTCCACTCAATTGCTCTTCAACGCTGTAGTTTACATCAATTAAATCATCGGCCCCGGCAACCGCAGGTGTCTCAACGTTTACGCCTTTAAAGAAGCCCAATTGGTTTAAACGTTTTTTACCCGCTTCAATCTTTTCAGTTGAGGCCCAGCCCCCTTCCATTTGCAGCATCTCACGACGTAATACTTCGTCTAGAGTACTTTCGTTTCCTGCAAAGTTAATGCGACGAACGTAGGTTCTTTTGCCAGGCTCAACAAAGAAGGTGATATCAACTTCTTTTGTTTCATCATCAATGTTTGGAATGCCGTCAACTTTAGCAAAGGTATAGCCATCATTCCCCAAGCGCTTGATCATCAGGTCACTACTTAACGTCACTTTTTGACGAGAAAAAACGTCACCTTCTTTAATGATAAAGAAACGCTCAAGCTCTTCTTCAGGTAAAACAAGATCACCGGCAAGCTGCAGCTCACGAACGTTATAGATATCGCCTTCCGTCACGTTAATCGTGATGTAAACGCCTTTTTTATTCGGCGATACAGAAACTTGAGTCGATTCAATATTGAAGCGAATATACCCGCGGTTTAGGTAATAAGAACGCAACGTCTCTAAATCGCCCGATAACTTCTCACGCGCGTATTTATCATCGCTGGCATACCAAGACCAAAAGTTACTGGTTTGAAGTTGAAACGTTTTTAACAACTCCTCATCACTAAATACCGAGTTACCAATAATATTAACGTGTTGAATAGACGCCACGGTGCCTTCATCAACTTGAATCACTAAACCCACACGGTTGCGCGGCAAAGCGGTTACTTCGGTTGTAATATTGGCATCGTAACGACCTTGAGCAACATACTGCCGCTCTAATTCAAGAGAAATTCTTTCTAAAGTAGAGCGTTTAAACACTAAACCTTCGGCTAGCCCTGATTGCTTTAAGCCATCTTTCAGTGCATCACTGGTAATCGCTTGGTTACCCTTTATTTCTAGCTGCGTAATAGTTGGCAATTCGACAACCTGAACAACCAACACTGTGCCGTCACGCTGTAATGAGATGTCATTAAACAATGCAGTTTTAAATAAACGCTTAGTCGCCGTTGCTAATCGTTGGCTATCCACGCTGTCGCCAACATCAATAGAAAAAGCCTCGAATACCGTTCCCGCCGAGATACGCTGTAAACCTTCTACGCGAATATCACTAACCACAAACGATTCGGCTGCCGCAAACTGGCTAAACACCGCTAAAATACAGGTAAAAAACAAAGCTCGCATATGCGATTCAATTCCAAAATAAGGCCGTTCATTAATAATGTCTGATTTACTCAGAACTATAAACGGCTAATGTCATTATAAAAAGCGATAACCATGAGACTCATCAACAGTGCCATGCCAACCTGTACAGCCACTATCTGAGTTCGTTCAGATAATGCTCTACCTCGAATTGCCTCAATGGCATAAAACAAAATATGACCACCATCCAATACAGGAATCGGTAATAAATTTAAAACACCCAGCGAAACACTCAATAAAGCTAAAAACCCGATAAATGCCTGCAAACCATTACTGGCCGAAGAGTCGGCTACTTTAGCAATGGTAATGGGTCCACTCAAGTTCTTAACTGAGAGATCGCCTAATATCATCTTCCAAAGCGATTCTAGAGTAAAAACAATAAGTTGCTGAGTTTTCGCAGCTGCCTGAATCAAGGAGTCTACAGGTCCAAACTTTGTTTCTGCAAGCCAATCACTAGGAACTTCGGGTACCGCCGTCGGTTCTAGCCCAGCTCCGACAAAACCGATTGTTTTGTCATTTTCTATTCCTTTGGCGGCAGGGGTTAACTGAACATTGATTTTTCCGCCATCTCGCTCGAGTTGCAAATCTAAAACGCGACTTGGATTATCACGTACAACCGCAACCCAGTCGCGCCAATCTGCTACTTCTATTTTATTATCGTCATGGCTAATACTCAGCACTCTATCACCGCTCTTTAGCCCTGCTGCTTCAGCTGCTCCACCACTAACAACTTCGCCGATAATTGCTTCTATCGCTAATTTACGTGGCTGTAATCCGAGCGCTTTCATTGGGTCTGGCGTTTCTTGGTCTGTTAACCATCGCTCTAATGGAATACTGACAGTACGCTGTATTTGATTAAGGCCTTCGACGGTTAACGAAAGCTCGGTAGTTTCCCCTATGTACGAAATCAACTGCCAAGATAATTCTTGAAAACTGCCTACTGTCACATCGGCTACTGCAAGAATGCGATCGCCTGATTGCATACCTTGCTCATACGCTGGACTGTCAGTTGCAACCGGGCCTAATACGGGTACAAGGCCCGTCGTGCCCATCATAAAGATCGACCAATAAGCAAATACCGCAAAAATAAAATTAGCGATTGGTCCAGCACTGGCAATGGCTATTCGCTGCCAAACTGTCTTTTGATTAAACGCTTGATGTAATTCTTCAGGATTTACTTCACCTTCACGCTGGTCCAGCATTTTCACATAACCGCCCAAAGGAATAGGCGCAATAGAAAATTCAGTGCCTAGCTTGTCGGTATACGACCATAGTGGCTTGCCAAAACCGACTGAAAAACGAAGAACCTTTACACCACAGCGGCGCGCAACCCAAAAGTGACCAAATTCATGGATAACCACAAGAATGCTGATGGCGAGAATAAAGGTTAATAAAGTGCTCATTCCTGACCTGCTATTTGCTGGATGTGTTCAAACTCGACCAATAGATGATTCGCTTGCTCTCTTGCCCACTGATCGGCTGCCAAAACATCTTCTAAGCTCTGCACTGCTTTATCAGGACACATTGCCATAACGCGAGTAATCAATTCTGGGATAGCTAAAAAGCCAATTTGTTCCGCTAAAAATGCAGCAACAGCAATTTCATTGGCCGCATTTAAAACTGCCGGAGCAATTCCGCCTCTCTCAAAAGCATCTTTCGCCAAAGTCAAACAAGGGAACGTTTCATGATCGGGTTCAGTAAAATCTAATCGAGATATTTCAAATAAATCAAGGTGCTTAACCCCTGCATCGATTCGCTCAGGCCAAGCCATACCATAGGCAATAGGAGTACGCATATCAGGCTGCCCTAATTCTGCAATTACAGAACCGTCGTTATACTGCACCATAGAATGAATAACACTTTGAGGATGCACAACCACTTGTACTTGGTCGGCTCGGCAGTTAAACAAGAAGCAGGCTTCAATCAGTTCTAAGCCTTTATTCATCAGCGTCGCAGAATCAACTGAAATTTTTGCGCCCATTGACCAATTTGGATGTGCAACAGCTTGGGCAGGTGTCACTTTACTTAATTCGTCTTTGGTTCGATTACGGAAGGGGCCACCTGAAGCGGTTAATAAAATTTTCTCTATGCCGTGCTTTTCAAAATCATCCGTATAGTTTTCGGGTAAACTCTGAAAAATAGCATTATGTTCGCTATCGATCGGTAATAACTCAGCGTTATTGTCACGAATTGCCCGCATAAATAATGGGCCTGCCATTACCAATGCTTCTTTGTTCGCTAACAAAACGCGCTTACCTGCTTCTGCAGCCGCCAGAGTAGGGACTAAACCCGCAGCGCCGACGATGGCCGCCATCACCATATCGACGTCCGCATCAGAGCTTACTTTTGACAGAGCGGGTTCACCTACCAAGACTTCATATGCTGTAAGCTCCATCTCAGTTTGCTTTAACAGGTCACGCGCATGCTTGGCAGCGGCTTCAGTGGGGACTACGAGGTATCGTGGACAAAATTCTAACGCAGCATCAACGAGTTCTTTTATACGAGAAAAGCCCGTTAACGCATAAACGCGATAACGAGTCGGGTGACGACGAATGACATCTAAGGTACTGCTACCGATAGAGCCTGTCGCCCCTAATACAGTAATCCACTGACTCATTATTGTTCGCTCATAATTCAATATTTAAAGGTTAACGTTTAGCGCTTAAGCGGCTAACTGCCAACCAAATAACAGCATAAAAAAAGCAAACACAGGTACAGCCGACGCCATACTATCGATGCGATCTAAAACACCACCGTGTCCTGGCAATAGCTGAGAGCTATCTTTGATACCCCGATGGCGCTTCATCATACTTTCAACCAAATCACCCATTACCGAGATAATTGCAGTAATGAAAGTCATTACGGCTAATAATGCAAAATCCGACAACGTCATTGGGCGCAACCACTGATGCACACACAATGAGAAAATGACTGCAATTAAGCCTGTTGTGGCTAAACCACCCCAAAAGCCTGCCCATGATTTACCAGGGCTCACATTGGGTGCGAGCTTAGCATTACCCCATGTTTTACCTGCAAAATAAGCACCGGTATCAGCACCCCAAATAAGTAACATGACATACACAATAATCAGTGCGCTGTACGGCTGACTTTTTAACGTCATGAAACCAACCCACATAGGAATTAAAACCAATAGACCTAATACAGCACGAATAGGTTTAGCTTGCCAGAGCGATACTTGTTTTGGATAACGAACAACTAATCCGCAAGCAACAAGCCACCATGCCGCGCCAATCGCTAATATAATACGATGTACCTCAGGGTCTGAATTCATCAGATATCCTGTTGTAGCAACGGCTCCAGCAATTACTGCTGCATATCCTATGCGAACAATAGGCGATTCATAGCCCGCTAAGTTTGCCCATTCCCAAGCGGCCACTGTGACAATAAAACCGATAAAATAGGCAAATTGCTCAATCGGTAAAAAGAAGATGCCGCCAATCATGAGAGGCGCTAAAATTAATGCTGTAATAAGACGTTGTTTAAACAAACTACTACCCTTTTATTAACTGATCATCAGTCCGACCAAAACGCCTAACTCGGTTAGCGAAGGCGGCCAATGCTTTTTTATATTCTTGTTGTTTAAAGTCTGGCCACAGTGCATCTGAAAAATAAAACTCAGAATAAGCGGTTTGCCATAGCATGAAATTACTAATACGTTCTTCACCACCGGTACGAATCATAAGGTCCGGCGCAGGAAATTCATTCAGACTCGTGTATTGATGAAATGTTTGTTCATTAATGTCATCAGCGTTTAGTTTACCCACTGCTACATCTTGAGCAATACGCTTCGCAGCTTGCGCTATATCCCACTGGCCACCGTAGTTAGCGGCAATAACGAGCGTCATACGATCATTATTTTCAGTAAGCTGTTCTGCTTCAGCGATTAGATCTCGGATTTTTTTCTGAAAAGCTGATTTATCCCCCATAACGACCAGGCGGATATTATTCTTGTGCAGTTTTTTCACTTCTCGCTCCAATGCAACAATAAACAGCTGCATCAAAGCATTGACTTCTTTTTCTGGCCGGCGCCAATTTTCACTACTAAACGCAAATAACGTGAGTACTTCAATACCCTGCTCTGCTGACGTTTCTACGACAGCGCGCACAGCATCAACACCGGCTTTATGCCCAGCAACCCCTGGCATAAGACGTTTCTTAGCCCAGCGGTTATTACCATCCATAATAATAGCAACGTGGCGCGGGATTCCCCCCACCACAGCTTCTGTATCCGAAATACTGCTCGACATTGTTTTATCCTGCAGGTTAAACCTGCATCAAATCTTTTTCTTTACCCGCCAATACAGAATCTACTTCTGCAATACTTTGATCGGTAATTTTCTGAATTTGATCTTGGCCACGACGCTCTTCGTCTTCAGAAATTTCTTTATCTTTCAACAGGTCTTTGATCATGCCATTAGCATCACGACGAATATTACGAATTGATACGCGTCCTTTTTCAGCTTCAGTACGTGCTTGCTTAATAAACTGCTTACGCGTTTCTTCAGTCAATGCAGGCATAGGCACACGAATCTTATCGCCAGTCGTTGATGGGTTGAGACCCAAGTCAGACTTCATAATGGCTTTTTCGATAGCAGGAATTAAAGGCTTTTCCCAAGGTACGATGGCCAAGCAACGACCATCTTCAACGTTAATATTGGCAAGTTGTGCCAATTGCGTTGGAGAGCCGTAATAATCAACCATTACACCATCAAGAATTGACGGGTGTGCACGACCAGTACGGATTTTCTTAAAAGCATCAGCCATTGCGCCAATACTTTTTGTCATGCGCTGCTGCGCATCATTTTTAATATCATCAATCATTATTAGCTTTCCTCATTAACAATTAGGGTGCCTAAGTCGCCACCCATAATAATCTTCGCTAGATTGCCCGCTTCATGCATATCATAAACACGTAATGGCATGTTGTGATCTTGTGCTAAGCAGATAGCGGTCAAGTCCATTACACCCAACTGTTTATCAAGCACTTCGGTATAGGTTAACGTATCGTATTTTACAGCATCTGGGTCTTTTTTAGGATCGGCCGTATAAACGCCATCCACATTGGTGCCCTTTAAAACCACTTCGGCATTGATTTCAATACCTCGAAGACACGCTGCGGAGTCTGTCGTAAAGAACGGGTTACCGGTACCCGCTGAAAAAATAACCACATGGCCACTGTTTAAGCCACGCATTGCTTTACGGCGATCGTAATGCTCAACAATACCACTCATTGGAATTGAAGACATAACACGTGTTGTAATATTAGAACGCTCTAATGCATCTCTTACGGCCAATGCATTCATTACCGTTGCAAGCATCCCCATATGGTCGCCTGTTACTCTATCTAAACCGGCTTCGCTAAGTGCTTTACCGCGGAATAGATTACCCCCACCAATCACAATCCCAACCTGCACACCAATACCCACAAGCTGACCAATTTCTAACGCTATCTGGTCTAAAACTTTTGGATCAATACCAAACCCCAAATCTCCCATTAGCGCTTCACCGCTCAATTTAAGAAGAATGCGTTTGTATCTAGGGGTACGTTGTTCAGCCATAGCCAACTCCAGTGGATGTCATCAATATAGTTTGGGGTAGACAAAAACCATTTCAGGCTTTCAAAAAAATGCCGGGTTACCCCGGCATTTCTAGAATTCTCTCACATTATAGGAAAGAATTCCCAGTCAATTCGTTCAGAATTAACCCTTAAGTTGAGCGGCAACTTCAGCTGCGAAATCAACTTCAGCAATCTCGACACCTTCACCAACAGCAACGCGTTGGAAAGATACGATCTCGGCACCGGCTTCTTTAGCCAACTGGCCAACTGTCACATCAGGGTTCTTAACAAAAGGCTGCTCAGTCAAGCTAGACTCTTTTAGGAACTTCTTAATACGACCACCCATCATTTTTTCAACGATAGCGTCAGGCTTACCCGCCATATCTGGCTGAGCTTTAATAATTTCTTCTTCTTTAGCAACAAGCTCCGCTGGCATATCGTCAGCATTAACCACAACTGGGTTTAATGCAGTGATGTGCATAGCAATGTCTCTTGCTACGTCTTCATTGCCGCCCTTAAGAGCAACCAATGCAGCCAACTTACCGTTAGAGTGAACATAGCTGCCCACAACATCAGATTCTAAAGAGAAAATGCGACGAACATTGATGTTTTCACCAATTTTCTGAACTAATGCTTCACGAGCTGATTCAAGATCACCTGCCATTACTGTAGCAACGTCAGTTTCTTTAGTCTCAGCAACTTTAGCAACAACCTTCTCAGAGAAACCCAAGAAGTTAGAATCGCCAGCAGCGAAATCTGTTTCAGAGTTAACTTCTACAGCGAAGATAGTATTGCCGTTTGTAGCAACAAATACCTTACCTTCAGCGGCTGCGCGGTCAGCTTTCTTAGCCGCTTTAAGACCAGAGTTCTTACGTAGGTCTTCGATCGCTAGATCGATATCGCCTTCGTTCGCTGCCAAAGCCTTTTTACATTCCATCATACCCAAGCCAGTGCGCTCGCGTAATTCTTTAACTAGTTGTGCAGAGATTTTTGCCATGTGAGAGTATCCTCAATATTTAACAAAATTAAATGAATGATCAAAAAAAAAGGGGCAAGCCCCTTTCTTTATGAGATAGCGTAAAGATTACTCAGCCGCTGGCTCAGCTTTCTCTTCAGCAACTTCGCCTTTATCAGCAGCCGTTGCTTGCTTGCCATCAAGAACTGCATCAGCTACTGCAGTTGCATAGATCTCGATTGCACGGATTGCATCATCGTTACCAGGGATAACGTAGTCGATGCCATCTGGGTTGGAGTTAGTATCAACGATACCAACAACTGGGATACCCAACTTGTTTGCTTCTTGAATCGCAATACGCTCATGATCAACGTCGATTACGAAAACAACATCAGGCAAACCGCCCATGTCTTTGATACCACCGATAGAACGCTCTAGCTTGTCCATTTCACGGGCACGCATCAAAGCTTCTTTCTTAGTCAACTGTTCAAAAGTACCGTCAGCTTTTTGAGCTTCTAAATCGCGAAAACGCTTAATAGATTGACGAATAGTTTTGTAGTTAGTCAACATACCACCCAACCAGCGGTGAGCAACGTATGGCTGACCAGAACGCTCTGCTTGCTGTTGAATGATTTTGCTTGCTGCGCGCTTAGTACCAACAAACAATACTTTGTTGTTGCCAGAAGTGCGGCTTTCGATCAACTTCAATGCATTGTTCAATGCAGGAACAGTGTGCTCCAAGTTGATGATATGAATCTTATTGCGAGCACCAAAGATGTACTTACCCATTTTTGGGTTCCAGTAACGAGTTTGGTGACCAAAGTGTACGCCTGCTTTAAGCAGATCACGCATGCTAACTTGCGCCATAATATAACTACCTTAAATTAAGTTTGGGTTGAGCCTCCACACATCCAATATCGCGACCTTTCGGCACCCCGCAACATCGTTGTAATGTGTGTGTGTATTATTTACTGACAGCTATCAAACAGAGCATTTAAGGATGAATCCTATAAACACTAAGACAAGATAGGCCTAGTCAGCGGCGCTTTATACCATTTAGGCAAACAAAAATAAAGATTTTTCTATTTCATTAGGCTTTTAAATGGCATTCTTAATGTCATATTTGCCCCATTTATAAAAGCATAAGATGAGCGTACAATATGCTCATTAATTGGCTCATTTACCTGTAAGTCAGCCTAACCAATCGTATTAGCGTCAGTACAAGCGAAAAAATATGTCTAAATTTGTAAAAACAGCCGAAGAAATTGAAAAGATGCGCATCGCCGGTCGATTGGCCGCCGAAGTATTGGAAATGATAGAAGAGCACGTTGTAGCAGGCGTCACAACTGACGAGTTAAATACCATCTGCCACGATTACATCGTCAATGTGCAAGATGCCATTCCTGCACCTTTGAACTATCACGGTTTCCCTAAATCCATTTGTACGTCTGTTAACCACGTTATTTGTCACGGCATTCCAAATGATAAAGCGTTAAAAAAAGGCGACATCATTAACATCGACATTACGGTAATCAAAGATGGTTACCACGGTGATACCAGTAAAATGTTCTTTATCGGCGAGCCCAGTGCCCCGCTTAAACGCCTAGTCGATATTACTCAAGAAAGTATGTACAAAGCAATTGCACTTGTTAAACCAGGTTGTCGCTTAGGCGATATTGGCGAAATCATTCAGAAGTTCGCTGAAAGCAATCATTACTCAGTGGTCCGTGAATATTGTGGACATGGCATTGGTAGTGAGTTTCACGAAGATGGCTTCCAAGTTTTACATTATGGTAAAGCAGGGACAGGGATGGAACTACTGCCTGGCATGACATTTACCATCGAACCCATGATCAACCAAGGTAAGCGCTTCAACAAGCAACTATCTGATGGTTGGACGGTTGTAACAAAAGACCGCAAGCCAAGCGCTCAGTTTGAACATACCTGCTTAGTCACGGAAGACGGTGTTGATGTTTTAACCCGCCGTAAAGAAGAAACCCAGTACTGGTAAAAAGATCTCATACTCAAAGCTTCAATTGCAGGTTTAATAGTTGGTTTAGAAAGTTAATTTAGATAGCTAATTTAATAACAGTAACAACTTAGGGTAAACATTTTGACAACGATGGCCGTTAACAAGACCACTTTAGAGCTTCCTCGTATTGATAACGAGACGCTCTTACAACAATTAAAAACGGCCGCATCCCCCCTTCCTGTAATCAAGCCCCTGCTCGCCGACATAAAGCAACAATGCCATGCGTATTTTAAAGCGACTCTCGATGCAGGCACCCTTGTAGCTCATCGCTCTCAATTAATTGATCAAATACTCTTTTGCCTTTGGCAAAACTCTGGTTTTAATGATGCGTCCGGTGCAACAAACAGCATTTCTCTACTTGCAGTCGGCGGCTATGGTCGTGGCGAACTTCAACCGCATTCTGATATTGATTTATTAATTGTATTAGAAAATGAAGCTGCTTTTGATAAACACAAAGAGGCGCTACAAAGCTTCATTACCTTATTATGGGACCTTAAACTCGACATCGGTCATAGTGTTCGTACTTTAGACGAGTGCGTTAGTGAAGCTAAAAAAGATCTCACTATTATTACCAACATGATGGAGTCAAGAACCCTAGCGGGCAATCAAAACTTGCTGACGCAATTACACGAAAGAACAGACTCTCGCATTATTTGGTCAGGCCCAGACTTCTTTGCTGCAAAATGGGAGGAGTTAAAAAAGCGTCACGCTAAACATGAAGATACCGAATACAATTTAGAACCTAATGTAAAAAACTCTCCTGGCACCTTGCGTGATATTCAAACCATAAATTGGATGGCCATGCGTCACTTTGGCCATGAAGAACTGGAAGAGTTAAAGCAATACAAATTCCTAACTCAATTCGAACTCGATCAGTACCAGCGCAGTACCGAATTTTTATGGCAACTTCGCTACGCACTCCACATGATTACCGACCGAGAAGAAGATCGTCTTCTTTTTGAATTACAAAAAGACATTGCCAAGCTATTACGTTTTACAGACGATGAAGAAATGCTAGGTGTCGAACATATGATGCTCCAATTTTACCGACATCAACTTGCCCTCACCGAACTCACTGATATTTTGCTATATCACATCAAAGACGATATTTTCGGTGACTCTGGTAATGATAAGATCGAGCCTATTGATGACGATCTTTATGTATTCAATGGCTACATCCGTTTAACTGACACAAAAAGAATTGCAGAAAAACCTGAACTACTTTTACGCATATTTGTTGAATTTGCTAAGCGAAAAAATATTGAAGGCATGCATTCCAGCACCATTAGAGCACTGCACGATCACAGAGAGCTCATTGATCAAGCATTTCGTGAAAATCCTCTGCATAACGATTTATTCATGCAGTTCCTTAAGAATAACCAGCAAATATCAAGCACACTTAAACGCATGATGCGTTACGGCATCCTTGGCCGCTACATACCCGATTTTGGTAGTATCATTGGGCACATGCAATATGATTTATTTCATATCTATACGGTTGATGAACACAGCTTACGTATGGTGCAGTTACTTCGCCGCTATCGCCATGCTGATGAGAGAGAGCACTTCCCCCTTGCCTACAACTTAATTCATAAAATTAAACGTCGAGAAGTACTCTACATTACTGCGATTCTTCATGATGTCGGTAAACGTTATCGTGGTGAACACGAAGTCGTTGGAGCGGAAATTGCCAAGGTATTTTGCCAGCAACATAGAATGAGCCAATACGATACCGACATGGTGGAGTGGTTAGTACGCAATCATTTATTGATGGCACAGGCATCTCAACGCATTGATATCAATAACCCTGAAGACATTCACCAATTTGCTCTTGAAGTAGGCGACATTGATCACCTTCAGCATTTATTCTTAATTTCTGTTGCCGACATTAATAGTACCAATCCAAAGCTATGGACAGGCTGGCGCGCTGAACAAATGCGCACGCTATTTCATAATACCAAGCAAGCCTTTCGTCGCGGACTAAATCATTCAATAGGTAAAGAGCAACTCATTAATGCCATTCAATGCGAAGCCATTTACGAATTAGAAAAACTCGGCATTGATGAAGCTCACGCGCGCAACATATGGGGCGAACCAGGCGATGATTATTTTTTAAGAGAAGGTGCCGATAATATTGTTTGGCATACACAAATCATTACCGAACACGGGCAGAGTGAATCGCCATTGGTCTCCATACGAGAAACCAGCGATATTGATTTTGAGGGTGCAACACAAATATTCATTTTCATGAAAAACCACCCCAATCTTTTTGCAGTGACAACCGCGACACTAGACCAACTGAATTTGAGCATCCAAGATGCCCGCATCATGACGTCCAATAATCGCAATGCCGTCGATACCTACATCGTACTTGATGAAAACGGAGTTGCTATTGGCAATGATGTTGCTCGAATCGAACAGATCAAAAGTAAGCTAACCAAAGCATTATCAACCCCTTCTGAATACAGTAATGTTATTCAACGCCGCACACCTAGATTGCTTAAGCACTTTAAAGTACCAACTCAAGTAACGCTGAGTAACGACCCAATTCTTAAACGTACAGTTTTAGAAGTAGTTGCAGCGGATAGACCCGGCTTATTAGCCCGTATGGGAGAGTTCTTTATGACTCATGAATTTCTCATGCACAGTGCAAAGATTATGACTGAAGGCGAGCGCATCTCGGATATATTCTTTATCTCCGATGTGCATGACAATCCGATTAGTGATCCAGACCTATGCCTGTTCATTCAAGAGGAAATATGTAAAATTTTAGATCAGCAAGTAGAAGCTCAGCAAAAGGTTTAATCTATTAATACGCCTAATCTAGCTTAAATCTATCGATTCTAAGTTAAAATAAAAGCGCGTTCCTTTTGCTGACGTTTCAAACTGTATTTGGCTATTTAAGCGTTTAAGAGCAACATCAACAAAGCGTAATCCAAGCCCTATTCCTTGTTCTTTTTGTGTATTGCTATCATTACCCCTAGCATAAGGCTTAAATAATCGACTCGCGAGCTCTTCTGGTATGCCAGGCCCTTCATCACACACCATTGCCGTAAGCGTCTTATTCTCAGCAACCTGCACCGTTAACAGCACGCGGCTTTCATGCGGGCTGTATTTAATAGCATTACTCACAAGATTTAAGAAAATACGTTCTAGTAACTCACCATTC
This sequence comes from uncultured Gammaproteobacteria bacterium, assembly GCA_963851095.1. Taxonomy (GTDB): domain Bacteria; phylum Pseudomonadota; class Gammaproteobacteria; order Pseudomonadales; family Oceanobacteraceae; genus Oleispira. Next base: position 444,743 of record CAWKOX010000007.1, on the reverse strand, counting down.
GTGAGCACCCAATAATCATCATCTATTTCTATATCTAAACGAATTTGTTTTGCTTGAGCCTGATGATAGAGCGTATCCAAAGCATTTTGGGCAACACTATACACATCAACTTCATACAACAGTATTTCGTCATCACCTTCCACACGCGCCAACTCAAGAAACTGTTCAGCAAAGATTAAGCCTCTTTGACTATAGAGATCGACCTTATCGATTAAATCTGCAACATCCACCCCAGATAGCGGCGTTGACTTTAATTGATTAACCAACGCTTGAAGAGAGGCCATTGGTGAGCGTAAATCATGAGAAAGAAAGTCAATCATCTCACTACGACTTCTATGCGCTTGTTTGATTAAACTAATGTCTGTGATATTAAATACAAGTAACGGCGCCAGCGATAAAAGATCGGCATTCATCTTATTTTGAATACAACGAATACTGACCGATAAGTCCTTATCTGAAGTCTTTGCCTCAACCGTTATAGGTGCCTGCAATAACACTGCGTCACGCAATAATGATAGCCACTCCCCTTGAATAGGAGTAATCGACTTGAATAATAAGCGTGTATCATTAACATCTATACCTACAAGTTCATTTAATGCTTTATTACTAAATAGTACCTTACCCGTTAAATCGGACACCAAAATTCCAGCAGAAATTCCGTCTATACTTTCTTCGAATAACGAATGGGTCAGTGTCAGTTGCCTCTGAAAGTCTGTAATGAGAGACAGCTGCTTGGCAAAAACATCACTTTCAAACTGTCTCTTTTGCGCTAGACTTAATTCATCACGCTGCTTTTGCAACAATAACTGTTGCAAAATATTTAGCTTAGTTTTTTCCGGCGCTGTGAATACTTTGAAATCCAGCTGTAAGATTTTCTTCTTACCCTCTAGCACCAATTCTAATTTTTTCGTAATACTATCAACAGATTCCGAACCTTCAAATGAATTCTGATCAGATCGACTAGAAGCGACATCTAAGATTTTGAAATCTTCAATCTGCATTAACTTCAGAAATCCTCTGAGGTCATCTTCGGTATCTAAACCATGATAATTAGGCAATTGAAACGCTTCTGTATCTTGCTGCTTCTTCAATTGATTAATCTGCTGTCGTAAATAAGTAAATAACCGACTTAAACGCAGCAAGTTCCAAATAAATGGAATAGTGAAAAGCGCTAACATTACACCAGCCGCTTTGTACCAATAGCCTTGATGCAATAAAAAATAACTGAACAAGGTGGTAAGCAGTAACCCCACCAGAGTAACTAAAAACTGCTGCACACCCGATAATCTAGGTATCAAATACAACGCCGTCAGCAATAAGACGGTATTAATAATGATCGAAAGAATATGAGGTAATGGAACAATCAACTGCCCATTATCAAGAGCTTGATAAACATTAGCATTAATTTCGACAGCCGGTGTTTGGCGGCCTGCGTCATTAATAGGAATCAGTAAAGGGTCCCCCATTGACGTCGCGGTCATACCTACAAAAACAGTGCGCTGAGAAAAGCTTTCAGGGGGGATTAAACCGGTCAAAACATCAACAAAAGAGGCTCTCTGAAAATCGCCTTCTGTTACAAAAGGAATAAAGATGTCTTTTAGATTTGATTCAAGCAGTGGCGAATATGGCTGATCAAATAAGAAACTGGCGAACGCAAAGTGAGGCCAGATTTGTTCTTTATATCGGTCCATTAAGCGGACTGAGCGTAATGTACCGTCTGCATCTAAATAGCTATTTACGTGCCCTAGGCCAGAAAACTTTCTAAACTCAGGAGCTGGTAATACTTCTAAAACCTCACCCTCTTTGAAAAACCGATCAAAATATAAAGGAAGAATCGTTCGCCCACTATCCTCAATTGCGGTTGATAATAATTGGTCATTTTGATTTGTAGGGTTTGAATTAGAAAATATGACGTTATACGCAATGACATCGGCATCGGCCTGTGTCAGTAGGTTAATCATTTGAGCATGATAACTTCGCGGCCATGGCCAATCTCCTAACAAAGATAGACTTTGCTCATCGATCTCTACAATAATTATTTTGTCGTCGGCAGACAGTGAGAAGTTTTGTAGATAGTTATCATAGATAGAGTAATCTAATCCCTGGGTCCAACTACTAAACTGATTACTATTTACCTGCAATAGAATAATCAGTCCCAAAAAAAATAATGGCCAATCAAAACGTTTTGTTGCTGAAGTATTTAAAAAAGCAGACATTAAGGCAAGTTGATTTTTAGGTGACGATTACGTCCTTCAAAACCTTGCTCATCAACGCCTCGAATTAAAAATTCAAAGCTTCCAGAATCTAAGTCTTGCAAGGTAAATGAAGGCTCAGAAGTACTCACCTCCCAGAGCTGACTACTCTCTGTCATTAAACTCACTTTATACGATACCGCCCCCTTTATGGGGAACCATTGAATATCATGTGGCAATTGAAAACTGCGCGCGCCGTTAATTTCCATTAAAGGTCGTGGTAATAGGTTGACAGGATCTGATACACCCTTACCCTCAATCGCCATAATAGCTTGCCCTGCATTGATACTTTGCATATTAATATCGGAGGCAACATCTAACTTTCCTGTTAATAATTCTGCTCTCATAACAGTATTACCTTGGTCGTCTAGATCATGTCCAACCCGAAATTCTGTTCCTCTCACTGCAGCAACGGCAGCCGGAGTAACGATTTCATAGCGGCTATTTTTATTGGTGATCTTTTCAACCTGAGCTTTAACACGTCCTTTTAATAACTCAACTCGTGTATTCACTAGCTGGCCTGGATCATAGAACTGCAGTGTTTCCATGCGTATTGTACTATTTGCTTTCAATAACAAGCGCGACTGATCAGCAAATTGAATCATGGCCGTGCCATTTAGTGCTTGAACGATATCTTGCTGGCTTAACAGATCTCCAACCACGAGTATCTTCTTCTCGGTCGTATCTTTATGGGTAACGCTAACCTGGCCTTCTACCGCAATAACCAATGCTGTCGTTGGGTGATCTATGAGCCAAGATTTAGGAATGCGAATAATAGATCGTGGGGGAAGGTACTTAGGATTTTTTAATTGATTGTACTCAACCAATTTTTTCCAGCACAAAGGGTCACTTACATAGGTTTTGCAAATACCCCAAACTGTATCATTCTTTTTTACGATGTAATTTAAATCTGTTGAATCTATTTCAGCAAAAGAGAAAGTCGAATTTAATAGCAACAAAGCACCTAAAATTATCGCTGAACACTGCTTAATCACTTTCATTAAATTTCCATTTTTTACTTGTTAAGCTATTCGACTCTCTCAAGTCGATAGCCATGCTGATAAATTGTTTTTACGCGGTAGCCACTTTCTGGTGAAATCCCTAATGCTTTTCGAACTCGGCTCACATGAACATCAACCGTGCGAGTGTTCAGGTCTGAGGATATTCCCCAAACAGTTTCAAGTAAGAAGCTTCGTGATAAAATTCGACCTATATTATCAAATAAACAACTGGCAACTTCAAAGTCTTTATCGGTCATATCAACGGCTACACCATTGACCAAGGCCTCTTTACTTTTCAAGTCAAAGCGATAAGGCCCATGTTCTATTATACCTTCAGATTGATCGCCTCCAGAACGCTCTCCTCCTGCGCGTCTCAACAAAGCATTCAAGCGAGCTTTTAATTCAATACGCAATAGCGGTTTACGCATATAGTCGTCGGCACCGACTTCCAGTGCCTGTACGACGTCGGCTTCATTATCTCGCATTGAACAAAATAAAATTGGAAGGTTTTGATCGTATTTGCTGCGTATTAACTTTACTGCATCAAGACCCGACATCTCTGGGAGCTCCCAATCTAATAAAGCAATATCAAACTTTTCGTCTTTTAAACGATTCAATAATAGTTGCGCTTGAGTGAAGTGCTCGTATTGATAATCAAACTCGTCAAACCAAGTCGTTACCATCTTTGCCTGCTCTAGATCGTCTTCTAGGTAAGCTATTTTTATTTCCGCATCTCTCAAACTACAACCCTTATCTCATATTTAACGGCGTGTTAAAACGAATTCTACACGTCTATTTTTAGCACGACCATCTTTCGTAGTATTTTCAGCTACTGGCCTTTCTTCCCCAAAGCCCTCGGCCGTTAAGCGCGAGCCTGTAATGTTCATTTGTCTTAAATAGTCTACAACAGACTCTGCACGTTTTTGTGATAGTGTTTTATTATAACGAGCTGAGCCCGTGTTATCAGTATGTGCTTGAACATCGATCTTTACAGCTGGATAAACTTTAAGCATATTTACAATTTCACTCAAAGAAACCTTACTCGTCTCAGTAAGTGACGCGGAGTTTACCTCAAACTGTATACTTGCAATTAAGTCACCCAATTTACCATCAAATTCGGCACATCCTCGGTCATCAACGGAAAGATCTTTAGGCGTATAAGGACATTGATCTTCATCATCCAAAAATCCATCTAGGTCGGAGTCTACAACAACAGGGACTATATCCCAAATCTGAGGTTCAACCTTAGGTAAAACCTCACTATTAAGTCGCGTTTTTGACTTAAAACCAAATCGTTTTATTAAATTCAAAGAAAGCAATGCCGCATCCGTATCATACGACTCCAGTTCTAAACGCACACTGAATCGACGCTGTAGGTAAAGTTCAGCACCCAACCCGCCGAATAACTGAAAGTTGCTGCCTTGATCATAATCAACTCCATTGGCATTATTAGTCATATGGTTCAGACCCGCTTTTGCATACAAAGCAATACTGCCTTTCTTTCTTTCTTCACCATGCGCCCAAAAGTGCAACATAGCATCGGCCCCCATCATGCGATAAGTCATATGGGCACCCGGCTTAAGATCTACGGTTCCTAGCTCGGTGTAATACCCTTCAATCGAAATATGATCATTCCAATCCCAACCAGCCGTTAGTTTCCAAGCATTTTGAGTATGATCATCAATTTCATAAGCTGTACCACCAAGCCCTGGATCTAAGTAGCTTTGACCAACACCAGCCCCTACATACAGATCCATTTCGTCCCACCATTCTGCATGAGTGCCCAAAGAGACAAGCAGCATCGGCAAGGCCATCAATACGGCCGACTTTCTACGCAGCACTACGAGTAGTGACAACATTAATGCAAAACCCCAATGAACACTACCAGCACCATGCACGCCTGTCTTAATCGTACCTAGATCTTGCTCTACGACAGGTGCAGACTCAGGCGCTGCATCAGGAGTACTCATTTCAGGCGACGAGTCCTCATCAAGATAATCATCTATACCATCATTATCACTGTCGGCGCAGTTAGGCCAGCTAATGCATTCATCGCCATCAGCTACCCCATCGTTATCGCTATCACCACCCTGCTGGCCAACTTCACCGGTAGATGGATCAACAACATCTGGGATACCATCACCATCAGTATCTTTTAATAAGTCGTTTATATCGCCAATTTCATCAGTATCAAGTAAGCCATCATTATCTGAATCCTCATCCATGAAATCTGGAATGCCATCATTATCAGTATCTCGACAAGGCTGACCAGTACACTCTAGGCTATCTGGAATGCCATCACTATCTGCATCACCATCGCCATTGGTACTATCAATGACATCAGGAATACCATCACCGTCAGCATCCTTTAGATTGTTACTATCATAAGGAGTACTTCGCTCGTCCGCATCGTCTATGCCGTCATTATCAGAATCTGTATCCAAGTAATCATAAACCCCATCACCATCTGTATCACGAGGGTTCGTAGCGGGATTATTATCATTATCTAGGTTCGAGTCCTCATCACCATCTGGAATACCGTCAAAGTCTGAATCATTGTTATTATCAAGATAATCCGGTTGTCCATCATTGTCAGAATCAGGGCAATTTGTTGGATAATTAGGACACTCTTCAGCATCACTCAAACTATCATTATCACTATCACCACCGCCAGCTTGAGTATTATTATCATCATGATCAACGACATCAGGAATACCATCACTATCGGTATCCTTGCCTACTGGTGAGTTCTCATCTGCATCTGTTTTACCGTCATTATCTGAATCAGTATCAAGGTAATCAGGTGTTCCATCATTGTCAGTATCCTTTGCCTTCACGGTTCCATCAGTAGCTGCCGCGTCTTGACCATTACCATTTACGCCATCGACTTCTTCGTCATCCGAAATACCATCGTTATCTGAATCTGTATCTAGGTAATCATAAACCCCATCCTTGTCCGTATCACGACACGGCAATACAGGGCCACATTCCGTTTTATCATCAATACCGTCTTTGTCGCTATCGCCATAAGATGGTGCAGAACCGTCGCCATCGGCATCGAGGTAATCAGGGATCAAATCACCATCGGTATCACCCGATAATTCAGCACTGTCCTTAGTTCCATCGTTATCATAATCAGCGTCTGAATCTGGATTAGTATTCGGCATACAACCCTTGAATGAATCAACGACTGCGAAAGCGATTACGCCATCACAAATGCCATTGCCATCGGAATCAACGTTTGAACGATCTTCCTCGGTAACTTCATCCAGATCTTTTACGCCATCATTATCGTCATCATCATCACTTCCATTGATAACGCCATCTTTATCAAAATCACAATTATCATGGCGAGTATCCGGATCACAAGAATCAGTCGTTGAAGTTGCAGGCGTCGATCCAGCTTCTTCTTCATCGGTTAAATCGTCGTTATCATCATTTGCATCAACTGAATCTGGCAAACCGTCGTTATCAGAATCAACATCGCCATTATTAACCGCTGTTATGATTGCCTGTATCTCAGCAGCCGTTGGATTTGTTGGATCAGTAAACGGGCTTGGCGTACTTGCAGAGAATGCATCCTGGTATTCAGCTTGGTTTTCTTGAATCGCACCAGATACACCGCGAATTGCATTCAACTCATCAGCATCAATTAAGTCTCCATTACCGTTACCCGCAATGTCTTCTTTTAGTTGATCCAGTGCTGCTGTTTCATTTGCAACGATTGTGTTAACTGAATCAATCACCGCCTGAATTTCAGCAGCTGTTGGATTGGCTGTATCAGCGAACGGGCTTGGTGAAGTTACAATAAACGCAGCTTGGTATTCAGCCTGGTTAGCCTGAATTGCACCAGATACTCCACGGATTGAATTCAACTCAGAAGCTTCAACGAGATCATTGTTTGTATTACCTGCAATGTCTTCTTTCAGCTCATTCAATGCCGCCGTTTCGTTGGCAACGATAGTATTAACTGAATCAATTACTGCCTGAATTTCAGCAGGCGTTGGATTAGCTGGGTCAGCAAATGGGCTTGGTGAAGTTTCAGTAAACGCAGCTTGATAGTCAGCTTGGTTTTCTTGAATCGCACCAGATACACCACGAATTGCATTCAACTCATCAGCATCAATTAAGTCTCCATTACCGTTACCCGCAATGTCTTCTTTTAGTTGATCCAGTGCTGCTGTTTCATTTGCAACGATTGTGTTAACTGAATCAATCACAGCCTGAATTTCAGCAGGTGTTGGGTTAGCTGGGTCAACAAATGGGCTTGGTGAAGTTGCAGTAAACGCAGCTTGGTATTCAGCTTGGTTTTCTTGAATCGCACCACTTACGTCACGAATTGCATTCAACTCAGAAGCTTCAACGAGATCATTGTTTGTATTACCTGCAATGTCTTCTTTCAGCTCATTCAATGCCGCCGTTTCGTTGGCAACGATAGTATTAACTGAATCAATCACCGCCTGAATTTCAGCAGGTGTTGGATTAGCTGGGTCAGCAAATGGGCTTGGTGAAGTTTCAGTAAACGCCGCTTGATATTCAGCTTGGTTTTCTTGAACCGCTCCACTTACGTCACGAATTGCATTCAACTCATCAGCATCAATTAAGTCACCATCACCGTTACCCGCAATGTCTTCTTTTAGTTGATCCAGTGCTGCCGTTTCGTTTGCAGCGATTGTATTAACCGAATTAATCACAGCCTGAATTTCAGCCGGTGTTGGGTTAGCTGGGTCAGCGAATGGGCTTGGCGAAGTTTCAGTAAATGTAGCTTGGTATTCAGCCTGGTTAGCCTGAAGCGCACCACTAACACCGCGAATTGCATTCAACTCAAAAGCTTCAACAAGATCGTTATTCGCATTACCTGTGATATCTTCTTTCAGTTCATTCAATGCTGCCGTTTCGTTTGCGACGATTGTATTAACAGAATCAATCACTGCTTGGATTTCAGCAGGTGTTGGGTTAGCTGGGTCAGTAAATGGACTTTGAGACGTTGCAGTAAACGCAGCCTGATATTCAACTTGGTTAGCTTGAATCGCGTTAGTTACACCGCGAATTGCATTCAACTCAGAAGCTTCAACGAGATCGTTGTTTGCATTCCCTGCGATGTCTTCTTTCAGTTCGTTCAATGCTGCCGTTTCGTTTGCAACGATTGTATTAACAGAATCAATCACTGCCTGAATTTCAGCAGGTGTTGGGTTAGCTGGATCAGCGAATGGGCTTGGTGACGTTTCAGTAAACGCAGCTTGGTATTCAGCTTGGTTTGCTTGAATCGCATCAGTTACACCACGAATTGCATTCAACTCATCAGCATCAATTAAGTCTCCATTACCGTTACCCGTAATGTCTTCTTTCAATTCATTCAATGCTGCCGTTTCATTTGCAACGATTGTATTAACTGAATCAATCACTGCCTGAATTTCAGCAGGTGTTGGGTTAGCTGGATCAGCGAATGGGCTTGGTGACGTTTCAGTAAACGCAGCTTGATATTCAGCTTGGTTTTCTTGAATCGCGCCAGTTACACCACGAATTGCATTCAACTCAGCAGCATCAACAAGATCACCATCACCGTTACCAGCGATGTCTTCTTTCAGTTCATTCAATGCTGCCGTTTCGTTCGCAACGATTGTATTAACTGAAGCAATCACTGCATTAATTTCAGCAACCGTTGGGTTGTTGATATCCGTAAACGCAGCCGGAACAAACGCAGTATTGTATTCGTCAATGTTTGCAGCAATAACACCGGTTACTCCACGAATATCTTCTAACTGAGTCGCCGTAATTAAGTTGGTATTTGTATTACCGTTAAGGTCTTCAACTAACTCGCTAATCGCCGTGTTTTCGTTTGCAACAATTGTATTAACTGAATTAATCACTGCCTGAATTTCAGCAGGTGTTGGGTTAGCTGGGTCAGCAAATGGGCTTGGTGAAGTTTCAGTAAACGCCGCTTGGTATTCAGCTTGGTTTTCTTGAACCGCACCACTTACGTCACGGATTGCATTCAGCTCATCAGCATCAATTAAGTCACCATTACTGTTACCAGCAATGTCTTCTTTTAGTTGATCCAGTGCTGCTGTTTCGTTCATAACAATCGTATTAACCGAATCAATCACTGCCTGAATTTCAGCAGGTGTTGGGTTCGTTGTATCAGCGAATGGGCTTGGTGAAGTAGCAATGAATGCAACTTGGTATTCAGCTTGGTTAATCTGGGTCGCGTTAGTTACACCACGAATCGCATTTAATTCAGCCGCTTCAACGAGATCGTTGTTTGCGTTACCCGCAACATCTTCTTTCAGCTCATTCAATGCCGCTGTTTCGTTGGCAACGATAGTATTAACTGAATCAATTACCGCCTGAATTTCAGCGGGTGCTGGATTGGCTGTATCTGCAAACGGGCTAGGTGACGTTGCAATGAATGCAGCTTGGTATTCAGCTTGGTTAGCTTGAATTGCACCAGACACTCCACGAATTGAATTCAACTCAGAAGCTTCAACTAAATCATTATTCGCATTACCTGCGATATCTTCTTTCAGCTCATTCAATGCTGCCGTTTCGTTTGCAACGATAGTATTAACTGAATCAATCACGGCCTGAATTTCAGCAGGTGTTGGATTAGCTGGGTCAGCAAATGGGCTTGGTGAAGTAGCAATAAACGCAGCCTGATATTCAGCTTGGTTAGCCTGAAGCGCACCACTAACACCTCGAATCGCATTTAACTCAGAAGCTTCAACTAAATCATTATTCGCATTACCTGCGATATCTTCTTTCAGCTCATTCAATGCTGCCGTTTCGTTGGCAACAATAGTATTAACTGAATCAATCACTACCTGAATTTCAGCAGGTGTTGGATTAGCCGTATCAGCGAACGGACTTGGTGAAGTTGCAATGAATGCAGCCTGGTATTCAACTTGATTCGCTTGAATCGCGTCATTTACACCGCGAATTGCATTCAACTCAGAAGCTTCAACAAGATCGTTATTCGCATTACCTGCGATATCTTCTTTCAGTTCGTTCAATGCTGCCGTTTCATTTGCAACAATAGTGTTAACTGACGCGATTACTGCATTGATTTCAGCAGCTATTGGATTATTAACATCTGAAAAAGCAGAAGAAATAAATGCAGCATTATATTCATCAATATTCGCACTTATAACACCCTCCACCCTATGAATCTCATCTAACTGATTAGCTGTTATTAAACGGGAGTTTGCGTTTCCGTTTAGGTCTTCAATTAACTCGGCCAGTGCTATTAGGCTGTTAATAACTGAACTGACAATCGCTTGAATTTCGGCAGTGGTATCCGCAAATGCTGCACTAGAAGCTTCTACTGCAGCATTAACCGCATCAATGTTAGCACTGGTTACACCTGCTACCCCAGCCGCTGAATAATGACTTTCTGCTGGAACAGGGTTTGTATTGCTATCAGCAAACGCTTCAATCATATCAATAGCAGCCGCTGTCGCTAAATCAGCAACTATTTGGTTCACTATAGCTTGAATCTTATTAGCAGTATCAGCTTGCGCCGCAGTAATGGCATCTATCGCACTATTAACCGCACCGATATTACTGACGGTTACTCCCGTAATTTCCGCTGTTGTGTAATCTGAAACGGTTGGAGCTGGGTTCATGTTACTCTCGGCAAAAGCCTTGATAACATTAATCGCGGCTGCTGAGCGAAGACCTGCAATCACTTGATCTACGATAACTTGAATTTTGTCTTCAGAATCGACTTGAATCGCTGTCAAAGAAGCGATTTTTTGATTGATATTTAGAAGATTTTCATTGCTGACACCTACAATTCCAATTAATTCAAAATCTGAGATGATTGGTGCGCTATTGGATTGATCTGCCGCATAATTTTTAATTGTTATGAGAGGATCAACAACAACTCTTACTGCTCGCACTTTTTGCACAGCAACATTTCCAGCTGCATCGGTAACATCATAAGTAACTGAATAATCACCAATAGCATTAATATCAACGGAGTTAACAGTAACAAGCTTATTAGCGATATCCGCATCAAATAAATCTATCACTGAGGCGCCTGCATCATTATATTGCTCGCCTAAAATGCTATATACAACCGAGTCTCCATTAACACTAATCACTGGTGGTGTTTGGTCAAACATAATTCCTATGCTGACTTCATCATTCATATTTCCTGCTGCATCAGAAACTGCATCAGCTCCCAATATCAATGTTACCTGTTCGGCCTCTATCAAACTGTCAGCTGGATCCAATAATACAGAATATGTTGAATTATCTATTTTAGTGAAAGTACTTAAAACTGCATTATCTACAGATATTTCTGCTAGCGTTAGGACTGCTACAGGTTTCGAAAAATTTAAGGTAATCGTATTTGCTTCTAGTGTATTGAATTCTGTTGGTGTAACAGTGACTGTAGGCTTAATTACATCGTAGATAGTAGTGGCATGTGTCGTAACATTCTCTTCTCCACCACTTACTGAAGTAACTGCACCTGCTAACAGGGTGAAAACAATCTCACTACTTTCTAACGGTGAAGGATTAGGCATAACCGTGGCCTGATACAGGTTTACTTCAGGCGAAATCAAATCGGAAACACTCCCGTTCGACACTTGTATGTCTGATAAATCAAATCCATTAATTTCTTCACTAAACAAAAAAGTCACATCAAATGATTCAGCACTGGTCGTATGAGGAGAGTTTATTAGCACTTGTGGTGCTGTAGCACTCGCATCAACAATGCCTATCGTCGCAACGGCATCGGCACTTGCTAAAGCACCCTCGCCTAATGGGTTTACTCTTACGACAGACAAATCATCAATGATCATTCCTGTAGTGGTGCTATTTGTAGTCGAAAATTGAAGTCTTATATTGGCTTCAGTATTCGAAGCAGGAATTATAATTTTTTCCTCTGTTAAGTTCCAAACAGTATTACTGCGCGTAAATGTTGTAGCCGCAATAACTTCAAAATCCTCCTGGGAAACAACCTCAATCGTAGTATCTACCGTACTTGGTGTATCCACATGTAAACGACGAGTAGCCTTGAGAGATATCTCATATTCAACTCCAGGCGTAATAACCAAGTTCTGAAAACCTTGAGATTCTTCATCTATTTCATGAACACTATTGCTACCAACATGGCCATATGCAGAAACAGTATTTGTTTCAAATGTGTAAGGGTATGAACATACCCAATCTTTAACCACCCAAACATCAACCCCTAAAACACAATACGTAGGGTCTGGATTATTTACACTTCGTCTATATACAATATCATAAACGCCTTCTTTAACCTGAAAAGCAGAAGAACCATTTTCAAACCCTGAATTCAATATATGATCTGCTCTTACTCCAAGCTTTAAGGTTTCTAGATCAACACCAGCATCATCATTAACGGGTATCACAATTTCTATTACGCCTGTCGTATTCCCAGCATCAATCATCATTCGATTTGAAGCTAAGAAATAATCATCACCAGCAGCTGTTTCGGCACTAGCTTCATATAAAATAACTTGCCCATTTTCACTGGCAGCGGGAGAGATTGTGACTAAAGCCCGAGCAATAGAACCCTCAGTTACAAGTACATCAGAAACACTAATACTGTCGAGAATCGCATTAGAGTAAGAAGAGAATATTAACAATAAAAATGCTAATACTGATTTTAACCGAAGATTCATCCAAATATCCTTGCTGAGCATGTTAAAAAATTCCTTTTTAGGACTCTAAAATAGGCCTAGAATGTAAAATTGGCGGCATATATTACTATTACAAAATGTAACTTTGGTAAGTACATTATTTAAAATACGTTTAATAAGTGAGACCTAGTCGGCATCAATATATTAAATAAGACATGCTGCGCCACATTTTGCTCAAGAATTATCCATTTTTAAGGATTATTTGCAATGTTATGTAAGCTCTAACCACATAACTGCAACAAAATTTTACAAACCTCTCATGAATATGTCGTAGATATTTGAATTATCTGTAGGCTTACCACCACGTTCGTACCAAGAAGCTCAGGTTAAATTGTGATGAAGAGCCTTAGATTCTAACATCCACTTTTGACTGGATTTTTTAGATCAGTTGATATGAATCACCCCTAATTCACTAGACAGTCTTTCACTATATAATGAGTTAACAGAGGCCATTATGACTGGTGAACGATATAACGAAGAATTCAAGGTAGCAGCCGTTAAGCAGGTAACCGAAGAGCGTGACATGTTAAAGGAAGCCGCCGTGAATATCCCATACGTACTGTCGGGCATTAGAAATTCATCCTAGTGGTTTCTATGCCAGGCTAGCAAACCCACTAAGTAAACGTGCAAAAGAAGGCGAATACCTATGAATCAAGGCAGTGCCTAGAAGACTAAGGGTGATTCAATTTAAGGAAAAATATTTCATATGCACACCAGTCAAATTATTCTGAGCGCATGATATCTGAAACAGCGTAGATAATTATGAGGATTTTACAATGAAGCTATACTTTTTACCTCCTCGTAATCAGCGTTAATATTGAATAATATATTAACGCTAGAATATGGCTATTTATCGATGCTATTTTTTCCCGAAAGGTCCTTAAATGAGTATATTTTCAATTTTTACAGCCTAGAAAGGTATCAATGTTATCGATTTCTGAGCGTAGAATTATTATCCATGCTCTTATTCAATGTTACTTACTGCACCAGCTTTAAATCTCCAATCTAACAGCCAGCCATCTTGCTCAGCAGAGTACCCCTGACAGACAAATAACCCGGGTACCGCAACCACTTCATTCGTTGCTTTACAGACAATGATGGGCCAATAATTTCTTACCCAACTCGCAACTCCATAATCTGGCCACCACTTTTTCATTTTTCGAGTAGATCGGCCTACAGGTTTAGCCGCATCACCTGGTTGCCATAAGCGTATTGCATAATCTCCTGGCTTTAATCCACATTCTTGATGACTGGTTTTATATGACAGCTCACCTAAAGTATTTTCTCTTTTGTAATTGGGTAGAATGAAAGATTGTTGATCTTGCTCAATGACAGCAACCTCTTCATATCGAACTTGGTCTTTTAACGCACATGCTGAATGCCATAAAAACAAATAACCTTGATATCGATATAGCGCCTTATCACCCCATGTAAAACTGGGCTCTGCATCCATTCTCGCTTCAATAACATCGCTATAAATAGACTTCATTTGAACCTTAGATGGCAGTACATCAACAAACTGAGCAAGCCAGGCACGTAAATAACTGACAGCATCTGCGCCATCGAACTCGTTAATCAAGGTTAAATCAAAACGTGGAATGTCTTCGAGTGCAGGGTGGATTTTTTGATCAGTTTGCACAAATACTGTCGTTGTATTTATTTCTTTTAATAGCAGCCTTTGCAGTAAGTCTTTCTCATGTTTAACAGTATTAACTGTACGTGATAGAGATTGCTTTTTGTCTGGGTATCGCTGCCATACTTGCGGCAATAATTCATTACGCCACCAATTTCTATCGATTTCTGAATCTAGGTTTGATTCATCTTCAACCCAGCTAAGACCATGCGCTTTGGCATAATCAATCAGCTGCTGTTTTTCAACGGCTAAAAAAGGTCGTAATACCTGACACGTATTCGAGCGTGATAAATTTCTTTTCTGCGGAATACCTGATAGGCCACTTAAACCACTGCCGCGAATGGCGCGCATGAAGAAGGTTTCAATCTGATCATCAAGGTGATGCCCTTGCAATAACACATCACCTGCTTTGCAATATTGTTCAAAAATTTGATAGCGTGCTTCACGAGCGGCTTGCTCAATTCCGTCAGAGTAATCCGCTTCTAAATGCACTCGCTCTACGATGCATTCAACTGATACGACGCCCTCATAGTCAGCCGAAAGTTGGCAACACAATGATTCGGCCTGCTTAACCCAATCATTGGCATTGTTAGATAAACCATGATGCACGTGAATGGCTTTAATCGTGGTTATTATTGCAGCTGGTAACGTCGACCGTTTATCGAACAATTCATCAACTAACGCATGCAACAATACAGTTGAATCAACACCCGCACTTAACGCAACCCAAATACACTGAACATCGCCTTGCTCGTTAGCCTGTTCAAGTGTCGATAAGATCGTTTTTCCTAAATCCATTTAGGAATAATCCATCGCCACAGATTCTTCTCCAAAGGCATACTTCAATACTAATAGCTGTTCGTCAGTAGGACGAATACGCCAGTGGTCACCCAACTGAATATCGGCTTGCGCACTGTCATTAGAGTATTCCAAAATAACAGGGCAACCGTGCTCACCCTGTGCAATATCTACTGGTTCTAACATCTGTTTAAAATTGGCGACGAACTTATGATCAAGCTGGTCGCGACGCACTTTTACTTTTAACGATTTGGCGTAATTCAAGCGCGCCTGGCTTATTTCCATAGCATTAATTGCATTGGCTTTTAGGCCACCAGAATAATCATCGTGACGCACGTTTGCTTCAATGATAATAACCTTGTCTTTATCAATCACTTCGCGAACTTTTTCAAAAGCTTCTGAAAATAGTGATACTTCCACTCGTCCAGTTCGGTCATCGAGGGTAATAAAGCACATATTTTCCCCACGCTTATTTTTCATAATACGTAGGTTAACGATTAAACCCGCAAGCTTTTGTACTTTTTTATCGTCGCGCAAATTAGACAGTTTGGTTGGCGCTAATTGGCGTACTTCATCTTCGTATTCGTCAAACGGATGACCCGTAACAAATAAACCTAGTGTATCTTTTTCACCCTGAAGGCGTTCTTTTAATGTCCAGCCACGCAGGTGGCGATGTTTCTCATACACATCAAACTGCACATCTTCTGCGGCTTCTGCTTCGGCATCACCAAACAGGTCAAATACTCCAGACGCTTCGTTAGCCGCACTTTGTTGCGCTGCTTTTACCGCATCCTCAATACTGGCCATTATGACCGCACGATCTTCACCAAAGCAGTCAAACCCACCACTGCGAACAAGCGCTTCAAGTACTCGCTTATTCGTTCTCTTCGGATCACAACGTTTACAAAAATCGAATAAGTCCTTAAAAGGCCCACCTTCATTACGCGCTTCAACAATCGCCGCAACGGGGCCTTCGCCCGCGCCTTTTACTGCGCCTAAACCATAAACAATTGAGCCTTCATCATTAACGATAAAACCAAACTCAGACTGATTGACGTTGGGCAAAACCAAGTCGAGCTTCATCTCTCGACATTCTTCAACAAAGCCTACGACCTTGTCGGTATTTTGCATATCCGAGGTTAATACCGCTGCCATAAAAGGCGCGGGATAGTGACATTTCAACCAAAGCGTTTGATACGAAACAACCGCATACGCGGCAGAGTGAGATTTGTTAAAGCCGTAACCAGCGAATTTCTCTACCAAATCAAAGATTTTCATCGCCAGATCAGGATCAACCCCAACCGAGATCGCACCTTCGCGGAACGTACCACGCTGCTTTTCCATCTCTTCGGGTTTTTTCTTACCCATGGCACGGCGCAGCATGTCGGCGCCACCTAGAGTATAACCGGCCAAGACCTGGGCGATTTGCATCACCTGTTCTTGATAAACAATAACGCCATAAGTCGGTTCAAGAATGCCTTTTAGACTTTCGTGCTGATAATCTGGGTGTGGATACGCCACTTCTGCGCGACCGTGCTTACGGTTAATAAAGTCATCAACCATACCTGATTCCAATGGCCCAGGACGGAACAAGGCAACCAATGCAATCATGTCTTCTAGGTTATCGGGCTGTAGACGACGAACCAGATCTTTCATACCTCGAGATTCCAGCTGGAATACGGCGGTCGTTTGTGCTGTTTTTAAATATTCAATCGACTCTTTATCATCGAGATCAATCTCTTCGATGCGAACATGAGGCTCACCCGCTTTATCTTTAAAGCGATTAATGGTTTTTAATGCCCAATCGATAATCGTCAGGGTTCGCAGACCCAAGAAGTCAAACTTTACGAGCCCCGCTTCTTCTACATCACTTTTATCAAACTGAGTAACCAGACCTGTATAATCTTCGTCACACGCCGTCGGTGAAAAATCGGTTAGTTTTGTTGGCGCGATTACAACACCACCGGCGTGTTTACCTGTTTGACGGGCAATACCTTCTAGGCGCGTCGCCATTTCCCAAATTTCTTGCGCTTCTTCATCTTCATCAATGAATTCTTTCAGCGCAGGCTCCATATCAAGCGCTTTGGCCAAGCTCATGCCGGGATCACCCGGAATTAATTTAGAAATCTTGTCGGCCAAACCAAACGATTTACTTTGCGCTCGCGCTACATCGCGCACTACCGCTTTCGCCGCCATCGTACCGAAGGTCACAATCTGCGATACCGCTTCACGGCCATAATGATCGGCTACGTAGTTAATTACCTCACCCCGACGATCCATACAGAAATCGATATCGAAATCGGGCATAGAAACACGTTCAGGGTTCAAGAATCGTTCGAATAGCAGGTCGTATAGGATAGGGTCAATATCAGTAATTTTTTGGGCATAAGCTACCAACGACCCCGCACCGGAACCACGACCTGGGCCTACTGGAATATCGTTATCTTTTGACCACTGAATAAAATCCATAACAATCAAGAAGTAACCGGGAAATCCCATATCGAGAATAATATCGAGCTCGAACTTTAGGCGATCGTAGTATTCTTTTTTGCGCTCTTCGTAATCGGGTTGTTCAGGTGTTAGAATTTTTTCTAAACGCTCATCCAAGCCTTCGTAAGAAATTTTACGGAAAAACTCAGCTTCCGTTAAGCCATCAGGAATGGGGAAATCGGGTAAGTAATACTTCCCTAACTCCACTTCGACATTACATCGCTTGGCAATTTCTAAAGTATTTTCGATCGCCGAAGGAATATCCGCAAACAGCTCAATCATTTCTTCAGGGCTGCGGAAATATTGCTGGTCGCTATAACGTTTTTTACGGCGTTTATCGGCTAGTGCGTAACTTTCACCAATACAAACTCGCGTTTCGTGAGCTTCAAAATCATCTTGCGTAAGAAAGCGAATATCATTGGTTGCCACCACTGGCACAGAATATTTGCTGGCAAGCGCAAGAGAGGCATTCAGTACCAGATCTTCATCTTGTCTATTGGTACGCTGTATCTCTAAATAGAAGCGATCGCCAAAATGCTCCACATATTCTGCTAATAGCCCATCCGCTATTTCAACATTACCCTTAATCACTTGTTGACCAATATCGCCATCCCTAAAACCTGATAGCACAATTAGCCCTTCGCTTTTTTCAAACAACCATTCTTTGCGCACAATGGCTTTATCATCAAATTGGTTATGGCTGTAGGCCTGCGAAATCAGCTCAGAAACGTGGCGATAGCCAACATTGTTTTGCGCAAGTAAGGTTAAACGATGGGGCGCGTCGCGCTCTTCTTCATTTTCGAGCCAGATATCGGCACCGATAATCGGCTTAATACCGGCCCCTTGGCAGGCTTTGTAGAACTTTACCAGCGCATACATATTGCTCTGGTCAGTTAAGCCAACCGCAGGCATATGGTGCCCTGCGGTTACTTTAATAAGGCCTTTAATACGCACAATACTGTCGATCATAGAAAATTCTGAGTGCACCCGTAAATGAACAAATTGGGCAGGTGCAGGCAGCTTTTCAATAATTTCTGGCGTATCAACAGGGCTGGTCATGGATCAGGATCGACTATGCAGTAAAATGACGTTTGATTGTACCTACTCAACCGCCATTAATCATCTACTGATATGCACAATCCCCGCAAAGCATGATCGAACCGGAGCCTTTATTTTCTAAACAGCTGATCCTCTAAAGATTGACCATGAGTAATCTGGCGATAAGAGATTTGGCTCTCTGCTAATAAGAGTAAAAGGTGCTGATCGAGTATTGGATTTTGCTGATGATTATAAGCAATAACAAACTCATCGCCTTGCTGGCAATCTACTGCCGAGACACCTTTCAGCGCTTTTAACTTAGCTTCAAGCACACTGTTTTTAGCGGTTAACCTTAGGGATAAATAAGACAGAACGTGCTGATGCGAGTCTTCGCCAACCTGCGAGGGAGTATTGTGATTAGAATGCAGAGTCGTTTGCTGGCCAATAAGCTGCTGAGCTTTCAACGCTCCTTGCTCTAGATACAGCACTTCACCACATAATCGTTCAAGTTCTTCTAGATTATGAGAACTGACCAAAAACGTCGTTTCACCCGCTAGGGCCATGACTTGCTGTCGGATATTACGCGCATTAGCAGGGTCTAAACCCGCGGTAGGCTCATCTAACAAGACCAGCTCTGGCTTACCCATCAATGCTTGGGCGATGGCTACCCGCTTTTTCATACCGTGGCTTAACGCGCCAATTTTGTCTTTAGAAACGTTGCTTAGCAGCATCAATTCTAGAACTCGGCTAGCCTCAATAATACTCTCGCGTCGACTAAAGCCCTGCAGTCGAGCCAAAAAACTCAACTGCTGAGAGATCGTAAGGTTCGGGTCAAATAAAGCATCTTGCGGTAACGCCCCAATACGCCCAATTAATTCTGGACTACCGACGTTATGCCCTAGAATCTTAGCCTCTCCTGAAGTCGCGGGAGTATAACCGGCCAAGATACTAAACAAGGTACTCTTACCTGCACCATTTGGGCCGACGAGTGCAATAGGCTGCCCTGACTGCACTTCAAAGCTAACATTATCTAACGCCTTACTATTACTATAAACCTTGGTTAAGCCATGGCATTCAATTAATACACTCATATTGCCTGCCTCTTAAATAAGCCATAGCCCAGCAATAAAAAGCTTAGCGTTTGCATCACAGGAACCCACGATGTTAAGAGTGCAGTACTCGGAGTTAACATGACCATTTGCGAAACCTGTGCCCCTGGCACCCAATAATTCAAGACAGACAGGAATGGTAAGTACGACGCGGCATAATTAATTAAGAAACCGCCCATAACTAATACAATAACCGACACTAAAGACGCCATACGGACAGAGCTCATCGTCACCGACAATAAGCTCATCAGAGCAACAAAAGGACTTGTAACACAGACGAGGTTTAATAATAACAAAGGCAATATTTGCAGTCCTTCTAGCCAATATTGAACATTATTAACCAGCAACAAAAGATAGGTAATAGCGAGAGTAGCAACCAACAAGCACGTCTGAATGAGCATATGCCCAAGAAAACGGCCAAAGAATATATCCGCTCGACTGCAGCGCAGGGTTAAGAATCGAAGTCCGCCGCGCTGTCTCTCAGAGATCATTTGGTCCGCCGCCATAAACAGGCTAAAGGCCGGAAAAAGATAAAGCGCCACCAACCAGTAAACGGCAAATTCAGGCATTAGCCAATTTTTTAACGACTCTAACCCCATAAGATCTAACGCCGCTAATATCAACGAGCTCCCCTCTGCGCCTTGCATCGATTGAGCTGCAAAGTTGATAGGATAAAACAAAAGAAAAGCCCAAGTGATCACAAACACCGCCGTCACAAACAGCCCACGACGACTGGCAAAAGAGGCAATCAATTCTTGCATGACGATAAGCCGAAGCTGATAAGGAAAAAGTGTGCTTTTAGAATTCACGAGTGTCACCAACCACAGATCAATTAAGTAACAACACTTTACAGGCGGACTTCTCAACCTGCAAAGCAAATCCTGTCAATCCCCACATAAACCACAAAACGCCCATATAAACCACAAAACACCCCGATAATTCGCTACCCCTTATTAGCAATAGCCAAGCTTAGAGCGTTTTTCGATACTGGTTTGGCGTGAGTTTATTTAACGTTTTAAACGATCTAGAAAAGCTCTTATAATCTGAATAGCCCAGCTCCCAAGATATTTGCTGTAAACTTAAATCACTAAGAGAAAGCAACTCTACTGCTTTGGTATTCAAAACCCCCTGTTTAAGATCGATATACTGAACGCCTAAGCTTTCTAAACGTCTTCTTAATGTTCTCACCGATATATTCAAGTCACTCGCAATCACTTCAATATTAGGCAAAGGTAACGCCGCTTGTGATAATTTTGATTTAACAACCTCCGATAAATCATTTAACGCCTCAAGATTCTTTAATTCTACATCACATATTTTTTGAGCTTGATTGAGCTCGTGTTGATTTGAAAATATTAGCTGTTTCTTCAACAGGTTTTGTGGAAATTTAAGTGAATTGCGAGGCTGATCAAAGTGAATTTTAGTATTCGAAGACATTCCTGTCCAGCTATCAGGCATAGGGTAAGTTACGCTGATAACGACCGGATAGTCTTCAGAATCAGCAACCAACATTTTTCGCAGACCACTTTCAAATACTAATAAAGTAGATAAGACTGTTAAACGCTCGGAATGGAGATTAGTTTTTGGGATGGTAAGTAAGATTTCAAAAAAATCTCCACTTAATCCGGCCTCTATGTTCATTCCGCTATGGCGAGTTTTAATGTACTTCTGTATCAACAGAATAGCGCTCTCAAGATCTAAACTGAGCGCAGCGGCAATACCTAAAGAACCGTGAGCTAACGCATCTCGCTCAGCCGCCAAATATTTAATTAAATCAGCCTCCGATGGCACTAAAGTACAAATACTTTTATTAATGTCGGCTATAGATTCATGCCCAAGATATAAACTCGGCTGCGACAATGCGAACAAAGGTAAGTCACTATTTTTCAGCAACTCAACCAGTGGTAAATCTAAATATTTCAAATAGGATTGCAATTGTTGAAGGTATGAACTGACAACAACAAACTGTCCTCTTCCAAGTATATTCATAGTCATAAAAATTTCATTTAAATAAGTACATCCCAGAATTTTATACCGTCACTCGCTAAATTATAGCTTGGCCTGGCCGAAAAAGACTCCATTCTGTCCCTTAGTGAGGTCGTCTAACCTTGCTATATCGCTAGACTAAAACATCGTTTTCTTTTGCAGGGTTTCCTTCTAATGAAAGTCATCACTACATTTTTTATGTTCGCTTGCTTATTTCTAAGTAGCCTCTCTTTGGCTTCGGAACAAAAAGATTTAGAGTCATCCATTCACAACTTTTATCATTTCAATATTGATTCAAACCGATTCTGGATAAACAAGACAAACCTAAAATACAAAACAGAAGTAGAGAAATCATGGGCCACGTTACAGCAATCCATGGATTATTTGATTGGCCAAAATTACTCAGCCGAGGAATATAAAGTCATAAAGAGTCGATGGCAGGAAGCAAACCTATTCATTAATAAGCACAAATTTATCGAAATAGGATACTCTGACGTTTCATTATTAGCGGTTTACCGCGGGTCTATGAACAGCCTCCGTATTGAAATGCTCAAACGATATCACCAGAACTCACCCTCTTCTGATACCTCAGAATTACTGATCCTATTTGATCGAATTATCTCAACCTACGCTGAAATCAATACTGATCCATTTGGTGGATTTATTCGCAGCCCAAATGACGAAGACATGAAAACGACCGTTATCGCGAATCAGATCGATGCAATGTTAAAAAAGTTTGAATCAACCGAGGCGGTATCGAAAGCTGACTTAAGAAGTATTAAAACCAAGTGGCATTTTATTCGACAATTGGTTGTCGCAACCGATAAAAAATCAGTACCCTTTATCGTGTTATTAAACGGTCGAAAAATCATCACCACATTAGAGAAATATAATTAATAGGCGATCACTTGCCATTTTTATACCTCAATAAAAATGGCGAAAGATGCTGTTGTACTGTGTGAGTATGACTATTTTTAGAAGGATTATCTAAATCAAACTTACACACCGTTTTTTCTAGATCTGCCTTGCTGGGCGCTCCCTCTTTATCAATACCAAACTCTACTTTTAAAATCATAACTTTAGCGACGTGCTGTTTACTTTCTGCGATATTAATCACGGCAGAGATGTCCAACCCAACATGATTCAAATACTGCCTAATTTCTTGTTTAATACTGACGGGAACTAATAAATAGCCAATACCATTTTTAGTCAATAACGTTGCTAGCGAATGTGATAAGTCTCTAAATGATAAATAATCGGTATGACGAGCTATATGCCTTAAAGCATTGGATGACTGTGTTGGGCTATGGTGTGAAAAAAAAGGAGGATTACAGATAATTAGATCGTATTGATCGTTATTATTAATAATCGCTTCTTCGGTAAAACTTTGAATATCTTGATGAACAACATTTAATAAAGACCTCCATGGACTTGCACAAAAATTTTCTTTCGCCTCCGCAGCTCCCTCTGCTGTGATTTCAACTGCGGTAATTGATTCTAGGGTTTTTGATGAAAGTGCCGAGCATTTCTGAGCCTGCATCAACGACAGTAGTCCCGTGCCGGTCCCAATATCCAATATGCGTTTAGCCCCTTCTACTGGAATTAAAGCGCCAAATAACAGGCTGTCGGAACAAATTTTCATGCCCGACACGGTTTGCTTCACCGAAAATTGTTGTAACTTAAAAATAGACACCACTTGCCTCTAAATTGGTTGTTTTTAGTCGCGTTGATTTAGAACGTTCATTTACAGTGCATATTTAAGCGCATGAAAAATCCAATGTTGCTCAAGTGTTCCAGTAAATAACTGCGCCTGTGGGCCAATAGCATACAAAGCAACATCCTCTCCACCGTGTGTTTCATAGTCCATAGGTACGAGTGCAGCTTGTCGATAATTAGGAGAATGAGTATCTTGGTTCGTTTGTGGTAACTCATGCTCAGAATGGTTAGCCCCTGGCCCATCACGATACCCAAGAGACGTATAAGACTCCCCTTTAAGATTTAAACTCGCCTTGGTTTTTGGATACCCTTTTGCGTCATTTCCTACTACTTCTCCTAATATAGGATTTCCCCGCGTCGCATAGCCCGCTAGCGTTAACGTATGGCTATGATCAGCGGTTACTATGATAAGGGTTTCTTGTAGATCAACCTGCGTTAATAACCACGCCACCGTTTCATGCAGCTCTTGCGTTTCGGTGAGCGCTTTATACGCAATTCCATCATGGTGCCCATGGTCAATTCGCCCAGCTTCTATTACTAAAGCATACCCTTGATCATTTAATTCAAGTCGCTGTAAAGCCGCTGCGGCCATTTGCTTTAAAGATGGCTGTTCTGCAGGTCGTTGATAGGCATACTCCATGTGCGAACTGGAAAATAATCCTAGCCAAGGTTTCAGATCACCCTCTGACAAATGCTCTTTTTTATACGTCTGCTGTAATGCTTGCAGTTGTTTTAGGCTAGAAACGTAATGCCCTTTGCTTTGCCATTGCGTGACTAAATTTTTACCATCGGTACGCTTTCCTCCGACTGTTTTAGGCAAAAAATGACGACGTCCGCCGCCCATTAATATATCTAAAGAGTGATTTTGGTTATCCACAAACTGTCTTGCAATATCAATGCAGCCTTTGTTTTTTTCAGCCGCTGGTATCGCATGATCACTCTCCCAGTTTCTGTCTACACTGTGTGCATAAGTTGTTGCAGGGGTCGCATGTGTCACTCTTGCAGTGGTGATCATCGCCGTACTCTTTCCTTTTGCTTTCGCTAGATCAATAAAGGTCGGTAGGTTTTTTTCAATAGACGAATCGCAATCGCTGCGTATTACTGAGTCAGGCAAACTTATAATGCCCTCGTCGGTTTTAACGCCCGTCATTAAAGCCGACATGGTGCCCGCCGAATCCGGCGTTTGAAGATCGACGTTGTAGGTTTTTACTAAGGCAGAGTAAGGAAAGTGTTCAAAACTCAGTGCTCCTTCTTCTCCTAATTCCCCCTGCTGCTGACCGACAAATATTCTTGCTGCCGTCAGAGTACTTACCCCCATACCATCGCCTAAAACAAAAATTATATTCTTTGGCTTCTTAACACGATGAGTTGTTTGAAGGTTTTGTATGAGAACAGCTTTCCTACGTTCAACGCGTTCTTTGCCTTGCTGATACCATTGCTCAGCACTGCGAGAATCTTTAATATTTGGTCCAGTTTTTCGACTTAAATCATTGCCTTCCGTGCAAGCAAGCAGGAGGAATGAACATAAAATCGCCAAGCCTATTTTATAAGTATTCATTATTGATCCTTCCCTGCTGCTAAATCACTTGAGCCATCTAAATCATTCAAGCTATCTAAGTCATTTAAGCCATTCGTTAGCAAGGCTTGCTGTATCGTATGAAAAATCTCATTCTGTTCCATTAATCCAGAAAACAAGTAAGATCCTGGGCCCTTAGCATGTAAAGCAACATCATCACTGCCATGGGTTTCTACCGCTAATGCGATACCAGCCTCTTGTAAAAAGTTTTTATCTTCACTATGTAAAAATTCTTCCGCCGACTTCTTTCGTCCATGTTCCTTACCATTGGCATAGCCCAAACTGGTATATGGCATACCGTCATTGGCTAATACCACTTCATCTTTCTGATTTTTTGAGACACCCAAAATAGGGTTTCCTCGCTTGGGATAACCAGCCATCAAAAATGTATGACTATGATCTGCTGTGACAATAATTAACGTATCTTCATCATCTGTCATATCATCAGCAACCTGAACACTGCTTGATAGCATGGCAGTTTCTGCTAATGCCCGCGCCGCGTTACCGTTATGATGCGCGTGATCTATGCGTGCACTTTCGATCACTAAAACATAACCCCCAGTCCGAGCCTGAAAGTAGTTAATCGCCTGCTCTGTCATTTGCTTTAGTGAGGGCTGAGCAGCACGTCGGTCCATTTCAAAATCCATATGCCCCGATGAGAAAACCCCAAGTACAGGGCCGGTTTTAGCTTCTTTTTGATTACTAAAGCTACTGGCTAATAACGCTTTATTCCAGTCGGAAAATGCTTGTTTATTGGTTAATAATGAACCCTTTGGGAATTGCTGATTAAAGGTTTCGTAGTAACTCTCAAGTTTTGACCCCCCTCCCCCTAAAGCTAAATCTAAGCCAGCAGGAAAAGCACTCTTAACCAGTTGTTTGGCAATTGAATCACAGCCATACCAGTAGGCATTGGGGTGGCGATCATAATCGCCTTCCCAGCTGCGCTCTGGGCTATGAGCATAAGTCGCTGCCGGCGTTGCGTGCGTCAGCCGAGCCGTTGTTACCACACCAGTATTGATCCCCTGCTGGTGCCCCCACTCAAGAAGCGTCTGCTGATGATGTTGTGAACTGCCTTGGCAGTCTGTTCGATCTTGTTCTGGCCCCATACTAATAAGCCCAGCGCGGGTTTTAACACCTGTCATAATGGCGCTCATCGTCCCTGCGGAGTCTGGTGTTTGCTGGTTTGTATTATAGGTTTTTATTAATGCTGTATGAGGAAAGTGTTCAAAATGCAGAAAATTTTCTTCGCCAGACTCTCCTTGTTGCTGACCTTGCCAAATTCTAGCAGCAGTTAATGTGGTGATGCTCATGCCATCACCTAAAAACAAGATAATATTTTTCGCGCCCTGCTCTTTCTGCTGTAGCGGTGACGACAATGAATCAAGGGTAGTAACTTTATTTTTTAGCCACGCTTCACCTTGCTGATACCAATGATTTCTTTGCAACAGCGGTGTCACGCTATCGTTAGACGAAGTTGATTTTTGATGAGCCGTTTGATTGGTAGCCGTTTGATTGAGAGGCACGTAATCTATAGAATTCGCACTCACACTATTTGACAACAATGAGGATAAAACAAGAAGGTAAATAAAAGACCGCATAACGAATAACTCAGAAAAATTATGCCGCTATTATGAAGACTTTATAACAATTTAAAATAAAAAAGGGCCATCAAAATAATTTGAGGCCCGAGCAAGGTACTCAGCACAGAAAAACAACGCACAATCAACTCATTAAAGTCTAATTGTCGGGGGCTCCCCCTTAAAAGATACTCTAAACAGCAGGCTTCGAATCAGGAGCGCCTGTTCCTTTTTTTGCAATATCACGCTTGATCATTGCATAAAACCCACCAAAGAATGAACATGTTAGGAATACGATTAACAAACCTGCAAATACAACTTCATCCATATACATAACGTTTACCTCTACTATACTAACTAAGTCTAAAATTCAGGTCTAAATTTAAGTATTAAGTCTAAAATTTTGTGATCATTGCCGTAATATTATGAGTTTAAGCTCAGAGGTATTACTTAATGATTTGATAAAGTTAGATTAGCAACTACTGGGGTAACTTATTTGATATACATCAAGTTATAAATTGGGGGATTGATAAATCGCTTACATATAGTGATACAGATCAATTTGCACTCAATACATACAATGTCTGATCAATCCATTCGAGATTTTTCTCAGCAAGTGTTTTCCGACCTTCTACTGATTTGATGTGTCATTACTCAGAAAGGCTACAACGTTAGATTTACCTTTAATGATACCCATATAAGTCCCAATATGACTCATGCTTTATACTGACTTATGTAAAAACACGCTCTAACCGTTACTTTGTTCAAAATAATGCCCGTTTTTTAAGCCATAATTAGAGTAGTATTTATTAACATTTGTTTCACGACGAACAGGATAATATTGTGAATGGACCCTTTCTCACTTCATTCCTTGCCTTGAGCCTATTAAGTACGCCTTTGTATGCCACCGATACGACCGCTACCAACATAAGCACCGCTAATAGAAGCAGCCAAGACAAGGGGACACTGGATGATTCAAATAGCGATGACCTAAGCCCACCAGCCCCCGTCGCTATTGATAATAGTATTAGCATAACTAAAAATTCTGAACCTTCCGTTCCCGCTCCAAATAAACGTAAAAGTAAAACCTCACTGACTGAACTCACCCAGCTTATTGAACAATCAAAGTTCCCTCTTGCCTACCAGCTTGGGCTCACGATGCATGAGGAATGGGAAGGCGACGAGCAATTTGATTTCAATTTCGCTTTAGCCGCTTCGCAAACAGGGCATTATAACCAAGCAATCTTTGCCTTTGAGCGCTTATTAGACGCTCATCCGAACAACCTTCGTTTTCGCTTAGAAATGGCACGCTGTTATTACTTTTTGAATAATCATGAAGCAGCCAAACGTGAATTCACCAGTGTTGCAGAGAGCCAATCCGCCTGCTGCCGTTCAAAACCAAATTGACCACTTTTTAGATCGTATTGCCGACCAACAGCACAAAGTAACTCAATCATGGAAAGCAGGTAGTAGGTTTGGCCCTAGGGCACGATACCAACATCAATGCAGCAGCCGATATTGATTCGATTAATGCGACATTTTATGACGCTAATAATGTCCCAGCATTAACCGGCACTTTGCTGTTAGACAACAAGCAAAAATCCCAAGCCAGTAATTATTATCAGCTGCAAGCATTTGGCTCTATTACACAACCACTTTCTAAGCGCACCCATTTAGATGCTAGCCTGTCAGCTTCTCAAAAAGACAACTTTGTGAATAATGACTACGACCTGATCAACCTTTCGGCAAACGGCGGCATAACACTTTTACGTGACCAGCATAGCTTGCGTTTAGGCGGGGTAGCCCGCCAGTATTGGTTAGCAGGAGAAACGCTACAAAATCAATTGCTAGCAAACGTTCGCTGGCAGTGGTTTTTTGCCCCCGCTTGGAAAGCCAGTACAGAACTAGAGTTAGGCCAGCAAAACAACAACCAAAATGATGCATTAGATTTTGGACAATGGCAGGGGAAGTTCAGTATGTTGCGCCACTATGAGCAAGGCTTTGTTCATAGCCTTCAACTCAGCTTAGGCAGTAATACGGCTAAAGATAAAAAATACAATTTTCAAGGCAGTGACTATTACAGCTTAGGCTATCAGGCCCAGCAAAAGCTGACAGCCAATCAACAGCTTTATGCCCAAGCCAGTTACCGTAATAATCACTATGCTGCTAAATTTGCTGATAATGACCTATTTTACGCGGGAAAACAGCGTTCAGATAATATTGCGCAACTGGCCGTAGGCTGGCTCTACAATGTTCAGCCCGCAACAACGTTTAGGCTGCAAGTGAACCACAGTAATAATCAAAGTAACCTCGAATTGTACGACTACCAACGTACGTTAATTGAAGCAGGCTTAACCCTAGCGTTTAAATAAAGGAGTTCTAGGATGCAATATTTACAAGCATATTTATTCAAGCATTTTTCATCGCTGTGCGTATTAGGTCTTATGTGCAGCACGTTATTATTTTCTTACTCTGCAACGGCCGCTGACATCGCTGGGCGCATCATCATGGCCCGAGGCGATGTTAAGGCGATTAATAGTGAAGGAAGCATTCGCCAATTAAAACGCCGAGACTCTATTTATAGTCACGAAATTATTAAAACAGGTAAAGCCAGTAAAGTTCAGATTCGTTTTATTGATAATGCTTTATTAGCCCTTAAGGCCGAATCTGAACTTAATATTAAAGCCTATGTGTATTCCACAGAGAATGAAGAAGATAACCAAGTACTAATGGAACTGGTTGCCGGTGGCTTTCGTACTTTAACGGGCAAAATTGGTAAAGGAAATAAAGAAGCCTATAAGGTTGAAACCCCTGTTGCCAGTATTGGTATTCGAGGCACGTTATATGACGTACAGCTGGCCGTTGATAAAATCTTTGCCGGTGTGTGGAAAGGGGGAATTTCTTTAGATACCCCTCAAGGCCAATTTAATTTAGGCATAGGTTCAGATTTCGATTTTGGTGAGATATCAGCTTCTGGCGTCTTTACGGGGTTATTGAATCCACCCGCCGCTTTTACACCCCAAACACCCGCGTCCGGTTCAGACTCAAATACTAAAGATGAAACGAATGATGGCAGCTCAACAGCCACTGATAGCTTTTCTGATTCTAATAATGGCAATAGCGACAATAATAGCGATGGTGAAACGAACAATTCCCCGCTAATTGATTCCGCTGCCCCAGACACAAGCATTCCTAGTCCATTTGAAAAAGATGGCCTTCCCGATGAAACGATTGCAGAAAATGATAGTTTTATTAAGGATAAAAATGAGCCTAATACGTCTATTGATCCACTTCCTGGAAGCCCAGATTCTCGACTATCTCCAGCCGAAGTTGAACAGCTAAATACCAACGCAAAAGTTGCGTTGCTGGTAGGCGATAATAACCAAGGATTAGCCATCGCGTTGAATACAAATGGTGATGAGCAAGGCGATCTATTCTTTTTAGCAACAAAAGTAGCAGCAGATGGAGTAGCCACTCAAGAGGTGATTCGCCGTGGCGAAGCGCTTGATGTTGATTTTAGCACTCAGCAGCCTTGGAGTGAGCAAGTCAGCTGGGGCATTTGGCAAGGAACCTCAGAGGCTCCTATACGTCGTTATACCGAATATAGTGATACGGGCTTCAGACCAATGGAGCAAGATCTATTTTATTTGGCTGGAAAACCTGCATCCAGCGCAGATTTAACCAATGGCATCGTAGCCGGAACACTTCACTTTTCAACCAGTAGTTCTGATCTTTCACCTGGCAATCAAACGGACTTTATTGCCAGCAGCAACGCTGGAGACGTAACGAATGTAGACGCTCAGTTTGATCTAACCTCAAGTGCAGGCAACCACGCTATTAGTAACATTTATATGACTGTCGAATCGCGTAATGCTATGGCAGACCAAGATAGCACATGGAATATGTACGCAGAGGAAGGCACCATTGAAGGCGCAACGATTACTGTCGATCACCTAACCGGCGATTTTTATTCTATGTCAACAGACAGTACCGGAAGTGATATTTCAGCTGCTGCCGTTACCAATGCAGATACTAATACCGATACAATCGACTCCAATAGTCCTACATCAGCATCAGGCAGTTTAAGCGGTATTTTATTAGCCCCAGCAGGCAATAGCACCGCGATCGATACTTTTGCGGGAGCTTTTGATCTATCAACTGACGACGGCGTTCATAATGCCGCGGGGGTCATCATTCTTAAGACGGGGCAATAGCTTAAACGCTCCAGATAGCCTAAACGCTCAGCTAACGGTAAATGATCAGTTAATGTCTTAAGTGATCATTTACTTGTATGCCTAAAGACCCCATCCCAATCTTGTGCGAGCTCTTGCTCGCGCAAGTCTTTAATTCTCTCTAGATATACCTGATACACTTTTACTTCTGGAAAGTCTGTTTGTAATGCCATTAACTTTTCCACAGCTTGCGACCAGTTTTGCTTTAAATACTCGATATAGGCTAGGTCAAAACGTTTAATTTCATCCATCTTAGCGTCAGTAACCTCTGACCTTATTCCTAATGGCTGATAAACCGCAATCGGTTCATCCTTCCCTTTCACTTGTATGCGGTCCATAAAGGCAAAAACAATATCTGGGCATAGCTCGGCGGTACGTTCTCCCACTAAAATTTCAGCACCATAAAATTTAGTAATACTTTCTAGACGTGAACCTAAATTTACCGCGTCACCGAGTACCGTATACGCTCGACGGTACGAAGACCCCATGTCGCCGACATTCATCACACCGCTATTTAAACCCACACCAATTTTTATCTCTGGCAATCCTCTTGCCATAAATTCAGTACTGATTATTTTCGTCATTTTTTGCATCTCTAAGGCTGCAAGAATTCCATGATGAGCGTGGTGTTTATCGTCTATTGGTGCTCCCCAAAAAGCCATTACCATGTCCCCTACGTATTTATCAATCGTACCGTCATGATCAAAAATTATTTTAGTGATGGGCGTAAAATATTGATTAAGCATGGCTTTTAATTCAGCCGCCGATAAGTTTTCAGAAATAGACGTAAAGCTGCGAATATCTGCGAATAAAACGGTTAGCTCTTTACTATCACCGGTGAATTGATAAGCATCCGGATCAGAGATCATGCGCTCGATATGCGCTTTGGGAACATATTGATTAAACATGCCTTTTAATAAACGTCGGCTCGCATTTTCACGAAAGTAACCATAAGCCAAATTCAATAAAGTAAGTGCGATAATTAATAGCAAGGTACTGGCAATTGGAAGATCCAGTCGGTAAATATGCCACAGATAAATATTGCCAGTGATCACTACTGCTAGCGTGAATGTGCTTAATACGACGGAAGCAACAGGGCCAAGTTTAGGTAGCCAGAGTGATAACATAAGACCTAATAAAACCAAAATAGATAAGGTCAACCCCGCTTCCCATTCTGGCCGATATGGGAACTCTCCCGACAGCAGTGAGTGAATGATATTGGCATGTACTTCAACCCCTGGGTATTGCGTCCCTACAGGGGTTGCACGCAAATCGGCCAAACCGATAGCCGAAGTACCGACTAACACAATAGCGCCCTCTAAGGCGTCTGTATCGATGCGTTTCTGAAGTACATCGGTCGCAGAGATATACGGAAAACTGTGCTGTTTTCCTCTAAAAGGAATAATCACTTGGCCGTTTACATCCGTGCGGGCGACCTGCCCTCCCGCGCCAATAGAAGTCATCACCTCTACACTTCCTAAGGGCAGTGTTTCCACGTCTAATTTATTGACAAACAAATAACTCATCACTGTCGCTAACGATAGCGATGGGTATAACGCATCGCCATGACGAATCACTAAAGGTGATCGACGAATGACACCATCAGCATCTGCAAAGGTAGAGACAAAACCTGCCCCTGCTGCTGCGTTTTGCAATACAGATAAATTAGCGGCATAACCAGATTTACTAATCGATACTAGCCGATTCTTTTGCTCATCTGTCAGCTGATAACTCGGGGCCGGTAATTGTCCCACTTGAATACTGCCCTGCTCTTGAAAGAAATACCCCAGCACAACATCCATTTCACTAATACGCCGAGAAAAATTTTGATCGCCGTCAGCAAGTGCTTGCCAGTTAGTGGGGACTGACCAACTAATCTTATTATTCTTTAAATGTTGACTCACCTCGCTCACCGGATTTCGCTCTGGCTCAGAAAATACCACATCAAACGCGACAATAATGGCACCGTAATCTTGTAGACTCGAAACCAAATCAGCCAATTTATGCCGACTCCATGGCCAGCGTCCTTCACTGGCTAACGATTTCTCATCAATATCTAAAATGATAATTTTATGATCTTCAGTCTCCGAAGAGTCGACTAACTCCGAGTGTTCTTTAACAGGGCTGGAATGTGTAGAGTTGGTATCTGCTGATTGAGCATTAGAGTTTAAAATCCCCTGCCCAGCTAAAGATAAAGAAGCGTTAAAACGCGTATCATAAAAAAGAAAGTCGAGACGATTCAACCAGTGATTTTCATTGGCATTAATGCTCAATCCCAACGCAATAAAATAGGTTGAAAGTAAGAGGCCGATATAAGCAGAAATACGCTGCTGTGGAATTCGAAACCATTCCATGGAAATGCTCCATCTAAACTACTTTATAATCGGCATTACCTAACTTGAAATGCCCATATAATATGGGGTAGGTTTAATGGCACAAATTATGTGAACTAAATTAATAGTAGTAGTCTATCAGCTTACCGCTGAGGAGACGATTTTAGAAAAAAGTCGAAAGCCCAGTAAAAAATCAGGCTTTCAAAGACGAAATAAGCCATCTAATTCTCTAGATTAAGCCAATTTTGATAAGCGATAACGTAGCTGGCGAGGTGTTAATCCTAGTATTTTAGCTGCCATGGTTTTATTGCCACTGCATTTCTTTACGGCTTTTTGAATTTCACCTAATTCACTTTCGTTAACTCGCTGATAGGGTCGTGAATACAGTGTTTGAAAATTAGGGACAACCTGAGTTGCCATGGTATGTGCCAGCTGCGTACATAAAAACCACAACTCTTGTAGTGGCAAACTACCGGCAATAACATTACGAAGGTCTAATACTAAAACACCCAGTGTCGTTTGACGATGGCGTAAAGGCACTAATAAGCAATGATCTCTGTGACTAAAGTCGAGTGGCGACAACGCTTCACGATTAAAAGCCTCAGGACGCTCAGAACCTTCTCGAATAACCAGAACAGAACCGGATTCAAATGTGCGGCAAAGGGAATGTTGTACCGCAAAACTATAAACCCCATTTTCAATTTGTCGCGAGCAATACTTAGCCTGAAAACGATTTGATACATCGGGGATAGCAATACTAATATTGTCGATGGTCGTTACATTCACCATCAATTTTAAAAGTTTCTGAATCGTATAATCATCATTTTGACGAGCTTCAAGTACAGTACTTAATTGCGCCATCCAATCGGCTGGTACATCAATCGTATTAATGACATGTTGGTAATTTTGAATCTTGGCTACATCATGCATAAGCATACCTCCGTTAGTAATAAAGCTTGTATCGCAACTTTCATACCAACAACCACACCAACAACCATTCCAACAGCAAAGGCTCAATGAATTAGCCTGTTTCAAGCAGATTTTAGATTATTTTTAGAAGGGAAATAGATAGGCGCATACGGTATCCGCCTCTTTTTAAACCACTGATTATTCATCAAGCCCTAATGAGGTGCAGTTTTATATTTTGTAGCCTCACCTGGGCTCGTAACTTAGGTTCGTAACTGAAGAAGTCTAAAAGTGAGCTATGCAGCTCCGGGATCATCGCTGGGCAAGTATTCTTTGCGTAACCATTGAGAGAACACACGGCATGCATCTTGACTGGTAAAAATGCCGGCTAGACGACCCTCGCGTAAAACGATAGCCGCTTCCCAAGAGTCTGCTGCCATGTTTTCAAGTACTTCGTCTAGGCGTACATGTAAATCGACTAAGTAAATCCGTCGACGACAAATATCACCGACCGATAACTCCGTAAATTCTGTGGTTCGGTGCCCTGGCATTTGAGCTAATTTAATATCGGTCGTCGACAGCAGCCCCACGACGGCATGATCGACAACTACAGGTAAATGATGAAATTGCTTTTCCTCCATCAAGTGAATAGCATCATGAATAGAAGTAGATTCCTTAATTAAGTGAGGAAAAGGCGTCATAACCTCGGTCAATGTCGGCATGTGGCGCATAGGGTATGCTCCTTAAACTCCGATTCGGCCAAGAGTATCCATTATTTGGCGCAGTATTTCGGCGAGTGTTGGGTGCTCATGCTCAAACTGAACCGCTTGTTGCTCAATACGATCGGTTAGATCCTGCTCAAGGTCATCGCTATTATTTGAACTTGAGACCGTATTTACGTCGCTGAGCACTTTTTGTAACAGTGCTTGGCTTTCATCATCAATACCGTCTTGCTGCTTCAGCTGATCATGTACTTGGCTTAATAGATCATGAAGTTTAGTATCAGTCATATAAATCTCCTTTATATAAAGTGTAGCTCTGTTTAAAGAGTTTAGTTCCATGATTATAAAAAGGCTTAACTCATATCAAGTTTGACACAATAAAAGCCGTATTAGTCAGCCTCTAAAGCAAAGAAGGTTCTACTCTAGGGAATATTGAAGAATAATTTTAATAAGGAATCCGGCCATTCCAAGACCTAACGCTAGAAAAAGAATGAAATTACCAAACTTACCAGCCTGAGACTTTTTACCTAAGTCATAAATGATAAAAAACATGAAAGAAATTAGTACTGTAATACCAATATAAAGTGACCAAGTTTCAAATTGCTCTGTTGTCATAACCACACCTTAAACGACACTTTAAAAATTCGGCCTCATAGTAACGATTCAGCCGCGCTAATACCAGCAAGAAGCTACCGATGAGCCCCATCTCATTCTCATTAAACTGGCGCAATTAAACAGGACAACCAAGATCATTTCTGAGTATGATGAGGATTAATAATAGTGACCCAAAGCGGCTGATAAAACCATGCACTTTAAACACCCCCTCCATTTATGTTCACTTATTTTATGCTTATTACTAACAAGCATATCTCTTCAAGCTAAAGAACTTCCTACGCGTAGCTTTTGTGTTTTTGACCCTATTGGTGAAAAAGGCCCCGCCTACCAAGGCATGGTCGACTATAAAGCGGCCGCTCTAGAGTGGGGAGCATTACTCACATTGCATGTGTATACCAACGAAGCCGTTGCCCTAGCTGATTTTAAAGCAGGTCACTGTGACGCGGTAGGCCTAACGGGCACTCGCATTCGTCCATTTAACAAGTTCACAGCCACGATCGAAGCGGTCGGCGCGATTGATGACTATGACCAGATGCGAAAACTGGTTGGAATGCTTGCCCACCCAAAAGCCAGCCAATACATGATTGATGGTGATTATGAAGTGGCTGGCATAATGCCTGCTGGCGCAGTCTATGTATTTGTTCGTGACAAGGCCATCAATTCTGTTGAAGCCGCAGCAGGAAAGCGCCTTGCGACTATTGATTATGATGTCGCATCCGTAAAAGTGGTTAATCATATTGGGGCTACAATGGTTCCTGTCAGCATCGCAACGTTTGCGCCACGCTTTAATAATGGCTATGTCGATATTGCTTATGCCCCAGCAATTGCTTACGAGCCTTTTGAAATGTACAAAGGCATGGGTGATAAAGGCGGTATTTTACGTTTTAATCTTGCTCAAATGAACGGCCAGCTGATTCTAAGAAAAGATCGTTTCCCTGAAAATTTTGGACAAAAAAGCCGTGAATATGCCTTTAATAACTTTCCTAAAGCGCTAGAACATATCCTTGAAGCCGAAAAAAATATTCCTAAGAACTACTGGGTCGAATTGCCTCTTGAACAACGAGAGGAATATAAGGCCATGCTACGTCAGGTGCGTATTGAATTACGCGACGAAGGTATTTATGACGCTAAAATGCTAAAAATATTATTTAAACTACGCTGCCAGACCAATCCTAGTCACTATGAATGCATTGAGAAACGCGAAGGTTAAGACCTGCCTTAACTGATCAACACCGTAAGAGTTAGAGGTTGCATGCCTCTGCTCTTACACTTAAAGCCCTTGTCGTTAATGCTGTATAATCAACACTTTAATAACTTACGATTGTACGCCTATGGAACATTTTGATCATTGCATTATTGGAGCAGGCATTGTCGGACTTGCAATTGCCTTTAAATTAAGTCAAAAATTTCCCGAAGCGAAAATATTACTAATCGAATCAAACAGTCAGTTTGGTAGTGAAACCAGCAGTCGTAATAGTGAAGTCATACACGCCGGAATTTATTACCCTGAGAAAAGTTTGAAAGCCGAACTTTGCCTAAACGGCCGCGAACAGCTTTATCAGTTTTGTGAAGACTATTCAGTGCCTTATAAGCGTATAGGGAAGCTCATTGTAGCCAGTGATGTTAATGACATTAGCAAACTTGAGGCCCTACACAGTAACGCAGCAAAGAATAACGTTTCACTTAAATTTTTAAACGAAAAAGAGTGTTTAAAGTTAGAGCCAAACGTGAATGCAAAAGCGGCATTATTTTCAGAAAATACGGGAATTATTGATAGCCATCAGTACATGGCAACATTACTTCAACTCGCTGAACAGCAAGGTGTTTTATACAGTCCAAATACACACTTTATGGATGCCAATAAAACAGATAAAGGATTCGATATTCGAGTCAAAACAGGCGAAGAGCATTATGATTTCAGCAGTCAGTATTTAATCAATAGTGCAGGCCTTCATGCGGCGGAAGTTGCGGCTAGAATTTCAAATTCACTTATACCGCAATATCACCTGTGCCGAGGGCATTATTTTAGCTATCAACAAAAATCGCCATTTTCACATTTGATCTATCCCATACCTAATGCAAATACAGCAGGTTTAGGTATTCACGCAACCTTAGATTTAGCGGGACAGGTACGCTTTGGTCCTGATGTAGAGTTCGTTGAAATACTAGACTATTCAGGTAATGAAGAACAAAAGCAGCATTTCATCCGTGCCATTCAGCCTTATTTCCCAACATTAAATCCGGATAAATTAGTATTTAACTATTGTGGAATTCGGCCCAAGCTAACAGGGCCTAATGAAGCCGCCGCAGACTTTATGATTCAAACAAGTACTCAACATAATCTTGAGGGCTTAATTAATTTATTCGGCATCGAAAGCCCAGGACTAACCGCAAGCCTCGCTATTGCCGACCGAGTAATAAATGGTATTACCCCATCATAAAAAACCCGCTATTTACGAGGGCTGAACAGAAGACTCAACATACGCAAAAGCGTCGAATAAATCGCTTTTTTATCCAGTTCTTCTGACTCTAAAAGCAGACCTTCGTATTCAATCCGGTGCAATACTGAAATAACAATGGTTGCATCTTCAGCAGGATGTGCAGACTGCATGAGTGTTAATAAATCCGATAGTTTTTGCATAAGAGCGACTTTATGAACTTCACCCAATTTACGCAGGTGTGGATTTAAAATTGCTTCATAGCGAAAGGCTTGCTCAGCAATAAGTGATTCGCGGTGCTGACTGACCTGCTCAATAACATATTCTGTCAAGCTCACAGCAATCACATCCGTCATATCTTCATCGCTGTTTAGCGCTTCAACAACCGACTTCCCCTTCCCATTTTCTAGTGGCTCATATAAGCGCTTAGAAAACTGGGTTACTACTTCTAGGGCCTGCTCAGCATAAAGCGTGAAGGTATCGTTAATCAGCTCTTGTATGTCTTTAAAATAATAGGTAGTCGCCGCCAAAGGAACATCGGCCTCTTTGGCAACAGCACGGTGACGAATCCCTCTCACCCCTTCTCGGATAACAATTCTTAATGCCGCTTCCAAAATCAGCCGGCGGCGTTGTTCACTACCCGCACGACTGGTTTTTCGTCCCTGATATTTAACGGTGCTAGCTTGCTTTGAACTGGGTGATGAATCTTTTAACTGCGACATTTTGCCTCTCACACACAAAAACAAATTTAATCAATGTTTACATTATTATGCACGACATGCACTAAATGAACCTCTAAGGCTCGTACAAGAGTACCAATACCCCAATTTCATACTTTAGAATGAATGCGAAAATTCAATAATTACTAGTATGTAGGATAAGCTTCTGATAAAAATAGAACTATAGTACACATTTAAAAATAATAAACGTATTCCAATCAAACAACCCGATCCCGACAGGAACAGTATTATGATCAAAAAATCATTAGCGCTAGCAATCGGCCTAACCAGTGCCCAACTTGCCATGGCGCAAGGTTTCTATGTTGATGAACAATCAGCACAGCGTTTAGGCGATGCCTTCTCGGGGGGCGCAGCCCAAGCCGATGATGCCTCAACGGCCTTTTACAACCCTGCGGGGCTTACGCGTCTTCAGCAAAAACAATTGACGATTAACGTTTCGGCAATTTCTGTGAGCTCTGAGTTTGAAGGCTCATCAACCACGCTTGGCGGAACTCCAGTTACGGGTAAAGATGTCAGTGCAGAAGCGTTTGATGTTCTACCGTCCATTTACTTCTCATCCCCTATGGGCGAGAACTTGGTATTTGGTGCTTATTTAAATGCACCGTATGCAACCGGTACCGATTTTGGTGAAAATTCTGTTGGCCGCTATTTCGCGACGGAAAGCAGCATTTCGGGGATTGATTTCGGTACGGCACTGGGTTTTAAAGTCAGCGATAACTTATCGTTCGGTATTAGCATGATTATGCAGTACCTAAGCGCTACCGTTGCTCAAAATGTTAATATGAGCGCTTTGTGCTTTGGCGCTGAAGCTCAAGGTGATTTAGGGCCTTATACGTGTAATGGTCTGGGAATTACCAATGAAAGCTTAGGAAAAACCACCAACGATAGTCCGTTTGAGATGAAGGGCGACGACCTAAATATTGGTTTCACCGCAGGCATGCTTTATGAATTTAGCCCTGAAAGCCGTATTGGTCTTCACTACAAAAATCGTATCAGCCACGACCTTCAAGGCAATGCAACCTTAGACGTTCCTACATCAGCAGAAACCTTTGGTAGCCTTGCCGGTATTATCGATACCAAAGCCAAAGGCACCGCCACCATTGAAACCCCTAGCCAAGCGAACCTGAGTTTTTATCAGGGAATGGGTAAGTTTTCTTTACAGGCCGATGTACAGTGGACGCAATGGTCTAGTTTTGAAACGCTATCAATCAAATCTGATGACGATGTCATCACCGGCGTAGCAAGCCCACAGTCTTACGATTGGGTAGAATCTTATCGTTATGCTATTGGTGGCTCTTATCAGATGACACCTGCGCTTACTTTGCGTTCAGGCCTTGCATTAGATCAAACACCTATTAAAGACGATCAAACTAAAGTTGATTTCGCATTTGATGATTATCAAGCCATTTCTTTTGGCTTAACGTACGACATGAATAAAGATCTCGCTTTTGATTTTGGTATTCAAAAAACGCTCAAACAAAAACGTGAAATTTCACAAGGCAGCCTTACCGATGCGAGCCAAAACTTAAGTAAACTTGAGGGGGATGTTACGACCGACGTACTATCACTTGCCGCGGGCATTAAAATGAAGTTTTAGTCATCAGACAAGCTAGATGATTACTTTTTTAGCGTCACTGACGTCGCTAATAGAAACTAAAAGACCAAGACGATTAATACGCCTTGGTCTTTTAGTTTCAACTCAAACAATAATAATAAAACTTAGGAACCAACCATGCATAGACTTTATCTCGCCCTCCCTCTTTTATTAATAGCCTTTAGTAGCCAAGCCGACGAGCAACAGCAACGCATAGACTTTATTCAACAACAATTTTTAGATACCCGAGACCATAGCAAAACGTGGCAATGGGGCTGGTTTGGTTTCTTAGGTTCAGCCGCTGCGGTACAAGGCATTGCTGCCAATACGGTTGACGATGACAAACTGCAATATGATATGAGTGTTGGTGCAGTAACGAGTTTTTTGGGCGCTGCTGACATGCTACTGAATCCAATGCAAAGCCATAACTTCAGCGATCAGCTGCAAAAAATGGACAACAGTTCGATGAGTGAAAAATCCAATAAACTGCAACAAGCAGAAAGCTGGCTCGCAAAAGCCGCCGCACGTGAAGCATATGAACAAAGCTGGACAAACCATTTGTTAGCCGGCTTAGTAAACGGTTTAGCAGGCTTAGCCGTCGCTTATGACGACAAGCGCCCAATTGACGGATTACTCACCTTTGCAACCGGTGTTGCCGTGAGTGAGTTTAAGATTTATACCGCACCACAAACCATGATGGCCGCACAACAAGCCTACCAAAATGGCAATTACAGCCTACAGACGGCAAAAGCGGATGAGCAGCGCTTATTTGTTGCCGCTGCCGGCACTCATTTAATGATCAATTGGAAGTTTTAATACTATCTTAGTCGTTTTTTAGCATTTAAAGCTATCTGGCACGGCTCCTGCAGTTATTCGATTAGTTCAATCAAACTTCGAAATAACTGACACTTTAGGAGCTGCGCCATGATTCTTGACCGACTCAGCAGTTACATGCAAAACCAGCCTTTTAGCAACCCAAGCAACCTTCAGAATAAGGCTCAAGATGCCTCTAAGACTGAAGCGACAGGCATTAAGTCAGTTTTACCTCAGCAAAATAAAGAGCCGCAGCCCGAAGAACTGCATTTATCAAACCGCGCAAGCTACCTAGAATACCTATCACAAGAATTTGACGTTACTGCCTTAAATGGCGAGCAATTAAACCAGCTGCAAACCAAGCTAAACGACTATGGGTTTATTTCATCGGGCGACATCAATGGTATGCGCTCACTGTCGCTTGCTCGCCAGCTCACCGAACCCCATGACACGATTAATGCAGTAGATCTACTGGATAATTTTAAAGCTAAATTTGACGAACTAGAAATTCCTTATAGCATGCGTCAGCAGGTTGATAAAATGAGCATCGTTATTCAAAACATGGCCTCCGCTCGCCAACTTTCATAGCGCCGCATCGTAATTTTATATTAGCCTTTCGCAATTGAGCCATTACAATAGCCACCATTAATTTTCAATGGATAGGCTTATTTTCATGAGACGTTATACGCTCGTTAACTTTTTGTTTGCCGCTAGCTTAGTCGGCATAACCACTCAAAGCTTCGCAATTACAAATATCGAAAAAGAACGTACAGCTCAATCAGAAGATGGCTGGAATGGACATATTCGTCTTAAATTAGATGGAAAAAAAGGCAATAACGAAGAAGCTGAGTTGGGCCTCGGAAGCCATATTCGCTGGAATAATCAGAAGTTCAAATGGCTTAATTGGTACAGCCGTGATTATGAGCGTAACAATGGTATTTTGACCAACGATGAAACCTTTTTTCACTCGCGTTTAATTCAAAATCATCAACAGGTCATCGCGACAGAATACTTTATTCAATACGAAGAAGTGCCTTTTTCGGGTTTAAAACGCCGAGCACTTCAAGGCATTGGGCTTCGCTGGAGAAACTGGTATAAGCCACAAACCGAACAAAAGAACTCTTCTGGTGAGAGCTATCAAGGGCTTGGCATTTTTAATGAGCAAGTCAGAGAAGTTGACCTAGGCCATACTCAAGTAGAGCAAAACTACCGTGCTAATTTATACAGCCATTGGCTGTACCAGCACCCCGGTGACAAAGCCGTCAGCACCAGTGCAACGCTTTATATTCAGCCAGACATAGCCGATACCGAAGATGTTAAAGCCTTATTGCAAGCACAAGTATCCGTACCCAT
Source organism: uncultured Gammaproteobacteria bacterium (assembly GCA_963851095.1). Taxonomy (GTDB): domain Bacteria; phylum Pseudomonadota; class Gammaproteobacteria; order Pseudomonadales; family Oceanobacteraceae; genus Oleispira. The sequence continues at coordinate 402,147 of CAWKOX010000007.1, read as the reverse complement.
TAGTATGCAATTACATCTCCAATGGAAGCTGCAGAGCACTTGGGACAGTCGCCCGCCTTCTGAAGCATCCGACGTCACTCATGAGACAACAATGCAGCTTAAATACAGTTTTTAAATGGTTAAGCAGCTGATATTACAATGCGACAAGAAACTCTTTTAGCCAGAATTTAGCATCTCGATCTGGATTTTTAGTTTCTGTCGCATCGATCGTAACTTTAGGTACTAAGCACTGAGCTGGCGATTCTTCTAACAGGGCTTCGAAATTGGCCCCTGCCCCACAAAAATTCGTGTGAGCACTACTGCCTAAGGCGACAATGCCGTATTTAATAGCAGGAATTAACAAACACGAAGCATTCAGCTCATTATAAAATTCACGTAAATTTTGAGGAACATTCCCTCTCCCCGTGGTCGAAGTGCATATCAGCAACGCATCCCACCCTTGAGCGGTTAATGCCGCTAAACTCGCCTGTTGATCAACGACGACAGTATGTCCCGCCGCTTCAATATCCTTTTTTAACGCTGCCGCCACCGCGGTAGCCGTTCCTGTGACAGAACCAACAGCTAAATAAATACTCGCCATACCTTCATTCATCCAAAAGGTTAATAAAAAAACGAATTATAACCGCTTGATCATTTTATTCATTAGCGCCAGAGAGATTAAGCAAATATTAAAGCTACACCAACTTCGGCCGTTACTATACGTAATAGAAATAGTTTTCATACCATTGCTATAGTGAGCTCCTAACGGCTTACACTATCGAGATAATTCCGGTCTACTAGTCTACTAAATGGCTCGGGCTAAAGGGTACTCATCAATAAGTATAAGTACCCTTAAATTAACAACGGTTTAACCAAGGAAGATAACGTGGGCAGCGAGAAAGTGGCGGATTCTGGATTTGATCTAGAACAATTCATTAATGTCATAGCCCAGCGCTTATTTCCACGCTGGTATGCTCGCCATGCCGTCAAAGAAATGATTCTTCCTCCCATCAGCGACCTTAATCCTAATAGCTTCCTGTGCAATCGTTGGTTGAGCCTCATCAATGTACACGAAGCCGCCGCCGATAGCCTTGCTACCAGCCACCAGCAATGGCACTTATTGGCAGAACTGCTGAAAAAAATCACCAGCGAGAATGAATACCCACATACCCTCTCACTCAACGCGATTCAAGGTATTAAAGTCAGTCTGTGCGAAGAAGACTATCCCAACCTGCTGAGTTATGCCGAATCACAAGCAAATCAGATCCCTCATGAAACCGATAACGAATTCAACCGTAATATCACACTCGCGTTTCCTGAAAAAAAACAACCTTTCCATATCGGTTATCGAGAATTTGATGGTCGTTATTACTACATCAATGAAGATGAACCCCGCCACTTCGCGGCATTATGGATGCAATGCAAAAAACAACAGCGAGATTACAAATTAACCTGTTCCGTTCATGTCGAATCGATACAAGGCCACATGCTTGATCGTCTAAAATCAGGGTTTTGGATGCTATTAATGAAAAGGGAATTCGCCTACCAACTCTATCAATTACTTAAACAAGCCAAGTTTGACTGTGAGATTGCAGAATTTGAATGGCGCCGCTCTGATTTGGTTTTTTTCATTGCTCGTAAAAATAACCCCGCCCAAAACGACATTGTGCTTCATTTATTAACACAAAATGACTCCACACAAATCATTGATTGGGCACAATTTTTAAGCCATGCACACTTCCCTTTCAACAACCTATAAACACATCAGCCTAACCACCATCTTGTGTAAAGTCATAAAATCGTTCATTCTGTCGGTATTTATATCAAAGCCATTCTATATAAAGCGATAACAAAAATAAGGATTGTCTAGGTGATTAGAGGAACCTGGAGTCTGAATGAGCCCTTACTACCTGCGAACATTTCTGCCATTTTGGTCAGAATTGGGCAGGAAAAAGGCCTCTCTCAAGACGCCCTATTAAAAAATACAGAGATCGACCCTGAAGCGTTCTCTGATCCAAAAGCGTTGCTGACATACCAACAAGTTATTATTTTGACTAATAACATACTGACTCTCAGCAACGAGCCAACCTTAGGGTTAGAATTGGGTCAAGCTATTAATATTAATCAATACGGTATGCTGGGTTACGCCATTTTAAGCTGCGCCAATGTACGCCAAGCTCTAAATTTAGGCTTGAAGTATCACGTATTGATCGACCCAGCGTTCAACTTTGAAGTGATTGATCAAGGTGAGGTAACGTCTGTTCGGCTCACCTCTCACATTCCTATTGAATCTATTTATAATTTTTTGTGCGATGTTTTTCTTTCTAACTTCGTCAGCCTTGGGCGATTTTTAACGGGTTTAGAGATCTCACCTAAAACCATTAATATTAATCGTGCAAAACCTGATTTTTCTGAACAGTTCGAACAGTTTTTCACCGACACCCCAATTAACTGGGATCAACCGCGCACCGAAATAGTATTTGATAGTAGCCTGTTGGATGCACCGACAACCCTTGCGGACGAGGCCACGGCAAAAATGGCTGAGTCACAATGTGCTGAAATTTTAGCGCGTATGGGACCAAGAGAAGGGATTGTTGTTAAGGTACGTCGCATTCTATTAAGCAACCCTGGACACTTCCCGCCGATTGAAACCGTTGCCAGTCATCTAGCCACCAGTACCCGAACCCTTAGCCGCAGTCTGCAAGAAGTCAGCACTTCATACCAAAAGATCTTAGATGAAGTACGTAAAGAGATGGCTATTGAGTATTTAAAGACATCAGGCCTGCCCATCGAAGAAATTGCAGCGTTGATTGGCTATAACGATCCATCCAACTTCCGCAAAGCGTTTAAGCGCTGGACCGGAAATCCTCCGAGCTATTATCGTACGGCAAAGAAAAACAGCTAGCTGTCTTTAGAACCGATTTTCAGTTTAGAACAGAGGCTTTATCTAAAAAGTTAACCCTGTGTAAATTAAGAGAGTATTAGAATAATACCAGTTGCTGCTCATCAATCTCGGGGCAGCGACCACCAATCCCAATTAAGCGCACGCCCTGAGTTTCATCAGCATCCTGTCGCAATCGTGCTTGCTGAAGCAGTTGTCGGAAAGCTTCTAAACTCGCCACTTGCAAATGATCGGCTAAAGTCGTTTGACTAAAATCATTAAATTTCACTTTCACAAATGGCGCGAGACTTCCACTGTCGATATCCGCTTTTTCGGTACGCTGAAGAAACTTTTGCCATAGTAATTCAACTTCATCATTAAGCTGCTCGGCCAAAAAAATATCATCGGCGAAGGTATGCTCAACACTGATCGATTTACGTACTCGGCCAGTACTCAGTGGACGATCGTCCTGTCCTCGACAGCGTTTATACAAAGACGCCCCTGTGCGGCCAAATAAACTCACCAACTCAAGCAAGTTATAAGACTGAGCATCTGAACATAGGGTGATACCTCTGTCGGCCAAACGCTCGGCAGTTTTAGGCCCAATACCCGGTATTTTTCTCACCGCTAACTGCGCAACAAATGCATCCACTTTATGCGGTTTAACCGCAAATAAACCATTCGGCTTGTTCCAGTCGCTGGCGACTTTCGCCAAAAACTTATTCGGAGCAGCACCTACCGAAACAGTAATCCCTACTTCAGCTTCGACTTCAGCACGAATTTTATTACCGATGTCTATCGCAGAGTCGCCGGGATCTAATTCAAGATACGCCTCATCAACAGAAACTTGTTCATAAGCAATGCCGTAGCGTTGAATAATACTCATCACTTGATTAGAGACTTCACGGTACAGCGGCATATTGCCAGGCAACAGAATGAGCTGCGGGCATTTTTTTAACGCTTGAGCAGTGGCCATGGCAGAATGAATACCGAATTTTCGCGCGGGATAATTACACGTCGAGATGACGCCTCGCCGGTCAGAATGACCACCGATAGCAATAGGGACATGACAAAGCTGAGGGTTCTCCCTCATCTCAACCGCGGCAAAAAAACAGTCGCAGTCGATGTGTAATACTTTTCGCATTGCACAATAGTACTGTTTATAACAACAGTATCAAGTTTTAATGCAATAAAAGTAACGGAAGGACAGGAATGCAAGTCGCGAATAAATTTTAAGTACTAGGTGTAATGGTACCGTGAAAACAAGAAAGGCCTCACATTGAAGCCTTTCTTTGTTACACCAGTGTTGAAACGCCATTTTTTAAAACATTAATCTTGCAAATACTTAGCATGAAAACGTAAGTGATCTTCAATAAAGCTGGCGATAAAATAGTAGCTATGGTCATAACCTTCATGACTGCGCAGTTCCAATGGATAATCACTCACGCTGGCCGCTGCCACCAAAGCTTCTGGTTTCAACTGCTCTGCTAAAAAGTTATCCGCTTCCCCTTGATCCACCAACGCAGGAACTTGCTGCTGAGCATCGTGCATTAACAAGCTCGCATCATATTCACGCCAAGTACTGGTATCGCTGCCAAGATAAGCGCTAAACGCTTTCTGACCCCAAGGGCAATTCATAGGGTTAGTAATTGGGCTAAAAGCCGATACCGACTGATAACGCTCAGCATTACGCAAAGCTATCACCAAAGCACCATGTCCACCCATTGAGTGCCCAGAAATCGAGCGTTGATCTGATACCGGGAACACTGACTCGATTAACTCAGGTAGTTCATTCACCACATAATCATACATCTGATAGTGACGATTCCACGGGGCCTGCGTCGCGTTGACATAGAACCCCGCACCCTTACCTAAATCATAACCTTCATAATCAGCCACATCTTCACCACGAGGGCTAGTATCTGGGGCAACAATGGCGATGCCTAGCTCTGCCGCTAAACACTGAGCACCGGCTTTTTGCATGAAGTTCTCATCCGTACAAGTTAAGCCCGACAGCCAATACAGTACCGGTACTTTCGCCCCTGTTGATGCTTGCGGCGGCAAGAAAATCGCAAAGCGCATCGTGCAGTTTAACGTGCTCGAATCATGGCTGTATTGCTTATGCCAGCCACCAAAACTTTTATTGCTACTTAAATTTTCAATGCTCATGTTCAGATTCTCTTACTCTATTAACGGCTAACGCTTACTTATCAAAATGGATAACGCTACGAATGCTCTTACCCTCATGCATCAAGTCAAAGGCTTCGTTCACTTGCTCTAAGCCCATAGTATGAGTAATGAAGTCATCTAACTTAAACTCACCGGCCATGTAACGGTTCACATATTCAGGCAGCTCGGTACGGCCTTTAACACCACCGAATGCAGAACCTCTCCAGACTCGACCTGTCACTAACTGGAATGGGCGGGTAGCAATCTCTTGGCCAGCACCAGCAACACCGATAATCACTGATTCGCCCCAGCCTTTATGACAGCATTCCAGTGCGCTACGCATTAGGTGAACATTACCAATACATTCGAATGAGTAATCAACACCACCATCCGTTAGTTCAACGATCACATCTTGGATTGGCTTATCACCATAATCTTTCGGGTTGATGCAATCGGTTGCGCCTAATTTACGCGCTAGATCGAATTTAGCTTCATTGATATCAATAGCGATAATGCGGCTTGCTTTCGCCATCGTTGCACCAATAACCGCCGATAAACCAATACCGCCTAAACCAAAGATAGCAACCACTGCGCCCTCTTCTACTTTGGCTGTATTCATGACCGCGCCCATTCCTGTCGTCACACCGCAGCCCAATAAGCAAACTTCTTCTAGTGGCGCATCTTTGCGGACTTTCGCTAACGAAATTTCAGGTAATACGGTGTATTCACTGAACGTTGACGTCCCCATGTAATGGAAGATATCAACACCGTCTTTAGAGAAGCGCGTTGTACCGTCTGGCATTAAGCCTTTGCCTTGAGTTTCACGAATCTTCTGACATAAGTTGGTTTTGCCCGACTTGCAGAACTTACACTCACCACACTCAGGGGTATATAGAGGGATAACGTGATCGCCAACTTCAACGCTGGTTACGCCTTCACCGATGGACTCAACAATACCACCACCTTCATGACCTAAAATACAAGGGAAGATACCTTCTGGATCATCACCTGAAAGCGTAAATGCGTCGGTATGACAAACACCGGTAGCAATCATTTTTACGCGCACTTCGCCTTTTTGAGGTGGCATTACATCAACCACCTCCATAGATAGTGGTTCACCTACCGCCCAAGCTACGGCAGCTTTAGATTTAATTACTTGTGCTGTCATGGGTAACTCCTCAATTAATATTGGAATGTTTCTATGGTCTGTATTCTATCTCAATGCAGAATGAAGATAATCCATCAATGATGCAATTCACTTTTACTGTATGGTAACAATAATGACAAACTAGATTAACTTATCTATGAAATAGCCATTGGTTATGGAAGTTTTATAAAATTAATGCATAGAGAATTCGAAGCTGAAGACATTATTCTTCAGCTTGATATCAGAAAGAGTTAAACGAGCGACTCATACCGGCGCGATGCTTTGAGCGATTATAACGTTAGAGCCATCCAGAATATTCTAGACAGTTTCTTTAGCCTTACTCTTGGTTTTTTTTGGAAGCAGCAGATGGCGGCTAAAATCAGCACGACTTATTGATAAGAAGTATCCTGCAGCAATCACAGAAAAAGTAATTACCATTACCAGCATGAGATCAGACATAGAGCTTTCCTTGTTTGAATTATTTTTATTATCACTCTCTAAAGATAGCTAATTTTCGTGGGCTATGTCGTTACATTTAGCACTTCTAATGGTAGCCTTAGCTTTATATTTTGAGGGTGTTAACCATGTCACAATTTGAACAAGCTAAAAACGAATTTTTACAACAACTGCAGCAGAACGATTTTGTTTTTGAAACCACTTTAGAGTTTATTGACGCTCACTATACTTTTACAGCCAGTGCCTTTAATAATGGTAGCGTTATCAATAGCAATACGCAAAACCAAGGCTCATGCAAAGTATTCGCCTTAGCGCAGCTATTAGAACTTACACAGCAGCAAGCTCTGCAGTGTTTTGGCCAACATTACCGTGATGTATTAGCGACTCCAGAAGTCGATAATCACCACAACCTTCGTCGTGTATTAAAAGATGGCTTAGCCGATATTACTTTTGATCATTTTCCATTAGAGAAAAAAGCAGAGAGCTAATGGCCGCGTTTATTTTAAAAGCGGGGTTAAACCCCATCACCACCTTACTTATACAAAGTAATAACCTTGCTCAAATACAGCAAGAGCTAGAAGCAAAAGTAAAGCAAGCCCCAAAAATGTTTGTGCGCCTTCCTTGTATTTTTGATTTTGTTGATCTCGAAGAGCCTATTGATCTGCCATCACTGTATTTGACCGTCCATGAATTTGGCATGCTGCCAATCGGTGTCAGAAATGCTCAATCAGATCATTTCGAGCTGTTAGAGCAACTTGAACTGGCAGATTTTGGTAAAGGCAATAGTAAACCAGCAAGAGCGAAGCCATCTGCCCATAATCCGACTGACAGCACCTCAATCGAAAGCAATGCAATAGAAAGCACACCCGTTGTAGAAGTCGCGATTGAAGAAGCCGCCATCAACGAACCAATCGTCAATGCAAGCCCTCGAGCTAAAACCATCGTACATAAATTTCCGGTTCGTTCAGGGCAACAATTGACCGCCGAAGGTGATCTTGTGATCTTTGGATTAGTAAGCACCGGAGCAGAAGTATTAGCCGGCGGTAGCATTCATATCTTTGGCCCTCTTAGAGGACGTGCTTTAGCCGGCATTAAAGGCGATACTGAGGCAACTATTAGCTGTTTATCGCTTGAAGCCGAATTAGTGGCAATTGCTGGTGAATATAAACTTTTTGAAAATAGTGAGCAGCATACTAAGCAAGCCACCCTCATCCAACTTGATGATGGGCGCTTGAACATAGACTCGCTTTAATGAATACTGCGTTTTGCAACTTTTTGTAAGGGAAGATTCACCTTGGCCAAGATAATTGTCGTAACCTCTGGTAAAGGAGGCGTGGGTAAAACCACCACCAGTGCTGCTATTGCAGCTGGTTTAGCTATGAAAGGACACAGCACCGTCGTTATCGACTTCGATGTAGGTTTACGTAACCTAGATCTTGTCATGGGCTGTGAACGTCGCGTGGTTTATGATTTCGTTAACGTGATCCATAAAGAAGCGAATTTAAGACAGGCTTTAATCAAAGACAAACGTCTTGATAATTTATACATTTTACCAGCTTCACAAACACGCGATAAAGACGCGCTTAATAAAGAAGCCGTTCAAGAAGTATTGGATGAATTAGCAAAGGATTTCGATTACATCGTTTGTGATTCACCCGCGGGGATTGAAACAGGCGCTCAAATGGCGCTTTACTTCGCTGAAGAAGCCATAATTGTTACCAACCCAGAAGTCTCTTCTGTACGTGACAGCGATCGTATTCTTGGCATATTGCAAAGCAAATCTCGCTTAGCTGAACAAGGCAAGCGCGTAAAAGAGCATTTATTGCTAACTCGCTACAACCCAACGCGAGTAGCCAATGGCGAAATGCTATCGGTTGAAGATGTTGAAGAAATTTTAGCCGTGCCTCTTTTGGGTGTTATCCCAGAGTCACAAGCAGTCTTGAAAGCTTCTAACCAAGGTGTGCCGGTGATTCTTGATGACGAGAGTGATGCAGGGCAAGCTTATGACGATGCCGTTGCTCGTTATCTAGGTGAAGATAGACCTCACCGTTTCTTAGTGGAAGCCAAAAAAGGCTTTCTTAAACGTGTTTTTGGAGGCTAATTATGAGCTTAATGGATTATTTCAGAAAAGAGCGTACTAGTACGGCCAGCATAGCTAAAGAGCGCCTACAAATACTGGTTGCTCACGACCGCATTAATAGCCGTGGTCCCGACTACTTACCTGAATTGCAGCAAGAACTACTAGCCGTTATTCGTAAATACATCGCTATTTCTGACGATCAAGTACAAGTAAACCTTGAACAGCAAGGTACAGCATCCGTGCTTGAGCTTAACGTTATGCTACCAGAGAACTAGATGCTCAACACGCTACTAAATCCTTGGCAGCAAGCAACTTGGCTGCCTCGTATTGGGCTAATCCTGACCGTATTAAGTTTCTTTTTTCTGTATCCCGGTGTCACAGAGCCCATAATGACGATTAAAGCATCGATCAGCATGTTTGGGCTTAAAAGCACTATTTTTGAAGAAACCCGAAGTATATGGGAAACCGTACTGAGCCTTAAAGAAGCAGGTTATGCTGAAGTTGGCTTCATGGTCGTGACCTTTAGTATTATCATTCCCGTCACCAAAGGATTATTAATTCTTTGGACTTGGTTCAGACCGGCGCGCTGGCGCTGGCAGTTAATTTCCATCATCAGCAAGTGGTCGATGGCCGACGTCTTTGTAGTCGCGATCCTAGTTGCGTTTTTTACTGCTAAAGCCACCGCTGAACTCCAGTCAGCGCTTCATGATGGATTTTACTGGTTTTTAGCGTATTGCTTACTGTCCATTTTATCTGGCCAGTGTTTAGCAAGCTATGCAGACCAGCAGAAGAAGCTTTAAGCCCCTTCCGGGGCGTTATCAACAGCCTTAACTCTTCTCCCATCTTACCTTCTGCCTAGGCTACGCTTAATGCAACATCTCGATTTTCATAGTTGCTAGCAATCGCTGCCAATGATACAAAGCGTTCCATCTAATAACGAAGTTTAGTCAAGAAGGCTATGATAAAATTCACCTATCTATTAGCTAACCAATAAACTTAATCGAGGGCTCTATGACTACGAACGATACTACCAATATGTCCCCCAGTTATGGAGAAGCGGAAACATCTTTTCATGCGGCGGGAGGATTTGAGGGCATTAAACAATTGGTTGACGATTTTTACGATGCTATGGAAGTGCTACCTCAAGCAAAGCACATTCGAGAGATGCACAGTCCCAATTTAGACGAATCCCGTGATAAGTTAACGCGCTTCCTAACGGGCTGGCTTGGTGGTCCTAAACTGTTTAGCGAGAAATATGGCCCTATTCGCATTCCGGTTGCTCATCGCCACCTAAGCATTGGCCCAGCCGAAAGAGACGCCTGGTTGGCCTGTATGCAAGTAGCGGTTAATAAACAAGATTACCGACAAGACTTTCGTGATTACTTAATGGCTCAGCTTTATGTGCCAGCGGAGCGGAGCCGCAATAAAGACTAATCATATGTGAGCTTTTACGAAAATATTTTAAAGGCAAAGTTATAGAGTAAAACCCGCCTAAGCATCGGTTTTACTCTGTTAGATCTAGGCTAGTCATTCACCTTAAATTATAAATTAAATGTAAAAGAACCCCGCCCAACTATTGATAACATTTAAAGCCATCACGACCATTATGCTTCACTTCATACATCGCTTCGTCAGCTTGTTGAATTAATAGGTCTATTTTTTTATCCACTAATTTTGCCATGGTCGCGCCCATACTTACAGTGATGCCAGACAAGTCTGAAATATCTGAAAAATCAATATCACTAATGGCTTTTAATAAGCGCTGACAGTAGGAATCTAATCCTGCGGGCGAGATATCTTGTAACAGGATAATAAATTCTTCTCCACCAAAACGACCTACCCGATCATTACCTCGCTTTGCATCCAGCAAAACTTTCGCTAAGCGCTTTAACACTTGATCGCCTATACCATGTCCATAGGTATCATTAACCAATTTAAAATGGTCAATATCAATCATAATCAACGCCACACTGGGTTTTATTCGAGCAAACATTTCTAGCTGCTCAACAAATGCTCGTCGATTCAATACTCCTGTAAGCCCATCAATATTGGCTAATATTTGCAATTTATTATTCGCTTCTTCTAACGCATCGGCTTTTTCAGCCAATTCAATCGTACGCTGAGCCACCCTAGCTTCGAGTTGTTTATTCGCATTCATCAGTTGCTCGCTTAAACTTTCAACCTGCTGTTTTTGTTCGGCTCTCAAATATAAAATGTTCGCGGCTAATGAAAACAAAAAGCCCAATAGCCCATAAGTAAGCCAAGTACCGCCAAGAATCCATTGTGAATACAGCGCCATGTCATGTAAGGCACAAACAGTCAGAAAAAATGTCCCGATAACGATGTAATAGCCTCCTGATCTTTTATGCAGTACAACGTTAAATAGGCTCCAAAAATATAACCCGATGACCATCGTTATCATGAATTGAAAAAGCATTAGCATTTCGGTAAACCAAACACTCGGCAATAAGAAAAGTGAGATGATCGGAGGGATAAACACATAAAAAACTCGCCTTGCTATTCGCCTTGGTAACTCTTGAGGGAAAATATAATGCTGCCAATAAATAACCACTGGTGCAGCGGTCAGCATTGTGAAATACAGCAACCTTACGTGCAGCTGCCAAGGCAAGGTTCCAAGCAGCTGATATAAGGCTTGATTCTCGATAATTCCTATTCGTACGGCAATAATCAAGGCAAAACCCGCTAATAATGCAGAGGCCTTATCACGACGATCAATTGAAAACTGAACCATTAAGAATAAGCACGTTAATAGTGCCAACGCCATAACCAACGTTTGATCAAAAGTGGTACGAGTAAACTCTAAGCCTAATTCATGATACGGCCCTATTCTTAAGGCTTGCCAAGGCCCACCATTGGCATGATGAAAGTTCGAAACATGCCAAGTTACTTGACTTACTGGCGGCAACTCGCCCAATTCGACATACTGGTTACCGGAGTAAGGCTTGGTACTCGACGCACTTACCCCTGCAATCCCACCCTCTGCTACCAAGTTATCATTTATAAAAAGTCGAAAAGAGGTCGATTGCTCAGGAATAATGGCTCCCCAACGAATGCCGTCAGGTAGATTGATCAGTTTGGCGGTAAACGTTGCAAAACCTTTACCCGGATAAACCTTTTCACTTGCTCCGGGCTTATCCCACGTTGCCGGTAAATCAAACCAAGTAGCCTCAGGTATATTCCACTCTTGAGGGGTGAGCTGTTTTTGCCAATGAAATGCCCAGCGGCCTTGAAGTGGCACAGCACCATCCGCAGCATCCCAGCTTTGAAAGTCAAAGATGCCTTCAGCACTCTGCAATACTTTAGACTGGGTCGCATGAACTAAGCTCTGTTGGCTGAATAGAAATGCACAAACGATGAATATCCCTATTCTTGCGAGATTGAATGGCAAGAGAACTCCTTGAAGCACAACGTATTTAATATAGTTTTTTCATATAGCTTTCTTCGTATAATAACAGCTAAGCCGTATTAATGAGCAAGTCGATAGCTGAAAGCTGTTCAATAATAGGTATAATGACGCGTTTTTTACCATATATTGCAATGAATTAGGGTCGCCCAATGAATCCAGATTTACAAAAGCTACAGCCTTATCCTTTTGAGAAGCTGACAGCATTAAAAGCCCAGGTTAGCCCTAATGAAAACTTGCCGCATATTGCCTTATCTATCGGCGAGCCTAAGCACCCAGCTCCCGTTTTTGTAACGCAGTGCCTAACAGATAATATATCCAAGGTCGAAAACTACCCGACAACCAAGGGCTTACCTGAATTACGTCAAACCATTGCGCAGTGGCTAAGTCAGCGCTTTGGCTTAACCGATATTTGTGCTGAGCAGCAAATTCTTCCGGTAAACGGTACTCGCGAAGCCATATTTGCTTTTACTCAGACGATCATTGATCGCTCTCAAGATGGTCTGGTCGTCAGCCCTAATCCTTTTTATCAAATTTATGAAGGCGCCGCTTATCTCGCGGGCGCACAACCTCAGTTCTTACCTTGCTTAGAAGAACATGGTTTCAACCCTGACTTTGATGCTGTCGGCGATGATGTATGGCAGCAGTGTCAGCTATTATTCCTTTGTTCGCCAGGTAATCCGACAGGGGCAGTACTGGATTTAGCAACCCTTAAAAAATTAATTACACTGGCCGACAAACACGACTTTGTCATTGCGTCTGACGAATGTTACTCAGAAATTTTTGTTGACGAAAAATCAGCCCCAATCGGTTTATTAGAAGCCTGTGAAAGTATGGGCCGCCATGATTATGATCGCTGTGTCGTTTTTCACTCATTATCGAAGCGCTCAAACTTACCCGGCCTGCGTTCTGGATTCGTCGCAGGTGATGCAAAAATATTGCAACCTTTCCTTCTTTATCGAACGTACCATGGCTGCGCAATGCCTATTCATACGCAACTTGCCAGCATCGCCGCTTGGAATGATGAAGAACACGTCAAGGAAAATCGCCGTCAGTACAGTCTAAAATTTAAAGCGGTTCTAGAAATTTTAAACGATCCTAGCTTGGCCGGTAAAATTGAAGTGACGCAAACCGATGCTAGCTTCTACCTTTGGGCTAAAACAGAGCTCGACGAAGAACTATTTGCTCAGCAACTTTTTGCTCAACAGCACGTCACCGTTTTACCAGGGTCTTACTTATCTCGCACAATCGATGGCATCAACCCGGGTAAAAACCGTGTAAGGTTAGCCCTAGTCGCGAGCGTTGATGAATGTATAGAAGCCGCCGAAAGAATTAAACAATTCGTACAAAGCCTGTAATTAAACGCTGGACATTGGAATTATTATGACAGATATAACCGCAAGCCCATTTGGTACAGAGATCACCCCAGAAGAAATTCTAGATACCTTAGGTTTTTTTGACGATTGGGAAGAACGCTACAAATACATCATCGATTTGGGTAAGCAATTACCATCGATTGATGACAGTAAAAAAACCGAAGCGTTTTTACTCCGTGGCTGCCAGAGTCAGGTATGGATTGATTCAGCTTTAAGTGACGGGAAATTATTTTTCGAAGTGGATTCTGATGCTCACATTGTTCGTGGTTTATTAGCCGTTGTATTAAGCGCCTATAACAATAAAACACCTGCACAGATTTTAGATTTCGATATTGATGCATTCTTTACCGAAGTCGATCTTATTAAGCATTTAAGCGCGACTCGCGGTAATGGTTTAACCGCCATGGTTAAAAAGATTCAAAATACCGCTGCTGCGCTTAACGCATAGTGATCTTGTATATTGACAAAAAGTATTAAAATCACCAGATATAAAAAAGGAGAACGTATAAGTTCTCCTTTTTTATATCTGGTGCCAATTGATAATTTACAAAACAAACTAAACCGCTGCTAACACTCTTGAATTATTTTCTTCAACGCCATTAGTAAACTGCTGAAACTTAACAACTTTTCCATCTGAAAAGCTGTATACATGAGAGGCCGCTAATTTAAAACGCTCATCATTATCGCGTTTCCAGCCTCTAAAGTAACCGAGAACAACAATATCATCACCCGCATCTAAAATACGTTCAATCACAAACGACCAGCGTTTCCATTCTATATTGAAGGCTTTATAAACTTTACTGAGTACCGCGGTAGGTCCTTGATGCGTACCTTCACCAGGGAAGCCACGGTTTTGTTGCCATATAATAGAGGGAGAGCACAGTTGTTGAAAATTTTCGACATCGTGCTTGCGAAAACAGCGATACAGCTCACCAACCACTTCCTTATTTTTCATCATCGTTCCTTGATTATGATCCAGCACTGTTATCAATGCTTTTTACGTTCCATTAAATCTGCTTCTAGCACTACTAAATCTAATACTACCAAATACAGTACAGCAGATATTACGAAATTTTACCATTCCAGCTGTGAATAATACAGCACTACGCTTGGGCTACTGCAGTATTTCTTAGTATAAAATAGACTAAGTAAATATAATTGATACATAACATCCATTCTTTAAGATCTTTTGACAAAAATAACATTAACTATTTAATATTATGCTTGCCCTGCTATTCCCATTATAATCAACCATCTTATGCAGTAATCCACCCTTACAGATAAAGACTATTTATGGCTATTCGACCTCGCATTTATACATCAGAACAATTAGCCCTAAATACGTGTTTAGATCTGGATTCACAAGCAAGCACTCATTTAATCAAAGTACTGCGTTTAAATACTGGAGCCGAACTGCGCTTATTTAACGGTGATGGCTGTGAATACCTTGCTCACATCATCGTTGCTAATAAAAAAAATGCACAGGTTGAGGTCAGCGAAGTCATATCGACTGACCCCAAGGTGAAGTTTCCCTTACATTTAGGACAGGTGGTCTCAAAAGGAGATCGCATGGACTTTACAATACAAAAAGCAACCGAACTGGGGATAACCGATATCACCCCGCTTTGGAGTGAGCGCTGCGATGTTCGTCTTAAAGGTGAGCGCTTAGAAAAGAAAATGGAGCATTGGAAAAAAGTAGCTATTTCGGCCTGTGAACAAAGTGGCCGCAACCATATTCCAACAATCCATCCTGCGATGACCTATCACGAGTGGGCCAGCTCTGTTGTCGCGGATACTAAACTGGTTTTACATACTCGTGATCAAAAGCCTTTATCTGAAATCAGCCCACCGACTTCCGTTGCTTTATTAGTCGGGCCAGAAGGCGGCATTACAGATGAAGAAGTCAGCCTATGTATTCAGCAAGGATTTACAGGGTTAACGTTGGGTCCTAGAATTTTACGCACAGAAACAGCGGCACTAGCAGCACTCAGTTTGTTTCAATATCTATGGGGAGACTTTTAGGTTTTAGCTTCTGTTATAAAGGCTTTAATCTGAAACAGTGTGTTGCACAATTTAAGCATTCATTTTAATACTTATTTATTTATTAGGCACTTTCAACCTGTTAGCATGCGCGCCTTCTAAATATCCGCCAAGGTTTGAAAAAGCATTGAAAGCACTTCTAATACTGTTCTGCTTATTTTCCTTAGTTAGCCAAACGAACGCTGTTGAAATCAAAGAAAACATTCGTCAAAAAGGCCAGTGGTATGGCTACTGGGGCTGGAATCGCTCCCAGTATTCAGACAGCGACATTCACTTTAAGGGTGATGATCATGACTTTACCTTACATAGTACTTCCGCTAAAGATCGCCAAAATAAAGTAACCACGTCATCTATTTTTGATCGCTATTTAAGTCCAGTCAACTTAACGATCCCACAATATAATTATCGTGCAGGTTATTATATTGCTGATGACTGGGCTATATCACTCGGCTTTGACCACATGAAATATGTAGTAGAAGCGGATCAAATTGTCAGCATTAGTGGAACCATTAGCACGCCTGGTTTTGAGAAAACCGCAGCCTCTCGTGAAGATAAAAAACTTGACCAAGATTTTATGAACTTTGAACATACCGATGGTTTGAACATGATCTCAATCGAAACTGAGTACTTTCATTCTTTATGGAATCACGGCCAGGATTATGATTTTGCATTATTTGCAGGAGCAGGCTTCGGCGCAATGGTACCCAAGACCAACGTAAGAATGTTGAACTATAAGCGTAACGATGAATTTCATTTAGCGGGTTACGCCACCTCAGTAAAAGCGGGTTTTGAATTTACCTTTTTTCATAACTGGTTCTTCCGTGCTCTCACAAAACTTGGATATACAAATTTAGGTGATGTACTTACTACCAGCGAAGGTGGTAAAGCGGCACAGTCTTTTTACTTTGAAGAATACATTGGTGCTATTGGTTACCGTTTTTAACGATTAAATATGCGTTCACGTCATTCCACTGACTTCTTCAGAGGTGAGCAATCTATACTGCCCCGCGCTCACATTATTATCTAACGATAAGTTCCCTACCTTACTTCTATGCAGCGCCAACACGGGATTCCTAAAACGTCCAAACATGCGCTTTATCTGATGATACTTACCTTCCGTTAAGACCACTTCAGCAAGGTGAGGACTTAAAATAGTCAATTGTGCTGGTTGCGTTGTGATATTTTCAAACTCGAAGTACATGCCTTCAGCAAAGGCAGCAATATATTCTTCAGTAAGTTCGTTTTGCAGCGTAACCTGGTAGACCTTCTCAACCTTTTCTTCTGGTGACATTAATCTGCGCGACCAGCGACTGTCGTTGGTGAGTAATAACAATCCTGAAGTATTTAAATCTAAACGCCCTACGATGTGTAAATCTTCTGCTTTAACGCCAGAGCCTGTCATTGTATCCGGTAATAAATCAATCACGGTCTTGTGCAACTCATCTTTAGTCGCACTCACAACCCCAATAGGTTTGTTCAGCATAATGTATACGGCTGTTTTATCTTGCAATACTTTGCCATCTAAAACGACGTGATCAAACTCTTCGACGATAGTGGTAATTTCACGCATAACATGGCCATTAATCACGATGCGCCCTTGCGCTAACATCAACTTAATATCACGGCGATTAATCGAACATTGCTTGCTGATGTAACGATCTATTCGAAAAGATTTGGTTTGCATTATGAGCCTAGAGATTACGACTGGATATTGAGAGTGGATGTTGAGAGTGCAGAGGTTGTTACCAACTTGGTTTTTTCATTAGCCAACATCACATCATCACAATTAATGGCAAGTCCCTCCCGTTTTAAGAGTTGCGCTTTCGTGACAATGCCTCCAGCATAACCTCGTAACGCAAGATCACTGCCGACAATACGATGACACGGAATAATCAACCAAATAGGATTGCGCGCATTCGCGCTTGCCACGGCCCTCACCGAATTTGCATTTCCGATATCAATCGCCAACTGCTGGTAACTGGCTATCGTGCCAAAACTAACCTGACGTAATGCTTGCCAAACTCGCTGCTGAAAATCTGAACCTTGTGGATCTATGGGTAAATCAAAGTCCCTCAGCACACCCGAAAAGTACTGGGTTAATTGCTGGCGGCAAGCATCTATCCAATTCGGCTTTGCATTATCAGCCGTCATGTTAGCTACATTAGGCATACGCATTGCTTCATCGAACTTAAGGAACTGAATGTGGGTCTTTGTACCTTGTACCACGATTCGGCCAAAGGGGGTCTCTACAGAGACGCTATACGCATAATCTTGATCAAATACTGTCATTGCTCTATCTCTTGCAGCTAAAAAATAATAAACCCTGTATTATGCGTCTTCCCAAAATACAGGCCTTTTCCTATACAGGCTGCTATTTTTATACAAGCCGTCATGATATCAGGCCAGCACAATGTCTAAATTCTTTTTTAAGGGTCGCATAGAGCTTCCACAAGATTACAGTACTTACAATTACAATACCGATCCAAGCACTAAACATGGCTCTAAGAAGCACCCGGTTAATGTTACCGTTGCCTCTGCTGAACGCCAGTCTGAAATTGAATTGATATTGAAGCAGAACAACCTGTTCGCCAATATCACCGTTGATAGTGATGCTGAAGAGAACATTTCTGAATTAGAAGTCGTTCTTAACAAGCCAAGCACGGTTGTATTAGAAAAGACCCCTAACCGCAACGATCCATGTTCGTGCGGCAGTGGTAAAAAATACAAAAAGTGCTGCGCATAACTGTACCACTACAAACAGTCTTGTTAAGCGACACGGATTACGCGCACTTATTTATGAAATGCGCGTATTACTCATAGTTTTTCTAGGTACTCTTCCTTAAATACTCTCTTTCTAAATACTCTCTTTCTAAATATAGTTTTCAAAAACCGAAGCCCACTCATCATAATGAGAATCGGCATGCTGGCGCAATAATGGGAATAACCAGTTAGCTGCGGCAGGTGCAAGATTAAAGTCGTCATCCAACGGCTCGCTCACACCAGGAAAGTTCAACGCGTGCTGAATGGCACAAGCACATACTAAGTACTGTCCTATCGAATCAGCAACTAGCGCAAAATTCCAGTATCCCATTCCTTGCATCGCACTATAAACGGGGCTCAACTCTCCCTGCTCAGACGTCTTAACGATAATAGGATCGCCACCTTCGTGGGCTATCAGGAACCAGTCATCTTGCCATTTCGCCAATTCACCGGTGAGCTGTGAATACATGTCGGGTTGCCATGAAAGCGCTTCTGGCGGTAATAACTCAATGGGATGGCCAACGCCTTCTAATGTCATCCCCTCTTTTGGACAGATAGCATCAATGTACTGAATCAATTCACTCGGTAAGGTCTTACCATTCGCATTGCTTTGGATCTTTTGAAGAGAGGCCGATACGCAGTGGCCATCAGCATCCACTTGGCCTGCGGCAGTAAAAGCCTCAGTGCTTTTTGTGCTAAAACCCGCGATTATCGCTAAAGCATCATTCAAATTCATAATTGGCCGTTTTTTCAAAATTAAGGAAGTTCTCTTTTGAGCGTATTTTAAGTCATTCCCCCTGAGTTTCAAAACCCTCAATCGATTTTCAGAAGAATAATCAGACGCAATAGTTAGAAGAAATAGTTAGAAAGTACAGGCATAAAAAAACCGCTGTGAGAAAGATCACAGCGGTTAAATGTCTCGAAAGACCTATGCATGATTCAAGCTAGAGGCAGGGTTTATATAACCTACATAAAGCCCTGCCCCAGTAGAAAACACGTGGCTACTGTGCAGAATTTGAAGAAACAACGATAGGACATAACGGGCCACCTCGTGCATTTTTGGTACCTTAAAAAATATAAAAAAATTACAATCAGGATAAATAATGGTATCCCTCAATACGAGCTGAGACTCCAGTACTGTCTCACATAAATCATAACCGTTAGGGGCGCTATTGGTGATCTAAAGGCAGTCTTGAAGAATCAACGACTTTGCGCATAACAAAGCTAGAATGCACACCACTCACCCCTTCAATACGAGTCAGCTTTCCTAATAAAAACTTCTGATAACCATCCATATCTTTAACAATGACTTTAAGAAGGTAGTCGGCACTCGAGCCTGTAATCAGGTAGCACTCTAGGACTTCTGGAAAGCTGGCAACCTGAGACTCAAAATTTTCAAAACGCTCAGGAGTATGCCGATCCATACTGATTGATAACATGGCGACCAAATCAAGCCCTAACGCTTTTTGATTGAGTACAGCGACGGTTTTTTGAATAATCCCCGATTCTTGCAAAGCCTTCACTCGTCTAGAGCAAGGAGAAGGCGATAAGCCAACTTTTTCGGCCAGATCTAAGTTAGAAATCGCCCCATCCTTTTGCAACTCATCAAGAATGCGCCGATCTGTACGGTCTAAGGTTAAGACTAAAGAATGTTTCGATGAATAATTGCTAATCATTATCTCTTTTCGCAATATTTAATTACTATTTATTAAAATAATAATATTATATTTCAATAATAACAAATAATATACAATCTCTACTTTTACCAAAAGCAATCTCTATCTCTACCAAAAGCAATCTGTACAGCCCCAAATATACAGCCCCAACTGTACAGCCCCAAGACAAGCAACACTTGAACGCATTTTGAACTCAAGCAGTTAACCATAAATTACGCCATATACATTAGACAGTTAAAAGATCTCTACTATCATTAGAAGATTAAACTTCTATCTCAGTAGGCTAGTATGTGCTCACTCTACTCTCGACTTCTGCTAACCCTAATCATTAGCTCATCTGCCATAGCTGCACCTGCGTTAAGTCAAACGAGACTGATGATTGTTGACCAAAATAACGCCCCTCTTTCAAATGCCGTTATTGAATACAGCAGGGCATCAATACTTGAGCCAACTGACATCACACAGAATGATGACAAAGTTTATATCATGGATCAGGTGAACAAGCAGTTTGAACCTCATGTTCTCATCATCCCGGAAGAGAGCCTGGTCAGCTTTCCTAATAGTGACGATATTCGTCATCATGTTTATTCTTTTTCTGAGCCTAAAGTCTTTGAGCTAAAGCTGTACGCAGGAAAGCCTAAAAAACCCATTCGCTTTAACAAGAGTGGATTAGTCGTAATGGGATGCAATATCCACGATTCAATGGTGGGTTACATTTACGTATCCTCACATGACAATACGTATATGAGTAATGAAAAGGGTGAAATTCTATTACCTCATACCTTACCCGCGAATACTCAGGTAAACGTTTGGCACCCTGAAAGCGCAACAGGTGTATCGAAGCACGTTAATTTTATAATTAGCCAGTCCATGCTAGATAAAAGTAAAAGTGAGAATGAGGTAATACTAAAGATTTCAGTAAATCCTCCCCCAACAAGAGATAGCTTTGAAGAACTCGATATAAATGAATACTAATTTTAGCTTCAAAGCACAAATAACCTGGCTCTCGACGGGATTAATTTTACTTACTGTAATATTTTTAACCGTTAGTAACTGGGTTCGCTTTGCGGATTATGCAGAGGAGAAAATCGAAGAGAAGTTATATGTAGCGCATAATGTTTTAAACCAATCCCTCAGCCTGCAAGAGCAAGTGCTCATCACCACCGCCAGTGTTTTAACGGCAGACTTCGGTTTCAAGCAGGCTGTTGCCAGTAAAGATAAAGACACAATTAAAAGCGTACTGATCAATCATGGTAAGCGGATTAATGCCGACTTAATGTTATTGCTAGATTTAGAAGGAAGGTTACTAACCGGCAATTCTCAACACTCATTCACCATTGATACCATCGAAAAAAATATTGGCCGAATCCCTTTTAGGGATGTTCATGCTCAAATATTAAGTATCGATGCGAAGGTTTTTCAGATCATCATTGTACCGGTTAAAGCGCCGAGAATAATTGCCTACACAGTGATTGGATTTGAGTTTGATCGTAACTCACTATTACAGTTTAAAGATTTATTATCACTTGATGTGAGTCTAATACAGACCGTTACATTAGATGGTAAACAACAGAACACTAGCATTGTTAAATCAAGTCTTGATGATACAAAAATACAGCAGGAAATAATTTCCGGAACCATTCAAAAACACCCTAGCCTGCTGTTAACACGATCTGAATACTTTCATAGGATCATACCTTTTGGAAAGTCTAATGATGTCCAGGCCACTTTATCGGTCTCTTTAATTCAGATTCAAAATGATTTTAATCAACTAATACTCTATATATTGATGATTGCTTTTATCGTCATAATTATCGCCATAACACTGTCTCGAATTTTGGCCAGACGCTTATCAAAACCCCTAAAACTTCTAATGAAAATAACCCAGAACATTGGTCGTGGAAATTTAGAGGTTCCTGCTCTTAACAATCATTTACCGGTAGAATTTACTGAGTTGTATCAAGGGTTTGTTCTGATGGGGTCTGAGATCGAGCAAAGAGAAGTAGAAATAATTTATCAAGCCGAACGAGATTTACTTACCGGCTTATATAACCGATATAAAGTATTAAATGAAATACAAAACATTATCCATGACAATATTAACCTAGCACTAATAACCGTTAATATTAAAGGTTTCAAAACGTTAAACGATACCATAGGCATTAGTAATTCCGATGCTATTTTAAAAGAAACAGCTAATCGAATCGTAAATTATTTAGATAAAAAAGGTCCACAAGCAATCGATACCTCATCTTCATCTTTAGGTATTGCGGCACGTATAAATGCAGACGAATTTTTAGTATGTTTACTTGTCCAGAATACCCAGTCCATTAATAGTGTTTTTGATGGCCTTAGAACATGTCTAGAGCAACCCTTTTGCGTAGAAGGCATTAAAATGAGTGTGTGCCTTTATTATGGCATCGCAAACTCTATGGATCATGGTACGGATGCAGAAAAACTTGTTAGACGATCCTCTATGGCCGCATTATCAGCTCGCCAAGATCAACTTAAACTCAAATATTATCAAAAGGGGGATGATGAGGCGTATCTCAGCAAGCTACATTTAATTGAAGAGTTAAGAGCTGCTCTCGATAATACTAACAGCCCATTATTCATGAATTACCAACCAAAGCTGAATTTAAAAACAGGCAAGGTTGATAAGTTTGAGGCGTTAATTCGATGGATCAATAAGAAAAATGAATTTGTTAACCCTGAAGTATTCGTTGGGTTAGCAGAACAAGCTGGTTTAATTATCACACTAACCCGCTGGGTTATTTTAAATGTCATTCAGCAAATCGATACATGGAATAAACTGGGCTATCACTTTAAGGTATCGATTAATTTATCGGCCCAAGATATTCAACATGAAGACTTTACTGACTATTTACTCATGTCGTTAAAAAAACATAATGTTGAACCGAATCAAATTACTCTCGAGTTAACTGAACGAGACTTAGCTGATAATGAAAATTTAGTGGCAGAGCGATTAAAGCATTTAAAAACCCTCGGCTTCGAAGTATCCGTCGATGACTACGGCATTGGCCAATCCTCTCTTGCTAAGCTCAAGAACCTACCGGTAGATGAACTGAAGATAGATAAAACGTTTATCTTAACCTTAGATCAATGCCAAGAAGACCAAGACATTGTTTTATCAACGATCTCACTTGGGCATAAACTTGGTTTGAGGGTCGTCGCAGAAGGGGTAGAAAATAAAGCGAGTCTCGAACTATTACGTCAATTCGAGTGTGATTATATTCAAGGCTACTATTTATCAAGACCTTTAGGGGCCGAAAAAATCATTGAGTGGTATCAAAGTGATGAACAACCTAATTAGCTATTTAATGAACGTTTTAATTAACCGCCTAATCAAGCCGCTAATTAAGTCCCTATTCTTAATATTCCCAATCCTATGCTTAGCTAACGGCAAGCTATTAGCCACTCCTGGTGTCTCTCAAATAGAAGGTTCTGCAGGCGGTGGCCTTGTTCCATGGGCACAACTAGCCGGTTATGCAACTGAAGATGAAATAGCAGGAGCAGCCTTCTGTAGCCAGACCAACCTTAGAGACTTCCAGCTTAATAGCTGTGGTGGTCAGGTGAACTTATACAATCGTTTAGAGCTATCCTTCGCCAAGCAAACCTTTAATGTTGACCCCCTATCGCTCACACTATCTCAACAAATAGTGGGCCTTAAATTGCGGCTATACGGAGATGTAATCTATGGTAAGCTGCCTCAGTTATCAGTCGGTGGGCAGCATAAGTCATTATTAACGCCCGACGTTGCTGAGTCATTAGGATCTCGTTCTGATACCGGTGTTGATGTTTATTTGGCGGCGAGTAAATTACATCTAGGGCTGTTATCTGGCTATAACGTTTTATGGAACATCACGGCACGCTATACAAAAGCCAATGAACTTGGATTGCTCGGTTTTGGTGGTGAGCATAACGAATCATCCATCAATACCGAAGCCTCGGTGGCCATACTGTTGAATAAGCATTTGGCAATCGGTATGGAATATCGACAAAAGCCAGATAATCTAAGGTTAAAAGAAGATGATTGGCGAGATATTTTCATCGCCTGGTTTCCAAACAAGCATCTCAACCTGACATTAGCTTATCTAGATTTAGGCGCTATTGCCGCAGTTCCTAATCAAACGGGATGGTATTTCTCTATTTCTGGGGCCCTGTAATGAAGTTTAATTATTTGAAGAGCATCCTAAGCGTCCTAATAATGCAGTCACTGATTGGTTGTGCCTCGCTATCATCGACCAAAGAACACGGTCTATACGAAAGCATTGGTGGCCAAAAAGGGCTTGAAACAATAGTCGATGTCTTTATTAAAAAAATTCCGAGCGATAAAGATATCCTACCCTATTTTGCCAAATCGAGTGTTTCACACTTTAGAAAGGGCTTTATCACTCACTTATGCCACAGCATTGGTGGGCCGTGTGAATACAAAGGTGACTCAATGATTGATATTCATACCGGTATGAACATCAATGAAAAGGACTTTAATCGCGTTGTCGAGTTATTAATAAGTGCCATGGAGGATTCTGGGGTTAGCTTTCAAAATCAAAATCGAATCCTCAAAACACTCGCGCCTTCAAGAGCCGATATTATTCATCTATAAAATTTTTTAACCTAATAAGTGATTACCAACCAACAATACGTGGGGTCCTATAGCACTTAACGTCTATATAGCTGTTATTGATTAGTAATTAGCCCCATTAATCCTTGGCGGTTACAAATTATATTTTTCTCAAGTCCTTATTACTGTCATACTTATTCAAAATTAGGGACAAAAGTCCAATTAGCGCTAGAGAATAATAAAAGAATGAACGCAACCGCGACCCTTAAAAAGCAAAAGAATGCCTTAATTGCTGATTATGCCATCCGAAGTAATACCAAGGCTTTTATCCAAACCCTCACGACGATCGTGCCTTACTTTGTCTTGTTTTATTTAGCCATTGAAAGCCTAAAGCATTCATATTGGCTTGCGGCAGGTATTACTTTACTCCTAACACTATTCATTATTCGTGTCTTTGTCATGCTGCATGACTGCGGGCATAACTGCTTATATGTTAATCCTCGTGAAAACAAAATTGCCGGTTTTATTTTTGGTGTACTTTGTGGGGTTCCACAATATGTCTGGTCGAAGCATCACGACTATCACCACTCGACCAACGGAAACTGGGAGAAATATCGTGGCCCGCTCGCAGTATTATCAGTTGACCAATACGCTAAGCTGTCCAAAAAGAAAAAACAGTCTTATGTTAATCAGCGTAAATTGAGACTCGCCCCCATGGCCGGATTTTTATACTTTATCTTCAACCCAAGATTTACTTGGATGAAGGGCAGTGTTCAGTTCGCAGTTTTTTTCATCAAACAAAAAATCAGCAATTTCTCTAAGCCCGCCCGCGAAATCTCTGCTGAATTTTCAACCAATTATTGGAATACTTGGCAAGAGTATCGTCACATGGCAGGCAATAATCTAGTGCTGTTAACGGGCTGGGTATTAGCGGCTAGCTACTTTGGTGTGATTGAATTTTTTAGTATCTACATCGTCGCGCTTTCTTTAGCAGGCGCCATTGGCATCGTTTTATTTACCGTTCAACACAACTTTGAAGAGTCTTATGCAGCCAGCACGGGCAACTGGGACTATTTCACGGCAACATTAGACGGCACCAGCTTTTTACAGCTGCCTAAGTTTTTAAATTGGTTCACTGCCGATATTGCTTATCATCATATTCATCACCTTTCTGCTCGAATCCCTAACTACAACCTAGTTAAGTGCCATAATCAGTATCAGCACCTATTTGATAGCGTAAAACGCATTAAACTCAGCGAAATCCCTCATGCTTTCAAGTTCATTCTATGGGATAACCATACCAGTAAAATCATCAGCATTGAGCAATACAAAGCCAGTTATGAAGCTCAGCGCGAAGCTCCAGCACAGGCATAACGACCACCTATTTATAAGGCCGAAAAGGACATTTTTTCGTCCTAAATAGGGCAGTTTTTATTTTGTTAATTGTTTACACTGACGCGAGTTAAAATAATTATAAAGTGAGTTCTGTTCATGTCGACACCGAACACTGCATTCGATTACATCATTATTGGCGGCGGATCAGCTGGCTGTGTACTCGCCAACCGACTATCTGCCGATTCTGCCAACCGCGTTTGTCTACTAGAGACTGGTCCTAGTGATCAGACTCCCCTGATCTCAATGCCTTTTGGTGTTGTTGGCCTGATGGACAGTAAAAAATACAATTGGATGTTTAACTCACAGCCAGAACCTAGCCAAAATAATCGCGTCATTTATTGCCCTCGCGGCAAAGTTCTGGGGGGCAGCAGCTCTGTTAATGCCATGCTTTATACCCGAGGAACGCCCAGCGATTACGATCACTGGGCGAGCCTAGGCAATGAAGGCTGGAGCTATAAAGATATCCTTTCTTATTTTAAATCGACACAACATCAAGAACGCGGCGCTTCAGAATATCATGGCAACGAAGGCGAACTTAATGTTGCTGAAGGACGCTCAAATCACCCTCTTGGCAAGACCTTATTAGAAGCGTGCAACCAAGCAGGCTATACCAATAACAGCGACTTTAATGGTGCTCAGCAAGAAGGGGTTGGCTATTACCAAGTTACCCAAATTAATGGGGAACGCTGCAGTGCAGCCCGTGCATTTTTACACCCAATATCACAGCGCCAAAACTTAACGATTATTACCGAAGCGCGAGTTGCAAAGGTTTTAACCGAGAATGACGTAGCAATCGGGGTTGAGTATCAAAAGGATGATCAACGACATACCCTAGAAGCAAGTAAAGAAGTCATCTTATCGGCGGGGGCATTCTGCTCCCCTCAATTACTGATGCTATCGGGCATTGGCCCTGAAAATGAGCTCAAACAACAGGGAATTTCCGTTGTAAAGAACCTTCCGGGAGTTGGCAAAAACCTACAAGAGCACATCGACATTATCACTGCTAATAAAAGCACCAAAACAAATACAGTCGCTTTACGCCCCATTGGCATATTAAAAATATTAAGAGATATTTGGCTTTATATCAGCCAGCGAAAAGGTTTCCTTACCACTTCAATTGTAGAAACAGGCGGATTTATCAAATCAAAACCTGAGTTCAAAGACCCTGACATGCAATTGCAGTTTATTCCTTTGGTCATGGAAGATCATGGACGCAAAAAATCGACGCTGCTGACCTATGGCTACTCTTTGCATAACTGCTTATTACGTCCTAAAAGCCGCGGTACAGTCAGCCTGTTTAATAACGACTTTCGTAGCGACCCTAAAATTGAACTGAATATGCTAAGCCACCCTGATGATTTAGCGGCGATGGTCGAAGCGGTAAAAATTAACTTAAACATCTTTGCTCAACCTGCTTTTGATGATGGCCGCGGGGCACCTATTTTTCCTAAACAAAAGCACCCAACGGATAAAGAAATCGAAGAATTTGTTAAAAACAAAGCCAATCACGTTTATCACCCTGTTGGCACCTGTAAAATGGGTAATGATAGCGAAGCCGTCGTTAATAACCGTCTTCAGGTACATGGCATAAGGTCATTACGAGTGGTCGACGCGTCTATTATGCCGACACTTGTGGGTGGTAATACGAACGCTCCGACCATCATGATCGCCGCCAAAGCGGCTGATATGATTTTAGCCGATCATTGCTAGCTTCCTGCATTTTTAGGCACCTTTGGGTGCCTTTAAATACTTACCGGCAACATAAACCTTAAAATATGAATAATCCTGCACTTTAATTGCTTAAAAAATAAAAAACACATATCAATTTGCCATCTTTCTCCCCTGCTTTGCACTTATAGTTAATACATCAATTAGATCACTCTTTTTATATATTTTAGGTGCCCCAATGAGCCAGGTTCAGACACGTCGTTTCGATCATAAAAAATATCAATCTTTCCAACAAAGCATGCCTGCATTGAATATGGAAAATCGCCAATGGCCGAGCAATCACATTGTTCAAGCGCCGCAATGGTGTGCAGTTGATCTTCGTGATGGAAACCAAGCATTGATTGAACCAATGTCAGTAGTGCAGAAGCAAAAGATGTGGCACTTAATGGTAAAAATGGGCTTTAAGCACATTGAGGTCGGATTTCCGTCTGCGTCCCAGCCTGATTTTGATTTTGTGCGCTGGTTAATCGAAGAAAACCAAATTCCTGACGACGTTACGATTCAAGTATTGACTCAAGCGCGTGATGAATTAATTGAACGTACTTATCAATCCTTGGTGGGGGCTTCACGAGCCATTGTTCATGTTTATAACTCAACGTCTCCTGTGCAACGTGAGAAAGTATTTGCTTTGGATAAGCAGGGTATTATTGATATTGCGATTAAAGGCGCTAAAAAAGTAAAGAGTGAAGCCAAGAAGTTTCCAATGACGCATTGGACATTTGAATACTCCCCAGAAAGCTTCTCTAGCACAGAAACCGATTTTGCTATCAACGTATGCAATGCCGTAATCGATGTGTGGCAGCCAACCGCCGATAATAAAGCCATTATAAACTTACCTGCCACCGTAGAATGCGCAGGCCCTAATGTCTTTGCTGATCAGGTTGAAACGTTCTGCAACGGTGTGAAGCAGCGTGAGAACATTATTATTTCCATTCATACACACAATGATCGAGGTTGCGCCGTCGCCGCTGCTGAAATGGCTATTTTAGCCGGTGCTGATCGTATTGAAGGCACCTTAATGGGGAACGGCGAACGCACGGGTAACATGGATTTAGTCACTATGGCGATGAACTTATACAGCCAAGGGATTGATCCTGAAATAGATTTGTCCATTGCTGATGAAGTCGTTGCTACAGTTGAAGAATGCACCCAAATTAAAACGCACCCTCGCCATCCGTGGTTTGGTGAATTGGTCTACACCGCGTTTTCTGGCAGCCATCAAGATGCTATTAAAAAGTGCTTATCCATTCAAGAAGTCAACGATACTGAAGCGGCCGCTCAAAATAAACAAAGCCAATGGGATGTTGCTTATTTGCCGATCGACCCAAGAGATTTAGGGCGCGACTACCAGTCCGTTATCCGCGTCAATAGCCAGTCGGGTAAAGGTGGTGTTGCTTACATTATGGAATCTGAGTTCGGTATTAGCTTGCCACGTTGGATGCAAATAGAATTAAGCCGAGCAGTGCAAGAATACAGCGTGAAACACAGCTGCGAAGTGGATAATAAAACTATTTATACTATTTTTCAGCAGCACTTTATTCATGTTGGCCACCATTACCAGCAGCAATATCAGGTCTTAGGCTACGAGGTGCATAAGCAAGGAGAACAAGAATCGATTCAAGCCAGCATTTGTGATGGCAGTGTCCATGGGGAAACGGAAACCATTCATGGACAAGGAAAAGGCGTTATTTCTGCATTGAGCGATGGTTTACACAAAACATTGGGAATTGATTTTCAAGTTCAACATTTTGACCAAATTGCGTTGAGTAAAGGCACCAATGCGGTCGCGATGGCTTTTGTTCAAGTTAAAATTAATAACCGAAAATACGTAGGGGTTAGTCAACATCAAGATATTATGACCGCAACGATTAACAGTGTTTTAGCGGCCATCAATAGCTATGTTGATGCTAAAATGCCTGCTTAGGAATAATGTCTGTTAAAAGGCCAATCATACTAGGGATACATAAAGCGCTTTAAATCGTTAAATTTTATTTAAAGCGCTCACCAAATTTTCAACCCGAATAGGTTTAGACAAATGGTCTGAAAAGCCAACCTCTTGCGCTCTGACTTTACTTTCTTTTGTTGCATCCGCCGTCAGTGCAAAGATTGGAATATGCTCAAAACCCGCCAGCTTTCTGATCGCTGTTGTTGCAGTGTAGCCATCCATTACTGGCATTTGGCAATCCATTAAAATAGCATCGTAACTGTTCTGCTGTACCTTTTCGATCGCCTCTTCACCATTAACAACAATATCAACGGTTATACCTAAATTGGTTAAAATAGCCCCGATGACGAGTTGATTTATTTCATTATCCTCTGCGACTAATAGATGCATCCCCTGCACAGACAATAATGAATCGTTATCAGTTTTACTTTCAGGCCGTATATTTATTTGATCTTTAACGTTGTTATCATTTTTTGATATATTTGAAGCGACCCTAGGCAGTTTAATATCCTTTGAATCCAAGGTGCTTAATGCCTTAGCGGGCGGTTCATAACCCTCATCTGCGCATGCGATACAACAGGTGAAAATAAATTCAGAACCACCTCCTTTGTTATCTCCAATGGTTATACCACCTCCCATTAGTCGACTTAGCTCTTTTGATAAGGCTAATCCTAAACCTGTTCCACCAAATTCTCGGGATGTATTTTCATCGGCCTGGGTGAAAGCAGTAAATAGTTTTTGCTTAACCTTATCATTGATACCAATACCACTGTCTTGCACTCTTATCGTAACTTGATATTTAGAAGTATCAATTTTATTCGTTTCAGCAGTGACATGAATAAAGCCATTTTTGGTAAACTTTATCGCGTTGCTGCAAAGATTAACGATTACCTGCTCAAACCTAGTCTGATCCCCTTTAAAATATAGGTTATCTGGTATATCGTTAATTAATTTCCACTCTAGGCCTTTCCCTTCCGCCTGTATTAAGAACACACTGTTAAGACGCTGAAGACTCTGATGAATATCAAAATTTTCATGTGAAAGTAAAAGCTTATCAGCCTCTACTTTTGAAATATCTAATATATCATTGACAATATTTAATAAAAGATCCGATGATATTTCTATATTTTCTAAATAATACTTAATGGTTTCGAAATCATTAGACTCCCTAGCCAGCTGTGAAAAACCTATGACAGCATTCATCGGAGTTCGAATTTCGTGACTCATATTGGCTAAAAATCGGCTTTTGGCCGAGTTAGCTAAATTTGCCTCATGCATTGCTAACTTTAATGATTTGGTTTTTTCAGCAACTTGCTTATTTAAGTCTAACTGCCGACTGTTCATCATTAAAATAAACAACATAATAAATGACACAGTAATAATTTCTACGAAATACAAAAGTAAATAAGATTGATTTTGTTGCTGCAATAAATATTGTTTATTAACGTGTAAATATAAGTCCCACTTTTTTCCAGAAAAATTAAATTCAATTTTTTCGGCTGACTCATTGGTTTTTAATGAATTTACACTGCGATTATTCGCGGCACCTTGACTAAAGCCCTTATTGTCAGATCCGCTAGTATCAGAGCCGATATTGGAAGAAAACCAATGATCTTTACCTGCCTCATAAAGTTCATAGTTATATCGATCATAATCTTCCAGACCTAACGTATTAACAATCATATCCTCTACTAAAAATACGCCTGTTACAAAGCCTCTGAGTAATTTTTCGCTATTATAGATAGGAAAGAACATCAAATATGCAGGCTTTCTAACGGTTGATTGCACAAGACTAATTATTGGAGTTACTTGTGCTTGAAAGCTACTACTGGCTTTATTTAACGTATTCTTTCTATCTACGTTAGAATACACATTAAACCCAAGCGCCTTTTCATTATTTTCTTCAGGAGAGATAAAGCGCACATAAACAATAGGGTCATTTTCTGATAAAGCATTACCCTTTATTGTCACTTCTTTTCCATAGATTTCATTCAACTCTCGCTGATGTTGTATCTTATCTTTTTGAGTAATTACAGGATTCCATGACATCGCGGCGATGGTTGGATACTTATGGGTTAGCTCATAAACAATTTCATTAAAATTATTGCGCGTTACATCCTCTGTTCTCTGTATATAACTTGCGAGGTTATGCAGTTGCACCGTACTATTGTTTAGCTCACCGTAGAACCCCTTTTCTATACTTGTTATTTCACGTTGTGTTGTTTCCGTAATATTTTTGTTCGTAATATTAATAAAGATCCCTGTTATTAATAATACGGCTATAAAGAGTAATCCAGAGGTAGATAAAAATAACAGTCGCGAACGTCTTATCTCCACTCCAGAAGAGGCCAACCCAATAAAACTAAACAACAGTGGCGCAATTAATAATGTCCCTAACGAATCCCCAAGCCACCAATAAAAGAAATTCGTCCAATAGTGCCCTATATCATAAGCTGCACTGAATACACTCAATGAGAACGATCCAATACTGGCTGATATTAAGTTGACAATAATTCCGATAAATACAATGAAATAGAAGTTTTTAAGATGGGAAGTTTGCTTTAAGGGGTGCCCCAACCAATACCTTAATAAAGCACTGCCAACAACCGCCTGTAATGTTGCACCCATAGAAATAAGATAAATACTTAAGGTTTGGTTTATTAACAATCCTTTTGAATCATCAATATCAAGTATCAAACAATTAAAAATAAACGCGGCAATAAATACCGCTGGCACAAAACGCCACCACCAGATATAGCATCCAACCAGTGCAATACCCGCTGGCATCCAAATGGGTACAATAATGGATTGGAACGAGTAATTAAATAATAGATACCCAACTACGATATACGCGACGAAAAACGTAAGATACAAGCCAATGGAATAAACAGGTTTTTCAAAACGTATCATGTAAACAAACCCACTTCGCCGTTGCATCTAAACTTACAGTTTAGGCTAGCAAAAGCTATTGTGCTGTGAATCGTTAAGCTTTTAATCCAGAAAGTTGCTTAAGTTGGTTGAGTGTCTCCAATCTTTGGTCAATCTGTTTAATTGCCTGTTTATAGCTGGGTCTTAAATGCTTCTTTAGATGCGTCGTTGCTTCTTTATGCCCAATGCCTTTTAAGCGACAAAATAACGCCAAAGTAAAAACACTATCCAGTTCAGTAAGTGCAGGCTGACGATTGGCCATCGCGTTATAACAAGAGCCGCATCCGCCCCGGAAGGTATAGGCCGAATTACTCAATAAAACACCAAACCCCATCATACTCGCCAATACTTCACTGGCTTCGGCAAAAAACTGCATCCCTCCAGGTGGCGGCAGCGTTGATTGAATAATCAAGTGCTGAGCAATCACATGTGCATAACTGGCACTCATGTCTTCAGGCTTTAAAGTCTGCTGTGGATTATAAAAAACAAATAACGGCTGCTCTGTCATTATCACCGGAACCTCCATGCCATGGGCATCTGCCCCGTCTGCGGCCATGGAACCGTCTGCTGAAGAGAGTTCTGGAAATGAATTGCGGTGAATAAGCGCTAACGCATCTTGAGGCGTTGGCTGTACCTGACATTCACTATCGATATCGCGTTCAATCAATGATTTCAGCTGAAAAGGCCAATGCTGTAATCCTGAATAACGCAGAGTATGACGGAAGATGTTTTGCGCCTTTTCGTCAACGCTGGTGACTATGCCTGGGAAAAATTCATTGCTGGGTGCAACTAAGCGGGTGCGCTGAAAAAACTCTTCATGATCAAAGTTTTGTAAGACCCACGCCACTGTCGTGAATATAAAATCAGCACTGTGTTCATCCACAAGAGGCTTAGGCTTAAAAAGATTTAAAAAGAAGCGTGGGCTTAACATCGCAGGGGCTGGGCTTGGCATTTGGTTCTCTACAATAACGATTAATAATCTGGTTTTAACTCTGGCTTTTAACTCTAGCTTTAACGCTGGGTTTAATATTCGAAGCGACTAACATACCATAGACTGAACTTAGACAATAAAGATGATGCCCAGCATGACCTACTTACCCACAATTGAAATTGAGCCACCTGCTGACGCCAGCGCTAGTATCATCTGGCTTCATGGGCTGGGCGCTAGCGGTGATGATTTCGCAGCCTTAGTACCAGAACTAAAAAAGATGCTGGGGAATACCTTTAATCCTATTCGCTTCATTTTCCCTCATGCCGCAGAGATTCCCGTCACGGTGAATGGCGGATACTCGATGCCCGCTTGGTACGATATTTTAGATATGCCCACCCATACCGCAGCCGGTGAAAGTGCAGAGCGCCAGATCAATCAAGACCAGCTATTAGCCTCAGTAAACGATATTCATAATTTAATCGATCGTGAAATATCACGAGGTATTAAAAGCGAACGTATACTCATATTGGGCTTCTCTCAAGGCGGTGCAGTAGCCTATCACGCAGCGTTGACTTACCCGCATACCTTAGCGGGTTTAGCCGGGCTTTCGACCTATTTCCCGACACTCACCGCGCCGCATGGCTTCAGCAGTAGCGAGCAGAATAAAAACATCGACATTCAAATTTACCACGGCAGCCAAGACCCCGTTGTAAACGAAAGTTTAGGGCTAAAAGCTCAGGCTGACTTGGTTAACTTAGGCTACCAAACTCAATATCACCGTTACCCGATGGAGCATCAAGTGTGTTTTGAGCAAGTGCAAGACATCGCTCACTGGATTGAGTCTAAGCTGCCTTAGTACTCACTGTTTATAGGCTCGATACTTACTAGATGGACAGTTGCTTATAGACTCACCGCTTATTAGATAGACAGCTACTTGAGTCTACTAGCTGTTTGAGCTAGTTTTTTTGAAAGACCAATAAGCGGTTATTAGCAGGCATGGTTAAATTTTCACATAACTGCAAATCGTGATCATTCGCCAACTGCTCAAGAGCCGCTAAATCTTTAATCCCCGCCAGTGGATTCACGCACGTTTTAAGCCATTCATCGAGCCGAGCATTACCTTCGCTGGTAAACGCCCCATTAACATTCACAGGGCCATACATCATAAACAGCCCATCCACGGGCAATAAACGACTGATACCCGCAAACATATTGTCGACACTCGTTTGCGCGATGTAGTGCACGGTATTAGCACTAAAAACATGATCCACTTCAATATCTACCGCAGACCAAGGCCAAGCTTGATCAACATCCAATAAAATCGGCGCGCGTACATTATTTAACTCAGCCTCATTGATCCACAACTTCATGCCATCATGATGCTGGGGAAGATCACTCGGTTGCCAGGTAATGTGTGGTAACTCTTTCGCACAAAATACCGCATGTTGACCACTGCCACTGCCAATTTCTAATAAGCGAGCAGGAC
Organism: uncultured Gammaproteobacteria bacterium; assembly: GCA_963851095.1. GTDB lineage: Bacteria > Pseudomonadota > Gammaproteobacteria > Pseudomonadales > Oceanobacteraceae > Oleispira. The sequence continues at coordinate 367,161 of CAWKOX010000007.1, read as the reverse complement.
TTGTCAGTCGTTCTTTTAGCGCTTCTGCAATAGGTGCCTGGTTTCGTAAGCACGCTTCTGATATCGGTTTATTCATTAGAATTTTTCACAACAGTATTGATAATTGTTAGTGGATAAGCCATCGCCTAAAATCAGCAAATAATGATAGGCTTCTTTAATTAAGCATTCAGTAACGATCTGTTACAACCCACCCTTCTTTAAGCACTAAAATAACACTTAAGAGTGATAGAGCTATGACTATTTCATGCGTATGTTGAGTAATCACAAAATAATATAAAGCGACGTATTTATAAAAATTTAAACCTAAGAATTCAATCTCAAAAATAATAAATCAATAAGGTAACACAGCCATGCTAGGTAATATGATGGATAGCCCACTACTCATTTCTGGGTTAATCGAACACGCAGCCTCTACCAATCCCGATAGCGAAATTGTCAGTCGACGCTGTGAGACCGACAGTGCAGGAAGTAGTATTCACCGTTACACAATGCGAGACGCTGCAAAGCGCTCAAAGCAAATCGCCAACGCCTTACTCAAGCTAGGGGCTAACCCTGCCGATCGCATTGCTACTTTAGCATGGAATAATTATCGCCACTTTGAACTTTATTTTGGTGTGTCAGGTATCGGTTCTGTATTACATACTATCAACCCACGACTGTTCCCAGAACAGCTGATTTATATCATTAACCACGCCGAAGATCGTTGGATCTTTGTTGATCTGACGTTTGTGCCTTTATTAGAATCCATTCAAGATCAAATTACCTCCGTAGAAGGCTTCATCATCATGGCTGACTCAGCCAACATGCCAGAAACGAGCCTTAACAATGTCATTTGCTACGAAGACTTAATCGAGTCGGCCAGTGATCAATTAGAATGGCCTCATTTTGATGAAAATTCAGCAGCCTGCCTATGCTATACCTCGGGCACCACAGGCAACCCAAAGGGCGTTTTGTACAGCCATAGATCAACCTTGTTACATGCCCTTTCTGAAATCAGCCGTGAAGCCCTAGGTATATCAAGCTTATCTTGCGTACTACCCGTTGTGCCCATGTTCCACGTTAATGCTTGGGGCGTGCCGTATGCCGGTGCGATGACTGGCGCCAAGTTAGTATTCCCTGGCCCCGGTATGGATGGCGCATCGTTATGGGAGCTGATCGATGCTGAACAACCTGATTTACTCTTAGGCGTTCCGACCGTTTGGTTAATGCTGCTGAACCATATGGATGAGATTGGTAAAACACTCGATTCAGTCAAGAATGTCGTGGTTGGCGGCTCTGCTGCACCACTTTCGATGATTAAGAAGTTTGATCAAGTACATGATGCATTTTTAATCCACGCTTGGGGCATGACCGAAATGTCTCCACTAGGAACATCGAACGTTAAAACCGCTAAAATGGACAACATGCCGCTTGAAGAACGCTATAAGCTGCAACAAAAACAAGGCCGCCCTGTATTTGGCGTAGAAATGAAAATTGTCGATGATAGCGGCCAAAGCCAGCCTCACGATGGAATAACCTTTGGACGCTTATTGGTACGCGGCCCATGGATTATTAAGCAGTACTATAACAATGACGATATGAGCAGTTTTGAAAATGGCTGGTTAGATACCGGAGATGTCGCTACCATTGATGAAAATAATTATTTAGGTATTGTCGATCGTTCAAAAGACGTGATTAAGTCTGGGGGAGAATGGATCAGTTCAATTGATCTTGAAAATGCCGCCGTCGGCCATCCTGATGTTGTTGAAGCCTGTGTCATTGGCGTCGCCCATGAAAAGTGGGATGAGCGTCCGTTATTACTCGCCATCATGAAGCCAGGTTCAGCTTCCACCCCTGAAAACATTAAAGAGTTCTTAAGTGATAAAGTGGCAAAGTTCTGGCAACCCGACGAAGTAATTTTTGTCGAAAGTTTGCCACATACCGCAACCGGAAAATTACTAAAAATTAACTTAAGAAAAGAATACCAAGACTATTTATTAACTCGTTAATCACAATCAGTAATTAGCCATTAAAACCCTAACAGCTGCCAAGCCTCAGGAAAATCGTCATCACGAATGACGATATCCTGAGTCTTGGGCTGATCTTCTTTATCACAGCTCAATTTAAAACAGCTTAAGCTTTAACGGCTTAAGTTTTAACAGCTCAAACTAATCTTCAATTTCATCTGAATCTGATGCAACGTCTTCTTTTGGCTTGTGTGCTTCTGCTCGAGCCAAAATTACTAGATAAAACTCAGTCAGTTCTTGCTCAACTGCGCCATCAATACGCTTATTGATTTCTGACGGATAAATATCCTCAGCAACCTCAGCAGTAGCGCCAAACTGACAATCAAATGTCCAGTAGTCAGTACCTTCTGGTAACGTTTTTCTACGCTCTCGGCCAAGATACTTTTTCACTTCGTGTTTAATCGATTCGACTAAACGAGCGGGCTTAATTTTAGGGTGGGTTAACGCGAACGTTTTTTTCATGGAATACCTACAGATGTGCATCGCTGATGCAAATGCTTCAATCAACGATTAAAGCAGCATTCTACATGGATAGGCGGCAGATAACTGCTACTTTTCGTAATTAGCTGCCAGCACTTTTTTCCCAGCCTGCGATTAATATAGCGGTTACTGCGTTAAATCAATGATTTCCCATACGCAATTAGCTATCATTCTCAAATAGACATGAGGAATGATATTTATGACCATTCAATTTTCACAGCTCAAGGTTGGCGATAGCGCGATTATCGACGAATGCCGAGTCAGCTCAGATACTTCAACTTCCTCTTCACAAGTTCAGCGCTTAATGATGCTAGGCCTAACCCCCGGCACGCGCTTTAGCGTAGTAAGAGTTGCGCCTTTGGGCGACCCTATTGAAATAAAATTACGCGGTTTCAGCTTAAGTCTTCGCCGCGAAGAAGCATTAGGCCTTTGGGTGAAATTACTATGACACAAAAAAAAAGCACCATCGCGTTAATCGGCAACCCCAACTGCGGTAAAACCACCCTTTTTAATACCTTAACTGGAGCCCACCAGCGCGTTGGCAACTGGCCTGGGGTTACGGTTGAGCGTAAAAGCGGAGAATATAAACACGCAGATACCGAATATGAAGTCATAGATTTACCGGGAACTTATTCGATCAATTCAGACTTTACGGGCACGAAATACACGCTAAATGCTCAATCAGAAGGCGAAAGTGGCGGCGACAAAGCTCTTGGAGGCAAAGCTCATGGAGACAATGGCGATTCAATCGATGAGCAAATCGCCCAGCAGTTTATTCGTAATAAAGAAGCCGACCTCATCATCAACGTGCTCGATGCATCGAGCTTAGAGCGTGGCCTATACCTAACGTCACAACTGTTTGATAGCGGCATCCCAATGATTGTCGCCCTCAACATGATCGACGTTGCCCATAGCAAAGGCATGCACCTTGACCATCAAGCGCTCGCCGAAGAACTAGGCTGCCCTGTGGTGCCGTTAGTAGCCAGTAAAGGTGATGGTTTAATCACCTTAATGGACAGCATTGAAAACCGTTTACTCAAACCACCCGCTCAACAACGCGCGCTGAATTTTAGTGATGACGCCATGATGAGCGAACCCGCGTTAATTCAAGCGCGTTATGAATGGGTTGATCTGGTTTGTCAGCAAACCATGACCTTAAGTGAGAAGAAAACTAAAACCATCAGTGAATACATCGATGACATTGTCTTGAACCGTATCTTAGCCTTACCGATTTTTATGGGGGTCATGTATTTACTGTTTATGTTCGCGATTAATGTCGGCAGTGCATTTATTGATTTTTTCGATATCAGCGCTGGGGCCTTATTTGTTGAAACCCCACGCTGGTTATTACAAAGCATTAATGCCCCCGATTGGCTGACGACTTTAATTGCCGATGGTATTGGCGGCGGTATGCAATTAGTCGCGAGTTTTATTCCCGTGATCGCCGCATTGTTTTTATCGCTGTCATTTTTAGAAGACGTGGGCTTTATGGCTCGTGGCGCGTTTATTATTGATCGCTTCATGCGCGCACTGGGCTTACCCGGCAAAGCTTTTGTTCCACTCATCGTTGGCTTCGGCTGTAACGTCCCCTCGGTTATGGCTGCGCGTACCTTAAATAAAGAAGGGGACCGCTTAATCACAACCCTCATGGCGCCCTTTATGTCATGTGGCGCTCGCTTAACCGTGTATGTTTTATTTGCTTCGGCGTTCTTTGTTGATAACGGTGCAACGGTGGTTTTTGCCTTATACCTAACTGGCATTTTGGTCGCGATATTAAGTGCATTTTTAGTGCGTCGCTTAATTTTACCAGCCAGTGATAGTAGCTTTATTATGGAGTTACCACCGTACTTATTGCCCACTTTCCGAAACTTGTGGATGCATACCTGGCACCGTTTAAAAGGCTTTGTGCTGCGTGCTGGTAAAGCCATTGTAGGTGTAGTGATTGTGCTTAACGTCTTAAATTCTTTAGGCACCGATGGCAGCTTTGGTAATCAAAACCAAGAAGATTCAGCCTTAAGTGAAGTCGGGCGCTTCTTAACCCCTGCTTTTACCCCGATGGGAATAGAGCAAGATAACTGGGCGGCTACCGTGGGAATTTTCACTGGCTTGTTTGCGAAAGAAGTCGTCGTTGGTACGTTGGATGCACTTTACACCACCAGCGATAATAGCGATGAAGCGTTTAACTTACTGAACAGCCTGCAAGATGCCGTGATGTCGATTTCAACCAACCTCACCGACGTTGCCAATAACTTAGATGATCCATTAGGTTTAAAGATGGGTGATCTAAGCGATACCGAAGGGGTGGCACAAGCACAAGAAATTGCCAGTAGTACCATTGGCGCTATTCAGCAAAAATTTCACGGACAATGGGGCGCGTTTGTATACTTGTTATTTATCTTATTGTACATGCCTTGCGTCGCAACCTTAGGCGCTATCGTGAAAGAACACGGCGCGTATTGGGCAGGTTTTAGTATGCTGTGGTCGTTCAGTGTGGCGTATGTATTAGCCGTTTGTTTGTATCAAGGGGTTACTTGGGCAGAGCACCCTACAAGCTCACTAATGTGGATTGTTGGCTTATCGGTTTGGCAAGTTGTTATGACGATACTACTATTCAGAAGTGGTAAGAAACAAGCGAGTAAAGAGAACTTGATACCTATGGTGGAGGTTCACTAATAAATGTAAAAAAAGAGGCCATAAAAGCACACCGCTCTTATTGCCTCTTTTTGTTTGAACCATCGAATTAGTCGCGATCGCGTCAGTAGCGACTGAATTCTATAACCGACTCAATGCTTTCCTATTTAAAAACATTAGCATTCAGTCTTTTCGCAATTTCTTCAATCGCCAGCTGCGCGCGTACGCTATTACCCGCCGCATCAACCGGTGGAGAAAACGCCGCAATCCCATACTTGCCTGGCATTACTGCAATAATACCGCCACCCACGCCGCTTTTTGCTGGTAGTCCAACCTTGTATAACCACAAACCCGAGTCATCATATAAGCCTGAAGTTGCCATCACCGCGAGCAGCTTTGGTACATTTTCTGCTTTTACCGCTTCTTTTTTAGTCATGGGGTTAATACCTGCGTTTGCATACGTTGCGCCCATAATCGCCAGTTCTTCGGTATTCACGCCCACAGAACACATTCGAGTATATAGATCGACGCTCTCTTCTATGTCGTCATATAAACGGCCATAGTTACTTAGTAGGCGTGCGATACTTTGGTTTTTAACGTTGGTATCGGTTTCTGATTTGTAGATATCTTTTTGTACTTTCAAATCTGTGCCAGTAAAGTTCTCTAAGTTACTCTCAATAATGCTCCATTTTTGTTTGGCATTTTTAGCTTTAATCAAACTCACGGTAGCAATCGCGCCAGCATTCACTAATGGATTAACCGAGCGCTCTTCATTCAGCTCGATCGCCATAATAGAACTAAAGGGTAACCCTGTGGCGTTCACCCCAATTTTATCCACAACTACTTGATCACCTTGCTGGTTCATTAGCGCTGCAAGGTTAAAAGCCTTAGCAATGGATTGAATTGAAAAAGAGTGACCTTTATCACCCGCCGAGTATTTTTTACCATCGGCGGTAACAATACTGATAGCGAATAAGTCAGAATCTACGGCGGCGAGTGCAGGAATGTAATCGGGATTTTTGCCCTCATCATGAGAGGCAAATTGCTTATGAACGTCATTGACCAGTTGCTGTAGATCCACTTCGGCCGCGTGTAACGGCGAAGACAGCATAAATAAGCTGATAAAAAGTACGACAAATCGTTGGGTAATTAAAGTTCTCATCATTCATCCTTCCTTTTGCTTTCTGTTAAGTTAGTTCAATTAAGTGGGTACTATAAAAGCATTCTCTAAGAGTCCGTGCCTCATGGTACTTTTCACAGTCTTAAGCCTTATATACAGTACGTAAAGCCTTCATATACAGTCCAGCTTAGCCAAAGACTGGCATTTTAAAAGGTGATAGTTTTATCTTTTAATGTTCTTTTTACTGGGCAAGTCAGGTTGAATTTAATGTGCGCTTAGATCGGCCCCATCCACTCTTCCTTAATACACTAAAATAAATGCACTAAAAATAGCCTTTAAGAACAAAAAGTTTCATAAAAAATAATCAAATTAAAAGCGGTCATAGTACGCCATCAGCACTATTGTAAGACACAAAAAGACGGCTATTTCTGCGATATTCTCAATCTAAGAATAAGTGAACTACAATTGCAGTCATTAATGATAAAAGATCACCAATCCAATTCGGTCAAACCCGCGTATAAGATTGAAGCATTGAACAATTATTGGTTAAATGCCAAATGAGGTTGGCCTTGGGTGTATTGCCTTGACGTATCACTTATAAAAAAAGCATCTTTGAGAAACATCATCGAGCGTTTTATAAGAAGGCTCCCCAGTACTCAGCACACCTCTTTTATTAATATCAGCATGCAGTTATAAGCATGCCACTCTTAAAACAATATAAATCAATTAACTGAAAATAAGGGGTCTTTATGACTACCACAACTTGGGCCGTGCTATTAGTCGTAGCATTAATCGGCTTAGCTTATAAAAAAGCTAATTTGAAAGTTTCTACCTTAGTAACCGCAGCAATTACCCTTGCTGCGTTCTTCGCTGATGCTGCTACTGGCTTTGTTGTCAGCGCTGCTATTTTTGCGGCTGCATTTGGCATACTCAGTCTTTCGTCTTTCCGCGCGAGTACTATCACTCGTCCTATTTTCGCTATCTATAAAAAAATTCTGCCAGAGATGTCAGAAACTGAATCAACGGCTCTAGAAGCCGGTACGGTTTGGTGGGACGGCGAATTATTCGCGGGTAAGCCTAACTGGCAGAAACTATTGGATCACCCAAATCCACAGTTGCGCCCAGACGAGCAAGCCTTCTTAGATAACGAAGTTGAAACTTTGTGCTCTATGATCAACGAATACGACATTAAAGAAACCGGCGATATGCCTGTTGAGCTTTGGGACTTCATCAAGGCCAACCGTTTCTTCGCCATGATTATTCCAAAAGAATACGGTGGTTTAGAATTCTCTGCACAAGCTCAGTCTGCGGTTCTACAGAAACTTTCAGGTCTTTCTAGTACGGTATTGTCTACCGTCGGTGTTCCTAACTCATTAGGCCCTGGCGAGTTGTTACTGAAGTACGGTACGGATGAACAAAAAAATCACTACTTACCTCGCTTAGTTGATGGTCGTGAAATCCCTTGTTTTGGCCTAACAGGACCACGTGCTGGTTCTGATGCGACGTCTCTGCCAGACACAGGTGTTGTGTGTAAAGGCATGTGGGAAGGTAAAGAAGTTCTAGGTCTTAAAATGAACTTTAACAAACGTTATATCACCCTTGCACCTGTGGCGACTGTGGTTGGTTTAGCGTTCCGTATGTTTGACCCTGAAAAACTATTAGGTGATAAAAACGACATCGGTATTACCGTTGCGTTATTACCACGCGAACTTGAAGGCATGGAAATCGGCAATCGTCATAACCCAATTGGTTCCCCGTTCATGAACGGCCCAATCTTTGGTAACGATGTTTTCATCCCATTAGATTTCATCATTGGTGGCGCGAAGAACGCTGGCCAAGGTTGGAGAATGCTGGTTGAGTGTTTATCGGTTGGTCGCTGTATCACGCTACCATCTTCTGGTGCTGGCGGTGGTAAGTATGCAATCGGTACAGCTGGTGCTTATGCCCGAATTCGTCGCCAATTTGGTATTCCGATTTCTAAATTGGAAGGTGTACAAGAGCCTCTAGCACGTATCGCGGGTAACTCTTACATCAACGCAGCGGCGGCTCGTGTAACGGCCATCTCGATTGATAACGGTGAAAAGCCTTCTGTACCTTCTGCTATTTTGAAGTACAACCTCACTGAATCCGCTCGTCAGCTATCCATTGATAGCATGGACATTCATGGTGGTAGCGCGATTATGCGTGGCCCATCGAACTATGTTGAATCCGGTTATTCCTCTGTTCCTGTAGCGATTACGGTAGAAGGTGCAAACATTCTAACCCGCACTATGATCACCTTTGGTCAAGGCGCGATTCGTTGTCACCCATTCGTTTTACCAGAAATGAATGCGGCGAAAACTAATGACCTTAAAGCGTTTGATAAAGCCTTGTTTGGTCACTTTGGTTTCATCTTCTCGAACATTGCGCGCTCATTTGTTTTGAGCTCTACGAATGCTGCCTTCACATCGGTACCTGCTAACGGCCCAACGAAGAAGCATTACAAACAGATCAACCGTTATGCAGCGAACTTTGCATTGTGTGTTGATATGGCGATGTTCTCCTTGGGTGGCGAGTTGAAGTTCCGCGAATTGATCTCTGCCCGCTTGGCTGACATGCTGTCTAAACTGTACTTAGCGTCTATGACGTTAAAGCACTGGGAAGATCAAGGTCGTCAGAAAGACGATTTGCCTTTAGTTGAATACTCTATGGCTAAGCTGTTCTCTGAGTTTGAAGACGCATTAGACGGCTTCACTAAGAACTTGCCTGCTCGTCCTGTTGGTTGGTTGGTGCGTGCACTAACAATGCCACTAGGTCGCAGTGTTGCTAAGCCAAGCGATAAGCTAGTGGCTAAGATTGTTGATTTAACAACGTCTGCAACCGCGACTCGTGAGCGCTTAATCACCGGTACTTACCGTGGCGATAATGGCCGCAACCCAATGTTTAAATACGATTCATTATTGGCGCGAGTGGATAAAGCAGATCCAATCTACAAAAAGATTGGCATTGCATTAAAAGCGAACAAGTACGATGAATCTAACCTAACGATTGAAAATCGCATCACCGATGGTATTGCTATGGGTATTCTTACGCAGGAAGAAGGCGACTTCATGACAGCGTTTGAAAAAGATGTACTAGAAATGGTTAATGTTGATCACTTCCCGCTTGAAAGCTTAGGCCCTGTTTCTGTGAAGCATGAGTCTACAAAAGCAAAGGCTAAAACGGCAAAGAAGCCTGCTAAAAAGAAAGCAGATAAAAGCTCTGAAGAAACGGCTTAAACGTTAGATTTTACCTAACGCGCGCGTCTTAGACAGGCGCTTACGTTTTAAACAGATCGGTGAAAGCCCTACTCAGTTATCTTAGATAATTCAGTAGGGCTTTTTTGTGCGTATTGATTGCAGTTACATGACGGGACGAATCATTAACGTTACGATTCACTTCTCCCTACGATTCACTTTCCGGTACGAGAAAAGTAAGACGGTACTTCCTTTATCTCAAGCAACTCACGACGAATTAAATCCAAACCGACATTGGCAATAAAGCGCTGAAAGTTTAATCGGTTGGTTGGATATACTAAGCACTGAGTATTAAGGCGAGTCGTATTTCCCCAGCAAATCCAGACGGTTCCCACGGGTTTATCATCACTGCCGCCACCCGGCCCTGCAATACCCGATACCGAGACGGACCAATCTGAACCCGATGCATCGAGCGCACCTTGCGCCATTTCTAGCACCACGGCTTCACTGACTGCGCCATGGCACTCTAACGTTTCCTTTTTCACTTGCAACAATTCAGTTTTAATACGGTTTGAATAAGTGACATAACCCGCTTCAAATACCGCAGAGGAGCCAGGAATTCGCGTCACATTTGAGGCAATTAAACCGCCTGTACAAGATTCCGCCATCGTGATCGTTTGTCCTTTTTGACGTAATAGCTCGACGAGTGTTTGAGCCACCGTAACAGGCTGTTCAAGACTTTCGGCTGTAGTCGAATCAATGGTGCTCACTTTCAATACATGTGCGCCAAGCAATGACTCAATTTTTGCTTGCCACTCGGGCAAGTGTTTCTCAGCTTGCTCTGAGCGGGTTGTTAGTTTTAAATCAACTAAAGGAGATGCCGCTCGATAGCCGACTTCAATATCTTTCGGCCAATCGGCCAGGTGTTGATCAAACAGATTTTGAATCGCCGATTCTCCCATACCAAAAGTATGCAGTTTTACAGTTTTAACTGTATCGACTTTAGGCAGCTGAGTGATCAAATGCGGTAAAATTTCTTGCTGCCACATTTGTTTGAGTTCGATCGGTACGCCTGGAGTGCAAATAATATGGCAGTCGTTATGCATAACCGAAAATCCAACCGCGCTACCAATGGGGTTTGGCACTAGAGTGATGCCTTTAGGTAAAATAACCTGCTTACGGTTGGCACCCGACAAGCGAAAACCTCGCCTTTCACACCACTGCTCTAAATGAATCAAAGCTTCTGCATGCTCCTCTAACGGTTGACCTATTACCTTAGCTAATGCCTCTGCTGTTAAATCATCCGCCGTTGGCCCAAGCCCACCATTAACAAGTAAGACATCGGCTTGGCGGCTTATGTATTCAATTTCGGCCACTAAAGCATCAAAGTCATCACCTAATGTGACTTTTCTTACGACTTCAGCACCATGGTCTTTTAAACTTTGCGCCAACATCACAGAATTTGTATCCACAATATCGCCAACCATTAGCTCAGTGCCTGTTAATAAAAACTGAATATTAAGCGATTTGTCCTGAGCCTGATCATTCAACATGTTCAAATTCCTAAGGTTATAATTTTGCACGAGCCTGTCGGTTATAGCTTACGCTCTAAGGTCAGCGCTTACTTTAATTGTTCCACTCACGCCTTAGAGAGTTTCATCACTTTCTTGGATAGATTCTCTGCTTTATTTGATGATAGGTGTATCCTAGTCGAATTACTACGATATTAATTACGTGAAAACCTATGTTATCTTTTTTCGAAAAAATCATTAAACCCTTTCCTAATGAAGAACCGGTTCAACCCCCTAAAGGGGTTTACGCCTTTTGTCGCCACTACAGTCACGGAATGGAGATCCCATTAATATTGATGTCTGTATTGACCGCAACGGTCGCTATTTTAGAAGTATCCTTATTCGGTTTCATGGGCGAACTGGTCGAGTGGTTAGCCACCAAAGACAGAGCCACTCTTTGGCTAGAAGAAAGCCAAACCCTGATCACCATGGGAGCCATCGTATTGATTGCACTGCCGGCCTTAGTATTTTTACAGGCAGCGGTTGTTCATCAAACCCTACTCGGCAACTACCCGATGGTGATTCGCTGGTTAGCGCACCGTTATTTGCTTAAGCAAAGTCTAGGCTTTTATCAGGATGAATTTGCGGGGCGCATCGCAACAAAAGTAATGCAGACGTCTTTAGCGGTAAGAGAGACGGTGATGAAGTTACTCAATGTGATGGTTTATGTGATTGTCTACTTTTTATCCATGCTAGTGCTTGTTGCCCAAGCTGATGCCCGTTTAATTGCGCCGCTATTGGTTTGGCTAGTGATCTATATTGCCTTGCAATATTACTTTGTGCCGCGCTTAAAAGCCGTAGCCAGCAAGCAAGCCGATGCACGTTCTACTATGTCAGGCCGTATCGTTGACTCTTACAGTAACATTGCAACAGTTAAGCTATTTTCTCATACCCAAAGAGAAGCCGAATACGCACGAGAAGGCATGGATGGTTTTTTAACCACAGTTTATAAACAGATGCGCCTAGCGACGGGATTAAATACCAGCATTCAAACCCTTAACTATGTTCTGGTATTTGTAGTGGCAGCGTTATCTATTTATTTATGGCAAGAAAATGCCATCGGCATTGCAGCCATTACCATAGCCATAAGCTTAGCACTACGCTTAAACGGCATGGCGCAGTGGATCATGTGGGAAGTCAGCGCCTTATTCGAAAATATTGGTACGGTGGTTGATGGTATGGGAACGCTCTCTCAGTCATTACAAGTAACCGACGAAAAAGGCGCGAAGCCGCTAGTGGTAACGAAAGGCGATATCGAATTCAATAACATGAATTTCAGCTACGCCATGGCCGATAAAGAAGGCAATGTTTCGCAGCAGCGTATTATTAATGACCTAAACCTGAACATTAAAGCCGGTGAAAAAGTCGGTTTGGTCGGGCGCTCTGGTGCGGGTAAATCAACCTTGGTCAATGCACTAATGCGCTTTTACGATTTAGAATCTGGGTCAATCAAGATTGATGGACAAGATATTTCCAAGGTTCAGCAAGAAACGCTGCGCGCCAACATCGCTATGGTGACGCAAGATACATCGTTGCTTCACCGATCTGTACGCGAGAACATTTTATATGGCCGCCCCGATGCCAGCGAAGAAGACTTACAACATGCCATTACTAAAGCGGAGGCCCACGCGTTTATTCAAGGGTTGGCAGATTTAGAAGGCAATACTGGACTAGATGCACAAGTGGGCGAACGCGGGGTAAAACTGTCGGGTGGTCAACGTCAACGCATTGCCATTGCTCGAGTGCTATTAAAAGATGCACCCATTCTGTTATTGGATGAAGCCACCTCGGCGCTCGATTCAGAAGTAGAAGCTGCCATTCAACATAGCTTATATCAGCTAATGGAAGGCAAAACAGTGATTGCGATTGCTCACCGCTTATCAACCATCGCTGCAATGGACCGCTTAATTGTGATTGATAACGGCGAAATTGTAGAGCAAGGTAGCCACCAAGAATTGATTGATCATCAAGGTATATATGCCCAACTTTGGTCACATCAAACTGGCGGGTTTATTGCTGACGATCTAAGCTAATCAGCTAAACTTAATTCGCTAGTCATTCGTTAATGCTCAGCTTTTAACGAACTGCCCAATGGCTCGGTTTTTTTGCACTTCTCGGTAATCAAAAACCTGGCCATTCATCGTAATATAAATACCCGCTGGCAATATTTGCACAGCACTCATCGCACAGCCAAAATTAAATAACGCATCAGAGCCTTTAAATTGATACGGTACCATTGCGCCTAATAATACAATCGTTTTGTCAGTAGGCGAATTCGCAGCCAGTTCATTGGCAATAGCATGAGCAGTTTCCACCATAGTATCGGTACCATGGGTAATGATGATTTGGCTATCAAGGCTATTATTGCAAGCATTCGCAATCGACTGCCGATCCTCATCGCTCATTTCTAAACTGTCTTTCAACATTAACGTTTCAACGTCGGTCTTTACTGTATTTCGTGACTGAGCCAGCATATCTATAACCGATGATTGATTAAAAATAAGCTCGCCATTTAAGGGGTTATATTGCTTATCTAGGGTGCCCCCCGTAATAACAATTTTCATATCTAAAACATCCTATACAACAAATTTAACCAAGATGTACGAATCATACATAAACATTCTCACTATTTGGACAAAAGACTCACCCATATCAAGTTATCGCCTTTAACTTGGCTGGCTCACTGTCTATAATCCGCACCAGAAATACCCATACTCTTGGTAGGCAACTCAATGAAAAACGCAGCATCCTATTTAACCTCACTTTTAGCCCCCCTTTTATTTTTATTATTCCCCAGTTTAGCCTTCGCTTCTGGTGGCGACCAACCTTGGATTGATTTGACCTCCCATTGGGTAGGTTATGCAGCCATCGCTGTTTTTCTAATCAGTTACACATTAGTAATTTTAGAAGAACAGATTCATATGAGAAAATCGAAGCCTGTCATGATGGCGGCCGGTATTATTTGGATCTTGATTGCGATAGTTTATATGAACCATGGCTTCACGCATTCTGTTGAAGTCGCGATTCGTCATAACTTCTTAGAATATACCGAGCTATTTTTCTTCTTGTTAGTCGCCATGACCTATATTAACGCCATGCTAGAGCGCGGTGTTTTTGATGCCCTGCGCAGCTGGTTAGTGGCTAAAGGGTATAGTTACAAAACATTATTTTGGTTAACCGGTATCTTGGCCTTCTTCATCTCACCCGTGGCCGACAACTTAACAACGGCTTTAATTATGTGTGCTGTGGTCATGGCTGTAGGAGTTGATAAACCCGCCTTCGTTGGTATTGCCTGTATTAATATCGTCGTTGCTGCAAACGCCGGCGGTGCTTTTAGTCCGTTTGGTGATATTACAACCTTAATGGTATGGCAGAAGGGGTTTGTTGATTTTGCTACTTTCTTCAACCTATTCATTCCATCTGTGGTTAACTTTTTAATTCCAGCCGTCATCATGAGCTTTGCACTACCGAAAGGAACGCCAGCTCCTAATGATGATGGAGATACCTTAGATATTAAGCCAGGTGGATTACAGATTGTTGGCCTATTTTTAATGACTATTGTTACCGCGGTTAGTTTTCACAACTTCCTTCACATTCCACCGGTTTACGGCATGATGTTTGGTTTAGGTTACTTAAAGATTTACGGGTATTACATTCGTAACTTCAAAACCGTGCCATCGGACATGGGTGATACCGATTTACCTCCTGGCAGCCATAAGAGTAAGTACAAAGAGAAATATAAAGCCGATTATGACTTTGATATTTTTGACCGTGTCGCTAAGTCAGAATGGGACACCTTGTTCTTCTTCTATGGCGTTATCCTTTCCGTAGGTGGTCTTGGTTTCATTGGTTACTTAAGCATGTCCTCTGCTTACATCTACGGCGAGCTAGGCCCTGATGTTGCCAACATTTTAGTAGGCTTCATGTCGGCCATCGTGGATAACATTCCCGTAATGTTTGCGGTATTAACCATGAATCCAGATATGTCTGAGTTCCATTGGTTATTAGTAACATTAACCGCAGGTGTGGGTGGCAGTATGCTGTCGATTGGTTCTGCAGCAGGTGTTGCCTTAATGGGCCAAGCCCGTGGTTACTATACGTTCTTTAGCCATCTTAAATGGACCCCTGTTATTGCTTTAGGTTACGGTGCGAGTATCTATGCACACTATCTCATCAACGGTTAATTCTGTTGATTAGCGAGTAGCATACTTGGAAGGAGGCTCTTATAGCCTCCTTTTTTGTGCCTGCTATTCCTGCTCAGCCGAACGCTTGACTAGATTACCCGCCTATAGATTGATTACCCAGCCACCGACTATATTGCCACCGACTATTGTTGCCCAGATACAAAAAAGCCCCGAATCACGTAAGCAATGTCGAGGCTTGATAAAACATTCTTCTCAGTGCTATCGATAACCGATTGCTAATGGAAGGAATGCAACAATAACTAAAGCAATACCCATTACGGTTAGCGGCAGTAAGAACTTCTCATAGCGGTACCAGAAGTTATGGCCCTCTTGAGATGCCAAAGCCACTTCTCGCTCACCCACCACTTGCCGGGTAAGTAAGTGGTTTAAGGCCACAGGTGGACTCAAATAGCCTAATTCAAATGCTACTAGGGTTACCATCCAGAAATGCACAGGATCAATTCCACTATCGTATGCGATCGAAGCGATGGTCGCACTTACCAAAATAACCGCACCATATGGATCCATTACCATGCCGATGACGACTAAGATAACAACCAGAAGACCCATTGCTAACCAAACTGATTCAAAACTGCCTGGGACAAGATCCATTAAATGAGATCGCTCAACAACACCGCCAATACTCACCGACAGTCCCATCAACATTAATAAAGCACCGATATGGCCAGTGGTTTCGGTCGTTGCTTCTCGCAGTGTTTTCTCGATAGAGTCATTGCCACTTTTAAGGTCCTGCCAAGATTCTTCCAGACGGCTCTCAATGTGGTCGATATTCATTTGCTCACGACCTAGTTTTTCTTGACCTAAACGTTCATAGATCAGAACGACTATTAGCATAACCGGCAAAATGAATGGCGCTGAAAACTCATCAAGATAGGCGTTTAAGAAAATGGCATAAAACGCTAACGTGATCGCGATTAAAATACCATAAGGTACCAACTTCCAAAGTGCTTTCTTCGTTTCTGGCCAAGCCACAGACACTTTCTCAATACTTAATGTGCCCTGCTTCGTCAACATCGCAATGGCTGCAAACAATACCGCAGTTAATAAGAATACATTCACCCCCCAACCAAATAATTGGTCAGTGGTTACTTCTTTATTCAGTGCTGCAATAATCACTACCAACAAACATGGACGTAGTACAACACCCATACTTCCAGACATGGCCGTTGCTGCTAATGCTAATTGGCGACGAGCCCCTGCGCGACGCAGTTCATTATAAATTAGGCCACCAATGGCGATCACGAAGATACCAGAAGCACCGGTATACGCCGTTGGTAGTGCAGCAATCACTACAACGACCACTGCCAACATTTCTGGCGGTAAATTCCAAGGACGAAAAACGTTGAATACCGCTTGCGCCATTTGAGTACGCTTTACCAACATACCGATCCAAACGTACAAACCTACGTTCAAAAACAGCTGCGATAATTCCATCATTTGGTTTAGGTAAATGCCGATACCCGCCATATGGCCATTGGTTATAAAGTACGTGCCCGAAATAATACACATGGTCGCATAGAGAGGGACTGCCAGCTGCGCTTTTAAAAAGCTACCGCCGGGTTTGGCATCTTTTGGCACCACAATAAATTGATAAACACTGAGCAAAAATACCGCGCCAAAACCTAAAATCCATAGGTAGTGTAAGAAACCATGCTCTGTACTTACCACCACGCCGGCATTGAAAACAACTTCTTTAAAACTGTAAACAGAGAAGAACAAGATACCGCTGGCAATCATTTGGGCAAATGATGCAACGCGATAATCCATAACGGTTTCCATTGGACGTAATGCAATATGATGACGTCTAAACAACGCGGTCATACCACAGATAAGGACCAATATTGCCAACATGATACGTTGCGCATGCAGCCCGAACTCACCAAATTCTGAAACTAAAAGCTCAACAGAGCGGAAAGCTTTAACTGCAGGGGTTATACGATCAACTGTTTGAGCATAAGTCTGGTGTTTCGTTTCACAGACGGCTTGAGCATTAACTAAAGATTCACGTAAGACCGACTCATCAATAGGCTCAGGCTCTTCGTCAAAGAAATCCCACTCCTCATCAGCAATAGCAGGCGCTGCATTTTCGGCAACTAAGCTAGCCAGCAAAGAATCAATATCGCCATTTATCTCACAGCTTGGCTGAATAGGATCAGAGCGCAACTGAAAATAGCCATCCCATACGTTCTCGCCCAACTTTAAAAGCTGAGCGTGAGTTGCATGGCTGGTATTTAACAGTATGACAAAAATTAAAACCAAAAAGGCAGGCATGGCTGCCAGCCATTCAATGCCAGTTCGATTCGCCACGCGAAGAGTCTGGTTCATGGTAGATATACCTATGTTCGAGTATTACCGTATTCGAGTATTACTTTTTTTATATTTATTATAGAAATTGTACGTGTTTTCTATTCTAGTTTTTCAGCACATTCCGCAGCGGCTGGGTTTGTTTTACAGCGTAACTTACGCATCAACTTCAACATTGTGCCATTATAGACACCCTGATCACGTAACTGGATACGTACATCACGCAGCATGCTTCCATACTGTGCTTTGACATCTTCTGACAAATCAATCCAATACTTAGGATCAATTTCATCGGTTTCTTTTTTAACAAACTCGTTCACTCGATCGAAGTAGCTAGCCACTTTGCTTCTCGACTTCTGAGCAAAACCTTCAGGAAATTTATCCGCACGGATCAATATCTGGAAATCCATGTAAGCTAATAAGAATCGTAAGATACCACCATTGTCTTCCAACCCTTTATAAAGCTCTAGTGGTTTGTAGGCTACGGCTGGTGCATAAGCAACATCAACACTGCCATTATTAAACTTGCCAGAGAAGTTGGCTGAATTAGAAGGCACCATTGAGGCACCCACATGATTAACCAAAAAGATTGATGGCTGATCATAATCAATCGTTGCAATACGCTTACCCGACAGCTCTTCTAAGGTATCAATCGTTTTATCACGAGTGAAAAGGTAGATAGGGCCTGCAGGCATAATGCCTGCAACCTCGTATTGACCTTCACGCATGAACTTAGCGGCCTTAGGGCTAGAAATAGTGGCTAACAACTTTCGCAACATTGCTTCATCACTAATCGCGCCAATAGCAGCGATAGTCGCCGTAAAGTTGTTGAAAGGTCGTACTCGCGCACCGGTTACTAAAGCGGCATCACATTGACCGGCTTTAAAATCGTCAACCGCAATTTTCTCATCCGTATAGGCACGAGGTTCTAAATCAACCCCCCAATCAAAAGCAACGTTGCGATAGTCTTTCATTGTATTAAACAATGAACCGTTAGCACCGAGCGGATCAAACACACAGATACTCAATTTAGGTAATACCTTGGTTTGAGTAGCTTGTGCTAATACCAAGGCTGGTAATAAAAGAACAAAAAGTAACACCGAGCGCATTTGATTAATCCTCTAACAAATCATTAATATCTAAAGCTTCTTCTGCTGGAGACGCATCATCCCAGAAAGTACCTAAGCCACCAATTGGAGTACGGCTGCCTGTTGCTTCTGTCCACAAACGATCTGATACCGCTAAAACTTGCTGAGTCGCTACAATATCAAGCATGCGATAATTTTTGTTTGAAGGCGTCGTTTTAACCGATTGAGCATGACGACGAATGGCATCACGTAAACGTTCTTCATTACCTGATCCGTCAGCGATAACGACTTCAACGGCTTGTGCTAAGCGAACACCAGACTCACCCGCTATTTCACTTGCAGCAGCCAGTTCCTGCCAAGGATCCACACCATCTGGTGCATTATCAGGCATCATTGTCCACACTGCCGCTTGCATTGCTTTTGGAACACCCCACCAGCGTTTAGCATCGATACACTGGCTACCACGAACAGATTTCATTGCGATGTCTTTTGGTACGCCCACTTCACCTTGGCCACGAACATCACTCATTACGGCTTGCATACCACTCACTAGACCGAGCATCCAAAAGAATTCTTCATCTTCATCAAGATCAGGGCATTCCTCACCAGGCTCGCCGAACTCAGCAACTAAGTGCTTATAGGCTTTATATTGACGATTGGCTGCTAATGAAAATAAGCGTTTTTGGCGGATACGAGCATCTTTAGCTTCGCCGATGTTTTGTGCTTTGTAAGCACGAAGATAGGTAAGTCCTTCTTCACTTGCCTGTGCTTCAGCACACGCACCTGCTTGCATGTACATAGACGTTGCTAAACGATCTGGGTACCAAGTTAATTCACTGAAAGATAAAAGCATCGGAGTCATGCTTTCACTCATGGCACAGCCCATTTCGGTATCATCGGTTTTCATTACATACGGCATGGCATAGTCTTCGGCAAAGTCGTATGCAAACCACCCGGTGGTTCTATAGATTGAACTACAACCCGTGAGGGTTACTAATAAAAGTGCCGCAATGGCAGAGCGAATGCTGAAGTACATTGCTATCTCCGTTAATGTAATTTTTTGTTATTTTGGCTTGAGATAATACAGTATTTAATCGCCATTACTAGCCTTTACCTTGCTCTAATACTCATGTTAATAGACAGATTTAATAATTTGTTCAGTGCTCCAAGGCATCAATACAAACCCTAGGTACTATCGTTCTTCTTAGTTAGGTATTCGCTAGGTAAATATCAATAAACAAACGATTTTGATTCGTTTTTAGGGCTGGTATTCCAAAGGCGAGTAATATTTGAGCAAAAAAAAAGCAATACTTAGAAGTATTGCTTTTTTGCAGGCATAGATCCTTTTAGATCAAGCTGTGGGAGTTATGTTTTTAACATTCTTAGCGGTAAAGTACGCAAAGCCACCCTCAATATCTCCTACCTCAACACGATGAGGCGATAACGGTGAGTTTTTTAAACTCGCGACATACACACCTTTTGCAGTAATTAAATTCTTTTCAATGTCATTAAAATGAGGCTGAGAAAAAGCAAATGTCTGCCTTTCACATCCTCGTTCAATAGTCATAATCAATTGAGCATCTGCTAATTCATTAGCACGAAAAAAATTAACATAAGTAACCTGATACTCTTCTTCAAACTCGTATAAATAACGACCAACTTGCTGACGACTTATGCTCATATGCCTGAACTACCTATATAAATAAACTGATGTCTCACTATAAGTATTAGTTAGGATACTCCTGCTTTTCAAATCAAAATAACAGAAAACTACAGACCATTTTAACGCGTCATTTTTCAGTTGGTTTTCTCAAGAAAATGGCATCGTTTATAGTCACTGCATTGGCGCATTGTTACTATTTCGAACTTTTGTAAAAACAGGCATCTAAAATACGACTCAAATATATTCAGTATTAAATACATGATTTCCTATAATTTTCTCTCAACAGCACCCAACCAGACCGACTATTTCGCTTAAATACAAAAATAGACTAATCCAATTTGACGACTGCGTGCGTATATAGGTTAATCACATCAATAACAGCACTGCTGATACGACATACAGCACCATTATATAGGCCCAATATATCGTTATGAAAGATAAAACTGCCAACATTTTATTAGCTCATGGTAGCCGCGACCCAAAGTGGCAGCGCCCCTTCATTGATATGGCTGATACGATTAAACAGCAAGCCAAAGCCTCATCTTCTGGGACTTCACCAGAGATCGTGGTTGAACTGGCTTATATGGAGCTTTGCGAACCGACATTAGAGAATGTTTGTGAGCAGCTCGCCCAGCAAGGTTTTAACCTGATCAATATTTATCCCGTCTTTTTCGCGGCTGGCACACACCTTCGTATTGATGTTCCTAAGCAACTAAAGGCAATCGAATCAGAACTCGGCCTACGCACTCAACTACATCCACCCGTTGGCCAAGAAATCTCGGTTCAAAACGCCATTACAGAAGTGATAATGCAAAGACTCTAATGCCGTTCAAAGCCGACTCGGCAATGATGAGTCTTTAATAAGGATGAGCCCTTGATACAGTGGCTTTCATAATTGCTTGTGTTGATATTGCTTTATGAGCTAAAGCGATATTTACTGGGTGTAATAAAAGAATGTCTCGCTAAGGACTGCATATGTCTCGCTTGTTTAACAATAAGAACACCTATAGACCACTGCATAGTACAATATTTGCAGTTGCTTGCCTCACGTCGACGTTGGTTAATGCCAATAATGAAGCGGAATTAGATGACATTAGAATTACCGCTAAAGACGACTCTTTAACAGAAATTTCAACCAAAAAGTTGCTGCGAATTCCTGGCGCAGGGAATGACCCATTACGTGCAATAGAGGCATTACCTGGGGTCACTTTTTCTACCGGTAGAAACGCAGAGCCAGCAGTAAGAGGCTCCTCTCCTGATGATAATTTGTACATCATCGATTTCATGCCCGTCGCTAACATCTTTCATTTCGATGGATCCAGTCTCTTAAACGATAATGTTATCCAAGATTTTAAGCTTGAAGCCGCCGCTTTTGATGCTCAATACAACAATGCGACCGGAGCCGTCATAGAAGCTAACTCTCGTGCACCTTATACAGACCGCAAGCAGGCTGTTATCGACTTCAGCTTTTTAAAAGCAGGTATTCTGCTAGAAACTCCGATTACCGAAAACTCAGCAGCGTACTTATCGGTAAGACAAAGCCTCATTCATTTTTACATCGAAAACCTATTAGATGATGAGGATTTTGAATTTACCACCGTACCAGAATATTACGACTACCAAGCCAAGTATCAACTTCAGCTTTCAGATGACGATAGCATCAGTGTTCAAGCGCTTGGTTCAAGAGATAAAGCAGGATTATTGTTTTCTGAAGATTCGGATACAGTAAAAAGAGACCCGGGGTTAAGCGGTGGAATTAGTGTTAACTCTTACTTTCACTCGCAAGGCATTTTATTAGAAAATACCTTATCAGACTCAACACGACTTAAAACCGGTTTTTCTCACATGCTGAGAAATATCGACTTAGGAATCGGCTTAGAGAATGACCTTAACGCTAGAAGCGAGGATTACTCCCTTAGGTCTCACCTAACAACCAATTTAAATTTATACCACACCCTGAGAACGGGTATTGATATTGTAGAAAACCATATCGACTTTGACGGTGATTTTACTGCGCAGCCCTGCACAGAACTTCAGGCCGATTGTTCTT
Organism: uncultured Gammaproteobacteria bacterium; assembly: GCA_963851095.1. Classification (GTDB taxonomy): domain Bacteria; phylum Pseudomonadota; class Gammaproteobacteria; order Pseudomonadales; family Oceanobacteraceae; genus Oleispira. The sequence continues at coordinate 344,828 of CAWKOX010000007.1, read as the reverse complement.
TATCCGAAAACACTTCCCGCATCGCCGAAAGCGACAATCGTAAAATTTATAACTACGATGTTTTTATAGCCGATGACTGGTTTGTAACCCCTAGATTGTCATTAACGCCTGGAGTTACCGGATCTTATGACGACTACTCTGAACAAACGTTCTTACAAGGAAAATTTAAGTTTCGCTGGGAATTCATCGACTATTGGTGGCTCAATGGTGGCTGGGGGCAATACCATAAGTTCACTGACAATTTTGCTGAAGTCGCAAAAGGATTTGGTAATCCAGACCTAAAACAATCGACCTCCGATCACTATACGCTGGGGATTGAGCATCAATTAAATGAAACTCTACTGATAAAATTTGATAGCTATTACAAAACCTTCGATGATCTCGTGGTCGCCAATATTGACCCTACGACCCCTCGCTATACCAATGATGCCGACGGAGATGCTTATGGCTTCGAGCTCTTTTTAAATAAATCCTTCAGTGAAGGTTGGTACGGCTGGGTCTCTGCGGCTTACTCCGAAACTCGTCGTCGCAACAAACTAACTGGAGAAGACTTTAAATATAACTACGACCAGCCCTGGATTGTTAATTTGGTCTCAAACCATGAGCTTAACCAAGATTGGACGCTCGGTTTTAAATGGCGCTATCAAAGCGGTCAATTGATTACCCCTGTGGTTTCGGCTGCACAAACAAACATAGATAACCCGGATAAATATGTTCCAGTCTATGGTGACCTAAACTCTAGGCGCTTACCCGATATCCATAAACTGGATATCCGTTTAGACAGAAACTATCAGTATAAAAAATGGAATATGGATTTGTACGTCGAAGTATTAAATGTTTATAACCAAGCAAATATATCAGGTTATAAATACAATGAAGACTACACTGATAAAGAAGACATCACAGGCTTACCGACCATTGTCTCGTTCGGTATAAAAGCAAACTTATAAACAGATGAAGATCTGTTTATAACACTAAATATCAATCGAGAAAGGTAGTAACCTGATCGATATAATCCCGACTTAGGGTTGTTTTATTCTAATTCAACCCTACATTAGCTACTCACCAGTGCAATCTAGCCTAGGGCGGAATACATGCTGATCGGTAAACGAGAAGAATTCGATTTAAATGAAATGGCCATATTTGTTCGTGTGGTCGAATCCGGTAGCTTCACAGGTGCCGCTAAAGCCTTAGGCTTACCTAAGTCGACCGTTAGCCGTAAAATCACTCAGCTAGAAGAACGCTTAGGTGTAAGACTAATTCAACGCACAACCCGTAGCCTCAGCCTTACCGATACCGGTAGCGCCTATCACGAACACTGCGCTCGTATTCTCGGTGATATTGAAGAAGCCAATACAGCCGTTACCCAAATGCAGAGTACGCCTAGCGGCACACTTCGCATTACTGCCCCAGTGTTGTTTGGTTCAACCGTTTTATCAGGGTTGATTGCCGAATATATGGAGCTGCACCCGCAGGTTAATATCGATTTAATTTTAACCGATCAACTGCTGGACTTAGTACAAGACGGAATCGATGTTGCTTTTCGCGTGGGGCATTTAGAAGACTCATCTCTTATTGGTCGCTATCTTGGCGACGTGAAAGCCATTCTTTGTGCAAGTTCAGAATATATCGAACGCTTTGGTAAGCCCATGCACCCAAATGACATTCAGAATCATCAGGTGATCTCTGCGACAGGCTGGACACAGTGGTCTTTAAAGGGGCCTAACGCACAAGAAATTAACGTCAATATTAAGCCTCGCTTAAAAGTGAACGATCTTTCAAGTCTTTATACACTCGCTTTATCGGGTGCAGGCATCACAGCACTGCCGGTATTAATTGCGGCTTCTGCGATCAAGAGCAAAAACTTGATTCCAATATTATGTGATTGGCCATTTGAAGCGCACCCAATTCATACCTTGTATGCGAGCAACCGGCATTTATCTGCCAAAGTCAGAAGCTTTGTTGATTTTGTTATTGAGCAGGTTAGGCCCAACCCTCCATGGTTAGTCGATATGGAAGGTCACGATAAGTGTGAAGTGGAAGAGCTTTCCTTAAATAAATAGCCAAATAGCTGAATACGTATTTAAATGAATGGCTAAAGGTTTAATTAAGCCAGCTTTTCTAAGCTCTCAATAATTTTTATCATTTGGGCTGGGTTAATCTTATCGGTTTTAAACAAGCCATCAATATGGACTAAAAACTGATGAAGATCTTTATCCAAGTTCAAGCCTTCATTGAATACTTTACTTGTCCGGACAATAGCCAACTCAATGGTCGCTTGCAAACTAGTTTCTTGCTCTTCATTCATTCCAAGGTATTGCATTGAGCCTTCAATGCTATCGGCCATATCTTCAACAACCGCCGCGATATCCTTCATGACGACCTGATAACTCTCATCAACAGACGACATAAGATCTTTCATTTTAATCGTTAAGCTACGAACCAAGTTTTTCTCTAAGGCTAAGCTATCGAGTGTATCTAAAGCTTTTACCCTTGCATCAATACCCTGTAATAATGAAAAAACATTGTCTTTAATCGCCCCATATTTCTTCTCATCATCAATCGGCATATTTTTAACCAATAAAGAAACCGATTCATAATTCATCACCGAACGATGGCCAAAATCGACATAACGACCTTGGTCTTTCATTTCAGACAGCAGTTTAGATTCTAATGACTTTGACATGCCATTAGCCTCCATGTTTTTTACGACAAACTGACTGCGCATTTGCAAACTACAACTTAGGCCATAAGATTTTAATGCTTGAAAAACCCTCATGCCTAGCTCATCCAGGTTCCCACATTTATTCACATCTAATAAAAATTGAATATTGACCCCAAGATCACTCGTGCCTGACATCGCAATGTAGGCCATTTCGGTTGCTTGAGCGAGTTGCATTTTTAGCTGATCATTAGCAATTTTGTTAATAATTAATCGCTCTAGACGACCATGTAATTCGGTTTTAAGATCTTCAATCGAGAGATAGTCATCTGCGCCGCAATCATAAGCGGCTAATCGCTCTTCATTACTATCAATAGAACTGACAAAAATAACCGGGATTTCAAAGGATGATTTTATATTTTGACAGATATCAAATACCGAAGGACAAGACATATCAGCCAAAACCAGCTGATAGCTACTCGCACTTAATGCCTGTAAACAGCTAGCTTCATCCTTAATTAAGTGTGATTCAAAAGATTCATCTAGCTGATTTTTGAGGCTAATATGACTATCGCAACCAAGGAGTATTATTGAATAACGCGCGTCCATGCTGACCTCATACCGATTAATAAAATTATTAGTTATCCATTAGGTATAGACAATACAAAGCAAGTTATCAATGTGCGTTATTTTAAATAATCATTTGCTCTTGAGCTTTAACAATGGCTTGAGTACGACTTTTAGCGCCTAATTTTGCATTAATTTTACGGGCATGTGTTTTCACCGTATGCAGCGAAATAAAAAGCTGATCCGCGATACTTTGGTTGGAATAGCCTTTCGCGATTAAGCCGAGAACCTCGTGCTCTCGTGCACTGAGGTTAGAAGCTTCTATAAAAGCCGGGGTCACTGCTGGGGCTATTGCCTCGCCTACTTTATGCACTTTATCGTCATGAGGGCTGACTACTTGCGTTATCTCGGTAGCCTTCAATGTCGAATCAATTATTGGCTCAAGATCTTGAATATTAAGTGAAATAAACTGACTAATATCCAGTTGGATTCTTTCCCGCTGCGCCAACTCAAGCCCTTGTTGCCAGATTTGCTTTGCTTTGGCACTTTCATGTTTCAAGGCATAGGCTGCTGCTTTAAACAACGTTGCTAACAGCTTAATGATTCCTGCCTGCGCTTTTAAATCAATACTATCGAGTAATTGAATAACTTTTGTATAATCTTTTTTCTGCAATAATAAGCGCACACAGGTTAGCTGGTATAGGCCAGACTGCATGGGAAACAGCTCAGCGTGATTTATTCCCGTAGGGCCATCAATATCATTAACTCTGCTTAAGCATTCCTCTGCTCGCTCCTGCTTATCAAGAGCCATCCAGATGTTCGCTTTAACGATAGCAATCCAACCCTGATATACCTGCTCAGAGACTTGCCAGCGCTGCATGAGCCGCTCTGCCTCAGCAATCGTGGCCAACGCCACCTTACCTTCTTGCTTCATCAAATGAATCAAGGCTAATAAGCTATAGCCATACAGCACAATCACATCGCGACAACGATTAGCTTCGTTAATGCCAATGTAAGCATCTTGGCGAGCGCCTTCTATATCGCCTTTTAACCAACGAATGAAAGCACGATAAATAATTAATCGAGCATGAGGAAATAATCGGGCTTGTTGCGGTAAACGCAAGGTTAACTCTAAGCCTTGATCAACCACTTCCGCACTGCGATTCAAATGACCTCGGTATTGCTCTACCCGAGCGTAATCAAACAATGAAAATACTTCTAACCCCAACGCTTGATGTTGTCGAGCAATATCCAGCGCTAAACGATTCCAAAGGCGAGCATTCTCAGGCTTCTGGCTTACCAGTTCAATGTTGCATAACGTTGAACACATCAATACCCGAATTGGAAAGCGATCTTCGGGCAATTCTCGTAAAGCAAGTTCACACAGGCTTCGAGCTTGCGAATAATTACCTTCGCCACGAGCGATGTAGCCCCGCAAAGCCAATAACTGCCCTGGAAAATCACGTTCAATTTTATGTGCATCAAGCTGGTTAATCAGTCTGCCTACCGCGGCATACTGATAGGTTAATAATAAACTCCAAATTTGCATTAATTGTAGTCGAGCTGAGCTTGCGATGATGTCACTGCCGACAAAATCACACCATGCCAGAACAGCAGCAAAATCTAAATCGGCAATAATACGATCAACTTCACTTTCGATCCATAGAGCCGCTTCTTGGGTCAGTTTGCCTAATCTAGCATGCTGCAAAGCTTCCACACGAAAGCCTTGCTGCTTAAGACTATGGAAGGCAGCCAGATGAATTTTTTCACGCTGTTGCTCACTGCTGTGCTGGCACAATAATTCTGCTAATAAAGGATGTAGGGTAAACCAACCAGAGCGCTGATCAATACTTTCAATAAATAGATTGTGATGAACAAGCTGTTGGATCAAGCGACCGCTGTCGTCAATATCTAACACTTTATTGCATAAAATTTCATTAAAGCTGGTCAGCGGCGCGATTTTTATCAAGAACTCTTTTAGCTCGGGTTCAAGCCCCGATAGAACTTCCCCCATTAAATAATCGGCCAAATGCTCTCTTTCATGCCCTAAATCTTCTGGCCAACTCGTATTCTCACGGCACATCAACCACAGACCTAAGCCTGCTGGCCAACCTTGCATTCGCTCCATTAAATTAAGAGCTTTTTGGTGCTCATTAATACCTGCGTTTAATAACCACTTAGTGACTTGCTGAAAGTTAAACGCTAAATCTTGCTGTTTAATGAATGCTAAGCGAGGGTCTAATCTTAAGCGCCCGAGAGCTTTAGGGGTAAAACGAGACGCCATTAATAAACGCATATTAGCGGGTAATTGGGCCATCAAAGACTGAAGAACCTGCCACGCATCAGAATTGTCTATTTTATGAACATTATCTAAGACAACAATCACAGGGCAATTTAAGCTCGCTAGCTCATCTAAAAAGAGCAACAAAACCTCTTCACAATCAAGAGACCCCTGGCCCATCGTCGCATGCCAATGCGCCAAAGCATCAGTCGCTACTCCTGATACCATGGTATTAGCGGCTTCTAGCAAATGACGCAGTAAAAATGCTTCATGATTATCTTTGCTGTCCAGTGTTAACCACAGACCTAAGGTATCGTTTTCGCTATCCTTCAGGCTAACTTGCTGGCTGTACCAATCACTCAATAGTACGCTTTTTCCATAGCCTGCAGGCGCGACTAACCAAGTAATGGCCTTGCCTTGAGAGAGCTTATTGAATAACTCTGGACGGGCCAAAAAATGATTCGGTAATTCGACCGGCTTGCTCTTCAAAGCAACCCAAGAAGCAAGCACCTTCTGGTCTAGCGTGGATAACCAAGCTTTTTGATCTGAATTGAATGCCGCCGTCTTCATTAATGCCATACGCTTATTATATTTCTATGTTGCACTATTACTTTATTTCAAGCCCAACGAATAGGGCTAAGTAAATACCCATAAGATCATGGCCCCTCATCTAACTCAACATTCTAGATCGCAACGTTACATAAAATTACACAAAAGTATTGTTTTTTTTAAGCCACGCACAAAAAAGCCGCACTTTATATAGAGCATTCTCTTGTTAAATAGAGATGACATACATAATAAGTGCGGCTTTTTTATAGCGATAAAGCAGTGGTTTAACCCTCTAACGAAACCAGAAGGCTAAACACAAGAATCACACTGTGATTACATCATGCCAGGCATACCGCCCATTCCACCCATGCCACCCATATCAGGCATACCAGCTGCAGCGCCCTCTTCAACCGGTAAATCAGCAACCATAGCTTCTGTAGTGATCATCAAGCCAGCGATAGACGCAGCAGCTTGCAGTGATGAACGCGTTACTTTTGCAGGGTCCAAAATACCCATCGCAATCATATCACCGTATTCACCTGTACTAGCGTTAAAGCCAAAGCTGCCAGTGCCAGATTTAACTTTATCCACAACCACTGAACCTTCAGCGCCAGCGTTACCCGCGATTTGGCGAATCGGAGCTTCCATTGCACGTAGTGCTAATGCAATACCCACATTCTGATCTTCGTTATCACCAACAACCGTTACAGTAGACAGTGCACGAACTAACGCAACACCACCACCGGCAACCACGCCTTCTTCAACGGCTGCGCGCGTTGCATGAAGTGCGTCGTCTACACGGTCTTTCTTCTCTTTCATTTCCATTTCAGAACCGGCACCAACCTTGATCACGGCTACACCGCCAGCAAGTTTAGCAACACGCTCTTGTAGCTTCTCAACATCGTAATCAGAAGTAGACGATGCGATTTCAGCACGGATCTGATCAACACGAGTAGAAACTGCAGTTTCAGTACCTGCACCGTCAACAATTACCGTATTTTCTTTATCGATAACAACCTTGCTTGCTGTACCTAAAGTTTCTGGAGCAGCAGTCTCTAACGACATACCTAATTCTTCAGAAATCACTTGGCCGCCGGTCAAGATTGCAATGTCTTGCAACATCGCTTTACGACGATCACCAAAACCAGGGGCTTTAACCGCAGCTACTTTGAAGGTACCACGTAGATTGTTCACTACCAATGTTGCTAGCGCTTGGCCTTCAACATCTTCAGCAACGATCAATAATGGGCGACCTGACTTGGCTACGTTCTCAAGAATCGGTAACAACTCTTGAAGATTATCAATTTTCTTATCAACCAATAGAATTAATGGATTTTCCATTTCTACGGTCATTTTTTCTTGGTTGTTGATGAAGTATGGAGACAAGTAACCACGATCAAACTGCATGCCTTCTACAACATCTAGCTCGTCTTCAAGGCCTTTGCCTTCTTCAACGGTAATAACACCTTCTTTACCTACTTTCTCCATCGCTTCAGCGATTAAACGACCCACAGTTTCGTCGGCGTTTGCAGAGATTGTACCTACCTGAGCAATCGCTTTGGTATCTAGGCAAGGCTGAGATTGTTCTTTAATAGCTTCAACAACAGCAGCAGTGGCTTTATCAATACCACGCTTTAGATCCATTGGGTTCATGCCCGCTGCAACAGATTTTAAGCCTTCGTTGATGATCGCTTGTGCCAATACTGTAGCAGTCGTTGTTCCATCACCGGCTTGGTCGTTGGCTTGAGAAGCAACTTCCTTAACCATTTGTGCACCCATGTTTTCGAACTTGTCTTTCAATTCGATTTCACGTGCAACAGAAACACCATCTTTAGTAATCGTTGGAGCACCAAATGATTTTTCTAAAACAACGTTACGACCTTTTGGGCCTAAAGTAACTTTTACTGCGTCGGCAAGAATGTTTACACCGGTTAACATTTTAGCGCGTGCGCTATCACCAAATAATACGTCTTTAGCAGCCATTTTCTTTCCTTAAAATTTGTAAGATTTATAAAATGTGATTGTCATTATTAAGCTTCAATTACGCCGTAAACATCACTTTCATTCAAAATTAATAGCTCTTCACCGTCAATATCGATGGTGTTTTGACCAGAGTACTTACCGAAAACAACGATATCGCCTTCTTTTACGGCTAACGCTTGTACAGAACCATTATCAAGAATACGGCCGGTACCAACAGCAACCACTTCACCTTGGTTCGGTTTTTCAGCGGCTGCGCCAGGAAGGATAATTCCACCCGCAGTTGCTTGCTCTTCTTCTTTACGGCGAACAACAATACGGTCGTGTAATGGACGAATTTTCATGTATTAGTCTCTCCAATTTTCATCTATGAGGGAAAATAGAGGCCCTGAGTTTAATGTTAGGGCCTCTGAAATAAATTGATGGTTAATCTATAAGGTCTTTCGGTGAAATTTCAACGGCCAGACGAAAAATAATCTACTTATCGTCCTTGGTGTATTCACCTTCAATCGTGATCTTTGGCGCGCTATCTCTGCGTTCAACACTCGAATCTTGTGAATGTACATCTTTGAACTCGCCTACTTTGGAAACCGCCGGTCGCTTGAAAACTTCCTCCATTCATCATTCTTGGGGTAATAAAAGCAATAACCTTGTGCACGAGGACTTTGCGAGTTGCCGGTACTAATAGCGTAAAACCGGCTGCATCTGTCACAAACCCTGGCGTTAACAATAATGCCCCTGCCAACGCTAATAAAAATCCTTCGGCCATTTCTTGCGCTGGAATCTTTCCTTGCTGCATTTTTTGGTTAGCGCGTAATAACGTGCTAATGCCTTGTTGGCGTAATAATTTAACCCCAACAAATGCTGTGATAACAATTAAACCGAGCGTCCAACCAATACCAATAAAGCTGTTCACTTTAAGAATTACGGCTAATTCAATTAATGGGATGATGATAAAAATGATTAATAAAGGCATCATGCCTCCTAAATTCTTTTACAAATATTATTTGATGATGTTTCAAAGATGGGTTCACTTGTTCAAATTTCAAGATATCTTGGTCTCTTACTCACCATAAACTTCTTATAATGATCAAAACTCATTTTAAAACGCCATCCCGCTAAGGAACTACCATGCAATTAATAGATAAAGTAATCGCCATTACAGGAGCAGGTCAAGGCTTAGGCCGTGCAATGGCGGTTTACCTAGCTAATCGTGGCGCTGACATTGCCATCATTGATTTAAATGCTGAGCAAATGAATGAAACGCTAAAACAGGTTGAAGCGACTGGGCGCAAAGGCGCTATCTTCTCTTGCAACGTCGCAGATGAGCAACAAGTAGAAAGTACGTTTGCTGCGATCCCTGAACAATTAGGGCGCATCGACGGCCTCATCAATAATGCCGGCATTTTACGCGATGGTTTAATGGTTAAAGCAAAAGGCGATGATATATCTAAGTTGTCTATGCCGCAGTGGCAAGCAGTAATAGATGTTAATTTAACCGGTGTTTTCTTGTGCGCACGCGAAGCTTCAGTTCAGATGATCAAGCAAGCTCAGGCCAATAATGAAGCAGCAGATTGTGCAGGCTGCATTATTAACATATCCAGTATCTCCCGAGCTGGAAACATGGGCCAGAGTAATTATTCTGCCGCCAAAGCCGGTGTTGCTGCGATGACAGTAACTTGGGCCAAAGAGCTGGCGCGTCAGAACATTCGCGTCGCCGCGATTGCTCCGGGGTTTATTGAAACAGAGATGACCCAAGGCATGAAACCAGAAGCGTTGGCTAAAATGGCGGCAGGAATTCCATTAAGACGTATGGGCAGACCTGATGAGATTGCTCACTCAGCAGCTTTCATTTTTGAAAACGATTATTACACAGGCCGCATTATTGAGTGTGATGGTGGTTTACGTGTATAAGCCCTTTTCTATATCATAAACGAATGACTCCCGAAGAAACCCTATATCAATTTATCGCCGCCATTCCAAAAGGTAATGTTGCGACCTACGGCCAGCTAGCTCGCTTAGCTGGCCGTCCAAGTTCTGCCCGCTGGGTTGGACGCACCCTAAAGCACCTTCCCAAAGATTCTAGCTTACCTTGGCATCGAGTGATTAACGCTCAAGGCAAGATCAGTTTTCCAGAAGGCAGCGAGGCGTGGCAGGTGCAAAAAGACAAATTAGCAGATGAAGGCATTCTGTTGCACAATGGCCGCATTCGTTTAAAGGACTATCAGTGGTCATGCTAGACAATTTTTATCAGACAATGGGCCCAGCCCCAAAATGGCTGGCTCCATTTTTACACCGTCGTTTATTAATCTGTCTTTTTACAGGCTTTGCCTCTGGTTTACCGCTATTTATTCTTTACCAACTGGTTCCTGCTTGGTTGCGCAGCGAAGGGGTTGGGCTAAAAGAAATCGGCTTTTTTGCCTTAGTCGGCATTCCCTATACTTGGAAGTTCGTATGGTCGCCCTTAATGGATCGCTACGCGCCTTCCAATATGGGACGACGCCGTAGTTGGATGTTAATAACTCAAGTTTTAATGCTCGCCAGTATCGGCTACCTTGGATTTTTAGACCCTAAAACCCAGCTGTCTGAAATTGCTATTTTATGTGCGATCACGGCCTTTTTAAGCGCCAGTTTAGATATCAGCATCGATGCCTTTCGTCGTGAAATCTTACCCGACCGAGAACTGGGTTTAGGTAATAGTATTCACGTAACGACTTATCGCATCGCCAGCCTTATTCCAGGTTCGTTATCACTGATACTCGCCGATCATTATGCTTGGGATTTTGTTTTTATTATTACCGCTGCCTTTTTATCGTTGGGTATTCTAATGGTGCTATTCAGCGATGAACCAGAAGTGAATAGTCATCGCCCCCTCACTCTTAGAGCCGCGATTACCGAACCTTTTCAAGAATTTTTTGGCCGCCATGGAGTAAAATCTGCGTTATGGATTTTATCCTTTATGTTTCTTTATAAAATCGGCGATAGCATGGCGACGGCACTATCCACGCCGTTTTATTTAGATTTAGGTTTTTCGAAAACAGAGATTGGTTTAGTCGCAAAACATGCTGCCCTTTGGCCTGCTATTTTTGGTGGGATTTTTGGCGGAATTTTAATGCTAAGAATTGGCATTAATAAAGCACTCTGGCTATTTGGCGGTGCTCAAATTGTCTCGATACTCGGTTTTGCCCTGCTGGCAGAAATTGGTCACAACCTTTGGGTATTGGCACTGGTTATTGGTTTTGAATATTTAGGCGTTGGCTTAGGAACAGCCGCCTTTGTTGCTTTTATTGCCAGAACCACATCACCTGCTTATACCGCCACTCAACTGGCTCTATTTACCGCTTTGACGGCACTGCCAAGAACATTCGCCAATGCAACTACGGGGATTATTGTTGAAAATATGGGCTGGACAAACTTCTACTTATTTTGCACTGCAATTGCTGTACCGGGAATGTTACTGCTCCTTAAGGTCGCACCTTGGAATGAGCAGACCATGGATCAAGAAGCTGCTAGTGAAAAAGCAACAAGCCAATCAGCCATCCGCCAAAATTAATAAGCACAAATTAATAGTCCTCAATCAATAGCCAAAAAAAAGCCCGCGCTTGCAGATTAGCAAGGCGGGCTATTTTAGAAAGGTTAAAATGAAGGATGATCTTAGTCTTTAAAATTCTTAAACATCAAAGGCAGTTCGATTTCTTCGTCTGCTTTTAACATCTGCATAACCTGCTGCAATTCATCACGTTTTTTACCCGTAACACGTACCATTTCACCCTGCACTGCAGACGTCACCTTGATCTTACTTTCTTTAATCTTCTTATTTATTATACGACCTAGGTCTTTATCGATACCCTGACGCAATTCTGCCGCCATTTTCACTTGCTTGCCCGCACCGACTAATTTGCCATATTCAAGACAAGATACTTTAATCTTGCGTTTAATAAGATTCGATTCGAGCATCGGTTTCATCTGCTCAATTTGAAATTCTTCGTTGGCTGTTAGTGTTACTTCTTTATCTTTTAACTCAAATGTCGCATTCACACCTTTAAAGTCAAAACGTGTTTTTACTTCACGGTTAGCAGAATCCACAGCATTTTGCGCTTCGTGTTTTTCAATTTCTGAGACTATGTCAAAAGATGGCATCAGTCGCCTCCTAAAGTTAGATATAGTGATAATTAGATCGTAATTAAGTCGGTATTAAATCGGACAATTGGGCTATATATACCCTTAAAACGCCATTCTGGCAATAATCACCTAAATTATGAAGCCATTTTAAAGTGATCCCTTCCCAATGATTCGATACATATTTTTTAAGAAAATTAGAGTACTTTATGACTTCGCTGGGACTGTAGACAAAGAAAAGAGACATTATGGGTACTAGGGAGGTGTCATATTAAGCCTTTCTCGAATTCTCTAAAGTCGTATAATACGAGCTATGGATAAACAAAACAGAACACCTGTGAATAACTCATCAGCACCCTTAAAGGGCGGCATCAGTATTGGCATCATAGGCCTTGGTGCTATTGGCTGCTTGTTCAGAAGCCAAATTTCCAGCAATGCGAATGTTTATGCATTGCCCCGTAACTCTGCGCTTAAAGAAATCGATTTCCAGCTGGATGATCAATACCAAATCACCCAATATACGACGCCCGTTTGGCAAAATGAACCTCTAGATGTGATCGTTGTATGCTGCAAAGCAACCCAGTGCCTTGCAGCCCTAGATTTATGGAAAAAGGCGATAAGCCAAGACTGCCAAATCGTTTTATTACAAAACGGCATGGGGCAGCAAGAACTCGTTGCAGCACAATATCCACACAACGCTCTATTTGCAGCCTCAACGACGGAAGGTGCGTATAAAAAAAGCTCACAGCATATTGTTCACGCTGGCCAAGGTATCACTCAATGGGGTTATTTTTCAGGAGGCTGTTTTTCCGAGGGCTGTTTTTCAGAGGGTAAGTTAACTCAAGAGGGCTATCCTGCTTTAAAGCTCGATATCAATACCCTCAAAGGCGAACATAAGTGGCACCCCAAGATTGAAGAGGTGTTATTTGCTAAACTAGCGGTTAACGCCGTTATCAACCCACTAACGGTAAAGCATAATTGTAAAAATGGTATTTTGATTAATGACCCTGTCATAAATCGAGAACTGGAAGCGCTGTGTGAAGAAACTCAAAACCTGTATAAAGCAATGTGCTGGCCATTAGCGTTTGACTTAACCGAGAGAGTTAAATCTATTGCCAATCTAACTGCAGAAAACGTTTCTTCTATGCTGCAAGATGTGCGATCTATGCGTGAAACTGAGATTGATTTTATTACTGGATATTTAATTACGAAAGCCCAACTGATTGATTATGAACTCCCGAATCATCTAGCGCTATTTAAGTCCATCAAATCGCTTCAAGCAGAAAATACTTCATAGCCAAATTTTTCACCCTTTTGATCATTATAATAGTGATCAAAACGACAAAAGCAGCTATGTTAGTAATACGCCTAAATAATTCATCAGGATACTCAGCTTGCTCATACGGCAAAAAGTTATTACTGCAACGATCATATCTTGCATACTCATTGTTATTATTGCTACGACAGCCTATATCTTAGCGGCTGATAGAATCGGTCGAGAATATATTTCGCCCAAAATCAGTAAGTCTTTTGCTGATATATTTCAGCTACAACTTCAGCAAGACCCGGAGAATATTTTTGCACTTCAATCTCTCTCAAACAGCATGGTACAACACTATAAAATTCAAGAAATTGCATTTTATAACATTAAAAATGAACGCATAATTTATGCCTGCTCAAATACCTGCATACACAACTTACCCGATTCATTTAATAAAAAAATAATTAATAACGGTTCTAAACACAATCCAGATCGTCATATTTTTAATTTACAGAGCCGTAGTGATACTCTCTCGGCTGCCAAAGACATCCAAATTAATTCTTATGTGGGTACGAAACCCTTAAAACTGGTTATTATCCCGCAAAACGGGCTGGCTAAATTTTTCTATGCTGACACAGTCTCAACTGCCCTAGTGATCGTTAGTTTATCGACACTTCTATTATTTTTTCTCTATAACTGCATTCGTTTTTGGCAACGCTCTCCCTACAAAAGATTATTAACAACGATTGAAGAAATTCAATCTCAGCCTGACGACAACATCCGATTTGACTTAAACGATGCTGATACCGCAAAACTTTGCGAAGCATTGAATACATTAATTATCATTAATGACGATCGTAAAATGACATTAATGAAAGAAAAAGAAAAAGCAGAAAATGCCCGCATTAGAGCCATTCGTTTATCAAATGAAACCCGTACAATTAACGAAAAATTAGCCAGTGAAATCACCATTCGTCGCTCGGTAGAGACTCAACTAACTCATACACAAAGTATCTTAGATAGCATCATCGACTCAATGCCTTCTGCGTTATTTACCCTTGATAATAACGGGTTCATTATTCAGTGTAATCAGCAAGCAGCAGACTGGCTTGACTGCGAGCGTCATCCTCTTGTAGGCAAGCAGTTATTTAATTACATAAAAGAGTTGACGGATTTCAATGATCTAATCAGGCAAAGCTTGGCTGAAAATTCTGTTAAAAAAATTGAACGTTTAAAATTGTCGCTACCGATAGGCAGCTTCCCCGCAGACATCACTTTATACCCACTTAAAGACAATAATTTAAACGGATTAGTAATCAGGATTGATGACATTAGCCAACGTCAAAAAATAGAAGAAGTCATTATGCAAACGGAAAAGATGAAATCCGTTGGCGGATTAGCGGCAGGAATGGCTCACGAAATCAATAATCCTTTAGGGGCAATACTGCAAGGTATACAAAATATAAAACGCCGTATTCAAGTTGATAATGCTAAAAACAAAGAAATTGCCAAGTCCTACAATCTCAATCTGTCATCCATGACTGGATATTTAGAGCAGCGACAAATTATCAAATTTCTTAACAATATCCAAGACGCTGGGCAAAGAGCTGCCAGCATTGTATCCAACATGCTTCAGTTCTCTC
This sequence comes from uncultured Gammaproteobacteria bacterium, assembly GCA_963851095.1. GTDB lineage: Bacteria > Pseudomonadota > Gammaproteobacteria > Pseudomonadales > Oceanobacteraceae > Oleispira. The sequence continues at coordinate 329,766 of CAWKOX010000007.1, read as the reverse complement.
GCGGCAATCAAAAGCAGTTAAGTCCGACTCACATAAAAGACCTCATAGAGCGTACTCTCAATCTAGCCCGTGCCGACTTAGAACTAAAGAATATAGAAATTCAACTCGCGAACATTGATGAATCGTTAATGTTTTACTGCATTCCTTCAGAGCTTGAACAGGTAATTCTGAATTTGCTACAGAACTCCGCCCAAGCTCTAAGCCACTATCAGCCGAATCATCCTGACATAAACTGGGTACCGCACATTAATTTATCTGCGGACCAGGATAATAAATATACTTACATTAATGTTAAAGATAATGGCCCTGGTATCGAGAAAGACGTTCGAAGACGCATCTTCGAACCTTTCTTTACCACTAAGGATATTGGTGCTGGCACTGGCTTAGGCTTATCCGTTTCTTACTTTATTATTACTGCTCACCACAATGGCCAACTTGATATTGAATCTAAACCCGGTGAGGGAGCATGCTTTACCCTCAAAATCCCAAATCAACCGCTGCTTCCTAAATAGCAGCGCGAATCATTTTCGTATTTCTGCTAGAAAGACAACAGGTTTCCAATGTAGCTATCAGATATCTACTTGACCATTTTTTCAATAAGCCTTACCCTACGCGCTCATTTAGGTGCTGCTGAATATTCCTATTCAGCAGTTAAACGGGAAGTTTGGTAAGTCACTGCAACGCATACGAATCCAACGCTGCCCCCGCAACGGTGATCGACTTAACTTATTGTCATATGCCACTGTGGTGCTCTCTTTTTACTTTTAAGCAAAAAGATCGAGCCTATGGGAAGGTGCAATAAGAGGAAGAATATTCCAAGTCGTCAGCCCGGATACCGGCCTAATTGCAAAATTTCTAATGTTGCGGCGGGCGACTTAGGCGAATATTCGCCTTCTCTCTTAGCGCAAACATATTATTCATGTGGTCATATGCGCACACTATTATTTATCTCACTCTTTTTACTGTCATTAAACAGTCTAGCCAATGAAGAAATTCAATTGGACGTTATGTCTGTGGAAGCCACTAAAGATGACTTAATGGCCTCAGACTTCCAAGTATTCCAGCGTGATGACTTTATTAATCGCTTTCAAAATCTATCCAATTTTTTACAGCAACAAAATGGTTTGCAAATACAGCAAGCCGGTGGACTTGGTAATCCAGCCTTAGTTTCCATACGTGGTGCAAGTGCGAGCCAAACAACACTATTAGTAAATGGTATTAAATCGAATAATAGCCAGTTCGGCGGATACGATTTAAATATCATCCCATTAAACCAAATCGAACGCATAGAAATAAGCCGTTCTGGCAGTTCATTTGACCTTTCTGATCAAGCTATTGGTGGGACGATTAATATTATAACTAGGGAAGGTGTAAACAATAATAACATCAGCCTTAATATGGGTTCAGAAGAGACTCTAGCAGCGTCTTTTAGTCGTTCATTTAAGCAGGGATTTAATTTTCAGCTAGATCATGAACAGAGTGCAAATAATTATGACTATATAGTTCCTAGCCCCACTGGCAGTAGCGCCCTACGTGATCAAAATGAACCTCTTGAAAATGCTGATTTTCGTCGTACTAGTGTACAACTTGCACAGTCCTATAAGGAAATCGCAGCAAGAGTTAGATTCAATTCTCAACGTAAAAACATACCAGATTATTTTCGCAATGACTCTAGAAATAATTCAAATTTATCTCAGCAGGACATCACGCTATCAATACAGGGAATACACCCGTTAGAGCATAAAATTAGCGAGTATTCTTTTTCAAGCGAACATAATTGGAAAGTTTTCCAACAAAATACCGATGAGCATTACCAAGATAAAATGGGCGTTATTGGCTTAGGGCAAGATAATGATAAATTTTATCAAACTCGCTCTGAGGCACAATGGCAATCGAAAGCCTTATTCGAGCAATGGCAATTTCAAACACAACTGACCGGTTATAAAGAAAGCTTCGCAAGTCGATACCTTGATGACGATGACAGCTACAAATGCGCAACACCGCAAGGTAATTGTGATCAAAAAGCTTATCAGCAAGGTGTTCAAATCTTAGTAGGAATGCGCTGGGCTGATAAGGAGCAAAAACAGCGTATTACAACTGATATCTATCAATCACATACTCACAGCTATAACCGCAAACGTAATAGTACTGTTGATAGTGAAGAAAGTAATAAAAATTTTATTGGTTATAACATTAAGTATTCGCGATTTAATTATCAAAGTGAACTTCACGTCAGCATAAAAAACAGTAACCGACAGCCTTCACTCTACCAACTTTTTGGCGATAGAGGCCTATTACTTGGCAACCCAGACTTACTAGACGAAACCAGCTTAACCTACAGTATTGATTATCTATACCGCATTAACGACAAGCATCAAATGAATAGCGCAATTTTTTACCGACAATTAGAGAATGCCATAGTACCTGTCTATGATTCCCGAGGTATCGGCCGCTATGAAAATAGCAAACAAGCCTATTTAACAGGTATTGAATGGCAATGGCGCTACCAAGATGATCATTTCTATAGCCATTTTGGTACTGATTTATACCAAAGTAAAAGCTTAGATGACGAAGTTAAGTCATTTGATAATCAGCAAATAGCGGGTATTTATCATAATAGTTTTAGTTTAATTACTGGCTGGTCACAACAAAATCATAATATCGAATTACTGAATCAATTAAATGGCAACATTTATATCGATCGTAGCAATATAATTGCAGGTGACGATTACTATTTGATCGATATGAATTATCAATATCAACTCCCTCAAATATCTCTAGGTTTTAGCATTAAAAATCTAGTCGATAAAAAATATAGAGACTTTACAAACCGCCCAGCTGTTGGACGTCAGTGGATGCTCTTTACTAACTACTCTTTCTAACTACTTGTTTTAACTAACTAGAGATCATTATGAAAAAAATATCACTTTTATTAATTGCAAGCAGCCTATTAATAGGCTGTGGTTCTAGCGATAAGAAAAAAGAACTTCATATTTCACAAGATTCTTATGCAGTACAAACTGTTGCTTCTGATTATTCCAGCAGCCAAGTTGCTATCGGAAATTTGATTGGCGATCGCAGCCCTATTCAAGGTCTGTTAAATCAAGCAGAATCAAACTTCACATTATCTACTTACAAAAATTATCTTTATCACATAGGTAAAAATAAGATTGATACAATCAGTCGTTATAATTCAACTAAAAGTATTGGCAAAAGCGAATGGACTTACGATACTAATCAGGGTGATGAAGGTTCAGCTAATACATACCGATTAATTCAGCAAAGTGAAAACAATGCCTATTTAATACGCTATGGAAATAATTCAGTACTTCAGGTAGATCCTACTGCTACGTCGACTGCAAACTTTGTAAAATCTAGAATCGATCTATCTGATTATATTTACCCTGACTCTTCATTCTCACGCATGTCTGATGCTGTAATTAGTAATAATAAATTATTTGTTGCTATGCAACGTCTAGACTCTAGCTGGGGAGCTCAGCAAGCTTATATTGCAGTGATTGATCTTACGACAAATGAAGAGATTGATACTAACCCTCAAGCGGATGGCCTAAAGGGTATCCCTTTGAACGCTACAAATACATTCACTTTAGTTGAGTATAATGGCCAACTGTATGCTGCTGGTCGCGGTGGCTATAATTCTGATACCGGTGGTCTAGATGTCATTGATGCTTCAACTTATGCAGTAACATCATTAATTGATGAAAATAGTTTCCCCTCCCTAATTACTTTTAGTGATGACGATGATAGTTCAAATGACAGTTATTACCACGTTACTGATGTTGCGGTTGTAAGCGACAACAAGGCTTATGCAACACTGAATATTGAACAGGGCTATCAGACCTTGGAAACAAAAATTGTGATGATAAATCCTACAACTCAAGATCTAACCGTGCTATCTCAGCCTGATGCGATCAATGATAAAGAAATCAGTGACCTAAATGTTGATGCCAACGACCGTTTATGGGTAGCTATTGCTAATGCTGATGCTCCAGGCATCTTGGTTATGGATACGGATACGAATACAATAAGCGGGGACTTCATTCACTTAGATATGCCAGCGAAGCGTATTGAATTTTTAACGGTGCAATAAAAGCACACACAAGGAAAAGCTCATGGGCAACCGACTATCAAAAATATCCACCAAAACGGGTGACAAAGGTGAAACTGGCTTAGGTGACGGTAGTCGGATTAGTAAAACGTCGACTCGAATTCACGTTATAGGCGAAGTCGATGAAGTGAATTCTTGGGTAGGTGTTTTAGCCGCTGAGTTGGAGGCTAACGACCCGCATCAAGAAATCCTTAGCCAAATCCAGCATGATCTTTTTGATCTAGGGGGTGAGCTTTGTGTTCCAGGTTATAAGGCGCTAGCCCCTAGCATGCTTGAAGGGGTTGAGAATGCTTTGGTCGATATCAATGAGGCATTACCGCCACTTAAGGATTTTATTCTACCAGGTGGAAGTAAGGCCGCATCGTATTGCCATATGGTTAGAGCTGTTTGCCGACGTGCTGAACGTGCGATTGTTGAATTGACTAACGAAGAAGAAAACGCAGGTAATGCGATTAACCCGTTAGCGGTTCAATACTTAAACCGTTTATCGGATTTTTTCTTTGTTTTATCCCGAGATATCGCTAGAGTTAACGGTGGCCAAGAAGTGCTTTGGAAGAGCCGTCATACACAATCTAAAAAGGATGTTTAATTCTTTTTAATAGACAAAAAAAGGCGTTATCCATTAAGATAACGCCTTTATTTTTTATACTTCTCGATATTTTCTAACAGTCTTTACTTATCGGTCTTTAAACCTTAAAGCGCTCAACTCGTTGTTTTAGCGCCTCGGTTAAAGATTGTGTTTGTCTAACGGCATCCACAGTTCCCTCTACGTTATGCACTGTTTCTTCGCCATGCCCTCGTATAATCGATAGATTATTATTTAGGGCTTTCGCGGCTTCTTGCTGGCTACTGGCGGTAGATACAATTTCTAATGTCTTAGTTTGAATTTCGTGCATACTACCTTGAATACTTTCAAGTGCTTCGCCAACTTGCCCAGAACTATCAACAGTTTTATTCACCATGGTTCGATTAATTTCCATGGTCTCTACAGCACGCTCAATATTCTGTTGAACCTCTTTAATCAACCCTTCTATTTCTGCAGCAGACCCTTGAGTACGACTTGCAAGCGTTCTAACCTCATCGGCTACTACCGCAAAACCACGCCCTTGCTCACCCGCACGGGCTGCTTCGATCGCCGCATTTAGTGCTAATAGGTTGGTTTGCTCTGCAATGCCTTTGATCGTTCCTAAAATAGAGCTAATGTTAGTTGAGTTATCAGCTAAACGATTTACGGCTTCCATTGAATTACGCATTTCTTCTGATAACTGCTGAACATCGGAAATAACATTATCGACAACAATACCGGCTTGCTGAGAACGATCTGCACCAGAGAGCGCGGCTTGTTCAGCCTCACCCGCCATTAATACCACTGTACTCGCACGGTCAGACATATCCTTAATGGTATTGGCGACTTCTTCTGTCTCGACCATTTGTGTATTCACTGATTTACGGCTGTTATTCGCAATGGTTTCTACATCGGCGACTTTTTGCCCTACGTTTTCGCTAGTATCTTTTACCGTAGATAGAATACCTCGAACCTCAGATGTCATTTCATTAAAGGCATCTCGTAACTGTCCCATTTCATCTTTACCATCAAAGTTAATAACTTGGGTTAGATCACCCTTAGCAATTTTTTGAGCGGCCCTAAAGAAGCGGGCAATGGAATATTGTACGGATAAGAAAAATGCAGAATACAAATAAACAATAATGGCCATTACCGTCAGTAATACCGAAGCCGTGACGAGCATATGAGAGTTTTGATCATCTAATCGCGCTTGTAATTTTTTAGCGATTAGTGGAAGAACCATAGCATCAAGATCACGCAGTGACTGAACTTTTGACAGAGCTAGGGCCTCAAAATCTAACCAATTCATCGTAACACTGGTTGCAGCAATAATTTCCTCATCTAATATCATCTGAATATCAAGCATGCCATTGCCAGATTTTTTAGCTTGATCGGCAATATCATCCAAACCTAAGGCGCCAATACTGCTACTGATCAATTGAATATCTGGGACTGCTGCTGCCATCTGGTCGTACACATCATTTAATAGATCGTAAGTCAGCGACTGTAAATATTGCTCAATCATCGCAAAAATACCCGCAGCATAACCAATACCAGCGGCATCGCGTATGACAGGAGAATTAGTGAGTGAAACGATCAATAATTGTTGTATTTCCGGATCAGAATCTAATGCTAAACCCGTTCTCTGAGCATATTTTTTAATGACAAGGTACAGCTGATCAATAACTTCTTGGTAGTACTTAAACTGATCAGGCAAGGTAGGCATTCTTGCATTCCCGTCAATGCTTAGTTTACCCATATTGTTATTATTAAAAGCTAAGAGCTGCTCACTCAATTCTTCATTCTCTATCGAATTCATTGCTTTTTTAAACTGGCTATCAATCTCTAGACGATAATTAAGCACTCGGCTATTTAGCGTTGAGTCTATTTGAAAAACTAAAGGAGATGCATAGTTACGATAATCTTCAATCGCGTAGACAACATTCATAATGCTTTGAATATTGTAGACCGCAACCAGCTCGCTCTCTGTTTTTTTCAAGCTTTGATAGGACGCATAAAATACTTGTCCACTCAAAAATACTAATGGCACCATAAATAGAAAACTAATTAATCCAAACTTAGCGGCATAGCTTAAATGCCCCATTAAACGAATGGCCGGCCACAAAATTTTCTTTAGCATAACGCCCTCACTTCTTAATTATGCTCATGATTCAATATACCTATTTCATCACTCCCAAAAGAGTAAATTTTAGATATCCTTTTTCCAAATATCTACAATATTAGCTGCCTAATATCTGCTAACAACTGAACTAAACGCTGACTAAAACGTGCTGCTTCTGCGCCATCTATCACTCGGTGATCATAAGAAAGTGATAATGGTAATATAAGCTTAGGCACAAAATCGCTGCCATTCCACACGGGTTTCATCTCTGCTCGTGATAAACCCAAAATTGCCACCTCTGGAGCATTCACAATTGGAGTAAATGCAGTGCCTCCAATGCCGCCTAGGCTCGATACACTTAAGCAACCGCCTTGCATATCAGCTAGCCCTAACTTTCCATCTCGAGCCTTCTGCGCTTTATCCGTTAAGTCTTTTGCTATTTCAGTGACGCTCTTCTTATCCACATCACGTATCACAGGAACCAACAACCCATTAGGAGTATCGACTGCAACGCCAATATTTAAATACTTTTTATAAATTAATGACTGACCATCCGAAGAGAGCGATGCATTAAATTGTGGAAATTCTTTCATTGCTACCGCTAAGACCTTCATCACAAAGGGAACAGCCGATAATTTTTGTTCGATACTAGGAATACTATTAATCTGTTTTCTAAACGACTCCAGCTCTGTAATATCTGCTTGATCAAATTGTGTAACTTGCGGAACATTTAACCATGCTGCAGTCATATTCTTTGCGGTTGCCAATTTGATTTTATTCAATGGTAAACTTTCAATTTCACCGAACTTACTAAAATCTATTGCTGCTACCTTAGGAATCCCGCTGCCAACGATCGCTGGATTTTGCAGGGCCGATTTAACATGTTGCCGAACATCATCTTTGGTGACTCGACCTCGAACACCTGTTCCTTTAACCAAAGCCAGATCTACACCAAATTGTCTTGCCAGCTTCCTTACGGCTGGGCCAGCATGAACATTTCCTGAAGGCTTAAGTTCATTGCCTTGCGATGTTGTTACTTCACTTCGTTCTGCAGGCTCATTAATTGTAGAGCTATGATTCATAGTGCTATGAGTTGTAGAGCTGGTAGTACTAATTATATCGGCCGCTAGGCTATTAGCTTTAACAGGTTCGTCTGATGATTTTTCTGCTGCAGAATTAGTGCTTGAAGACGATGATTCGGTGACCATCAGCTCAATCATTGCATCTCCGACCGAGACTGTATCCCCGAGTGTTAACAATATTTTTTCAATTCGTCCCGTCTTTCCTGCCGGTATTTCCATAGAGGCTTTATCGGTTTCTAGTGTTAAGACCGATTGCTCAGCATCAACCTCTTCGCCAACATTGACTAAAAGCTCTATGACTTCAACCTGATCCGCCCCCCCTAAATCTGGCACAGGAATTATTTCTATTCGAGCCTTTCCGGCAACGGTGCTATCCGCTTCTAAGTTAGCTTGCTGATCACCCCTTTGATTATCAGAAGATGTATTATCTGCATCAGTAGTGGCAGTATCGGTAGCAGTCACTTCAGTTTTTTGTCTCGGCCCGTTATCAGTGTCTTGGCCTACTGAGACCTCAACTTCACCATACTGATCGCCTTCATTGAGCTTGTCGCCGACCTGGATAGAAATTGAGGATATTGTGCCATCAAACGGCGACGGAATTTCCATCGTCGCTTTATCTGTTTCCAGCACAATAATACTTTCTTCCGCTGCAACCTGATCTCCGGCAGCGACTAATATTTCAATAACTTCTACTTGTTCTGCCCCGCCTAAGTCAGGGACTCTTAATGATTCAATCGTCATAGTCTCCATCCTTAGCTGTATAATGGGTCGAGTTTTGCAGGATTAATATCCAGCTCTTCACGTGATTGATTTAATTGCTCAGTGCTGATTTTGCCTTGCTTTTTAAGCTCGTATAACGCGGCCCAGGCAACATGCTGCCAATCGACTTCAAAGAAGTAGCGTAAGTTTTCACGAGTATCACTACGACCAAAACCATCTGTTCCTAGTACCTTATAACTGCGATCGGCTGGAATATAAGGACGAATTTGATCGGCATAAGTTTTGATGTAATCTGTCGCCGCAATAATCGGGCCGTCGGTTTTATTCAGTAAACGGGTTACATAAGGTTCTTCTTTTGATTCACCTGCCGATAAATAATCCTGGCGTTCACAGCCTAAGCCATCGCGACGCAGTTCGTTAAAAGACGTTACACTCCAAACCTCAGAGCAAATCCCTTTATCTGCCAACCATTCTGCAGCTTTTTCAACTTGTAATAAAATGGCGCCGCATCCTAATAGCTGCACACAATTTTGATTATCGATAGTTGCTTTACCCACCGTTTTTAATGAATACATTCCCCGTCGAATTCCCTCTTCAGCGCCTTCAGGCATTGCAGGGTGGGCATAGTTTTCATTCATGGTAGTAATGTAATAGAACACCTTTTCCTTTTTCTCATACATGCGGTGCAAACCATCTTGCATGATAACCGCTAATTCATAACCGTAAGTCGGGTCATAACTCACGCAATTAGGAATGCTAGAAGCCAAAACATGACTGTGGCCATCTTGATGCTGCAATCCTTCGCCATTTAAAGTAGTACGCCCTGATGTTGCACCAATCAAGAAACCTTGAGCTTGCATATCACCCGCCGCCCAGGCCAAATCACCTATGCGCTGAAATCCAAACATCGAGTAGAAAACATAGACCGGAACCATCGCTAAACTATTGGTGCTATACGAAGTCGCGGCAGCCATCCACGCCGCAAATGCTCCGGCTTCGTTAATACCTTCTTCTAAAATTCGACCTTTTTTATCTTCGCGGTAATACATCATCTGGCCAGAGTCGACGGGGTTGTAGAGCTGCCCCTCAGATGAATAAATACCCAATTGGCGGAACATGCCTTCCATACCAAATGTACGCGCTTCGTCAGGCACGATGGGAACAACGCGTTCGCCCATCGATTTATCTTTTACTAGCTGAGACAGTATTCGAACGAATGCCATGGTTGATGAAATTTCACGATCACCACTGCCATCTAATTGGCCTTTAAAACTAGCAACTTCTGGGGCTTTCAATGCTTGCCAGGTTTCGGTACGTATCGGCATATAGCCACCCAGCTTTTCACGTTGCTTACGCAGGTATATCATCTCTGGGCTGTCTTCGGGTGGGCGATAAAACGGTAAACTTTCTAAATCTTCATCGCGAATGGGCACATCAAAACGATCACGAAAAGCTTTTAAACTATTAAAGTCGAGCTTCTTCACTGAGTGACTAGGGTTTTGCGCTTCTGCTTCTGGCCCCATACCGTAACCCTTCACGGTATGTGCAAGAATCACGGTTGGCTGACCTTTATGATTCATCGCCTGCTGATACGCCGCAAAGACTTTATAAGGATCGTGACCACCACGGTTTAATTTAAAGATATCTTCATCACTCATATCTTTGATGATTTCTTTTAATTCTGGGTATTTATTAAAGAAATGTTCGCGGGTGTATTTTCCACCTTTGGCTTTGTAGTTTTGGAATTCACCATCAACGGTTTCATCCATTCGCTTCTGCAAATACCCCTTACGATCTTTCGCTAATAGCGGATCCCAGAAGCGTCCCCACACCACTTTAATGACATTCCAGCCTGCACCTCGGAACGAGCTTTCTAGCTCCTGAATAATTTTGCCATTGCCACGTACGGGGCCATCGAGGCGCTGTAAGTTGCAATTTACGACAAAAATCAAATTCTCTAATTTTTCTCGCCCAGCCATCGAAATTGCACCGAGGCTTTCTGGCTCATCACACTCACCATCACCAAGGAAAGCCCAAACCTTACGGTTTTTACGTGGCACTAATTCACGTGCCGACATATAGCGCATAAAGTGCGCCTGATAGATCGCTTGCAGTGGCCCCAACCCCATGGATACGGTTGGAAACTGCCAATAATCAGGCATCAATTTAGGGTGTGGATAAGAAGATAAACCGGGCTTTAAAGCCTCACGGCGAAAAGATTCTAAGTCTTTTTCATCAAAGCGGCCTTCTAAATAAGAGCGCGCATAAATACCCGGAGAAACATGCCCTTGATAATAAATAAGATCACCTAAAGGCGAATCTTCACTGTTTGGATTGGGCGCACGGAAAAAGTGGTTAAAACCTACATCGTATAAAGTGGCACTAGAAGCAAAGCTAGAAATATGGCCGCCGAGGTCACCGGCATTCTCTTTATTTGCACGGCTCACCATCGCCAGTGCATTCCAACGGATCAGTGAGCGAATACGTCGTTCAATAAATAAATCCCCAGGCATTGGGGCTTCGGCTTCAGGTGGAATGGTATTGCGATAAGGGGTTTTCATTGCATAGGGCAATGGCGAACCATTACGTGTGGCGCGCTCAGCAATGCGTTCAATTAGAAAGTGTGCGCGCTCAAGACCCTCGGCTCTGATAACGGAGTGAATCGCATCAACCCATTCTTTGGTTTCGATTGGGTCGTTATCTTGAGTCTCTTTATAATCGTCCATAGAATCCTTATCCTATTAGAATGTGCATATCTGCAATTCAGTATAGTTAAAGATTTGGGTTTCAGATGAATACTGGCCAACTACTTTATTAGCGGGTTATTCTTTGATCAGATTTTGGACAATTACAATGATTAAGGATTATGTTCGAAGGCTACCATCGACACTTCAAGCAGCCTGTTCTAGAAGCAGCCTATTCTAGCTTAATTTAGTTTCTAGCCTGCTCCATCGCTTCACATAACTGCTCTGTTCCCACTAAAAAACGTGATGTGGGGCGCTGAAATAGCTCAGGTAGAATATGGTAAAGCTGGTTCTTCTGTACAGCTTGCAGCGTTTTATACTGACGCCAATCGTCTAGCCATTCAGGGCGAGCTTGCCCCATACCACTGGCAACAATCACTTGAGGATCTTGCACTAAGATTGATTCAATACTAACTTGAGGGTTCGTCATGGGTAAATCAGAAAAAATATTGCGACCACCACACACTTCAATTGCACGACTAATAAAAGTATTACCGTTTTGTGTCATTAACGGTGAGTTCCACACTTGATAAAAAACGCTGACTTCTTTTTGCTGGCTATAAGTCTGGCGTAAATGTGCTAACTTTTTATTAAAAGCGGCTACTGCACGTGCAGCTTGCTGTTCTTTTCCTGTTACCTTGCCATAAATCGTTAAGGCATTAGCAATGTCGTCAAACTCTCTAGGATCAGAAACTAAAATCGGTAAGCCAAGCGCCTTTAAGCGATCAAGCTCACGGTTGCGATTCCCTTCAGGCCAAGCAATTAATAACTCGGGCTCTAAAGCGACAATCGCTTCAATATTTAATGCACTATAACCCCCGACTCTTGGAATACTTTTGGCGGCTTCTGGATAATCTGAATACTGCACGGCTCCGACAATATTATTACCCGCACCGACTTCAAACAATAGTTCGGTTGCATGAGGCATCAGACTAACAATTCGAGTAACCGGTTGCTCAAACACATGCTCTTTGCCATCATCATCGGTAACTGTTATTGATTTTTCTTGAGACAAAGAATAAGCACTAAAGGACACAATGAGCGTTACCAAGAATGACATTAAACGAATCATAAAACCTTCCTGTAAATCCTATAAATATTAAAATACTAGCTGGCTTAAAGCCATCTCTAGTCGCTGCCAATTATCTTCGTTATTAACGGGCAAGCCAAAGCGTAAACCTTCAGCGGTTTTTGACGTTGCCGGTAAATAGCGTACTAAAATTGCTTGCTGCGCAAGCTGAGTGAATATCTGCTCAGATTTAGGGTGATAAACGGTTTGAAATAAATGCGTACCTTGGACGTCGCAGCCAGTATGCTTTTGAAGTAGGGTATTTAAACGTGCTGACTGCTGAGCTAGCTCTTCATTCTGATTCCGTATCCAACTCTCATCTTGAACAGCCAAACGGCCTAAGTATTGCGCCGGATGGCTCAGTGCCCATGGCCCAAGCATTTTATGCAGACGCTGGATATTTTTTGCAGCGGCAAAGACAAAGCCTAAACGCAAACCTGCAAGACCAAAAAATTTACCAATAGAACGCAAAACAAATAGTCCGTTGCGCTCGACACTGCCGCAAAGACTTTGCTCTGGAGTCATGTCCATAAAGGCTTCATCAACAATTAACCAACCACCGCGGCGCTGAAGAATGGTCCACCATTTTAATAACTGCTCAACCGACCAACGGTGACCACTCGGATTATCGGGGTTTACTAAAATAAGAACATCAACCGGCTGTTGGGTTAAAAGCTCTGTGATTTTATCGCAGGCAACTTTTCTCACTCGATGCCCCTGATCTTCCCAAGCAATGCCATGCTCGGCATAACTGCCCGAAGTTACCCAAACTTTCGCCTCGGTTTTATGAATGCTTTTATAAGCTGCATACAACAGAGGCAATAAACGAATGCCTTGTTGCGAACCTGCGCAAGGCAACAAATTATGTACGGATACTTCTGCAGTTACATTAGAATCTGTTGTCGGCATGTTCGCTAAATAATACGCTAAGGCCGCTTGCTCTATACTGTCGCCACCCTCGTATTGATCTTCCGGCAAACGCTGCCATACCTGAGTAGGAATATCAGGCACAGGCCAGCTAACGGGGTTGATGCCCGTACTAATATCCAGCCACTGCTCATGAGGAATATCAAAAAATTCAGCGGCCGCCTTTAACGCCCCGCCGTGAAGTGGCAGAAATTTTTTAGGTGCAGGACCTGCTGACGAGCCTTGATTAGACGAGAGTTGATTAAAGGACAAACACGATCCCTCCGATACTAAACAACCAGAAATATAATGTTTTTTGTACCAACGCTAATGCTTCTACAATGGTATGAGCTTGCGCAACATCTCCGCAGCCCATTAATGGTTTCTCTTGCCACTCACCATGATAATAAGCACCTTCACTTAAACGAACATTGAGCGCCCCAGCACCTGCCGTCATAACTGGCCCACCATTTGGGCTAGAGCATTGCTTAGCCTGAGTTCGCCAGCATTTTAATGCTTTTTTCCCCTGCTCTACTGAATGGGCACAAAATACAAAGCCATAAGCCGTGAGTCGCGCGGGAATAAAATTTAGCACATCGTCAAAGTAAGCGGCAAAGCGACCAAAGTATAAGTACTGAGGTGTTTTATACCCCCACATAGCATCTAATGTATTAATTAAACGGTGTAAAACAGCCCCTTCAATACCCGCGACCATAAACCAAAAGAGGCTCGCAAATAATGCGTCTGAACTATTTTCTAACACACTTTCAACAGACCCCTGTGCAATTTGAGTACCGTCTAATTGATCGGTCTCACGACTCACAATCCAACTCAGCTTAGTGCGCGCTAAATCAATTTGATTAATGTTTAATTCGGTAAAAATGGCGCGAGCATGCTGTTGAAGGCTAGACCAGCCGATGCATAAATATAATAAACCCGCATCGATAAACACGTTGATAATGGCAGGCATCGAATGCTGTACGATGATAATGGCCCCCAGTATAGGAATAATCGCTAACAGGCACGCTAAGGTGCCATTAATAAACTGCGTGCGAACATCTACCGCTGCGTTATTTGAGCGATTAAACGTCTTCTGCAAAAAATTTACATAGCGTCCAAAACCGACCAACGGGTGATATTTTTTAGGTTCAGCAAAGCGATAATCTAATGCCAACGCCAATAACAATGAAAAAAAACTGAGTATCAAGATATAATCTCTTAAAATTGGTTTTCATAAATACTTAATACCGTTTTTTCGTCACTCAGTCTTTACTGAGTAGACGATTAACGACCCTTTTGATTTTAGCAGGCTTACCCTTTTTATGCTTCCACAAGTTGAACAACAGCGTGCGCTTGAACGTCTTTTAAATAACAATAAACAGCTCACGCTCATGGTTCAGGGAACGACTTCCGATGCAGGAAAAAGCACCCTCTGCTGCGCTTTAGGTCGGGTATTCAAACGCCAAGGTCTCTCAGTAGCGCCCTTCAAATCTCAAAACATGGCGCTCAATAGTGCCGTGACCGAAGACGGTGGAGAAATTGGCCGTGCTCAAGCCTTACAAGCACAAGCCTGTGGATTAAAATCGCATACCGACTTCAACCCCGTATTACTAAAACCAACGTCCGATATTGGCTGCCAAGTGATCATTAATGGCAAGCCCATTGTGAACGAAAAGGGTGAAGCTGATGGCGGAAAAATGAAAGCTCGCCAGTACCACGACTATAAACCAACCGCAATGAAAGCCGTTTTAGCGTCACACAAACGACTCAGACAACAATATGACTGGGTTGTTGCAGAAGGTGCAGGCAGCCCAGCAGAAATAAATCTACGCGACCGCGACATTGCCAATATGGGCTTTGCTGAAGCTGTTGATTGCCCCGTTATTATCATCGCCGACATCGATCGTGGTGGCGTATTCGCTCACATAATTGGCACACTCGATTGCCTTTCACCATCAGAGCGAAATAGAGTCGTGGGGTTTGTCATTAATCGTTTTCGTGGTGATGTCAGTTTATTGCAACCGGGGCTGGATTGGCTCGAAGAAAAAACCGGCAAACCCGTACTCGCTGTTTTACCGTATTTAATGGGATTACACCTAGATTCTGAAGACTCTGTTAGTCTTTCAGAATCTGTATCTGAGAGCCCAGAAGCCCTTAACCCCAAAAAACTAAAAGTCGTTGTGCCGATTTATCCACGAGTCAGCAACCATACCGATCTCGATCCTATTGCCGCCCACCCACAAGTCGACCTGGAGTTAATCGGCCCGTCCATTTCAGGCAGCCGTGTTACCGAAGCCGCTCATATTCCTAAAGCTGATCTAATCATTTTACCCGGTTCAAAAAATACGCGCGCTGATTTGGCTTGGTTAAAAGAACAAGGCTGGCTGCCTTATTTGCAGCAACATTTACGCTACGGCGGAAAAATTTTAGGGATTTGTGGAGGCCTGCAGATGCTCGGAAATACCATTCAAGATCCACTAGGGTTAGAAGGTCTGCCGGGCAATAGCGAAGGTTTTGGCTGGTTAAATATTGATACCGAATTACAGCCTGAGAAAACATTAAAGAATGTTACGGGTAAGCTCAATTTGCCGAACCAAGCCAGTTGCGATATTCAAGGCTATGAGATTCATGCGGGGCTAACGCTGGCGTCTACTCATGGTTCTGCTAGCAATTCATCTAGCGGCTTTTCTAAAGAGAGAGAAGCTGGTCATACGACAAGCACTAAAAGTAAATCGATCATCACCACGGAAGATCAGCATATTTGCGCCTTACTTTCAGATGACGAGCAAATCCTGGCCAGTTACTGGCACGGGTTAATGGATACCCCTGAAGCGTTACAAGCCATTTTACGCTGGGCAGGTGCTGAAACGCAGCTCGTCGATTATCAAGTCTTGCGTGAAAAAAGCCTTGATGCTTTGGCCGATTCTGCTTTCGAAAGCTTTGATTGGCAAAAGCTGGAAGCATCATTAGCGACGTTCACCCAATCCAAGTCAGTAGAAGATTAAGAGAAGCATAAATGGTTTAGGTTTTTTGAAAGTCTCTTTAAAACTGCAGATATTATAAAACCAAAGCACATAATAATAAGGCTTCTTGCACCTCGATTAATGCTCCGGCGGTATCCCCTGTTGTGCCGCCAATTCGTTGCATCATAATATTTCTTGCCCACAATAAAATGGCCGCTGCCAGAATGATGATTAATAACGATTTTTGCTGCAAAAAAATCACCGCCATTAATAGCGTGACCACCGATACAATCATCATGAGGGTCGGGCTTATCGATCGTTTTAAATTGCTGCCTAAACCCTCATCCCGCACATAAGGGGTGAAATAAAATAAAGGTAAAATACTAAAGCGTGCAAGCATGGGAACCGCTAAAACAGCGCCAACAAAATAGAAATCATAGGCTTTATCGACCACCACGACTAATGCGGAAAATTTTAATAATAGAACCAAGACCACCAGCATCGTGCCCATTGGGCCGATCGTTGGATCTTTCATAATGGCCAGCGTGCGTTGTTTATCTCCATACCCTCCAACCCAGGCATCTGCTGAATCAGCCAAACCATCTAGGTGTAATCCCCCAGTCAGCAGACTCCAAACCAGTAGCATTAACGCTGCAATCACTAGGCTTGAACTATCAAAACTGGTGGATAATTGCGGATATGAATTACTCACCTGCCACGCACAAATAACATAAACGATGCAAACAAGTGCGCCGATGATTAAACCAACAAGAGGATAAAAATAGAGTGAACTTTGGCCGATTTCTTTGTTATTAATATTTAATGCTTTTGATAAATTAACCGCTGGAATTCGGGTCAAAAAGGCGATGGCGTACCAAAACGAAAACCATACGAGTTTTAGCTTATTCATTATTTATGTTCCCGTTTTTCTGCATCTGTTTTTCTGTATCTGGTTTTTCTACGCTTATCGCTTCACCCAAGTGAGTCACTAGGCTTGGCCAAGTCAAAGCTAACCCTTCTTGCGAAGTAGAATGATCGATTCTCAATCGAGAGACCGCTGCATAAGGAATGGCAAAACGATTCATCGCTTCAGGCGCGAGCAACAATAGTTGTTTCAATAATAATCGCATGACGCCACCGTGACATACTAATAAAATACGCTTACCTTGATGCTGCAGTAATAAGTCGGACCACGCTTGCTCAATGCGTACACTAAAGTCTGTCACCGCTTCTCCTTCTGGGGCACAAAACCCCATAGGATCTTGCCACATTTTCTCCATCAGCTCTGGGGATTTTTGCCAAATTCTAGCCGTACTTAAACCATCCCAATCACCATAATCAATTTCACGCCAACGCGTATCGATTAAACAATCAGGATGACTTATTAGTTTTTCAGCGGCCAACGCCTTAGCAAAATGAGCGCAACGAATTAACGGTGATGAGATAATAACGTCCCATTCCTTGCCATCGTTCAATAACTGCTCAGCGCGCTGATATGCTTGCAACCACCCCTTATCCGTTAAGGCGTGATCCGTTCGTCCACGTAAAATCGTTCCCCCTTCAGGACAAATTCCTTCGGGTTCACCATGGCGCATCACATCAATAAAAGTGGGTTGCATTGTTTGCATCTTCTTTTCAAAAATTATTTATTCGAAACAGCGGCTTCCGCAAACGTTGCCATGCCGTTATGTAAGGCGCACGCTTGGCGCAAGATAGGCAAAGCCGTACCTGCACCACTACCTTCCCCTAAGCGTAAACCTAAATTTAATAACGGTTTGGCGGCTAACGCATTGAGCATAAGGGCATGACCCGGCTCAACGGATTCATGGGCAAACAACAACCAATCTTGAACTTGAGGATTCATTTTACACGCGGCCAATGCAGCCGCTGTCGTAATAAAGCCGTCAACCAAAACCGGGATGCCCAGTTGGGCACATCGAATATAAGCCCCTACAATAGCGGTAATTTCGAAGCCACCCAGCTCTTGCAATATTTGCTCGGCCGTTTGTTCTGCTAGCGGCAAGCGTGCTAATGCATTATCAATGACATTCATTTTATTAAGTAATGCTGCGTCATCAATACCAGTACCACGACCTGCCATATTTTTAGCGTTTTGTGAAAGATAAGCACACCCTAGCGCCGCTGCCGGGGTGGTATTGCCAATACCCATTTCACCCGCAATAAACAGATCAACTCCGTCTTTTTTTGCTTGCTCAATAATCTGCTTCCCAATGTTCAACGCTTGTTGCAACTGCTCGGCCGTCATTGCACTTTCTAAACTTAAATCAGCGGTGCCTTGTCCGATTTGCTTATCGATATAAGCCGCATAATCATCGGCAAAATCAACATCGAACGCTGTACCACAATTAACAACTTTTAAGTCTGCATTATTAACCTGCGCCAACACAGAAATCGCCGCGCCACCTTTTACAAAGTTACGAATCATCTCTACCGTAACCGCCTGAGGGAAAGCAGATACACCTTGTGCTACGACACCATGATCGCCTGCAAAAATTGTAATCAGCGGCTGCTTAATGTCAGGTTCATCATCGCCATATAAAGCAGCCAAGGTAATGGCGACTTCTTCTAGACGGCCTAAAGATCCGGCTGGCTTTGTTAGCATAGCCTGACGCTCTTCGGCTTGAGTTTTTACTTTTTCATTGATCGCTAAGCAATCGTTTTCCCACCAAACTTGTGCCATGTATCTTCTCAATTTAAATTGTTGTCACTTAATTATTTTTTGCTTACGAACCTTTCAATACCATGGGTAATCCAGCCACCACTAAAGTAACGTTATTCGCGATACGGGCAATGTCTTGATGCAGCCAACCGGCCTCATCCACAAAGCGTCGACTCAACTCTCCCATTGGAACAATCCCCTGACCGACTTCGTTACTGACCAGAATTACTTGCCCAGGTAAATCGGCGATAGCGCTTAAGAATTCTGCTTTATATTGCGCCAGGGATTTTATACCGTCTTGAACCTCTTCAGATTGATCTTGCTCAGTCATCAATACATTGCTTAGCCATAAGGTTAAGCAATCGACCAGAATACACACATCATCCTTCGCATGCTGTTTAAGCACCTCTGCTAGCAATAAAGGTTCTTCAACCGTCTGCCAATGATTGGGTCTATCGTCGATGTGACGATTAATACGCTGCTGCATTTCGTCATCATAAACCGTCGCCGTGGCAATATAGACCACGGTTTTGGCCGAGTCTTTGGCGAGCTGTTCGGCAAATCGGCTTTTACCTGATCGCGCGCCACCCAATATCAAATGTACCCGACTGTTCATACCATCACTCATGTCTCTGGCCTAATAATCTGATTGTATAAAATCAGTGAAATAACGCTTTACGAAATAACGTCTATAATTTAGTTAATCAAAATCGGGGAAGTATACCGCCATGAGCAAAGAAAATCGCATGCATCCAAGACAAGTTTTAGACGGTACTGTCAGCTTGTTTCTTCATGAGTCAAAAGAATACATTGGTTTAATGGTCGACTTTTCAGCCACTGGCATCATGTTATCCTCTTATACACCGCTAGAATTAGACAGCATTATAGAAGTTGATATGGTTGATATCCCGCCTAATATCGATAGCCGAAGAACGGGACAAGTGAAGGTTCAGGTCATGTGGGCTGACCGTATCACCCCCAGTATGTACGGCAATGGCTGTAAGGTCATTGAATTGAGCGACCATGCAAAGCTGATGTTAGCGTCGTACAACAATTGAGCCTAATCGCCGATTAACGTATCAACTAAAATGATTTGACCGTTTAAAAAAGCGTTCCACCTACTATCGTAATCAGTGCAATCATCACCAGCCAAACAATCGCACTGCGACGGTGAAGCATTTGCAGTTCTAGCATTTGGTCACAAGCAACTTCCGTATCAGCTTCGGCATTCATAATCGCCTCCATACAATTTGCCTGATCATTTTTCCCAGACATAGAAGCCAGTGCGGTTTTATAGAGCACCACATCAGCGGGTATACGCCACTTCCACAAAGTTTCTTTCCAGATGGCAATGGCTTGTACAAAGTTTCCAGCCAATGCAAAAGTTAACCCTAATAAACGAGCCGGAAGCCAAGATAGCCAATGCATAGGTCGCCATGCTTTCTCTTCACAATGCACCAACTGCGAGTACTGCAAACTAAACCACGCTAACAAAACCCCTGGCACGCCTAAAATCAAGAACCAAAAGATCATTAGAAAGAAAAACTCGAACCAGCGATGCAAGATGGTATGACATACCTGATCATGCAATTGCGCTAATTTGTCGCTCAATTCAATTTCTGGAATCGCCAAATACTGCTCAGCACAATGGAAAGCTCCTTGAGTATCACCACCAGCCAGATTTTTACGGTACTGCGTAATATGGCGATCAAAGTCGGCATAACTTAATACATACAGCAGTAACGCCACCTCCAGCACGATGGCAGGCAAGCCTAGCAGCTCATCTTCGATCATATAAAAACAACCGCCAATTAGAATTGAAGGTATAAATACAACAAGAATGTAACGGCCATTACGCCCTAACTTTTGAAACCAGGCTTTTTTTTGAAATACCCCCAGCCACTTACTAAAACTAGAACTGATCGTTGTACTTCGCGCAATACCACGATAATGCTGAAGTGCTAAGGTAATAAATAAGATCAAAAACTTCATGTCATCATTCTCTACTATTATTTTTTGGTGAATTCATTATTAGTGTATTCAATAGTGGTGTATTCAATAGTGGCGACTAAACATAGGCAGCTAAATAATGGGCGCCTGTCTGTATTTCATACTTAAAGCTTAGCACTTCAAACCGGTAAATAATCTTTGCCATTTAAACGCTCGGCCGGGGTCGGTTTTGCGCTTGGGCGATATAAATTCATGCCCTGTTATTCGGTCAGTTGAAATATTGGGGTATGCCTGCATTAACAGAGCCGTAACTTGCTGCAGCGACGCATATTGGAAATCGGTATAGGCCTCATCATCGCAGCCTTCCATTTCAATACCAATAGAAAAATCGTTGCAGTTATCTCGCCCCGAATAATGCGATAAGCCGGCATGCCAAGCGCGCTGATTAAAAGGCACAAACTGAATAATGCTACCGTCTCGGCGAATAAACAAATGACTAGAGACTTGTAGGTGCGCAATCTCGGCAAAATAAGGGTCTGCCTTTATATCTAAGCGATTACAGAAAAAATCTTGCACAAACGGCCCACCATACTGCTTAGGTGGCAAACTTATATTATGAATCACCAATAACGAGATTTCGTCTTCGGGGCGATGATTAAAGTTAGGGGATGGGCACTTTTGTGCAACATTCAGCCAATGCTCATTATCTATAAAATGCTCTTTATCTATAAGAGGCCTCGCATCAATAAGGGATTCATCATTAATCATTGCCTTGGTTTGGCTCTGCTTCACATTTTCACCTTATTTTAATATATTTATAGCTTTGATTTTGACTCATACAATCAGCCGAGTATAGTGGCAAGATTCATTTAATATTACCGATAAAAAGGAAATCTCTATGGTCGACATTATCAATACGGTTAATGGCTGGGCGTGGGGGCCGCCTATGTTATTGCTGATTGCGATTACTGGGTTATTTCTCACCATCGGTTTAAAAGCCTACCCAATTCTCAATGTCAAAAAAGGCTTCTCCCTTTTATGGTCGGGCCGCAAGGCAAAAGGCGAAGGAGATATCTCTGGTTTTAATGCCTTAATGACGTCACTTTCAGCCACCATTGGTACCGGTAATATCGCAGGAGTTGCCACGGCAATCGCCATGGGTGGCCCAGGCGCACTATTTTGGATGTGGATGATTGCCTTAGTCGGCATGGCGACCAAATACGCCGAAGCCGTTTTGGCTGTGCATTATCGCGAGCAAGATGAAAATGGTAACTTTGTCGGCGGCCCGATGTATTACATCAAAAATGGCTTAGGCGATAACTGGAAATGGATGGCCGCAGCCTTTGCCTTTTTTGGCATGATTGCAGGTTTTGGTATTGGTAATGGCGTGCAAGCAAACTCGGTTGCCGATGTTATGCACAACTCCTTTAATATTCCAGAATTAGCGTCTGGCATTATCATGGCTATTCTAGCGGCCTTGGTTTTACTAGGCGGTATCAAACGCATCGCGACCGTTGCAGGTAAGCTGGTTCCGTTTATGGCCATTACCTATATTATTGCGGGTCTAATTCTATTAATCATCAACTTCGAACGCATTCCTGACGCGTTCAATACTATTTTGACCCACGCCTTTACGCCTATTTCAGCCGTCGGCGGTTTTGCCGGTGCAACGGTTTGGGCCGCTCTTCGCTTTGGTATTGCTCGTGGTGTTTTCTCTAACGAGGCCGGCTTAGGTAGCGCACCGATTGCTCACGCGGCTGCGCAAACCAATAATCCGGTTCAGCAAGGGACAATCGCCATGCTGGGCACTTTCATTGATACCTTGGTAATTTGTACCATCACAGGTTTAGTCATCGTCTCATCTGGCGTTTGGCAAACTGGCGAATCGGGGGCAACCTTAACCTCATTAGCGTTCAGCGAAGGCCTACCCGCTATTGGCGAGTACATAGTGACCTTCGGCTTAATTGTTTTCGCCTTCACGACCCTATTAGGTTGGTCTTTTTACGGTGAAAAGTGCGCTGAATACCTGTTCGGTGTAAAATCGATTATTCTCTTCCGAGTTATTTGGGTCATCGCTATTCCTGTTGGCGCTACTTTCCAACTAGATCTAGCGTGGTTGGTTGCCGATACCTTGAATGCATTAATGGCATTACCCAACTTAGTCGCCTTGTTATTGCTTAGCCCCGTTGTCTTCAAACTGACGAAGGCCGCGCAAACGAAAAGCGATGCCGACAAATAAGATATTGGAAACAGACACATTATAAAAGATTCAGCGGGCTGGCCTACAGCCCGCTAAACTCTATAAACTAAACACACGATAATGCTAGAAGCGTTCAATACTCAGGTAGTAAACACCTAAACAAACGTCTAGCCATCTACCCAATCAAATAGATTCATGAGAACACAGACCATGCCGCTTGATTTAACCCCTTTTAAAGACGACATTCGCAACTACCGTTAAACAAGCACTATTAGAAGATATTGGCACCGATTCAGCGGGTAACTTCTTAGCCAACGGCGACATCACCGCGCAACTAATCCCCGCAGAAAATCAAGCCAAAGCACGTATTATTAGCCGCGACCGTGCCATCGTTGCGGGCTCTGCATGGGTCAACGAAGTATTCAAACAATTGGATCCAAGCGTGCAAATAAACTGGAAAGTCAGCGATGGTCAATGGGTTCGCCCAAATCAGGTATTATTTGAACTCACCGGCTCTGCCCGCTCATTATTAACGGGCGAACGCGCTGCATTAAACTTCTTACAAACGCTATCAGCTACCGCCACCTTAGCGCAGCATTACGCTCAAATAGTAGAAGGCACTGAGGTTCAGTTGCTGGATACCCGCAAAACCTTACCGGGCTTACGCGTGGGGCAAAAATACGCCGTCAGTCTTATTAATGGCTGTCGTAATCACAGAATCGGTTTATACGATGCGTTCTTAATTAAAGAAAACCACATCCACGCCTGTGGCAGCATTAAAAATGCAGTAGAAAAAGCACACCAGATTGCACCGGGTAAAAAAGTCGAAGTCGAAGTCGAATCCATGGAAGAACTGACGACCGCATTAGAAGCCGGCGCCGACATTATTATGCTAGACAACTTCAGCCCGGCATTAATGGTAAGAAGCCGTTGCCTTAAATAAAACGTTTACCAATGCCAAAAATGCTTCAGGTATAGCCGAACATGCAAAACTAGAAGCCTCTGGTGGCATTACCACTAAGACATTACGCGCCTACGCTGAAACCGGTGTGGATTATATTTCTATTGGTGCATTGACTAAAGACTGCACCGCGGTTGATTTGTCTATGCGGTTGGTTTAATCAACACTGAAAATAGACACAACAAATAGACACAGAACTAAAAATACATTCCAGTATCCAAAGCATTCTACCTAAGAATTATAAAAGAGACGTCATTAATTATGTTTTTGAAAAAAGAGCTAACAGAATACAACCGCTACCAAGCCTTTGCCGTTCACATGGCGATCAGCCTAGTGATCTTTTTTATTCTATTAGTCTGCATTACCCAATATTGGTATCCAGGTATTTTGTTTGATACCGGCAATGGCTGGAAAGCGATTGGCATGATTGTCGGTATCGACCTAGTGCTTGGGCCTCTTCTTACCTTGATTGTGTTTAATCATAATAAGAGTAGTTTGAAATTTGATTTGGCGATTATTGCGTTGGTACAAACCGCTGCGCTGGCTTATGGGACTTGGACTATTCATCAGACTCGGCCTGTGGCATTGGCGTTTATTAATAATAGTTTTATGACTATTTTTGCTAATAGCGATATTTCCACTGGTATTGTAGAAAGAACTGATCAGACTTAGAACTCAATTGAACTTTATTATTCATTTGATGAGTCAATTAAGAAACGCATTTAACCCTAGGCAATTTTAAACCTTATAGCTGAGCATGCTCTTGACAGTAATAAATATGAAATCTCATCTATAAGAATGAATGACTTAATTGAATATAGACCCCTTAATATCTGGCAACACGATTTATAAAGATTGATTCAGAAACGGCGAAATTCTAAAATTTGTTAAAAAGTGATTACCGCTTCAGCAATAAATACAACTAACTGACAATTTTTGTCAGCTCAGTTCACAATTTTTCATAAAATATAGAATACTTATTAAAAACCATCTTCCTAAGAACTAGACGCTCAAACCTTGCAGAGTATGCTCTTTTGCACTTCTTAGTGAGTGATACTGATCTAAGTTTTAATAATTGGCATAGTCACTGCTAGTATAATGATAATACAAATAATATGAGCAATCATTTTGAGAGCTCATTCCTAAAAAGAAACTTTTGGAGCAGTCCATGAAAACAAATCAAAAAGGTTTTACCTTAATCGAACTAATGATCGTAATCGCGATCATCGGTATTCTTGCATCAGTAGCACTACCTGCTTACCGTGAATACATTGTTAATACCCAAATGGCAACTGTTTAGCTCTATCACTCCATTGCAGCGTGCTGTTGAAACTAATATTTCACGCAAAGGTGAAGCGTTGGATTGATAGTGCTGGCGCAGCAACTGCAACATGCTTGCTCCAACACTGCACCTGCAAACTGCATGACAATTGTATACGGTCTTCGCCAAGGGCCTAATGCAAATGTTATTGATGGAATTAGTGATGTTGCATATGTTACAGGAAGTGCAATGCCTTCACTTAACGTGCACTAACTTCCGCTATTACAGTTACTGCAGCTGTAGCAATCCCTTCTGCTAGTGATTCAATTAACACTAGATGGCTCTATTGACGCTCAAGTTGCAGGCACAATTCTACTACGTCCTGTTGTAGGTACAAGAGGCCAGAGTACATCATGGGTTGCAAACTGGTAGTCTGGTACAATTGCAGCGGGTACTGATGTTGCTGGCGTTGCGTGTCAGCTGGATGCATGAAAACATCAATAGCGACTTCGCTTCTTAATAGTTAAGTTATTATTTAAAGGCCCTTCGGGGCCTTTTTTATTGTCTATAATTCAATAATCACATTCTTACATTAAAACTGCTTCACACTCTTTAAATTTCTCCTATACCTGTACCTGCGCTTTCACCGCCAGCCTTTCCTATTTTTGAATAATTGCAGTACACTAACTATTAGCGTCTACACATTAAAAGCAATTATAAAAAAGCACCTATTTGTATGAATCTAAATGGTTTAGCCCGTTCTTTAGCACAAGCTGGTTTAATTGAAACCGAAAAAGCTCAGCAAGCAATGGAAATTGCCAAAAGCGAAAAAGCCTCATTTATCACCGTTGCGGTTATTAAAGGTTTTATTGATCCTCTTGCAGGTGGCTATTTTCGCATCGACAGAATTTGGCCTGCCGCTATTAGATTTAGCTGCGTTCGATACTGAACTTATTGTAAAAGACATCATTAGTAATGACTTAATTGAAAAGCATCGTGTACTACCGCTATTTAAACGTGGCAATCGTTTATTTTTAGCCCAGAGCGACCCTTCTAACATCACCGCCATCGATGAAATTAAATTCAATACCGGCATGAATGTAGAGCCAGTTTTAGTTGAAGAAAACAAGCTTGCCATACTCGTCGAAAAATTCATGGCGTCTGAAGATGGCACCTTTGATGATTTTGACGATGAAGACCTCGATATTGACATTGAAAACCCTGAAGAAGCTCAGAAAAAAGACGAGCCAGGAACTGGGGATGATGCCCCTATTGTACGCTTTGTGAACAAAATGCTTCTGGATGCGATTAAAGCGGGCTCTTCTGATATTCACTTTGAGCCTTATGAAAAACGCTATCGCGTGCGCTGTCGTACTGATGGTGTTTTGCACGAAGTTTCTAGCCCGCCCATTAACCTTGCGGGAAAGATTGCGGCGCGCCTTAAAGTCATGTCACAAATGGATATTTCTGAACGACGCATACCTCAAGATGGTCGTATCAAGATGAAGATATCGAAGAATAAGGCCATCGATTTCCGTGTTAACAGCTTACCGACTCTTTGGGGTGAGAAGCTAGTATTACGTATTCTTGATCCATCCAGTGCTAAAATGGGCATTGATGCACTAGGGTATGAAGAAACGCAAAAAGCTTTGTTCATGGAAGCGTTAGCGCAACCACAAGGTATGATTCTTGTTACTGGGCCTACAGGGTCTGGTAAAACCGTTTCGCTTTACACCGGTTTGAACATTCTAAATACCGAAGAAACCAACATATCAACGGCGGAAGACCCGGTTGAAATTAACCTTGAAGGCATTAACCAAGTTAACGTTAACGCTAAGGTGGGCTTAGATTTTGGTGAAGCCCTTAGATCTTTCTTACGACAAGACCCTGATATCGTCATGGTCGGTGAGATTCGAGATTTAGATACCGCCTCTATTGCGATTAAAGCCGCACAAACGGGTCACTTGGTTTTATCAACACTGCACACCAATAGCGCTCCTGAAACACTAACACGCTTAGCCAATATGGGCGTACCGTCATTCAATATTGCGACCTCGGTTAGCCTTATTATTGCGCAGCGCCTAGGTCGCCGGTTATGCAGTGCCTGTAAGCAACCTGCCGACCTACCTAAACAGGTATTATTAGATGCGGGTTTAACAGAAGAGCAAATAGCGGAAGGGACATTCTTTCAGCCAATAGGCTGTGATGCTTGCAATAAAGGCTATAAAGGCCGTGTGGGGATTTACGAGGTCGTAAAAATCACCCCAGCCATTTCTAAAATCATTATGGATAATGGTAATTCATTAGAGATTGCAGCGGTGGCCAAAGATGAAGGCTTTAATAATCTGCGAACATCAGCATTAGAAAAAGTCGCCCAAGGCGTGACCAGCCTTGAAGAAGCCAACCGAGTCACAGCAGATTAAACCATCCAGCGACTTTATAGATTAAAAGCGGAATTTAATAATGGCCAAAGTCAAAAAAGAAAAAAACCTTTCCTTTGAATGGGAAGGCACCAACCGAAAAGGACAAAAGGTTAAAGGCGATACTTCTGGCCCTAACCTTGCGACCGTTAAAGCTCAGCTGCGCAAGCAAGGTATTCAGCCAGGCAAAGTTAAAAAGAAAGCGACCCCTTTACTAAATTTTGGCGGTAGCGGCAAAATAACCTCGGCCGATATTACTTTTTTTACTCGCCAAATGGCAACCATGATGAAGGCAGGCGTACCTCTGGTTCAGTCTTTCGATATTGTTGGCGATGGTGTCGACAATCCTGCAATGAAAGAGTTAATTGCTAAAGTGCGCGACGACGTATCAGCGGGTAATGATTTTGCCTCAGCCTTACAAAAACACCCGAAGCATTTTGATGAGCTCTTTTGCAATTTAATCGAATCTGGCGAGCAGTCAGGTGCGCTAGAGCAAATGCTTGATAAAGTGGCAATCTATAAAGAGAAAACTGAAGCCTTAAGGGCGAAAATCAAAAAGGCGATGATGTACCCGGCCATTACACTTATTATCGCCTCTATTGTAACGGTCATCTTACTCGTGAAAGTAGTGCCTACCTTTGAATCGATGTTTAAAAGCTTTGGTTCTGACTTGCCAGCACCTACCAAAATGGTGGTTGCGATCTCAGAGTGGACTCAAGCCTACTGGTGGGTAATGCTAGCCGTTGTTGTCGGCTTTGTGGTGAGTTTAAAACAAGCCCTAGCCCGCTCACCCGCCTTTAAAGACCGCTTCGAAGAGCTATTATTAAAAGCCCCAGTATTCGGCGATCTTTTAATGAAAGCGGCCGTCGCTCGTTTTGCTCGAGTATTATCAACCACCTTCGCCGCCGGTGTACCGCTAGTTGAAGCCTTAGATTCTGTTGCTGGCGCTGTGGGTAACTCGGTCTATCGCAAAGCTGTAATAAACGTGCGCGATGAAGTATCTCAAGGCCAGCAAATGCACTTTGCAATGAAGGCGACAGGAGTTTTCCCCAACATGGTGGTGCAAATGACCAGTATTGGTGAAGAATCAGGTGCATTAGATACTATGCTTTCAAAAGCAGCGGACTATTTTGAAGACGAAGTTGATAATGCGGTGGATAACTTAACCGCATTAATGGAGCCTTTGGTTATGTCATTTTTGGGCGTGGTTATTGGTGGCATGATTGTCGCGATGTACCTACCGATCTTCGAAATGGGTAAAGCCATCTAATGATTTTTTCATCGATGAGTGCGCAACTGGCTTCGTTTGCCGATGTTGCGCATTATTTGCAACATCAGCCTTATGCGCTGCCAATTGTCGTGCTTATTTTATCGCTTTTGATTGGTAGTTTTTTAAACGTCGTCATCCTACGCTACCCCATTATGCTGTTTCGCAGCTGGTTGATTGATAGTAAAGATCTTAGAGAGAATCTGCCTGAACACAGCGCGCTCAATGATTTAGACTCGGCTTATACCCTGTCTAAGCCTGCGTCACATTGCCCGCGTTGCCAAAGCCCCGTTAAGGCTTGGCAGAACATTCCTATTCTTAGCTACATACTGCTAAAAGGAAAATGCTCTGGTTGTGCTGAGCACGGTAAAGAAACCAAAATTTCTATACGCTATCCACTGATAGAATTAGCCACAGGACTACTGAGTCTTGCCCTGCTCATCAAGTTCCCGTTTTCTATTCAGTTAGCCGCCATGCTGGTATTCACTTGGTCTTTAGTCACGATGAGTATGATCGATATTGATCATCAAATATTGCCCGACACCATGACGCTATCATTGATGTGGCTTGGTTTATTACTGAACATTGACCACACCTTTGTTGATCTTCAAAGCGCTGTTATCGGTGCTATGGCGGGATATTTAAGCCTTTGGTCCGTGTATTGGTTGTTTAAGCTTGCGACAGGCAAAGACGGTATGGGTTTTGGTGATTTCAAACTCTTAGCTGCTTTAGGCGCTTGGTTTGGCTGGCAGTTCTTACCCATGATTATTTTATTATCATCGCTCGTTGGTGCAGTAGTGGGGATAGCGGGTATTATTGTTTTAGGCCGTGATAAAAATATCCCAATTCCATTTGGCCCTTATCTCGCGGCAGCAGGTTGGATTGCGGCGATGTGGGGTAACGAAATTATGGAATGGTATCTTCCGTCCCTGCAAGCTTAAACTTAGGATTTACAGTATATGATTTTCGGTTTAACCGGCGGTATTGGCAGCGGTAAAACAGCGGTCAGTGATCGCTTCAAAGCGCTTGGCATTCATATTGTGGATGCCGATATTGCTGCACGAACAGTGGTTGAGCCCGGAAAGCCCGCTTGGCTGGATATTAAAGAGTTCTTCGGCCCTGATGTTTTATTAGAAGATCAATCACTGAACCGAGCCTGGTTACGTCAGCAAGTCTTTGCTGATAACGACAAGCGTAAACAGCTAGAAACTTTTACTCATCCACGTATTCGTGATGAAATTATTCGCGACCTATCCAGCTCAACATCCGTTTATACTTTATTAGTATCACCCTTATTGATTGAAAGTGGCCAAGTCGCCTTGGTTAAGAAAGTCATTGTTGTGGATGTACCAGAAGAGGCTCAACTCGAGCGTACCTGCTCGCGAGATAATAACGATGCTGAGCAGGTTAAGCGTATCATTACCGCTCAGATATCAAGAGAGAAGCGCTTAGCTCAAGCAAACTGGGTGATTGATAATAGCTTACCACTCAACACCCTAGATGCTCGAGTAGAAGCCTTGCATCAAGAACTTTTAGCAACTACCGAGCGCTAACATTCAGCTCGGTTCTTATATAGAACTTAAAATACAGCTCTTAGTGCAATTCTTAATGCAGCTTTAATACTAGTGTAATTCTGAGCTTTGCTGCTCGATTTCCCATTGTTGAGACATCATTTCTTCTTCAACAGTTTTACCTGGAATAGCGTGACTACCATCAGCCCATGCGCCTAGGTCAATCAACTTACAGCGGTCACTACAAAATGGGCGATCTTTTGATTCCGCTGACCAAACAACGTCTTTTTTACAGGTAGGACATTTAACCTTCATAGTGCTTCCTCTTTATAATATTTCTTTTCCGCAGTTCAATGGCTTAGCTCTTAACTCTGAATAACCTAGTGTTTATAAGCAAGTGTTTGTAACCTGCTACTTAGAATCAGGCATTTGCTTCAAACCAAAAAGCAGCTGATCCCAGCAATGCCTTGGCCACCAAATTCTACAGACTCACTTAACTCTGAACATTGCATGCCCCCTAATGCATAACAAGGGATACGCGCTCGCTCGGTTATAACTTTAAAGCCAGACCACGTCAAAGCATTCGCTTTTGGATGAGTCGTCGTTTCATGAACAGGCGAGACTAAAACATAATCAACCCGATTTTGAGTGTCTTCCAGTTCTTCTAAATTATGGCAAGCGGTACTTAACCACTGAGTCAAAGGAATCGGTCGCTCTTCGGTTTCTATGAAATTTTTCCGTGAAAGGTGCAAGCCATCGGCAAATGCAATTTGATACCAATCTAATGGACAATTCCATATTAGTTTACTGCCCGCTTCATGGCAAAGACCATACAGTTTCATTGCTAGCTGAGTATATTTCAGCTGATCAAGGCTTGGAGCTCGCAACTGAATCCAGGTATTTACCTGATTCCTCAAGGTATTCGCTACCTGTCTCAAGATAACATCAGGATCGTTATTATCTTGTGTAATGGCTATTTTTTGGGGTAATAAGAGCGCATCAATAATGGCTTTATTGGCAGCAGGAAATTCATAATTGGCCAATTCAGATTGCTCAGCCCATACCAATGGCTGCCCTTCTTTTCCGAGCGTTTCTTGACCCTGTGCTTCTGTACCCTGTGCTTTTTTGAATGCACCCGCATTATAAACAGCCCAAACATCCAACAAAACAGACTTATCGGGGTAATGAAAAGGAATTGTAATCAAGGGGCACATATCGTCAAGTGACGAGACTAGGCCAAGTTCTTCTTCCAATTCTCGCTGCAGAGCAACTTGTACACTTTCCCCTGCTTCGACCTTACCCCCTGGAAATTCCCATAAACCACCTTGGTGCTGATGATCAGCACGCTTAGCGATTAAGATACGCTTCTGTTGGCGATTAGATTCGTCGCTTCCAGAGTCATTCAATATAGAGCCAGGCGGCATAGAATTAGACAACACGGAATCAGACAACGCAGAATCCGCAGGGCAATCGAAAATAACGCCAACGGCTACGTGAACAAACTTTTTCATACTATTTCTTTAAACAATTAAGAACGATAATCAGCATTGATGCTGACGTATTCATGAGAAAGATCCGTCGTCCAAACTCGTTCCGTGATATCACCACGGCCTAAACGAATGCTAATCGTAATCTCAGCTTGAGCAAAAATAGCAGCACCGGCTTCTTCGGTATAACTGGCGGCACGACCACCGTTTTTCACAATACACACATCATCAAGATAGATATCAATATCTTCTAAAATCATGTTTTGCACACCAGCACGGCCAACGGCAGCTAGAATACGACCCCAGTTCGCATCACAAGCAAACAAGGCGGTTTTAACCAAGGGCGAATGCGCTACGGTATACGCAACATCTAATGCTTCTTTAACACTGGCAGCTTGCTGTACTTCCATGGTGACAAACTTTGTAGCGCCCTCACCATCACGCACAATGGCATGTGAAAGCACCATAAAGGCTTCTAATAACGCATCAAATACCGCGCTATAACGTGGATCATCTTTGCTACTGATTTCTGCCATATCGGCTTTGGCTGTCGCAATCAACATGCAAGAGTCATTGGTTGAAGTATCACCATCAATCGTTACACGATTGAATGATTTATCCGCCATTTCTTTACACATAACATCCAATAGTGGCTTGGCAATCACCGCATCAGTCGTAAGATAGGCAAGCATCGTCGCCATGTTTGGCATGATCATACCCGCGCCTTTGGAGATGCCTGAGACAGTGATGATTTCAGAGTTATCCGCATCAGTCGCTGCAATATTAACCTGCTGGCTATACCCTTTTGGCAAGGTATCGGTAGTCATAATTCCAGTCGCCGCTTGCGACCAAGTATCAGCTGCTAAATTGTCTAATGCAGGAGACAAACCGTTTAATAGCTTCGTCATCGGCAATGGCTCACCAATAACGCCGGTAGAAAAAGGTAAAATTTGGTTTGTCTCAACCCCCGTTAACGTTGCTAGTTGCTCGCACGTTGCTAACGCATCAACCATACCTTGTGGGCCTGTGCCAGCATTGGCATTACCGGTATTGATCACTAAGTAGCGAGTATCAGCTTCCGCTAAGTGTTTTTTAGATACTTGAACCGGGGCCGCGCAAAAAGCATTGAGGGTAAACACACCACTCACTCGACTACCTTCAGCGAGTTCAAAAATCACTAAATCATTGCGACTTTGGTATTTAATGCCCGCTTGAGCAATACCAATACGAACGCCATTTACTGGGTGATAATTTTTTAATACTTCTAAACCGACAGCCATGTTTTTCTCGCACTGTTAAAGGGGGTATTAATGCATTTTACCTGCATTATTTTTTGAATTATATAAATCTAGCTAAGACAATCATCTGTGAATGGAACAGATATAAAAAAGGACAGCATGAGCTGTCCTTTTCTTCTTGCCAACATAACTAACTTAAATCACTCAAATCACTTCAATGACTAAAATCACTTAAGCCGTCAATTTACCGTGGCACTGCTTGTACTTTTTCCCAGAACCACATGGGCAAGGCTCGTTACGGCCAACCTTTTTATCTTCTCGAACAAAAGGTTGAGCCTGTTCCGCCGTTTCAGCTTCGCTATCACCTTCAGAACTTCCATCAGTGATACCTTGAGCCGACTCATGTTGATAGCTAGACTGCTGAGCCTGAGCTTCTGCTTGCGCTCGACGCTGCTCTTCCATTTCCCGTACATCTTCTTCCTGTCGCACTTTTACATGAGACAGAATGCGGATACTTTCACGCTTCATGTTTTCTAGCAGTTCTTGGAACAGCTCAAATGCTTCGCGCTTATATTCTTGCTTAGGGTTCTTTTGTGCATAACCACGCAAGTGAATACCTTGACGCAAATGATCCATCGTCGCCAAATGTTCTTTCCAAAGATTATCAACAATCTGCAGCATCACCTGCTTTTCGAACATACGTAATGGATTAGGCTGATCAGGTATCGTTTCAACAGAATCTTCTTTTGCTTTATAGGCATCATTTAAAGCAATAGTAATTCGCTCGCGCAAATTCTCTTCATAAAGCTTGTCATCCGCTTCAAGCCATTCTTGAAGTGGCAAGTGCAAATCAAACTCTGATTTAAGTTCTGCTTCAAGACCAGGAATATCCCACTGCTCTTCTAAGCTTTGACGAGGGATATGGCGATCAATCGCTTCTTGTAAAACATCGTGACGAATATTGGCAACAACATCTGAAATATCATCAGAGGCCATAATATCGTTACGCTGATCATAAATAACACGACGCTGATCGTTAGCAACATCATCGTATTCCAATAGCTGCTTACGAATATCGAAGTTACGTCCTTCTACTTTACGTTGAGCTTTTTCGATCGCATTACTCACCATGCGGTGCTCAATCGATTCGCCTTTTTCCATGCCCAATGCTTTCATCATGTTACGGATACGATCCGACATAAAGATGCGCATTAAACTGTCTTCAAGGGATAAGAAGAAACGAGAAGAACCCGCATCCCCTTGACGACCAGCACGGCCACGTAATTGGTTATCAATACGACGAGACTCATGACGCTCGGTCGCAATAATATGCAAACCACCGGCAGCTAAAACGTCATCATGACGTTTCTGCCAAGCCGCTTTACTATCTGCAATCTGCTGTTCAGTCGGATTATCCAGCGCGGCGACTTCCACTTCCCAGTTACCACCCAGTACAATATCAGTACCACGACCGGCCATGTTAGTCGCAATAGTAATGGAACCTGCAGCACCCGCTTGAGCAATAATTTGTGCTTCTTTTTCATGCTGTTTCGCATTCAAAACACTATGAGGCACTTTCGCTTTGCTTAATGCTTGCGACAATAGTTCAGAGGTTTCAATCGAAGCAGTACCGACCAATACCGGACGCTTTTGAGCAACCACTTCACGAATCTCTTCAATCACGGCTTCGTATTTTTCAGCCTGAGTTAAGAAAACAAGATCGTTATAATCAATACGTTTCACTGCTTTATTAGTTGGAATTGCAACCACGGCCAAGTTATAAATCTGGTGAAATTCGAAAGCTTCGGTATCAGCCGTACCCGTCATACCACTCAGCTTGTCATACAAGCGGAAGAAGTTCTGGAAAGTTGTCGACGCCAGTGTTTGGCTTTCGGCTTGAATATTAACGCCTTCTTTTGCTTCAATCGCTTGGTGTAAACCTTCACCCCAACGACGACCTGGCATAGTACGGCCAGTATGCTCATCAACAATGACGATCTGATTATTCTGAATGATGTAATCAACATTCTTCTGATAGATCACATGAGCACGTAAAGCAGAATTAACATGATGCAAAAGGGTTAGGTTAGACGAAGAATATAAACTTTCGCCTTCTTTTAAGACCCCTTCCTTCTCAAGCATTTCTTCAACAAACTCATGACCTAGCTCGGTCAATTCTATTGAGCGTTGCTTTTCATCAAGAGTATAGTGACCTTGCTGCTCTTCCTTACCTTCTTCAGCTTCAATGTGCTGAGTAAGCTGAGGAATTAGGATATTCATCTTCTTATATAACGCTGAACTATCTTCTGCAGGGCCTGAAATAATAAGAGGTGTACGGGCTTCATCGATTAAGATTGAGTCAACTTCATCGACAATGGCAAAATTTAATTCACGCTGAACTTTCTCTGACGTTGAAAACGCCATGTTATCGCGCAAATAATCGAAGCCGAATTCGTTATTCGTACCGTAAGTAATATCACAAGCATACTGAGCACGCTTACTTTCAGGATCTAAACCAGGAACAACAACACCCAACGTTAAGCCTAAGAATTCATACAGTGGACGCATCCACTCAGCATCACGAGAGGCTAGGTAATCGTTCACCGTTACAATGTGAACACCTTTACCGGTTAAGGCATTCAAATAAGTGGCCAAGGTTCCAACCAGTGTTTTACCTTCACCGGTACGCATCTCTGCGATATTACCTTCGTGCAAGGTCATACCACCGATTAACTGCACATCGAAATGACGCATGTTCATGATGCGCTTACTGGCTTCACGACAGACTGCGAACGCTTCTGGCAAAATTGAGTCAAGCGAAGCGCCTTCTGCAAGACGTTTTTGAAATTCTGGTGTTTTGGCTTGTAGCTCGTTATCCGATAACGCCGCTATTGATTCTTCTAGCGCATTAATTTTTACAACGACTTTACCCATGCGTTTTAATTCGCGGTCGTTTTTGCTACCAAAGATTTTACTAAATAAATTACCGATCATGATGATTGTTTTTAAACCCAAAAAAATAGAGACAGCAAGAAAGTTACCTGAAGATTAACCGCTGATAGGCGTGTTAGACAAGACTTTCACTATATTTATATCAAAAAAGTGAGGTAATACAGATATTTAGCGGAGTGTGCGGTGTAAGTAGGCTGCAGGATCGACCGTTCGGCCATTTTTGTAGACTTCGAAATGAACATGAGGGCCAGTAGAACGACCACTGCTTCCCATTGCGGCAACCACGTCACCTTTACGAACGATATCACCAACTTTTACCTTGATCTCGGCACCGTGTGCGTAACGTGTTTTGTAGCCATTGCCGTGGTTAATTTCAACCAGTTTACCATAGCCGTAACGATCACTGGCCCAGGTAACAACACCAGAAGCCACCGCAATAACGTCGGAGCCTTCTTTGCCAGCAAAATCAACACCGGCATGCCAAGCTAAACGGCCATTGAAAGGATCGGTACGCTTACCATAACGGGAAGACATCCAGCCACGCTTAATAGGACGGCCAGCAACAAAGGTATCGGTTTTGATTTTATTAGCTAAAAGCAGATCATCTAAAACTTCGAGCTGCTGTTCACGACGATCAATTCTTGAGGCAAGCTTGTCTAAAACAGATTGAATCTCGGGTGCTTGATAGGTCTCGCCTAATGTACCAGGGCCACCAACTGCGGGGACGGCAGAGAAATCGAATTCATCACCATTAATTTTGGTGATATCAATTAACCGCTCACCCAGCGCATCGATGCGAAGTAATTTGGCTTGTAGTTCGGCTAATCGAAGGGTTAAACCATCGAGTTCTTGGTCAGCATGCTGACGTATTTGCTGTAATTCTTGGCGCTGATCATCAAGGTCTTTTTCCCATGCTTTAGCTGCAATAGGATCTAATAACCCTTTATCAGCTAGATGGGCAGCCAATAAATATCCAGTCGCGCCCATGGCAAACGGCAATACACAAATAGACGTCAGCAGCAAAAAACGTGCGACTGGTCCTAATGAGTATGTCTTCGATTGTCCATGCCGTTTACCGACAATAATGATATTCATGGTGATTAATATGGGTATCCAAAAACAACAAAGGCCATAACAATTATGGCCCTTATCTTAAATATGACAAAACGTATTACGTTTTGAAACGTTACCTTGTGTAGCTATTTTTGCCTAATTATAAGGCGGCTACAGGCTTTGTATAAGAAATTGGCGCATCTTCTTCTTCGTATTCTACAAATTCCCAAGCATCGGTTTGTAGCTCAAGTTCGCGCAATAGTTTGTTATTCAAACCATGTCCTGACTTAAAACCAACAAATTCACCCATTAAGCTATGGCCTAATAGATACAAATCGCCAACAGCATCTAGAATTTTGTGTTTTACGAATTCGTCATCATAACGTAAGCCGTCTTCATTCAATACGCGATATTCATCAACCACAATAGCGTTATTGACGCTACCACCTAGAGCTAGATTCTTTGAACGTAAAAATTCGATATCTTTCATAAAGCCGAAAGTACGAGCACGACTCACTTCTTTAACAAAAGAAGTAGACGAGAAATCTAAACTGGCTTTTTGAGCGCTTTGCTTAAAGGCAGGATGATCAAATTCAATTTCAAAAGTCACCTTAAAGCCGTTATAAGGAACAAATGATGCTACCTTGTCACCTTCACGCACTTCAACTTTTTTCTTAATGCGGATAAAGCGCTTCGCTTTTGACTGCTCAGCAATACCTGCAGATTGAATCAAGAAGACAAATGGGCCGGCACTGCCGTCCATAATAGGGACTTCTTGAGCGCTTAGCTCGACAATGGCGTTATCGATACCTAAACCTGCCATGGCAGATAATAAATGTTCGACCGTATCAACGCGCACACCATCTTGAACTAAGGTCGTCGACATAGTGGTTTCGCCCACATTTGTCGCTTTTGCCTGTATATCAACAATAGGTTCAAGGTCAACACGTCGGAAGACAATACCGTGATCGACAGGGGCAGGTCTCAGCGTCAAGTAAACTTTTTCACCTGAGTGCAGACCAACGCCAGTTGCGCGGATTGTATTTTTGAGCGTTCGTTGACGAATCATGTCGATTTACCAATATTGTTGATTGAAACTAACTAATTATTATTACTGACCGCTCATTATACCAACAATCGATGAGCGCGCCAGTAACTATTCGTTAATCAGCTTGACGACGAAGGAAAGCAGGTATGTCTAAATAGTCCATATCCTTCTCTTTTCCAGCTTCAGGTCTAGGAACAGCAGCCTTTGCAGCCTGATTTCGGATATGAGCAGGTTTATCTAATTCAGCATAATCCGCTACCGTTGCTGGTGCTTTTTTAACCGGTTCGGCTGCAACAGTGTTATCTACAACCTTTTTTGGTTTTTCTGCCATAGCAGGTTTCACGCCTAAACCCGTCGCAACAACCGTTACTTTTAGCTCATCAACTAAGTCGTGATCGATAACGGTACCGATAACAACCGTTGCATGTTCAGAAGCAAAGTCTTCGATTACTTGACCCACTTCAGTGAATTCACCCAAAGTAAGATCTAAGCCAGCCGTCACATTTACCAAGATGCCACGAGCGCCTTGCAAATCAACGTCTTCTAATAAAGGACTACCAATCGCTGCTTCAGCGGCTTCGCGTGCACGATTATCACCGGTTGCAGAACCTGTCCCCATCATGGCTTGACCCATTTCAGACATAACCGTTCTTACATCGGCGAAATCGACGTTGATCATACCAGGACGCATAATCAAATCGGCAATACCTTGTACTGCACCTAGCAATACATCGTTGGCCGCACTAAATGCATCAAGCAAACTGCTGTTCTTACCTAATACGCTTAAAAGCTTTTCATTAGGAATTGTAATTAAGGAATCAACACTCTCTGCTAACTGAGTCAATCCTTGCTCAGCTATTGAAGAACGTTTCTTACCTTCAAATGGGAAAGGTTTAGTCACAACCGCGACGGTTAAAATGCCTAACTCTTTTGCCACTTCAGCCACCACAGGTGCGCCACCGGTTCCGGTACCACCACCCATGCCTGCTGTGATAAAAATCATATCGGCACCACTGATTGCTTCAGCGATACGTTCACGATCTTCCATTGCTGCTTGACGTCCCACTTCAGGATTCGCCCCAGCACCTAAACCTTTTGTTACAGCGCCGCCCAACTGAATAACAGAACGTGCTTCTACTTTACGTAGCGCCTGCGAATCTGTATTAGCGCAGATAAATTCTACACCTTCAATATTGTTAACGACCATGTGTTGAACAGCATTACCGCCACCGCCACCCACACCGATAACTTTTATCACTGCATTTTGTTGTGGATCATCTGCTAATTCGAACATATCCCCATCCCGTTGCTGAGACATAGCTCCTTCTCCTTTGCTGAGCTGCGCGATGCGCATACACTATTTAATATTAAAAGTTGTTTTGAATCCAATGTTTTACGCGTGAAAAGAAGTCTAATGGCACTTCTTCTCGACTATTTGTTTTAATTGGGTCTTTTTGTTGCATTGCAGCGTACTGCAAGAGGCCAACGGCCGTTGCATAAATTGGATTATTGATCACATCGACCAATCCAGAAACGCCAACTGGCTTCGCTAGACGTACCGGCATGTGAAAAATCTCTTCCGCCAACTCAACAACACCTTCCATTTTCGAAGTGCCACCCGTTAAAACAATACCCGCAGCTACTAATTCTTCGTAACCGCTACGACGTAATTCCGCTTGGATCAACGTTAATAATTCGTCGTATCTTGGCTCAACAACTTCTGCTAAAGCCATTCGAGATAAATCCCGTGCCGGTCGATCACCTACACTAGGAACTTTAATTGTTTCGTCTTCTTTCGCGAGCTGCGTTAAAGCGCACGCGTATTTAATTTTTATTTCTTCTGCATGCTGGGTCGGTGTACGTAATGCCATCGCAATGTCATTCGTCACTTGATCACCGGCAATTGGAATGACAGAAGTATGGCGAATTGAACCATCGGTAAATATCGCAATATCGGTTGTACCACCGCCGATATCAACCAAACATACGCCAAGCTCTTTTTCATCTTCTGTTAAAACTGCATAGCTCGAGGCTAGCTGTTCTAAAATAATGTCATCCGTTTCTAAACCACAACGCTGCACACAACGCTCGATATTCTGTGCGGCATTAGCGGCACTCGTTACCATGTGAACTTTAGCTTCTAAACGTACGCCAGACATCCCCACAGGTTCTTTAATACCTTCTTGGGTATCAATCGAATATTCTTGTGGTAAGACATGCAAGATACGATTTTCACCAGGCAGTCGAACCGCTTTTGCCGCCTCTATCACACGTTCTATATCACCAAAGGTTACTTCACGATCTTTAATTGCAACCATGCCGTGAGAGTTCATCGATTGAATGTGGCTACCAGCAATGCCCGCATAAACAGAGTGGATACGACAGCCCGCCATTAACTCTGCTTCTTCAATGGCTCGTTGAATAGATTGCACCGTCGATTCAATGTTAACCACAACACCTTTTTTCATTCCACGACTTGGGTGCGAGCCTAAACCAACAATTTCAACGCCGCCATCAGCCGTCACTTCACCAACAATGGCCACAACTTTAGACGTTCCAATATCCAGTCCAACCAGCATGTTCTTCTGCTGCCCTTGACTCATGCTCTATCTCCTAAACGGACAGCCATTTAATGGCTGCCCCTTTTCCATATCTAAGATCAACAACTGCTACTTTTTCTTGTGGCAGTACTTTAAGTAATTCAATTAAACGCCCTAAGCGCTGCTCTAACTGCTGTCGACCTAAACGAATCGTCCAACCGTTTTCTAATTCTATTTGCCAGCTTCCTACCCTATTCATGGTCAAACTCACCATGGCTACATCTACCGCTAATAAGCGAGATTGAATGCGTTGAAACTGCCTCATCACCTGCTCGGTTTTTTTCTTAGGGCCAAATAACCTTGGCAATCCTGTTGAATCAAAATGATTCGTTAAAACCAGCTCCTCACCTTGAGGGTTTAACAATGTTTCTTGGTTCCAAACGGCAACCGGAATATCTTCTTTAAATTTAACCAACAACGTATCTGGCCAAACTTTTTTTACTTGCGCACTTTTAATTAGAGCTAAATGTTCAATGCTTGCTTGTACTTCTCGTACATCAAGGGAAAAAAAGTTTTGTTCTTTTACCCATAACAACTCTTTCGCTAATGCTTCGGCTTGCCAAAAGCGAAACTCGCCTTCAATTTCAACATTCTCAACCGGCCATCCCCAACGTACTTGTTGTAACCCCCAAACCGCCGTAATTAATAACGACATGACAAAAAACGACTGCACCAACCACACAGGAATAACAGACACCACACGAGTAAAAGAAAAAGGGGTCTTCTTTTCTAATCGCGTAGCACCCTTATTGCTTGCAGCCCGACTATGATGAAGCGACCGTTGCTTACGTTTCGTTTCATCAGGTTGAGACCGTTTCTTTTTCGGCTTACTCGCATGAT
The DNA here is from genome assembly GCA_963851095.1 of uncultured Gammaproteobacteria bacterium. Classification (GTDB taxonomy): domain Bacteria; phylum Pseudomonadota; class Gammaproteobacteria; order Pseudomonadales; family Oceanobacteraceae; genus Oleispira. The sequence continues at coordinate 287,998 of CAWKOX010000007.1, read as the reverse complement.
CCTTCATTGAGCTAACAAGCATCTTCATATTCCAACTAGAGCGTTTGCTGCAAAATATTAACAACCAAAGCAGAGAAAGATAACCCACCCGCTTTTGCTGCCATTGGCACTAAGGAATGATCCGTCATACCCGGGCTTGTATTAACTTCTAGCAACCAGAAATTACCGTCTTCATCCTGCATCGCATCAACTCTTCCCCAACCTGTACAATCAACCAATTTAAAAGCCTTTAACGACATTTTTTGCAGTTCAGCTTCAGCATAATCTGGTAAACCAGAGGGCAATAAATACTGCGTATCGTTGGCTTTGTATTTAGCGTCAAAATCATAAAAATCATGTGTCGTGACCAACTGAATCGCAGGCAAAGCTTTCTCGCCCAAAATAGCGACGGTAAATTCTTTACCTTCAATATACTGCTCTGCAATTACAAGGTCATCATGTTGTGATGCAAAGGCATAGCTCTCAGCAAGGCCTTCACTGCTATGCACCTTACGCATACCAATACTGGAACCTTCACGGGCAGGTTTTACCATCGCTAACCCACCCAAGGCTTGCATGATCGAGTCCCAATCGCTGTTTTCTTCTAAGACAAATGCTTTCGGCGTTGCAACATCGCAAGCACCCCATACCAATTTAGTACGCCATTTATCCATTCCTAATGCAGAGGCCATGACACCGCTGCCGGTATAAGGTTTATTTAATAATTCTAATAATCCCTGCATCGTGCCATCTTCACCACCACGCCCATGCAGTGCAATAAAGGCTCGATCAAATTCGGTTTGCGATAACTGCTCAGCAGCATTTCCACCAATATCAATGCCAAACGCATCCACACCAATTTCTAATAATGCGGCTAATACTGCGCTACCACTGTTTAGCGATACTGGACGTTCGGCTGAAGTACCACCCATTAATACCGCGACGCGACCTAACGCTGCTTTTTCGCTGGCCGATATTTCATCACTCATTTTATTTTTCACCTTTAGCAGCCGCTTTTTTCATGTGAATGCCACTGGCAATAATACTCGGCAGCTGTTGAGTTAATGTAATCGCTAAATTTCCAACATCCCCCGCACCTTGAGTTAATAATAAATCTCCAGGCTTCAATACTTTACTTAATACCTGAGCCATATCTTCGTCGCGCTCGATAAAAACAGGATCTAATGCTCCACGCTGACGAATACTGCGACAAAGTGCACGGCCTTCAGCTCCGGCAATCGGCTTTTCGCCGGCAGGGTAAACATCCATTAATAATAAAACGTCTGGCTCTGATAAAACGCGAACAAAATCTTCATATAAATCACGTGTACGGCTGTAACGGTGAGGCTGAAATAAAGCAACCAAACGACGTTCAGGAAAACCTTTACGAATAGCTTCAAGCGTTACTTCAACTTCACGTGGATGGTGACCATAATCATCGACCAGAAGAACACTACCTTCATTGCCATCGACATCAGAGCACTCAACTTCGGCACACACTTGGAAGCGACGCCCTACGCCTGCAAAATTTTCTAGAGCATAAACAATCGACTCATCATCAATTTTTTCATCGGTAGCAACAACAATGGCAGCCAATGCGTTCAATACGTTGTGTACGCCGGGCATACGCATACGCACAACTAAGTCATCTCTATTTGGGCGCTTAACTTTAAAGCGGGTGAACAGACCTTCCTGAACAATATCAATAGCTCTAAAATCTGCGTCTTCACTTAAGCCATAAGTAATAAACTGACGAGATACTTGCGGTAAAATTTCGCGCACATTATCGTCGTCTATGCACAACACTGCCAAGCCATAGAATGGTAAATTATGTAAAAATGCTATAAATGTCTGTTTTAACTTATCAAAATCGCCACCATAGGTTTCCATATGGTCGGCATCAATATTGGTCACGATCGATGTCATGGGTTGCAGGTGTAAAAAAGACGCATCACTTTCATCCGCTTCTGCAACTAAATACCGACTCGCACCTAAACGAGCATTAGTACCTGAACTATTTAAACGGCCACCAATAACATAGGTTGGATCCAGTTTCGCTTGCGCTAGAATAGACGTCACTAAACTGGTCGTTGTTGTTTTACCATGCGTTCCTGCCACGGCAATACCATGACGAAAACGCATCAGTTCAGCCAGCATTTCTGCACGGCGTACGATAGGAATACGTTTTTCTACAGCATTTTTAATTTCAGGATTATTTTGATCAATCGCCGTTGAAACAACGACAACATCGACGTTATCAACATTTTCACTTTGATGACCTAAAAATACTTCTGCCCCCATATTTATAAGGTGCTGAGTCACTGCAGATTGGCGTAAGTCAGAACCACTAATTTGATATCCTTGGTTTAACAATACTTCGGCAATACCACACATACCCACACCACCAATACCGATGAAATGAATACGTTTTATACGGCGCATTTCAGGAATAGCGTACGCTTCTGCTGGCCCTGAAGCTTGTAGATTATCGTTAGCCATTAATTATTTAACCTTATTTGTTTTATTACTTGCTCTGTCACAACTTGAGTTGCGTTGGCAACCGATGCGCCTTTTGCGGCCATCGACATTAATTTAATTTTTTCTGGGTTCTCAGCGTAATCTTGTAACCGCTCGGCAAGCCACTGTGCCGTTAACACTTTCTGCTGCTTAATTTCGGCAGCGCCTGCTTTAACCAAGACCTGCGCATTAGCAGTTTGGTGATCATCAACCGCAAATGGATAGGGAATAAAAATTGCTGCTTTTCCGGCACAGGCTAATTCCGAGACAGTAAGCGCACCTGATCGACAAAGCACTATATCTGCCCAATCATAAGCCGCCGCCATATCATCAATAAATGCCACAACCTCTGCCTTACCTTCTAATCCTTTTTCTACATAGCCTTGCTGCACAGTAAAAAAATTCTTTTTGCCAACCTGATGCTTAATACTCGGCAGAACCTTTGCCAATTCAGATTCGGACAAACCTTGTGCTAAACCGTCTTTAATCATCAACGCCAAAGCATCCATGACGGCATCATTTAACGCGACGGCTCCCAAACTACCCCCGACAACCAAAACCTTAAGCCGGCTACTATCACTTTGGTTTTCTGGTTTTCTATCACCCAGCGCAACAATCTCGGCGCGTACAGGATTGCCCGTTGTAAATAATCGATCTAATTTTTTGCTGCCACGAAACGTATTTGGGAACGCTTGCATCACCACATTCGACATCGGCTTCAATAAGCGATTAGTCATTCCAGGAAAGGCATTTTGCTCATGTATCAATAATGGAATACCCAATAACTTAGCCGCAACACCCCCCGGCCCTGTAGCGAAACCACCTAAACCTAATACCGCATCTGGACGCACAATACGCATAAAGCGAATGGCTTGATAAATCGCTTTAATGATTTTCCAAGGTGCAGCCAATAACGCTAACTTACCTTTACCACGCAACCCCGTAACATTAATACAATGCAGTGGATAACCTGACTTAGGAACCAAGTCTGCTTCAATTCCCGCCGCTGTTCCTAACCAATGTATTTCATACCCTTGGCTTTTTAATTCATCAGCTACGGCTAACGCAGGAAATACATGCCCACCCGTACCACCGGCCATTACCATGACGGTTTTATTTGTCATCACGACCTCCACTTAACTCTTCAACGTAGGCATCAAAACCAGTGACATACTCATCTGATTCGGTTTCTTTTTTTGCCTGACCAAGAGCCTTTTTACTATTCGCTTTCGTCGCCTTGTTAATACTTTCTTTTTTAGCTAACAGCTTCTTACTAGAGTCTTTTTTATTGGACGCTTTTTTACTCGTTTCTTTAGCAGAGTAATCAGAATCTATTTCAATACTTACGCGATAAACCAATGCCACCATTACGCAGCAAATAATCAAACTACTACCGCCATAACTGAAGAAAGGCAGCGTTAAACCTTTTGTCGGTAGCAAGCCCGTATTTACCCCAAGGTTAATAATGATCTGTAAGCCAAATAACGTGGCAATGCCAAAGCAAATAAACCCACCATACAAGTTACCCATCTTTTGCGCTTTCCAACCGATAATCATGCATTGCGCCAAAAAGAATGCTAATAAACCCAGCGCAAACAAACCGCCAACCAAGCCTGTTTCTTCTGACCAAATAGCAAACACAAAATCCGTATGAGCCTCTGGCAGATAGAAAAGCTTTTGCACGCTTTCACCCAAACCAGTTCCCCATAACTCTCCACGCCCAAATGCAATCAGCGCTTGTGCCAGCTGATAACCAGAGCCATAAACATGGTCTGGATGAAACGGCTGCCAATATGTCGTTAAACGTGCCAATCGATATTCTTCTGCCGTCACAACGAGGTAACCTAATACCAAGGTCGCAACCACCAATAAAAAGAACTGCCCGGCTTTTACGCCCCCTAAGAACAACAAGACTAATACCGCGCCCATTAAGACCACGACCGAACCAAAGTCAGGCTCTAATAATAACAACACAACAATGAAACCCAGAATAACCAAAGGTTTTATAAACCCCGACCATTGATTTTGCACTTCTGCTTGGCGCCGAATCAAATACCCAGAAATATAAAGCACGACCGTTAGCTTGACGATTTCGGAAGGTTGGATTTTCATCAAGCCTAAATTCAACCAACGCGCACTACCATTCACCTCGTGCCCGAGTCCTGGAATTAATACCGCAACCAATCCTGCACAGCCTAATAGCAGCCATAACCAATCCGTCTTTTTCCACCACGATAAAGAGATACGACTAATCAAGAAGGCTACAAAAATTCCTAATGCGATATAAACACCATGGCGCGTAGAGAAATGCGCGGCATTGCCGGTATACGTTTCGGCAATACTGGTAGAGGCTGACATAACCATCACCCAACCTAATGCCATTAAGCCAAGCCACGACCAAACCAGTCCGTTCATTTTCACAGATAATAACTGTGGAAAATTAGCACTGGGGGATAACGCTTTTAACCAAGCTAAAAAAGGCATATCTTTTGTCGCGTCTTTGCCTACTGCGCTTGCCGTCATGAAACCCCCTGCTCATTGATCATATTCATAACCAATCGTTCAAAGACTTCACCACGTTGTACATAATTATCAAATTGATCGAAACTTGCGCATGCTGGAGAGAATAAAATGACATCACCAGTACTGGCTAATGCCTTAGCGTTTATCAAGGCTTGCTCTAAAGTATCCACAACATTGAGCTCACAAGAAGATTCTAAATTTGCAGCAATCAAAGAAGCATCTCGGCCAAACAATTGAGCACTCTTCACATTTAACTGACACGTTTCAGCCAAAGGCTCGAAGTCTTGATCCTTGCCAACTCCGCCAGCAATAAGAATAATATTCTTACCGTCATGGCTGGCTAAACCTTCAATGGCTGCCAAAGTTGAACCAACATTGGTGCCTTTAGAGTCATTATAAAATTCAATACCCTGATTTTCAGCAACCCAAGCACAGCGGTGTGCAAGACCAGTAAATTCAGCCAGTGCCTTTTCGAGCTGCGTACTTTCAACCTTAAACTCGGCTGGAAGTGATTCTATCAAGGCAATCGCAGCCAACGCATTTAACTGGTTATGGCGGCCTTTAATTGTTAAATCGGCAACAGGAAAAATAGGCTGCTGCTCAAACATTAAATATTCAGCCTGCACGCCCCGCTCTGTTTCTAATGAAGCAATAGCGTATTGATTTTTGACCGCGACGTTATTATCCGCCATCTGCAAACCAAAACTTCTCTTTGGCATCGAGGTACTGACCAAAGGCTGAGTCAGAGTATCTTCACGGTTGATAACAATACTGCGACAGCCCTGAAAAATACGGTGCTTCGCTTGATGATAAGCCAACATAGAATCATAACGATCCATGTGGTCTTCACATACATTCAATACACAGGCCACTTCTGCGGCTAAATGATGCGTTGTTTCTAATTGAAAGCTGGACAGCTCAACAACATAACAAGCAAACTCATCATCTCTTAATAAGACATCCAATACAGGAATACCAATATTGCCGCATACCGCGGGCTTATGACCGGCTGCCGCTAAAATATCACCCACTAATGTCGTAACGGTACTTTTACCATTCGACCCGGTTATAGCAATCACCGGCTTAGTGACGAATTCGGCAAAGATATCCACATCGCCACGAACACGACTGCCGTGCTTGATCGCTGCAGCAATTGCTGGTTCGGCAATCGCAATACCTGGGCTCACTATTAATTCTTGATATTGAGTCAATACATCAGCATCAAGCTTGCCATTAAAAAACTGGCACTGTGAAAACTCAGCTTCTATCTCTGCCTGATTAGGTAATAACTCACGGGTATCGCATAAATCAAACGACATTCCTTTTGCCACCAAAAAACGCGCACACGAAAGCCCAGTCTGGCCCATGCCGATAATTAAACGTTTTTGATCAGAAGCAATCAGGTTTGTCATATTTGTTATCTACTTTCTTTAACTACAATCAACTATTTATGAAGAAGCTATCGAGTGAATCAACTATAAAGTGAATCAACTATCGAATTTTTAATGTCGCTAGACCCGCTAATACTAATAGCAACGTCACAATCCAAAAGCGCACGATAACGCGTGGCTCTGGCCAGCCCTTTAACTCATAATGGTGATGCAAAGGCGCCATACGGAAAATACGTTTACCGGTTAATTTAAAAGAACCAACTTGCAGGATTACCGACATGGTTTCAGCAACAAAAATACCGCCCATAATAAAGAAGACGATCTCTTGTCGAGTAATCACTGCCATCATGCCCAACGCTGCGCCCAAGGCTAATGAACCCACATCCCCCATAAAAACTTGTGCTGGGTAAGTGTTAAACCATAAGAAACCAACACCGGCCCCCACTAATGCACCACTGAATACAACCAATTCACCTGCACCCATGACATAAGGGATGGATAAATAATCAGAATAATTAACGTTACCTGCAAAATAGGCACATAAGCCCAAGGCAGCACCCACCATCACGGTTGGCAAAATGGCCAAACCATCTAAACCGTCGGTTAAGTTGACCGCATTACTCGCCCCCACAATAACGAAGTAGCTGAGGACAATATAAAAAATACCCAATTCAATAATGACATCTTTAAAAAATGGAATGATTAATGATGTTTCTGCCGAACTAGGCGCGGTAGCAAACATATAAATACCTGCCACAATCGCCAAGGCCGATTGCCAAAAATACTTCCAGCGCGCAGGCAATCCGCGAGAGTTCTTTTCAACCACTTTGCGGTAGTCATCAACCCAGCCAATCACACCAAACGCTAACGTTACCAGCAACGTCAGCCAAACGTATTTATTTTCTAAGTTACCCCAAAGCAAAGTACTGACAGTGATCGACAGTAGAATCAAAGCGCCACCCATGGTTGGTGTGCCGGCTTTACTCAAATGAGACTTTGGACCGTCATCACGAATAGATTGACCAATTTGATATTCACGCAGTTTACGAATAACTTTTGGCCCTAAGAACAAAGCAACTGTTAATGCCGTAATTACCGCAAAAATTGCACGTAACGACAGGTATTGCACAACCGCAAACCCTGTATGAAATTGTGTTAGATATTCAGCGAGCCATAACAACATATTTTATTTTTTCCCAATAATATTTAAAGAGTCATCACTCTTTAGCGACAGTGCGGTAACAACTTTGTCCATACCTGCACTACGTGAACCTTTAACCAAAAATACCTGGCTAGGCTGTTTATTTTCATTAATGTAATTTAGCAATTCGCTTTGTGTTTCAAACCAGCCTGCATATTGACTCGCAGCTGCGCTTCCCAGCGTTTTATTATTAATCAACGATTGCTCAAATGCTTTTATGGCATTACGACAAGCAGTACCTGTCGCAACAAAGTGTGCAATACCTTTTTGCTGTGCATATTCACCTATTTCAGCATGAATCGCTGCGGAGTCTTTTCCTAACTCCCCCATATCGCCAAGAACTAACCAAGCGCTGTCTTTCCATAATGCCAACACATCGATCGCCGCTTTCACAGAAGCAGGGCTGGCATTGTAACTATCGTTTAAAATTCTAATCCGGCCTTCGCCATCAACCCACTGCAAACGGCCATTAACCATTGGCAAGGTTGCTAGCTGTGTTGTAATTTTTTCTAAGGCCAAGCCTAACGCGATACCAGCCGCTATCGCTGATAATGCATTCAATACATTGTGCTGACCCAGTAGAGGAATATGACAAGACTGAATGTTTTCAATACCTTCTTGGTCCTGATAAACCACGTCAAATTGACTGCCATTTTCATCACAAATAATATTGTTAGCTGTGATATCGGCATAATTCTGTATGCCAAAACTGAGCACACGTCGAGCGCCTGCACGTAATACCCAGTCGGCATAAAATGCATCATCGGCATTCAATACCGCACAACCATCGCTCGATAAAGAATCAATGATTTCGCCCTTGGTTCGCATAATGGTTTCTATGCTGCCAAAACCTTCTAAATGCGCACAACTTACATTGGTAATAATAACCACGTCTGGTTTTGCAAACTGAGCCGTATAAGCGATCTCGCCTTCTGCGCTAGCACCCAGCTCAATCACAGCGGCTTTATGCTGTGGCTCTATGCCTAATAAGGTTAATGGTGCACCGATGTGATTATTAAAATTACCCGGTGTTGCCCAGCACTCACCGATTACCTGCATCACATGAGACGCCATCGACTTCACTGAGGTTTTACCCGCACTGCCGGTAATAGCAATTAACGGCCCAGTAAATTTTTGGCGATTCCACAAACCTGCCTGACCCAACGCCATTAGTGTATCGGGCACGACTATTAATAACGGCAGTGAATCACTCGGCTCTTTTAGTTGAGCCTGTATTTGTGATTCATCCATAAAAGCTTGATCGACAATCGCCGCAACGGCACCGCTTGTTTTTGCTTGTTCTAAATAATCATGACCATCAAAGTTATCCCCACGCAGGGCTAAAAAAACGTCCCCCGGTTTGATGGTGCGAGTATCGGTATTAATACGTTGCGCTTGAATATTCTCGGCTAATGTATCGCTTGTGCCTTGCTGAATCGAGGCAGACAATGCGTGCGCTAATTCTGTGAGACTAAAAGAAGTCATCATCATAAGACCTCCTTTATTGACTCTTTTTTTATTGAATCGGTTTTTAGTGATTCTGTTTTCATTGATTCTATTGGCTGAGCAACATCCTGATAACCTAACGACAATAATACTGCCTCATCACTGTACGAGTGTTTGATGCCATCAATATCTTGATACGCTTCATGACCCTTGCCCGCGATTAGTAATAAATCTTGCTCAGTCAGCCCTGCTAATGCGAGTTCAATGGCCTTGCTACGGTCTAACTCTACCGTCATTGCTGCTTTACTCGCCGCATCTAAATTTGACTGCATATCGGCAACAATATTTTCTAGCTTTTCTTTTCTTGGGTTGTCCGCAGTCAAAATGACGCGATCAGCAATGGATTGTGCAATTGCTGTCATTTGCGGGCGCTTGCTGGCATCACGATTACCACCACAACCAAAGACGACAACCAATTTACCCGGAGTTTGTTTTTTTAATGTCGTGAGTACATTTTGCAAAGCATCCGGTGTATGGGCAAAATCAACCACTGCATTTGCGCAACCTGCTTTGCTATAGGTTTGCATTCTGCCTGGTGCGGGTGTGATGTACTTAATCGCAGCAATAATGTCAGTAAATGCAAATGTATTACCGACCGCTAATAAACAGATCGCAGCTAAAACATTAGCAAGATTAAAATCACCCACCATATTGATGGTGAATTTTGCATCGCCCCAAGGCGTGGTAATAGAGGCATCAATCGACGCCCCCTTTATTGCCCAGTTCACGACACGAACATCTGCACTACTAGAAAAACCATAACTGAATTTCTGCGCACTAATTTCTTTATCTGCTAATAATCGCTGACCATATTCGTCATCGGCATTAATGATGGCATAGTGTAATTTTGGTAATAAAAATAGCTGACGTTTGATGCAGAAATAACTTTCCATATCACCATGATAATCTAGGTGGTCTTGGCTTAAGTTTGCAAAGACCGCTGTTTCAAAGGTAAGTCCTTCAATGCGTTTTTGCTCAATGCCGTGACTAGACACTTCCATCGCAACTTGCTCGGCGCCCTGAGCTTTCATCAATGCAAATTGACGCAACAAAACAGCCAATTCTGGTGTCGTATTTTTGCTTTCGACTATGTTCGGCCAAACACCAAAACCCAGTGTTCCCATTAACCCTGTCGGCTGCTGTAAACCATGACTCATCTGCGCTGCAAAACGAGTAATACTGCTTTTACCGTTGGTTCCGGTAACGGCCATAAGGCGCATATCAAACGCAGCCTTTGAAAGCTGATAAAAGTCGATCAATATCTGATTCAGCTTTGATTTTAATTCGCTCACTTCAATCACTGGCACGCCAGCGCGAAGAGTAATGACTACACCATTATTAACTTGTTGCTCCACTTCTAATAAAACCGCTACTGCACCACGCGCTATGGCATCATCAATATAGGTTTTTCCGTGGCTGGTAATACCCGCCAGCGCGATAAAACAATCACCAACTTTCACATCACGATTATCAGTGACCAAGCCCTTGATGCTGACATCATAAATCGATACATCATTCTGCGTAATATAAGGGGCTAATAGTTGAGTCAGCTTCATAATGTCGAGATCTCCGCTACGTGGAAATCTTTGCTTTGGTCGGGAGGGATCTGTAACGTTCGCATCGCCTCCTCCATAATTCGACCAAATACCGGAGCGGCAACTTCACCACCATAATATTCTTGCCCTTGTGGCTGGTCGATCACCACGACTAAAACAAAACGTGGATCAGAAATGGGGGCGATACCAGCAAAAATTGCGGTATATTCAGAGTCTTGATAACCTTCTTTACCCACTTTATGCGAGGTTCCTGTTTTCCCGCCAACACGATAGCCTTCTACTTTTGCCCGCGTGCCTGTACCACCTCTTTGCGTGACAGTTTCTAGCATTTCACTCATATCTTTTGCCACGGCTTCAGGCATGATTTGTTCACACGGTGTTTGCGCATTGGTCAGAATCAAGCGCGCTTCTTGTACGCAACCGTGATTAGCAAACGCGGTATAAGCTTGTGCTAGCTGTAACGGCGTTACTGATAAACCATAACCATACGATAACGTCGCCAAGCCTAACTTATCGAGTTTTTGCGGATAGGGTAAATGCCCTACCGCTTCACCCGGAAAACCTAAAGCTGTCGCCTGCCCTAGTTTTGCATTGTGTAACAAACTCCACAAATTCTCAGCGCCCATTTCATGCGCTAATTTTGTTACGCCAATGTTGCTTGATTTTCTAATAATTCCGGTTAAGTCTAAACGCCCATAGTCTCGGTGATCACGAATGGTTTTATGTTTAATACGCATATAACCTGGCGACGTATTAACGATAGAACTCGCACTGTACTTGCCTTGCTTAAGCGCGGCTGCAACCGTAAACGCCTTCATGGTAGAGCCTGGCTCAACCATATCGGTTAGCGCTCGGTTTCGCATATCTTTAGCATTCAGAGTGGCACGATTATTGGGATTGTAAGATGGACGATTAACCAAGGCTAAAATATCGCCATTGCGGGCATCTAATAAAACAGCACTCCCCCAATTTGCCTTATGCGCTTGCACAACCGCCTTCAGTTCTCGGTACGCCAAATATTGCAAACGAAGATCCAGCGTTAGCTTTAAATCATGACCCGGCTCAGCGACGGCAGAAACATTCAGTTGCTTAATGACATTACCTAATAAATCTTTAACCACTCGCTGCTGACCCGATGTACCCTGCAACCAATCTTCATAAGCAAGCTCTAAACCTTCTTGACCTTTACCATCAATATTAGTCATTCCAACAACATGCGAAGTTACTTCAGAAGCAGGGTAAAAACGACGATATTCTGTTTCAGAAAAAACGCCACGCATTTTTAAGGCTAATACTTTATTCGCTTTTTCGGGTGGTAGGTGGCGTTGCACATACATAAAGCCCTGCTGACGATTGCGCTTTAATCGACGCGTTAACTTATTGGCCGACATGCCTAAACTTGCAGCAAGCTTTGGCGCATTGGCTGCATCAAATAATTTAGGATTAAGCCATAAACTGGTGACAGGAGAACTAACCGCCAGTGGCTCGCCATAGCGATCTTCAATATCACCACGCAACGCCGGGATCGACTCATCACGAACCATGCGCTGCTCACCCTGGGCCGCTAAGAAAGACTGATTAACTAAATGCAAATACCCCATACGCCCTGCCACAACAATTAACAAGCATAGGAATACGCCCAGTACCAACGCGAAGCGCCAGACTGGAATGCGATATTCAACTGCCTTTGTTAATGCTGTTGTTGCAGCTTTTTTAGTGCGGGGATTAGCCACGTTACACTGTGCCTTTCATTTTGTATTACCTTAAAATTATTCCATGAACGTATTATTTATTATTGTTCAATCCCGCTCTGGGATAACGATCAAACCTTAGCGACCTATGCGAATGACTTGCACTTCAGTCGCCTCTGTCATATTCAATTTTTCTTTTGCTATGCGCTCTACTCTACCGTGAGCGGTTAATGCACTTTGCTCTAATAACAAACGACCATAATCTTGCTCTAAGCCTAAACGTCTATGCTCAGAAACCTGCCAGTCTGCGACTAATTGTCGATGCCAGTGCGTCGCAGAAACCTGCAACGTGGCACATACAATAACGAAGAACCACGCTAGTAAAATCAACGCATGTTGTTTGGCAGATTGCATCATCAGACGTTAATCTCGCTCGCCTTCAATGCGCTCCGCAATACGCAACACAGCACTACGCGCTCTCACATTGCCACCGATTTCATTCGCTTTCGGCTTGATGGCTTTACTCATTTTCCTCATCGTTTTACCCAAATCATTCTCTTGCACCGGCAGTCCTCTCGGAACTGGACGCCCTTGCTCTTGACGACGAATAAAACGCTTTACGATGCGATCTTCTAATGAATGGAAGCTGATAACAGCCAAACGACCACCCACTTTTAAAACATCAACCGACTGATCTAAAATCTTTTCTAAATCGCTTAACTCGTTATTCAAATGAATACGAATACCCTGGAAAGCACGTGTAGCTGGGTGTTTATGTTTTTCCCAAGCAGGATTCGCTTCTTTTAAAATTTCAGCCAACTGCACGGTGCGATTAATATGCTGAAGCTCACGTTCGCGCACTACAGCATTCGCCATACGCTTCGCAAAGCGCTCTTCACCGTATTCTTTCATCACACGCGCCAACTCTTCTGCGCTGACTTTTGCGATCCACTCTTCAGCACTGATACCAGAAGTAGGATCCATGCGCATATCCAACGGACCGTCACGCATAAAACTAAAACCACGTTCGGCGTCATCTAACTGCGGTGAAGAAACACCTAAATCCAATAACAAACCATCAATTTTTTCAATGCCTCGAACCTGAAGCTGCTCTTGTAACTCAGCAAAACTGGCATTAATAATTTGGAAGCGTGAATCTTTTTGTTCTAACGCCTTACCGGTTTCAATCGCTAACGGATCTTTATCAATCCCAAATAAACGACCACTTTCAGACAGTTTGCTTAATAACAACTCACTATGGCCACCACGACCAAAGGTACCATCAACATAAATACCATCTGGATCTACCACACACCCTTCTACAGTTTCATGCAATAGCACAGTGAAATGGTCTTGTTGTTCACCAACACCCAATTCAATCTGATCTTTCTTTTGCTCCGCCTGCTGCTGTTCAGCTTGCTGGCGCTCAGTCTTACTCAACTTTGTTCTGGTACGTTTGGCCATGAGACTTCTTTTATAAAGAAAGATTTAATAATTCGTCTGGAAGTGCATCAAGGGAATTTACCTCGGCGATGTAATCATCACGACGGCTATTCCACAGATCTTTACTCCACAGTTCTAATTTTTTTCCCTGCCCCAGCAATACCGTTTCTTTATCTAACTGCGCATATTCACGCAACGGCTGGGACAATAAGATTCGTCCATTGGCATCTAGCTCTATATCAGTAGCATGACCAATCAACAATCTCTGAATTCTTCGGGCACTTGGGTTGAAGCTGGGTAATGCTTCGATCTTGGCTTGAATTAAGTCCCACTCACCTTCGGGGTATATCAACAAACAGCGTTCTTCGGTATCAATAGTGGCCACTAGACGCCCAGCACAAAGATCCACCAGCAATTGCCGATATTTCATCGGGATCGCTAGCCTTCCTTTAGCATCTAAGTTAACTGCACTAAGTCCACGAAACACTGGTATTCCTTATCCAAATGACTGAATAGAGCTGTAAGCAAAATTATTAATACAAAATCACTACAAAAACCCACTTTTACCCACTTTATTCCACTAATGCACACTATAGAAATGCTGGGGCACTTTTGCAAGGTTAACAAGGCTGTGGATATGTGAATATTTGCGTTACTTCACAAGGACTTAGCGACCATTTATGCCATGCAAGTGAAAAGCGTAAGAATTTTGTTGCGGAAAAGTGTTGCTACCCGTGACTCTGGGCATAGAAGTTAAAGTAATCTCTTAAGTTAGTAGCCACCAACTTAGTGAGTAAAATTAGTTTAGACAATTTTGTTATAGATAGTGGTCACTAACTAACTTATTGAATATGACAGAGTGAATACTCACATTCATACATGACTATATTATACAAAATCTGAGCTTCTGTGGCGCCCAAAGATTGGGGAACGTCATAAACAGTACGCTCATAAAGACAACACACTGGCATTAGTATTCACTAACCCAGTGTATTGGAGGATCAATTTTGAAGATCAATCTTAAATAGCAATTCTGAGAACATTCCAGAAGAAACATCCCAAAAGAAACATTCCAGAAAAGCAACCTAGCGTTTTTTAGAGAAGTGCCCGCGTTTGGCCAGTTCAATACGTGCAATCACACCTTTATGAACTTCATCTGGACCATCGGCTAATCGTAATGAACGCGCTTGCATGTAAAAAGCCGTTAATGGAGTATCCTGGCTAACCCCCGCGCCACCATGAATCTGAATCGTATCATCGACGATTTTCTGCAGTACATTTGGCGCAACGACCTTAATGGCTGAAATTTCAGTCATAGCGCCCATCGCTCCAACTTTATCCATTTTCCATGCAGCAAACAGAGTCAATAAACGCGCCTGATCAATCGCAATACGACCTTCCGCTAATCGCTCAGCATTACCACCCAACTTCAAAATTGGTTTATGGAATGCCGTACGCGCCATACCGCGATCAACCATCAACTCTAACGACTTCTCAGCAGCGCCTAAGCAACGCATGCAATGGTGAATACGGCCAGGCCCTAAACGACCTTGAGCAATCTCAAAGCCCATACCAGGACCACTAATAAAGCTCGACACTGGCAAGCGAACGTTGGTAAAGCTCACTTCCCCATGACCATGAGGCGCATCATAAGCACCAAATACGGGTAGCATACGTTCGATCTTCACTCCCGGAGTATCCAGTGGTACTAAAACCATAGAATGCTGATGATGACGATCTTTGCTTTCATCAGGCGTACTGGCCATGAAAATACCGACCTTGCAATGTGGATCGCCCACACCGCTAGACCACCATTTAGTACCATTAAGTACAACTTCATCACCCTCAACAATCGCCGTCGCTTCCATATTAGTCGCATCAGACGACGCCACATCAGGCTCCGTCATAAAGAATACCGAGCGTATGTCTCCGGCAAGCAGTTGCGTCAACCATGTCTCTTTCTGTTCATCACTACCGTAGCGCCACAGCAGCTCCATATTGCCGCTATCGGGGGCATTACAGTTAAAAATGGTAGGTGCCAATAAGCTACGACCGGTTTCTTCCGCAACCGAGGCGTATTCCATAACGCTTAAACCTGCCCCTAGCTTGTCGCATGGTAAGAACATATTCCACAAACCTTCAGCTTTCGCCTTGGCTTTTAACTCTTGAACGATTGCAGGCACTTCCCACGTAGTCCAATCACCATGATTCTGCTTAGCGTTCACATCAGCCCAGAAATCTACTTCCATTGGCTCAATATGGTTTTTAATAAACGCCTTAGTTCTTTTAACGTAATCTTTTGCTTTTGGGCTTAATTCAAAATCCATCGTCAAATACCTCGTATTATGTAACGCCAATCTGTTATCTTTTATCGATAGCCGATGCTAACCAGAGCCAAGCTATGAATGAAATGATTTGTAATACTGCATATCTATTAATCTTACGAATAGTATAAAGATGATCACTCTATGAGCCATTCGCAGCCTCCTCATGCACACAGCCACTCAAACAGCCATTCGCACAATCATACTCACTCGCACACAAAGGATATGAGCGCTAACCGCATTGGCTGGGCTTTTTTCCTGAATCTTGGCTTCACCATTATTGAGTTTATTGGTGGCTGGTTCACCAACAGCACCGCCATTATGTCTGACGCCGTTCATGACCTAGGCGATACGCTGTCGATTGGCAGTGCTTGGGTTTTGAATAAGCTGGGTAAAAAACAAGCCAATAGTGAATTCAGCTACGGTTTTCGCCGTTTATCTTTATTTGGAGCTTTACTCAACGGCTTTGTATTAATTATAGGTTCTATCTGGATAATGACTGAAGCTATTCCACGTCTCTTTGATCCGGTAATGCCCGAAACAGAAGGCATGCTGCTATTGGCAATTTTTGGTGTTTGTGTCAATGGCTTCGCAGCTTACAAACTCAGCGGAGGCGAAACATTAAATGAGCGGGTTCTAAACTGGCACTTATTAGAAGATGTTCTGGGCTGGGTCGCAGTACTAATCGTATCCATAGTACTTATGTTTATTGAGTTGCCAATACTCGATCCACTACTGTCTATTGCCTTCACCCTATTCATTTTAACCAATGTCGCGCGAAACTTATGGACAACACTCAAACTGTTCGCCCAGTCTAGTCCAGACTCCGAGCTGACCGATAAAGTAAAACAAACATTACTAACACTAAAACACGTCGCCAACTTACATCACTTTCATCTATGGTCTCTTGATGGAGAATCTCATGTCCTAACGGTACATTTACAACTGGATCAACGATTGGATATGGATCAACAAGAATTTCTTAAATCTGAGCTAAAGCAACAATTAGTGGGCTTTAAGTTAGAACATACAACCATCGAACTTGAGTGGCCAGACGAAATTTGTCGCGACAGCTAGGCTCATAGCTTAATGAAGGTTCTTTAAAATAAGCTCTGACTGAATACTATAAACCAAACTAAGCAAGCTCATTAAGTGATAAAGCAGATAGCTGCTACCAACAATTTCATCATTATAATTTCGGCTGACATTACAGATAATCATAGAGACTTTAGTTAGATGATAAGGCCGATAAATATTTTGAGGATATGTTCTAGCAGCCGAAAAACGTATTTATCAAGCTAAGAAAGGTGGACGCAATCACGCCGTTATTTGCAGTGGTTCAAACCTGATCTGACAGCGATATTAAATCTTATTGCTTCTGTAAATAGCTTAAGTACTCATCAAAATGCTGCTCACTGTGTGCATTAAAATCATTTAGAATACTTTCAGGAATATCTTTTCTAAAGACCACATACAACTTATGCCCTTCAATCATTGGAAGAGGTAAAAAGTTAACGTCTGATCTGTCACCCATCTTACCATACTCATATTTTGCATGAGAAAGTGTTGGCACATACACCGCATCAATTCTATTTTTCTCAAGTTTTTTTATATTTCTACGGGTAAAATCTTTCCCAGAGATATTTTCAAATACCACACCCAACTGCCCAAGCTCTGTTGGTCTTACAGACCCTACCACATGCCCTAATCGCATGCCCTTTAACTGATCAAGACTGACAACCTCGGTTAACTGACGATTCTTCAAAACAATTAAACCGTTTTTAGTCTGATACAAATAATTGTCAGGATACTTAAATTCTTGCTCTCTTTGCGTGGTTTTAGCAATGAGAATTGCACAATCGATTCTGCCCGCACGTAGCTCAGAAAGCACTCTCGCAAACGGTAAAAATTTCCACGAAATTGTGTATTCACTCTCTGGAAAAATATTTTCCTGCAAGTAAGAAATTGCCGCGCCCGCGGGAGCTTCTTGAATGTTCATAGAATGCGGTGGCAATGAATAATATCCAATATCAATCGACTTTTTAAACGGCTGAGCAAAGCATAGGTTGCTAAACAGTGTGAACATTAAAATAGGAAGAAGTATGTATTTCATAATGAAAGATTATCTTATTTACTATAGCTTCGCGAGCTCCTAATTTTATTTAGGATCTCGTAGACCTTATTAATAACCCAAAAGCATTTAATTGGGTTGCAAATAAATCAAACAGCACGATTTAAGGGTATCACTGATAACTGCGCTTATAATATTAGTCTAAAAACGAAAATATCATGCAAAGTATGAAAGGGTTCCTAGAGATCAAGTGAATACGCCAGTAAGCCCTATTTTTATCGAAAGTTGTCGTGAACAATCATTCCGTTCTTTAATTTTCTTGTCTTTATTACAGGCAAAAAAAATCCTCTCATGCAAAACATGAGAGGATTTTAGAATCTGGTGGAGACGCCAGTAAGCCGGGTTTTGTCGTGGACAATCATTCATCTAGGCCTGAAATTGCTCGCAGGCTCAAGCGATCTACCCGCTCTCAACGTGGGCCACGCCATAAGAGAGCCTATTTGATCTTGCTCCGGGTGGAGTTTACCCTGCAACCAACTGTTACCAGTGGTCCGGTGCGCTCTTACCGCACCCTTTCAGCCTTACCTGTGCTCGCGAACGAGCCATCGGCGGTCTTCTCTCTGCTGCACTTGTCGTCGGTTTACACCGCCCAGACGTTATCTGGCACCCTGCCCTGTGGAGCCCGGACTTTCCTCCCCCTTTAGTACAAGTACTAAAAGCGACGATTGCCTAGGCATCTCCGGCGCGGATAATACCACTGTTTTCCCTGGGCTTCACCCTGTTTATGCGTGCTGCATTCGGTATTCTCGTGGAGAAACCCTTACTGCCTGCAAAAAAAAGTGGTTAAACGAACTCTGTTCCTTAAATCCCAGCAGCTGGCTTATCTGTAAAATAGTCAAATTTGAAAACTGTAAATAATCGCACGCCAACTGGTGTCTGACATCTGACAATATCTGCTGAAAACTCACATTCCGAGCCTTTAGTTTTCTCTGCAAGGTGCGCTCACTCATGCCCAGCATGCTCGCTATTTGTAATAGCTTTGGGTTGCTCGTGATGGTTTGTTCTAAATGAAACTTAACGTGTTCAACAATCGTATCGGTACTCAGGGCTTGAGACAGCAGTTTGCCGGTTTCTTTTAATGGCCACCCTAGAACCTCCGACGCAATCACTAGGCTATTGTCCCTTTGTCCAAACAGGCATTGAGTGTGAAATCCTTGCTGATAAACTTCACTGCGGTAATCGTTGGGTTTTTCGTGCATAAATGTCATTTCTCGCACAGGAATTAAACGCCCAGTTAATTGCTGGGCAAGGTGAATCATTCCGGCCAATACGCTTTCAGCCACCAGCCGCGAGGCTTTACTTTGTGGGTATTGCGCCCGCCAGATTAAGCGAATATTTTGATCTTCTATTTGTATGCGAGAGTCCCCCAATCGGTGAACCAAGCGCTCTAATATCATCACTTGCTGTAAGGCTTGAGCGAGGGTTAATGACTGTGATTGCGTATTGGCTAATGCTTTCCCCAAAACATCAAAGTTGGCCAGCGCCACATGTTGACCAATACGAATGCCTAAATGACCATCATTCAGCAACTGACTGGCATTCAATAACAGACTGAAGTACTGATCTATAGCAATTTTTTCTGGCGGGTCTAGCATCCAAGCATCATTCACCCCCATGGCATCCGCTAGAGCTGATAGTCGCCCGCCTTGCTGCAAAAAGGCTTTTAAAACGGGCTGAATGTAAGCAGCCACTACAAAGCCTATCTTTGGTTTTTCATTCATATTGCGGTTGAGTGTCGTCTTTTATCATATTTATGTCGCATTAAAGCAATAAAACCTAAAGCATGCAGGCTATTATTTGAGCTAAGTACAAAAAATAATAATAAAAACGATTAAAAGCCATACTTAAAAATAATATTAAAATGAAGATATTAGTTTTAAAAACTTAACAATAACAATAAATGTAAGAAATCATGATTAAGTATTACTAAAGCAAGTGTGTGAGCCATGGCAGGCGAGCTCAAGCCTACAAGGAAGTATTCACGGCGTCTTGTGGCAGTCATACTCAATCAGGATTTCAGATTAAAGGTTTACTCATGAATCTATTTTCGTATTGGCACGATTTTTACAACGACCCATGGTTTTGGCAATTCCCCATGGCGACACTGGCGATTAGTATGGTGGCTTTTTTAACGGTTGCTCTGCCCTGGACTGCCATCGCGTGGTTTGATCCGGAGTCACTGCGCAAATATAAAATTCAGAAAAAGCCTTTCGAATTTAAAAAGTTCTTCTGGCCTTCTATCGCTCGAATCATCATCAATAATAGTATTTTAGTTTGCGTATTAATTGCCGTTTGGCCCTTATTAAAACTCACGAGTGTGCATAATACTGAATTACCCGTTTGGTATATTATTCTCGCGCAGTTGATATTTTTTGTGCTGTTTGATGATTTTTTATATTACTGGATGCATCGTTACATGCATGAAAATAAGTGGTTATTAAAAAATATCCACAGCGTGCACCACCGCATTCGTAATACCTGCGGCATCAACGGAAATTACATGCATTGGGTTGAATATGTGTTAACCGCGAGCTTAACCTTGCTAGGCCCGATTTTAATTGGCGCGCATATTTATGTGATTTGGACTTGGGTGATTATTCGTCAATTTGAAGGCGCTGATGGCCATATTGGTTATGACATTCCTTGGAACCCTGCACATTTATTGCCTGTTTATGAAGGGCCGGTTTATCACGATTTTCACCATGCTAAATTCAAAGGCAACTATGCGGGATTCTTGCCGTATTTGGATAAGTACCTTGGAAAAACCCACATACCTGCTTATTTAAAATACTTAAAAGGCAAAAAAGAAGGGCTGACCCCTGTTGAGATTGAGCAACAGGAAGGCAAGAAAAAATAAAAGCACGTCTGCTATACTCACCCTTTATATCCGTATTAGCAGATTGCCATGAGCGCTTGGAAACCAGAGACTTTTTTGCCTTTTTTGAAATGGGCAAAGAATTATCAAAAATCGACATTTTTAGATGATAGCATCGCCGCGCTAGTGATTAGCATGATGCTAATTCCACAATCTCTTGCCTACGCGATGCTCGCGGGCTTACCACCTCAGGCAGGTCTTTATGCCAGTCTGCTGCCTCTTATTGCTTATGCACTACTCGGTTCTAGTGGACCGCTTTCGGTTGGGCCTTTTGCGATCACTTCAATTATGACTGCCACCGCACTAGCCAGTTTATTCGCGGGCAATTTCAATCTTGATCAAATGCTCGTCGCGGCTTCCATTTTGGCTTTATTAAGCGGTTTTTTCCTTTTAGCTTTTGGCTTTTTTCGCTTAGGCTTCCTGACTAACTTTATTAGCTTTCCCGTAGTGACTGGGTTTATTGCCGCCTCTGCGATTATTATCGCTTCAAGTCAGTTCAGTAGCATCTTAGGCATTTCTATTCACAATGATGATTTTTTTAATGTACTGGTTCAAGTCATACAAAAGTTTGATGAAGTTAATATCGCCACTTTATTATTCTCTGCTGTGCTGGTTTTATTCTTATACTTTGTACCCAAGCTATTTCGCAGATTAATTTTTTTCATCAGTCGTAATAACTTATTAGCCGACAGTTTAAGCAAATCCACACCGGTTATTGCCATTATATTGTCGATCAGTGCCGTCATATTTCTTGATCTACAATCCTATGGAATCAAAGTCGTGGGGGATATTCCTGCTGGTTTACCGACGCTTTCAATCCCCGACTGGCAATCATTGAACTTATCTAATCAAGATTGGAAAGGCCTATTAAACTCGGCATTATTAATCAGCATCATTGGTTTTATTAGCTCGCTATCGGCCGCCCAAACCTTTGCAGCAAAACAACGACAGCGTATCAACCCAAACCAAGAAGCCATTGCTCTAGCCGTTGCCAACCTGTCAGCTGGACTTAGCTCAGCTTTTCCGGTGTCTGCGAGTTTGTCACGCTCTACCGTGAGTTTTAATGCCGGTGCAAAAACACCCGCGGCCAGTGCGTTAACCGCCATCAGTATTTTTCTAAGCAGCTTGTTTTTAACGCCTTATTTATTTTACTTACCCATCGTAACCCTAGCCGCCATGATATTAGTCGCCGTACTCACCCTGTTTGATTTACAAGCAATCAAACGTACGTTTGCTTACAGCCTAAAAGATTTCTCAGCGTTAATGATCACGTTACTACTGACCTTAACCCAAGGGTTAGAATGGGGATTAATTACTGGCATCATGGTTTCTATTGGCCTACATCTATACCACTCCAGCTCACCTCATTCTGCTATTTTAGGGTTAGTGCCAAATACCGAACACTTTCGTAATGTAGAACGTCACAACGTTATCACTGATGAAAAGATTATCTCTTTGCGAATTGATGCCAGTTTGTATTTTGCCAACTCACGGTTTTTAGCGGATAAAATAAATGAACTGGTCGCACAGCACCCAAAAGCGAAGCATTTAATCTTAACGTGCTCGGCCATTAACGACATTGATGCCAGTGCAATAGAAAGCTTACTCGCGGTGAACTTGTATTTAACCGAAGCGGGTATGCACTTCCATTTGTCTGAGGTAAAAGGGCCGGTAATGGACCGCCTAAAACGCAGCCCGTTTATTGAGCAATTGAATGGGAATATTTACTTGAGTCATCATCAGGCTTGGCTGGACTTGATTAAGCAGAAGAAGGGCTAACCACCGCTTCTACCCTTTCAGACTAACGCAAGTCACACATTGAGCAGACCCTAAAGTTTCCCCTGTATCTCCAAAGCTCTTTGGTAGAGCTCTTTCTTATTCTCGCCCGTCAAATCAGCAATCACTGCCGCGGCTTTTTTAGGCGGTAATTCTTTCAGTAATAGCTTAAACAACTTTTCACTATCAACCGCACTGGCAGGATCTGGGTCAGGGTTGCCGGTAATCATTACCACAAACTCACCTTTTTGCTGTTGGTGGTCGGCGCTGATTTCTTCCAAAATTTCGGCAAGATTACCCGAATAATAGGTTTCAAACGTTTTTGTTAGTTCGCGGGCTACCGATGCTTTTCGATCGCCACTAAACACTTCAGCCATAACTTTTAACGTATCAAGAATTCGATGTTTTGATTCATAAAAAACCATAGTACGAGTTTCTTGAACCAAGGTTTCTAAACGCTCACGCTTAGCACCGCTTTTATGAGCTAAGAAACCTTCGAAAGTGAAGCGATCTGTCGGAAGTCCTGCACCGCTTAATGCTGTGATAATGGCACTTACGCCCGGCACAGGCTGAACCTTCATACCACGCTCACGCAAACCTGATACCAACGGATAACCAGGGTCAGAGATGAGTGGGGTTCCTGCATCTGAGACTAAAGCGATTGATTGGCCTTTTTCTAAACAGCTTGCAATCCAATCAATTTTATCTCGTTCATTGTGATCATGAACCGCAACAAGTCTATTTTGAATACCAAGATGATGCAGTAATTTGCCCGTGTGTCTGGTATCCTCGCAGGCAATCATATCGACTTCCGTTAGCGTATTTTTTGCACGCTCGGTAATGTCGTTTAAATTTCCTATTGGCGTGGCCACTACATAAAGAGTGCCCGTCTGTTGTTCAGACTGTGGATGCATATTGAGGATGAACTCTAAAAAATTATTGATCGTTGTAGTACTGATGAGCTTAGTAGGTTGTGCTCAAAAGCCTAGCCGCGAAATGATAACAGATGATGGCCTAGTTAATACTGTTTCAGTATCAACCCTGCTTGAACAAGCGAAGCAAGCCATCGATGCTGGGGAGTTTCGCAATGCTGACTCATTATTGCAACAACTAAACACGGCAGCGCGCAGCAAAGAAGAGACCCTACAGTACAATTTACTCGCCCTTGAATACTCGATTGAGAAAAAAAATGTAGACCAATCCCAGCAAGTACTTAACCGCATCAGTCGTGACCAATTGAATCGGAGTACTGTGGATAATCAAATTCGCTTTGGTTTATTGAAAGCTCAGTTTTATGAATTAGGGGGTAATTTTCTTACTGCAGCGCGTGAACGTGATTTTCTATCCGCTATTCTGGAAGGCGAAGTGCGTTCAGCCAACCACCAACAAATCTGGAAAGACCTGACTAACATTTCATTAGAGAACTTATTGAAGTGGGCTAAAAACGCGCCGAATACTCAGTTTGCTAACTGGTTAGAATTAGCTTCTATTGCAAAAGATACTAGCCACAATCTAACGGGCCATATTGCAGCGGTTAATCAATGGCGACTGAATAACCCTGGCCACCCTGCCGCAGTTGAACTGCCTGGTGGCTTATCGCTATTAGAAGAAATGGCGCAGCAGCAGCCAAAACACATTGCCTTACTTTTGCCATTAACGGGCAATTTAGCGAGTAGTGGCCAAGCAGTTCGTGAAGGTTTTATGGCCGCATATTATCAAACCTTGCAGAAGGGCTATGAAGTGCCAACAATCAGTATTATTGATACAGAAGCTTCTGGCAGCATAAACCTAGCCTATGATGATGCCATTGCACTAGAAGCTGAGTGGGTGATCGGCCCACTGGACAAAAAGAATGTTAATGCGCTCGCAAAATTTGAAACACTGCCTTTACCTACTCTGGCACTGAACTACTCTGATCAGCTAGCAATGGGGGAGCAGCCTGATAATTTTTACCAATTCGGTTTAGCCGCCGAAGATGAAGCTCGCCTCATTGCAGAACGCGCCTTTCAACTTGGCCATCGTCGTGTCTTAGCTATGTCACCAGATAATTCATGGGGCAAACGTATCTATACAGCCTTCGAAGAGCGCTGGCTAGAGCTAGGCGGGAACATTGCCGAAAGACGTTTTTATAAGCAGAAGAAAGACTACAATCCCGAAATCAAAGCGCTGTTAAACGTCGACGATAGCCAGCAGCGCTATAAAGAGATCCGCCGCCTAATGCGTGAATCCATTGAGTTTGAACCACGCCGTCGCCAAGATGCTGATTGGGTATTTTTAGTTGCGCTCCCTAAACAAGGCCGACAAATTCGCCCGATGTTTGATTTTAATTTCGCTGGCGACTTACCAGTATTTTCGACCTCTCAGGTATATTCAGGTAAGCCAAACCGTAAAAAAGATAACGATTTAAACGGCATTCAATTTACCGATCTACCTTGGTTATTAGAAAGCTCTGAACTAAAGACGGTGGTCGAGGCCAACCAGAAACGTGCAAAGGGCAACTATGCTCGTCTGTACGCGATGGGCGTTGACGCTTTCCGTTTATATCCTAGACTAAAACAGCTATCGGCCTTACCTCATAGTAGAATATTTGGTGTGACAGGCGACCTATCGATAGATGAACAAGGAAAAATTCATCGTAAAATGCCGTTCGCCATCTTCAAAAGAGGACGTCCTACCGCGATCAATTTAGATCAACATAAATAAAATGAAACTCAGCAAGGATTGCTATGTGGTTTACCCAAGACGATAAACGAACCGAAAAGCGCATTAAGGGTGATGATAAAGAACGCTTAGCAGAGGCGTACTTAAACGCTAAAGGGTTTGAGTTGATCGAGCGTAATTTTCTCTGCAAAAGCGGTGAAATCGATCTAATAATGAAAGACGCTACTAAGCAAAACCAAGAATATTTGGTATTCATTGAAGTACGCTATCGAGAAAATAAAGAATTCGGCGGCGCCCTCGCGAGTATCACCGCCGGCAAGCAAAAAAAACTACGGCGAGCGGCCGAGTATTATTTACTGCAACACTTTGGCAATACACCGCCCGCTTGTCGCTTTGATGTCGTCGGTATTGAGGGTCAAAATGAAATATTGTGGATTAAAAATGCTTTTTAGTGAGAAACCTTCTCAAAGTCCTTCCCGCTGGCATTAGATTTTCGTATGATGATAACTTATTAAGAACACACTCTTTTGGAGCGTTATCCGTGCAAGATCGTTTATTGCAGCATTTCAATGCCAGTATTGAGACAAAAGCCCAAGCAGCGGAACTATTACCCCCTTATATAGAACATGCAGCGGGTATGATGGTTGCTAGTCTTGTAAGCGGCGGTAAAATTTTAAGCTGTGGTAATGGCGGCTCAGCGGGTGATGCACAGCATTTTTCATCTGAGATGCTAAACCGCTTCGAGCGCGAACGCCCATCTTTGCCGGCCATTGCATTAACTACCGACACTTCAACACTGACCTCGATCGCTAACGACTACAGCTATAACGAAGTCTTCTCAAAACAGATTCGAGCTCTCGGTAACGAAGGCGATATATTATTAGCCATCTCAACCAGTGGCGGATCTAAAAACGTGATTGAAGCAATCAAAGCCGCTCATGACCGTGATATGCAAGTCGTCGCATTAACGGGTAAAGACGGCGGTAATATGGCCGCACTACTGACCGAAAACGATATTGAAATTCGAGTGCCTTCTGAAGTAACCGCTCGCATCCAAGAAGTTCACTTGTTAGTCATTCACTGCTTGTGCGACTTAATTGACTGCTCGTTATTCGGCGAAGAATAAACGCCCTATATTCTGTCCTGCTAAACATTACAGAAAGAATCGATAAGCCGCTTATAAATTACTTTGTAAGCGGCTTTTTTCGTTATAGAGATACTAAAAAGAAAGTAAGACTTGAGCATGAGAGGGCGTTTTAAGGTAGAATGACCATCCTCTTCTACCACAATAGAGAATTCTGTGGATTACGATTTTACCTTTAATGAATACGACAAACCAATTGCTGAGTTTTCAATGGGCCATGAAGCCATGGGCACTTGGTTTAATGATGAGCTGGGCGCGAACCAGCAGCGTATTGAAGAGTTAGTCGATATTGTCGACCAACTTATCAACCGCCGCATTGAGCAACGCCTGATCGAAGGCACCGAATACCGTCTACGAATGAATCAAGAAGACGTGGAGGTTGTAGCGCTGTCTTTAGGCTTAGAAGTCGATGAAGAACTGCCAGAAAATACCAACGTTTATGAAGATGAGTCGCATGCAGAATGTGGCTTAGAAGATTTCCAGGATGCGTTAGTTTCTTGGCAAGAATTTATACTTAGCGCTTAATCGCGCTAAGTATTACCTTTCCCCAGACTTTAATTAGCAAGTACTATCGATTGCACGCGGTGCAAGCAGCATCTTTATTTAAGCACCAGCTACGCCATTGGCCCTCTAAGGCATCAAACGTTTGTAAACGCCCTAAGATTGGCTTGCCAATGCCGGTTAATATCTTAATCGCTTCCAGCGCCTGCAGTACTCCGATAACACCTACTACAGGTGCCAAAATTCCACTCGTGGAACAGTTCACCTGCTCATCCCCTGCTTGCGGATATAAGCACCGATAGCAAGGCTGATCATCTAATCGTGGGTCAAAACATATTACCTGCCCTTGTAAGGCCACTGCAGCCCCTGATACCCAAGGGGTTTTATGAGCAATACAGGCGTCATTGATTAGATAGCGAATATCAAAGTTATCACTGCAATCAACAACTAGATCAATATTGGGTAGTAAACTATTTAGAAATTCTGCGTCCGCTTTCTGTTCAAAACCTTCGATAAATATCGTTGGATTAACGCGCATAACTTCTTCTATCGCGGACCTTACTTTTGTTTTTCCGACATCGTCGGTGCCATGACAAATCTGGCGCTGCACATTCGATAACTCAACCACATCATCATCAACTAAAAACAAGTTACCGATACCACTAGCCGCTAAATACTGCAAAGCTGGACTGCCTAATCCGCCTAAACCAATAATGAGCACCCGACTGTTTAATAACGTTTGCTGACCTTCCATATCCATTTCAGGTAAGAATATGTGGCGGCTATAGCGCAATAAATCACTGTCATTCATTGTGCTTTCTATTTCAGTATCAGACGACACAGAATCATCTTGTCCAGTATCATCATGCCCAGTAGTACGATCACTCACGATGTTTCTCCCTTATAAAACTGTCCACCCGTTATTCTCGGGTTTCCTCCTAAATCAATGCGCGTAGCAACGTTTTGGTATCCTAAACTATAGAGTAGCTGCTGTACGGTATCTTGCTGATCATATCCATGCTCCATTAATAACCAACCTCCCTCAGCCAAGAAATCTCTTCCTTGCTGAGCAATTAATTCTAGATCAGCAAGTCCTTTATTATCAGCCACTAACGCAGACTTTGGTTCAAAGCGAACATCCCCTTGATCAAGATGTTTATCTTCAGGATCAATATAAGGTGGGTTGCTGACAATCAAATCAAACTGTCCCTCTACTTCTTCGAACCAGCTACTTTGATAAAATCGAACACGTTCTAATTGATTGAGCTGCGCATTTTGCAGAGCCAGCGCAACCGCTTGAGGAATTAGATCCACACCCTGAACATCCCATCGGGGAAATTCGTACGCCAGCGACAATGCTATCGCGCCAGTTCCAGTGCCTAAGTCAATAACACGAGTCTGTTCTGGTAATGAATCAGCCAGCTCTAACACCCACTCAATTAATGTCTCGGTATCAGCTCTCGGTATCAAGGTATGCTCAGCGGTTTTTAATTCCAAGTCCCAAAATGCTTGCTGACCTAAAATATAAGCAATCGGCTCACCATTTAAACGACGAGAGAATAGCGCCTCAAATTGAAACTCCTGCTCTTCCGTCACTATTTGATCAGCCCAAGTAAATAAAAACGTGCGATCTTTACCTAGGCTATGCGCCAATAATAATTCGACATCAAGCTTTGCACTTTCACTCAGCTCAGCCAGCTGCTCGGTGAATTGTCGAATGGTGTGTTCAATACTTAAACGCATAGAAAGAGTATCACTAAGGAAAAAAGAAAGGGCTAATATTAACAGTTTTTGCAGAAAGCATCGAAATGATCGTTTTTTGTATAAAAAACACTCACATTACACAATCTTTACCAAGTGACTTATAAAGACAACCATTGAACTATTTAAGCCAAGCTGTCATCATTTGTTTTGTATTCAGTCCCTAGGGGATTGGATCATCATGTTTTGACGGTGGAGAGCTCAATTAGATTTATCTAGTCGATTCTCTCTTTTACCACCTTGGCTTAATACTGAATTTTATTGCTCTGCGATATTAGGATGGATTATAGCTTGGGTGGTTTTTTTTGCTGTAAATTTGACTAAGCAATCTATTAACCACCGTTCATTCTTAACTTAACAAAAAGGCCACTCCGAAGAGTAGCCTTTTTGATTATTTATCACGTATCAAGATGGGGGATGGGGAGCTGTATAGCATCTACTTCTACATCTAACCGCGAGATAGCAAGGTTCTAAGGTCGCTAATGCCTGCACTCGCGCGAGATATATACGAAGCCATCACCAATGAATGATTAGCAAATAATCCAAAGCCTGTATCATTTAAGATCATCGGTGAGCCCATCGCTTCTTGCGTCCCTTCTAGCTCACGAATAATTTGACGCACACTGACCAAAGCATTCTTCTTTTCTAAAATAGCTCTAAAATCAACTTCGATCGCTTTTAGAATATGCAACAATGCCCATGAAGCGCCGCGAGCTTCGTAAAAAACATCATCAATTTCAGTCCAAGGCGTTTTCACTTCCTGATCATCAGCACTCGCCGTAGATTGACGAGCGGCAGTATCCCCCGCTAAATCAGTATTTAAACGGCGTTTGCCTACTGACGCACTTAAACGCTGCGATAAGCTACCCAGACGTGTCTCCACATCTAATAACCACTGGTTTAAGTTATCGGCACGCGCATAAAACTGGGACTTATCATCTGCAGGATTAGTTAATCGCTTGCTGTAATTTCCTAAAGCAGTAATACCACGGCGATATTCACTCTCTGTTGAAGGTACCGCCCAAGAGTCATTATCAAAATGAAGCTGTGGCTCAGCAGTTTCTAAATCTTTATCTTGGGTTGATTGGCTTTGTGAACGGCTAAAGTCTTTACGCAAGGCTCTTGAAAGATCTCGCACCTGAACTAATACGCCATACTCCCAGTTAGGAATATTATCCAACCAAATACCCGGTAGCATAATGTCATTACTTAAATAACCACCTGGCTTGTCTAGCATAGTTTCCGCAATTTTCATCAAGGTCACCGATGTTGTAAAGCCAATTACAGGCTCAACACCTAACTCTTCAGCATAAGCACCGGCATATTGTTGAACCGAGAAATTTTCAGGCTCAGAAGACCATATATAACCCAGTATAAGTGCAACCAAACAATAAATGATTACAACGGCCATGATCGCTTTACGTAAGCCGCTGCCCATATTCATATCCTCAATACGCTCTTTCATTATTTCTACTGAATCTCCAAGTTGCTCGCGCATATTTAAGTCCTGTTAAGTTAGTCAATTCATTTAATATCGTTAAGATTAACACGCCGACACAGCTATGAATACGTTGTCAGTTTGAAATAGCGTTCAAATCCAGCGTGCCAACATATCGTATAGAATTTCCATTTTAATTGGCTTGGCCATATAGTCCGACATGCCCGCGCGTAAACATTGCTGGCGAATTTCAGCAGACGTATTGGCAGTCAACGCTACAATAGGAACCGACTTTCGCTTAAGCTCTATTTCTAGTTCTCTTATCGCCTGAGTCGTGCCAAAACCATCCATTCCTGGCATTTGGCAATCCATAAATATCAAATCAAAAGTTTCTTGCGCCATTATTTCGATACAGCTCTCGCCCGAGCTGACACACGTAGGTAACAGTTTCATATTCCGTAACAATTTATCCGCAACCATACTATTTACCTTATTATCCTCGACGATAAGTATTTTTTTGCTTTCAAACTTATTACTCAGTAACTTTTTGGCGACCAAGCCACCTTCTTTTAAGGCCGCTAACTGAATTGGCATTGAGCAGTTTATAGAGGTGCCCGTTGGCTTATTATCCATCACAGATAAACGCCCTCCCATCAAGCGAATAATATCCTGACAAATAGACAAACCGATACCAAGTCCATCAAACTTTCGCGTTAACGAGGTATCGTATTGTCGGAATGATTCGAACATAGCTTCTTTATGCTCTTCTGGAAAACCAATACCATTATCACTAATATCCAATCTTAAGCTAATTCCTGAAGGGGTATTCTCTATATAAATAGAGCAATAAATGCAGCCGTCTTGGGTAAACTTCACCGCATTACCTAATAGGTGCCTCACTAATTGACGAAACTTTATACCATCAATCTCTACAAGCTCATCGTTAACTGAACCATCCATGTAGATGGTTAATTGATTATTATTTAATCGTGATTTCTCTTCGAGCTGCTGCAAGGTATGCTGTAACAACTCAGGAATTGATGTTGGTTCAAGGTTTAGAGACTGCTCTCGTTTCTCCAAAGACCCCAGTGTCAGCATATCCTCGACGAGTTCTAATAAGTTATTCAAACTGCGATCAGCAATATCAACCAAAGGCTCAATTGAACTATTCTTTTGTTGCTCAATAAGCTGTATAGCACCCATAGCACCATTTATGGGTGTTCTTAACTCGTGACTGACGATTGCTAAAAATTCGCTTTTTGCTTTATTCGCAGTTACCGCTTTTAAGCGGGCAATTTCAATTTCTTCTATCGAAGCAACATGTGCTTCATCAGATTTTTGCAAGGCAAGCGCCATTGCATTAACCCCTTTTTGTAGCTCACCAATTTCAGCACGTGCCGTCACTTCAATCTGGCTTTCATAATTCCCTCGGGCAATTTGAGATAAAGCTAAAGATACTTTTTCAATAGGACGAGCAATTGAATTAGCCATTCTGTGTGCCAACAGTAAACACAGACCAAGAATAAAACTCGCCCAAACAATCGCCTTACCGACAATGATTAACGCTCGATCACGGCCAAGAACGTAGCTCAATTCAATGCTGACATAAGCAATATCTGTCCGTACAAAATTGGCATTATTAATATCATCAAATTCTGAGAACTCAGAAAAAACTTCCTGTTCTTGACTTACCGTACTCCGATATAAAGCTATGTCTTTAGGGTCAAGAGAGTCATATTCTTTCATAACACGTTGAAAGATGACGTTTTCATCTGGAGTGGTAATCGTTACCCTAACAACAGCTGGCGCCTTAATTGCATTTTCAACTAACGGAGCTAATAAACTAAAGTTGCCTGATATAACGGGATATTCAATAGATGCTGCCAACTGACTGGATAACACCTGCCCTACTGTTGCAACTTCAACTTTAGCATCATCAATCCTTTGCCAAACAAATAAAGAGATTAACGACATAAACATAATCAGGGCAGGCAACAGTCCTAATAGTAAGGCTCTATTACGGACACTCCAATGGGAAATTTTAAGCATCAGTCATCCCCCATTTGTTGGCGTAAATAATCTTCTTTCAATACTCTAATGTTTAACGAACGCGCAACTTGAGCATTAAATAAAATCCGATAATGGGGGTTGTAACCGGCCTTCAACCACTGGTCAGAAGTTTTATGATGCTCTATAACTTCTATGATTCTGTTAGCGATATGGGATAAATCACTAAAAGTCGTCGAAAAACTGCCCGCTTTTAAATAAGCACGCGAAGGTCCAATGAGTACTTTTCGCTGGCGATAGGATGTGATGAGTATGTTCTTAATATTTTTAGCATTATAAATCTCACTATTATAATGCCCTAATAATAAGCGGGTTCCCTTTAAGACATGAAATAGCGCTTGGTTAATATTATCGTATTCAGTAATGCTAACAACTTTCAGCATGTCTTTTTCTACTTCAGATAATTGATTAAGAACATTGGCCTTATCTTGTTCATCACTGACCAGCAATCCAATTTTTTTACTACCAGGAATTAATAAATTGGCTAATTTCAACTGCCTCGAAACAGGAGGTTCAATATATATAGAAGTGGAAACATCAACTAGCTCGGCTTGATGAGCCGTTAACATCACCGCAATTCGCTTTGGGTACTTCGACAAATCAGTGTGAGTGATTTTTTTAGCCCCAACGACAATGACATAATCATTAACCGAGATAACGACTGGAGAATCCGCAGTACTAATTTGATAAGAAAATTGAGGGGCGCTGGCTCTTAACGTTGAAATGAGCTTATTCAACGCAGGGCTACGCCGTTCAGCCACTAAGATAATTTTATCTTGTGCTAACCTCACTTTTTCAGAACCATCCTCCTAGCCTCTTGCGCCGCCATTAGCGGCCAAGAGCATAAAAGCAATATTAATATTCGTATATACAACATCATATAATCTTTGCATCCGTGCGAATCATACTTTCTAAAACTCTACCGCTAGCTGGGCATAATAAATATTGGGGGTTGAATGAAGCTGGTTTTTATAAACCAAAGGCATTTCTGGCTGTCTATTATGCTGAATAAAATAGGATACTTCGGCATTTAAACCGGCAATCATAAAAGGCTTAGATAAATTTAATTGAAATCTTTCATACGGTTTATTGACCGTCTCTCTGTCCTGATTGAAATAGCTCAAACTGGCAGACCACGATGCAGAGTTATACATCCAACTTATAACACTACTTCCTTTTGAACTTAGTTTCTTTTCTAGTTTTTCTACACGATCAACTTCGTCATCCGACAATCTATTGCCAACATAACGGCTATCAATATTCAAATAGGAGTGAGTAAACCATAGCGAGTGATGCTCATTTATCTGGCTAGAAAGTTGAAATTCAATACCATTAACATCGGCTTCGTTATCATTGCTAATATAGTCTGCCTGTAGAGTGATAGGATCAGAGATCAAATCTCTCATCTCTTCCCGGAAAGCTTTTACATCAAGCTCTGTATGCACATCTCGAATTCGACCAGCCACAAAATA
The DNA here is from genome assembly GCA_963851095.1 of uncultured Gammaproteobacteria bacterium. GTDB lineage: Bacteria > Pseudomonadota > Gammaproteobacteria > Pseudomonadales > Oceanobacteraceae > Oleispira. The sequence continues at coordinate 254,041 of CAWKOX010000007.1, read as the reverse complement.
GCCGAACTCATAACTGGTTATTTTTTCAGACCTTAACGATTTTTCATCATCATCAGAAATCTTTTGCTGATAAAATTCAGCCTCAGCCAAATTTAAGTAGTTACTACTTAGCTTGGTAACTTCCGCTATATATTCAGGTTGAGTTTCGAGTAAATCAGGTGAGCGAACCGCTTGCGAAGCCACTAATCGAATACTCTGTTGAGAATCAATTAAGAAGTTTGCAGCCAACCTAGGTGAAAAAGCGTCAACATTGTGGGTTTCATATTCATACATGCCACCAGCATTTAACGTTAACCAAGACCGTACTCGATATTCGGCATTTAAAAATGCACGCCAAGTATCATTACTTACCGCACCATTAAAATAGGTTCTAGCATATGCAGAATCTTGACGATAACTGATACCCGAAACGGTTCGTAAAGAATCTGACCAGCGCATGGTATCTTGCCATTCAATATCGACTCTCTGCTCCGCTAAATCCAAATCAGTTTCACCACATGGTGCATCACTAAAGATTAGCGCTTGATCTGCTGGTTTACTCAAAATTGTTTGCGTCTGATCCAAGTCTTGCTGAGTTAGAATAAACCCTGTCTGAGATTCAAACGAAGTCGGTGTATAGTTCCCATCTCTAAGTTCACCAACAATATATTCTAACTCAGCAGGAGTAAAAGGAGACTTAGGATCGGTGTATAAGCTAGGAACGGCACCTAAAGCCCTTGCCCAAGTTGAATTCTGGCGATACAGCTCAGCCATATCATGATCTAAAGTTATTGTTGGGGCGCATACTTTCTTAGGCTGTTTTTTCTCTTCTTTTTGCCAATACACCTGTAAGTGAGACTGATGTTGAGCAGAAAATTCCTTCTGCATCCGTGCATAGACATAACCATTAGTTGTGGTTTTATCAGGGGGCTGATAATCAAAATCGATTGCTCGCATCTCGGTTTTACCCGATTTATAGCCCATCTGCACATCTAAACTAGAGGTTTCATCAAGCTGATGATTAACATAAGCATTAATAAAACCGTGCTTGCGCCCATCTCGCTGAGCGTCTGGGCCCGTAGAGTCTTCGCCGTCAAAGCCTTCATCTGCTTTTACTGAACCACTGATTCGTAAGCTGGTTGAGTCAAAGCTTAAGCCATGACGAAAGTGGACATCCTGCGTGCCATTATTGCCTTTACGCCAAGAAACCAGAGTCCCTTGGCTGTCTTCAGGGTGTTTGGTTAATATATTGATAACGCCTAAATAGGAATTTGCGCCATATAACGCAGCATTCGGCCCGCGGGTTACTTCTATTCGATCAATATCTTCAATCGCTAGACCAATGTCATCCCAGATAACGGTCGCAATTGCCGATTTATACACAGACCGTCCATCCACCAGCACCTGTAAACGGCGCATAATATTGGGGTTCGAGGTATGGTAAGCGACCGAGGCATTGTTATCGTCATCAGCATGACCTACAAACATACCAGGCACGAACTTCATCAATTCGGGCAGTGTTCTAACACCCCACAATTTAATATGCTTAGCCGTAATCACCGTAATACTGGCAGGCACTTCGGCTTTAGGCTGTTTTAAGCGAGAGGCTGTGAGTACCGTAGGTAACTCTTCACCGAGTATGGATTCTTCCCAGCCGATGCTTTCTGAAAAATCATCGGCAAACTCATCGCTAAAGCTCTCACTAGCCCCCTCACTAAAACCAGGATTACTATCAGGATTCAGCGTTTCACTTAACGCAGGGGGCGTAATACAACACCCAATCACAAGAGGCAACAAAACCCTATTCACAAATAAAGCTCCCGAGCAGATATTTCAACAATATCGACTATTCACTATTAATCATTAACTATTAATAGTCAGTCTAGGCGTAATAATGCGACAGGTAAACTCTCTCGAATTTAGCGATCATGATTTAAGTCTGAGTAAACACAGATTTACTACGGTATAACTGACAGCGACTACAGATCAGTTTATAATAATACTATGAAATTATTAATTACCATTGAACGCCAATTATAGGATTTATCATGGGTTATAATACTATTCCTGCGGGTAAAGATTTACCAAACGACATTTATGTAGCAATCGAAATCCCAGCCAATTCGTCACCTATTAAGTACGAAATTGATAAAGATATGGATGCATTGCTAGTTGACCGTTTTATGGCAACACCGATGTTTTATCCAGCAAACTACGGCTACATCAACAATACCCTTGCGGATGATGGTGATGCCCTTGATGTACTCGTCATTACACCATACCCCGTTGTACCAGGTGCAGTTATTCGCGCTCGTCCAGTTGGTGTTTTAAAAATGTCTGACGAAGCAGGCGGTGATGAAAAGCTATTAGCGGTTCCTCACGAAAAATTAACCACTATGTATAACGATATCCAAGATATCGACGATGTTCCTCAGTTATTAAAAGACCAAATCGCTCACTTCTTCGAGAACTACAAAGATCTTGAAAAAGGCAAGTGGGTTAAGATTGAAGGCTGGGAAAATGCCGACGCGGCTCGTGCTGCGATTATAAAATCAGCGGCGGCATATAAAGAGTAACGTCTAGCTACATGCTTTAATGCACGATTAAGCTTTAATGCACTAGCAAGTGGTATGATAACCACTCGCTAGTGCAGTATAATTACCTTTATTGTTCTTCTCGCTCGCTCATATCCTTTATCTATCTGGCACCACGTATCTATGACCTCCTTACCGATTAACCAATTATTGCTGCGTAATCCAGAAATAATTAACGACCAATTATTAACCGTGAACCCTCCGCTTGATCAGGGACTGTTTCAATTAGTTAAGCCCCATAATTGCCAGATAATTAACTTTGATGCACGAATCCATGTAGCCTGTGAGAAACAAAGCTTACGCTCTGAATTTGGCTTGCCTTCACAGCATGAGTTTTCATCAGCCTTATTGTATTGGCCAAAATCTAAAGCGTTTGGCCATAGTCTTTTACGCTGGTTGGCTAGCCAAATTAAACAGCCAACAACCGTTTATCTACTGGCCGCTAACGATGCTGGCGGTAAAAGTTTAAACAATGCAGTAAAAGACTTTGGTGAAGAGGTTATCAAGCTGGATGTGGCGCGCAAATGTTCATTGTGGTCATTTAAGCTAACACCCATAGATGATTTCAGCTGGGAGAAAGAACTCAGTACTTTCTCTTACGATAACTTAGACGGTGATGCGTTAGAGTTTTCGACGTACCCTGGGGTTTTTAATACCGGTAAGCTTGATGTGGGCACTAAGCTGCTACTCGACAATATCAGCCTAAACAAGCGCGGACGTGTGTTAGACCTTGCCTGCGGTAGCGGTATCATTGGTATTACCTGTAAATTGCGTCAACCTGAGCTGTATGTCGAAATGGTCGACATTGATGGCATGGCATTAACATCGGCAGAGTTTAATACCAAGAAGTTCGGCCTTGATTGCCCAGTATTTGTCAGCGATGGTTTAAGCAATACCAAAAAATTTAATACCATTATCTGCAACCCTCCTTTTCACCAAGGTAAAGAGACGGACTACAACTTTGCTCAACAGTTGATCCGTACCGCAAAGCAACATCTATTGCCAAGAGGCGAAGTGTGGATTGTGGCTAACCGCCAGCTTGCTTATGAACAGTGGGCTGAGAAAAGCTGCCATAGCGTAGAGTCTGTGGTTCAAGGAAATGGTTTTAAGGTTTTAAGACTTAAATACTAAAATTTAGAAAGATAAGTTTAAAGACATAAGTTTAAAGACTAAGACTTGATATGTCGTTGCTACCTGTTTGTCAGGTTCAATAGTCAAAGTATAAAAGCAAAGCCTGAAACATGATCTAAGCTGTAAGTGAAGTCACTCACAGCTAGGGGAAATATCATGGTTTTGCTTTATACACTCTTTGCAAGCAGCGTTCTATTAGGCGGTCTAGTAACCGTGATCGGTATTATCCGCAGTGGCTATACAGAATCCACCAGTAAAAGCGCGTTGCAATATACCCCTGAAGAAGAGTCCTTAAACTAGAGTAGCGCTTAAAAAAAGGAGCGCTTAAAAAAGAGAGCTCTTAAAAAGGAGCGTTTAAAAATGAAGCTTTTAAAAAAGAGCCTCACAGTAGTCCCTTGAGCTTTACTAAGCTGTTTGCAGGCGGTTAACGCGCTGCCAATTCAATAGCAGCAACACTTGCACTGCGATCATCGGCAGAACGACCCACATAATGCCCTGCCAGCCTAATAGCAGCAATAACACCCCAGAACCTAGCGATGCAATCGCCTGCGCACTAAAGACCATCAAATCATTCAATCCTTGTACACGATGACTTTCATTCGTTTGATGCATTTGCGGCAATAAAGCCGTTCCCGCTACAAATAATAAATTCCAACCTAAGCCCAATAATACGAGTGCTGACCAATAATGTACCAAGGCTTGATCCCAATAAGCAATCAACAGACATACCAGGTAAATACCCAAGCCCGCCCACATCATATTGGTAAAACCTAGTTTTCGGACTAACCAGCCAGAGAATAACGACGGTATAAACATCGCCATAATATGACTTTGAATCACCCATTTTGTCTCTTCTAAACTGTAATGATTCAATTCATGCATACTGATGGGCGTCGCGGTCATGATAAAACTCATTACTGCAAAACCAACCGACGCACTGCCCATGGCCAATAAAATGCCTGGACTTGAAAGCAATTCAGCAAAGCTTCGTTGAACTTGCTCACCCACCTCTTGCTTGAGTTCGATATTATCGTAACCAAAAAGCAGTAAAAAAAATGCAATAACAAAGCAGCCTGCTAACAAGTAAAAAGCCCCGGTAAAGGTTTGCTCATGTATCGATTGCCCTATAGTCACTAATTCTGGCCCTAAATAGGCTGCTATTATGCCTGCCAATAATAATCGAGAAGCTGCAACCGGCATTAAATCCACGGCCACACTCTCCATCGCGGCAAAGCGGAATTGCTGAATACACGCCAGGACAATACCGACTAAAACAGCCGCCATCACAAAGGTAGAGAAGCTTTCTATCTGCAAAGCATAAACCGCCAATAATGAAGCCAGCACTCCAATGACCATTGCCCCCAGGAATACTACTTTACGTCCTTTTTGACTGGCTAACATCGCCGCTGGATAAACCGCCAAGGCGGTTCCAATAACCATCGCCGCAACCGGTAACGTCGCAAAGCTATTATTTATAGCCAGTTGCTGGCCAATTAAACCACCAGCAAACACCACCAAGGGTGCTGCACACATTGCAAAAGCTTGCGCGATCATTAAAACCCAAACATTTTTTGTCATTTCAATCCTTCATTTTAAGCGTTCGCTTGAATCATTCACACAACGGCATACTCACATAATTAATACGTTATACGTGTGTTATGGACATTATCCAAATTCTGTCTTGCCTCTGGGCCTTTTTCTAATGAAATAGTCCTTTATTCACCTTGCATGCATTCCATAGCGCCATAGAATAAAAGAACTTCATAACGCTATAAAAATAATTATTATGCTAGAAAAATATATTCACTGGGTCATTGCCCAACGTAAATGGATTACCAGCCTTTCCATTTTAATGGTTCTCATCATCAGTTACGGCGCAACAAAGCTCGTATTCACCAGCGATTTTAGAGCCTACTTTGGCCCCGATAACCCACAGCTACTTGCCTTTGAAGAAATGGAGAGAACCTTCTCAAAGCAAGACAGTGTTTTCTTTTATGTTCATACAAAAGAAGGCGATTTATTTAGCCAGCAAGGGCTTGGCCTAATCGAGCAGCTCACCGACGAAGGCTGGAAACTACCCTACTCTCAGCGCGTCACATCATTGCAAAACTATCAGCATACCGATGTCGAAGATGACGATTTAATGATCGATTATCTTTATTACGATGCTCAGGATCTATCCACCGAAGCGTTGGCTCAAATTAAAGTAAATACCTTTTCTGAGCCGACATTAATTAACAACCTAATATCAGAAGACGGTGCTTCAACAGGCGTCAATGTGCGCGTCGTATTGCCAGACGGCACAACAATGTTAACCTCAAAAGAAGTGGTACACGCTGCCAGAGACTTAGCCGAGCGGATTCGCCCAGACTACCCAAACTTTGAAATATTAGTCGGCGGCTCTTTGACCTCTAACGTCACCATGGGCGAAGCCATCAAACAAGATATTGAAAACCTACTTGGGCTTTCGTATTTAATCATGATCATTATCATGATCATCTTATTACGTACTTTCTCGGGCATGCTACTCACCCTGACGATTATTACCTTCTCTGTTATTTCAACCATGGGACTGTTCGGCTGGCTTGGTTTCACCATGACACCGCCAACAGGGTTTGTCCCCACTGCTATTTTAACCATTGCCGTCGCCGATACGATTCATATTTTGGTCAGTTATTATTACGAGTTGAATCATGGTCGATCTAAGATCGAAGCCATTAAAGAATCCTTACGCATTAACTTTTCACCGGTTTTTATTACCAGTATTACCACCGTCATGGGTGTTTTATGCTTGAATACCAGTGACTCTCCTCCCTACCGCGACATGGGTAATATGATTGCTGCAGGTGTATTTTTCGCTTGGATCTACAGCATTTCCTTTTTACCTGCCATGATGGTGTTAATGCCCACACCTAAAGGCAAGGAAGAAAATGGCAAGCCTTCTAGCATGCTGAAATTTGCCAATTTTGTTCTTCGTTTTTATAAACCACTCTTCATTCTAATGGCCTGTTTAATCGTTGCCGTTGGCAGTCAGCTGAATAAAAATACGATCACCGAACGCTGGCATGAGTTCTTCGATACGTCCTTTGAGGTACGAAATACCATTGAAGCCACCAATGAAACCTTAGGCGGATTACACAGAATCTTTTTTGTTCTGGATAGCCAAGAAGATAATGGTATTAATAACCCTGACTACCTTCAGCAAACCGATAACTTTGCAAAATGGCTGCTAACACAAGATAAAGTGTCTAACGTCAACAGCATCACTGACATTATTAAACGCCTGAATAAAAATCTGCATGCTAATGACGAAACATGGTTCAAAATTCCTGAAAGCAGAGAGCTGGCTGCACAATATTTACTCTTATACGAACTGTCTCTTCCGCTAGGATTAGGATTAGACGATACCATTAATAATTCTCGCTCGGCGTCACGTTTAACGGTGTCATTCGATAAAGCTGACTCTGTCTACATTTTAGAGTTAGAACAAAAAGCCATTGCGTGGTTAAAAGACAATGCCCCCGCGATTCATGTTAAAGAAGGCACAGGGTTAGATGTTGTCTTTGCTAACCTCACCTTCCGCAATATCGGTAGCATGATGGACGGCACTTCCATTGCATTGGTGCTGATCTCGCTCCTACTCATTTTCGCCTTACGCTCAATTAAAATAGGTCTTATCAGCTTAATTCCTAATATTATGCCCGCGATATTGGCCTACGGAATTTGGGGAATAATTAACGGCCAAATTGATACCGCCGTATCCGTAGTCGTCTGCTTAAGCTTAGGGATCGTGGTTGATGATACCGTTCACTTTTTAAGCAAATATCTACGCGCCCGCCGTGAACAAGGGCTCGATACCGAAGATGCCATTCGCTATGCCTTCAGTACCGTGGGCAATGCCTTATTAGTAACTTCCGCGGTCTTGGTGGGTGGCTTTATGGTGATGCAGTTTTCACACTTCCACCCCAGTAATAATATGGGCATGCTATTAGCGGTGACTATTTTAATGGCTCTACTGGTCGACTTCCTATTTCTGCCTCCACTACTGATGTTTTTAGATCGAAATAAAAACAGCGACACACCCGATAAAATTCAAGCGACACCAAACTCAGGAACTATTAACGCACCTTTAGAGAATAAAGAAACGCTTAAGTCAGTCACCAATAGCCGTTCTTCTCAAGAGTCGAGCATTGAAATAGCCTAGTACTCACTTTCATTTATGCCGTACGGGGTTTATTCTCTACGGCATACTTTTTAAAAAAGCGTCACCATGAACAAGCTTAAACGTACCGAAATTTTTACCCGCTTACGTAACGAAAACCCAAATCCAGAAACTGAATTAGAATACAGCAGCCCCTTTGAGCTGTTAGTTGCTGTTGTATTATCCGCACAAGCAACTGACGTTAGCGTGAATAAAGCCATGCGCAAACTATTTCCAATTGCCAACACCCCCGAGGCCATCTATGCATTGGGTGAAGAAGGCTTAAAAGAATACATAAAAACCATTGGTTTATTTAATACAAAAGCCAAGAACGTTATAAAACTCTGCAAGTCGTTGATTGACCTTCATGGCAGTGAAGTTCCCGATGATCGTAAAGCATTAGAAGCACTCGCCGGCGTTGGGCGAAAAACCGCCAACGTTGTACTGAATACAGCGTTTGGCCACCCGGTAATGGCCGTCGATACCCATATTTTTCGCGTTTCGAACCGCACTAAAATTGCCCCCGGTAAAACTGTCGATGAAGTCGAGCAAAGACTCGTTCGACTTATTCCCAAAGAATTCTTACTCGATGCCCACCACTGGCTTATTTTGCATGGTCGCTATACCTGTGTTGCAAGAAAACCCAAGTGTGGATCGTGCATTATTGAAGATTTGTGCGAATATAAAGATAAAGTAGAAATTGATTAGGAAAGATTATGAGAATTTTGCATACCATGCTGCGGGTGAGTGACTTAGAAAAGTCGATTGAGTTTTATACCGATGTCATGGGCATGAAATTATTACGCCGTAGAGATAATGAAGAATATCGCTATACGTTAGCGTTTGTCGGTTACCAAGAAGAAAATGAAGGCGCGGTACTCGAATTAACCCACAACTGGGATGTTAACGAATATGAACTTGGCACGGGCTATGGACACATCGCATTAGAAGTAAACGACATTTATGCAACCTGTCTTATTATTGAAAACCAGAAAGGAAAAATCACTCGCGCGCCTGGGCCAGTAAAAGGCGGTAAAACAGTAATCGCATTTGTCGAAGATCCTGATGGCTATAAAATTGAGCTAATCGAAAAGAAAGCCGGTTCAAACGACGATTTATAAAAATATTAAAGGATTAATACCATGTTGCGGCTGATAAAATAATGTTTGATCAAGGCGAATTCTTTCAAACTCCCAACCCGTGCAAAAGTATTTGCACGGTGAATAATAAAGGCTTCTGCAAAGGCTGCTTTCGCAGTCGTGAAGAACGTTTTCATTGGAATGAATTTACCGAATACCAAAAACACCTCGTAGTGCAAATATGTTACGTGCGCGAAAAACGCATCGAAGCAGCAAGACGCAAGAAGTTATTACAAGCAGCGCAAGCCGAAGCTCAGCAAAAAGCTCAGTTTGATTTATTTTCGGAAGCGGTTATCTATGAAGAATCCGGCTCAGAGACAGAGCCGGTTGAAATAAGTCCACAAATAGACTTATTTTAATTTTTATCTTTTCTCAGTACCCAAACGGTTTAAAAATCAGCTACACATCGCAAGGCTAGACGTAATAAACTGCTTCCAGCGTAGTGTCTCTTCGGTATATTTTGTTGGTTTGTACTCAGCACTTACCCAACCTTCATAGGTTGAATATTCAATCGCATAAAAAATCGATTTAAAATCTAAGTCCCCAGTTCCCGGCTCACCACGACCCGGTGCATCAGCAAATTGAATATGCCCAATTTTATCGCCTAATCGACTAATAATAGTGCTGATATCACCTTCTTCCATGCGCGCCATATGATAAATATCAAACTGCATTTTGATATTTTCATGCTCACAGTCTTCAACAACTTCAAGCATCTGATCGACGTTATGAATAACAAAACCAGGCATATCAAACGTATTAATGGCCTCAAACATCACCGTAATACCCAAAGGCTTAAACATCTGCGCTGCGGTATTTAAATTACGCTTAAACGTGCTGAGATATTGCTCACGCTTGCTTTCATCCAAGCATCGCCCCGGTAAAACATTAACGCATTTAACCCCTAAAGACGTGACGTAGCTTAAACACTCAACCAAGGCCGCTGCAAACTCGGCTTCCTTCCCCGGAACGGAAGCAAGCCCTTCTCCACCCTCCATTAAATCACCCGCCGGCACATTAATAAGGATGCATTCCAAATCGTGTTCTTTCAATCGTGCTTTAAGATCTGCGACTTTTTCAACGTAAGGGAACTGTATCTCAACAGCATTAAACCCAGCGGCTTTTGCGGCTGAAAACCGTTCTAGCAAAGATTGTTCGGTGAACAACATTGATATATTTGCGGCCAATTTCATTATTATTATTCCTTACTTCCTTGAGGACTCGCCAAGTACATCTCTATAAACGTAGCAGGATCGCTATCGTTAAATCCTTTGCTGGCGTGCAAACGCATGAGTTCTGTCCCCAAACCTGCAATAGGAATTGAAGAACGATTATTCTTAGCCAAAGTATTGGCCATATCGAGATCTTTTAATAAGGTTTTAACGTGCCATTTTACCGGTTCATAATCGCGTTCGGCCATTCTTGGGCCTGTCAGCTGCAAAGGTATTGAATCTGCAAAGCCGCCTTTTAACGCTTGCGGTAACTGTCGGCTATCAACACCCGACTTCTCAGCCAGAGCCATCACTTCAGACATAACCAATACATTACAACTAACGATCATTTGATTACAAATTTTCGTGACTTGTCCGGCTCCCACATCACCCATCCGGGTAATACGCTGACTGAGTGGTTCGAGATAAGGACGCACAGAGTCAAGAACAGCGCTTTCTCCTCCCGCCATAATAGCCAGAGTACCCTGCTCTGCCCCCGCAACACCACCAGAAACAGGTGTGTCGAGCCAATGAGCCTGCTTTTCATTAACGGCTTTCGCTAACTGGCGGGTCGCTTCAGGGTCAATACTAGAGAAGTCGATAACAATTTGTCCTACGGTTAGGTTTTCTAACACCCCACCACTGCCGGTAATAACAGCGTCGACCGCCGCAGTATCACTGACACACAGCATGATGATATCGCAGTTAAGGCACAGCTCTTGAATGCTCTGGGCAACTTGAGCACCGTGTTTTTCAGATATATGGGTCTTATCAGCATTCCGATTCCAAACCGTTACACTAAAACCCGCAGCCAATAAACGGCATGACATAGGAGTTCCCATTAACCCCATACCAATAAAACCAATATTTGCTGCGACCACCTGAACCTCCTAACTCATCATAATTTTCGATAATAATACCAAAAGCTGAGTTATTAGTACGGCTTACATAAGACTTAGCTCAATAAAAGGCTACGTTTTACTACAAAAAGTTACGCGTTTTTATAAATCCTTTCCTATGCTTGTTGTATGGGACGACAAAGGAAGTACCAAGAATGAACATTTCGATAATTTTTGAACAAACGCAACAACTACCGCACATTCCACAAGTCGTACAAGAGCTGATGCAAAGCTTTCAAGACGAAGATATTGATGTGGATAAAATCAGTGAAAAAGTAGCCATGGACCAAGCGCTAACCGCTAAAGTATTGCGCCTTGCCAACTCTGCCCATTACGGTGCAGCTCGCAGTGTTTCAAATACCAGCGACGCGATTGTTCTATTGGGATTTAATACCCTTCGCACCCTCGTATTAGCCAGTGGCGTAACCAGTTCATTTAAAGCCCCTGAAGGCTTTGATATGAACAGCTTCTGGAAACAATCATTTGCTATTGGAGCGCTCTCTAAATGGATCGCTAAATATGTCCCAAGCGCTGAAGCAGAAACGGCGTTCACCTGTGGTATGTTAAATTCAATTGGCAGCTTATTAATCCGTGTTGTATTACCTGAAGAGGTCTCCAGAATTGACGCGTCGGAAGATCTAGGAGGCAAGCGACATAGTTTAGAACGTGCCGAGCTGGGGTTTGATGGTGCAAAGGTTGGTTCTGAATTAGCCAAGCGCTGGAAATTTCCAGAAGAAATGGTAGAAGCCATTAATGATCAAAACAATGCTGATTTTGATCAGGAATATGGTACTTACGCAGGTATCATCTATATCGCAAGATACCTACATAATGCTCATAAAGAAGATTGGGATGAAGAACGAATTATTACTGAGTTCCCAACCGCGGTTGCCAAGAGCATCGGTATGGATGCAGACAAGGCCTATCAAGATGTTGCATCAACCTCAGATTTAGAAACTGGGCTAGACGCTCTTCTAGATGACTAACGCTTGCTAAGTTAGCTCTTGCAACGCTAGCTTTTATTAAGTTATCCCCTGCAAGACTGGCACTTTTAAAGTACCTCCGCTAAAAGCTCAAATTCTATTTGGGCTTTTTTTATACCATTCACCATCACCTCTAAACGATGAGTGCCAGGATAATACTTCCGAGTACTTATTTTCTTAAAAGAATGCATGCGTGAAATGATTTGTTGGTCTTCATGAGTAAAGCTTCTATCAAGCCACTTAAAAACTTTCGGCGCTTGCTTACCGTTAGCTTTCTGAAAGTACACCACGTAATCCACCATCAGTAGATTATCGCTATCCGTTTCTTTTTCTAGTGTCATCTCAAATTCAAAGCTACCATAAAAAGGCACTTGCAACTGTTTACTGGTTAATTGGCAAGAAACATCTGTCGCTGGATGATAACCAAACAATATCATTACCTCTGGCTGACCTTTTTTAAACAACGTCCGACAAGCATGTCGAATAAGCTTTATACGCTGTTTACGCTGAGTTGAACTTCAAGGATTCAAGTGCTTCTGCTGACATCCATTGCTGAGCCGTCGTAATAACAAGTTGTGGATGATCTTTAGCAATATCATTTAAATGATTAGCCACCGAACGGCGCACATACTCCTCTTCATCATCTCTTAGCGCAAAGAGCAAAGGCATGACCAACTCTGGCTGCTCAATAAGCATCGGCAAACGAACACCCCAAGGTAAACGTGGGCGAGTACCTTCTGAAATTAAGCGACGTACATGATGATTCTCATGGGTTAGCCAGCGTGTTAAGACAGCCAAGGTTGCCTCGGGCTGCTTAACAAGAAAGTGCCTAATGGCAAATTCTGCGCTGAAATACTCCGTCATTTTTTGCAGTGACTGCAAGCCCTGCTCTAGGGTTAACTGTTCATGAGTCGCAATGTATTCACAACAAATTAAAGACAACCAACCCGATAGCTGATCATTTTTTTGTAACGCAGATAATACAACCTCAGCACCTTCCGCTTGTGGCATTGCGCCGTTCAAGGCTTGCGCAGCGGCTCTCAATCTTTGCATTAAAGAAAGTGATTGCCATTGATTCTCATCAACAACATCTTTTTCTCCAACCCTATCACTGCAACTCAACAATAATTTTTTATGAAAAATTGTATTGTCAAAGTGAATATTGAATTGCGCACTTTGTTCAGCAATAGAGAGTCCTAACTGTATTATTTCTTTTACTGACAACTTATCTTTGAATAGCTCAGCCATAATGCCTTCCATGAATTTATGAATATAATTTAAATACTCATATAAAATAATTATTTTTCATCATTGAACAGTCTCGTTTTAATGATTGCTGGCCTAATAATTGCTCAGCCTAGCTAACGTTCAATAGAGCCTATGACACAAATGAAACCCGCTAGAGTAATGTTGGTAGATGATACCCCAACACGATCCGCATTATTAGAACAAGCTTTGCTTGATCAAGGATATATGGTGGTATGCCGCCTAGAGAGCGCCCAAGGATTAATTAAAAATGTTGAGATTCACCAGCCTGATATCATCATTATGGACTTAGAATCTCCAGATCGAGATACCCTCGAGAATATGACGATATTAAATCAACATAACCCAAAACCAGTGATCATGTTTTCTGGTGAAGGTGATAGCGCAATCATATCCCAAGCGGTACAAGCGGGTGTTAGCGCCTATGTGGTTGATGGGTTAAACCCTAACCGAGTGAAAGCAATCTTAGATGTAGCGATTGCACGCTTTCGAGAATACCAAGCACTGCGTAAAGAATTAAAAAACACACGAGATCAGCTAGCCGACCGAAAGGTGATTGATAAAGCCAAAGGTTTATTAATGAAAGCAAAAGATCTAGATGAAGAGCAGGCTTACCACGCGATGCGCAAAATGGCGATGGATCAAAGCAAACCCCTAGTTGAAATTGCACACAATATACTATCGGTATTGGAATTATTAACTCCGTGATTAATTTAAAACCTATTTGGAGACGCGCATGAATAGTGCAGATATTGAGAAGCCGGCACTAAAGCTGGGCTATATGCCGCTCAGTGATTGCTTGCCGCTGTTAATCGCGCAAGAAAAAGGGTTTTTCTCACAAGAAGGCTTAACTGTTGAACTGCAGCAAGAAGTATCCTGGTCGAATATTCGCGACAAAGTCATTGTCGGTCACCTTGACGGGGCTCATATGCTCGCACCTATGTTATTTGCCACCAGTTTGGGTTTAGGCGGTATAAAGAAACCGCTCATTACAGCCTTTTCACTCGGTTTGAATGGCAATGCCTTTACAATATCTAACCAGCTTCAGTCCGCACTGGCTGACGTTGACTCAAACCAGTTTGATCATGCCAATACCATGAAGCTGCTAATCGAACAGCGAAAAATGGCAGGTTTACCACGTTTAGTTTTTGCCACGGTTTATCCCTATTCCTGCCATAATTTGCAACTAAGATACTGGCTTGCTAGTGCTCACATTGATCCCGATAAAGATATTGATCTTGTCATTCTGCCGCCTTCTCAAATGGTAGATCATCTAAAGCTAGCGCATATTGATGGTTTTTTTGCTGGTGCTCCGTGGAATTCAGTCGCAATTTTGCAAGGCCATGGCCATTGCTTATTAACTGGCATGGACATCTGGGAGAATGCCCCTGAAAAAGTACTTGGTGTAACCCTAGAGTGGGCGGAAAAAAATCCTAATACTCATAGTGCTGTAATTCGCGCCTTGCATGAGGCTTGTCAATGGCTTGAGTTGCATGCAGAAGAAGCGCTGCCATTATTAGAGCAACATTTATCCCTTAACTCACCACTAATCAACCGAAACTGCTTAATTCCTGCTATCACAGGGAAAAATATTTTCACTCAGCAATCCAAACAAAGCAAAGCACCAAGTCTATTAGTTTTCAATCACTCTATGGCCAACTTTCCTTGGTTATCCCATGGTCAACTCATCTGTGCACAAATGAAACGCTGGCATTGGCTACCAGATGATGTCGATAATGAACAATTGGTGGCAAGTTGTTATCGTCCAGATATTTATCGCCAGGCATTAACTCACTTAGAAATGCCAAACGATAATTTCCACAGTACACACTTAGCAATTCTTTGAACTAGCGATAGCAACCATTCATGCCTTTCAATGTTTAAGCTACTAAACTCGTGCACAAACCTGTGCACTTTTTTATATTTCGCCCTAAAAAAGTAAAATTTTCTCACTCTACGCCCCCAAATATCTATGTTAAGCACTACAAAATCATATATAAAATTCATAGAAAATTTATCAATAGACTATTCATCTAAAAAAATCGCACCAATAGTTTTCAATATAGATAGTTTTATATTATTTCTGCACCGTAATTTAACATTCTTATTTAGTTGATTAAAAAAACAAATATAAACACGATAAAACTTCTATATTGGCACACTACTCGCAATACAGTTCGTACAACTTAAAGATCAACGACGATTTAAAGCTGTAAAAACATCAAACTGCAAAGACGCAAATAAATACTTTATTCCAGTAAGGATAGAGCATTCATTTGCGTTTTTTTTTGCTAAAAAATTATTCTTATAACCGATTAAAACACTTTTAAAAAACTTAAAGGAAGCATCATGTTTAATAACGATTCATTCAAACTAAGTAAAATCCGTCGCTCAATATTTAAGGGCACACTAACGTTGGCTGCGGGTGCGGCATTGGCCATCTCACCCTTAACCTCAATTAATGCTGTAGCTAAGGTTGGTTATGCCGAAAAAGAAGAATTAAAATTTGGTTTCATTAAATTAACAGACATGGCGCCTCTTGCGATTGCTTATGAAAAAGGCTTTTTTGAAGATGAAGGCTTGTACGTCACTCTTGAAGCTCAAGCCAATTGGAAGGTTTTATTAGACCGAGTTATTGATGGCCAATTAGATGGCGCACACATGTTAGCAGGTCAACCCTTAGGCGCGACGATGGGCTACGGAACTAAAGCCGATATTATTACAGCATTCAGTATGGATTTAAACGGTAACGCGATTACGGTTTCTAATGATGTCTGGGGGAAAATGAAAAAGAACATCCCCCACAAGGATGGTAAACCCGTTCACCCGATTAAAGCCGATGCACTAAAACCGGTGATTGAAGAATATAAAAATGAAGGTAAACCTTTCAACATGGGGATGGTATTTCCGGTATCGACCCACAATTATGAGCTACGTTATTGGCTAGCTGCCGGAGGTATTCACCCAGGGTATTATGCCCCCCACAAAGGTGATACCTCAGGGCAAATTGATGCCGACGCTTTGTTATCTGTAACACCACCTCCGCAAATGCCTTCGACCATGGAAGCCGGAACCATTCATGGTTATTGCGTGGGTGAACCTTGGAACCAGCAAGCGGTATTTAAAGGTATTGGCGTCCCAGTCGTGACTGATTATGAAATTTGGAAAAATAACCCAGAAAAGGTTTTTGGTGTCAGTAAGAGCTGGGCTGATAAAAATCCAAATACCCATATTCGCATCGTTAAAGCCATGATTCGTGCAGCCCAGTGGTTGGATGCAAACAATAATGCCAACCGCCCTGAAGCAGTAAAAATATTAGCCAAGAGTCAATATGTAGGAGCCGATTACGACGTCATCGCGAACTCCATGACAGGGACCTTCGAATATGAAAAAGGTGATAAACGCGCAGTGCCCGATTTCAACGTTTTCTTTCGCCATAACGCAACCTTCCCATATTACTCGGATGCCATCTGGTACTTAACGCAAATGCGCCGTTGGGGACAAATTTCTGAGCCGAAGTCCGATAGTTGGTATAAGAACTTAGCCAAAAAAGTATACCGTCCTGATATCTATGCAAGTGCAGCTAAAGAATTGATTGAAGAAGGAAAGGTAAAGGCTAAAGACTTCCCAGATTTCACATCAGAATCAGGCTATCGCTCACCGCAAAAACATTTCATTGACAATATCGTTTATGACGGCAGCCAGCCAAATGCTTACCTTGATAAATTTATTATTGGATTGAAAGGAAAAGACACACTTTAACGAAATTCAACGGGCTAGCAAGTCCATATCACACTTGCTAGCCCAATTTATCAAAGAATATCTGTACGGCTAACGTACAAAACGAGAGGTTCTTATGGACAACAAAATCAACAAACTGCCCCACAGTTTTTTTAACTGGGGCAGTTTATCCGATGACGTAATGCCTGCTTGGATGCAAGAAGCAGTCAAGACCATCATGCTCCCCATAGCAGGTTTATTATTTTTCTTATTTATTTGGGCGGCAGTTGCACAAAATATTAATACCTCATTAGGGGAATTCCCTGGACCAACAAAAGCACTTGAACAGTTTCAATCGTTAATCAGTGAACACAATATGGAACGCGAGAAAGAAGTCGCTTTTTATCAGCGCCAAGAAGATAGAAATAATGCGCGCTTAGCACAAGACCCCAGTTATGAAATTAAGATTCGTAACTATACTGGTAAACCAACCTTTATCGATCAAATCGGTACGAGCCTAATTACCGTATTGACGGGGTTTTTATTAGCCTCAATGGTCGCAATTCCACTCGGAATTATGATCGGATTAAGTAAAAACCTATATGCCGCCGCGAATCCCGTTATCCAACTATTTAAACCGGTTTCACCACTCGCTTGGTTACCCCTAGTGACGATGGTTGTAAGTGCTGTTTATACCAGTGATGATCCCTTATTTGCCAAGTCCTTTATCACCTCGGTGATTACTGTGCTGCTCTGCTCTTTATGGCCAACAGTGATCAATACTGCCGTCGGCACAGCCTCCATAAGCCCTGATTTATTAAACGTGAGTAAAGTTTTACGCCTTAAACCTATGACTCACGTTTTTAAAGTTGTCATTCCTTCAGCGATCCCAATGGTATTTACCGGCCTGCGTTTATCTCTAGGGATTGCTTGGATGGTATTAATCGCTGCTGAAATGCTCGCGCAAAATCCAGGGCTTGGTAAATTTGTCTGGGATGAATTTCAGAACGGTAGCTCCAATTCATTAGGGCGCATCATGGTCGCCGTACTGGTAATTGGTTTAATTGGATTTTTATTAGACCGAATTATGCTAATGCTGCAGCGCATTTTCTCTTGGGATAAACAAGCTGTACTACGTTAATGCCTATTTATGTTATGGCTAAAAATAAAATGCATTAATCGTCAATTTTGAAGTAAGTGAGAATTATGATGAATACGCCCAATAAGATTATTAACCCTATTTTAGAGCTTACCGGAGTGGGGATTGAGTTTCCGACCCCAAAAGGCTCTTTCAAAGCCTTGACCGATGTCAATTTAAAAATTGCCAAAGGTGAGATGATTTCACTTATAGGACACTCAGGTTGTGGTAAGTCAACGGTATTAAATATTGTCGCAGGTTTATTACAAGCGACTGAGGGCGGAGCGGTACTAGAGGGCAAAGAAGTGAATGAGCCGGGGCCCGAACGGGCTGTGGTTTTTCAGAATCATTCACTATTGCCATGGTTGAGCGCTTATGAGAATGTAGAGTTAGCGGTTAAAACGGTATTTGATAAAAGTAAAAACAAGAACGAGATGAAGGAATGGATCGAGCACAACCTGAACTTAGTTCATATGGGCCATGCGATGCATAAACGCCCAGATGAAATATCTGGGGGGATGAAACAACGTGTTGGCATCGCTCGTGCTTTAGCGATGGAACCTAAAATATTATTAATGGATGAACCTTTTGGTGCTCTTGATGCATTAACTCGAGCTCATTTACAAGATTCAGTGATGGAGATTCAAAAAGATTTAGGCAATACCATCATCATGATTACCCATGACGTTGATGAAGCAGTTTTATTATCGGATCGCATTGTAATGATGACGAATGGCCCAGCAGCCACCATTGGTGAGATTTTAGAAATAGACCTGCCTCACCCTAGAAACCGAATTGAGCTAGCGGATGATGCTAAATACAATCAATACCGCCAACAAGTTTTAAGCTTCTTATACGAGAAGCAACGTAAAGTAGAGCCTTTAATTAAGCCTACTAAAAAGCACAATCGAGTAGACAAGCAAAGTGCTTAAAACTCATATTATTGTAAATAATAAAATTTCATATTTAAGGTTTAATTAAAACCAGGAGTTTCAAATGACCAAAAAAATTATCTTAGCAAGCGCCATTAGTTCTGCTCTTTTAGCGGCCGCCATGCCAACACAGGCACAATCATTTAGCGAATTCGTACAAGATGGTGATGTTATTGTTGAACTGCGTGTTCGTAACGAGATGGTGCAAGAAGACAATACTGTTGATGACGCAATCGCCATGACTGCACGCACTCGCTTAGGTTATGAAACTGCAAGTATGGCTGGTTTTAAAGTACTCGCTGAATACGATCATGTCACAGCCTTACAAGACGCCTATAATTCAGGCACCGATTTTGGTGATAATGATGCAACTAAATCTAAAGTCATCGATCCAGCAACCGGTGATATTAACCGTGCACAAGTTAGCTACACCTCAAAAGAGTTTGGCGCTGTATTAGGTCGTCAGCGCATCATTTTTGATAATGCTCGCTTCGTTGGTAATGTTGGCTGGCGTCAAAATGAGCAAACGTATGACGCTGCTCGTCTTGATTTCACCATGGTTGAAAACCTGTCCGCTACTTATGCGTACATTAACCAAGTGAATACCATTAAGTTTGAAGACCAAGAAGCTGAAAACCACTTATTAAATATTGGCTATAAAACACCTTTTGGTAAAGTCGTTAGTTATGCGTACTTATTAAATAATAAAAGCGGAGCAACTGACGTTACTCACGATACATTCGGTTTAAGTTTTAAAGGCAAAACAGCCGCAACCGACAATGTTAACGTATTATATGCCGCAGAGTACGCCTCTCAAACTCAAAATTCAGGCGTAACGGGCGCAAAAGATAACGATGCTGAATACACCTTGATTGAAGCGGGCGCTAACGTTTATGGCGTTACTTTATTAGCCGGTATGGAAGTACTTGGCGGTGATGGTACTTACGGCTTCGCGACACCACTAGCAACCAAACATGCGCACAACGGTTGGGCAGATCAATTCTTAGGTACTTCAGCAAAAGGTCTAAACGATACGTATGCAAAAGTAGCCGGTAAAATGGCAGGTATTAAGCTAGCCGCCATCTATCACGACTTCAGCAGCGATGAGGATAGTGATGACCTAGGTAGCGAAATTAACCTACTAGCCGCGAAGAAGTTTGATGATAACTTCAGTGCTGGCATTAAGTTTGCTCAGTACTCTGAAGGTGATACGGGTACAGATACTGACAAGCTATGGGTATGGGCAGAAGCTAAGTTCTAATAACAGCTCTTAACAGGGTATAAATGTGAACTGAGTTTTTCATAACTCACAGTGAAACGGAGTATAAGGCTTGCCTTATGCTCCGTTTTTGTTTGTAGCCAATAGAAACGATCACATTCAATTTTGTTAAATAATTGTTGTAGGAAATAGTGATGAAAAAGCAGCTAGTAATCATAGGTAATGGCCTAGCCACCATGCAGTTATTAAAAGAGCTAGAATACCAGCAAACCTACCAAGTGACTGTACTCAGCGCCGAAAACGTTCCTCACTACAATCGTATAATGCTATCGTCATTATTAGCCCAAGAAACAGACCTACAAAGTATCACTCCCTGCGATGACGCTTGGTATCAAAAACGCAACATTCAAGTATTGCTCAATCATCGGGTCATTAATATTGATACTTCAAAGCAAATACTAAGCTGTGAAAATGGCAGCGAATTCAAATACGACAAACTCATTTTCGCTACCGGTTCGCGGGCATTTATACCTCCGATGCCCGGCACGAAGATACCCAACGTATTAGAAGGCGTTATCGGATTTCGTAAATTAATCGATGTCGATTTTATGCAGAAAGTAACTCGTCATTATAAAAAGTCCGTCGTTATTGGTGCTGGGCTTTTAGGCATAGAAGCCGCGGTAGGTCTGGCTAAACAAGGCATGGACGTCACCTTACTGCACCGCCGTGATGTGCTAATGAACCGCCAAATCGACCAAGCGGCGTCTGATCTATTAATCAAAGAGCTAACACACCGAGGCATCAAGATTGTCACCGGCTTTGGCCCTGTTGGGCTAACCGGTGAGCCAATCGCTGAATCAAATTCTCATAAGGTCTGCGCAGTTGAACTCGATAACGGTGAAACGATCAGCGCTGACCTTGTCGTCTTTGCAACGGGTATTATTCCCTGCACGCCTCTCGCTAAAGCCAGTGGTTTAAAAGTGCAAAAAGGTATCTGTGTAGACGCGCAACTCAAAACCTCAGATGACCTTATATACGCTCTAGGCGAGTGCTGTGAATTTGAAGGCAATACCTACGGTTTAGTTGCACCGATTTGGAATCAGGCGCGTATTTTAGCGCAGCAATTATTATTAACCCCCAGCGATGAAATGCCTGTTTATACTGAAGAAGCCTTCGCGACCAAGTTAAAGGTGAGCGGCATAGATGTGCACTCTATGGGCATTATCAACCCTAATGAAAGCGAACAAGAATGTGAAGTGATTGAATTCAATGATATCGAGCGTTCTATCTATAAAAAAATAATTACCAGCAAGCAAAGAGTGATAGGCGCCGTGCTGTATGGCGATGTAGTTGATAGTCAATGGTACTTCGAACTCCTTCAGCAAAAGCACGACATTAGCCAGATTCGACAAAATCTTATTTTTGGCCAAGCCTTTTGCGAGGCGGGATAACCGCCCTTAATGTGCCCTAATCAAAGTCCTTACCTCTTCACAACTCACGCACTAAAAGAGATCACTGGCTCTCTTTTAGTGCGTAACGTGTCTACTCCCACCCTTTAATTCGACATTAAGCCCAGCATTTAACTATCGTTAAAAAAATTATCGCACTGGCACCCTTCTTGAATAGAGCTATGTCATATCAAGTGAGCTTAGCGAAAGAGAGACCATGAATAACCTGCCAAACGATAGCTGTAAAACAACCTGCCCTTATTGTGGTGTAGGCTGTGGTGTACAAATGCCAAAAGATCTATCCCAGGTATCAGGACTTAAAACTCATCCTAGTAACCTAGGTAAGTTATGCGTTAAAGGTTCTTCTCTACACGAAACACTGTCGATTCAAGGACGTCTTTTAAATCCAAAAGTTCATGGCAAAGAGAGTGATTGGGAAACGGCACTCACCACCGTCGCGAATAAGATCCAGCAAGTTGTGAAAGACCACGGCCCAAACGCCATTGCTTTTTATGGCTCAGGCCAACTGCTCACCGAAGATTATTATGTCGCCAATAAATTAATCAAAGGATTTATCGGCAGCGCCAACATGGATACCAATTCTCGCTTATGCATGTCATCTGCGGTATCGGCTTATAAACGCGCATTTGGTAGTGATACCGTACCGGTATGTTACGACGACATAGAAGCCACCGACTTATTAATTATTATTGGTGCCAACCCTGCTTGGGCACACCCTATTCTTTATCAGCGCATGGTTGCTGCTAAAAACAATAACCCTAGTTTAAAAATCGTTGTGATCGATCCGCGTAAAACAGCCAGCTGCGATATTGCAGACTTACATTTGCCGATTAACTCTGGCAGCGATGCGTTCTTATTCAATGCATTATTAACCTACTTAGCCGATAACGGTCATTGCGATCAGGATTATATTGACCAACATACCGATGGTTTCAAGGAAGCAGTACAGCAAGCAAAAATAGATTCTGACTACACAGAAATATCAAGTCATAAAAATAGTTTGGCTGATATTTCAAAAATTTGTGGTGTACCAGAAGTGGATATTGCCCAACTGTTTAGCTGGTACAGCACAACCGAAAAAACCCTCAGCTTTTATTCTCAAGGTATTAACCAAAGTTCTTCTGGCACCGATAAATGCAATGCCATTATTAACTGCCACTTAGCAACGGGTCGTATTGGCAAAGCAGGTGCAGGGCCGTTTTCAATTACAGGCCAGCCCAACGCAATGGGCGGTCGTGAAGTGGGCGGCCTTTCAAATCAACTTGCTTGTCGAATGCACTTTGAAAAACCTGCAGAAGTTGATCGCATCACTCGTTATTGGAATGCGCCCAACATTGCTACTAAAAATGGTTTAAAAGCCGTTGAAATGTTTGATGCAGTTGAGAGTGGTGAGATTAAATTTATTTGGATTATGTCAACAAATCCACTGGTCAGCATGCCAGAAGCGGACCGTTTAAAAGCCGCCTTACAACAATGTGAAATGGTGGTTGTATCCGACTGTTTAGAAAAAACAGATACGACAGAAGTAGCCGATGTATTATTACCCGCGGCCAGCTGGGGGGAGAAAAACGGAACAGTCACCAACTCTGAACGTCGTATTTCTCGTCAACGTAATTTTATGCAGCCCGTAGGCAATGCTAAACCCGATTGGTGGATCATAAGCCAAGTTGCACAAAAGCTAGGCTATACAGAAGCCTTTAATTACCAACATCCGTCTGAGATTTTTAGTGAGCACGCGGGGCTTTCTGCATTTGAAAATGGCTATGATAATTTCCCCGCTCGTGATTTTGATATTTCAGGATTGTCCAATTTAAACCAAAAAGCCTATGACGATTTACAACCGATTCAGTGGCCAGTGAATAAAGAATACCCTTTAGGTCGCCAACGTTTTTTTGCTGATGGTAAATTTTTCACCCCAAATCAACGAGGACAATTTGTTGCGGTCAGTGCTCGCCTTCCTGTTGCAAAAAGTAAGCGATGCTTTACCGTTAATCATGAATACCGGTCGTATTCGTGACCAATGGCATACCATGACCCGAACGGGTAAAACCGACCGACTGCTGCAACACATTGCTGAGCCTTTTGTCGATATTAACCCCGACGATGCTGCAACGAATTCACTCAAACAAGATGACCTCGCGATTATTAATAATGATCATGGCGATATGATTGTACGAGTAAAAATTACCAAAGCTCAAACCCGCGGTAATATTTTTGTACCAATGCATTGGACCAGTCAGTTCGCGAGCAAAGGACGCATGGGCGTGCTGGTTAATTCAATTACTTGCCCTGTGTCTGGCCAGCCAGAGAACAAACACACACCCGTTGCCATCGCAAAATACCCTTCGCAATGGTTTGGCTTTTTAATGCTGGCTGAGCAACCCGAAGATCTGTCGTCTGTATCCGACTACTGGGCTCATGTTCCTTTTACCCTAAGCTCTGACAATGTCGGTAATAGTGATTCTGGCATTGATACTGATGCTGGCGTTAATAGTAAGAACAAGAATCCACTGAATGCCCAACAAGCCCATTATTATGAACTGTCGGGTAAGCAATGCATTAACTCCGCTTACCTTGCCCTAAAAGAATTATTACCCGCAGGCGAAGCGTTGATCTTTAACGATGCTCATAGTGGCACCCATCGCATCGCCATCGTAAAAGATAACCGCCTACTGGCGAGTTTATTTATAAGCCCTAATTTTGATTTACCTAACCGCCGCTGGTTAAGCCAAATTTTTAATAGCCAAAAACTCACCGACTTTCAACGTCGAGCATTATTAGCGGGGCAAGAAGGTAATACCGCCACTGACCCTGGCACCATTATTTGTTCCTGCTTTCAAGTTGGTGATAAGCAAATTAAAAAGGCGGTTGAGAATGGCGCCAATAATACCAGCGACTTAGGTGCAACATTAAAATGCGGAACCAACTGCGGCTCTTGCATCCCAGAATTAAAAACATTAATCGAGCAATTTTCTGTGCCAGCCGAAGCACTAGCCACAGAACTGGAATGTGAAAACTAATACTCGAAAATTAAGAAATACCGTAGAAGGAATAAATGGTTATGAATGATTCACATGTAATTTTAGTAGGCGCAGGCCCAGGTGATCCAGATTTATTAACGATTAAAGCGCTAAAAGCGATTCAAAGTGCCGATGCTATTTTATACGACGCGCTTATTTCTGAAGAAATTTTAGCGATGATTCCAGATAACTGTAAACGCTTTAATGTAGGCAAACGCTGTGGTGCACACAAAATGTCGCAAACAGAAATTAATGAGTTTTTATATAAAATGTCCCTGCGCCATCAATGTGTTGTGCGCCTAAAAGGTGGCGACCCCTTTATCTTTGGCCGGGGTGGTGAAGAGCTGGAATATTTACAAGAACGAAATGTAGAAACAACCGTCGTACCTGGAATAACTGCTGCTGCAGGTTGCGCTGCTAGCTGTAATATTCCACTGACCCACAGAGGCTATGGTAATTCATTATTACTGCACAGCGGGCATTCAAGTGCGGGAGAATTTGATCCTACTCATACTGATAAAAGTAAGCAAACTCAGGTTTTCTATATGGGTATGAATCAAGCTGAAAGCATCAGCCGATACTTGATTGAACAAGGCCACCAGCCTGATACTGAAGTTGCAGTCATCTGCCAAGGCACGCGTAAAAATCAAGCATCACAACTTGGGACGTTGGCGACCTTGCCAGCCATGGCCGAAGAAATGAAACACCTAACACCTGGACTCATTATTTTAGGCAGTGTTGTTGGTCTAGCGACACACCAACAACAAAAACGATTGCTAGAGCAAGAACGTCTTTCTGCCTAAACCCGGATCGCATATGCATTAGTGGCATATGCATTAAGAATCATGCCGCTTTTTCTATGTTGCGATCATCACTAGGGTACTTAGCCATCACATTAACATTAACGGCAGCACGGGCTAAGCTAGCCTTAGCGGTTTTCTCACAATCGCAAACCGCTAAAACCATGTCACGACGAAACGATAAAGCGGCGAGCAACATAAAGCCATAGCCATTCATCTCTAGTACTTCTTCATAGAATCGGAAATACTCGACCACAATTATTTCCTTATCAAACAGCCCGCCCGACCCTAATAAACCCGCGGCAATCATCAAAAAAAGTGCAGTAGGCGATAAAATCGCTTTCTTAATAATCTCAATATAAACGGCTTTATGCTGAAAAGCCTTATACAATAATGGCAACCAAACCATCAGCATAACCAGCTTAAAACCTTGGCCATCAACAATAAAAATCAACCAATCAATGTCGGTTTTCTTAACGCTCATCTCTCTAAGAATAAAACTAAAACTCAGAGCAGCCCCCAAGTACGCTAATAGACTTAAGCTAGCCGATGAGGCCTTAACAAGGTCCCAATTTTTTAGACTGCCTAATGACCAAAATACAATACCAACCGTTAACAATAACAGCAGCTGAACGTGCTCCATCAACTGATTTTCATCATAAAGATACGCTTTATCGTATTGAATTACGTGAATACTAAACGCAGCCGTCAGAACGACCATCACAAAGAAGATAAGGTAACGGGAATTTAATGCAGTTTTCATAAGAGTCTCTCACTTTCATAGTTTTGCGCAGTTTAAGACCCTATAATTCACCTGATTAGTGGACAAAAATGGAACAGTCTTAGTGATATTTGAGAGATTTCTGAACAGACTACTGAATATAAGGCTTAGAGAGGATTTCAGTTTATTGTTAAGTATAAAATGAACAAAATTAAGTTATTAGATAGATTATTCCATATTTATAACCAATAGCTTGATTATATCCTCAAACTTACACTGACTGTCGGGCGAATCCTCGCCCAACTTCTATGCTTAACAGAGCACGATGCTTAGCATGCGCCTTTACTATATCACTGCATTGGAATATAGTAATAACTTGACTGCATATACTTATACCACCAATTTATATTCACGACTGAGAGAGGACTATTTATGTTAGCCAATCCACTACCGCTCATTTTTGCAGCTATGGTTTTTAGCCTAACCTCTGTATCTGCTTTCTCTCAGCCTATTTCTTTGCATATGTCTAGCCCTGCGCCTAGCTCTGCGCTTAAGGTAATAACGACCCAGATCGAATCAGCCCCCCATTACGTGCTGCTTGAAGCCAAATTAGAAGCGATTAAACAGAGTACGGTTTCCGCACAAACTCAAGGCATTATTGAAAGGGTAAACTTTGATATCAACGATAAAGTTGAAGCCGGACAAGTACTGATTCTCATTAATAACAGCCAACAAAAAGCCGCATTAAGCCAAGCTAAAGCAGCGCTTGCGCAAGCCAATGCGTTAAATAGCGATACCCAAACTATTTTAAAACGTAACCGTTCATTATTGAGTAAAAAGACCTTATCTCAAGGTGAGTTTGATAGCAGCCTAGCCCGAGCAAATAGCGCCGAAGCAGCAGTGCTCGCAGCAGAAGCCTTCGTAAAACAAGCACAAGAGCAAGTGGCGTATACTCGAATTACCGCACCTTACTCAGGCATTGTTCGTCAACGCTTTGTACAACTGGGTGAATTAGTAAACCCAGGTCAACCGGTTATGACGGGTTTTGCCCTAAAACCTTTGCGCGCTGTGGTTGATATTCCACAAACCCTAGCCACAAAACTTTCTACTCAACATCTTTCTACCCAGAGCCCTGCTAGTAATCACGCAATAAAGAATTCAGCCAATCCTAGCATTCACATTATTGCCAACGGTAAGCAATACCCTACAAGCCAGTTCACCTTATTTCCTTATGCCGATAGCCGCTACAGCAGCGTACGTGCTCGTATCGATTTACTCGATAATGCTAACAAAACTGAAGCCTCTCAATCAGCAGGTCGTGATCATTTAATGCCCGGCAGCTGGGTCAAGGTACAAATAGCCAACGGTGAACAACGGGGTATTTATCTACCCGCTTCTGCGATTTTCCAACAAGGAGAAGTCGCGAGTCTTTTTATTCAGCACAATGATGGCTTTAAATTACGCTACGTTCGTTTAGGGCAAACTCAACCAGACGGTCGCATTCGTATCCTGTCGGGCTTAGAAGCGGGTGAAAAGGTAGCGATCGATGCCTTAGCCGCCGCTATGATCAACGCTAAGGAAAAGGAGACCCTATAATGAACCACGAGCAAAACAGCCCGTTAGGCATTTCAGGACGCTTAGCCGCTAGCTTTCAACATTCAGCCCTCACGCCGCTGCTTGCAATTGTCGCACTGCTGCTTGGTTTTTTTGCCATTGCCGTCACGCCAAAAGAAGAAGAACCCCAGATTGATGTCACCTTCGCCAATATATTCATTGCCTACCCCGGTGCCAGCGCCAAAGAAGTTGAGCAATTAATATCCATTCCAGCCCAGCAAGTATTAGCCGAGTTGGCTGGGGTTGATGATATTTTCTCGATCAGTAGCCCAGGCCAAGCGGTTTTAACCGTTGCTTTTGAAGTGGGTATTCCACGCCAAGAAGCGATCGTGAATCTTTATAATCAAATAGAATCGAATAGCGACTGGTTACCGCAAGGTTTAAACATTCCTAAACCACTGATCAAGCCAATGGGCATTGACGACGTTCCGATTATGGCACTTACGTTATCGGCAAAACCTGATGCGAGTAACAGTGCTAATCGCATTGGCTATGAAGACCTAACCCGCCTTGCTCATAGCTTAGAAACGGAACTTAAAACCATCCCCGGTACCCGAGATGTTTACACCCTAGGCGAACATAAGTCTGTTGTGACTGTCACCCTTGATAGCAGCCGCATGAATGGCCATGGCATTACCTTTGCCGACATTAGTCAACGCTTACAAAGTGCCAATATCGGTGGGCAGCTAACCCCCATTATCGACAATAACCAAGTCATTAAATTACGTGCTGGGGCATTTTTAAATTCTATAGACGATGTTAAAAATCTTGTTATAGCCAATAGCACCGGAGCAAGCACCAAGCTGGCTGATGACTCAAGTTTAGAACCCGGCGGATTGGTGTATTTATCAGACATTGCCACCATCACTCTGCAAGCCGATAGCCCCAGTAATTATGTATTAATTAAAACACCCGAAAATCCACAAGGCCAAGCCGCGGTAACCCTCGTCATAGCCAAGCAACCTGGCATGAACGCCGTGGATATTACCAATGCGGTCAGTGAGCAGTTATTAACCCTACAGAACAGGCTTATTCCGGATTCTGTATTAATCACCGAAACACGCAACTACGGAATTACCGCCGAAAGCAAGTCGAACAAACTGATTGGAAAACTGCTCTTTGCGACCTTGGCTGTTGTCTTATTAGTATTAGCAACAATGAGCTGGCGCGAAGCCGTGATCGTGGGTAGCGCAATTTTTATTACCTTGGCGCTAACACTTTTCGCGTCTTGGGTTTGGGGGTTCACCTTAAACAGAGTTTCGTTATTTGCCCTCATCTTCTCGATTGGCATCCTAGTGGATGACGCCATCGTTGTGGTCGAAAATATTCACCGTCATATGCAGTTAGAAAAGAATGCACTATCAGAAAAATCGAGCCTGCTTAGCCTAATTCCTAAAGCCGTTGATGAAGTGGGCAGTCCTACTATTTTAGCGACCTTCACGGTTATTGCGGCCTTAATGCCAATGGCTTTTGTATCAGGACTAATGGGGCCGTACATGAGCCCTATTCCGATTAATGCCTCAACCGGCATGCTCATCTCGTTGCTTGTGGCCTTTATCATTACGCCTTGGTTAGCCTACAAACTATTGAACCGTGCAGGGGCTCATTCGAGTTCTCATGATGATACCGAGACCTCGGCAGAAGAGAATAAAACCTATCGTTTCTTTGAACGCATCATGACCCCTTTTATTACGCATACTAAAGCACGCCGTAATCGCATGGCCTTAATGCTAGTTACACTCAGCTTAATTTTGCTCGCAGTTTCGCTACCTATCATGAAGCTAGTCGTTTTAAAGATGCTGCCCTTTGATAATAAATCAGAGTTACAAATCGTTGTGGATATGCCAGAAGGCACGACGCTTGAGCACACTTTACGCGTACTGGATGAGCTTTCAGACTACGCCATCAAAATGGAAGAAGTTAAAGACATCGAAATCTATGCTGGAAGCACAGCACCGATCAACTTTAACGGCCTTGTTCGCCAATATTATTTGCGCCAAGCGCCGCACCAAGGGGATCTGCAAATCAACCTTGTCGATAAATCCCATCGCAACCGTCAAAGCCACGACATTGCCCTTGCACTTCGAGCGCCTTTGCAAGCCATTGGCCAGCGCTTTAATGCCAACGTAAAAATCGTTGAAGTGCCTCCAGGGCCGCCCGTTATGGCCCCCATCAGCGCTGAAGTTTATGGTTTAACCTACCCGCAACAGTTGCAAGCCAGTAAAGAAATTGAAGCTATTTTTAAACAAGCCGATGATGTGGTTGATGTAGATACCTGGCTTGATGCGCCACAACAACAGTGGAACCTCGTGATTCAACGTAATCGTGCAATGATGCTAGGACTTTCTGAGCAATCCATTACTCAAGCCATTAGCGCCGCGACAAACGGCTGGGACATTAGTTATCTGCACAGCGAACAGCAAAAATATGCCCTGCCCATACGTTTACGCTTAGGTCAGCAAAGCCGAGATCAACTTGAACAATTATTAGTCTTAAAAGTGCGTAATCAAAGCGGCCACATGATCGCCTTAGGAGAAGTGGTTAACCTTGAAAAAGAAACCATCGAACAAACGATCTATCATAAAAATCAGCGCCCAGTCATGTTTGTAACCGCTGATATGGCAGGGCCATTAGATAGCCCTTTATACGGTTTATTTGATATTGCCGGACGCATTAGTGATCAGTACCCAGAATGGTTACAAAAATACATCGCCCAGCCAAGCACTCCGAGCACAGCACAAGATGTTGAAATAAAATGGGATGGTGAATGGCAAATCACGTATGAAACATTCCGCGATATGGGCATTGCCTACGGCATAGGAATGATCTTGATTTACTTATTAGTCGTTGCTCAATTTCGGTCATACCTGATTCCGTTAGTGGTTATGGCCCCTATTCCGTTAACCATCATTGGCGTCATGCCTGGCCACATCTTGATGGATGCTCAGTTTACCGCCACCTCAATGATCGGCATGATTGCGCTAGCAGGGATTATTGTGCGCAATTCCATTTTATTGGTCGACTTTATTAACCAGCAACTCACAACAGGTATGGCACTCGAAAAAGCAGTCATTCAATCGGCCGCCGTTCGCGCCAAGCCCATTATACTAACCGGTATTGCCGCAATGACAGGGGCTTTCTTCATCTTAGATGACCCTATATTTAACGGCCTAGCGATCTCATTAATCTTTGGTATTTTGGTATCAACATTAATGACGTTAGTACTAATTCCACTGCTCTTTTTTGTTCTCAGGAAAAGTAAATAATAAGTATTAAATAATTAAGCCCAGCGTAGTAAAAATTTACTACACTAGATATAGTAGATTGCTTGAATTATCACAATGGGCTCCATTATTTTTATTCAGAAAAACATCCCTATTGCCTGGCGTATCGCCAGTAGCATCGTATTAGCATCCATAGTCATCAGTTGCTTTGCAACTGTTGCGCTTATCTATATCAATTATAAACAAGAAGAAAACCAGTTTTATAACCGAGTCCAAGAAATACAATCCAGCCACATGACCTCGCTAGCCAATGCCCTTTGGCACTTTGATAGCAAACAGATCAGTGTTCAAGGCGAAGGCATCAATAATTTGTATTACATTGGTTACGTTCGCATCTCTAGCGAAGGCACGACCCAATTCGAAACTGGAAGTATTTCTAATACCCCAGAAGATGATCACTTTGTTGTGCCCATCCAACACAGTGGCCGAGTTATCGGCCAATTAGAGATTGGATTTGCACGTGGTGAAATCCTTGAAAACATAATCAAGTCCGCCACCAAAATCATCGTAATGCAATTACTGGCAGGGTTATTAATCGCACTATTACTACTGTGGCGAGTTCATCGTTTAGTGACCCGACACCTGATTGATTTAAACAAACAGCTCGGTAAAAAATACGCGCCTAAAGATCATCAACTATTGGCCATTGACCGCGCCGATTATGACGATGAACTGTCCGTATTAGTGAATTCATTTAACCAGCTTACTAACGAGCTGAATAGCGAACTAAAGAGCAAAGAAGCAGTACAACAGGCCTTAGCTGAGACCAATAATAAACTCGAACAACGTGTTGCTGAGCGTACGGTGAATCTACAAGAAGCCATTGATGAGCTGCATCAGACTTTAGAGTATTTACGCAATACTCAAAGTCAGCTGATCGAGTCAGAAAAGTTGTCTTCATTAGGTGGAATGGTCGCGGGAGTCGCCCATGAAATCAATACCCCCATTGGTTTATGCATAACGACCCACTCTTTTATTAAAGACCTATTCAAAGATATGAATAAGCGCTTTGAAGACGGCAGTATATCGAAGAACAACTTCAGTGATTTTATGATCAGCATGGAAGAAAGTGTCGATATTTTAAGTAAAAACCTTCAGCGCGCGGCCAAACTCGTGAAGAGCTTTAAACACATTTCCGAAGATCAAGCCGGGGAAGCCGCCCGTAAATTCAATCTTGCGGAGTACTTGCAAGAGATTTTATCGACCCTACACCCTAAGTTAAAAATGACTCAGCATATCGTCAATATTCGCTGCAGTGCTGATATTGAAATTAATGGCTACCCAGGTGCATTGAGTCAGGTGATTACTAATCTCATCATGAACAGCCTATTACACGGGCTTGAAGACATGAAGGTCGGAACCATCACTATAGAAGTCGATAGATGTGGTGATAAAATTGAAATTTTATATGCCGATGATGGCAAAGGGCTCTCGAACGAAGCCAAAGCTAAAATATTTGACCCTTTTTACACCACCAAGCGCGGTTATGGGGGCACAGGGCTGGGCATGCATTTGGTTTATAATTTGATCAACCAAACACTGCAAGGCTCAATTCAACTGCAGGAAGCCTCAAAAGGCTGCGCATTCATTATTACCATGCCAACACAGATCTCTATTCCCGAGCTAGCAACGCCTAATCAATAGCTGGGCCGTTCTTCCTGCAATGAGTAGTGAAGGGGAACGAATCACTCCCTATAACAAACGTACAAAAAGTGCACAAAAAAGCCTTTTGCTATTGCTAGCAAAAGGCTTAACTTTTTACGTCTTCTTTCTAACTTCAGCCTCTAACGACAAGCGTCTGGCTAAAAGTATTAGGCAAGATTATCAACCGCTACACGGTAGTTAGGATCTTCTAATACGTTCACATCACACAAATCACCGGCTTTCTTCAATAGCTGACGACACTCTGGGCTCAGGTGACGCAAGTGAAGTTCTTTGCCTTCGGCAATATAACGTTCGGCTAAAGAATCAATTGCTTCAATCGCAGAGTGATCAGCAACACGACTGCTTTTGAACTCAACGATCACTTTATCAGGATCTGATTTAGGGTCGAATAAGTCCTTAAAATTAGCCGCAGAACCAAAAAATAATGGACCATGAATCTCGTAAATCTTGGCACCATCTTCATCAGTTTTAGTCGTCGCATAAATATGTTTTGCATGTTCCCAAGCAAAATTCAATGCCGCCACAATCACACCCACAACAACCGCAATCGCTAGATCCGTAACAACTGTAACACCCGATACTAGAACAATGATAAAAGCATCACGCTTAGGAATAGAACGCATCATACGGAAACTAGACCATTCAAATGTACCAATCACCACCATAAACATCACACCGGTTAAGGCCGCAATTGGGATTTGCTCGATTAATGGTGAAGCAAACAAAATGAAGCTTAATAAGAACAAGGCTGCAGCAATACCGGATAAACGGCCACGACCACCCGAATTCACGTTAATCATCGATTGGCCAATCATTGCACAACCGCCCATGCCACCGAAGAAACCCGTCGCAACGTTAGCCGTACCTTGAGCGACACATTCTTTATTACCTTGGCCACGCGTATCCGTCATTTCATCAATAACCGTGATGGTTAACAACGATTCGATCAAACCAATCGCAGCAAGAATTACAGCAAACGGTAAGATAAATAACAAGGTATCCATTGTTAGCGGTACGTTTGGCGCAGCAAATGTCGGTAAGCCACCCGCAATACTCGCTAGATCACCAACGGTCTTAGTATTAAGGTCTAGTCCGATTACAATTAAGCTCACCACTAAAATACCGGCTAAAGCAGAAGGAATCGCTTTCGTTACTTTCGGCAAGAAGTGGGTAATAAACATCGTCGCAGCGATCATGCTGATCATGATGTACATCTCGTTGCCCGCTAACCAAGTACCTTCCGTCCAACCCCACTTACCACCCGGAGTCGATTCTTGTAACTGAGGAATTTGCGCTAAGAAAATCACAATGGCCAAGCCATTTACGAACCCTAGCATCACAGGATACGGTACGATTCGAATGAACTTACCCAGTTTTAAGGCACCTGCAGCAATTTGAATAATACCCATTAAGACCACAGTGGCGAATAAGTATTGAGGCCCCATTCCTGCACCAAAGTCACGCTCAGCTTGTGCAACCAAAGCCACCATCACAACCGCCAAAGCACCAGTAGCGCCTGAGATCATACCAGGACGTCCGCCCATAATGGCGGTAATTAGGCCAACCATAAAGGCAGCATAAAGACCTGTTAGTGGATGAACACCTGCCACAAAGGCAAATGCCACGGCTTCAGGAACCAAGGCAAGGGCCACCGTTAAGCCGGATAAAGTATCGTTCTTCACATTTGGCGAGAACGTTTTAATGAAATCTTGGACCATGCGCTGCCAACCCCTAATTTTTTGAAGCGCGGATAATAACAGAATGATGATGGATTTTCAGAACTGATTTAGCCCGCCAGCGTCATCAAACGCTAGCGAAAGGAGATCTTAATAGGACAAGTCTGCCTTAGTATAAAAGGGGTATCTTTTGCGGAGAATCTGTTGCGAAGCCTCTTTTGCGAAAATAATGCGGGGATTAAACCAAAGCCTACTGCTGAGACCAAGGGCTGTTGGTCACTTCAAAGCGTGTGCTTAAATACAGCTCTTCAACCTTAGTGCGCGCCCAAGGGGTTTTACGTAAAAACTTTAAGCTGGACTTAATACTCGGGTTTTCTTTAAAGCACTTAATATTAATCTGGCTAGCAAGCTTAGGGTAGCCATAAAATTCAACCAATTTGGTCACAATGGCTTCTAGCGTAAGGCCATGTAAAGGGTTATTTGCTTGAGTCATAGTCATTTCCACAAAATTTTATGCAGTTTAACAGTCACTAAGTCGCTACAATAGGCTTTCTTACATTATTAATCTTATTCGTTATGCTTATTATACGCTTATTTGCCTTTGCCCTATTGTGTCTCAGCTTAGAAACTCAGGCCTTCTCTACCAGCCGCTTCGGCGAGAGTGAAGAGATTCCACAATCGATCCTCGGCGTGTCTACCTACCTAGGTCGTATTTCCAATGATGCTAACGAACAGGCACCCTACATCGGTGCCAGTATGTACGTCTACTTTTTCAATTGGGCTATTGAAGCACGCTCATTCAGCGCCGATACCTTTCAGCGCGATAACATTCTTCAGCCCTATGTCGGTATCGGCTTAGGGCGTTTTTTACAAATTCAGCGCAGCGCGGACTTTAGCTCAACCAATCGTGTTCGCTTAGTCTCGGAAATAGCCTTTGATGAACTGGTCGAAAAGCGTAACCACTGGACCTTACAAGGATTCGTTGAACAGGTTCATACCTCTGGCGACAATAAACGCCGCTATGGCTTTGCCCTGGGCTATACCTTTTAAATAAGTCTTTTTATGAATACCAAATCTACCGACCCACTACGTTACATTGCAGGCTATGCGCCAGAACTGAAAGCTCAGATTCAGGCGATGATCGATAAGCAAACCTTGGCGAGCTATTTAGCCAAGAAGTATCCACAGGCCCACAACATTGCGAATGATAAATCATTACGTACATATGTGATGGATTTAAAAAACGAATACATGAAAAAATCAGCGCCGCTGAGCAAGATTGCCTTCGATAATAAAATTCATGTGGTCAACAATGCTCTGGGGCTTCACTCATACGTATCACGAGTTCAGGGTGGCAAAACCAAGAGCAATAATGAAATACGTATTGGCGCGGTTTTCAAAAAAGCCCCTGCGGCTTTTTTAGAAATGATCGTCGTGCATGAGCTGGCGCACTTAAAAGAGAAAGACCATAACAAGGCCTTCTATCAACTTTGCCAACACATGCTGCCCGACTACCACCAGCTCGAATTCGATATGCGTTTATATTTGGTTCAGTCAGAACTGAATGCTGACTGATGCTTTTATAAGCGCCTGCTCAAGATTATCTACCGTTCACCGCGTAGCTGGCGCCTAACTAAAAACTCGCCCAATATCACATAAAACGCGGGGAGAATTAACAAGCAAACAAACGTCGTAAACAAGATACCAAAGCCAAGCGAGACTGCCATTGGCGTAATAAATTGCGCCTGACGCGAGGTTTCAAATACCATCGGCGCAAGACCACCAAAAGTAGTCAACGTGGTTAATAGAATCGGTCTAAAACGCCTTACCCCTGCTTCCGTAATCGCCTCCACGACCGATAAACCTTCCGCGACTTTCTTATTGGCATAATCGACCAAGATTAGACTGTCGTTCACCACAACCCCAGCCAGTGCAACGATGCCCATAATACTCATCACCGATAAATCTTCGCCTAAGATCAAATGACCCAAGATAGCACCGACGGCCCCAAACGGAATAATAGCCATCACTAACATCGGCTGTGAATAACTTTTAAAAGGAATGGCGAGCAAACTATAAATCAACAATAACGAAAACGCGCCATACAGCTTTAAGCTATCCACAGTTTCTTGAGTATCCGCCTGTCGCCCTCGAAAGCCCATTTCAGTATTAGGGTACTGAGCTTGCAACTTAGGGAAAATATCATCTCTCAAAACCGACATAACACCCGGAATCATTCTGCGCGGTTCCACTTCTCCGGTAATCGTAATGATTTGATTACCATCACGACGACTAATCTGCGACGGTGAAATCTGCTTATTTAAATGAGCAATATTCGCTAACGGGACATAGCCACCTGCCGGAGTCTGAATCAGTAAGTTATTAATATCGGAGCCATGCATTCGCTCTTCTAGTGGCAAACGCACCAAGACCGTCACTTCATTACTATCCCGCTGCTGTCGCAATGCGCGTGCGCCATATAAGGCATTACGAACCTGCCCAGATACATCGCTGGCATTTAAACCTAAGCTGCGCCCTGCGGCATTTAATTCAATCTCCCACTGCGGCTTACCATTGGTATAGCTACTGGCAAGATCCACAACCCCCGATAGCGTCGCCATTTCGGCCATTAACGCTTCGCTTAAGGCAAGTGACTCAGCGCTATTTGAGCCTTTTAACTCGATGGTTAATCCTGCGCCTCCTGATGGGCCGCCCCCACGCTCGGCATCAAAGGTTAAACTGCGAATACCAGGAATTTCTCCAATCGCTTCACGCCAGCGTCCCACCACTTCGTTCGCATCTATCGGCCGAACTTCGGTAGGCACCAAGCGCGCTTCAATCTCAATACTCGAATCTGAGATATCCCCTTGCACACTAATCACCAAAGGGGTTCCTTCCGCTTCAATTGGATCAGTCACTTGACGTAATTTCTGCTCCAAGTAATGGCGCACGTCTTTCGCTTCACTAAAAGGTGCATTCGCCGCAAGCTCAACTTTCGCCACAACAAATTCACCTTCTAAGCGCGGGAACATACTGAATCCCATACGCCCACTCATTGGGTACGATAAAACGACAATAGCAATCGCCACCGATGCCGCTAATACTAAGCTCGGTGATTTAAGGCATTTTTTTAGTATCGGCTTATAAGTAAGGTGAATAAAATTATGTAACTTTTTATCCGCAGGCTTTTGAATGCCATTCATAAAGCGGCCAAATCGACCTGGCTTACTTCTTTCTAACGACGCCAAGTGAGTCGGTAAAATGAATAACGCTTCAATCCACGAAATAAGAAAACAACAGATAACAACAATCGGAATCGCCAAGAATAATTTACCCATCATACCCGGCAGGGCTAATAGCGGTAAAAAGGCGACGACGTTGGTCAAAATAGCAAAGGCTAACGGCACAGAAACTTCTTTCGCACCAATGATCGCCGCATCTAAAAAGGGAATACCTTTTTGCATGTGTTCATAAATATTTTCACCGGCAATAATGGCATCGTCCACCACAATCCCCAATGCAATAATAAAGGCGAACATTGAGATCATATTGATCGACACATCAAATATTGGCAGTAGCAATAATGAACCCAAAAACGCCGTAGGAATCCCCATTGTTACCCAAAAAGCTAAACGGTATTCCAAAAAAACACTGAGTAAGCAAAGCACCAGTATTAATCCAATCGTAGCGTTTTTAAGTAACAACCCCACTCGCTGCTGATAGGTTTCACCGTCATCATCAACCACAATAATTTCAATACCCACTGGCAAGTCTTGTCGGATTTGATCAAGCTTTTCATACATAGCCGCAACGACCGTGGTCGGTGTTTGATCTTCGGCTCGATAGATTTTTAATGAAATAGCGGATTTTTCATCATAAGTAACCGAGCGACTAGAGTCTGAAAAGCCATCTGTAATCGTTGCCACGTCGGATAGCTGCACCAGAATGCCTGAGGTATCATGACGCAATATGATATCTCTAAAATCAGATGCCCAATAACGGCGATCGTTTAACGTGACCAGAATTTCTCCACCCTCTGTACGCACACTGCCTGCCGATTGCTCAATCGCGTTGCGACCAATAATATTCGCCACTTCTGCCAAGCTAAGATTAAAGCGTTGCAGGTTCGCTTGGCTAATTTCTATATGAACTTCTTCGCTAGGGGTTCCTCGCAGTTCGATGGTCGAAATCTCATCGGCGGTTAATAACTGATCCTTAACTTCCTCGGACAGATGCTTAAGCTCTAATAAAGACACATCGCCATAGATCGCTAAGGTCGCCACATCAATCGAGCGACTCGCTAACTTAATAATCGGCTTTTCTGTTTCAAGGGGGAAGGTCGTGATTCGGCTCACCGCTTGTTCAATGTCTTGATAAGCACGCTGTCGATCAACACCATTAACCAATTCAAGTATGACCCGGCCACTGCTTGCACTCGCAACCGAGCTAACATCTTTAATGCCATCAAGGGCGGCGACTTCATTTTCAATTGGCAGAATAATCGCTTGTTCTATTTCCGCAGGCGTTGCCCCTGCATAAGCCACATCAACAATAACGGTATCTGCGTCATAGCTAGGAATAAATTCTTTTTTAATCGTCAGCGACATCAAAAAGCCACCAATAATCAGTAACGCCATAAACAAGTTAGGCGCTACGCCATGACGCGCCATCCAGGCTACAGGGCCACGATGCAAACTAGGTTCTCGATTCATTATTTCTTCCCACGTTGAGTTGAAATACGAACAGGGGTGCCTTCTGTCACCACACCTAAATTACTATCCAATAAACGATCACCTGCCTTAAAACCGCTTTCTATCCAGGTTTTATCACGGCTTTGATAAATAACCTTAGGAGTACGTTTAAACAATTTATTATCGTTCACGACCCATACCTTGCCATCGTCTTTAAGGTATTTGTTTTCAATAACAAAGGCATTCTCAATCGTATCGGCAAATAATAAAACATCCACGTAGCTGCCAATTAATAAAGCACTGTTATCAGGGTTTTTAATAGAAATTAGAATTTTTGCTTGGCGGTCTTTGGCATCAACCTCCACTAAGCTGTGCAGAACCTCCGCTTCGCGCTGATGGTTACCCGAAGTAATAACAACGGGCTTTGATCGATCTAGAATCGATAAAAACTGCTGTGGTACTTTTACCTGCAACCAAAACTCATCGGTTGAAACCACATCAAACAACATACTGCCGGTATTCACTTGGCTGCCATTATTAATGCTGCGGCTAATAATTTGCCCTTTAAAAGGCATGCGAATATCAGTACGTTCAAGTTTCAATTTTGCCAAAGCCAAATTTACTTGAGCGGTTTTTAAACCCGCCTCTGCAGCGGCTATTTGAGGCTTTCTTAATACCAATGCACTATTTTTAAGCTCTGTATTTAACTGGCCTTTAGCCAAGTCGTATTCTTCTTTAGCTAACTGGGCCTGCCCGTTTTCTAAGTCTAAAGTCGCTTGTGCTTGAATCACTGCGGCCTGCTGTTGCTGAACCTGTAACTGGTAATCTTGCTGTTCAATCGTGGCCAGTGCTTGGTCTTTGGCTAAAATTGCACCAGGAACAGCGTGCGCCTCAAGTTGTTCAATTCGTCCGGCAACTTGAGCACTGAGCTGAACTCGCTGCGCAGCAGACACTTCACCGCCGCCCTGCCACTGAGGACGTAACGTGATACGTTGCAGCTCAAGAGTTTCCACCAAGCGTACTTGTTTAACCTCTTCACCACGCTTAGGCTTAGGCG
The DNA here is from genome assembly GCA_963851095.1 of uncultured Gammaproteobacteria bacterium. Taxonomy (GTDB): domain Bacteria; phylum Pseudomonadota; class Gammaproteobacteria; order Pseudomonadales; family Oceanobacteraceae; genus Oleispira. The sequence continues at coordinate 213,632 of CAWKOX010000007.1, read as the reverse complement.
CCGTTTTATAAATGACTCCAGCGATAATTAAACCAATGAGTAATATAAACAATAATAGAAAACCCTTTTTCAAGCCGCCGCTTCCTTCGTTATTGTTGCCTTCGTAATGATTGCTATTAGATTGATCGCTATTAATGTTACTCATCTTCATCCCCACTTTCGATGACCTTGCCTGTGCTAAATCGACCATGACTCAATGATGTTAATAGCTGAATCCGGTATTTTAATTGCTGATAATCCGCTGCCAATACTTGTCGTTCAAGTTGTAACGTTTGCTGCTGATTATTTAATAGTGACAAAAAATCTCCTGCCCCATTACTGTAACGCTGAGTTAAATATTGCTGAGTTTTATTCGCTAACTGCAACTGCAATTCTAAGCTCTTGGATAACGAGAACTGTTGAGTCTCATTAACCAACCCTTGCTCAATCTCTTGCATGGCGGCCAATAGAACCTGCTGATAGTTCGCCACCGCTTCTTCAACAACCGCTTGATTACGACGAACTTCTGCTTGTAAGTTATCACCATCGATTAATGGCACTGCTAACCCAGCAACCAGGTTTGTCATCCAATTCTTTAAAATATCACTCGGGGTATCGACCGCACTGACATAAGACGCCGATAACGTAAACCTAGGATAACGATTAGACTGCGCGACATTTAAACCGGCTTGCGCGGCTAGAATGTGTGCATAAGCTTGCTTAACGTCAGGGCGCTGGTGCAAGGAATCACTACTGACTTGGGCGATTGGGTCGGCGAAGCGTGGGATTTTGTAAGGCTCAGACATCGTATTAACAACGTCTTCAACGTTTGTTGTCCCGATCCACAACGCGAGCTGCTGCTTATAAATGGCCAGCGCAGTTTCGCTACGGATGATGTCGCTATTGATCGATTCAAGCAGCTGTTCTTGCTGCCACATATCAGACGCATTGACCTTGCCTCTTAAATAGCGCCCCCGAATAACCTCCAGTGCGTTTTTAATCCGCGCTTGCTGCTGGCCTAATAATAACAACTGCTGGCTTTCTTGAAGGCTGCCATACCAAGCCAATGCGACCTGACTCACCACGGTATTGGTTTGGATATTCTTAGCAGCACGACTGGCATTCAACTGCTGCAATGCTTGCTCGTCTAAGCTGTTTATACGCCCCCAAAAATCTACTTCATAGCTGGCGCTCAACCCCAGCTGCCATTGATCGGTGGTTGTACCATCTTGCTGTAAACCATCTTGCCACTGGCGCGACTGTTGGGCTGTTAACTGAACACTGGGGACTTTGCTACTGCCTGCTTGGTCCCAACGGGATTGGCTTTGCTTAACCCGCGCAAGGGAAGCTTCTAGGCTATAGTTATTGGCTAAGGCTTGGTCGATCAGTCTGTTTAACTGTGGATCAGAAAAATCACGCCACCACTTATCCACAACGTGCTGATTAGAGCCAGAATCCGACTCTGACCCTGAGCCTAAACTTTCTTTATCGGATATCGCACTTGTCGTTGTAAACGCCGGGCTTAATGGAGTGTCTTTCACTGCCTTTACAGCCGAAGATTGAGTACTGGCACAAGCACTCAATAAGAGTGACAGGACTAACGTAAAAGGGACTGGCATCTTTTTATTATTAATAATAATCATTCTCAACTTAAGTTATACAGTGACAATAACATCCGGAATAGCAACCAAGATACTTTTTACTCTATTTTAAACAGTATTTTTTACTGTTTTACTAAAATCTGAATTTTGCTGACGCTTATTGACATTTTTATCGAGTTTTATAGAAGCATTAGATTCAAATTTAAGCATAAGTTCAGATAAAACAACGTCAAAATACGGCCATAAAAAAAGGCCATACTCATATCCAGTATAGCCTTCTCATTTTTCATTCAAGTACTGAACGAATCAATAATAATAATTCAAGCTAACCTGCACATAATCATCGCGTTTAAAGGTATGGCTTATATTTTCAACATCATCTGACATTAAGATAAAAGCATCCACATTGACCGTAAATCCCGCCCCTATTCGCGTTGCATATTCTAGCACTAAGCTTTGAGTATTAGCATGATCTAAGTCTTGGCTAATGCCCGCTAGCAGCTCACTAGACGCGGCATCATTAAAGGCAAGTCGGCTCCCTAAGAAAATATCGTTTTGACCATTGGCAAGGCTCGCATCTTCACGAGAGTCATACTGATACTCGGCCAATACTCCCCAGTCCCACACGGTTTCAAATGGCCCATAGAAAGTATATTCAACACCACCGGTAGCAGCGCTGTAATCTTCTACTCCAAATTTTCGACTCGTAAATAATTCCAAATTAGCAAAATCATCTTTCACTGACTCATCATAACTGCGATAAATACCTTCAAACTTCCACAACCAAGAATCTAGCGTAGCTTGTAAATCTAAGCCTAACTGATTAATTTGCGCGTAAAACGGCAGTATTTCTGTACCCGTATTATTAGGAACAAACAAAGGATCTCGGCTAGTACCATTAAACCAAGACAAACCGACATCGTAATCTTCAATGGTATGATTCCAGCGCAAAGCGTAGTCGACGTGAGCATCTTCTTCACTCACCTGATACTGAGCATCATCAACCGCTATCGGTAAACCAATACGAAAACGTCCTTCTTCCCCCGGAAAAGTACGTTCGCGAAAGCCCGGTAATACAAAGCCTGTCAGCGTTCCCCAGTCACGAATAGCGCTTAACTTAATCATCGGCTGACCCAATTTATCTTCACCGTCTGGTGCTTCTACAAAATCGGTTTGGTTAACAATATCCACCAAATGCTGCGATTCAGTAACCCCCCAATAGACCTTTGAGATACCTGCCGTTATTTCCCAATCATCCCCGTAGGTCATCCACGAAAGCTCACGAATATCCATATGAGTACGGTCTTCGTCGGCAGTATCAATACGCCCATACGGTTTAAAAACAATCGTATGTTCACCATCGGCCAACGACCAAACCATTTCGGGTTCTGCGGTCAAACCGATTTGACGATCCGCTTGCTCACTGCTTACGGTATTGAACTGGCCTTTTTCAAAGTGCTCACGCCATTCAAGCCCAACATAACCACTAACGTCAAAATCTGCCGCATGCGCTACGTTCGCAGCCAGTAGCGCACTCATTATTAAATATTTTTTATTCATGACTCACCCATTAAAAACCCTATACACTTTTATTGAATAGATCGGCACTATTCATACTATTAACGTGCGCGTTTTAATGTTGCTTTATTAAAATCGGAATCTTTGAGGCCGGTATTAAACTCTAGAGTCAGGGTATTTAATTCCGTACTCTTTTTGGTTTGATGATTAACCATATCCATCTTCATCGGACGCCAGTATTTATCGAGATACAGTTTATGATCTGACAAGGTTAAGGTTTTTAATAATGATTTTTTGCGGTCATAAAAGTCAACTTTCTGACCACGAAAGTGCTCCTTATCAACCCAAGCTACTTGGCGGGTATAACCCGAATTTTTATCGGTTGGAATCTGCTCAACTTTATAGCACTCAATACCATTAACCGTTTCTTCAGCCAGCAACTTAAACGAGTACTTACCAATTTCGAACGAACTCAAATCTTCATAGGCAAATTCACTGCCCATAAAAGGACCGGATTTATTACGCGAAGAAATACGTTTTACACGTTTTAAGGCAGGTAAATACAGCCATTGATCATCAGACTTATCAACGTGAGAGAAGTTTAGGAAAGCCGTTCCTTTCACATCTTTTGGTTTATCAAAAATGGTTAAGCCTTTATCACCATCATCGCTCACTTCTAGTGATTGCATACGCATTTCACGAATACTTTCTTCACCCTGAGAATTACGTAACGTCATAACCACGCTAGAAGCCGAGTCACCCCAGCCAATATCGCGAGACTTACGCTCTTTCGCAATGGCCAAGCCTTGCTCTTCTGGCGACAAGCCAGCAAGGTTAAGCTCTGCCTGAGCATTCATACCCGACATTAATGCAACCGCTGTTGCCAGTGATGCGGTTAATTTTGTTAATGCATTCATAAGATAACTCCTACTTTTATATTTATTATCGGTTTTTATTTAATATCATTTCTATTGAGCGTTTCAATTAACACTTTTTAAGAACAAGAACTTCAATCAGCTGATTTTTGTACGATTCTTATTCCCGACTTCAGCCTGATCATCCTTATCGGTAAGCAATAAAAAGGCCGGCAAAAATAAGAAATCAACGACCAAGGCAACAAAGATAATAATCGCCGTAGCCATACCCATATCGGCATTCAATCTAAACGCCGAGAAGGTTAATAACGAGAAGCCTGTACACAATACCAAGGTCGTAATAGTCATGGCTCGGCCAACGCTTGAAAAGGCATAACGAATAGCCTGCTCTGTATTTTTTCCATCATTACGAGCGCGTTGATATTTACTTAAGAAGTGTACGGTATCATCCACAATAATACCGAGTGTCATTGAGACAACAACTGACAATCCGAGGTTTATTTCACCCGATATTAATGCCCAAATGCCAAAACCTACCGCAGCAGGGCCGATATTAGGAATTAAGCTGATCATTCCTAAGCGGAACGAACGCAAGGCAAAAATAAGCAACGCCGAAATCAAGAACATCGCCAACGTCATACTGATAATCATACTGTCCATATTGGTCTCTCCAATATGAGCAAACATCAGTCCCGAGCTAGACGCCGTGATACGAACATGGGGCGCATGCGAAGCAAACCAGGTCATCGCTCGCTCTTCTAGAGCCACATATTCTTTACTGCCCAAGTTTTCTAAGGTGCTGACAATACGCGTAGACGATTTATCGATATTGAGCTGATTGGTAAGGTCTAGTCCATACGGCAAAGACATTTCGTACATCAATAAGTATTGAGCAATAAGCTCTCGCTCTTTAGGCAAACGATAAAAGTTTTCATCATCACCATTCATACTTTTATTCAGACGTTTAATAGTATCGGAGATTGTATCGACATGATCTGTTTCTGGCTGCTCACGCAACCAATCACTAAAGTCGGATATGATTTGTACAAACTCTGGGTTATTAATACCTTCTGCTTCGCCACTGTATAAAGCCCAGTTAATAATGGTCATGCCTGAAATGGTTTCCTCTTGCTTATCAACCGACTGACGAAAATCTGTTGAGGGCGCAAAGTACTTAGTCGACTCATCATTAATTTCGTTGAGCGGCACTAAGCAGGCAAAAAATAGCATCACGCCAGCACTGACAGGCAATACGATCTTATTATGCTTAATCACCCAATCGGCTAATTTTTCCATACCGTCTTTATTTACTGAGGCAGGCTTTACCTTCATAGGAATAACCATCATTAAGGCGGGTAATAACGTTACCGATAACAAAAAGGCCACCATCACCCCAATGGCACTCAACTCACCAAAATCAGAGAGCACTGGCGACTTGGAAAACATTAAGGTTAAAAAACCAATCGCAGTGGTCGCGCTGGTAATAAAGACCGGCATAAGATTTAAATCCATCGCAAAGGCCACCGCCTCTTTACGTGACTTACCTTCGCGCATTGCAAATTGCGCTGACGCCACTAGGTGCACACAGTCGGCTACGGCCAATGTCATCACAACGATCGGAACGTTAATGGTGCCTGTCGATAAGAAATAACTAAACCAACCACCAGCCCCCATCGTCGCGGTAATGCTAAAAAAGATAACGACTAGGGTCATCAACATGCCAGTGATACTGCGCAAGAGAACCGTTAGCATCAAGATAATCAGCAAAAACATACTCGGTACTAACGTGAGCATGTCTTTTTGACCTTCCGTCGCAAAGCTGTAATTTAATAAAATCACACCGGTATGATAAAACTCTGCGTTAGGATATTGCTCAGCATAACGATCTGTCATTGCCTTCACATATTCTGTGACTTCAATAATTTCAGCGGTTCGGTTTTCTTTATCGGGTAGTTGAATCGTGATATTTACGACTGCCGCTTTACCATCTGGCGATACCAGTCGATTCACTAGAGCGGGCTCGGTGGTCGAAACGTCTTTGGTTAACTGAATGGACTCCGCATTAATAGTGTCGACCTCTAAGATTAAATCTTCTACGATCAGGTCATCGTCTTCTGCACGAGTATGTTGATAATTAGTAATAGAATTCACTCGGCTCGAAAATGGCGTTTGCCATGCCTCATCGGTTAATTCTTTTATCAGAGTCATCATAGGCTCGGTAAAAACCGTGCCTTCTTTTGGCACAATGATTAGCGCAGCGTTATCATTATTATTGAATAAACGCTGCATTTCTTCATGCGCGACTAGCTGCGGAAAGTCTTTATCAAAAAAGACTTTATAATCGGCGCGAAAATATAAATTTTTACCGCCATAAGATACCGCAGCAACGATGGCTACGACCATAAAAATAATAATCCAGGGATGGCGAATAATGCTATTAAGCCAAGCCTGCCGAAGTCCTTTTTTTGCTATGGTTTGATCCATATTGAATCCTTAATATTATTGTTGTTTTTATTATTTATAAGCTTAATTATTTATAAGTTTTATTTTACTAATGACACATTTTTACTCGCAATATCTCTGCGCTCTAGCATTAATCTAATAACAAAAGTTGCGCGACTTCTTTGGCAAAAATCTCTTTTTCTACTCGCTGCCACGTTTTCTGGTAATTCCAATCTTTTGATAACGGCTTCCAGTTCATACCGTCCATCAAAATACTGATGTTTTGAAGTACGAGCGTATTGGAATTCAAGCGATTCACCAATTGAGATTCTGGCGCAGTCATCACAAGCATATTAGTACCAAACGACATCGCCCAATTAGAGAAATACAGCGTTTCAATCGATAGATGAGAAGGCAGTTCTAAATCACCATTGGTAATCGCGCTACGAAACATCTGATCGCTAAACTTGTTAATCGTGTCTTCATGAAAATCTAAAATTGTCAATTTTTCAGGCGAAACTTTCTCACGCATTCCCGGTGCTTTACTGCTCAATACTGCCATAAATAAGGTAGGCTCAAGACGCGCATACAACTGATAGGCATAGTGAATGGCAACGGCTTTTTCTCGTAAGCTGCCATCAAAAACAATGGCGCGATAAAACAGCTCCATAATCGACCCCACCGCACGAATACTTAAGCTTAATAAGCAGTCTTCTTTGCTAGTGAAATGATTATAAATAGTGCCCTTTGAATATTTCGACTTAGCTGTTAGTTTCTCTAGACTCAGTGCGGCAAAGCCTTCTTCATTAATAATAGAGATCGCCAAATCAAGCAGCTCTTGTTCGCGATCGGCTTTTTTCTGCTCGCTTTTAGATAAGCTCATTCACTTTGGCCCTGCTTCAATGCTCACTTTTCTATTCACTCTACTGCTCAGCTTTCTCTAAAATTACAAATTATGACGATCCGTCAAAATTGACGAATCGTCATAATGCAACTTTTCGAATGATTTAGCAAATACGTTTTAGAAGTAATTTAAGGTGAGAGGTGGATTGATATCGATAAAAGAAAAAAGCCTGAGCCCTCACCGTTCAATGTACCCATAGAGAGTGCATTGAACGGTAAGAAGTCAGGCTTTCTGTGACAGGTTTAAGAGCAGTACAACCTACCAGTGAATACCTCGCATCACTGCTGCAAAGGCTACTTGCTCAGAAGAAACCTTCTGCTTTTTAGCGGGCTCACCCTCAACTTTTGGCGCTGAGTCTGGGAACATGCGATAACCCGTATTCATAACAATCTCGCCCACCTTAGGCACAACCGCATGCAATACCTGAGCAAACGTTCCAAGACGAGTTGCAATACGCTTAGGGCGCTTAATAATGGCCGTAGCTACTAAGTCTGCCGCTTCTTCTGGCGAGAGTGTCGGTACAGAATCGTAGATTTTCGTCGGCGCAATCATGGGTGTTTTCACCAATGGCATATTGATGGTCGTGAACTTAACGTTCTGATCTGACCACTCAGCAGCCGCGCATCGGCTGAATGAATCCAGTGCCGATTTAGACGCAACATAAGCCGAGAAACGCGGTGCGTTCGTCAGTACACCAATCGATGAAATATTGATGACATGCCCGCTTTTGCGCTCTAGCATTGAAGGCGTGAAGCCCATAATGAGACGTACTGAACCAAAATAGTTCAACTGCATCGTGCGCTCAAAATCATGAAAACGATCGAACGATAGCGACAGTGAACGGCGAATAGAACGACCGGCGTTATTCACCAATACATCGACATGGCCATGGTCAGCCAATACCGCTTTAACAAATCGGTCACAATCATCCATGTCAGAGAAATCACACTGGTAAGCGTGAACATTGCCACCCTTATCTCTCAATGACTCGGCTACTTCATCCAGCGTCTCTTGAGTACGTGCGCCAATCACTAAAATAGCACCCGCTTCGGCTAGCTTCTCTGCTGTTGCCAAACCAATACCCGAAGTAGCACCGGTAATCACACAGACTTTACCTTCAACGCGGCCTTTCAGCGTATGGTCTTTAAACAAATCAGGATCTAAATGACGCTCCCAATAATCCCAAATTGCTGGCGCATAACTTTCAAGGCGAGGTACTTCGATACCCGTTCCCTTTAGTACGCGCTCAGTTTCACGAGAATCAAATCGCGTTGGATAGTTGATGAAAGACATCACTGAACGTGGAATACCCATGTCATCCAAAATAGCACTCACCAAGCGTTTTACCGGTGGTAGATTTTTCAGGCTCTGACGAATAAACGGCGGAATAAATCCGAACATACGCGAATCAATCCGCATTCCCATCTTAGGCGCATGGCCCGCTTCGCTGTATATATTTAAAACTTCACCGACTTTATAAGGGTCAGAATCGACCAGGTGGAAACACTTACCGTCTTCGCCATCAGCGTGTGCAATGTGATCCATCGCATTAACGATATAGTCCACAGGAACAATATTTAAACGGCCGCCTTCAATACCAATCGTTGGAAACCACTGTGGCAATGAACGACGAATTTTCTGAATCATTTTGAAGAAATAGTAGGGACCATCAATCTTGTCCATCACGCCCGTTTCAGAATGACCAATCACCATACCAGGGCGGTAAATACGATAAGCTATTTTACACTCTTCACGAACGACTTTTTCAGATTCATGTTTGGTCATCAGGTACGGATGATCTAGCTTGCCCGCTTCCTCAAACATATCTTCACGGAAAATACCCTTAAACAAACCGGCTGCTGCAATCGATGAAACATGGTGGAAGTGTTTCGCGCCCATAATATCGGCGGTATTTATTGCGGCTCGAGTGCCATCAATATTGGTCGCTTGCTGAGCCTCTTCATCGGCACTCATATCATAGACAGCCGCTAGATGAAAAAAGTGATCAACTTTTCCCGTTAGCGCTTCTAGAGTTTTAGCATCAATACCAAGATTGTCACTGGTGAGATCGCCAACTACAGCCTTCAATCGGGTCTCATCCACACCCCAATTTTCTCTGATTGCATCAAGTTTGTACTTAGATTGTTCACGTACCAGAAGGTGCACAGTACCACCGCGCGCCAAAAGTTTTCCTACTAAAAAGCGGCCAATAAATCCGGTACCACCCGTCAAGAAATATTCCATCAATAACTACCTTGTATGTCGTTGCTTTGTGTTTTTACTTTTTTATTGTTGTTCTACCGGCCAACATGGCCAAATCCTTTAAACAGTTCTGTCATTCTAAAGTAGTACGTTCATACAATGTTCTACCTTAAAAATTTAATCCGTGATCTGCGATTCGGGCTATCATAACCCTGTAATTTAAAAAAGAAAGTCCCATAGAAAACTATATTAATAATGTTATTTTTATCGATAATATTATTTTTTATTTAGTACAAATACTCTAAAAAAAAAGGCGGCTATGTTTCCATAGCCGCCTTTTTTTCGCGAAAAAAATCTTCAACGATTCACATTCCTTTAACCGCGTAAATACCTTCAGCATTACGCCAGTAACCGCGGTAATCCATACCAAATCCAAACAAGAAGCGGTCTTCAACATCTAAGCCATAAAAATCTACTTCTAAATTTGTATTTTTTCGCTCATGAACCTTATTGATCATTACCGCAGTAACAACTTCTTTAGCGCCCTGAGCTTTACACGCTTCAACCACTTCCGCCAACGTATTCCCTTCGTCAAAAATATCATCAAGAATCAGAACGGTACGACCATCCATTGGGCAAGATGGAAGCGCTTGCCATTGTAGCTCGGCTTGGCCTTCGGTTTCGCCACGATAACGAGTCGCGTGCATGTAGCCAACTTCTAATGGAAATTTCAATAATGGAAGAAGCTGACCTGCAAAGATAAGACCGCCATTCATGATCGAGTATACAACCGGCATGCTAGTAGATAGACGCTCGGTGATATCAACGGCCATTTGATCCAAAGCGACCTCAATTTCATCCTTTGATTTCAAAAGATCAGCATCCGCCATTATTTGGTTTAACTGGTCAAGAGTAAGAGATTCGCTCATTGAGAAGGCTTCCTAATCGATTATTATAAGTGACTAGTATGATACCATTTCTAATTTTTTAGCCAAACACTTTAACCAAATAGGAATTTCCTAGGTGACTGTTTTAGATTCAATCCGCATTGTGCTCGTGCAAACCTACCATCCTGGCAACATCGGTGCGATTGCCCGCGCGATGAAAACCATGGGACTCAAGGAATTATACCTTGTTGATCCAACCGACTACCCTGCCGAAGAAGCCAGTAATCGTGCGGCTGGCGCCCTAGATGTACTGGATAATGCAACGGTTGTTCAAACCCTGTCAGAAGCCATCGCCGACTGTACCCAAGTCTTCGCCACCAGCGCGCGTAAACGAAACTATACGCGCCCACAAGTAACCGCCGAAGAAGCCGCTGGCTGGATACAAGAGAACCCCAAAGAGAAAATCGCTATCGTTTTTGGCCGCGAACGCATGGGGTTAAGCAACGAACAGCTCGGCATGTGCCAACAGCTGCTCTATATTCCAGGGAACCCGGAATACGATGTATTAAATATTGGCTCGGCTGTTCAGATAGTCAGCTACGAATTATTCAAAAAATTCGGATTGCATCGCGATGAACTCATCGATTCTAATAGCGAAAGCGAAGCATTTGCTAGCCAGCTCGATATGGACCGATTTTATCAGCATTTAGAAAGCACACTGTCCGATACGGGTTTCTTAGTAAAGAACCACCCAGGAGAAGCCATGCAACGTTTACAGCAAATGTTCGCCCGCGCTCAACCGAATGCGAAAGAATTGCGTATGCTACGTGGAATATTAGGCTCGGTAGATAAGCTAACCGATAAATCATGATATAATCGCCAACATTCTAAATGATCAAAATTTCTAACCTTTTTTATCGAGAATCTTCCTCATGACCGTAAAACTGACGCCAACTTTAGAATTGGCCTTCGACCTAATGCAACGCCGTTCAGTAACGCCTGAAGACGCTGGCTGTCAGCAAATGATGATGGACCGCCTAGGCGCAGTCGGTTTCAAACACGAAGAAATGCGCTTTGAAGATACCGATAACTTGTGGTCTCGTCGTGGTACAGAAGGCCCTGTCGTCTGCTTCGCCGGCCATACCGACGTTGTTCCAACAGGCCCAGAAGGCAATTGGACTCACCCACCGTTTGAACCACAAATTCACGATGGTATGCTATATGGCCGTGGCGCTGCCGACATGAAAGGCTCTATCGCCGCGTTCATGATCGCGACTGAAAACTTCGTTAAAGCACACCCAGATCATAAAGGCTCTATCGCCTATTTAATTACCAGCGATGAAGAAGGCCCAGCCAAGCACGGCACGGTTAAAGTCATTGAAACGTTACAAGCCCGTGGCGAACACATCGACATGTGCATTGTTGGCGAACCTTCAAGCACCACCGACACTGGCGATACCATCAAGAATGGTCGTCGTGGATCTTTAGGCTGTGTATTAACGGTTAAAGGCATTCAAGGTCACGTAGCTTATCCACAGTTAGCGCGTAACCCGATTCATGACGTAGCCCCAGCATTAGCTGAATTGTCGGCTGAACAATGGGATAACGGTAACGACTTCTTCCCAGCGACCAGTTTTCAGATTTCAAACATCAACTCAGGCACTGGCGCGACCAACGTCATTCCAGGGGATTGCGAAGTAATATTCAACTTCCGTTTCTCGACAGAGCTAACCGCTGACATTCTAAAAGAACGCACCGAAGCCATTTTAAACAAACACAACATCGACTACGACATCGATTGGAACCTAAGTGGCCAACCTTTCTTAACCTCTGCTGGCCCATTGGTTGATGCAACGGTAGAAGCGATTAAAAATGTTACCGGTATCGATACCGAGTTATCAACTGCCGGTGGAACTTCTGATGGTCGTTTTATTGCACCAACAGGTTCACAAGTGATTGAGCTTGGCCCACGCAACGCAACAATTCACAAAGTAGACGAATGTGTTGAAGCAGAAGATTTAAATATTCTGACCAATATTTATCAGCGTATTTTAGAAAACTTATTAATAGATTAGATCCTTAAAATAATAATAAGATTTAGTTAAATTTTACAGCGATTCATTCTTGGGTATTTATTCCGCAAAACGGCGTAAATACATCCATGTAGCCTTAACTAAGACATCCCTGTTTTAGATATTTGCTACACAAACACCCAAGAATGAATCTTTTCATTTGTTAAATTTTTCTAAATCACAACCTTCATTTAAAGTTGTAAAACATGACTGCATCAATTTTATTATGCCCAGTATGTAAAGAAAGCCTACAAGCAAACGAGAGCAATAAAAGTTTGAGCTGTGTGAATAATCACAGCTTCGACCGTGCGCGCCAAGGGTATTTAAACCTGCTGCTCGCGCACAAGAAAAAATCAAAAAATCCAGGCGACAACCAAGACATGGTTAACGCTCGCCAGGCTTTTTTAAACACCGATTTTTATCGCCCAATCTCAGACAGCTTAAACCAAATCATTCTTGATTTAGCGCTAAAACTAGAGCAGCCCATTCAAGTATTAGACATTGGTTGTGGCGAAGGTTATTACAGCCAGCGCATGCACCATAGTTTAACGACCATAAAATTGATCATAAACTCCATGGTTTAGACATATCCAAAGACGCCGTCATCGCCGCCGCTAAACGCGCAAAAGCCGATGCTCACGAAGCTGCAAAGCCAATGACCAACGAATGGCTAGTCGCCTCAGCGATTGATATTCCCTTGCAAGAAAAAAGCATCGACATCGCCACCTGTTTATTTACGCGTTTAATGCCAGAGAGCTATCACCAAGTCATTAAGCAAGATGGCTACTTCATCTGCGTGAATACTGGTGAAAAACATTTAATCGAACTGCGTGAAAAACTGTACGATAAAATTACCAAAGTTGAATTCGACCCGATTAAAAACATGGGTGAAGACTTTGAGTTAATCGACCAACAACAAGTAAGCTATCAAAATACCCTAAGCAGCCAGCAACAGATTCAAGACCTGTTATTGATGACGCCACATAACTGGCGCACCAAGGCAGAAAACAAAAAATCACTAAGCAGCTTAGAAGAATTGACCGTAACGATTGATGCGCAGATTCATGTGTTTAAAGCCAAGGTAAAAGCTGCGATAGAAGCTGAAGCTTTACCCAAAACAACAGGTTCCGTTAACCCTTGGGCAAAATCTACAGCAGAAGCTGAAACAATTACTCAACCAATTCCAGAGATGCCTGCTCAAACCCCAGCAGAACTTCCTGTTGAAACGGCGACTGAAATACCTGTAGAAGCACCTGTTGAAATAGAAGAAAAAGACGATACAACAGAAATACCAAGCAGAAAAGTTAACCCTTGGGCTAAAAGCTAAAGCAGTTAACCACCAAGGCACAATGAGCTTCGCGTCACCGAGGAAATAAGTGCAGGGCATACCGGAAAGAAGATTCTTTCTCCGTGCTCGCCGCCTCGGAGGTGAACCTTATGTTAAATAGATTGTAACAACAGCTTTGAAAACTGGCCTCCCCACCAGGACTCGAACCTGGAGCTAAGCCTTAGGAGGGCCCTGTTTTATCCAGTTAAACTATGGGGAGACATCTTTTCAGAGGTGCCTATCTTATTACGTCCCTTTAGCCAATACCAGCCCCCTCGTTGAACTTATCCGCGCTTCTTTATTCTAAATACGTTATCGTTGATTCATTATTTCATTTTTTATATTTATTGGTTTGTTTATTCCATGAGAGATACAAAGCCTTTATTAATGGTATCTAACTTCCCGCCATTAACGCGCGCAAAACTAGAAATCCTGCAAATTAACTTAGGTTATACCTGCAACCTTAGTTGCACCCACTGCCATGTAAATGCAGGGCCTAAGCGTACCGAGCAGATGGATAAAACCAATATCGATTTGGTGATTGATATCTTAAAGCAACACCAGGTATCCACATTAGATTTAACCGGTGGTGCGCCAGAGATGATGCCGCACTTTCGCTATTTGGTTAAAGCCGCGCGCGAACTGGGCGTAACCGTGATTGATCGCTGTAACCTAACGATTCTGAATGAACCCGGACAAGAAGACCTTGCTCAATTTTTAGCCGACCACCAAGTTGAGGTCGTTGCCTCGCTTCCCTGCTATAGCGAACAAAACGTCGACGCTCAGCGAGGAAAAGGGGTATTTGAATCCAGTATTGAAGGCTTACACAAGCTGAATAAACTCGGCTATGGCATGGAAGGTTCTAGCTTATCTCTGAACCTTGTTTATAACCCTGGCGGTGCGTTTTTGCCCCCTGGCCAAGTTGAGCTAGAGGCTTCTTATAAAGAGAAACTTGGCAATGAACACGACATTTATTTTAATAACTTATTCACCATAACGAATATGCCGATCTCACGATTTGGCGCCGTGTTATTAGCTCAGGGGGAATTTTATGATTACATGAACTTGCTCAAAGACAGTTACTCACCTGCAAATTTAGCCGGCGTGATGTGCTTGAATACTGTGAGTGTGGATTGGTTAGGCAATTTGTATGATTGTGATTTTAATCAAATGTTAGAAATCCCCATCTCAGCTCATCTAAGCCACAATCAACTACAAGATCAATTACAAGCTGAAGGACAAGAAACAGCGAGCGTGACAAATATAAATACAAATACAAAGACGGCCGAACATACCTACCATCTTCGTGATTTATTAAACTCCGACCTAAAGGGCTTCCCCATTAAAGTAGCAGATCATTGTTATGGCTGCACAGCAGGCCAAGGCAGCAGCTGTGGCGGCGCATTAGATGACTGATCGACCAAACCATAAGGCAACGCCTCTCAATACGCTAGGCATCGTTGTGCCAGTGTATAACGAAGGAGATGCATTGTTGCCTTGGTTAAAAGAAGTGGCGAGTTACCTTAAAAAAGGCGATCAACTCGTGATTGTGGATGCCAGCGATTCGCACACCAAAAACAATGCGCTAAAAAGCACCATCGAATCTTATGACCAGCTGCACTATTTAAGATCTGAAAAAGGCCGCGCCATTCAAATGAATGCCGGTGCTGCTTTTTTGTGCCAGCACTCAATTGAAGAACATAAACCAGATTTATTATGGTTTTTACACAGCGACAGTGGCTTATCAAGCGATCACCTACACTATTTACGCGCCTTAAAACCAACCTCAATATGGGGGCGTTTTGATGTACGCCTAAGCCCAAACCTTTTTCCCTTTGCTATTATCTCAACCTTTATCAATACACGATCTCGACTAACTCAAGTGATGACGGGAGATCAGGGTATTTTTATACGTACCGATATTTTTAAACGCTTAAAAGGTTATGCAGTAATTCCATTAATGGAAGATGTAGAAATTTCGAAACGACTTAGACAATTAGCAAAAGCCGATTGTGATGGGCCGATTATAAAAACCAGTGCACGACGTTGGCAGCAATACGGCTGGTTAAAAACAGTTCTACTCATGTGGCAGTTAAGATTATTGTATTGGTTAGGTATGTCTCCTAATAAGTTAGTGAAGAAATATTATGGAAAATAAAGCGATCGAATGGATTGTATTATCTAAGACTCCTATTCCCGGTTTGGTTAAAACGCGCTTAATTCCTGTATTAGGTGAACACAATGCCTGTAATATTTATGGTCAACTACTCACTCGCTTAGAGAATACATTGCGAGAACTGAGTACGACTAAAAAAAATCATATTGCATTATGGATTGCAGGAGACTGCGAGCATGAAGCCTTTAGATCTTGGGCAGACATAGCGACATTTTATAAACAACCAGCGCTAGATGACTTATCTAGCATTGATTTAGGCGACATCGATTTAGGCGTGCGAATGGCGATCGCAGTAAAGTCTGCATTATCTCGTGGCCGCATTCCGGTTTTGATTGGGGTAGATGTCCCTAATTTAGATACGCCTTACTTAAGCGATTGCCTACAGCAATTAGAGAGTCA
The DNA here is from genome assembly GCA_963851095.1 of uncultured Gammaproteobacteria bacterium. GTDB lineage: Bacteria > Pseudomonadota > Gammaproteobacteria > Pseudomonadales > Oceanobacteraceae > Oleispira. The sequence continues at coordinate 197,250 of CAWKOX010000007.1, read as the reverse complement.
TGATTTGGTGATCAGCCCAGCAGAAGACGGTGGTTATGGACTGCTAGGTATGAAACAGTTTTATACTGAATTGTTTGAAAATAAACTATGGGGAACTGATTCGGTATTTGCCGAAACTAAGCGTGATATACAAAGTTTAGAGATATCAGCTAAATACCTTCCGCAAGTTTGGGATGTGGATGAGCATGAGGATGTTGCACGCTGGCTTGCTGAGCGTAGCAATACTACCTAATAATAAATTCGTCTCATTCCTAGGATCGCAACCTCGCCCTACGGATAAAACTTTACGCATATTTATGCTTCAAAAACTGATGTTATTTATTCAGAGATGTAACTTATTCACAGTTCTAACTGTTGGCTATAGGCGATAAAAAAGGAAATATCGCATCAATTAGAGTGAGTTAGATTTGGATTTAGCCCACCTCAATGAAACAACCTTCTTTCTATAAAGCATTTAATAAACCAACATTTAATGTCGATCGCCGCTTTAGCACTTATTCATATATTATTTTCATTACTTTATAGCTATCAAGCGTTAGTCAAATCTGATTTTTGTTCACTTAAAGGCTCGCGATAAATGCTTCAATTTGCTCATTCACGAGTGCTGCTTGTTCAGCAAATACCATGTGCGTGCCTCCTTCAATAACCGTCAGTTCACTCGGGACGATACGTTCGTGTAAAAAAGAAGCGTATTTTACGGGTGTCATACTGTCTTTTTCACCAACGATAATTTTTACCGGTAGGTGAAGGCTGGCTAGCTGGTCCATCACATCAAACTTATCGCATACTTTAAAGTCATTAAGCATGATGCGTGCACCATTTTTCTTGATCGCTTCGTTGATGTTTGTTTTAAAGGGCTCGGGGATATGTTGATTAGCCTGCAAGAAACTATCGGGAATACTGGCTGACTGATCAGCCACCTGATCAGCCAATGCGGACAGTGAGGTTATTAATTGAGGAATCACTTTTAAGCGTGCTCCCGAACCGATTAGTACCATGCCTTTAAGGTGTTTATCGTTTAATAAAGCCGCTTGCATAACCACGGCTGCGCCTAACGAGTGGCCGACTAAAACTACATTTTCTAGCGCGTGATCGGTAATATAATCATTCAGCCATTGGGCTAGATCTGTTGCGCTCTCTAAGGGCTCTTCACTAGCTAAAGGCTCTCCGCTAGGTCTACCAGGTAAATCAAGTGCGATACTGCCGTCAAAGAAAGATAATTGCTGATCCCAAACATTTTTGCTGCAACCTGAACCGTGTATAAAAATTAAATTCATTACTATTACTCAAATGTTAGAGGTGCTATTAATAGATATATCCCTGACTATATCAAATGACGCTGATAAATCCATGCGCGTATGATGAAATCTAATAAACCCATTTAATAGACCGAGTTAATAAACCAACTTGGTTATCTTGAAATAATGATGCGGTATTAATTTTTATACAATATTTTAAGCACATAGGTCGAGTCTGTTTCGGCGATCTCTATTTTCCAGCCTAATAGCTCAGCCGCTCTGTTCGCAATAATCAGTCCTATACCGGATCCGGCGACTAAAGGATCAACGACTTGCTGGCTTTTTTTATTACTGATTATAATTTCATTCGGTTGTAGCGATACTTCTATTTGACTATCGGAATGGACAATCGCATTTTTGCAGACATTATTGAGTAGCAACCGTATGTGGCTCTTTGAAGCCAATACGGTTAAGGGATTGGATTCTGTATTAAGCGGGGTAAAAACAAAACGCTGTTTGCATTGAAAGACACTATCGAGTTCATTAATGGCTGTTTTTAATTCGTTCTCTAAATCAATTCTCCGATCACTTTCATTATGAGAATTTCTTTCATTATGAAAATCACATTGAGTTGTCGTCCATAGTAATAACAAGTCATTCGATAATGTCTGCATTTTTTGATTGCTGCTAAAAATAACATCAAGTTTAGCGCGCACATTCTCATTAAGTTCCTTTTTCGCTAACAGTTCTAATGCCACTTGCACTGTTGCCATGGGGGTGCGTAATTCATGGCTGAGTGTTTGAATGAATAATCGCTCTTGCTGATTCTTATTCTCTAAATCTTCGAGTGCTTCATTTAAAGAGTTTATTATTATTTCCACCTCGATAAATTCAGTGCTAGAAAAATCATTGGTGATTTTTCCTTTTTGCTGCTGAGAAGCGTGAAGAAGATGCTGCATCGATACAGCAATGCGCTTATATATAAACCTAGAACCTAACAGCATGGTTAAAATCAATACGGCTGAGGCAAGCAGCGATATTTTTAATAAGCTTATATCTTCGACGTTTTCATCAACATAGAATTGATGAATAAGGGTCAATGCTCGATCGCCGTCTAATACCTGATGCAGTCCATATTGATAAGAAACATCATCCTCTAAATATATAAACTCTCGATCAGCTTCATGGATTAATAACGAGGCGTATTTTGTCGGTAAACTCTGATTTTTTATGATGGCATCGTGCTGACGCTTTAAATCTGCATCCGCTGCTTTCACGTTTGATAGGTAGAATTGTCTGAATGAGGTGTTACTTGGCAGCGCCTGTTGATTCGCTAAATTTTCAATGGCCCACTGCATGTCTTGAGTAAGGTAGTACTCAGTCGAGTCGTCTAATCCCCACTGATATAAGATATAAACGATGTAGAATATTCCTGCTGATATAACCAGCCCTAACAGCAATAAACGCTGACTGAGATATTGCAATAAACTCATTCGCTATACTCCAGTCTTAGCCCAATACCTCGAACCGTTATTATCTGTAACGTATCCTCAGAGAACTGCCCGTTTTGTAATGTCATATTCAGTGTTTTACGCAAACGGAATAACAACATTTTTAGACCATCCTCTGTGCCACTACCATCGGGCCACAACTGATCGAATATTTTTTCACGCGTGACGGTTTTATTTTCACGGCTTAATAACAGCAGTAAGCGCCACTCATCGGGGGTGAGTATTATTTCGTACTGCGCTTTTTTATCATTAATAAACGCCTTATGCTGACTGACTTCGAGCTGTAACTTTCCTAACACTATTTTATCGCTGCGGTTGGCTCTTTGGCTTAGTGCCCTTAGGCGCATAACCAGTTCTTGCATCGCAAAAGGCTTTACTAAGTAATCATCGGTGCCTGCCAGAAAACCTTGTTCTTTATCGTCAAGGCTATGGCGGGCCGTTAGCATGATGGTGGGAATATTGATGCCGCGTTGGCGAATGTGCTTACAACATTCGAAGCCCGACATATCAGGAAGATTAATATCCAATATCAATACATCAAAATCATGCTTGTCTAATAGTTCGATTGCTTGGCTCGCTTTTACCGCATGGTCGGTTTCGAACCCTTCGTCTTCAAGGTATTCGCATACGAGCTTGGCTAATGGCACTTCGTCTTCGACTAATAGTACAAGCATGAGGATCTCTGATGTTGATTACTGGTTTTCAGATTGATAAACAGTTTCACCTGCGAGTATTGTTTTTAATACTTTTATTTCGCTAATTTTATTGAGATCAATGTCAAATGGATTTTGATCGATTATGATGAAATCAGCTTCTTTACCTACCTCGATCGAACCCGTTATGTGGTCTTGATCCATCACATAGGCACCGTTAATAGTATACGCTTCAATGACTGAGGCAAGGTCTGGCAAACTTTGAGCACCGCGCGTTAAGGCATTCTGCATACCCACGAAAGGCGACAAGCTACTCACGTCCCAATCGCTGCTTAATGTGACGACTGCACCGGTATCATAAATGTCTCGCACGGGTAGCTGGCTATGAGCACGCTCACCAATTAACGGTTCCATTTCTTCGAAGTTTTCAGGGTGAGTGAATTCACCGGCCAGCTGAAAATCAGCGATTACATCAAGTTCTGCAAAGCGTTTTTTATCGATGTCTGCCACCATTTCTACGTGGGTTAAACGATGGCGGCCAATACCTTTATTGCTTGGGCTCTTATTCGCAAGCTGCGCGGCTTCAATGGCGTTTAATGATTCACGTACTGCTCGATCTCCAATCGCATGTATGTGCATATTGAAACCGACCTTAGAAAGCTCCGTTGCGTAATGGGTTAAGCGTTTCTCATCGAAGTAATTTAATCCTACTGGCCCGACTTCGTCATAATAAGCACCGGCTTCATAAGGTGCTAATAATGCCGATGTGGCATTGTGTGTGATGCCATCGCTGTAAAATTTAATTTGGTTAATACGCAACATACTATCAACATCGTTTTCATATAACGAGGCTAGGTGTTTGATTTGCGCTTCGTCATTTATATTAGGATAAGCCCATAGACTTAAAACACTGCGTGCGGTTAGCGCATCTTCATCGCGAGCTCGTTGCCATGCTTTTAAATAACCGCGCTGCCAATAAATACGTGCATCTACGATGGAGGTAATACCATTTTTGGCAACTTCATCTAGCCCTGCTAATAAGCTTTGGTAATTGCGCTCTAAGCGCTCGGGGGTTTCGGCCATGGCCATATCAAATGCTAAGTCGCCAGCGCCGTCTAATAATACTCCTGTCGCTTTACCCTGTTCATTTAATAGTACCGCCCCGCCTGCGATATTTTGCTCGGTGATGACGCCATCCAGTTCTAATAATTCCAGCGCTTTTGAGTTTACCCAGACGCTATGGCTGGTTTCTTCCATAATGGCTATTGGGCGTGAATCATTAAGGGCATCTAATAACTTACGAGGCTCAGTGCTGCTTTCAACGAGGGTCAGTATTGAATGACCCCAACCTAATAACCACTCTCCACTAGTACCACTAGTACCATTAGTGCCATCGCCATTAGCTGCTGGAGGATTCTGCTGCGCGCAGGCTTTGATGTTGCTTACCCAAGCACTAACGGTCTTAGAGGAATCCAGTATGCACTGAATTTCTTCACTGGATGCTTCAAGTGGGTGCAGATGTACATCGTGTAAGCCCGGCAAAACTGTCTTGCCTTTTAAATCATGGACTTGGGTATTTTCATTCACCCAGGTCTTGGCTTCGCTCTCTTGACCAACAAATAACAATTGGCCTTTCTCGATCACCATCGCTTCAGCCCATGGCTGGGCCTTGTTGACGGTATAGATCTCGCCGTTAAGCCACAGCTGACGGTTTGTTTTATTTGCTGAACTGTAATCACTACTTCCACTGCTACTACCTGCTTGGGCGCCACCGCAGGCTTGTAAAAGGCTAGTACAGAGTATGGCTAAGGATAGTGCTAATGTTCTGGGTTTGTTAATGATCATAATTCTCACTCACGTTGTTATTTCGATGGCCATACGATAACAAGGCCAAGGTAACGACTAGGTAACAGGCTTTTAAAGTGTAGAAACAAAAAGAAGAAGACGTCAGTTAAATCCTAAATCTGTAAAACCTACCTTTCGATAGGTTTTTGTACTATAACGTTGTAATACACTTTGCTTAATAAATACAAAAACAGCAAAAAGGTAGCTTATGACGACACTTAATGTACAAAATACCGAACCACAAGGTGGTCTCAGTTGGGCTGGCGTTAAAAAATATTTCTTCTTAGTGGCAATACTGGTGCCTCTTTTGCAAGTATTTTCCGCTTATCAGACGGTTACCACAGAAGCCGCTGGCTTGTGGCTTTGGTTATTAGTTTTGCTTAATGTTGTTATCGTTCCAATCGCCGATATTATCTTTGGCCACGACACCTACAACCCTACGCAAGAACAAGAAGATGCCTTAAAAAGCGACGGTTTCTATGTTTGGGTAATGTACCTTGCCATCGTCGCTCACTGGCTTGCTTTCATCACTACCGCGTATGCCGTGTCAGTAGTCGACCTTCCTTGGTACCACTTTTTAGGAGCCATTATTGGTATTGGTGCTATGCATTCGGTCTCTTTTGCAATCAGCCACGAGCTTGGACATAGGGTTAATAAAAAAACTCAGACCTGGGTCGCCAAATTTGCTACGGCCATCATGGGCTACGCACATTTTAATATTGAACATAATAAGGGGCACCATAAACACGTTGCTACTCCCGAAGATGCTGCATCATCACGCATGGGTGAAAATGTGTATAAGTTTGCATTACGTGAATTACCCGGTGGATTTGTTAGAGCTTGGGCGCTTGAACGCGCAAGACTTTCTCGATTAGGAAAACCAACCTGGTCATTCAGTAATGAAATTATTCACTCTTGGTTAATGACACTGATCGGTTTTGGCGCAATGATATTTATTTTGGGCGTTCAGGTTATCCCTTTCCTTATCTTTACGTCCTTTTATGGTTGGTTCCAGTTAACAATGGCCAACTACATTGAGCATTATGGTTTACTTCGTCAAAAGCTAGACAACGGAAAATATCAGCGCTGCGAACCTAAGCATTCTTGGAATAGTAACTTTCGTTTAAGCAATCTTATTTCGCTGCACTTACAGCGCCATTCTGATCATCATGCGAATCCGACCCGCCCTTATCAGATGCTGCGTGACTACCCTGAAGCTCCGCAAATGCCAACAGGCTACCCAACCATGATGATGATGACCTTGATTCCACCGCTATGGTATTGGGTAATGGATCCAAAGGTTGTCGCTTGGGCAGAAGGGGATATGAATCTGGTTAATATGGACGGCGAAGCCAAAGATAAACTTTTTGCCCGTTACCATAAAAAGTCTATCAATTAGAACAGTGAGACTGCGGAGGTTACACCATGAGTAAATATCAATGCCCAAATTGCAGCACCGTCTATGATGAGCTAATAGGCTGCCCTCACGAAGGCTACCCAGCGGGTACGCTTTGGCAGGATTTACCTGAGGAGTTCACCTGCCCTTCTTGTTTTTTAATCGACAAGGATGAATTTGAGCCACTAGAGCAGAATAAGGAATCGCCTTAATTGTTGGTCAATGTATGAAGACAGATCATCCTTTTCTACCTTCAGACTTCGAGCCTAAACTGGCTCGAGGTCACATCAATCGTGCGCTCTATGCCGAAAGTTTACAGGCTTTAAAGGAACGAAAAGTGGTGATTCTACAAGCCCCTCCAGGGTTTGGAAAACACAGTTTATTGGCTCACGTTTATGCTAAAAGCCAGGGTGTTAAAATATGGCTAACGATTAACAAAAAAGATAACGATAAAACTACCTTTATTGAAAAACTGACAAGCGCGCTGGCGCTATCAAACATTCATTTATCTGAATATGAAGCGCTTAACTTACATCGCTCCTCTGAAGAGGATATTGCGTATATCATTTCAAAAACATTATCTAATAAAGAAAATACAACCTTCTTTATAGATGGCATTCATCACTTAAAGCAATCATTTATAAAGAAATTACTGGCGGCGCTGCTAATCAGTAGCGGCGATCAGGTACGATTTATGGTGAGCAGTAAGAAAAATCATTCTCTTAATATCGCCTCTCTGGCTATTAATAACCAAGTTCACTATATCAATACCCATTCACTAAGATTTACTCCTACTGAAGCGCTAAAACTGATTCTGTTCGATAAAGAAAAATATGCAAACTCAACTCAACTCATCGATCAATTAATTGATTATGCTCAAGGCTGGGGGGCAATGTTATCCCTCATAAAGAATCAATTGCAGCAAGGAATGAACTTACAAGAAATTGTCGATGATCTTGATAATGGAAATCAAGATCTGGATGATTACCTACGACAAACGGCTTTGTTAGAGTTTTCCAAAAATCATCGACAAAGTTATATTGCGCTCTCGGCAGTAGAAAAATTCAGCCTAGGCCAAGCGAGAAAAATACTCGAGTTAGAAAGTCTAGAAGAAGCCCGAACCATTATAGAGCAGCAGGCATTTTTACTCTCTACGCAAGATAAAGGTCAGCGCTGGTATTATTTCGATAACGGCTTTAAACAGTATTTAGATAGGCTGCGCCATGACTCGCTGAGCGATGTAGAGACCCATGCCCTGATCAAGAATTCTGCCCAATGGCTTTATGATAATAATTACATTGAAGATGCAATTAATTCAATTTTTGTCTGCCAAGATTATGATACCGCCGCACATTGGTTAGTCCGCTACACAATAATAACTAAGCGCAAAGGCAATCATGAACAGCTGCTAACCTGGTTACAGCAACTGCCTAGCGAGTCACTAAACCCACACCCAGCATTAGTCGTGGCTTATACGTTGTGCCTAATATTACAAAAAAAGTTACTGCAATCAGATACGAATACGCTGTCATTAAGCAAGGCTATTCCTAAACATGCGGCCGATAAAATGCAAATTGAACGCAGTGTTCCTTTATTAGCCTTAGCGGCTTTTACCATCAAAGATAAAATTGAGCCTCTTAATAATATTGATCACTGGATTAAAAAGTGGGAGCAGCATTCAGAGTTTAGAGCCCTTGATGATTACAATTTAGAAATGGCCCTTGCTAAGCTGATTAAAGGATTCTATAGCAAATGCAGATCTCAGTTTAACGACAGTAATAACGCCTTAAATGAAGCGAGAAAATTATTCGAAGCCTACGGTAGTGATTACGGCATTGCTTGGACTGATACCGTGCATACGCTGTTATTAGCCAAGCAAGGTTTAGAGTTTGAGGCGTTGGTTAAAGCGCGTGAAGGGTTGCAGTTTATTCAACGCCACCTTAAAAAAGATATTGATATCCACCAGATGTTAAGTGTTTTGGTATCAACCTTGTATTATCAGCAAGCCGACTATGCCAATGCCAGAGCCTATTTTCCCAAAGATATTGAAGCATTACAGCCTTGTGCTTTTACCGATATATTAATCGCCGCCTACAAAACAAATTCTCGCTTCATGCTAGATGATGGCGATAGTAACGGTGCAATTAGCGTACTTAAAAAACAGATCAAACAAGCCGAAAGTGAAGGTCAAGATAGACTCGCCTATTCTCTGATCAGCGAGCTGATCGTCATTATGATTAACAATGACAAGGTCGATGAAGCGCAGCAATATGCCAATGCCTACGATATTAACGCAAGCCAAGCACCCACCAATCCCCTATTAGCGAGTCTCACTTATAGGGCCCGTATCTATTTGCTAATTGCAGATGAGGAATTTTTAGCAGCACAGTTCATTATTGAACAACGGATTGCTATTCATGTTGAACAGAAGCGCTACGCAATTCTTGCCGAATACTATCGCATACTGGCTGTCTTGCACTATAAAGCCAAACACTATCAAGAATCTGAAGAAGCTCTTCATGAAAGCCTGATTATTGCAGCATCCAGAAATTATATAAGCTTATACAATATCGACAAAGTCAGTCTATTTTCCATACTCGAGCGCTTCAGTAATAAAGCACAATCAAAAGACATCAGACAGTTCATCATTAAGTTGCGGAAAGTATTACAAGGCAATCGATCTGAGCAGTCAGATCACGTTGAGAAACTCACTAAAAAGGAAATACACGTTATTCAATTGGCCGAATCCGGTAACCCAACCAAAGAATTGGCGAGTGAATTGAATATATCGCAGGGCACACTTAAATGGCACCTGCATAATATCTACGAAAAGCTTCAAGTTAAAAATCGTACTCAAGCCATCAATAAAGCTAAGAAGCTGGGTTATTTTTAAACACAAAACTAACCAGACATTCTACATAAGTAATCATGGTATAGATGAAGATAATAGCCCAGTGAGTTTAGCCACTGAGCTATTAAAACAGTAAATTAACGAGGTTAACTTATTGTTCAAACATTGTTAAATGAACAGCAATACCACTTTCACTCGTCGATACAGACGTTCCAACAAACATCTTATTACCATCAACGACAATACTACCTGAAGTATTGCTTGCCGCACGCGACGTATCATTTTTAGCTAATTGCTTACCTTTGCTATCCAGTAATACACTATGACCAGCACCCGTTACTGCAATATTTCCATTTGCTAGCTTGCCTAGACCATGAATAGGGCCTTGTTGCTCAGTAAAGGTCCATTGGCTGCTTCCTGCAGTAGAGACTTTCCCCACTTTAGTTTGGCTATCGTTTGAGAACGCGAACCAAATGGCTGAATCATCTACGATTAACTTTGGCTTTCCTGAAAAGCTATTATCACTGGTTAAGCTAATTGATTTATTCCAGTTAGAATCACCAAACATTGAAAAGCTTTGCAAAAGATAACGACTATCGCCATCCGCTTGCAATAAAACAAGGCTGTTATTCGCTTCGTCTAACTCAATGTTTGCGCGATAACTCAACTCTGTAGAAGCATGGCTATACTGCCAATTCAATGTACCACTTGAATCGTATTGCACTAAGTCATGTCTCGATGCAACATACATGTTGCCTTGCATATCAACTTCAATATCCCAAGCGCGATCTGCATTATTAATCGTAAGCTCTACATCGCCGTCTTTAGATAAGCGCTGAGTTGCAAAGCCAGTCACATAGACCGAATTTTCATAGACTTCTAAATCGAAAACATCATGACTATCACTGATTTTAGTTGTCCAAATGAATTTTCCATCTTGGTTAACCTTCATCACGAACGATGATTCTTGAACGACGCCATCAATTGTTTCAAAGCGTCGGCCAACAGAATAAATATATCCGTCATCATCAACCCGAGATTCAATTAATTTTTCATTAGAATGTGTGCTATTACTTGCGCTTGCAGGAAGTTCATATTTAGTTGCCCAAATTTGACTGCCCTGCTGGTCGTATTTTGCTAAGAAACCATCTTCATTTCGATTAGCACCGGTAGTGATATTGCCACCCGTTAATAGAAGGTCTCTAGTATTATCTAACGTTAAATGATTCAACCATTCGATATTATTATTATTTTGCGAGGTCGAAAAGTACGTTTCCCAAATTGGATTAACCTGTTGAACACAAGCGGTTAATGCAACAATGGGTAAACTCAACAAAGTGATTTGTCTACGATTCGCCATTTTTCTTTACTCCATGTAATATTTTTTGCCAATAGTTTTGGCGCGGGGATAATAAAGCAATATTTATCATCTCTGAACACTTAATAGAGAAAATATGACAATTAGTGTATTAAAAAATAATACTAGGAAGAACTGATGATATTTCATTAAAAATTGATCAGAATCAGAATTAAGATTGACTAACTTTTCTTTAAGTTAGTACTCAGCGCTTCTCGTAGATCACGAATGGCTTTGTCCTGATAAGGACAGCATTGGCTTTATAGACCAATGCTTAATAGACCAATGCTTCACAGCCATCGCTTTTTAACGTTAAAATATCGCAGTATTCAACTCTGCCCTGGTTATCTTGCAAATCTTGCAGATCGAAATTGCACCGCCCCACCCACAACAAAAGCAAATAATAGCAGTAAGACAAACCCCAGTGTTTGCCAATTGTATTCATCGTCTATCTGTGGCTGCTCTTGTTGCTCTAGCTTTTGCCCCTCTACCATCTCTTCTGCGCTATTGGCTTGAGTCTGCTCTGCCAAGTCTTGTGCAACTGCGGTATCACTTGCGGCTAATAAAGCGCCTAGCCCAAACCCTTGTGCTTTATCGGCGACATAATCTTTAAAGGTTTTATTGTCGCTCAGTACTTTATGGTCACGTTCAACTTCAAGATAGGTTTCGACCAATTGTTTAATGGTTTCATCGTCGGTTTGCCAATAGTCTTTGCGCTCGGCTTCTAGCATACGCTCAATCATTTGCGCTAAGTTAGTTGGGTTTGAGTTTTCAAAGAACTCTCGCATATCCATGTCGTATTTATCTTTCACGTAGATGTCGGCGAATTCTTGCCATTGACTATCGGTAATGCCATCGGGGTGCATGACTGTCCAGCCCCAGAAGTTGTTCATGCGATCCAGCATTTGCAGCGCACCGGAGTAGCCTTCTTTTTGCACTTCTTCTATCCAACGAGGATGGAAGCTACGGTTGCGTAATTCACGCGCCATAAAGCGGTCGAAGCTTTCGCTTTTTACTTTATTCTTCTCACGTAAATTGGCGATGTACATTTCTGGGCTTTTGCCGTCTAGATTACGAATGGCTAATGACATTCCGCCAAAATATTGGAAAGGGTCATCACTGGTGATCATGCCGTATAAGTTGGTCGAGCGGCTGAATAACACCGCATCGGTTCCAGAAAGTGCTTTGCCGTATAAACCTGATACTTTATCGCTCCAGCGCTTTGCATCACTGCCAAAAGCATACCCCATTCGTTTTAAATATAAGTCTGATAATTTTGCATCGGTTTCCCAAGTATCACTGGCTAAACTGGTATCCGCTAAGCCGCTGCCATAAGCGCCCGTTTCGTTAGAGAATATGCGTACGCTGGATAAGTAGTTCGCTTCTTCTGTGCTTTTACCTTCTGCTATTAGTTCGGCTTTTAGTGCTTCGCTATTTTTATAAATCGAGTTGTTGTCTTCTTTCAGTTCGGCAACTTGCTTAATCGCTTTCGCTAGCATCAACATCACATTAGGGAAGGCGTCGCGATATAAGCCCGTTGCCGACATCACAACATCAACCCGTGGACGTTGCAGTTCGCTATACGGAATAATCTCGGTGCCACGTAGAAAGCCATTTTCATCCCACTTAGGTTTTACCCCCATAGCGGCTAATACCTGGCTTTCAAGCACACCGTGATGTCGCATGGTTTCTAACGACCACAATGAAAATGCGAGCTTATTCGGGTATTCGCCTTTTTCGGCATAGTGTTTTGCGATTAAGTCTTCAACCAGTTTTTGGCCCACTTCCCACGCGGCTTTTGAAGGCACTTTGGCAGGATTAAAGCCTAATAAGTTTTTTCCTGTTGGCACGGCGTCGTGTGAACGCACCGGGTCGCCACCATAACCAACGTCGACAAACTCTCCCTGCAATGCCGATAGCAAGCTAGGCAGTTCTTGCTGACCGCGAATACGCTGGACAAAGTCTTTCGCCTGCTCTAGATAGTTAGCCAGAGAATCCGAAACCTCTAATGATTGATGTTCGATTAAGCTTGCCCATAAAAATTTAAAGCCTGAGGTATCGTCTATTTGAACGACCTTGTTGTCTTCCATTTTTTGAGAAAAGACATCGGGGTTATTATGAAGTTTAATATCGTGTTTGTTTTCAAACGTACTGGCTTGGGTTTTAAATTCAGAGCCGAGCATTTGCGCAACGGTGGTCATTAGGTGAATGTCGTTAAGAGTATCGCCAAAGGTGTGCATACCCAGCGGTTGAGATTCAGCAGCCAGTTCATGCATATAATCGTGTAGTACATCCATAAACTCATCGAAGTTTTCACGCATTTGAGCTTCGGTAAAACTTACGTCTTCAAACACATTCAGCGCAGCGGCTAGATCAATAATATTCTTTTCTACGACCTGCTTAGTTTTACCTTCTGCCAGTAGCATGTGTTCTTCTAAAAATTCTTCTAGCTCGGCCATGTCGCCATAGTAACCTGCTTCGGCAAAGCCCGGTGTCATATGAGAAATCATGGTCGCGCGACCACGACGTTTACCCTGCATGGCTTCGCCCACGTTATCCATAATATAAGGGTATACAACCGGCACATTACCGACCGTTAATTGAGGTGCGTCGTACATCGACAAGCCGCGTTCTTTACCAGGCAACCATTCTTGTGATCCGTGAGTACCGAGGTTAATAAAGGCGTCTACTTTGAATTTTTCTTTCGCGTATAAGTATACGGCTAGATAAAAGTGATTAATCGGAGCATTAGTATTGTGGTACAGCTTTTTATGCTTATCGGCATCATCGCTGCGCGACGGTTGCGGCATGATGATTAAATTACCTAATTTCATTTGCGGAATAATAAACGCCGGTTCGCCATTTACGCTGCGCACATACGGATGCTGAACGGGGTCTCCCCAATGCGCAATGATGTCATCTTTAATGGTGCTGGGTAATGTATTTAACCAATCGGTATAGTCTTTAACGGGCAGATAATCACTTAAGCCTTTGTCCATTAACGCTTCTAAACCTTGCTTAGAATAAAAGGGACGCAGTATCTGGCCGATGTTATCGATTAAGGTTTCAGATGATTGAACATCGACGGTGTAACCCGCTTCTTTCATTGCGGAGGTGATGTTCACAATAGAATCGGGAACGTTTAAAAATGCCGCGCCCATATTTTTATCCCCAGGAGGGTAGTTCCAAATAAATAACGAGAGCTTTTTATCGGCATTCGCTTTTGCGCTTAATTGCCCTTGTTTAATGGCGCGTTGAGCCATGGCATCAATGTGATCCAGCATAGGCTGAGCAATACGGGTTTTAGGATCGGTTGTGGCGATCATGGTAGGGTCTATAATCCCTGCACTTTCTGGCATCATCAAAAAGTAAGGTGACATCATGGCGCTAATGCCTGCATGGTCAGCATCAAACGCTTCACGATCGCCGTCACGATACGTTAATCCATGTAATACGGGTACATTTAAACGTGCAAACGCGTCTTTATTTTTTTGTGCTTCGTGCAGCATGCGGTAATTAATCAGGCTATTTACGTTGCCTTCAATGAGCTGAATGAAGTCTTCGTTATCGGAACCGTCAAAGAAAACAGCAAACGCATTTGCGCCATTTTTTTCAATCGCTGCTAAGGTCGAATCGACTATTTGGGTTTGTTCACTTTCGATGGCGCTGCGATGAAATAACACGGCGATATTAACCTTATGAAGGTTATTACTTTCCTTGATTTCGCGGCTGCTACTGTTTGCGTCTAGCCAGTTATAAAATTCGGTTTTATCTCCTGTCAATTGATTTGGGAATTGAGGGTGATAAAAACCGTTTTCCGGCAAGATAGTGGCGGTTTTATACGCTTGCTGCGTATTGAATAAATGGGTATTGATATAAGCAAACATATTTTCAAAATTAATGCGTATGCCATTTGATAAATATATATTGATGGCTTGTTTGTCATCGGCCGAGATTCCTTTATTTAAGCCTGTAAACTGGTCAAAGCCATTGGTAAGCGCTTGAATATTGCCGCATTGCGCGATGGCTTTAGGATATGCACCGTACATTCCTCCTGCCGCTTCTTCGCTTACAGCTTGCATTAAGACAAGCTCGTAATCACACAACGTTTCCATGCCTTTGTCTTTAGAAAATTTACCGGCACTCATTGCCTCTAGGGTTAATCCTTGCTTTTTTGCTGACTCAATTAATATTGTACTTTTGGCTTTGGATAAATGGTTATCTCCCAAAAATAATATTTTCGCGGGGGCTACAGGCTTAGAGGCTTGGTTAGACTCTTGGCTATCTGCATGACTATCTGCATGGCTTGCACTGATAAAAGTAAAAAAGCTTAATAAAACGATTAATGATTTATATAACCCTTGGGTTAATATTTTCTTCTCTTTGTATTTATCTTTGTACTTATCTCTACACTGCTCTTTGCACTGTAAACTCGCGCTCCGCTTAGTCAATCGCTTAATCATTTTTATGTCCTTTCTCATCTTTATTTTTTGGCACATAGACCATAGAGCCGTCTTTCATCTGATACGCGGTGCCCGCTTTCTCACCATTACCACTGCCAATATCGCCATTGGATTTGAATTTTTTTATTTCATTGCCCTCTTTCACAATAATTTCCATATTGGGTTCACCTTCGTTTTTAATCACGGTGACACTTTCGCTGCTAAAAGGATTAAGCGGATTTAGCGCAATGGAAATAATCAAAGCAGCAATAATCACTAAAAAAACATCGACCAAATTCACCGCGGTAGTAATGGGATCTAGATCATCATCGTCGGTTAAAAACTTCATAATTAAGCCTCTTTAACCGCTTTTAATTGAAAAGCGGGTTGGTTGTCTTGCTCTAACGCTTGTTTAATAGCTACGAGGTCTTGAGCCAACCAACGTTTCTTAATCGATACCGCGATAAAGGTTAACGAAGCGGCTACTAAGGCAAAAATCACGGCGGCAAAGGCAATGGATAGGTTTTCTGAAATTCCTTGAATATTGCCGTCGGCAAGACTTTTTAATGCGGGGCCCATGGGAATCATGGTGGCAATTAAGCCAAGCATCGGCGCGACCTTGGTAACCAGCTTTAAAAATTCCAGCTGTTTGAAGGCAAATAATTCAAGTTCGTCAAAGTCTTTGGTTTGAATTTTTTTCTGATGTTGGTGAATGGTGTATCCAGCACTGTCTACAGATCGACGCTGCCATGACTGCGCAGCGACCTGCCCTAAGCTATAAAAACCAAAAAAGAAAACAAACAAAATGGCGATTAAAACGGGGGCTAGTAGTAAATCGCTGATGCGATACATAAAGAATTCAATAGACGAGATCATGGTGATATCCAAATACATTTTTGTAGAAGTTTATGGGGTGTATTTGGTACAGACCTTTTGATCTAACCAAATTAATTTCGCGCATTCTATTGCGAATGATTCTCATATGCAATAGCATTCGAATCTCATTCGCTACCAACGTGTTTATCAATGACTATTTTTCACCCGTATTCCTTCCTGTTAATAAGCTTGATGGCAGCATTTTCTGCGAGGTCAGAAACGATTCAGTTAGATACGCAAGAAGTGACCGCGCATGGCCAGCATTACGCGCGCTTAAGTGAACAGCCAGTGCGTGTAGAGTTGATTGATCGTGCGGCGATTGAAGAGTCTCATGCTCTGAACTTGGCCGATGCCTTACGCTATACCGCGGGTGTACAGTTAAAACCAATTACAGGAAAACCTGGCCTTGGTGTATGGCTGCAAGGTTATGATTCTGATCGAGTCGCTATTTTGATTGATGGAAATCCTGTAGCAGCGGGCACAGGAAGCAGTGTGGATATTTCACAAATTGCCATCGGTGATGTTGAGCGCATTGAAATCAGCAAAGGCTCTATGTCAGCTATTTATGGCACCAGTGCAATGGGTGGCGTAGTGAATGTTATTACACGCCAGCCAGAGCAAGGCGCTCGTGCAGGGCTAAAATACATTGGAGGATCGTGGGGCGATCAAGATTTACCATACGATTCTATTCCTTTTGGTAAGCAGCATTTAAATCTTAATTTTAGTCATGCGAATAAGGTCAATGCTTTTCAGATTGTCAGCGATAACCAAATTTCGTCAGGCTTCCGCGCACCCGATACTAAAGAATCTCAAGGCTGGGAAGGTTACAAATCAAATTTAAGTATTCGTAATGCCACTCAGATAACGCCTACGATTTCTTTATTATTTGCTCCTAGATTCTATCGCGAAGACGTAAAAACGAACAAAGATAATTTTGTCGGCGGCATCGGTAACGTTCCACAAGATAAAATTGATCTTACCGAAAAAAATGCACTAATGGCGGTATTAGAAAAAGACAATGGCGAGCTAGGGGCTCTGAAATTAAGTTACAGCCATGAAGCTTATAAAAACGAATCTCAACAAGATTTAGTCAGCACCCCTCACATTGAACAAAACCGTATCACTGACATTCAGCATAATGGCTTGACTGCGCAGTATAGCTACACCCATAACGGCAGCCATCATAATACTAGCCATTATGTTTTCGGCATTGAAGCCCTTAATGATGAAATGAATGCGACCTCGCATAAAAATGACGGCACCACCAAGACGGTTGCGACAGAAGTCGATAGTAAAAAGTTAAACAACCACAACGGATTTTTTCAGGTAAGCCAACAAGCCAGTTCGACGTTAGAAGTTTTGGCCAGCGGCCGTATTAATAATAACGATAAATATGGCACGAAATTTTCTCCTATGTTGAATCTGCAATACATGCCGATTCTTACCGGAAACAACCACCTTAACCTTCGCTTGGGCGCAGGTCATGGTTATCGAACACCGACGCTAAAAGAGCTGCATCACTTTTTTGATCATAGCCATATTGGTTACGTTTTATTGGGCAACGAAGCATTAGAGCCTGAATCTTCAATCAATGTTCAAGCCAGTTTGGAATACAGTAATAATAACGATTTAAGTTTTGATATGAGTATTTACCGTAACGACATTAAAAACTTAATCGATTTTTATGTCGACCAAGATAAAACGAATCAGTTAACCAGCCAATACGGTGATGAAGTTGTAGCTAATATCTATGGCAATATTGATCGTGCCAAAACGTCAGGATTTGAGTTCAGTATTGCTTACGACGTGAATTCTTGGTTCACAACAAATCTTGGTTATGCGTATTTAGAAGCGATCAATAAATCAACTGGAAAATTCCTCACCAGTCGCCCAGAGCATGATGTAAAAACCAGCTTAGATTTTTATCTCAATCACAAAAATAAATTGGCGCTTAAATATCAATATTATTCCAAACAGTTTTCCGACAGCGAAAATACTTTGGTCACACCCGCCTACTCAGAGGTTGACCTTAAGTGGAATTATTACCCATCTGAGTCGATCAATCTTTTCGCCGGCATCAATAATTTAACCAATAGTCAGCGTGACTTTAGCACCGGCAGCGATCTCCGCCCCGAGGCAGGTCGCTATGTTTATTTGGGAATTGAATTAACGAGACTGGCTTTTTAACATTTTATTTAGAACTTACTAAAAGGAAGATACCATGAACCATTCCCCCTTACTCTCTGCTATAACAATTGGTGCAATCAGCTCAGTGCTCAGTGCATGTGGTGGCTCAGATAATGACAGCAGTGCTAATACCGTCGTTGATAATAGCGAATCTCAATATGCTGCGATGGAGGCTATCTCTTCACCGGCCTATTTAGATTTAACGTCGGGTACGGTTGTTAGTAAAGATAATGAATGGCATTTTTCTTATCAAAAAAGTGTTGGTTTTTCTGTTAATGGCGGTATTTCAGGCAGTGGGGGAATCACAGCCTGTATCGCGCATACTCCTAATGGATTATTTGATGATGACAATCATGCAGTCCAATCGGCTTTTGAAGCCTTAACTCGTGATAATACCTTGACGGCATTTAATGCCGTTAATCAATCAAGCTGTGATGAATCTGAGCTGGTCAGCGATGGTCTGCAACCCCTAATTGAATTCTCTGACTGGGCAAGCTACAACCCTTCGACTCATGGCATTACACTCAATGAAACTGACTCTAATGGCTGGATCGTGAGATCAGCAACGGCGGATGCAAATGGTAATTCCAACTATGGCCGCGTTAAGGTAAGTGATTTAACCTACACATCAGGCACAAGCTACACGCTTAAATTTTCGGTAGAGCAATGGGACGATAATGCTCAAGTATTTGTTGCTAGCGATGAATCTGCTGCTATTGATTTTACCGATGCGCGCCAATACTGGGATATGGAAACCAATGCAATTGTGACTGCAGACGCTGATTGGGAGTTAAGTATTGAGCGTACTAGCCCTGCTTGGAGCATACAGCTTAATTCTGCCGTTTCGGGTTCTGGCAATGCGGGGATTGGTTATGTGTTATTGGATTCTGGTTCGGCGTTTGATGTGACCAATCCGAAAACCAGCGGTGATGATATTTATAAATTCGACAAAGATTCAGCGAAGACTGCACTGGCAGGGCCTGCAAAATATGGTGCTTTCCAATACGGCGTAGGTGGTGGACATAAAATGTGGCCGACCTTTACGACTTACTTATTCAAAGATGGTGAGCGTTATTTTAAAGCTCAG
Source organism: uncultured Gammaproteobacteria bacterium (assembly GCA_963851095.1). Classification (GTDB taxonomy): domain Bacteria; phylum Pseudomonadota; class Gammaproteobacteria; order Pseudomonadales; family Oceanobacteraceae; genus Oleispira. The sequence continues at coordinate 177,807 of CAWKOX010000007.1, read as the reverse complement.
GTTGTGAGCAATTACGGCGCTGATGGCACGATGAGCAGTGGCAATTTATACGTTCGTTATGCGGAAGTTGCTGAATAAGTATCGCCGATAGCGAATCAATCAGAGAAGTGATAATAATCTCATACACCATGTTAATCGGTGTATGAGATTTTAAAGTTAGAGAATATCCGTTGTGGCAATAAGCTCTTTAAACAGGTCGTGTTCGACCAAGGGCTTTAACGCAGGGTCTGATTTAATATCATCTAAGTAACTATCACGGCTCAATGCTTCACGCAGATAACGAATGGCTTCGTCCATTTGATTCATCGCGGTATGCGCACAAGCTAGTTGGTAGAAAGCATGGCTGTTTTCAGCATCAATCTTAAGCGCCTGATGACATAGACTTGCAGCCCACTGCGGCTCATCTAGCTCGAGTACCGCATCGGCTTTATAGGTCAAGGCTTCACAGTCGTTGCTCTTAAGCTTTAAAATATCGTCGTAGATCGAAATTTTATTGGTTGGCGATGCTTCTTGCTGTGCTCTTAACCAATGCGATTGCAGCTCTTGGGTTAATTCGATTTCTTCTCTGTTTTCTTCGATGTCTTGTGTCTTTTGCTTCATCAAAGATTCCATTGCGAGTAATCGTGTTTCATATTCATTAATCAGACGCGATATTTCTGCGTCGGCTAATGAGTGAACTCGGTCTTTCATATCTCGAATGGATGTCCAGCCTACTAAAACGAGTAACGAGGAAGCAGCGGCAATAATGTAGAAAAAGTACGTGACCGTATTGGTTGCATACTCCACGCCTCGGTCTACCGAGCGATGCTCTCGATCGAGTATTTGCTGCATTAAATCAACTCGAGTCGCCGCCTGCTCTGTTCTTAATTGCTTAAGTTCATCGAGTACATAGCGTTCAACAAAGGGGTTATATAGAGGGGCTTTTAAGGAGTCTATTTTTGTCGTAGATTTTGAGTCCATGGCAGACTTATCGACTAACGGTGTTTCTTGTGCAGTTACAGTTTCGTCTTCCGCTGTTGCTTGCAAAGCAAGCAACGCGGTAAGCAGAAAAGATAAAACTAGGGTCATGATGCGAGGCATATTGCTCTTCCGTGGTCGTGCACTTCTACTAATGAGGTATGTAGGCTTTTTACAGTCTCTTCATAGTCAGATTCGTTGACAATGAACTGCATGTCAACTTGACGCATTGTTTGATGTAAAGCAAGTACACTAATGGTTTTAGCAGCAACAGCTTTCACAGCTTTCGCTAAAATACCTGGGATTTTCATATCACTACCAATAGCCGAAACAATCGCAACTTTCTGCTGATCAACTTCTGCGGTTGGGTACTTTTCTTCAATCGCGGCACGAATGCGTTTGACTGTTTTTAGACTAGCAGATAAATAGTGCGTAATCGTATTCGCGTTAATATCTTTTGATACGATGTGTGCTTTAAAGCGACGAAGAATCGCTAATACTTCACGGTCATAGTCATGCAAGCTACCTGACATGTCTTGATCGAAGACTTGCAGTGCAAAAATGCCTTTGCAGCCCGCAATAATTTCTACGCAAGGTGAATCGCTAACATAGTCACCGGTAATCAAGGTGCCCGTATGCTCTGGCTCGAACGTATTCTTCACGCGCAAAGGAATATTGTTTTGACGCAATCCTTTTGCCGCTTTCGGGTGAATCGCTTCCATACCTAGACTGGCCAGCTGATCGGCTACGTCGTAGTTAGTACGACCAATCGGTACGGCATTATCTTCGCCTACTAAGCGAGGATCGGCACTGCTTAGGTGAAATTCTTTGTGAATAACCGCTTCTTTCGCCTCGGTTAATACCGCCAAACGACTAAAGGTCATTTCGCTGTAGCCACGGTCGAACGACGACATTAAGCCGCTATCACTGTGAGCGTAACCGGTTACGATCGGTAGCTGAGTATCAAGATCGATATTATCGAACGCTAAACGAATGCGCTCATCTAAAGAGATGTGCTTATTCGTGCGCCAGCCTGTTAGATCAACAAAGCAAGCGTTGACGCCGTCACGCCGTAATAATTCTGCGGTATTCCACGCGCTGTGTGCTTCACCAATACTGGCTAGCATTTCACGTACTGTCTCTAGGTGCGACTCTAACTCGAAGTGGCCGTGCTGACACAGGCTTTGTAAATCAAGTAGGCACTGCTTAGCGTTTGTTAGACGTTCGTCTAAAAACTTATTGGCCTTTTTCAATAAAGGCGTCTCACCAAACAGGTCTTTATTGATGGCATAAAGCTGTTCTCTTAAATCATCAAACTTCTGCAACCAAGCATCGTCTTCCATGCCGTTTGCAAATAATTCAAAGATTCCTGGCTGGCCACTCTTTTTATGCTCAAGCAGTTCGTTGGTAATACCGCCGTAAGCCGATACTACAAATACACGCTGAAAAAGTGTTTTTCGGGTACCACCTAAAACAATGTTATTACGAACGGATTCGTAATCTGACATTGAAGTGCCGCCAATTTTTTCGATAGTGTGGGTATTATGTTCACTCATTGTTCAATCCAACCTTAATAATAATTATAAAAAATTTGTGTTATTAAGAGAGAGTCAGATTGTATCGGCGTCTAGTTCGTAAGCGCCTTCTTTGTTGTGAACTTCTTTACCATTAAGCGGTGGGTTAAATACACACGCCATTTTCATTTCTTCGGTTGCACGCAGAATGTGCTTATCGTGCTTATCCAAAATATACAAAGTGCCTGGTTCAATAGGATGAATTGAACCGTCTTCTAAGCTTTCAACTTCACCACGGCCCGACATGCAATAAACAGACTCTAGATGATTTTGGTAATGCATCTGGAAGTCGGCGCCTTTATAAATGGTGGTAATATGAAATGAGAATCCCATATTGTCTTCTTTGAGTAGTAAACGCGTGCTGTCCCAGTTTCCGTCTGGTGAAACGATTTTGCGGTTGGTTTCACTGGCTCCAGCTAAAGTTCTAACAATCATGCGATACCTCTATAAATCTTGTAATAAATTCAGCAATAACTACTGACTAAAAATAACGATCAACTAACTTTTCTAACAATCTTACGATTATACTGACTTAATGCTGCAATAGCAGTGCTAAACAGAGGGCATCTTATAAAGAGTACTTTATAAGATGCCCTAGCACGAGCTATGTAACTATTAGTCTTATTAACGATTAGTCTTGGAAATACATCTTTTCTTCTGGGATACCATCTTCTTTAGAGCAAATTTCTTTAATAGACGCTCGAATGATATCAATACCTTTCTCAAGGTTTTCTTGCTTAATCGTTAGTGGGCAAAATAACTTAACGATTTGGTCATCTGCACCACTGGTTTCAATAATTAAGCCTTTCTTAAACGCATGACGGGTAATTTTGGCAGCGATTTCACCGTTTACACAGTTAATCCCTTGGAACATGCCATAACCTTTTGTCGTGAAATTACCTTCACCGTACTCTGCAACAATGTCATCGAGCTGCTCTTTAACATAACGGCCTTTGGCTTTTACTTCGTTGCTGAACTTGTCATCACTCCAGTAATGGTCAATCGCATCTTTTGCCGTAATGAAGGCTAGGTTATTACCACGGAATGTACCGTTATGCTCACCTGGCTTCCACTGATCTAGCTCTGGCTTCATCAATACAACCGCAAACGGTAAACCATAACCACTTAATGATTTTGACATGGTAATGATGTCTGGCTTGATGCCTGATTCTTCAAAGCTAAAGAAGTTACCCGTACGGCCACAGCCCGCTTGAATATCATCAATGATTAATAATAAACCATGCTTGCGGCATACTTTTTCTAAATTTTGTAACCATTCAGTACTACAAGCGTTAACACCCCCTTCACCTTGAACAGTCTCAAGCAGAACAGCTGCTGGCGAGTTAATACCACTGCTTGAATCAGACAAAACCTTGTCTAAGTATTCGGTCGTATCAATACCATCACCCAAATAGCCATCGAATGGCATGCGGTGAATACCGTTTAAACTTACACCTGCCGCATCGCGGTGGTGAGAGTTACCAGTTGCTGCCAATGCACCTAAACTTACGCCATGGAAACCGTTAGTAAAGGTTACAATGTTTTGCTGGCCGGTACAGTTACGTGCCAACTTCATGGCAGCTTCAACCGCATTGGTTCCCGTTGGGCCAGTAAACTGAACCATGTATTCCATGTCGCGAGGCTTTAAAATTTTGTCATTAAAGGTATTCAGGAAATCACCTTTGGCTTTGGTATGCATATCCAAGCCGTGAGTAATACCGTCATCCATAATGTATTGAACAAGACCTTTTTTAAACAGGTCGTTATTGTGACCGTAGTTTAGCGTGCCTGCACCAGCTAAGAAGTCTAAATATTTATTGCCTTCTTCATCCCACATAAATTCGTCTTTAGCGCGGTTGAATACGCATGGGAATGAACGTGAATAGCTTTGTACTTCTGATTCGATTTCTTTAAAAATTTTCATGTTGATTATGCTTCCTGAGTATTTGTAAATGGCCCAATTACAACAAGGGCTTCTGATTCATGCTGTCCATCAAAATGCTTCTGCTTTTCTAGCCAGATTGACGAATTCAGCTCTGTAGATAGTGTTTTTGCCAGACGTTCGAACAGCGCCCAAGAGCCTTTATTATCTTCAGTAATAGTGGTCTCTAAGTGATTTACGCTTTCGCAGTGTGGCCGCTGCAATATATGCAACAACATTTTTGAGGCCAAACCTTGGCCTCGGGCTTTCTCATCGACGGCTACTTGCCAGATGAACAAGGTATTCGCTTGATCAGGCTTTTTGTAGGCGGATATAAAGCCGACTATTTCGCCGTTCATTTCTGCGGCGACTGACGTTTGGGCAAAGTGCCCACACTGTAATATGTTGCAATAGCTGGAATTCGCATCCAATGGCGGACAGCGCTCAACTAAGCGGTAAACATCCATGCCATCGCTAAGGGTTGGGATACGTAGTTCTATTTTATTCGACAAGTTAAAGGATCTCCTCCGACACTCTAATTTTTAGTACACTAAAATAAATTTACGTAAACATTCTGAAAAACATACTAAATCATCCATTTTTAAGTGGATATGCGCGAATATTTGCGTAAACTTGCTTAGATGTCTAAACATAGTACACTAAAGACTTTCTGATATCCAGTTTGGTTTTTGACCAGATTGTGAGGCCATCTACAAAAAATTAGATAGATGTCTATACAGATGGCTACACAGAGAGACATAAACGACTAGGTAGATATACTTAGACGACTATGGATTAATTCATTACGAAAGCTGATAATACTCGGCTTTCTCCAACCTTTAAGAGATTCGCATTTGAATAGTATTGAAGACGTTTTAGTAGCCCTGCGCCGCGTTATTCGCGCAACAGACTTACACTCTAAGCACCTTGCTAAAACGACAGGTCTCACTTCGCCACAAATTTTGCTATTGCAAACCATTCGAGATCAGGGAGAGGTGACGATTGGTGAAATTGCTACCGAGATGAGCTTAAGCCAAGCAACGGTAACAACGATTATAGATCGCCTAGAAAAACGAGGGCTGGTATATCGCGAGCGCTCAAAAACCGATAAACGTAAAGTGCATGCGCATTTAACCGATGCCGCTATTGAGACGCTAAAAAGCGCTCCGATTCCTTTGCAAGATCAATTTTCTCGTCAATACGCGAATCTGCAAGATTGGGAGCAAGCGATGATTATTTCTTCATTGCAAAGAGTTGCAACAATGATGGATGCTCAAAATATTGATGCATCACCACTATTAGATTTAGGCACCCTAGATCGCCACGAAGAGAAGGCGGGCGCCTTTCCTAAAAGTTAATATTTTATTCTTTTGTCGCCTGAAGCACGATCTGCTCAGGCTCAAACAGCCCAAAAATCCAATCTTTTAGACTGTTGTTTTAATACTTCTATAAATCGGCTAAGCGCACTACTCGCCGCTTGTTCGCTGTATAACAAATACACAGGATAGCTAAACTCTGGTGCTGGCCTAACAAGTTCTAGCTCGCCATTATCCAAGTATTTTTGCACGACTCGTGTTCTAAAATAGCCGTTGCCTCCCTGCCCTAACATAACTCTAAGCGCTAACGGCCCTAAATTCGTTTTAAAACCTTGCTGCCTTGGGTGCGGTAAAACGGCATCGTATTGTGTTTTAAATTCTTCTCCCCAATCGATAAACAGATTGGGCTTAGGCTCTTTTGTTGACTGCACATGAATCAGCTTTTCTTCCATTAATAACTCAACCACAAAGTTAGAACGATAATGGGGTTTATGAACCAGTACCGCATCTAATAGGCCTTGGTCTAGCTGCTTAATCAGTAAGGATTCTTCTTCTATACGTGCATCAAAGATGATATTTTGCTTTTCTAAATACCGTTCAGAGTGAAGCTGATTTATCGTTTCAACCAAGAGTGGGTTCCATAAGCTATTCTCTACTCCTACCACCAGCGCGGGTGCTATTTCACTCGGCTTGGATAATTCAAGCTTGGCTCGCTGCCAAGTGAATACTAGATTTTTAGCATGCTCAACAAAGCGCTCTCCTTCTTGCGTCAGCGTCGCACCCGCGCGATTGCGGATAAACAAGCGGCAATCCAACAGCTCTTCGAGACTTTTAACCCGTGCCGTTACGGTAGTTTGAGTGACATGAAGCCGTTTCGCCGCTTCTTGAAAGCTTCCTGCACTCATGATTTCTAGAAACGTTTTTGCCAACTGAATGTCCATTACACCCCTCTATCGAATAACCATCGCTAAATACTCTATTCATATCAATATATATGCTTTTAAACTTCATTAATATTAATTATACAGAGGTATGTTGCACCGTTAGAATGCGCCCTGCTTAAAATTGAACCATAAAGAAGCAATATGAAACATTTTATTCACGAGTGCATTAAGACCTTGGGAGTCGAAAAAAACACGACCTCCCACAGTGAAAAATACATATCAGCCATCGGTGTTTTCATCAGTATGGCGGGCTGCTATATGATTACTCAGTATTCCCTGTCTGACGAAAGCACTCATTTATTTGTGGCCTCTATGGCAGCCAGTGCAGTCCTGTTATTTGCAATACCCCATGGTGCTTTGTCACAGCCTTGGCCATTAATTATGGGGAATATTTTATCTGCCATTATTGGGGTTGCTTGCTATCAATACTTAGGTAATACGCTGTTTAGCGCCTGCATTGCTACGAGTGTTAGTGTTTTAGTAATGTATTACTTAGGCTGCTTACACCCGCCTGGCGGCGCGACCGCTTTCTTTGCCGTCACTTCAGGAGCCGATGTTCATGCGCTTGGCTTTGATTTTGTATGGATGGTCATTGCCGCGAATATCGCCTGTCTATTGACTGTTTCGGTACTGTATAACGGCCTATTTCACTGGCGTCGTTATCCTGCGCATCTCTTCAAGATGATTGATGAGAAGACTAATAGTGTATCTGCAGTCAACCTAGCAGACAGTGAGCCAAGCTTCGGTATTTCTGAAGAGAACATTATTGCGGCTCTGCAGCAGACCAATTCTTTCGTTGATGCAGCGCCCGAAGAATTAATCGCTATTTTTGAATCGGCCTCACGGCATGCTGAAACAGCTCGCCTTGAAAAAGAAGCCTTAATGCAAAGAATTCTGCAAAAACGCAATCAAAAAATTAAAAGCCTTAAGCGAAAAAAGCTAGCCGGTAGAATTCCTTTCAATCGCTCATTAAGTAAAACGGGTTAACCACCTCATGTCGCTTAATGCAAGGGGCGCTTAATGTAGGGTCATTCAATACTTTCTGATAAACTCACAGCAATTATCAGAAAGGATTTAGACATGACTGCCATCAACCTTGAATTTCACCAAGCCCCAGGTATCGCTAGCGCGATGGTTAAGGCTTTATTCCTACGCCGCAAAGGTTTTAATGCCAAAATCGGCATGCCAGAAATCAATGCCAGCTGGTTTGGTGCTCAAGCCGATCAGGGTGCATTAAAAGAGTATTGCGAAACTCTAGACATCAAAATGACCGACACCTTGCCTGTGCTTTATCCACACGTGATGGCGGGCGGCATGCATATGCACATGCTAACGCATAAGGTTTTCCCGATTGGTTTATTGGGCGCAGTTCATCTTAAAAATACCATTACCCAGCACAAAGCCATCGCCATTGGCGATAAGATGGATATTCATGCACAAATGGGCGGCTTTCGTTTAACCGCAAAAGGGGTTGAGTTTGATTTTACGACTCAGGTTAAAATTGCTGATGAAGTCGTCTGGGAAGAATTAAGTATTTATTTCATGGCCGGTAAATTCGGTGGTAAAGAAAACCCATCCACCGAAACCAGTTTTGAATTGGCAAGCCTAGATAAAATGTCGGATATTGCCTCTTGGTCTGTACCAAAGAATCGCGGTAAAAAATACGCCAGTATTAGTGGTGACTACAACCCTATTCATACTTCTAAATATTTGGCTAAGTTGTTTGGCTTTAAGCGCGATATCGCCCACGGCTTTGGTATTTTGGCGCAAGCGGTTAATCAGTCTGAATTGGTTAATAAAACGCACATTTCAGCAGGTAAATGCCAAGTGGATGTGATTTTTAAAGGGCCACTGTATTTAGAAAGTGATGCGAGCTTGAAGCAAGCTGCCGATGCTGAAGATACCAGCAAGAACCAACGCTTTGATTTGTTTTCTGGCTCGAATCCTAAGCCAAGCATTTGCGCGAGTTTGATTGCGCTTTAAAACATCCATCGAGAACGACTGATGCCTTTCTACTCATTCTTTGAAAAAGAGAATTAGCTAAGCATCAGTTGTTCTGTCATTTCCCCTAATCGAATCAACGCCGCACGCACATGATCATTCCAAGGTATGGCGCAATTTAAACGAATGTAATTTCTAAACTGATCACTGTTCGAAAAAATATCACCAGGAATAATACAAATCGATTCCGCTTGCGCCAGATGCAGTAAATCAATAGAGCTGACATTATCCGGCAAACAAATCCATAAAATAAACCCTCCAGATGGCACCGATAGTCTTGTTCCTTTTGGGAAACAATATTGCACGGTTTGAGAAAATAATTTTATGTTTTCACTAATCATCAATCGTAAACTGCGCAGGTGCTTGTCATAATGGCCATTTTGCAAATACGACGCCATGGTTAATTGCGGCAAACTACTCGCGGCCATGGTGCTGAATCTTTGCGCTTGTATAACGGCCTTTTTATTTTTTCCGGGAATGCACCAGCCAATGCGCAATCCCGCACCAATCGTTTTTGAGTACGAAGAGCAATACATCACACGATCATCGGTATCGTGAGTTTTTATGACAGTATTAATCGCTTGTTTTTCGCCGCCCTCACCACCTTTAGATAATACCGAACTGTCGATGGGGATTTCGCCATAAATATCATCTTCAATTATTTGGCAATCAAATTGACGGGCAAGTTCAACTAATTTCTTTTGTTTTTCGGTATTAATACTACCGCCCGTTGGATTGCTGTAGCGACTGGTTAGCATGACCGCACTGATCGACCATTGCTCTAATGCCAGTTTCAACGCCTCGATACTAATGCCATGAGCCGGATCGGTAGGGATCTCAATGACTTTTAATCCGCGCAACTTCGCCATTTGTAAAAAACCATAATAACAAGGTGACTCCACGGCGATGATATCCCCACGCTGAGTGGCGCTGCTTAAGCACAAGTGCAAAGCCTCAGAACAGCCCTGAGTAATCACAATGTCATCGGCGTGGCAGCGCAAGCCAACATCACGCATGCGCAAGGCAATTTGTGAACGTAAACTTTCTAGCCCAGGAGAAAATTGATAATTAAACACTTCCTCCATTTCAAAGCGTGTCACTTTCTGCATGTGCGTTTGCAATGAGCGATAAGGTAAGAAAGAATAATCAGGAATCGCACAACCCAGGTTCACACAGCCCAGATTTTCACTGCTTCTTTCATTCGCGTACGCCAGGATGTGATTAATTAAATCTATCTTGGTTACTGCCTTTGGCTCAGCCCCTTGTGACAAAGGCGGCGGCACAGGCTCGTCATTTGCCCCTTGGCGAACAAAATAACCTGCCTGCGGCTTAGCACGAATCAACCCTTGATCTTCTAGTAGCGCATAAGCTTGGTTAACGGTAGAAATACTGACCTGCAGTTGTTTACTGAGTTTACGCACGCTCGGAATTTTTTGATTGGCTAGGTAAACCCCTTGCTCAATATCTTTTGCTACATCCGATGCCACTTGGCGATAGAGCGTAGAATGACTGCTCATCTTCTCAATTCCTTTAAATTTGCCCATAACGGCATACTAACAGCCTAACTGTACTGCATTACAGCACAGTTATTTCCATTTAAAGCAGTACAGTAGATATTTAATTGTCACTGTACTGCTAATTATTAAAAACGTTGCTTCTCTGCACCCTCCTTAATTTGATTCACACTATTTGAGTTCCAAGAAAATATTTTAAAGAGAGTAAGAAAATGACTAATTTGAACCCACCTATACAGACCTCAATTTCGACCTCGTCAGGTTTCACGCCCATATCGACATCTGCTGGTGTAATGAAAGGGGTTTTTGCGGTTGCACTATTCGCCCTAACCGTACCTATGACTAAATTGGCACTGCCATTATTTAGCCCTGAATTAATTGCAGCCAGTCGTGCGACTTTCGCTGGGCTACTGGCACTCATCGTGATCAATATTAACGGTTGGCCACTACCCCATAAAAAGACCCTCGCCTGGCTAGTACTTGCAGGAGCTGGCATTGTGATTGGTTTTCCGTATTTACTGAGCTATAGCCTAATCAACTTATCCGCAGCCAATATGGGAATCGCTCTCGCCGGGTTACCCCTTATGACCAGCCTATGTGCGGCTTTAATTATGGGTGAACGATACTCCCTAAGATTTTGGCTGTCTTCAGGAGTCGGGGCTGGTTTATTAGCCGTCTACTTTATCAATGGCAGTCAGTATTCTGGCTGGGATCTAGAAACGCTGGGGATATTAGTCGCAGTGCTCGCGTTTGGCGGGTTGGGTTATAGTGCTGGTGCAAAAGCGGCTAAGAGTATTGGCGGCTGGCAAACTATCTGCTGGATATTAGTTTTGTACCTACCCTTTTCAGCAATTTCCTTTGGGTATTATGCGGGCGATGAAGTTTTTATTATTGGATTTACTCAAGCAATGAATAGCCCTGAAGCACAATACAGGTTTTGGCTGCCCATATTGGCTTTGGTGTATTTAGCCGTTATTAGCCAATGGTGGGGGTTTCGTTTTTGGTATCAAGCAATGACGGAAGCAGGTGTTGGACGTATTAGTCAGATTCAATTATTACAGCCATTTTTTACTCTATTTTTTGCAGTGGTGTTTTTGACCGAAGTATTAGAAATTGAACATCTAATATTTGCGGGGTTAATTGCACTGGCTGTATTTACTTCTCTTCGTGCCAAAAGTTAAAACGCTGATAATGCTTAAGGATTCAAATATAACATTCAATTGACATGTATTTGTTAGTATTTCACCAACAGCTATTAACTGTCGGTGAAATCACTACTTTAACGGCTTAATAAACAACTATCTGAATTCAGGCCAATATTTCATGAGTTATAGGTTGACCTTTTGGCTGCTTCGATAAAAGCAGGTATTCCCGAATTTAGATTCGCTTGTTTTGCTAAGATCAATTCTTCTTTTGAGGCGTATTTTTCATCCCAAGCAAGCACCTTAGGCACCATTAAATAATGCCATAATGGAGGAATAAGTGTCACAAGAATTGTCGTCAAATAACCATTTATCATCATTGGAGCATCTTCATAAGGTCGCAAGTCCTGATAAGGTACATTACCATCCGCATGATGATGAGAGTGACGAGTAAGATTAAACATAGCCCACGAACTAATGCGCTTATTAGTATTCCATGAGTGTCTCGGTTGAACAGGAACTTTAGGGTTGCGTACCATGCCATAGTGCTCCATATAATTAACGATCTCTAATAGAGCTTTTCCAAACAGTGCACAAGCCGTAAAAAATAAAGCACCGACTAAGCCACCAATAAAATAGGCAAGAATGACTAATACAACACTCATCAAATGACCACGAATAACACCATTAGAAAAAGAAAAAGGCCCTTTTCCAAACTTTGCTAAGCGTTCCTTTTCTAAATGCCAAGCACTGATATTACCTTTGACGGTAGATGCTAAAATATGGAAGTATACATTGCGTCCTCGCGGAGCTGTCGCGGGATCATTAATCGTCGATACATAACGGTGATGTCCATAGACATGTTCGATTGAAAATATCGTGTCAAAGCTGAACGCTAATAACCAGCGACCAATAAACATCGAAATAGGATCCCAAGTGCGGTGTGTTAATTCATGCGCAGTAATAGTTCCCATCATTCCAATCATTAAGCCCACGATAATAAAAGTAGAGATGCTGTGAATAATCGTAGATGATTCGCGCTGAGCAAGTAAATCATACCCAGTAAGGCTGGACAGGTTCTCTCCAAACCCCATTATATCAGTAGTACTCACACTCCAAATTGATACAAATACGACTAACGATAATAGCGGCAGCGCTAGCCATAACTGGAAAGTGAGAATCTCTGGTTTCTTAAAATCTGGGGTCGCAATATCGTCCCCCGCCAATGCGTCTCCTAGAATATAAGCGGCTAAAATAACGAGCAGACCAAAAGAAACATAAGCACCACCTGCCAAAATGGCGACCAGGGCTAGAATGCCAATAACGTGAAATAAAAAATATTTTGAATAATGAAATAACATAAAAAAATCCTTACTATTTAGAGTTAACGATAAAACGATCAGCGAACATTTCAGAGGAGGGAATCCCCATAGACGATAATGTATTTATACAATCATCAATCATTAATGGTGGGCCACATAAATAAACTTGAGAGTTGTACGTTGCAAAGGTTCTTAAATGCTCTCCTAAGTATCCTTTTAACCCTTGCCATGAAGAGCCTTCAGGTTCCTCTGATAAGACTTGCTCAAATTCAAATGACGCAGGCCAGTTTTCAGCAATTTTTAAAATCTCTTCTAATCCATAAATATCAGCTTGAGTTCTAGCACCTAACATTACTGTTACTGCGCGCTGGCAATTTTGTTCTTTAGCTTGCTCTAAAATTGACAGTATCGGGGCTAACCCACTACCACCAGCAATCAACAACATATGATTGTCAGAGTCTCGTAAAAAGAAATCACCAAACGGCCCTTCCAATTCAATACTTTTGTTGACTAAGTCCTCTTTTTGAATAAAGCCAGAGAACTCACCATTAGGCACATGACGTATAATAAATTTAACACGTGTATTTTCAGCAGTAGGTTTTGATGCAAAAGAATAGGCTCTTGTTACATCAGGTAAACAATCAAGACTTAACTTGGCATATTGCCCAGCTTTAAAGATCGGCACTTCATCTAGTTCAATTTCTATCGAGGTAATGTCATGAGTTAATGATTTTTTGCTAATTATTCTTCCTCGATTTATGCGTTTCTTAGCTCGACTCAGGTCGACCTCAACTTCAACATCATCCGTTTTTGGCACGCTCTGGCAGGCAAGTATATAACCAGATTGAACTTCTTCTGCAGTTAGTAGATAGCTCGCATCAGTAAACTCTTTTACCTTCCCCTTAATTAGTTTGCACTTGCATTCAGCACAACCACCCACTTTACAGCTATAGGGAAAGTTTATTCCGTTACGCAAAGATGCACTTAGCACCGTTTCTTTTTTTTCTAAAGAAATAACGCGTTGATTCACCCGCATCCCTTCTGGATTAGCGCTAGAAAACAAAGACTTGATTAATGACCGCATTAGGGGATTCCTTTTTATTATGTACATCTAGTTTAAAGCCAATGCACATATTGATAGGCGGCATATTCTGACAAGTCAGGGTCATATTTTGACAAGCAGGAGTCATATATTGACAAGCCCTATTTTCTAAACGATGCTAATAATCAAAATAACAAAAGCGCTCCCTATGATAATTCTGAAGCAGGCCCGTCGATGATTAACACAAACGCAAAAATTCCTGGAGTATACTTACTCGCCGTAGCCGAATGCATGAGAGACTTTGGTATCAATCAAAAGAAATGGTTAGATGGGAGTCCATATCAAGTCATTGATGCGGGCATGCTTGATGCAACGGTTAGCTATGAGGCACTTTATGACCTAGTTATTAAAGCCGTTGAACTATCGAACAATACTGCAATAGGCGTGATGGTTGGCCATCGATTAACATTGCAGTCTCACGGTATACTTGGTTATGCTTTAATGAACTGTGAAGATTTAGCATCGGCCGCTAAATTACTTGAGCAATATATATCATTACGCTTTCCTCTTATTGACATATCAACTCGGTATAACGATTCAGAATTCATCATCGAATTGAATGAAAAATTCCCGCTCAATGAAATACGAAATTTAGTATTAGAAGCGATATTGGTTACCATTAAGTCGGCTCTCGACCAATTAACGCCTAAAATAAAAAAGAGCCTGACGATTAGCTTTCCCTATGCTAACAATCAAACAAATGCTTATCATAGTTTGACGGATTGCAAACTCATATTTAATACACCCTGCGCCAGTATCAGTATTACAAAAGAATTAATGCTAGAACGAATTCCACTTGCTAATTTGTCCGCTTATAAAGAGGCAGAAATTTTATGCGCGAAAGAATTAAAAATTATTAATCAAGAAGGTAGCTATAAAAACAAAGTTAAACAAAAAATTCTGGCAAACAGTGAAAATTTTCCGACACAAGCAGTGATGGCATCATGGTTTAATATGACCTCAAGAACTTTGCACAGAAGGCTTGTCAGTGAAGGAGTATCTTACCGTGAAATTTTGGAAGATGTAAAAAAAACGCTAGCCATTTCTTATCTTAAAAATACCGAGATGACGATTAAAGAAATTAGCTATTTTTTAGGTTATGAGGATGATCGAAATTTCAGCCGTGCTTTTAGACGCTGGCAAGGCATTTCACCGTCAAGGTATCGTTCTGAATGTTAATGTCGATTAATGAAAAAGCACTGCATAAAGAAAAGCAATTGAATGCCTTTACAGCATGCAGTTTTAACTTTTTATCTTTTTGGCGTACTTTCTAGCAGGCGGCTTACGAGCGCTAGGTTTTCCGCCACTTGATTTCTTCGCGCCCTTTTTTTTGAACCCAGCACCTTGCCCCTTTAATCCCTGCAACGCAGTCGGTATGTACTGCTTAGCCTGTTCAATCAGCGCCAACAAATGATGATTCAGCGGTTGCATAAATCCTTGGTAGTTAAGCTCGCGCTGGCTGATCGCGTTCAGCTGCTGTTCCCACAAAGCCGTCATATCAGGCGTAATGGCCGATTCAGGTAAGCTGTTGATTAAGCCCCTACCAATATCCGTACTGCGTATCTGCTTGCCCGTGCGCTGTAAAAAGTTACGCCTAAAAAGCAGCTCAATGATTCCCGCTCGCGTTGCTTCAGTACCAAGACCGTCGGTTTCTTTTAACGTCTTGCGAATTTCAGCGCTGCTGACATAACGAGCAATGCCGGTCATTGCCGCCAGCAAGGTGCCATCGTTAAAATATTCGGGCGGTGTGGTTTGTTTTTCTACTAAATTGGCGTTATCGCACGTCCAAGCAAACTTTCCGTATTGTTTGTCATTTGGGTCTAGGGTGATGGGCGGTAAAGACTGCCCAGTATTTGTTTTGTTAACGTGCTGACCACCCGAGCCGTTTTTATTGCTTTCCTTCTTATCATTACTCTTTTTATCACTCTCTATCTTATCACCATACAGCGTTTTCCAGCCTTGCTTCAGTGGCTGCTTGGCTTGAGTCTTAAACTGGCCACCCGCAATCGTCGCTTCGACTTTGGTTTCGGCGTATTGATACGCTGGAAAAAACTGCATCAAATATTGGCGCGCAATGTGGCGATAAACTTTTTGCTCAAACTGATTCAACTTAGAAAACTGTTCAACCGATATGGATTTTTCGCTCGGCACAATCGCATGGTGCGCTTCTACTTTGCTATCGTTGAAGGCTTTGCTTTTTAAACTCGGTTGCGCCTGCTGGGCATATTCTGTCAGCGGCTGGCAGTTTTGACCAATTGCGTTAATTACCTGTGGCGCAAGATTATGCTGCTCATTAGGTAAATGACGACTATCGGATCTTGGGTAAGTAATTAACTGATGGCGCTCATACAGACTCTGACAGGTATCTAATACTTGCTGGGCACTCATCGAGAAAGCTTTCGCCGCTTCAATTTGTAAAGTGGATAAATTAAACGGCAGCGGTGGTGGCTGTTGCTTTTCTTTTTGTTCGAGCTTGGTAATTTCAGCAGGCTGGTCAGTGATGCGCTGACAGACGTTTTCGGCCAAAGGCTTGTGTAAAACTCGGCCTTCTTCATCTTGATACGGCTTGCAGGCTTCGCTGGGCTGCCACTTTAATAAAAAGGATTCATTCGTCGCATTGTTTAAACGTGCTTCGACTTGATAAAAATCGCGGCTTACAAAGTTTTCAATGTCTTCATCACGCTTAACCACTAAGCCTAATAACGGCGTCTGTACACGGCCAACCGACAGTACACCTTTATAACCCGCCTTCTGCCCTTGTAAGGTATAAGCCCGTGTCATGTTCATGCCATATAGCCAATCAGCGCGCGAACGGGCTAAGGCCGAAACTGACAGAGGCACGAATTCTTGATTGCTGCGCAGGTTTTGCAAAGCACGCTTCACCGCGGGTGGGTTCAAATCACTAATTAAGCAACGCTCGGTCGTCTTTCTTTTATGGGCACTGATTTTTAGGTGACTTAATACTTCATCAACTAATAACTGCCCTTCGCGATCGGGATCACCGGCGTGAACAATATGGTCGGCCTGTTTCACCAGTTTACGCAATACGGTTAATTGCGCACGAGTCTGAGACTTGGCTTTTAATTGCCACTCTTGCGGCACAATTGGAAGGTGTTCGAGCTTCCAAGATTTAAACGCTTCGTTATATGCGTCCGGTTCTGCTTGCTCTAATAAATGACCGATGCACCAGCTTACAACATCGCCATTAGCCAGCTCGATATAACCTTGCTGCTTGCGATGGGGTTTATTTAAAATGCTGGTTAAGCCATCGGCAATGGCTCGCCCAAGACTGGGCTTTTCGGCGATATACAGTTTCATCCTTAAACTGTATAGATAAACAGTAATATTTTCAAGATGCGCTTTATACACATATTTATAAAAGTCAGCTTATCTGTGCATTACTTCACCCTGTCAATTTTTTATAATTTATTAACCGTCAATTTAATAACCTGATTGTCGCAACATGTCTGAAAAAAAGTTATTTAACGTGCAAAAAAACATCATATCGACCTAGCCTGAGTGATAGCAAGGCCTCACTATAGTTCCAACCAATTTATACCCAGCCTTATCCACAGATTCTGTGGGTAAGATTATGATAAGTATTCAAATTAATTCGTTTTTATTGAAAATCAAGACTTGCTTTGCATTTTTTTCAATTATTTTTAGCGCGTATTTTGTCCAATATATTTTTTCATTTTTATCGCTCAAAGCATTGACAACAGTGGCTTTCAGAGAATTCAAAGCACTGATTAAAAAACAAACAATCTGACTGCAGCCTAGGTAAGTCGTGGTCAAAATAGAGTTATATTTAGATTACACACAGAGTTATACACAGAAGTTGTTAATAAACTCTAATTAAACTAATTATTGGCATTTTGTGGGTATTTTATTAACTTTCTCAGCGGTCTTCTGTGTCAATTAATTCACTAAATGATCGTTTAACGATAACGGCGTACAAGGGTTGTATTCAATCCAATTTTTACTCACATACTTAATCGGTTGTCATGCCTCATTGAGCCATGACATCACAAGCAAGATGCCAGACAAGGTGCTAGAATAGTTGTGTTCAAAATAGACGAATTACAAAATAGTCGAATTCAACGCTCCTTTTCTATTGTCAGCGGATACACCATGCCAGTCACTCATTTCATTACTCATCAAATTAATAAAGAAGCACAAAAGCCAACGGCGATCGTCACGACGACGGCCAATGAAGCCGAGATTGATGATTACTGCCACTTAGTAATGAGTCAACTGAAAGGCATCTTTGTGCAGCGCGCCAGCAAACGCTATGGTTGCTTTAATCCAGAAGTAACTCGTGTTAAGGGTCTTACTCTTAATTGGCTGAACGACCAGCAAAGCTTTTTATCGTGGACCAAGAAGATCAGCGAGCAATTCGCCGATATGATGGATAATACCGAGTTAGAGATTGATGGTTACCTGGCCTTCGCGACGGAAGAACTGGCCGATACCGATAAACTGTATATCTTCCATTTACGCGAAAAAAGTAACATCTGCTTAACCGCCGATATGCAATTAAGCGAAAGCCGCGTACTCGACTTTTCTAATACCGGCTTTGGTCTCTGTATTGATACCGCTGCATTAAAGAAAGAGCAGGAAGAAGGCAAGCGCAGTGAAGAGAAGTACTTCACCTTTAGCTTTGGCCGAGGTGATAAGCCGATTCAAAAATTGTTTTCTGACTTTGCCGGTTTTATCGATACTTTAGATACCGAGCAAGAAACTCAAGAGTTCTTAAAGATTGTCGAAGAGTACGCCTCTTCACTACCAGAAGATCAATCAGCCGAGACTAAGACTAAGGTCATTGAGTATTGCGTTGAACAAGACAAGCAAGGGGAAGCGGTTGAGTTTAAAACGTTGTCTGGCCAGCTCGATAGCAGCGCGCCCGAAAAGTTTGAACAATTTGTCGCGCTTAAAAAACGTGAATACCGCCAAGTACGTCCTCGCAGTGAATCTACGATGAACGACCCTGAGGCTTCAAACGAGCTAGCGCATGGCGAGTCAGTGGTTAAAACAGAGCTTATTCCTGATCGTAAGAGTTTAAAGAACTACTTACGCTACAGCGGTAAAAACAAAGAAGTAACCCTTAGTTTTGCAGCAACGGCACTGGGCACGGATATTAGCTTTGATGCTAGCGAGAATACGTTAACCATTAAGAACTTGCCGAGTCGCTTATTAAAGCAGCTTAAACCTGAAAATACATCTGAGTAATAAGGTCTATTTCTATGCTTAAAATAGTGCATCGATGGTTATTAAAAAGAGCTGACCGCCAGGCGGATAATATTTGGATATTCACCTTAGGTGCCGTTGGTTTCTTTTTTGGTATGGGGATAATTCTTTATGCTGAAAATGCCCTCGCAGCCTCTGTGGGCCAAGAAATCATTGTGTTATTGGGATTTATTCTAGCGATAATCGGAGGCATTGCCGCTATAATAGGTTATCTATCTTTAAGTTTATTACGCTTTTTAAGCTTCGCTAACCGCGAACGTGTTAAAACCCCTACTCTTGAATCTATTGAAGTCGAAGAAGAAAAATCACCATGAGCGAACGTTTTCCTGATATTGAAGTTTACCTAATCAAAGCAGAAGCCCAAGAAGTTTACGATTGGCTTTGCACGCAGTTTACAGAAGTAGAAGAACAAAAGAGCAGCCCTAAATCGGTACAGTGGCTGGTTGATGGCAAGCAAGTGTTATTAACACTTAACAGCAATAAGAACTTTGCCAGCTTGTGGTTCAAAGAAAATACCACCCCTTGGGATAACGACCTAGACTGCGGACGCGCTTTACATACTGCCCTAGGTAAAGAAGTTCGTTGCTCTAATGCGGCTTGGCAAGAAACCGATGAAGGCCCAGCTTGGACTAAGTTGATTCATGGTGAAGAAAAAGACTTTGATTGGGACAAGTAGTGTCCAATAATATTCTGCCGCTTAAACACCTTTCATTAAAAGACTTACAGCAGCGCTACTTGCGCTTGCTAGAAGCTATGTCTGAAGGTGTTTATGGCTTAGACGCTGACGGTTTAGCCACTTTTGTAAATCCCGCAGCTGAGCGTATTACCGGCTGGTCGTCAGAAGATATTCTCGGTAAAAACATTCACCAATTTCATCATCATAGCCACGCCGATGGCCGCCCTTATCCCGATACTGACTGCCCTATTTATAAAACTCGCCTCACCGGTGAAAGCGCTCATTGTGAACACGAAGTTTTTTGGCGCAAGGATGGTAGCTGCTTTCCGGTCGAATATTCCAGCACGCCTATCGAAGAAGATGGTCAACGCCTTGGCGTAGTCGTTGTCTTTAAAGACATTAGCGAACGCTTAGTTCAACAGCAAAAATTGCAAACCGCTTTGCTACACGTTGAACGTTTAAAAGAACAACTGGTTGCTGAGAACCATTTGCTCAAGCAAGAAATTCAGCTGCAATCTCAGCAAGAACTCATTGGCCAAAGCGACATAATGGCGGCTTTAGTTGAACGTATCGGTCAAGTAGGCCCAACCGATGCTTGCGTACTTATTCAAGGCGAAAGTGGCACCGGAAAAGAACTCATCGCCCAAGCCTTACACGCCGCAAGTCAACGCAACGATAAGCCGTTAGTGAAAGTAAATTGTGGAGCAATTGCTGAAAGCCTGATTGAAAGTGAGCTATTTGGCCACGAGAAAGGCGCTTTTACTGGGGCAACCCAGCGCCGCTTAGGACGCTTTGAGGTTGCTGATAGCGGCACGCTGTTTCTTGATGAAATTGGCGAATTAACCCCAGCTGCGCAAGTGAAATTATTACGGGTATTACAAGAGCAAGAGTTCGAACGGGTAGGCAGTAGCCAGACAGTAAAAGTCGACGTGCGTATTATTGCCGCGACCAATCGTGATTTACAAAAACTGGTTGAGCTAGGCGAGTTTCGCGCAGACTTATTTTATCGCCTTAATGTTTTTCCTCTTTGGGTGCCGGCACTGCGCCAAAGAGCCAGCGATATTCCGTTACTAGCGAATTATTTCTTAGCGAAAATTCAACGTCATATCGGACGTTATTGCCAAGGTTTTACGCCGCTATCATTACAAAAAATGATGCAGTACGCTTGGCCAGGTAATGTGCGTGAATTGTATAACGTGATCGAGCGCTCTTTAATTCTTCACTCGGGTGATGGCTTGTTGATGCTGCAATTAGATGCCGAACTGGCACTCGATAAAAATCTCCCTTCACAGTCATCTCAGCCCCAGTCATTGAATGATGCCCCTATATTAGATCAGCCAGAAAGCAGTGAAGTATTAACCTCTGCTGCAGCCGAGAAAATGCATATTTTACAGGTATTGGAAATGTGTAATGGCCGCGTTTCTGGGAATAAAGGCGCAGCTGAATATCTCGACTTACCTGTTTCAACACTGCGTTCGCGTATGAAAAAACTCGACATACGATCCAAATAAGCGACATATCACTCCTATAAGTGATATTTCGTCATTATAATAATCGATATATCACTAAACTTGTTATGAACTCTAAACAACCCCAGTAAATACAACAACTTAAACATTGGCCCAACGATTGCTATCCAGCTTCATGCTATTTAACGATATGAGAGCTTTATGAGTAAGTTAATCGCCACCTCCCAACAACCACAGTCCTCTGGATTACGCCAATTCCTCAGCTTCTTCAAAGCGAACTCACTGACCCATAGAGTGCGTCTTATTTCCGGTCGCTATCTAACGCTGCGCCGTATCATAAGCTGGCCGTTATTATTACTCTGCTTCCTCACACCTTGGTTAAGCTGGAACGATCTCCCATTGGTGCATTTTGACTTAGTCGCTAAACAGTTTCGCATAGGCTCTGCAATATTTTGGCCGGAGGATCTTATGGTGCTGACTTGGGCGATGCTCGCAGGCGCCTTTGGTTTATTCTTTGTGGCAATGGCATCGGGCCGACTCTGGTGTGGCTTTAGCTGCCCACAAACGGTCTGGACCTTTCTATTTATTCGCTTAGAAGAGCTGATTGAAGGCTCGCGCCATAAACGTTTAAAAATAGACCGTACGCCGTGGCATGCTGAAAAAATTCTACGTAAATCTGCCAAGCACTTCAGCTGGCTCAGCTTGAGCTTATGGACCGGCATTACCTTTATTGCTTACTTCTACCCACTTGAAGCGATGGCGAATGATTTAAGCCAAAGTGATTTAGCGGGTATGGGACTATTTTGGATTCTATTTATTGCCGTCATGACTTACTTAAACGCCGGCTTTTTGCGCGAGCAAGTGTGTACTCATATGTGCCCTTATTCACGCTTTCAATCGGTAATGTCAGACAAGTCCACTTTAGTGGTGCAATACGATGAGCCCCGCAACGACTGCATAGATTGCCAGGTTTGTGTGCATGTTTGCCCTACCGATATGGATATTCGTGATGGCATGCAGCTTTCTTGTATTGCGTGTGGCGCCTGCGTTGATGCTTGTGACAGCATTATGGAGAAGATCAACAAACCTACTGGGCTGATTGCTTTTCGCCCGGGAGAAGTAACGTTCAAGGAAGCGTTGAATCTCAAACAGCGACCTCGCTTGGTCGGTTATGCTCTCGCCTTTGTCATATCCGTTTTCCTCATCGGGATTGAAGTTAGCAGTCGCGACATCATTCAAATCAGCCTCGAACGCGATCGCAATAGCCTGTACCGCATTAATGCAAATGATGAGATCGAAAACAGTTTTTCACTAAAACTTCATAACAAAGCTCCGCAAGACATGCCGATTCGCCTGCGCATTGCCGATAACCTGCATGGCTTTGAAATCAGTCAGACTTACTTCACGATTGCTGCAGGCCAACGCCAGCAATTCCCTTTATTAATTTCTCTGGCACTGCCTGATCCAGATTCACATGCACAAAAACTGTCTAATAGAACAGCGATTCATATTGAAGTGTTGTCAGCAGAGTTTGATGAGCCTATTAATGATATGAATACCTCGTTCTTCATGCCCAGCGTGGACGAAATTAATCCACCGCGAAGAAAAGAATTTTGATTGGAGATAAGTAAGCTCTAATTTTCAATTTTTGCCTATACTTAACAGCATAGCTCGAATTTACACCTCATAAAATTCGACCACTAGGCTGTTATTTAAAGGCAATTCTATGGTATCTCGTATTCGTCTGTTTCTACTCTCTAGCGTAATTAGCGCCCTTTCTCTTATTCCACCTGCTATTAGTCACAGCCAAGAACCCATCAAGATCATCACCAATAACTGGACTAGCCAAGTCGTTTTATCTGAGATTACGGGGCGTATCTTTCAATCCATGGGCGCCAAGGTTGATTTCTTGCCAAGCTCTATTTCAGACCAGTGGGGCGCACTCGCTTATGGTGTTGGGCACATTCAGATCGAAGTGTGGGAAGGTACCATGTCTGAACAGTTCAACCGCATGGTCGCCGACGGCTCCATTGTTGATGCAGGGACCCACACAACAACAACCCGGGAGGATTGGTGGTATCCCAACTATGTAGAAGAGCTATGTCCTGGCCTGCCAAGTTGGAAAGCCCTAAAGGCTTGTGCTGACCTATTCAAGCGTCCAGGCTCTGAAGGCGAAGGCGTCTACTTTTCAGGCCCTTGGGAAAAACCCGATGAGGCTAGAATAAGAGCGTTGGAAATGAATTTTCGCGTGAAAACCTTATCAAAAGGTGATGATATATGGGTAGAGCTAGAAAAATCGTACAGCAAAAAACAGCCGATCGTAATATTTAATTGGAGCCCAAACTGGGTAGAGTCTCGCTATTCAGGGGCATTCGTCGAATTTCCACAACATGCAGCCGCCTGTGAAACAGACCCCAAATGGGGCCTTAATAAGACATTAATTTATGATTGTGGTAATCCCAAAAATGGTTGGCTCAAAAAAGCGGCAACGGTTAACTTTAAACAAAATTATCAATGTGAATTTGAAACCTTGAAAAATATCAATTTCAACAATCATCAAATTGCATCACTATCCGCAAGAGTTGATGTTGATAAATTAAATTTTCAAGAAGCAGCGAAAGAGTGGATTAATAATAATCGCTCTCTGTGGAAAAGCTGGATTCCTCAAAACTGTATAAACAAAAACAGTCATCAGGAGGCGTATTAAATGAGCAACGCCTTACATGCTGATAACTCCTTAAGCCGCCAATTATTCAAGTCGATTTTTGGACTCTATTGTCTGATTGCAATCAGCGTAACCGCAATTCAAATTATTCAAGAATATCGCTATACACAAATTACTATTAGCGAAGAACTAAAAAACTACGAACAAATTTTCGGTCCGGTGCTTGCTAAAGCCCTTTGGAACTTAGACCGAGAGCAAGTGAATGACATTACCAGAGGATTTACTGAAGTTCCTATTATTGTGGCCGTCAAAATTGAACATATAAAGAAAAACCAACTCGTTCCCTATGCTAATCGAAGTTCTGATAAGAGCACTATTGAAAATAATGAACAGTTCTCTTATACCTTTCCTATTAACTATCACATCGGCAGCACTATTCATCCTCTAGGGCAAGCAACGGTCTACTCTGATTCTTCTATTGTTATGGCTCGAGTTAAGCTTGGATTTATTTTCTTAATTTTAAATGCGCTAATCAAAGGTATTTTCTTATGGTTCATTTTTTGGTGGATAAGCAAGAAATTATTAATAACCCCGCTAAATAAGCTTATTGAAGCAATTAGTAATCTTAAGTTTAATAATTTGTCCTCTTTTAATATTGATCTTAAACTTAAGAAAAAAAATGAATTATCCGTTATTGAACATTCTTTTTCTCAGATGGTTTCTGAATTAGCAAGAGCAGAAAAAGGCGTTAGTGATTTTAATGCTCGCCTAGAACAAGAAGTTCATAAAAGAACCTTAGAACTCGAACAAGCAAAAAATGAAGCAGAAGCTTTAACCCATGCCGCCGAATCAGCTACGCAAGCGAAAATAACGTTTTTGGCTAATGTCAGCCATGAATTACGCACGCCAATGAATGGTATTCAAGGCATGCTTCACCTTATAGAAAGCAGTGAACTGGATGAAAAGCAAAAGCAGTATACTGAAGTTGCCTCAGCAAGCGCTGATCGACTATTAACCCTTATTGACGAAATAATAGATTTATCAAAGGCCGAATCAGGAAAGTTTACAATAGAAGAAACAGTATTTGATATTCATCCGATATTCGATGACCTTGCACACTCCTATAGTTTATTAGAACTAAAAGATAAACCTATCGAGCTACGCTTAAATGCCAATAACATTCAGAATTTACAAGCCGTTGGTGACCCGACTCGCTTACGTCAAATTCTCATTAATTTAATTAGCAATGCCATTAAATTTACTGAAAAAGGCCATATCATCATATCAACGCTGATAAACGATGATGTTGATTCTAATAATCATTTTTATTTAACCGTTTCCGTTCAAGATACAGGCATCGGTATTGATGAAGACAATCTTGAATACATTTTCTATAGTTTCTCTCAAGGAGATTCATCAATAACAAGAAAATATGGCGGCAATGGTTTGGGTCTCAGTATTTGCAAGCAGCTCTGCGAACTCATGGGAGGCAGTATTACCGTTAGCAGCAAACTCGAAGAAGGAAGCTGCTTTCAATTCACGATTAGACTCGGAAAAGTTGAAGGCGATTAATGTCAATATAATTAAGCTCAATAAAATTAGGTATGCAGAATGATTTCTCTGCATACCATTGAGAATCACTAACATTTCAATTCCTAATTGCTTATAAAAATCATTAGCGCAATTAAGTCCTTATGACAGTATTAATTAAGTAAAAACCCTTCATTTTCCTACGTCTTAACTGTATCTATCCAGTGACAAATGGTATGTTAGAAAGTCAATACGCATTCAATAATAGTGTTTGTTAATCAATAACTAATTTGAATTCACAAACACTAACTTAGAAAGATAGGTGGCTACATGAAAGGCAATACCAACGTCTTACGCACTCTTAATCAAGTTTTGACCACAGAGCTTACTTCTATCAACCAGTTTTTTCTACATGCCCGCATTTTCAAAAACTGGGGCTTAGAAGAATTGAATGAAAAAGCCTATAAAAAATCCATTAAAGATATGAAGCAAGCGGATCAACTGATCAACCGCATCTTATTTTTAGAAGGACTGCCAAATTTACAACAGCTGGGCAAGCTGCAGATTGGTGAAGATACCCAAGAAATGCTGCAGTGTGATTTCAACGTAATTTCTACTCAATTAGTAGAACTACGAGATGCGATTGAGCTATGTGAAGCTGAAAATGATTACGTTAGCAGAGAGCTGCTACAAGAAATTCTAGAATACGAAGAAGACTATATCGATTGGATCGAAACTCAGCAGTTGCTGATTACCAACCTCGGTATTGAAAACTATCAACAGACAATGATGGAGAGCTAAGATGAAAGGCAATACAAAGATCATCGATCTACTAAACAGACAGCTGACACTCGAATTAACTTCGATGGATCAATATCTTGCTCATGGCAAATTATATGAAGATTGGGGTATCAATAAACTTCATAAGCAGCTAGTCCATGAGCATGAAGAAGAGCTAGATCATGCATCACGCATCATTGAACGTATCATCTTCCTAGATGGAAAAGCCGATACTGCATCACGCGAGCCACTGTTGATCGGTGATAACGTTGAGCAAATGCTGAAAAATGACCTAGCAGCTGAATACAGCGTAGCCACCAGCTTACGTAAAATTATTGCCGTGTGTGAAGAAGAACGCGATTACGTGACTCGCGCTCTCTTGCAAGAGCTGCTAAATGATACTGAAACTGACCACATCTACTGGTTAGAACAGCATTTAGGCCTGATTGAAAAGATTGGTCTGCCTAATTATATTCAGAGCCAAATGGGCGCGGTATAGCCTGTCTAATAGCCCGCCTAAGTGGCTACTGGGTAAAGATTAAGCAATTTTATTGAATAATTCTCAATTGATTCAAAATCTTGTTTGATAACCGTTATCATTAGCGTTAAGATAGAGCTATATTATCGATCTCGCTAGTGGTAACGCCATGTTTGTATGCATCTGTCACGGAATTAACGAAAAGGCTATTCAGAAAGCAGTCTCTGAAGGCGCCAAAAATGTACGCGAAGTACGTAAAACTCTGAATCTTGGTTCTCAGTGTGGTCAATGTGTACGTCAGGCACATGAAGTCATTGAACAAGCAAAAGCCAGCGCACAAAAAGCTCAATTTTACGTAGCTTAAGCCTTTGGCTGTCATGCCTTTCAGCCCGCGATAAAAATTTCATCAAGCGTATAATGTTCGATTTTTGTATTAGAGGTATTTTTAGGGCTTATTGAAGCAATCTGTGCCATTTTAGTAGCGACTTCAATACCCTTTATAGGACGGTACTTTCTTAGTACTGGGATGCAAGATAATAACGGCATTACTTTTCCAGCAAAAAACTCTCCTGGTCGCTTATCTTCTCTTTCACCCATTAATAATGACGGCCTAAAAATCACACACCGCTTAAAATCCAGCGCGATCACGTTATCTTCTAACTCACCTTTCATTTTTAAATAGGCTGACACGCTTTTAGCATTAGCACCACTGGATGATACTAAATAGTATTCATCAATACCTTGCAGACGACCCAGCTTGGCCGCGTTATATTGATAATCTACATCGACTCGACGCTGAGCCGCAATAGACCCCACATCTTTCTTAGTCGTTCCCAAACATGAAAATAAAGCATCCGCTGACAATAACTCTGAATAGTCTTCTAGGTGCTCAAAATCGACAATATGATTTTCAAATTTTTCTGAAGTAATGCTTAACGGCTTTCGGGTTAGCGCCACCACCTTAGAAAAACGAGGCGAGGCTATAAGCTCATCGACAAGATGCCGTCCAATTAACCCTGTTGCACCGATCACAATTGCTGTTTTATTCATTTTCAAATTCCTAGGCAAACTATTTTAGTATGCGATGTAAACGTTTATTGAATTAAAGCCGCTGATTTTACTTGCGCCCATACGTTTTGCCCCACACTTAATGCCAAACGATCAACGGACCGCTGGGTTAGTTTTGCACGCAATATCGATTCACCTAAGGCAAGCTGAAGCATTAATAAACCATGCTGTAATGGCTCAATACTGATAATCGTTACCGGTAGAATATTACTGATGCTGGTATCTTCGTGATGGCTCAACGATAAGCTGACATCGCTGGCTAAAATATTCAGTCGTACTTCTTGGCCTGCGCTAAGATCACATTGCTGCAAGCCATAATGAGTGCTCATTAAGCTTCTGCCCGACTACTGGGTCAGCAAGCTCTTTCAGTGTAAACCGAGTAAGCCCCCATTGTTCATTATGCTCCATCACCTTACATTGTAATAAACTACTGATATGTTCTTGCTGTGAAATCGGAAAATCGGGGCTATTAATCGCTTCTAAAAAGTTTTCTGATTTAGTGATACGGCCAGCATCTAACATCACGATATGATCGGCTAATAAAGAAACCTCCCATAACGAGTGACTAATATAAATCACAGGCACATGATACTGGTGGCAGATACGCTCTAAATAAGGCAATAGTTCTTGCTTACGCGCATGGTCTAACGACGCAAGAGGCTCATCCATCAGTAATAAATCGGGATTAATTAATAACGCCCGAGCAATCGCTACGCGCTGGCGCTCTCCACCCGATAGCTGATCTGGAAACTGATCTAAAAGCTGAGCTAATCCTAATAGCTCAACGACCTCTTCTAACGTTGCTAAAGGCTTTCCTGGATTCGCACGTTTTAATGCATAGTTTAAGTTGTCGGCTGCACTCAGGTGAGCCAGTAAGCTCGCTTCTTGGAAGACATAGCCAATCGCACGCTGGCGGGTCGGAACAAAGTGCTTTGCGCTTTGCCATACCTGATCGCGAAAACTTAACGTGCAGTGCTTAACTTTTTCTAAGCCCGCGATACATCGAAGCAGGCTTGTTTTACCAGAACCAGATGGGCCATAAATAGCGGTAACGCCTTGAGCAGGAATTTTTACATCAAGGTCTATATTAATACTCTTTCTAGGCCACTTTAAGACTAAGGATATCTGATTGTTATGATCCATTAGTTAATAACCCGAATGCTTTTCTGTTTTTGATTAAAGCCATATAGCAGTAGCAGTACCACAAATGAGAAGATGATCATCGCTGCCGATAGACTGTGTGCCTGAGCATACTGCAAGCTTTCGACATGCTCATAAATAAGCACAGATATCACCTGAGTTTCCCCTGGGATATTCCCTCCTATCATTAGGATTACCCCGAATTCACCTACGGTGTGCGCAAACCCTAAGATGGCTGCCGTTATAAACCCGGGCTTGGCCAAAGGTAAGATCACAGTAAAAAAAGTATCTAAGCGCGAGGCTCTTAAGGTTGCTGCAACTTCTAACGGCCGCTTACCCAATGCTTCGAATGAATTTTGTATCGGCTGAACGACAAAAGGAAAAGAATAGATGACAGACGCAATCACTAAACCGGCAAAGGTAAAGGGTAGCGTACCCAAGCCAAGGCTTTGAGTGAACTCTCCCACAGGCCCACTAGGCCCCATAGCAATGAGTAAATAAAAACCAATCACTGTTGGTGGTAATACCAAAGGAAGTGCCACAAGAGCACCTACAATCGGTTTTAGCTTAGAACGTGTTGTGGTCAACCACCATGCAACAGGCGTTGCGATCACCAGTAAAATAATCGTCACTAACGTCGCTAGTTTAAGTGTTAAAAATATAGCCTGCCAATCTTCTGGGGTTAAACCTAAGACCTGATCCACGGATAGAACTTCCTCTGCTAGCGAGTATGAATGGATGACGCTGGGGGAACCTGATAACCATAGTCTTGGATAATGACCGCCGCCGCTGGGGATTGCAAATATTCAACCAATTCAAAGACTGCTTGCTTATCTTTTGCTCGACTTAAGACCACAGCATCTTGCTGAATAGGCTGATGCAATGCTTCAGGAATCAACCAGCCAGAGCCTTGACCTTGCCATTGAGAAGCTGCAATAAAGCCATAGCGAGCATTTTGACTGACCACAAATTGATAAGTCTGAGAGATGTTTTCTCCTACGACCCATCTTGAACGCGTCGCTTTCGCTAAACCGAGCTGGGTTAATACTTCTTTGGCTGCTTTGCCATAAGGGGCCAGTTTTGAATTAGCGATGGCTAAATGCGTAAACTCTGCACTTGATAGCGTCTTTTCATTCACGACCTGCCCCGCCTCGGGCGTCCATAAGACTAAACGGCCATAGGCATAAGTGAATAAATTGCTGGGCTGTGCAAGGCCATCGTTAATAAGCCGTGCAGGTTTATCACTATCGGCAGAGAGTAGTAAGTCGAAGGGAGCCCCATGACTTATCTGCGCATAAAAGCGCCCCGATGAACCCGATACTAGCGTTATAGAATGTTCACTCTTCTGCTCAAAGTCAGCGACCAATTTTTGCATAGGGCTAATAAAGTTTGAAGCAACTGCGACGGTTACGTCATCTGCAAAAGCTGGCGAATAGCCTAGCGAAAGTCCTAAGAAATAGACAAATAAGTTGCGGCCAAACACGCTAAAACGCGAACGAGAGTGTGAAATAAGATTCTTACCCATAATGAGAAAATCGAAGCGATCTTTAATTCAACATTAAACCTTAGACAATCCCTAGGTTCAAGATTACCGACACGAGGAAGTTTCCAAACCAAGGCTTGACAGTACGCGCTAATCTGGATTAATCTTTATACTGTAAACTTTACACTGTATAGTTAATTAAATAATAGAGCAAATGCAGAGGCTTATATGACAGATTTTGATGCCATAGTGATTGGTGCTGGGAATGCTGGCTTAACTGCCGCAACGGCCCTACAAAGAGGCGGGGCTCGTACCTTATTATTAGAGCGCCATAATATTCCAGGTGGCTGCGCGACCTCCTTTGTTCGCGGTGAATTCGAGTTTGAAGTCGCACTGCATCAGCTGAGTGGTATGGGGACTAAGAAAAATCCTTTTATTATGCGTAAAATTTTCACTGACTTAGGCATTATGGACCAGCTTAATATTGTGGAAGAACGCGAACTGTATCGTCTTGTTTTACCCTCAACCGAAAATTCTGAGCATGAGATAGACGTTACCCTGCCAGCCAATATTAAAGCCCTTAAAAAAACGCTAATTTCTCACTATCCAGAAGAAGCTGACAACATTGAAGCGTATTTAACGCTGTGTGAAAAACTGTCTCTTGAATGCTTTATGGCATTACCCAGAGCACAAAAGATGGGCGATCAAAAAGTATTAGAATCCAGCTGCCCAAATTATTTACAATATGGGTTAACACCATCAAAAGATGTTCTAGAAGAATTCTTCGAAAACAAAGATCTAAAAGCGGTTATCGCTGCATATTGGTGTTACATAGGCTTGCCACCTAAAGACATTCCATTTTGTGATTTGGCCGTGATGATCTATGCCTACGCGGCATTTAAACCTAGTCATGTTCAAGGGGGTTCACAAGCCATTTCCAGCGCTTTGTTAGAATCCTTTTTAAACGCTGGCGGTAAAGTACTGTTTAATACCGGTGCCGCAAAAATTATTACTGAAAACGAAAAAATAAAAGCCGTGCAAACAGAACACGGGGATATTTTTAGTTGCGATCACGTTATATCAAATACCAGCCCGCAGCATACATTTAATGAACTATTGGATATTCCTACTCCAAAAAAAGCGGCCGATGATATGAAATCTCGTCGCTTAGGCACCTCAGCATTTGTACTCTATCTTGGCTTAGACTGCACACCCAAAGAGCTAGGAATAACAGCGGCATCGAATTTTATTATCGATGATAGAGATGAAGAAGCAGCCTTTGAGACAATGAAAGGGATACACAACCCGACTCATACCATGCTCACCTGTTACAACCATGATGATCCGAGTTTTGCTCCCGAAGGGAAATCATCTTTATCTCTGCTTTGTCTGCAATACGGCCAGGCATGGCAAGATTTAGCGGTAGAGGATTACGCCAAAGCAAAATATGATTTTGCAGACAAACTGATCGAACATGCCGAGCGAGTATTTCCTAATATTCGAAAAAATATCGAAGAAGTTGAAGTAGCAACCCCCCTCACCATGATGCGTTATTTGAATACTCCAGGCGGTGCGATTTATGGATTCCAACAAAATACCCAAGACGCCGTTATGTTTCGTGAACGCATCGATACTATCTCTGGTTTGCATATGGCAGGCAGCTGGAATGGCATGGGCGGTTTTCAACCAACGTACATGATCGGTGAAAGCACAGCCCGAGCCGTATTAAAAAAGATTAAAAATAAAGTACCTCAATCAGAAACCCTTAAGCAGGAGTCGTCTCATGCCTAGCAATCATTCTAATAGCAACGACAATACTCATTCCGACGAAAAGAATACTATTTTACATGCGGTGAACGGTTATCAGAATGCGTTGGATCATCAGCGAGAACTGATTAAAACAGGCACAGATTTTAACGAAGAAAATGGTTTGGTCGCTAGAACGATTGCAAGTTTGCATCCTAAGCGTTTGAAACTAATTGTTAGCGAAGTGATTGAAGATACCGCCAGTACAAAAACATTGCGCTTTAAAGCTGAAGATAATTTTCTACCTCCGTTTCAAGCGGGGCAGTACATTAATCTGTTTGTTAATATTGAAGGGACTGAAACCGCACGCCCTTATGCAATATCTTCTGCTCCACAAGAAAGAGGATTTTATGACCTAACCATTAAGCGTGTTGCTGATGGATTTGTCTCACATTTTTTACTGAATGACGTAAAAGCCGGTGATCGCTTTCAAAGCACAGGCCCTATGGGGACGTTTTATCATAACCCGTTATTTCATGGTGATGATTTAGTATTTCTTGCAGGCGGCTCAGGCATTGCTCCAGCCAGAAGTATGATTCTTAACATGATTGAGAGTAGACGCGCCTTAAATACAAAAATAGCACCAAAAATGCATCTTATTTACGCTTCAAGTTACGAAGCAGATGTCATTTATGAACGTGAACTAAAACAGTTAGAGAAAGCACACGAATTTTTAACAATTACTTGGCTGATTTCTCGGCCGACAAAAAACTATAAAGGCCGCACTGGACATGTAAATGCAGAATTGCTAACAGAGCTATTAGGAAGTGACTTAGACACACTACAAGCCAAAATGTTTTATATCTGCGGCCCCACCAGCTTCCATGATTTTTGTGACGAGCAGTTAAAGCAGCTAAAAGTCAAAGCAAGACGTGTTCGTATTGAATGTAATGGCCCACCTAAGCATCCTGAAAAATTATCAGGTTGGCCAGAAAACTTGATTGCGACGGATAAAGTAAAAGTAACTATTCATAAAGCCGATGGCAGCCAAGGTGTATTTGAAGCGAGAGTCGATGAGCCATTATTAAACAGCATGGAACGTCACGGCTATAGCGCTGAGAATGCTTGTCGATCCGGAGAGTGCAGTTTATGCCGGGTTAAAGTATTGAAAGGTTCGGTATTCAATCCTGCCGAAGCACGCTTACGCTCCACCGATGAAGCCTATGGTTGGTGTCACTCTTGTGTTGCTTTTCCGACCAGTGATGTCGAGTTGTTGGTGTAGATAACTGGTGTAGATACAGGTATGGACCTGCGAGTTTAAAGAGTCATAGCAATACTAAAATGACTCTTTAAACTGGTCCGCAAGAGGTGTGGCAGCGGCTAAGAAGTGCTTAAAGCTGGTTCCTTCGGGAACTTGAATATGGCCTTCAATTACCAGCGCTGCCATACCATGCACCATTGACCATGCGCCTAACGCTTGCGCTTTTACTCGTTCATCTGTATCACCGCGCAACGCAAATGCCTCACGCAATAAAATAAAAGGCTTTTTACTGCTTTCTATAACAGGACTATTAACAGCATTCGTCTTAACATTAGATTCTGCCTGCGTATCACCCTTCTTATTCTTACGCCCTGTGGTTTCGACCTGACCTAACATCAATCGGTATAATTGAGGATTGCTAGTCGCAAACTCTAAATAACTTGCACCATATGCCAAAATTAATTCTCCGGCTGATACGGTCTTCTTTGCGGTTAGTTCATGCGCTACTGCTTCCATGGTATCGGCCATTTGCACAAAACCTGCTTCCGCAATACTACTGATGAGTTCTTTTTTGTTTTTAAAATGAGCATAAGGGGCCATGTGTGAAACGCCGACTTCTGCGGCAATAGCTCGAAGAGATAAAGCATCAGCACCATCACGTAATAAAATCGTATTGGCCGCTTCAATTAAAGAAGCTTTCAAATCACCATGATGATACTTGTTAGAACTCATATGAAAATAGATCCGAGAAGGTAGAAATAGTGAAAGTATACCTCAAACACCCTATTGCGTAATATCAAGCCTGTAAATATTAACTATTTATCGCGGAGCCTACCTCAAGTGCTTCGAACCAGTCGAAGAACTGTTCGACTTCTTTACCTCTAAAGATACGCCCATGTTGAGGTAACATCATATCGATATCCAGCTTGCGAACACGACTTAGCCAATTCATTTTAGCCGCATTACTGGGCATCCAACGCTGGTGAAAAAATCGCATCTTATCGCAATGGCTATCAAAGTCTTCAATGTATAACGAGCTATCTTGTGGCTCTAATGCTGCGCCAATGTCACCAGAAAATAAAATTTTGGCAACTGGATCGTACACATTAAAGTTAGCTGAAGAGTGCATATAATGGGCTGGAATAAACTGCAAAACGGTATCACCAATGGTTAACTGACCACCGCCATCTTCGATGCCGCAAAACTCAATATTCTCGCAACCAAAATGACGAATAAACCCTTCCCATAAACTAGGGGTATACAGTTTTGCATTTGGAATAACCTGATCCCACATACCTAAAGATGAAATGATATCGGGGTCTTGGTGCGAAGCAAATAGATGCGTGACTTGCTCGATGGGGATAAATTTTAAAATGGTCGATAGCATCGATGAAAATATTTCTATGCCGCCAGGATCTAATATGAGAGATTCGTTGCCACTCACTACCATATACTGATTGGTATCGATTATTTTATCGGGCTTAGTCGGATCTCTAGCAAAAACATACCATTGGTGTTTATCATCAAATAAGAGTTTAGCTTCCATGTCCTGCTTCCTTCAACGGGTAACCAAGTTATGTATAACGGTAATAATCGATCAATATTTATGACTGTAATAATCGATCAATATAAGTCTTAGCACCAATGACATGCTGTTTTATTTTTTCTGAAAAGACGTCAATATTATCGGCCATATCGTCTAATATGCCTTGATACTCGTCAGTTTGTGTTGCTTCTAAGCGGAATGAAACCGCAATGACCCGGCTGGCCTGCATATACTGTTGAATCTCTTCTAACTGGCTTTCCAGCTTTCGTATTTCAACATTAAAGTGATTATTTAATTCAAGCTGATGTGCTTGAACATCGTGAACAATCTGTTCGACATTATCATTGGCATTTTTTTCTTGGCTATCGAATAAGTGCCCGACTAAAGTATTCAGTCGCCAGCGCTCTACGGCTATTTGGGAGATATCTAACGAGATAGTATTAATGTCTTCGGCAAGTTTGATGGTTTTTAAAGCAAGGTCGGCAAAGTATTCTGAGATGACTTTTAAGCCAGCAACGCGGCTTCCTGCGCGATGAACGACCGCTTGAGAATTTTTAGCCGCCAGTGATAATTGCCGAGCAATTAGACTGGCGCGATAAAGCTCTCCCGCGACCTGCGACGCGGTAACAGCTGATTTGACAGGGCTGTATTCTTTAACCATAAGCAAGGCTTCATAACGTTATGTGTGTACTATCAAAAAGCATAGTCGACATAACTAATGAACTTATGTTTATTTAACCACTACATCATTTCTTTAACCGTACCAATGGCGCTGCCAACACCTACTTTTAGCTTAAGCTTAAACAGCTCATAAGATTCACCTGCGCTAAGTTCTTCGTTATCGCTGCAGCGAGGATCAGTTCGTTGAATCAAATCAATCACTTCTTTGGTGATTGGAATGGTTTCGCAGCCGTGGGTATCTTCACAGACCATATCCCACTGAGGCTTAGCTTGAATATGACAAGCAAAGCAATTGCCGCCAAAGCGATTCACAACATCAGCAAAGCCGCGCTTACGGATTTCAGAGCCTTCTTCCGAAACATCCAGCTCAAAGAACTCCCAATCTTTTGTTACAGGGCTATAGCCTACTTCGTGCTTAACCATAACTTCACCAGGCACCAGCTGTACAACAGAACCAGGGGGATAAATTCCACCCGTTTCAGAGTTCGCTACCGCTAGCGTGCCCTCAAGATCGCCTTTTAAATTATCCACATAAAAGCCACGTACTTTCGTCATATCACGAATACAGGTGAATGTACTCGCCGTAACTGGTAATTGCCCTTGCGCGGTTACAGCTAAAGGCACTTCATTCTTACTATCACTAACCTTATCTGCGGCTGAGACGCTAAATGCCATCCCCATGGATGCTATACCCAAGGTAAATATAACGGCTGCCTTACTTGTCCACGTCTTAATCATTGTTTTATCCCTTTAAATAATCACCACAATATTATATTGTTCAAAACAGTATTGCACACAATAAATATAATAATTTTTAAGCAAGACCAGTGCATAAGCGCACGATGCCGGACTCGGATTTTGCATCCAAAAGCCAAACATGTACGTATCATTCTTAATACTAATAATTCTAACCTACGAGAAAGCTTATAACATGATGAATAAAGACTCACTTTTGGAACTACTCAGTGCTGCAGCACTAGGAGATAAGCAAGCCTTTGCTAGTTTGTATAATGCAACGAGTAGTCAATTGTTTGCGGTTAGTTTAAAAATGCTAGGACGACGTGAATTAGCAGAAGAAGCACTGCAAGAAGCCTATGTAAAAATTTGGCATAACGCGGCGGAGTATCAACATGGTAAAGGCGCTGTACTCACATGGATGATCAGTATCGTACGCTATCGTGCCCTAGACATGCTGCGATATCAGAAGGTGCGAAAAGAAGATCAAATTTCTGAAGAATATGAGCCACCAGCACCCGACCTTCAAATTGACAATGGACCTGAAGTCAATAAAAGCAAACTGGATAATTGCCTGGGTGAGCTGGGAACACAACAGAAACAAGCAATACACCTAGCCTATTACAATGGGTTATCACACCATGAAGTCGTTGGATATTTGGATATCCCATTAGGCAGTGTCAAAAGCTTAATCCGTCGTGGCTTGCAAAAATTACACAGGTGCTTAGCTCTATGAATTATTTGAATCCTCAACTCAAAGATGCACTCGCAGCCGAATATGTATTAGGTACCTTGCACGGTGGTGCACGTCGTAGATTTCAAAAACTGATGCTGCAATACCCTAGCCTGCGTGAAGCAACTTGGCTATGGGAACAACAGTTACATGGTTTAAATGAAAGGCTCACACCTGTTGAACCGGATGCAAAGGTATGGAACTCGATTAAAGAACAATTAATGTTTGATTCCGTACAAGATGCAGAACCGATTAAGGTTAAAAATCAGAACGTTGTTATGCTTAATACATCGCTCAATCGCGCTTGGAAAAGTGTTACTGCACTAGCCACAGCAGCGACTATTTTGATGGCGATCGTATTATTTGATAAACAAAACCCTGATGCTGTTTTGCCACAGCAAGTCGCGGTCATGCAAACCGAGCAAGCAGACACCTTGTGGCTGATTGAAGTAGGTGAAAATAGTATCGACGTTCTCGCCACTCGCAAGCTCACCCCAGAGCCGAATAACGACTTTGAATTATGGATCGTGGCTAAAGGTATCGAGAACCCGATTTCTTTGGGACTACTGCCCAAATCAGGCAAGCTGTCGTTACCTAAACATGCTGACTTTGACTCTATGGATATTGTCGCGCTTGCCGTTAGTATTGAACCATTAAATGGCTCACCCAATGGCCTGCCTACGAAGGTACTGTATACCGCAGCATTGGCGACGTTATAGCCAATTAGCCGCTTAAAACACTGAAATTAAATCAAAATGGCGAGTACAGAAATGTACTCGCTTTTTTTATGTATTCTCCTTAATGAAACCCGAAATAAAATTTATTTAATTCTTTTTTTAAATAAGTGCATCCAGATTCGAAGCTCGGCCGTTTATTACTATGAACATATTAATAACAATGAATAAAAGGACCGAATTATGAAAGTATTTAAAGCATCGTTAATTGCAGGCTTGGTTTGCAATAGCTTATTGAGCGCAAGTGTTATGGCATCAAGCCATAGAGAAGCGCCCAACCTTACTCGTTTCCCAACCTTAGATTCAACCGACTTTTATGCCTTTAATAGCTATGAAGCTGAGCGCGAAGACTACGTGACATTCATTGCAAATTATATTCCCTTACAAGATGCCTACGGCGGCCCCAACTATTTTGCAATGGATCCTGCAGCGGTTTATAGCATTCATATTGATAATGATGGCGATGCGGTCGAAGATTTAACCTTCCAATTTAAATTTACCAATCAACTACCCAATAACAATGCAGGTATAGCCCTACAAGTCGGCGCTGAAGGTGATAAGCGCACCATCGCTGTACCACTTAAAAATATTGGTGGTATTACTGCCCAAGACCAAACTGCCGCAAACTTTATCGAATCTTATCAACTTACCCTAGTAACAGGACCTCAAAAAAACCCGTTACAATCTACGTTAATCAATAATAGCGATACAAACTTAGGTTCAACCTTTAATAAACCATTAGATTACATTGGTAATAAAACATTCGGCGATACCGCAGCGTACGCTAGCTATGCGAATCAATTTATTTACGAGTTCAATCTACTCGGTTGTGAAAACCCAGGTAAGGTATTTGTTGGTCAACGTAAAGACGCTTTTGTGGTTAACCTAGGTGAAACATTTGATTTAGTTAACTATGTACCAGTTGAAGGCGATAGTGCTCCAGGTAACAGCGATGGACAAGGCTTTCCCGGCGGCATTACGCAGTCTAGCGATAATGATGACTTGTTAGATAAGAACGTAACAGCGTTATCCATCGAAATACCTAAATCGTGCATTACCGGTGAAGGCAACGGTACTATTGGCGCATGGACAACAGCCAGTTTGCCGCAAGCTCGCATCCTAAACCCAGATGCAACCATTGGTAAAACAGAGGTCAATGGAGGAGCGTTAACTCAAGTGTCTCGCTTAGGTAATCCCCTAGTGAACGAACTTGTTATCGGCCTGAAAGACAAAGACACATTTTCAACGGCACAGCCAAAAGATGA
Source organism: uncultured Gammaproteobacteria bacterium (assembly GCA_963851095.1). GTDB lineage: Bacteria > Pseudomonadota > Gammaproteobacteria > Pseudomonadales > Oceanobacteraceae > Oleispira. The sequence continues at coordinate 138,777 of CAWKOX010000007.1, read as the reverse complement.
TGGCCAGTTTGCCGATTATGTTACCCACCCAAGCTTACCGGAATTGTTAAATATTCTATTTAAGGATGCGGTAAATACCACTCTAAACGCTAATATTGAAACCTTAGCGCCAACGAACTTTCCTCGTACTGATCTGGTTACTGCATTTTTAACTGGCTTTCCGGGCGTAAACCAACTTGCAACGGTAACACCCTCTGAAATGTTACGTTTAAACACAGCAATAGATGCAACCGCCAGTGCTAACCAATCAACATTTGGTGTGGTCGGTAATGATTTAGCCGGTTTCCCAAATGGTCGTAGACCTGGTGACGACGTAGTCGATATTGCCCTGCGCGTAATGATGGGACGCTTATGCTATCCGATTCCAGTAGGTGGAGTGGATACCGACTTAGGTTTATGCACAAGCGAAGATGCAAGTGTGGGTGAAGTCGCTTTTACTGATGGCGCACCTGTAAACGCAAACATGATGTTGGATGTATTCCCTTACTTATCTACACCCATTTCAGGTTCTAAATAAGGAGTATGGTGATGAAAACTATGCATATATCTGTGGCGGTTACTCTGCTAAGCATGAGTCTGATATCAGGCTGTAATACAAAGAGTAGCAGTAATTCGACAGTGACTGAACAACCTCAAATGAATCAAGAGGTGAAGTTTTCAGCATTAAGTCGTGACGCATTTGCCCAAGCAAGTGAATCTGAGCCGCTAACGCTTAATGGCCTAGAGATAGAAAACGACGTCATATCAGCAGACTTTTATAACGACTTACTGACAACTCAATAGATCCCTTTTATTCACAATAAAAAGTAAAGAAAATAACTAGCCAAGTATGGCGGTGTGGAGTTTAAATGCAAAAAAACATAAAAAAAACTTTATTAATCTGGGTGGGTGTTTGTATCTTTAGTATACACCTACCCAGTATTGCCGCACCCTACACACCTGTCGATGGCAATGAAGTTATTGCCAACTGGCAAGTTCTGGATACTCAAAAAGAAGTTATTAATTTGACTACCGTTAGGGAATTTATTGAACAAGGTCAGTATCCCGGAGAGTCTGATTATCGCTATAGCCGAGCTAAAATATGGCTGCAAACACAAATTAAGCAAAACAAAAATCTATCAACCGAAATATTCTATCTTTATGCCAGAGTACTGCAGCACCAGCATCAGTTTGATAGCGCGCTAAAATATTTAGACGATGCCTTAGCGCTTAACCCTGCAGATACCAATAGCTGGTTACTAAAAGCCAATATTCACATGGTGCAAGGTGATGCCGGTTTAGCCAAACGTGCTTGCTTAGCCATGCTGGGTAAAACCAACCTTATCGTGCTATCAGCCTGTGCCCTAGACGTTGCTAGCCAAGATGGTCAATTAGACGATAGCTACCAAGAACTTTCTCGCCTGCATACATCACAAGATCTATCTAATAGCACAGAGCAACGCTGGATTGTACAAATGTTGGCTGATATGGCTCTAAGAAATAATGATCCGGCAGCAGCGAATGCTCATTTGAAATACTTCAATCTGAATAATGCGCCAGTGAGTATTCTTACTCTATGGGCCGATACACAATTCGCCTTGCAACAATATGAAGAAGTATTACTTCGCTTAACACCCATCGTAAATGCCCACCCGATTAAAGATGACGCCTTACTACTGCGTTTAGCAATAGCAGAAAAAGAAAATTCTAAACGGCCTTATTGGCAGAATGTATTCGCTCAGCGGGTCGTATTACGCGAATTAAGAAATGACAATTTACATGCTGCAGAATTAGCACGTTACTATTTAGACGTTAACATTCAGCCTGAAAAAGCGCTTCACTGGGCAAGAGTTAATTGGCAGGTCGCACAACAGCATGGCGACCGTAAACTGCTCGATCAAGCAACAGAGCTTTGGCAAAAAGATAATAGGAAGACTCAGTGAAATATATTAAAGCAACGTATTTTTATCGCAGTCTATTCGTATTACTCATGCTGTGCATTAGCTATACCAGCTACGCTCATCAAATGAGTACCAGTTATTTATCGATGACGATTGATGATCAAGGTCAAATAGCAGGTTCGTGGCAAGTAAGGCTGTTTGATATCAATCAAAAATTGCCCATTGATTTGAATAAAGATGGGCAGCTTATTTGGTCGGAATTACAGTTGAATCAATTGGCCATCGTCGATTTTTTACAGGCTTCTTTGTCGATAAGTCGCGATCAAACTTGCCCCATATTATTTGAGGGTAAACAACAAATTGATCAGCATTTTAATGAAGGCTATTTGGTCAGCCAATTTTCCTCTAGCTGTAAATCATCTGGGCCGTTAACCATTAACTACACCGCCTTTTTTGACATTGATTCTGACCATAAAGCGATTGTGAATATTAACAGCGAAGAACATCAATATTCACGAGTGATCAGTTATGAAAACCCGACACTATTGGTCGATCTGTTACAAAGTCAGTTACTGGCTACTTTTAATGAGTATACCTACCAAGGCATTATTCATATCTGGCTAGGAACAGATCACATTCTATTTTTATTAGCGCTGCTCTTAACCTGTGGATTGTTTAGAAAAAATGGCACTTGGCTAGCTATTGCTAAACCCGCACAAATCTTTCGTGATACTGCCTGGATTGTCACTGCTTTCACGTTAGCCCACACAATAACTTTAACCGCGACCGCCGCTGGTCTTATCAATCTTGAAAGTCGATGGGTAGAATTAGGAATCGCTATTTCTGTCTTAATGGCAGCCCTCAATAATGTATGGCCGGTAGTGCTCAGACTCGGGTGGATTACTTTTGCTTTTGGTTTGTTACACGGAATGGGTTTTGCGGGAGTTTTAGGCGAAGTCGGCTTACCTTCTAACCAGAAATTGTTAGCTATTTTTGCCTTTAATTTAGGTGTTGAGATTGGTCAGCTCGCAATTTTAATCATCGTCTTGCCGTTATTGCTTCTCTTTAGCCAACAACATTGGTATCGACGCTGGGGAGTCCAATGCGGATCCCTTGCTATTGGAATAATGGCGATAAAATGGTCGATTGAACGTTTTTAGTCTTCTTATTAAAACAAACGGCTTCCTGCCGTTTGTTGATTTTTTTAGCTAATCACTTTCTAGCCTCTCATTCACTTGCTACTTGTTTCGCCGTTTAAAACATCTAAACGCCTAAGCGCCACTTGATAGTAAGCAACCGGAAGCACTAACAAAGTAAGAATCACAACGCTGATCATGCCACCTAACATAGGCGCTGCAATGCGGCTCATTACCTCTGAGCCAACCCCTGTGCCGTACATCACAGGTATCAAGCCTGCGATGGTAGCTAATGCGGTCATCATCACAGGGCGTACTCGGTTTACCGCACCATGCAAGATACTCTGCTGTAATGCTTGCTGACCTTGAGGCTTATCATGTCCAGCATCGCTTGTTTAAGATACTGCAGCATAATCACTCCAGTTTCTGCTGCAACACCCGCCAAAGCGATAAAACCAACCCCCACTGCTACCGAGAAATTAAACTGATAATACAACATCATTAAAATACCGCCGACTAATCCCATTGGTAAGGTTAATAAAATCAGTGCAACGTCACGGGCATTTCGGAAATTCAAATACAGCAATAAAATAATAATGCCGAGAGTTAATGGCACCACATAACTGAGTTTTTCTTTTGCCCGTTGCATGTATTCATATTGCCCCGCCCAACGTAGGGCGTAACCGGTGGGTAAATTAAACTCGCCCGCTAAGCGATCTTTTCTGCCAAGACATGTTTTGCATTGGCAACATAACTACCAATATCAATAGCGTTTTCACCGCTGGTTTCAATATCAATATAGGTCCAACCATTGAGACGCGCATTTTCGCTCTTAATCATCGGAGGGCCATCTTCAATACGAATATCGGCGACATCACCCAAGGTAATGTTATGACCACCTTTAGTTAGCAAATCGGTAACGATTGGCAGAGCGTTGAAGTTTTTCTGGTGAATCACGATAGTGTTGTGGATAACGTAAATTAATCGGATAACGTTTATCCCCTTCGACCGATTCAGAAATATTCATGCCGCCAATTGCGCTGCTAATAACCTGCTGCACGTCTTTAATGCTCATACCATATTGCGCTGCTTGGCGGCGGTTGATATCGATTTTAATATAACGCCCACCCGCGACGCGCTCTGAGTACACCGACGCTGTGCCTTTTACATCACCCAAGATCTGCTCTAACTGCTGACCAATGTTTTGAATCACATTCAAGTCTGGGCCAGATACTTTAATGCCCACCGGGGTTTTAATGCCCGTTGCTAACATATCAATGCGGGTTTTAATCGGCATCACCCAGGCATTGGTTAAACCAGGGAATTGTATTAACTGATCAAACTCGTTGCGTAAATCTTGGCTGGTTAACCCTTCACGCCATTGATCTTTCGGTTTGAGTTTAATGAAGGTTTCTATCATGGTCAGCGGTGCTGGGTCGGTCGCGGTATCAGCGCGGCCAATTTTGCCAAACACATGCTCGACTTCGGGCACGGTGGCAATCAGCTTATCGGTTTGCTGCAATACTTCACGCGCTTTACCCACCGACAATGCCGCATAGGTTGTTGGCATATACATTAAATCCCCTTCGTCTAAATCGGGCATAAACTCACTTCCGATTTTACTGGCAGGATATGAGGTAGCGATGACAATCACTAAGGCGGTTAATAATGTTGTTTTAGGAAATTTAAGCACCAAGGTTAATAGCGGTTTATAACCCGCTATTAATAAACGATTTAACGGATTTTTATTTTCGCTAAGGATTTTTCCACGTACAAAATAACCCATTAATACCGGCACTAAAGTGATGGCTAAAATCGCTGCGGCGGCCATTGCGTAAGTTTTGGTAAACGCTAACGGCGCAAACATTTTTCCTTCTTGTGCTTCCAGCGTAAATACCGGTAAGAAGCTGACTGTAATAATTAATAGGCTAAAAAATAACGATGGCCCGACTTCACTGGCGGCTTTGATCACCAGTGGCCAGCGTTTAGAATCATCTGTCTTGTTACCATTAATTTTGTCGCCAGTAAGAGCCGCGCGTTCAAGGTGCTTATGCATGTTTTCTATCATCACAATCGCGCCATCAATCATCGCGCCCATAGCAATAGCAATACCCGCTAATGACATAATGTTCGCGTTTAAGCCTTGCAGGTTCATGACGATGAAAGCCATTAAAATACCAATAGGTAAAGTAATCACCGCCACCAGCGCAGAACGCACATGGAATAAAAATATCACACACGCCAACGCCACCATGATGAGTTCGACGGTGAGTTTTTCCCATAAATTATTCACGGCTGCGGTGATTAAATCAGAACGATCATACACAGTGACCAGCTCAACACCTTCGGGCAACCCGGCTTTGAGTTGCTCAAGTTTTGCTTTCACCCCTTCAATGGTTTTTTGTGCGTTCTCACCCGAGCGCATTACCACAATGCCTCCCACAACTTCGCCTTTGCCATCAAGTTCGGCAATGCCACGACGCATTTGTGGGCCTTCGAGAATAGTTGCGACATCTTTCAGCAATAACGGCTGGCCGTTGACTACCGATTTGCCACCGACTTTATTTCCTAAAGAAGCACCGAGTGGAATATTTTCTAAATCTTCACGGCTACTGATGTAACCCGTCGCGCGAATCATATATTCCGCTTCGGCCATTTCGATTACCGACGCACCGACTTCTTGATTGCCTTGCTGAATCGCCGTTTGCAACAACGATAACGGAATACCGTAAGCGCGTAATTTATCGGGATCGGCTTGTACTTGATATTGCTTAATCATGCCGCCGACCGCAGCCACTTCGGAAACACCCGCAACGGTTTGCAATTCGAACTTCAAAAACCAATCCTGCAAGGAACGCAACTGGGCTAAATCTAAACTGCCAGTAGTATCGGTAAGTGCATAAATAAAGACCCAACCGACGCCTGTAGCGTCTGGGCCAAGTTGAGGTTTTGCGCTATCGGGTAAGGTATCGGTGACTTGGCTTAAGTATTCTAAAACGCGGCTACGCGCCCAGTACAAATCAGTATCATCATCAAAAATGATGTACACGTAGGAGTCGCCAAAGAAGGAAAAACCCCGCACAGTTTTTGCACCCGGAACCGATAACATGGCGGTGGTGAGTGGATAAGTCACTTGGTCTTGCACGACTTGCGGCGCTTGCCCAGGGTATGAGGTTTTAATAATCACCTGCACATCAGATAAATCGGGAATGGCATCTACTGCGGTATTTTTTATCGCAAAAGCACCGGCCAAAATAATCAGCGCCGTGAGTAATAAAACCCAGACTCGATTGAGAACCGACCATTGAATGATTTTAATGATCATGGTGTTCTCCTTTCGGCTCTGCATGATTCATCTTGCTATGATCCATTTTGCTGTGATCCATTTTCCATGTTCCATATCGAATGATCCACTTCTGGAGAGCCCGCATCAGATGCTTCAAGTCGCTGTAAATCTGAATCAATATTCGATTCTGAGTCGATCAAGAACTGCGCACTGGTCACCACGTTATCACCCGCTTTTAAACCGGATAGTATTTCTACTTGATCATTAAAGAATCGGCCTGTGGTAACCGTGACAGATTTGAATCGGCCCTCCTCTTCTGAGATGGAGGCCATCACTACTCGTGTTTTATTTTCGGTTCTAATTAATGCTTGGCTTGGAATTAATAAGACTTTTTCTTTACCGGTAATATCGCCTTTTAGGCTTAACCACATATTCGGTTTTAATAATTTTTCTGAATTATCCAGCAGCAAACGTACGCGTATTGTTCTTAAGGTTTCGCTTAACATCGGGTAAATGTAATCCAACTTGCCCTGCCAGTTTTGGCTGGGCATTAAGTCTGAGGAGAGTGTCCACGTAATGTCTCCAGGATACTGGCTTAACCAAGCCGCAAGTTGATGCTCTAATTCCACATCAAGTATTAACTGATCCAAGTCGGCTAGCGTCAATAAGGCACTTTCAGGTTTTACGTACATTCCCTCATTGATATTTAACTGTTCTATATAACCACTTTGCGGCGCATAGAAGGTGGTAATTTGATTGACGGTTTTCGTCTTCTTTAACTGAGCAATGACCTTATTATCGATTCGCAGCGCTTTTAGACGATTCTTTGCGGCGCGCATAAGGCTATTATTATGGCTATTCAAGGCGCGTAAAAAATCCTCTTGAGCATCAATAAATTCTAATGAATAAATACCGTATAAGGCTTGGCCCTTTTCAACGTACTCACCAATATCACTAACATGAACTTTTTCTACCCAGCCGCTCGTGCGCGCGTGCAGGTGAGCAAGTCGTTCTTTGGCATAGCTAACTTGGCCACTGCTATTAAAACGTAATGTGGGATATTCAAACTGTAGCCTCAGCGGTTTTAATACCGAGGTTACTGCTCACCGCAGACGATATTGTAACAACCCCAGCGTCTGACCCACCTTGATTGTCATAGACCGGTACGAGATCCATTCCCATAGGTGATTTACCCGGTTGATCGCGGCGGAAATTGGCATCCATCGGCGCAACCCAATACAGAATGTCTGACTCTGTCGATGGGCTTTCGTCCTTTTCATGAGCAACCATTTTTTCGGGAAAATAATGCTGCGAAAGCGTTAAACCCAATAAGGCAATCAATCCGCCAAAGCAGATAAGTAATAAATTTTTCATCAGTTTTCTCAATACACGTAAATCAAGGTAACGAAGGCCAATCAATTCTGACAGCATTCGTCGTATGTAAATTAAATTGAACGTGTATTAGACGATGGGAGGGCGAAAGAGCGCCGAGTTTACTTGGTTAGGAAAGCCAGGTTGAGAATAATAATTTCGATGCTCACTGTACGATGACGCACTGGTGATATTTTGATTTGAAGAAGGAAATGATGCCGAGCAACCCTCGTCAGGGCAAGAGCAACTAGAATCGGCCATGGTCGGCGAATCACAACAATCCATCACCCTCTGCTTATCAGGTGAAGCGTTAAGGTCTTGGCTCATAGTCATGCTATGGCAAGGCGAAGCGCCTGTCTGTTGAATACTCACACTCTTAGTGAGACCGTCATTACATCATGATGCTTTCCGGTTGCGCCATCGTGCAAATATCTGGCAGGGCTACAGCCTGTCCGATAAAGGACAGCAAGAGCGTAATCACCAAACATTTTAGACTAATAGACTGCTTGCGCAAAAAGGATTTCATAGCGATTAGGATACCCTAGAATCGCGAAAGTTCAATACACTAAGCCAGATGAATCTCATCTGGCTTAGTGTTTTTGCTTTTATAAAGCGCTAAGTGAAATGCTAATTGGAGTGTTAAGTGAAGCTCTAACTGAAAACTTAATAGAAAGTTTAAAAGCTTTCGTGCGGCCCGAATACTTCATAGTGAATGCTATTATTCTCAACACCTAAGGTTAGCAATTGCTGTTTCGCAAACTGCATAAAGCCTACAGGTCCACAAAGATAAAAATCAGCATCCGATAATGGTAATTGCTCAGCAATCGCACTCACATCCATAAAACCATGGCGCTTAGATTCAACTGTTTCAGAGTTATACCAAGTATGGTTCGTGACCTTCCCTTTTTTTGTCACTTCGTCATGACGCTTTTTAAAGGAGTGCTGAGCGGAGTTCTCACACGCATGCAGAAAATGTATTTCATGTTTTGTACTGGTTTTTTCCTGCTCGTCTAATAAGGTTTCTAGCATTGACTGCATCGGTGTTAAGCCAACCCCTGCCGAAATCAATACTTTTGGCTTGGGATTATTTTTAAGATGGAAGTCGCCCGCAGGTGGGTACAAAGTCACTTCTTCTCCGAGTCTTAGGCCATCGTGCAAGTAGTTTGAAACAATACCGGGCTTACCCTGAATCTCACGTTTCACTGATATGCGATAGCTTTCGCCATTGGCTTTATCAGACAACGAGTATTGACGAATTTCGCGGTAAGTTTCTTCATCCGTTTCACTTCCTGCCGTTTTTAATCCTTTGCTAGGATCAACTTCTATACCAATGTATTGCCCTGGCTGATAGCCAGTCACTGGGCCGCCATCAACCGGTTCAAAGATTAGGCTTTTTACTAATTCTGATTCGATGCGTTTTTCAACCAATCTAAAGGCTCTGCCACCTTTCCAGCCGCCTAGGGTATTGCTGCGTTGGTGATACAACTCGGCTTCTTTATTAATAAATACACCCGCCAACAATTGATACGCCGCAACCCAAGCGGCTTCAATTTCTGCTGTAAATTGTTCAGTCGCCAACTCACGTAATGTTTCGATCAAATGAAGACCTACAATATCGTAATGTTCTGGCTGAATATTCATACTGGTATGCTTATGCGCAATACGCTCAACCATGGCGAGTAAGTTTTCTAAATCATCAAGATGGTAGGCATACGCGGCAATCGCCGAGAATAATGCAAACGACTGACGTCCTGATTTTTGATTACTCATATTAAAAATATGTTGCAGCTCAGGGTTGTGTTGAAACATGCGCTTATAAAAATGCTCGGTGATTGCAGGGCCGCCGGCTTCTAAAATTGGGATAGTGCTTTTTACTAAGCGAATTTGTTCTTCATTTAACATCTGTCGGTTTCTCTTTCTTTGCTGTGTTTAGTTCTGTGTTCAGGACTATCTATAATCTTTTATGAATTTTTTTATGCTGCTCGTCTTACGCCTTAACTCTCAAATGCAGATACTCACAGTTCCTCTCCAAAACCTTTCATGGCAATACAACGCAATATATAGCCAAACTTAATCGATACTGCGAATAGCAACATTGAAATATGCCCTGCGACTTGCGACATTAAGCTGAAATAGTCATCAAAGACGTAACACACCTCAATCGTAAAGACTGTTCCGGCTAGTCCTAATAACATAAGCCAGTTGCCCAGTACTAAAAGTCGCTGCAGATGTTGTGCATCTGGAACCGCAGGCAGTTGGTTTGAAAAATGAAAGTGTGAATACATGGCTGAAAACCTCGACTTAATGACATTCATAATCCAGCTAATTGATTAGCCTAAACAGACTATTGCGAAGAGTGTGCCAGCTTCAAAATTGACATAGATCAAGACATGTAGAGACACTCAAAGCTAATAAGAGTCATATTGACTCACCGACAAACAGAGTCATAACGACTCAATTATGCTATATTGACTAATCATTTAAGCGAATAACGCTTGCTGCTCTCCATTTTCAATAACGAATGCCATGGCCAATACTATGACCCGTGTTATGAACAATATTTCATATTCATCCCTCATCGAGCTGGCGATTGATCTCAGCAGCAGCTTAATCAACAAAGACCGATTTGAGCGCTTACTAACCACCGTGCAAAAAAACATTCCTTGTGATGCGGTTGTCTTACTCGCTCGGCAAGGAGGTAGCCTTAAGCCATTAGCTCTTAAAGGTTTAAGCCCTGATCTTTTAGGCAGACGCTTTGAAATTGATCAGCACCCGCGTTTTCAAAAAATTAGCCGAAGCACGGCACCGGTCAGGTTTGAAAGCGATAGCCCACTGCCAGACCCTTACGATGGTTTAGTACTGGCGATGGAAGGCGATTTACCCGTTCATTCGTGCATGGGTTTCCCCTTGCTATTTGAAGGCACCTTAATTGGTCTATTAACACTGGATAGCCTCACCCCAAATAGCTTTGATGATATTCCTCAGCGCACCCTCGATATTATCTCGGCCATGTCAGCCGCATCGTTAAAAACGGCACTGACCTTAGATTTGTTAGAGCAACACGCTTCCCACAGTAAGCAGCTGGTTGCCGAGCTCACTCACGAAGCCTTGATAAAAGATGGTGGCGAAATTATCGGCAATAGCCCGGTGATGAATAAATTAAAGAAAGAAATTCAAATCGTCGCGCAATCGAATTTTACGGCCTTGATCTCAGGCGAAACCGGCGTCGGTAAAGAATTGGTCGCGCGTACTCTGCATCAACAATCCAGTCGCAGTGATGGCCCTTTGGTGTATGTGAACTGTGCGGCCTTGCCAGAAAATTTAATTGAGAGTGAGTTATTTGGTCATCGCAAAGGCGCGTTTACCGGCGCCAACGAAAATCGTTCTGGCAAATTTACCATTGCCGATGGTGGTACATTATTTCTCGACGAAATTGGAGAAATTCCGCTTGCAGTGCAAAGTAAGTTATTGCGTGCATTACAAAGCCGAGAAATTCAAGCCGTCGGGCAAGACAAAACCCATACCGTTGATGTAAGAATTATCGCCGCAACCAATAGAGACTTAGCGAAAGAAGTTGAGTTAGGGAACTTTCGTTCTGACCTTTATCATCGCTTAACTGTCTACCCTATTCTGGTTCCTTCATTAAGAGAGCGTGATAATGATATAGCGCTGTTAGCGGGTTATTTTATTGAACAAATTCGTCGTAAACTGGGTATACAACAAATAAAATTCGCCTCTGGCGTAACTTACTATTTAAGACAATATGACTGGCCAGGTAATGTTCGTGAACTAGAACATACTATTAATCGTGCAGCGTTAAAGGCAAAGGGTCATAAATTGGATGACAATTTTTCTGAAAAAAATGTGGTGACTATTGAGCTGTCTCATATTGGTCAACTGACCAATACATTAGATATTCATAATGTGAATTTTGTTCGAGATATAGAGGAACAAGTCAGAACTGAAGAATCGAGCTTAAATTATCCATCCCCTGGCCTTGGTATAAAGTCAGCGACAGAAGACTTTCAACGCCAAATTATTACCAGTGCATTAAACCGACATGATAATAATTGGTCAGCCGCCGCCAGAGAGCTGAAAACAGATCGAGCTAACTTAAATCGCATGGCGAAACGCCTCGGGATTAGTATTATCAAAACAATACAAAACTAGCTTCGCAATAAATTTTTATACTAGGATTGCTGCTGCGAATGAAGTTTGAATACATTAAATAGCATCTAACATGAAGGAAGATCGCTACGCTGGCCGCAGACAACAACGGAACCATCACGGGAGTCATATTTAATCACTAGCAATCCCGAATTTTGATTACCATTGTCACCACTACCCCGATAAACATAACTGCAAATTTTATTACCCGTATGCCGATAAGATCGATATTGCTGATTGTTGTTATTATGAGAAACACTGGGGGCCTGCGTTAATACGCCATCCCAAACACCGACACAACCGTTATTATTCTGCCCAATATTTTCATTCCCATTGTTTTTATCAATCCCTATAGGGTAGCCAATATTATTGGTATCGATCGTACCATCGCCATAACCTTCTAAGTTTTGGACCCTTACAGAGTGTCCTTGGCTTCGAAACAACGCTTTAACAGTTAATACACCTGAACTCAAAGCACCTGCAATACCTTGCGCCTGAGCCAGCTCTGCTTCTTCAGACAAGTCCGATAAGCGTGGTAAAGCAAAGGCGGCAAGTATCCCTATAATGACTAACGTTAAAACTAACTCAATGAGTGTGAAACCTTGTTTATCTAAAATGTATAAACCCCTTAATTCATAATCTATATAAATATTAGCTCAATTCATTAGAAGGTGAGTTACCTATTCATAAGTTAAATACTGTAATACTTGCATGCGCGACGGCTGTGCCTTTAACCATTCACGAACTCTATCAGCCTCTTCGGCGACATCAGCTCCTACTGATTCTTTAAATCGCTGGCGTCGAGCGTTTTCAGTAACTTGATCCCGTACTTGCTTTTGCCATTGCTCTGTAAAGACCAGTGGCATTTTAGAACCCAATTTAAGTGACTTTAATAAAGACCATTCTCCCTTATCTAACCAAGCCTCATCACAATGAGCACACAGGTCTAAGCGATTATCATGTTCACTCGAGACCCGGTACTTAGTCATCATACGGCTGCACTTAGGACAATTCATTGCGCTGTGTGTATTTTCAATTTCTTCGGCACTAATATCTTCAGCTTGCTCACCTCCTGCTGAAGTACCTAAAAAACGCTCTGCCCAATCACGATAATAAAGAAGAGATACAAAGAAACCAGCACACTCATTGCACCCCATTCCTGACAGTCCTTGCTCTAGCTTTGTCGGGTGTAAGTCAGCCGTTTTACATTTTGGGCATTTCATACTAATATTCCTTATCTACTTTTTCGTTCTATATTCGGTTTCTAAAGCTCTTAACTGCGTTGAAATTTCTTTCATTTTGTCATGGGTTTTTAAGTCAATATCAATTTTTCGATCCATTGAGCGTACCATTGGAAAAATGCTATTTTCCATAGTATCCGCCAAAGCTTTCAATATTTTATCTAAACCTGGTACCGGTTGATTAATCACTTCAACTTTAGGAACTTCTTTTTGAGAAGACTGCTGAGCAATATATTTCATACCCGTTGAAACAACCGATGTGAACTGATTCAGTGATTGATTCAAGCCTTGTAGCTGCTCAATACTTGCAGCTTCATAAGGTTGCTCTTCACTACGACGAAGAGCTTCCGATTCTAAGCGCTGTAATTTGTCTTGCTCTCGTAATTGATTTGACTGTTCAGCATTTTCACTTAAAGACTTTACTCCACCAACTAAATCGACCAGCTGTCCAATAACTTTGCCACCGACATCAGCATCATCACCGCCCATCGCTTTATTACGTAAAAAATCAGATTTAATTTTCGTCCAACGCGCAGATTCGTCGTCCGTCATTTCACCGCGTAGTTCAGCCAACTTTAATAAGTTTTCTTCTGAGCCGTTGGTTAATAACTGAGATTCCCCTACATAGTGGTCGGCAATCATCTGCATCAACTCATCATGATTCATAACCGACGATACTTTTTCGGCCATTTTATTCATGTTTCGATAGCTACCTTGCAGCCTAAATGACGGCTCGGTGCGATAATCATCTGATTGCGCAGCCGAGGCAATGTATTGCTGATTGATTTTCAATACTACGTCTTGAATCACAAAAAGCTTCTTCAGAACTTCGGTTATTTCATTCAGTTCTGCGCTGCTGTATTGATGGCTTAAATCGGTTGTTGCAATATTTTCGCCATTTATCATACGTACGATTTTATACAGATCGTTTAGATCTCGTGTCGCCAAGGGCGCTAATACAGTATTAGAGGTCATGCAGTTTTCGACATAACTCAATGCAAACTGCTCATCCATCCCCCCCAGAATATCCCCTAGGTTATAAATATCAGCACGGTTGGCTAGCATGTCTGGAACCTGAAAGGCTTCACCGGTTTCGGTATACGGGTTACCCGCCATCACTACGCAGAATTTTTTACCGCGCATGTCGTAGGTTTTTGTCTTACCTTTCCAAATACCTTCAATACGACGAGTGCCATCACATAAAGAAATAAATTTTTGCAAAAACTCAGGGTGTGTATGTTGAATATCATCCAGATACAACATCACGTTGCTGCCCATTTCTAGGCCCAAGTTTAACTTCTCTAATTCTTGTCTTGCGGTAGCGTTAGGCGCCTGTTCTGGATCTAACGATAAAACGTCATGCCCTAAAGAAGGACAATTAATTTTCATAAAGATTAAACCCAAACGACTCGCGACGTATTCCATCAGGGTCGTTTTACCGTAACCCGGTGGTGAGATCATCATCAGCAAGCCCATCAAATCAGAACGTTTGCTATCACCTAACGTTCCCATCTGCTTGGCTAAGTTATCACCAATTAAAGGCAGATAAGATTCATTAATTAAGCGGTTACGAACAAACGAGCTGAGCGGTTTTGGCTTAAACGACTCCAAACCTAACACGTCGCGTTCTTCTTCGATAATTGTCTGACGCATGGCATGGTAGTGATGGAAACCCACAACAACACGATGCTTATGATCATCTAAACGCTGTAAAAATTCATCAATCGCTAGGGTGATGGTTTGCTTTTCAATTCGTGGATGATCGCCTAACAAACCGCTAATGGTTAATTCGGTATCCACTTCGGTTGCACGGCGTTCAATTCTGCCCTCGGCATTAATCATCGCGACTGCTTCCGGAATGTATCGAGATAAAGTAGTTAACCCTTTACCATCAACCAGTGCCGTTAACCACGAGTGGGTCAGGTTCCAACGCTGTGCAACCTTTCCGACTAGCTTGTCTAGCGTCGCATGCAGTTTACGCCACGAAGCATCATCTAATGAATGCTTAAGCTCATCAACGAGTTGCTGAGCGTATTTACTGGCAATAAATTCAACGCGATCACGGCTCAATTCGTGGACAAGATAATCTGCACTGCGATTAATATCACTGACGGCAATGTCGAGTTCATAATGGGCAAAAAAGCCTGCTAATGCTTGGCCTATCTCGGCGTGCAATAACTGAATGGCTTTATTGTTATTAAAAATCTTCTTCATCTGAAACGCGGATTGTGCGCGCTCATGCCAGCTGTCTGCTTGCTGATGCAGTGCCAGCAAGTTACTTGCAGCATCTCTTTCTAAATGCTGAATATTGGCCCAAAAGACTTGAGCTAAACCACGACTCAGTGGATCAAATTTTAATTGATCGGCACTGTCAATTGCAGGTAATAGTTTTTGTAGTAATAGAACCGCATCATGATCGTGAATGCCTTTTTCATAACCTTCTTTATAACGAGGGTTGGCAAAATCACGTACCAGATCACGCAGTTTATTTTCATCCAACAAAGCTTGCTGAAGCAGATCGTTATTGAGATCGTCTGTATTATTGTCGGCAGCCTCGATGATTAACGAGACCAAGTATTCACTGCGGTAAACCTCTGGGCTTTCCGACTCAAGTGCCATTTCCCAAAAAGGTCTTAGTGCTAATAAGTCGGTGCGAGTGAGCTGTTCAAAATAGTCCGTTCCGGTTAAGTGAATGTTTAACTCACCTTCACGCGGCACAATGGTTAAATCCAGTTCTTGGGTATTAACACTGAACTTATGACGAGGGCCAAGCTTAATGACATTACCGCCGTTTTCATAAATATCGGTCTTGTCTCTTAAAGAGCGTAATGCTTGCTCTTTAATCGATTTAAATCGAGATTCAATATCATCGGCTTTTACTGCATTATCCAGCTCACGTAAGCGCTCAACCATATCCGCAGTTTTCAGCACTAATGAATCAGACGCAAAATACGTATTCAGCTGCTCTGCGTCGGTAAACTTTAATGAACGGCGCTCAATACTGCTTAATATTCTATTCGCGGCGTCTGTAACGGATTGCGCTTTGCGTAAACGCTCATCCAATAGCTGCTGTTTATGGCTTTCAAAAGACTGATAAACCTCGTCTCTTTTTGCCATGATGTCACTGAGAAATTCTTCAAAATCGCTGAACTGACTTTCAAGTTCTTCTAACTGCACCAGCAAGCGCGATAACTGCTCATCGCAACGCTCTGGTGTGGTCGACATCCCTAACGCATTGGTAATGCTTTGCGAGAATAATTTGAACTGCGCACTAAACTGTGCAATGGCTTCTTCTGAGCCAACGGATTTTTGTTTATGTTTCGCCGCGGCTTTGCTTTGGTTAAGCTTTGCATAAACTTCTGAAATAGCATCAATAATGCGCGTACGCACGGTAGCATCATTAACTTTTAAAGAAGACATCAGCTCAGATAACAAATCTAGCCCCGATGCGGTGTCTTCTATCTGTTCAATAATAGGCGCTAGCATGGCGATTGTTTCTGCCTTGCTAACTTCATTATCAAAGGTTTCTATTTTATCAAAATACGGAGAGAGCGCAGCGTCTTGTGACAAAAACTCAACCGTTTGTTCGCTTAGTTTTTCTTGCGCTTGAATAAGCTGCTGATCCAACTCGTCTAGACGAACGGTATCGATGTAGCGGTTTTCTTTAATGGTCGCAAGATGACCACGCTGCTGACGTAAAGCATTCAGTGCGGCGACATATTCTTCTGCGACTTGCCAGTTTTCAGGGCGAATAGATGCGATGAGTTGTTGTTGCTGCTCTTCTGCATTCGACATTGCCTGTTGTGATTGCTGTCGAATACTCTGAACTTTTTCAAATTCATCGATCACCAGTTCTGAGGTTTTCGATATTTGTTTAATCAAAGAAGCAATTGAATTATTGGGGTCAACTACGATTTCTTGGTTATTTGAATAGTCTTCGATCCAATAGTGAGAATCAAAAAATCGATTTGCTGTTTTGCTAAGCTCTTCGTAAATTCTCGCCGAGACCGTTTGATCAGAGATCATGCGGTGTAAGCTGAATAAATCAGATACCCCTCGCACTAACGATGCATTACCTATTTTCCCAAAGAAACTCTGACTCACATCCGCACGGCTGGCGTAATCGTCGCTGACAAAAGACGTTTGCCAAATTTGCATGGGATGAATACGCGTTGGTTCGTTTTCGGCAGAAAAAATAACCAAGATGCCATTATCAGAAAGTGCATAACCGTGGCCATAGATAGGGTTTTGCATCGACTTACTGATAAGGTTGTACGAAAACAAGCCTAATAAGCCTTGTTCTGGCTCGTAAAAAATAAACAGTACATCTTCACCATTCGGTGACTTGATCATGCGTTTAAATTTAAGGGATTGACCGTCTTCTAGTGACGCTAAAGCATCTCCTTCGAAAGTTTTCATCTCACCGGTTTGTAAATAATAACCACCGGGAAAAATAATACCGTGATCTTCAGGCAGCTGAACACAAGACTGGCCAATGTCATCAATTTTAACCACTTCATCGGTTAACGTATTAAAGACAAAATAGCGCCATTGCTCTTCTCGGTAGGGTAATATTTTTAATAATATGAGTGCGCCAACACTGGCGTAAAAAAATTGGCCATCATCGAGTGACTGGGTTTTGTCCTCAACCGGCTCGCTGTATACACCCTGTCCATTTTCAGTATTGTTTTCAATTTTAATGGTAAGATCACCATTAATCGTTTCTACAAATACCTTATCAAGAATATTGATATGAGGATGGCGGCCATGTTCGGTATTTTCTCGATCGGTGGCTATCCACTCAAAATCATAGGCACTTGGCAGTTGAATATCACGTTCACCGCGATTATCAATGTAGGTAATGTCTTTGCCATCGGCAGACACTGACCAGCGAAAAACACGAATATCTTCTAAGCGTTCGCCAATTTGAAAGCCCGCTAATAACTTGCCATCTTTTACCGTTAGCTGTACCAAACGCGTTTGTTTGTAATAACGATAGAGCTCGATAAAATCGCTTTGAAATGATGGTGAAGCTAAAAAGCTATCGTCATAACTGGCGGGTTCAAGACTGTAGTTTTCACCCTCATTATTGAGTTTGAATAATGAAAACACATCTTCAACAACGGTTTCTTTTTTTAGACCAATAAAAACGTTATAACCAAAAAGAAGATAATCACCGATTTGCACCATATCTCGGGCCACACAGTTATTTTCTGTGCGTACACGAACTCGAGAAATAACACTTAAATCTGAACTGCCAAATTCAGACAAGCGTGCTTCATTTAAAGCTCGAGCTTGTTGGTTTAATAGTCGTCCTTGCTCAACTAAGCGCTTACGAATAACGTCATAAGCACCACCTTCGGCAACGGCATTTTCGACTTGATTTTCGACTTGATTGGGGGTTTGATCAGCCATAGCGAGATCCTTGTGTTCTAACGATTATCCTAAAAGTAGCCTTAATTTTAGTGCTACTTTTAAGACGAAGAAGCAGAGAGCGTAATTGCTACGCCCTCTGAATTAGCTTAAATACTCAATCGTATTAACTATTAGTCGTCATTTCACCAGTCGTTACTTCGCCATCGGCAGCCGTTTTCTTCTTGCTTTGGTTATCCATTACTGTCGCTAGTAATGCTCCGACCGTATTACTCTTTTGAGCAACACCATCAATCGCTTTACCTAACGACAAAGATTTAGAGAAGGTGTCGAAGAAATGGCCTTCACCGCCCACAATATCGATCTTCGCTTTCTGCAGAGCCGTCGATAGAACTTCTGCATTATCACGTGCAATTTCTTTACCGGCATCCAACGAAGCAATTGCTTCTTTAAACGCTGTTTCTAGGCTCATGCGGAACTCTTCGTGGTCACGAGCTTGTTCGCTCATACCGCCCATAGCATCGAATTTCTCAACCAGACCTTCGGCTTCTGCTTTAAAGTGTTCGCGAGTAACATCCGCCTCGGCAAGACCCACTTCTTTCGTTGCGGTCGCTTTTGCGCTGCCTTTAGCACTAATCACTTCGGCATCGGCCAGACCTGTTTCACGTAATGCTTTACCGTCTGATACACCCTTAGCAGCAACAACCGCCGCTTCAGCTAGACCTTCTTTTTCTAGGGCATCCGCTTTCGCTTCTTGTACTTTTGCTTGGGCTAATCCAGGCGCCGCTTGCTCTGCTTGTGTACCTTCCGCTAGTTTCTTCTTCGATTCGGCTTCTTTCGAAGACGCATCTAGATTTGCTTGCGCAATCGTTGTAATTTCTACGGCTTTGAATTTAGCAGCTTGCTCTTCAGCTTCTGCTGCTTTCACCTGCTTAACTTTTAACTCATCCGCATCGGCTTCAGCAGCCAATACTTGAATCTGTTTAAGACGATCGGCTTCAGAAACTTCACGCACTTCTTTAATGCGTTCTTCTTCGATGGCAACGGTTTTATCAACCACGACACGTTCACGAATAACATTCGCTATTTCTTTCTTTTCAATTTCAATGGCTTTTTCAGCTTCAATTGTCTGCAAGTCAACTTCACGTTCACGAGCAACGATTTCTAAATCTTTAGCGCGAGTTACTTTTTCAATTTCAATCACAACTGCGCGTTGACGATTCTGTTCAGCGACTTCGATTTCACGTTTTTGATTTTCGGTTTGAACCGCTAAGTCTTGCTCGACCTGGATGCGGGTTGCTTCTGATCTGCCACGCTCTTCTTCTTGCACTTTTAATGTTTCAGCTTCTTCACGAGCACGAATGGTCGCGACTTCTCGTTCTTGCTTAGACTCTGCATCGGCTTCTTGGCGCTCTAGCTCAAGCATGGCTTCACGTGTTTCGACATTCTTCTTTTTAATGGCTAGGTTTTCGTTTTGCTCTAGCTCATTGGTGATCACGTTTTGGCTCGCCGTTAACTCTGTAATTTTCTTAATACCTTCAGCATCAAGAATATTATTGGAGTCAAGGGCATGCTTTGGTGTTTGCTCTAAATAATCAATGGCAACATCTTCTAAGACATAACCATTTAAATCATCGCCAATAACTTCTACGATTTTTTCACGGAACTGTAGACGATTTTCAAATAGCTGAACAAATTCGATCTGTTTACCCACAGTTTTCAAGGCTTCAGAGAACTTAGCGGCAAAAAGGTCATAAACGGCTTCTTTATCAGATGCGCGATCAGCACCAATCGACTTAGCAACGCGTAATACATCTTCTGGGGTTTCATTCACTCGCAAGTAAAATGCAACAGTGATATCTGCACGCATGTTATCCAGGCAGATTAAGCCGTCTTTTCCACGACGATCGACTTCTAAAGTGATCAATGAAACTTTCATCAATTCCTTTTTGTAGATAATCGGATATACCAATGCGCCAGTAAAGTGCACTTTAGGGGTTGAGCTCATGTCGTTTACAATCAACGCTGTGCCTTGTGCCACCTTGATGTAAAAGGCTTGAAATAACATCGCAAGCCCCATCAGGATTATAATAAAAATCCCTAAGCCGGTTAAAATCGGCATTAATACTGATAAATCAGCCATAACAATTACTCCATTTGTTTTTAAGTTCTAGGTTTTAAGTTTTAATTTTTAATTTCAGTTTTTTAATTCAAGAAGTCGGTTTCGGAGATCACACGATACGCATGCTGATCTTTTAGATATTCCAATAAGACTACTCGATCGCCTTTTTTAAAGGTTTCATCGCCATGGGTACGTGCTTTAAATATTAAGCCCGCACCACCGTCCGCTAACAGTACCTCACCAAAAGTAGCGTCTAGGCGCAAAGAACGCACAATTGCGGTTTGGCCAAGCACATTTTTTATCGAGTTTTTATACATATTGGCAAAGAAAGGCTTGAGTGGTTTTATGACCTGCGCCGTCATTAATATTGATATATAGAGGGAGCCCAAAAGAATAGGTAAGCCGACTAGGTATTCAATTATTCCATCAGGAATAATTGGAAAAATAAAATGAACCGCGAAGTAACAAATTAACCAACCAAATAAAGATAAGAAAGAAAGACTGACCGTTAATGGCACACCATTAAGACCCAGTTTTAATAGCAAACCTGCGACAGCATTGGCACCTGTGCCAGTATCGCTATTAAGGTCACCATTAATTTCAAGATCGCCTTCTGGAATATCAATATCTAAGATATCTAGGTCTACCACTCCAAGCACCGCACTCAACCAATATAAGGTAGTTAGGGCTAATAAGAGGGTAAAAAACAGCGTCGGGAAGGAAGCAATATTTTGATAGAAGGGATCCATCTTATCACTTAACAATATTGCAAACATGTGCACATCCTTGTCTTAAATTTATATCAATACGAATCCGCGTACTTTCATATAACGCACCTATATACAGTTAATCTACCAAGACAATATATAAGGTGCGTTATATTAACGATTTTTAACGTCGTTAACAGTCGCTTTTTCTCATTTAAATAATAAAATCAATAATTATCTTAAAATTATTGTTTGTTTTTTAACCGTTCCAATACATTACTGGCCTGCTGCCCCTGGTTGGCAATACCTGCCTGCTGTAATTTCTCTTGAAGTGACTGCTCAGCAGTAGAGCCTTGCAGTTCTTCAGCCGCTTGTAATTTAGCTGCAGTTAACGTCTGCTTTTGTTTGATACGTTCTAAAGAATCCATCGCAGTTTGCAGCTTGGTATTAGAACCCGCATAACGCTGTGAAACTGATTCTTGCGCACGCTGCACGCTTTCAGTCGCTTTCACTGTATCGATTTGCTGCTTCAAACGCTTGATATTATTATCGGCCGATGCAATCGCGGCTTTTAAACGGGCGGCACTTGTCGAAAACCCATTAACGGCCTCTTCTTCAAAGCCTTTTTGGTTTTCTAGCGTGGCAATTTTTTCAGCAATTTCTAGTGCCAGCGCTTCATCTTTTTGCTCTAGAGCTTTCAGTGCATAACCTTCGTATTCAGTGATGCTACCGACGAGCGCTTCGACTTTTTGCTCGGCGACTTTTTGCTGAGCAATAATCGCGACCAAACTTTCTTTTGAAAGCTTTAGCTCAGCAGATGCGTCGCGTACTTCCTGATCTAAAATCCGCAGAGCCTGTGTATCCACAACCGCCTCTCCTGCTTCATTCATTCCACCACGTAATGCCGTTAACATTTTTGACCATAAGTTCATGATTAATCTCCTAGATCTAAGGGTATTTAAGCCGTTTCAGGCGTGGTTTGAAAAGTAAGAAACTCTGCATAGGCTTGAGTTGCTTGAATGACGTTATTCGCCAACATGTCTATTTCTAATAGTATGTTCGATAATAACGAAGACGCACTTAAGGCACCAAACATGTGATAAACCGATTCGCCATTCGCCATCGTATCTAAACTTATGGTCGATAATGGGAAATACTTGTGCGTTCGCAATACCGCATCATTAAAGCCTGCAATATCGGCAACGTCATTAACCGACCACAGTACCGATTCAACAATGATTTGCTCTCCGACAACGGTTAAGAAAACCGGTAAATCGCCAAAAGCCTTCATTTCTATATAGATCGAGGCATCAATACCGTCAATCAGCTCAATACTGGCTTGATTCGTTGTAAATAGAGGCTCTTGCTCTAATGCCGCCTTCAAGCTCTGGCTTGTCCATAGCTCAGGTAATTCTTGTAAGTTTGCCATAACAAACTCTCCTTCCTTTATTGTTTCAACCAAATTTGGTTCACGTAGCGTTTTCTCCGCCTGAGACAGCAGTCGTGCGTTCTCTGGGCGAATCCAAACTTCCTTTTTTACCAGCCCCTGCTCTCTTAAGCGGCGGCGGAATTCTCTTTGATAGTGTGCCGATGTTTTTTGTGTCATAACTAACCATACTCATTACATGTAATACCGTCAAGCATTACATGTAATAAAATAATGACTTACATGTAATATTTTTAGAAGGACACAAGACCAAAGTTAGCTAGGAATATAACGGCGAGTAAATATCCTAATTCGAAGAAAAAGCAGGAACAAGCTAGAAAAGCTAAAAAGGAGAACTGATCAGTCTCTTAGGTCACATTAAGAATTACTAATCCACAAGGTTTGATAAGGCACCAGCTGAACCAGCATTTCTTGGCGGGTCAATTTATTACCCGTTATCAAGTCAGACCAGTTATATGTACAGTCTAGATTTATGTCTGACAACATAAACTCTTGCGGCTGATCGCTAATGTTACTAATGCAAAAGATACTTTGACTCTTATCGATCGACTGCCTCCAATAAGCAAAAATGGCATCTCCCAAATGCAGGGTGAACTGCAGTGCATTGGGATGAAACGCTTTCTGCTGTTGGCGAATAGCTAATAAGCTTTTCAGTTGAGTGAAGACTGTTTTGTGGTGGTTGTCTGATGTGCCTAACGCTGATGCAGTTAACGCAGATGAGCTTAAAAGCATCTGAAGCTCGTCGTATTGCCATTGATGGCGATTGATTGAGCGATTGTGCCCGGTATTTTCCATACGCTGATAATCATTACCCGTTGCTAATAAGCTGTGCACATAAATCCCGGGAATACCTTCTAAACCCAACATAATGGCATGAGCACAAACAAAGCGATCAATGCCGTTATCATCTTCACCGTTAATGGTTCCTTTTAAGGCATCAAATAAGGCGATGTTCACTTCATAGGGCTTTTGAATACTTTCACCCAGCTCGCTTTCTAATGCCCGCCAAGAAATTCGCCCGCCAAAACCTTGCAACGTTTCGACCAATACTTGAGTTTCTTTATCGCCTAAAATGCCTTCTACCGGTCTTAATCCCAAGCCATCGTGTGAGGCAATAAAGTTAAAATACGTGGTCCCTAATTGCGCGGGCGGCATGCTCATTAACCAGAGTTTTAAATGATGACTATTACCGGTTAACAAGGTATTAATTAATAGCGGCGGCAAGGCAAAGTTATAAACGCAGTGGGCTTCATTGGCATTACCAAAGTAAGATAAATTTTCGCGATTTGGAATATTGGTTTCGGTAATGATCACCGCGTCCATTTGCGCATGCTCGATCAATAATCGTAATAGTCGCACAACGTTGTGTGTTTCTTCTAAGTTGATACTTTGCGAACCGGCTTTTTTCCATAAAAACGCAATAGCATCTAGCCTAAAGATACGCACACCCATATCGAGATACTGGCGTATTATTTTTACGAACTGCAATAAAACTTCTGGGTTTCTAAAGTCCAAATCTACCTGATCATGACTGAACGTACACCACACATATTGCAGACCTTTTTGGGTTTGAGTTGCTCTTAATAATTCGCTGGTTCTTGGCCTAACAACCTGAGATAAATCTGAATCAGGAGATTCTGTATAAAAGTAATCATGCCCTGGGCCTTCGCCTTTTATGAAGTTTTGAAACCATAAGCTGCGGCTGGAGCAATGGTTAATCACAAGATCGGCCATTAGGCGATAATCGTGACTAATACTTTGAATATCTTCCCAGCTTCCTAATGCTTCATTAATACTCGAGAAGTCCATCACTGCAAAACCATCATCAGAACTGAAGGGAAAGAACGGCAAAATATGTATGCTATTAATCAGCCCTTCGCAATGCTCGTCTAAAAAATGCTTTAACGTAATGAGCGGTTTTTCGTTAGGCGATAAAAAACTATCACCATAAGTGATCATGATCGTTGATGATTGATCCCACAAATCACAGGGGTGCAGCGAGTCATGGGAAGCGCCATCATAACGACTACTCCCTAGCCGCATTGTTTCTAAAAGATTTTTCGCCAAAGCACCTGTGGGCACATCAATATGGGGGTCGTGATAAATCATTTTTAACAAGTGCTGACAACGCTGTAGTAATGCAGAATCGAATAAGCTCATCGTGACATAAACTCCTTATTATCTTCTTCAACAGCCTCGTATAAACGTTCTAAAATATCAGGTTTAGCACTGATAACGCGATTCCAGCTTGGAATAAAAGGCGTCTCCATGGGTTTATCTAAAAAGGCTTCCCCTGCCTTCATAATATTTTGCGCAAATAACTCAACAGCTTTTTCTTCAGAGTGTATATCCAGAGTTAAGCCATTCATTACGGCATCGTTATGATAGGTTTCGATAAAATCTAAAGCGATACGATAATAAGTTGCTTTAATCGAGCGGAAGGTTTCGGTATTGAATGTTTTGCCATGAGTGGCGAGTTTTCTAAAGAGTGCTTTAGAAATATCAATCGACATTTTTGATAAACCACCCTGATCGTTATCGGATGATAAGTCTTGGTGTTTATGATCATACACATCTGCGATATCAACTTGGCATAAACGATTATTGGCATAGTTTCTGTGCATTTCAGATAACACACCAATTTCTAATCCCCAATCACTTGGGATACGAATATCATTTAAGACATCTTTACGAAATGAAAACTCCCCGGCTAATGGATAGCGGAAGCTGTCCATAAACTGTAGGTATTCCATTTCACCAAATATTTTTTTGAGCGCTCTCAATAACGGCGTGACTAATAGACGACTGACTCGGCCATTAATTTTTCCATCGGCAACACGGGCATAAAAGCCTTTGCAAAATTCATAATTAAAACGAGGGTTTGCAACGGGATAAATCAATCGTGCTAGCAGTTCTCTATCGTACGTCACGATGTCGCAATCATGTAAAGCAACAGATTCAGAGCGGTTAGATGCTAAGGTATAGCCCATGCAATACCAAACATTCCGGCCTTTACCTAGCTCTTTAGGCGCTAGATCTAATGCTTGTAGCTCAGCATCTAATGCTTGTAATCGCGGGCCTTCATTCCATAAAACGCGATGATGTTGCGGTAGCTTTGAAAAGAAAGTTAACGCATGTCGATACTGCGCTTCATCAGCGCGGTCTAAGCCAATAACGATTTCATTAAGATAATCTGCACCTGTTAAATGGTTTACGATATTGGGCAACGCATCGCCTTCTAGCTCCGAGAATAAGGATGGCAAAATTAATGACATCGGTCTTTTTTTGCTAAAGGTTCTCAGCTCTTCTTCAAGCGCCTCAACAGGGCGATGAGCCAGGTTATGTAATGTTGTTACGATACCATTTTGATAAAAGTCAGCCATGATAGTTCCTTATAAATAAAATTAGATTGAAAACGTTATAAAATTTTTCGTAAGCCTGAGTTCCAGCCTACCGGCCCAAACTCTTCTGAGATAAAAAAGCCACGCACTCGTTTTAATTTTGGCGGAGCGTGTACTGGGGATCGAATGATTAAGGCGAGGTCAGCCGCTTCGAGCATTGCGACATCGTTATCACTGTCTCCGACCGCAATTGTTTTAAGCGCTACTGCCGTACATTCTTTTTCATATTGCTGTACCTGCTGTTTTTTATACTCTTCAGTCAGCCAAGCTAATGCTTTTCCTTTGTCACAAAAGCCACTCAAATGCAGAAAGCGCCCACCTTGCAACACACGCCCCCCCTGCTCTTCTAACCATTGGATAAAGACTTGTTTAGCGCTTTCTACTCCCAACCAAGAAATGGGTTCACCGTATTCACGAGTATTCGCCTGCAATGCCTGCTGTAGCGATAGCCCAGTCACTTGTGAAATGACTTCTTCTTTCATCGCTGCAAAATGACTAAAGCTATAAGGAAATATTTTTTTTGCGTTATCCAATATCGATAACCAGTGGCTGCGTGGCTGAGAAAAGCTGTAGACCCAAAAATCATCTCGCTCAGTACAGCCTTCTGGCTTGCTTTCAAAATAGCCTTGTGGGATATAAACCGCCGCGCCATTTTCGGTAATAAACGGGTGCTTATTACTTAATGCTACTCGTAAGGCTTCGACTTCTGCCCGAGTTTTACTGGTGGTTAATATGACGGGGGTTTGCGCTTGCTCTAGCTTTGCGAGTAAAGCATCAGCCGCGGCATGACTGTATGTATCATGATCTAAAAGCGATCCATCAAGATCACTGAATATTAACCATTTATTATTGGGGCTAGCCATTAGCAGGTCCTTCTAATGCAGAGTCAAGCGTCATATCCTGCAAACCAAATCGAGGATCGTTGGGCAAAGGATTTGGCGCTTGATAGGCCGCAACTTGTCGCTTAGGAGTTAATTGAAATAAGTGCTGACACACTTTCGGTAAGTACTTCAAACTATGGCGCGTTAACCGTTCATAATGTTGAATAAAGGTTTTAACTTGCTCTGTACTCATAATGTGATGATCTGCTAGGTTGTGTTTTTTATTTCCCCCCACACTACTGCTCAGTTGCTCGGCCAACTTCTGCTCTTGCTCTAATCGCCACTGGTAAACACAACTAAAACTCGGCGCTTGCAGCATGATCAAGCGATCAATGAGTTGCCACAGTTCGGGATAATTACTCACCAATTGCTGATTAATAAAACTGCGCCATTGACCATCAGGGTCTTGCAAAGACTCCAGTTCATTAATCGGCGCTAATAGTGCGCCTTCTGCCTCTGCAGTAATCCCTACGCACCAGCCTTCTAGAATAATGATATCGAGAGGGGTTTCCGGTTCCTCTGGCCACTGTTCCTTGGGAAAGCGATCATCCTGCGCTTTATTGAACTTAGGAATTTTTACTGCGCCATTTTGGTTTGATAACTGATGTAAAGTATCTAAAGCCAGCTCTAAATCATGAGTGCCTGGCACTCCTCGAGTCGATAAGAGTGGGTGTACCTCCAAGGCAAGCTGCTGCCGTTGCAGCCGGGTTAAGTAGAAGTCATCAATAGAGATAGCCGTGACCTTCAGTCCTCTATCTTTTAGACGCGTACACAAATAATCAGCAAGCGTTGTTTTGCCTGACCCTTGGCAGCCATTGATACCCACAATTAAGGTACGTGCTGGATTAGACCGTCCTAGATTAGTTCGCGATGCACCGTTTTGGTGCTCTGCATGATGCTCAATCAAGGTTTCAACAATGGGGTCAAACCAGATGGAAGCCTGCTGTAAATAATGCTCGGGCAAGCGATTCCTTGTGATAAATCCACGTATTGCGCCCATAATCACCTCTGAATTGTCATCCAACCTTCATTTATCACCATGTTTAAAACACAGTCCTTTATAGGGGTAGAGCATGATCTATACCTTTTTTATCGATTTGGACGATTTTTTTGAATATTACGGATTAATGTCATATTTCTGTAACATTGAACCTAGATACTCCTCATCACTGAATAATGATTCGAAAAAATATTTCTTACTTGGAATGGTCTAGGTAGGAATGACAATTAAATAGGAAGTGATAATGAAAAAAATTCTAGCTCTAAGCGCTGCTTTCGCAGCATCAGCAATCAGCATGTCAGCCAACGCACAGCGTGATTACATCAGTATTGTAGGTTCTTCAACTGTTTACCCATTCTCAACAGTGGTTGCAGAACGCTTCGGTAAGTCGACTAAGTTCGCAACACCTAAGGTTGAATCAACGGGTTCTGGTGGTGGTTTGAAGTTGTTTTGTTCTGGTGTTGGTAGTGCAACCCCTGATATTACAAACGCTTCTCGTGCTATTAAGAGTTCAGAAGTTGAGCTTTGTGCTAAAAACGGCATTAAAGACATCATCGAAGTAACAGTGGGCTATGACGGTATTGTATTAGCGAATACTACCGCCGCTAAACAGATCTCTTTAACACGTCGTGAAATATTCCTAGCGCTTGCCAAGAACATCCCAAATCCAGATGGCAGCGAAACCTTAGTCGATAACCCATATAAGACTTGGAATGAAATTAATCCAACACTACCCAAGTCTAAAATTGAAGTATTAGGGCCACCACCTACATCAGGTACCCGTGATGCGTTCGCCGAGCTTGCTTTAGAAGGCGGTTGTAAAACATTCCCTTTCATTAAGGCCATGAAGAAGCAGGACAAAAAGAAGTATAAAGCGGTTTGTCACGCAGTTCGTGAAGATGGTGCTTATGTTGAAGCAGGCGAAAACGATAACCTGATTGTACAAAAGCTAGTGGCCAACCCGACAGCATTGGGTGTATTTGGTTATAGCTTCTTAGAGCAAAACTCTGAGAAAGTTCAAGGGTCGTTGATCGATGGTAAGTTACCGACTTTCGATGCGATTGCAGACGGTTCATACCCAGTAAGCCGCTCTTTGTTCTTCTATGTTAAAAAGGCTCACATCGGCGTAATCCCTGGTATTGAACAGTACCTTGCAGAATTTACTTCAGAGAAAGCCATGGGTGAATACGGTTACCTTGCCGAGAAAGGCATGATCCCAATGACGGATGAAGAGCGTAACAACGTACTAAACACTGTGAAGAACTTAATACCTTTGACTAAAAAGTAAGTCATACTAGTTAATAGCACACAATACCGGGGCTTATTCTGAAAAAGAATGAGTCTCGGTTTTTGCGTATTTAAAAGAAAACCATAACGAGTAATCAAAAAAGAATATGAACTTTAGTAGCCTGCTCATCATCGTCATCATTGTTCTGGGAGGTGCCTATTTTTTAGGCAGAAACCGTGCCCGAACAATCTCCAATCAAGGCGTGCGAATGCATTCCTTGCCCGATCACTACGGTACATTAATGGCCTTATGGACCGGTGTGCCCGCTCTTATTTTATTACTGACATGGCATTTATTAGAAGGGCCTGTTATTAACCATTTATTAGTTGCTCAACTTCCAGCGGCTATTCAAGAAGCAAATTCTTCAACCATCCAGCTGACCATCAGTAAAGTTTATAATCTAGCTTCAGCTTCTGGTATTGCTGCAGACCCTAGCTTGATGCCCGCCGTAGAACATCTAACGGCTTTGAACGAACGCACACTGATATTAAACTCGGGCATCGCATTAAGTTTATGCTTGGTGTGTTTTGTCATCACCTTTCGCCGCATTAAACCTGAGTTGCGCGCTCGCTCAGAAATGGAGCGTATTGTTAATCTTCTATTACTTTCTAGTTCTGGCATTGCGGTATTAACCACGGTTGGCATTCTTGCCAGTGTCATGTTCGAAGCTTGGATGTTCTTTCAGCAAGTCAACCCACTAGAATTTTTATTTGGTACCACTTGGTCACCGCAAGTCGCTTTACGGGCTGATCAATCTGGTTCCTCCGGTAGCTTCGGAGCGGTACCTTTATTTGCCGGTACGCTTTTAATTTCATCCATTGCAATGATTATTGCAGTGCCCGTTGGTTTAATGGCGGCAATCTATCTATCTGAATACGCCAGTAGTAATGTGCGTAAATACGCAAAACCGGCCTTAGAAGTATTGGCAGGGATTCCAACCGTTGTTTACGGTTTTTTTGCCGCACTCACCGTTGCCCCCTTTATTCGAGCATTAGGCACTGACTTAGGCTTAGAAGTTTCTTCCGAAAGTGCACTAGCCGCTGGACTCGTCATGGGCGTAATGATCATCCCTTTTGTTTCTTCGCTATCCGATGATGTGATTAACGCCGTACCACAATCATTGCGTGATGGCAGCTTCGGTTTAGGTGCGACTAAAAACGAGACGATTAGACAGGTTGTTATTCCTGCTGCACTGCCTGGTATCGTAGGTGCCGTTATGCTTGCTGTATCTCGAGCAATTGGTGAAACCATGATCGTAGCGATGGCCGCAGGCTTAGCAGCGAACTTAACCGCCAACCCTCTGGATAGTGTGACTACCGTAACCGTTCAAATTGTAACCTTGCTGGTCGGCGACCAAGAGTTTGATTCACCAAAAACGCTCGCGGCTTTTGCTTTAGGCTTGGTGCTTTTCTTAGCAACCTTAATCTTAAATTTTGTTGCAATAAAAATTGTTCAAAAATATCGAGAGCAATATGACTGATATTCAAAAGAATGATTCACATGAAAAAAAATCAAATACATCAACTGAGTCGAACACTATGACAACGACACAGCTAACAACCCGTGAAAAGGTTGAACTGAGTTTAGGCCGCCGCCGTGCCGCTGAAACACGCTTTCGCTTGTATGGTATGGCATCTGTTTTCTTTGGTATGTTATGCCTAGTGGTTTTATTTACAGATATCGCTAGCAAGGGTACGGGGGCATTTAAGCAAACCAGCCTAACTACCGAGATCGTATTAGACAGTGGCTACTTAAACCTGAATAAAGACAGCACCATCGATGAAATTCGCTTTGCTAACTTTGACGGTTTAATTAAGCGCCACTTTGCGAAAATGCTAAAGCCAAAAGGCCGCAGTGCAAAGCGCGAACTCTTCAAACTGATCAGCCCTGGCGCTTCATGGCAATTACAAGAATTGCTATTGGCTAACCCAGACGCTATCGATACGAGTGTGAGTATCGAACTATTAATGGACGATGATGTTGACCAGTGGTTTAAACACGATCGTGAACTCGACGCAGGTCATATGAATGACCGTCTATCCGACCAACAGCTAACTTGGCTAAATAGCTGGGCTGAAGAAGGGACGTTAGATACGCATTTTAATACCCTATTTTTCACAAATGGGGATTCTCGCGAGCCTGAGCTAGCGGGTATTCATGGCGCTATTAAAGGGACGCTTTTAACCTTAATGGTTACGCTTATTCTATCTTTCCCAATTGGCGTTGCCGCAGCGATATACTTAGAAGAGTTCGCACCGCGCAATCGCATGACTGAAATTGTAGAAATTAATATTAATAACCTAGCCGCCGTACCTTCGATTATTTTTGGTTTATTAGGCATGGCTATCTTCATTAATATTTTTGGTGTCGCGCGCTCAACGCCTTTATTAGGCGGCTTGGTATTAACCCTGATGACACTGCCGACCATTATTATTTCAGCTCGTGCGGCCATTAAATCGGTACCACCTTCTATTCGTGAAGCCGCTTATGGTTTAGGCGCATCAAAAAACCAAGTGGTTTTTCATCACGTTTTACCTTTGGCAATGCCCGGTATGCTGACGGGAACTATTTTAGGGATGGCACAAGCGTTAGGTGAAACTGCCCCACTATTAATGATTGGTATGGTCGCGTTTGTCGTAGACGTTCCTGGATTTATTAATGATCCTTCAACGGTTCTACCGGTGCAAATTTTCTTGTGGTCGGATAGCCCAGAGCGCGCTTTCTTAGAACGCACCTCGGGAGCCATTTTAGTTCTATTATCCTTTTTAGTCGTGATGAATACCACGGCGGTTATTTTACGTCGTCGCTTAGAACGCCGTTGGTAGATAAAAATCAAATCGATTGAGGCTGTTTAAATCAAACAGTCTTTAAAAAGAATTTAAAAGCGAAAGCTTGAAAGAGAAACATTGAATATGAATACAAGTATGCAACATATTAAAAACCACATAACGACAGGCATTCCGTTAAGTGATAAGCCTAAACTGTCGGCACGTAACGTTGATGTTTTCTATGGCGATAAGCAAGCCATTCATGATGTAACGTTAGACATCGGCGCTAATGAAGTGATCGCTTTAATTGGCCCGTCGGGGTGTGGTAAATCGACTTTTCTACGTACCTTAAACCGCATGAACGATACCATTGATATTTGCAGCATTAAGGGTGAAATTTTACTCGATGACGAAAATATTTATGGCCCAGATGTGGATACGGTGCCATTACGTGCCCGTGTTGGTATGGTTTTTCAAAAACCAAATCCTTTCCCAAAATCTATTTATGATAACGTGGCTTATGGCCCGCGTATTCACGGACTTGCCCAATCGCGAGTCGAGTTGGATGAAACAGTAGAAAAAAGTTTACAGCGTGCTGGCTTATGGAATGAAGTTAAAGATCGCCTTCATTCTCCAGGTACAGGGCTTTCAGGTGGCCAGCAACAGCGTTTATGCATTGCTCGTACGATTGCAGTTGATCCGGAGGTTATTTTAATGGATGAGCCATGCTCTGCACTTGACCCAATTGCGACGGCTAAAATTGAAGAGCTTATCGATGACTTGCGTGAGAAATACACCATCGCTATCGTAACTCACTCTATGCAGCAGGCTGCTCGTGTTTCACAACGCACCGCTTATTTTCACCTAGGTCAGTTGATCGAAGTGAATCCAACTAAACAAGTTTTCACGACTCCTCAGCACGAGTTAACAGAAGCTTATATCACCGGCCGCTTCGGATAGAGCACTAATAAGGATAACATGATGGACATGAATTTTAATCAACACATCTCACAACAGTTCAACGCAGATCTAGAAGGCATTCGTAATCAAATGCTTGCGATGGGCGGCTTAGTACAACGCCAAGTTGCTGATTCAATCGAAGCTATTTGTAGTGGTGATACCAGCTCGGCCGACAAAATTATTCAGCGTGAAGATGACGTTGATGCGATGGAAGTGAAGATCGACCAGGAATGTACGCACATTCTTGTTCGTCGCCAACCCGCCGCATCGGATTTACGTATGGTACTTGCGGTATCTCGAGTCGTACGTGACCTTGAACGCATGGGTGATGAAGCTGCAAAAGTTGCGATTCACGCGCTTGAAGTGGCTAATGGCAACCAAGCGGCATCAAAAATGTGCAGCCAGTCTATCCGCCACATGGGTAGCGCGGTTGTTAAAATGACATCCGACGCGCTGGATGCATTTGCACGCCATGATGTTAAAGGGGCTATTGAAGTGGTGCGCAGTGATAAAATAGTTGATGAACAGTATGCATCAGCGATTCGCGAACTCAGCACTTATATGATGGAAGATCCTCGCTCTATTGGCCAAGCCATTAATATTCTTTGGATCTTACGCGCCATTGAACGTATTGGCGATCATGCTCGTAATATAAGTGAGCAGGTAATCTACCTAGTAAGTGGTACAGATGTACGTCACAGCTCGCTTTCTGAAATGGAAGAACAAGCCCAGTCTGACCTACCTGATAATACTTAAGTACTCGTTAATGTATGGGTGGTTAAATCAAATTCACTCATACATATCATTATGTTTAAAGCCCACTTAAGTGGGCTTTTTAATGTCTTAAATTGCACTCAAAGTCATAATTGGTCCTTATAAATTTTTGGCTAAATTTAAAATAATGATCTATAAAAAATTGATATGGAGTTAAATATTTGAAATATTACTGTCATATCGTCATATTTCTGTAACATTTATAAAACATAATCAACTCGAAATTTAAAACAACATTAAATATAGCTTAATACAAAACGACGAACAGGATATTAAAATGAAAAAGACAGCACTTTCTTTAGCCATTGCAGCAGTATTGCCAACTTTCGCCCATGCAGAAAAAGTTGAAGTTGAAATGCCTGAGTTCTACGGTAAGGTCAATGTATCTGTACAGAATACTCAAGAAGAAGGTAAAGGCAGTATTTCTGAACTTGTTTCTAATGCTTCTCGCTTAGGTGTTAAAGGTAAGATCGAACTGAAGCATGGCCTAGAAGGTATTTACAAGCTTGAATATGAAACTCAGGTTGATGACGGCGATAAAAGTGGCCAAACATTTGCTCAGCGAAATATTTTTGCTGGCATCAAAGGTGGTTTTGGTCAGGTTATCGTAGGTAAGTTCGATACTCCATTTAAGAAAGCACAGAGTAAAATCGACCTTTTCAACGATCTTGAAGGCGACATCAAAAGCGTAATTTCTTCACACGACAATCGCAAATCAAACACTATTCAATATAGCACGCCTAAGATGTCTGGCTTAGTGGCAACAGTGGCCCACATTGCTTCTGAAGTTGAAACAGTAAACGACGGTACTTCAAGCTCGTTAACCTTCTCTCAAAAGAATATTTACGCAGCGATTGCTTATGATACTGATGTAGAAGCAGATACGGATGCATTACGTCTTGTTGCTCAGTATTCTGTATCAGATTTCACATTCGGTGCTTTATGGGAACAAGATAATACTGCAGGTTCTGATAACGACAAAGAAGGTTGGGTTTACTCAGCTGCTTATAAGTTAAATTCAGATGTTAAATTGAAAGCTCAGTATGGCGAATCGGACATAGTGAAAGACAACGCTGAAACTTACAGCCTAGGTGCTGATTATAAGTTGGGTAAAGGTGCTAAAGCTTACGCATTTGTAACTGACGAAACGTATGATGAAAACAAAAGCAACCAGTATTATGGTGTTGGCTTAGAATATAAATTCTAATTCAGCTCACAAACTGTGAGCTAAATCAAAAACGCCTCTGATTGAAAAACCAGAGGCGTTTTTTTTGTGCCTAAATTAATGACATGCATTAATGGCCTAAACTCATAGCCTAAAGTTCATATTGTTAATGCTTTAAATTATTTAAAGAATCAATCACTGCCTTTCATACGAATGCGTTCATTAGGTATTACAAAACTAAATCGACTTCCTTCTCCTAGGATTGATTCAATTTTGAGCTGAGCATCATGATGCTCAAGTGCATAACGCACAATCGCAAGACCTAATCCAGATCCGCCTACGGTCGACTCCCTTGATTCATCAATACGATAAAAACGTTCTGTCAGACGAGACAGGTGATTAGATGCAATACCTTCTCCTTGATCTGTCACTGCAATTTCAAGCCCTTCATCTAGGGTATCAATGGTCACTTTAACCTCTGCCGCCAGCCCCTCTTTATGCCCGTATTTAATGGCGTTGGTAATCAAGTTTATCAGTACTGAACTGAACTCTTCAGAAAAACCAAGAATCTCTATACCAGAAACGCAATCACAGCTTAGAATTGCTTCTGGAAACTTCTCGCCTGTTAGCGACGTCGGTCTATATGCCCGCAACTGATCAACACTGATCGCACATAAAGATTGTAATTCAAACCAGTCATTACCGATTCCTACATTATCACTTTCCAGCTTTGATAAATGCAATAAGTCATTAACGAGGCTTTTCATGCGATCATTCTGGGTACTCATTTGATTAATAGCACGACTGATCCCTGGGTTTAGATCTGCATCTTCTAGCATTTCTAAATAGCCATTAATGACGGTTAGCGGCGTGCGTAACTCATGTGAAACATCTGCAATAAAGGTTTGCCGCATTTTTTCGACACGCTGACGTTCTGTCACATCCCTGACCACAATAATTTTCTGATCAATGCCAAATTGAGCGACTTGTATTTGTACCGTAATATTTGAACGATGAGGGCTTTCTAGCTCAATAACATCGTTATAATCCGCTTGTTTAAAATAGCTAACAAAACGAGGGGCACGTATCAAGTTGGTAATGTGCTGCCCCATATCCGTATCGGCTCGTAAGCCCAATAGATGACAAGACGCTCGGTTAAACGACGTCATACAGCCCGCTTGATTAACAATAAGAACACCGTCTTTTAATGATTCAATACCTTCTGCTATGCGCTTAAGCTGTTTACCTTGCTTATCAATTTTTTTATTTAACGAACGCTCTCGTCTAACTAAAATATCGGCACTATAACCTACTAAACCACCGTCTTGTGGTGCTGGCCCTTGGTTATTGCTCCAGCGGTAAAGCTCATTTAATCGCTTTAACATCAACACATGCGAAACGATCAAACCGATAAAAGCCCCCCACAAAGGTTGCTCAAATGACATGCCTGCGGCCGTTGCTAAAGCAACAATGATTACGATGCGTAAAAGCTCACGCTGCCAAGCTATTTGTTGCAAAATTTTATTCCCAGTGTTTTGTGAATAGACAAACACGACTCTGATTTAAGGTTTGAATTAAGGTCTTATTTAACGGCGTCAGAATGATTAACATTAGATTGAACCACGTCAGACTTAAAGTCTTTCGAGGAAAATAGATAACCCGCACCACGAACGGTTTGTATCAAGGCATCATGATTTAAAATTGAAATATTTTTACGTAAACGACGAATGTGTACATCTACGGTTCTATCTTCAACATGTACATTACCACCCCAAACACGGTCGAGTAATTGTTCGCGAGAGTATACGCGGTCGGGGTGTAACATGAAAAACTCTAGTAGACGGAACTCTATAGGGCCTAAATTAATCGCCTCTTGTGCAATACTGACTTTTTTGGCTGAACGATCTAATACAAGTTTGCCGGCTGTTAATCCGTCTGCTTCTGTATCAGGATTACCACGACGTAATACGGCTTTTATGCGAGCGATTAATTCTCGCGGTGAGAAAGGCTTAACGACATAATCATCGACCCCGGCATTGAAGCCATTTATTTTATCATCCTCATCAGATTTTGCAGTTAATAAAATAATGGGGATTTCTGCAGTACTTCCGTCCCGCTTTAAACGCTTGGTTAATTCGATACCCGACATCATTGGCATCATCCAATCGGCGAGAATAAGGTCAGGTCTTTCATCAAGTACCATTTGATAGGCAAGTTCACCATTAGCCGCTCTTTTAGCCTGATAGCCTGCCATTTCTAGACTGGTGATGATCATGTCGGCAATGGCTTGTTCATCTTCTACTACGAGTATATTGGCTGATGCCATGGTGAACCTCTGATCTTACGCTGAGCGATTTACAATACTATCTTTTTTAACGTCATCTTTTTTAACGTCATCTTTTTTAACGTCATCTTTTTTAACGTCATCTAATTGAACGCCATCTATTTTACCCCATTGTTATCTAAAATCACTTTTTAATGGCTTTAAGATAGTAACAAATAAGGTTATTGCTTTAGTCATTGCTTTAAAAGACACGCTAATAACGTCTGCTCTAATTCCAGTTTATTGAATGCCTGATTATGAATTATTTCGATACGGCTTTGAGCTAATGCTCGTGTTGGCATTTCACTAAAGACTTGATCTTTTAGGTTCATAACGCGAGTGCCTTTATCGGTTATTAACAACCCTTTTACGCGTTCGACATCTAATAGCATTAACCACTGCGATAATAATGAATGATCAAATATTTGATCTTCAGCGAATAGCCAACCAATAGAAAAGTAACCCATGCCTTCGTTTTCAAAAGCCTTATAGTTTTGCCCGGGTTTTAGACTCACCAGAGCCATGCTTTCACTATCTTTTTCACTATCAGTCTCAGAATGATCCTTCTTGTGGCTATGTTCATGCTTATGTTCATGCTTATGCTCATGACTATGCCCATGAACCTGATGGCCTTTACTACGACGCTGAAGATCCCGTGGTAAATCAAACCAAGCAAGATCAAGCTGTCCATTTTTCACCCAACCCAGTGCACTTTTATTCGGTTTAATCGTATTGGCAAATTGATAGAAATTGTCTTTATTTTGTTCACTACACACATCGACTTTATTCGCCACTAAAACATCCGCTAAATAACATTGATCATTAAACGTTTCGTGCTGCTGGTAACGAGGATCTTTTAACTGCCGAGGGTCAACTAAGCAAATCGAGGCTCTTAGATCAATATGCTGTGCATAGTCTTTCGATGTTAACGTTCGAATTAAATTTTTAGGATGTCCTAACCCAGTAGGCTCAATAATAATACGATCAGGCTTTTGCTGGGCAATAAGATTGGCCAAGGCGGCCTGAAAGGGAATACCCGAAATGCAGCATAAACAACCACCAGGCACTTCGCTTACCGTCATTCCCGATTCAGCCGATAAGAGGGCGCCATCAATACCGACTTCACCAAACTCATTAACCAGTACGGCCCACTTTTCAGAGGCTGGCTTTTGCTTTAATACATGCAATATCGACGTTGTTTTTCCTACACCTAAAAAACCCATCACAATATTAATGGTGACTTTATTAATGGAGTCTTTACTAATGGCGACTTTCTGAGTCATACAATTCTCAATAATGTTTACTACAGCTTGCGTAAAATAACTAACGGAGGCTGTTTAATGACTTGTGTTAAGTTTCGATTAGCCAGCAGCGCAATGATCAAGGCCGATACCACAGGGACATACAACCAATAACTCAAATGCCAAGAGTATTCTAATTCGAATAGCTTCTGATATAAAACCCAACAGATCACTTCAGCACCCGCAACCGCAATGAGCCCTGCAAGTGCACCGAGTAATAAAAATTCATACCACTGCATTCGCTGTAATTGCTGTCGCCTCGCCCCTAACGTTCTTAAGACAGCACCTTGCTGCAAACGATCATCCAAGCTCGAATTCAACGCCGCTACTAATACTAACAGCCCTGCGAGTAAAACTAAGATCAATAAGTACTCAACCGCCAGCGTTACTTGGCTTAATAAGCCTTGAATTTGAACAAGCACCTGGCTCATATCCAATAACGTAATGCCAG
The DNA here is from genome assembly GCA_963851095.1 of uncultured Gammaproteobacteria bacterium. Lineage (GTDB taxonomy): Bacteria > Pseudomonadota > Gammaproteobacteria > Pseudomonadales > Oceanobacteraceae > Oleispira. Next base: position 99,735 of record CAWKOX010000007.1, on the reverse strand, counting down.
GGTAATCACGAATAAGTTGCGTCAGTTTATGCGAATGCTCTTGAGCGGCGTAGAAACTGGTTAGGTAATTAAGCGGTAACTTTTGAATCAAATCTTTAGAGAATAAAATGTAGAAGTTTGGCTTCATGCTGCCCCAATCGACTTTTCTTAAACTACTAATACGCGCGTGTATCTGCTGCCCCGCCACGTCAAACGTTAATTGATCGCCGATTGTGAGTTGCAAACGTTTTGCCAAACTTTCTGCAATCGATACTTCTGCTATCGCATTTTCTGAAAACCATTGGCCCTCGGTAACGACATTGCCTAACGGCAACTCATGACCTCCACTTAAGACTAAATCACGCTGCAAGGCAGGGTCTTGGGAATACTGCCCATCATCTTTTACCACAACATCATTAATAATGGTTAAACGCCCAGGAACCATGGGAAAAGCGGTAGAAGTCATGAACCCAGCGTGGGTTAAATCATTTTGATAGTCATCTACCTGATAGCCCTGAATGTTCATGGCAAAATAATTGGGGCTATTGTCGGGTAAATTCTGCTGCCAATCTTGCAATAAATCATTTCGCACAATGGCAATAATCAGCATCACCATTAGGGTTAATGAAAAAGCTAGAATCTGAATTGATGTACGGTATCGATCACGATTAATCTGCTGCCAAGCAAAGCGCATACTCATCGACATTTTCGTTTTCGGTAACGATTTATCGATGACAAATAGCAGTAGTTGCAATAAAAACAACAGCGCCAATAAAATTGAAAATCCACCTAATATGATTATCAAGGTCATGGTTAGATTTTGACTAAACCAGTAATTTAGGAAAGCCATCATCACTAAACCTAGACTGTAAATAGCCCAGCTATTCCATGCCATCGGTTCAAGCTCACGACGTAATACACGCAGTGGTGAGACTCTTCCAAGTCTTAAAAGTGGTGGTAAGGCAAACCCCATCAAGGTAACAGGCGCAGTTAAGCTGGCGATTAGCCAAGCCGAATACCCAGCACTAGGCAAGCTTGCATCAGCACCACCTTTGTTGAACGTCGCGGCCATTACTTGAGTTAAAATTTCTTGCCCCAAATAACCTAAGCCTAGGCCAATGATACTGGTAAAAAAGGCTAAAAAGATCAGTTGATAAAGATACAATTGAGTAACGTAGCGCCGACTTGCTCCCATGGTTCTTAATAAAGCACTGCTATCAAAATGCTGACGGGCATAATCTTGAGCAGCCATAGCAATGGCAACCCCTGCTAGAATAATCGCTAACATCGCGGCAAGCGATAAATAGCTGCGCGCCTTGGATAACGATGCCGCTAACGCTTGATTATTATCGGTAAGCGACTCAAAGCGTTGATGGCTAACCAGCTGTGGCTCTAGGGTTTGCTTCAACGCTTCTAGCGCAAGGGAATCACCGGCCACCAGCATACGCCAACTAACCCGACTGCCTGGCTGAACCAGCTTGGCAGCGGCCACATCGTGAATATTCATCATTAAGCGCGGGGATAAACTATAAAAATTTCCACCGCGATCGCTTTCATTAATTAATATTTCTTTTACCGTTAAGGTCATCGCCCCAACTTCAATTACGCTGCCGAGCTGTGCGTTTAATAAGGCGATTAAACGTGGTTCTAACCAGACTTCTCCCATGGCGGGTCCTTGTTGCAGAGAAGGGTTATTCTGACTGGCTAATTGACCTTTTAATGGATACCCCTCGTCAACCGCCTTAACGGCCGCCAGTGCCATTTCATCACCAAATAAAACCACACTCGGAAATTCTAATGTTGTAGTGGTGGTCAGATTTAGGCTATGCGCAACTTGATACCAGTCTTGAGGAATTTTTTCACGCGACTTCAAACGTAAATCAGCACCTAACAGCTCGCTGCTTTTATTTAGCATCGCGCTATCAAGACGTTGACTGAATACACTGATAATCGTGGCCGAACTGACCGCGAGGATTAAGGCTAAGATAATAACCGTCATTTTACCTGCACGAATTTCAGCCAATAACAGGCGTAAGCTCAGAAGATAAAATTGCTTGGTGTTCACCTTCATACATCAACTCCAGCGATTGTCTCTATGTGATCGCTATCTTTTATAATTTCGTAATCAATAATCGCGCCATCATCGATATGAATGCTACGCTGACAACGCTGCGCTAAATGTTCATCGTGAGTTACTAAGACCAAGCTGGTTTTGTTTTGCTGATTGAATTCGAATAATAAATCGATGATGTGCTTTCCGGTATTGCGATCAAGATTTCCAGTTGGCTCGTCAGCAAATAATACCGATGGCTGACAGGCAAAAGCACGAGCGATAGCAACACGCTGCTGCTCTCCCCCTGATAACTGAGTTGGGTAATGTTTTAAACGATGACCTAAGCCGACTTTTTCTAACCATTGCTGCGCCAAGGCTTGGCATTCTTTCAGTGAATGTTTTTGAGTTATTTCAAGCGGCAGGCGTACATTTTCTAACGCCGTTAAGGCGGGTAATAGCTGGAAGTTTTGAAAGACAAAGCCAACGCCATCTGCGCGAACCGCCGCACGCTGATCTTCGTCCAGTGTATGCAAGGCATGGCCATTCAACCAAACCTCCCCGGAGCTCGCCTGATCAAGCCCTGCCATAATGCCTAGTAAGGTGGACTTGCCACTGCCCGACGCTCCCACAATAGCGATGCTTTCACCGTGCTTGATCTGAAGGTCTAACCCTTGCAGAATGGTGAGTTCGTCTGAACCTGTTTTTACCTGCTTAACGACGCTTTTAAGATTTAATAAAGGAATCTGCTGCTCATGTTCAACCTGTGTGTTCATCAATCAATTCGCCTTTTCGCCATTTCGCTGTGCTTAATTATTAACTTGAGCTTACCTCAAGCACATGCGAGGGAAAATAGCCCTTTACAACAACAGACAATTCTAGTGGTTGGCGACAGCATTAGCGCAGGCTTTGGCATCGATAAAGATCTAGGTTGGGTTGCACTATTAGGCCAGAAGTTGAAGAGTGAATTCACACAATATGCATTAGTGAATGCCAGTATTAGCGGCGAAACAACCAGTGGTGGGGCCAATCGATTGAGTTCAATGCTGCAGCAACATCAACCTAACGTAGTTATTTTAGAGTTAGGAGGTAATGATGGTCTAAGAGGCACGCCCATAAAACTTATTACGCAGAATCTGACCTACATGATTCGTGCAAGTAAAGAAGCAGGGGCTCAGGTTTTATTGCTAGGCATGCGTATTCCGCCAAATTATGGCCAACGTTATAGCGAATTATTTGCTGATCAGTATTTAACGATCGCCGCTGAGTTGAACGTTCCGGTACTGCCCTTTTTATTAGAGGGCATCGCAGCTGAAGCAGGAATGATGCAGGCCGATGGCATTCACCCTACGGAGAATGCTCAACCGATTATGACAAAGAATGTTTGGCAAATGCTAAAGCCGATGCTCTAACCTTATTATTCTTGCAGCAAGCTCATTGCCGTTTCAAGGCGCAGCTGCTCTTTTTCATTAAAGTTACTTTCTTGGTAGGTCTTAATTCTGGCCTGCTTATCTTGCTCAGTTAGCCCTTCTATTGAGTTTACAGTTTTTACTTCGCGATCATACGCAAGTAGGCGCTTCTGCCATTCATTTTGCTTAACTTCTAAGGCTTCTAGACGTTCAGTCGCCTCGATACCTACTTGCTCAATGCGTAACTGTCGAATCGACTCATCGCTTTCCCCTTCCTCACGAGACTTAACGACTTGCTCTTCTAGGTTACTGGCAATATACAAATCGCGTCGAAAACTTTTTAGCGCTTCCGGCAGCGCCTCTTCCATTTTTTCCAGCTGGTAAGCTTTTTCTTCATCACTTATATCACTGTTAGTAATGACCAATTCTTCTAGGGCATAATCGTCAACTAATTCGTCTAGCTGCCAAAAGGCTTCTACAGTCTCGGGGGATAACGCTTCTCGGCGAAGTCTTTTTTGCCAACTATGGCGCTGTTGTAAATTGTCGAGATGGTCGGTTGGCCCTATTTGCTGAAATTCATTGTCATAACTCGCCAACGCCTCTTTGTACGATAAATAGCTGGCTAACAGTTCTTGGGCTTGCTGACGCGCTGGCCTGGGTAGCAAGTCGATCTTTTGATTCATTAATATTTTGATATGGTCTAAAGATAACTCCCCCATCGCCGACAAATGAAAATCAATCCATTGCCTTAGCTTTCGATCAACAATGAGTTCGCCATCATCATCGGCTCTTAATGCTCCGTCGACAGAAGCCAACTTAAACATGCTTAATTCTAGGATGCTATCTGGGGTACCTGTATCAGCGGGGTCATCCGAACCTGAATTCGATGTTTCATGATTGTTTGCAGTGTACTGATTGGTTGTCGTCGAATGTTCTATTTCGCTAGGCAAGCCACTAAAGTTTTGAATAACGACCCATGAGAGTATTGAAACGATTGAGAGGGTAACAAGAGTTTTCTTTTCGAATAACACGGATAAGCCTTTCATTGTAATAACGAATAAACAGCGTATTTCATAATGAGATACGTTTCATCATGAAATACACTGCTTAAATAACGTCTTCTGATATAGACCGTTTTAAAGGGACTGTTGATAGGTCATTTTAAAAGGACATCTATAGACCTGCATTCTTTAAGCGGTTTGCGTGGCTACGAAAAACCGTCAATGGGTCTGTCGAGAATAAATGATGAATGCCTAGAAGCATATTCACTTCATCTAAATGATTCATTTTAAAGTCATCACGAATAACCATGCCTAGGTGGCTGCTGCAGCTTCCTACTAAGCCGTCATTTTTAACACCTGCTGGGAAAAACAGTGATGTTGTTGCAGTGATTAAATCTAATGGATCAAAGATATTAGTCGATGGCTTAGCACCACTCCAAGAATAATAACGAATGCCGTTATCAACATACGCGCCTTCACCACAAGCACTGGTTGGAATTCCACCTGGGTGTCTTTGGTTAAATGCAGTTGTTTTTTCGGTCGTCATAGAGGCTAAAGACGCCATAATGTCTTGGTCATAATCACCGCCTGAAAGAAGATCAATCACACCGGCAAGGGCATTACCTAGAGTTTCAATCACACCCGCCATAAAACCAGACTGGTTAGACCAATCAGCCAGCGTATCAGCAACAGGCGTTCCTTTATTAACACCAGCAATAGACGTTACAGAAGCCACTAGATCAGGTCTGACTGAAGCAACATAGCGTATTGTTGGACCACCATGGCTGTGACCAATTAAATTAACTTTTTTAGCACCACTAATGGCTAAAATTCGTTCGATCTGAGGAATCAGCTGCTCACCACGAACCTCAGGAGAGTTGGAGTTAGAAACCGTGGTCAAATACACTTCGGCACCATCGGCACGTAACGTTTCTGGAACTTTGTGCCAATATTTAATACCCAGCAAGCTGTCAAAACCATATAAGCCGTGGGTTAATACAATTGGGTATTTAGTTTTAGTATAGGTAGAAGGTTTATCCCACCACCAAGCCTGACTTGATGCAGAGAAAAACATTAGGACTGAGAATAAAGCTAAACTTAGATGTTTCATTAAAGCGAGTTGCTTCATGGAAGTGCCTCATTTGTATTTATTATTAGGTACCTAAAACCTAGTTGAATGAGGTGATTTTTACGAGCTTTGATTGCGACATTTATACATTTGTTCGGTTAAAAACTCATAATTTAGACTTAATACGACACTAAAGGGTCTCGGAGCACATTAGTTCCAATGCATTAGTTGTGGTTATTATATATACAAAATACGCCTATTTATTAATTAGGCGCATTTTCTCTGTTAGATTCTCAGTACTAAATTCTCAGTAAACGCTAGATCTTAACGACCTAGATGCTGAGCGTTTTTATCATGTACCTGCTCGGCATCTTGGCGAATCTTATCAAAAATTTGCTGCACACTCGGTTGATCGTTAATCAAACCTTGTGTTTGACCAATAAATTGAACTCCCTTCTTATAATCACCATCAACCGTCGCCGCTTTTAAACGAGGAACAGCAGCACCAAAATACGCCAGCAATTTTACTTTATCGACCATCGCGAGCATGCCCACAAGAATCTTCCAGATAGGTTGCTTCACAATCGCTGCAGCCTTCATTGCTTCAATACAGGCCACAAAAAAGTTCATAGGTTTTTTAGTTGCTTTTATCGACTCAGGAGTGCGCATGACACGAGCATGTATTCCATCAAAGTTTTTCGAATAAATCGTATCCTGCTCGGTTTTTTTCACCACAGCGTCTTTCATATTTTGATGAAGCGGACTATCAGAACTGGTTGCCAATCGTGAGCCCATCGCCACGCCTTCGGCACCTAATGAAAAAGCGGCCATCAAGCCTCTTGCATCAGCAAAACCACCGGTCGCAATGACAGGAATATTAACCGCTTGGCTAATCGCAGGCACCAATACCAAAGACGTAACATCACCACCATGAGCCGCGGCTTCATGCCCTGTCACCATTAGCGCATCTGCACCACTGGCTTGGGCCGATAAAGCATGCTTTTCTGTAACGACAGTCGCAATGACCTTGGCACCATAGGCATGGGCACGCTCGATCAACTTATCGCCCTTACCTAGGGAAAAGTTAATAACCGGTACTTTTTCTTCAATGGCAATGTAGGCATTCTCTTCTGCACCTGGCATTAAGAGCGTGACACCAATCCCAAAAGGCTTATCGGTTAGTTGACGAATTTTAGCGATGGCTTCACGTGTTTCATCGGGTGTTAACGGGCCACTGGCTAAAATACCCAAACCACCCGCATTAGAAACCGCTGCGACTAGCTCAGGCGTAGAAATCCAGCTCATGCCAGGCAAGATGATTGGCATTTCTATGCCTAATAGGTCGGTGATTGCTGTTTTCACAGTAGCCTCTTGAATTTCAAAAAGCGGTCACTTTACCGATTATTCATCTCTTAGGCTAGAAACAAACAGAATTTTGAAGATTGTAGATTTTATTTTTGGCGTGTTAAAAGAAGGGCATTTAGTTAAATAAGCTTAACGATTTTGTTGGATATAATTAAGAAACATCTGCTGTCGCTGCTGAGGTGTCATGCTGCGAAGCTGTTTTACATGTTGTTGGCGTTCAATTGAAGGTCGCGGAGAAGCGGTAGGTGTCATCGTACTATAAAATTGGTTTAACGCACGCTGTTGCTCTGGGCGCTGATTGTTCCAAGTGATTTTATTAGCGCTTTGTGCACCTGAAAACTCAGACAAATCCGTAATGGGCTTTAAGGCCACATCTGCAGAGGCCAGAGAAATAACGAAAAATCCCGCTAAAACTCTTAATAAATTATGCATGTATTATAATTACTCAAATGTTTATTTATAGCATCCGTTCTAATCTGGCAAGCACTTGCTTAGCCCCACTTAACAACGCTACTAACTCGTGATGAGAATTTTAAAAATTGCGTATGTCTTGTGATTTTACTAATTATTGTTTAAATGTCACGTCATCAAAAGGTAAATTGTGACCGTTAGCCCATCTAACTGATGTCCAGTAATAGCCTCCGGTCAATGAGCGTATAAGTCTACATTCGTGTGTAAGCTCTATCTGTGTGTCAATTATAGTAACGATTAAGATAACAGCAAATTTCTAAACCACCCTCCGGATGATTACGTATAGCCATATGTCCATCGTGGCTTCGTACGACTCGATGCGCAATCGCCATTCCCAATCCATAGCCTCTGCCGCCACTTTGCTGTTGCTGCATATTTTGCCTGGTGCGTTCTCTAGCATGTTCGGCGCGATAAAATGGTTGGGTTAAATGTTCGATATGCTCTTCAGCAACCCCAGGACCATGGTCTCTAACGATAATGGCAAAATCACTGTCGATTGCTTTAATAGTGATTTCTACTTTTGTATTATCAAAGGTATGCAATAACGCATTACGTATTAGATTCTCAAAAGCGGAGCTTAATAATTTCGCGTCGGCCATGACCAAACAAGCAGTTTTAGGGTTATTAAGCTCGATAACCTGAGCTTGTTGCTCAAAATGCGCATCTTTAACAATTTGACTCACTATCGTTACTAAATCAATTAGCTGCCACTGTTCTGGATGCCGCTCTACTTCCAGTTTGGCCAAGAGCAAGATGTCGGCAATCAAATCGTTTACTCGCCCAGTTTCTAATTCAATTCTGTCTAAGTATTCTATCACCTCATTACTTGCGTCTAAGCGGGCTAACTCGGTCGCTATTTGCAGTCGTGCTAATGGCGAGCGTAGTTCATGGGAAATATCACGCAACAGTCCTTTTTGATCTGATAAAAGGGCTTGCAGCCTATCGGCCATAACATCGAATTCTCGGCTTAGATCGCCAATTTCATCACGTCGATGACGTAATTTCTCACCTGATCGAGCGGTTAAATCACCGCCAGAAATGGCCATTACGGTTTTTTGTAATCGACGCATGGGGCGTGCTAAATAGCTGGACAATATAAACCCAACAAAACCAAAGAAGAGAATCGCAACTGACAACCCTAAGGCGATATAGCTTTTCACATCAAGTACAGAGAAAGGGTGGAGGAATTCGACGACCAATAAATACACACCTTGGTCGGATGCAAGTGGCGCTTTCACTAAGATTTCACTACGGTTCAAAGGTTGTACTTTGACGTGATATTGACTCGCGGAGAAGGCGTAGTCAGAAACGGATTTGGGGACTTGCCCACCCGAAATACTGATACCTTTTCGATCAAACACATAGGCGTTGACACTCGGGTGTTGTTCAAACGTGATCAACCACTCAATCAATAAAGGTTCACCCCCGCGCTGCAACATAAGCTGGGCCGAAGAAATATAGCCCTCTGTTGGTGCAATGATATTATTGGTTTCGTTCGATAACTGCCGATAGAACACTGCATAAGCCAAAGTAACCAATGTTGCAAGAACACTGGTTAAGACGAATGCAAAATAGATTTTCCAATACAGTCCGCGCATTACACGATCAACTTACGAGTCATATTAATTTAAAGGCCGTATTCAATAATAACCATTATGCATCGGCTGAAATATACATATAGCCAACACCACGAATGGTCTTTATACGGGCTTTACCGTCATCATGACTGCCTAATTTTTTGCGTAAGTTGCTTAAGTGCATGTCTAGACTGCGATCAAATAAGGTTAACGATCGCGACATCGCTTCTTCTGCTAGCTGATTCTTCTCTACCACTTTGCCTAAATGAGACACTAGCGTATTAAGAATATTATACTCAGTGACGGTTAGCTCTAAGGCTTCATCATTTTTTAATACTTGATGCTGGCTATGATCAATCACCAGCTCATCAATTTCAATCACGCCATTGGTTTTAGCTTTATCGTCTGTTTTAGTCCGACGCAAAACCGCACGTAAACGCGCCAGCAGCTCTCGTGGATTACACGGTTTAGGTAGATAATCATCGGCCCCAATTTCTAGCCCGACAATACGATCCATCTCATCGCCTTTTGCGGTCAACATCACTACAGGAAGTTGACTGCTTTTACGCAATTCGGTTAACACATCTAAACCACTCATGTTTGGCAACATAATATCTAGAATCATCGCATCATACGATTTGGCTAATCCTTGCTTGAGACCTTCTGGGCCAGTATGCACCTGATCAACCTCAATACCTTCGCGTACAAGGTAACGCGCGAGCAACTCGCACAGCTCTTGATCATCGTCGACTAAAAGAATCTTCATTTAATACTTCCTTTTTTTATTACTCGCATTAAATAAGGAATCTCAAATTTTGCAAGGATTCTCGACTGACACACGATTTCTTTACCTTTTCTAAACACTTATCTAAACCGACCTAAACACCTGTCAGGATAGTTATTAATCTAAGCGTGAATGCTTCTCAACAAACGCAATGGCCTCGGTGACGACTTGCGAAACTCGTTGTTTCACCTCAAATAATTCATTCGGTGACATATAGAACGCCATATCCACCTCATAGCGAAAATACTTAGGCGGTAACCTATTGAGCGCAACACAGGCTACATCAGCCATAAAATCCATAGCGGGTGGCTTCACTCGAGAAGCAAGCTGTGCACGTATTTCTTCTGAGACAACCAGCTCATAATAATTACTTATGTGATTTACAATTGCCATAACTCGCTCCTTGATGATAATTATTACTTTAGCCTATCTGCTAGCGTCTGTACTTATACCGAAGATAAAAAGTAATAATGGCACAAGTTCACACCTAGTTAGGAAGTATTAATAAATACTAGGATCGACTTCTACTAGATGTACATCCCCAGTCCAGCCATCAAAACCTCCTATTAACATCTCAACGTGAGTAAATCCCATTTGCTTTAACGTATAAGCTGCTAGAGTACTACGACCACCATTTTTGCAATAAATTAAAATAGCACGCTGTGGATCACACAGGTCTGGATGATCCCCTACTTTAAACTCTAAGACTCCTCTTGGAATACTTGTAGCGCCTGGTAAATGCCCAAGCTGGAATTCAGCAGGTTCACGAACATCTAGAATTAACGCTTTTAGGGCAATTAATGCCTCAGCTCGCTCTGCGTCTACTACATTAATTTCAGCACGGGCTTCACTTAATAAATCATCTCGGGTTTTCACTGAATTGCTCATATACTGCCTATATAACTAGTGGGTTATTTAGAAGCATAGCAAGCTTCTGCCGTTAAGTCATAATACCGCCGCGTTCATTATGATATTTTACATTATAATCGAATGATCTATGACACAATAATATGAGTAACTTTTTCTACTAAGCTAACACGGTTTTATGCGATTAATGTCACTACTTATTTTTCACAGTTTATAAAATCAAGCATATACTCAATTGATGGATTCGATCCTTAACAATACTGGATTAGGCAAAATGGAAAAGCGCGCGCACCCCAGATTTGAAAGCCATGTTGAAGCAACATTAGTAACATCTGATGGCTCTTCTCTTGCGTGTTACATTGCCGATTTCTCACAAGATGGCTTGAGAATTTATTGGCATAGTGACTGTGATCTGCAATTACAAAGCGGTGAAGCACTTCAACTGCAGGCGACCTTAGATAATTCTGAACTCAACATATCAGCGAGTTGTTTGTATCAAGATGGATGCAGCGCAGGCTTAGAACTGAATAATCCCGCCCAAGACACGTTTCTAAAATTGCGCAGTATTAATCAGGGAAATCGAGATCACGCCTCCCTTTCAAGAGAAGACCAAGACCGTTATTCAAAGCTGTTTCAGCAGCGTATCAAAGAAAGCTCTCAATCCATTATTAAACAATGGCACTCTGACTTTTTAGATGAACTGTTTAAACTGGCCAGTGCCGCGCCGAATAATAGCGAACAGCAAGCGATCTACAGCGCTGAAAGCAATATCACTAAGCGCAGCTCTCAGATTCAAGCGAGCTTTATTAATTCCATAGCAGAACAGTTGTCACGCTGGCTTGATCAGCTACCCCAGATTTCCACTGATAAAGACCCACAAAAGAGTGCCTCTGATCAAAAATTATCACTCGTTCAAGAAGACGATTTTGAGGACTGGCTACAAGCGAAAGTTGCCAGTACTAATATACAGTCCAAACTCAGTCATGCTTCATTTGAAATGCGCCAGTTATTGGATATGATTTCAGGAGCACCCATTGAAAATTGCTTCAATCCACTTAGCGCACATATCATCACAGAAGCCTTCCGGGCAGCGATTGAACCGTTACCTATCGAAAAAAATATTCGCCGCATTGCGTTTGAAGTTTTTCAATTGGTCGCAAGCCAACAATTACAATTAGCGTATCAATCTTTTATTAAACAAGTTGATATCCCACTCGTCTTTCGTAATCGTCCACGTACAAATGCACCACAAGCTCCGACCTCGCCACCCAATATCACTGACAATACCGTCGATGGAACTGAACCACAGGTTTTGCCGACATCGGCTGCTCAAACAGATCTAAGTTGTGGTTCTTACCAAGCGCCAGAAACATCCGGAACCATGAATGAGTTTCGCCAGCATCAATCTGAAGCTCAGCAAGCTTATAGCAACATCCAGAGTTTATTAGCGATGCGACAGCAACGCTATAGCGCTAACACCCCAAATCATAACGCTCAGCAGGCCTTACCATCAGCAGACCATCAGCAAGTTCAATCTGCTCTGCAGCAAATTTGGCAGGGATCTGAAACTCACCTCGGCACCGTTCGTCAGAATTTAGAACAAGCCCTAGCGTCAAAAGAAATGGGGCTTTCAGGAACCGATCGTGAAGCCATCGATACACTTGAGCACGTCACTCAAAATATTGTAGAAAGTGATAAAACCTCGGCCTTCATTAAACCGTTGATTGCTCAGTTAGAACAACCGCTATCTATGATGATGCTACGCGATCCCAGTATGATGTTTAATCCAACTCATCCTGGACGAATAGCACTAAATTCAATGTCCAAACTTGGTCGTATGACAACGACCGGCCAAGACATCATCAGTGATCAATTGCATCAGCTAGTTAAAAATATTGATTCAAGCAGCAGTCCTGAGCTACTTGAAGAGCAACTTCAATATTTACAATCAGGTATTGATACGCTTTTAGTTGAAGCAGAACGCCGTGCGAAGATGAACGCTGATCGTGTTGCCCAAGCCGCTGAGGGTGAATTTAAGGTAGAACAGGCTCGCCAGACAATTACGCGTTTAATTAGCAAAGATACCTCAGGAAAAACACTCCCCACTAGTGTTATGGAGTGGCTAGAGCAAGGCTGGAAGCCATTGCTGACTCTAATTTTTCTTCGTGAAAGCAGTGAAAGCAAACGCTTTAGAGGAGCCGTTAAACTCTATCGACAAGTTTTATCTCTTTTCGGCCCTACCAATGCAGGGCGCAAAGAACTATTAGAGCGCTTTCACCAGTTAACCAAACTGATGCATCATGAGCTCGACCAACTTAATGGTGAGCAGCCAGAGCATTGCCGCTGGCATAACGAAATTAATCTCGCCGCTGAACAGCACTTAGAAACAGGTAGTATTAAGGAAGTCATTGACGTACCTACAACGGCTATAGAAGAGTCTCCCGCTCTTGAAGGCAAAGGTGTTCGCCGAGCGCTTAATCTGCAAGTAGGCGATTGGCTTCTCTTGGTTGAGACCGACTTAAACGTCTCTGTGGTTTGGATGGCGGAAGACGGCTCTCGATTTGCCTGCGTGAACCATGCCGGTATGAAGGTTGTTGATTTTACTTTAGAGCGACTAGCAGATGCGCTTGATGATGGCTCGGTGAAACGTCTTTACGAACAAGAAGAGTCTGCGGTTGACGAAAGTTTAGATGCCCTCGTTCAACAAATTTATAATGAACTCTCTGCTCAAGCAAATACCGATGCGTTAACAAAAATTAATACTCGCCAGTTCTTCATGCGTCACTTGAAAGAAGAAGCAGCACGCTCTCATCGTTCGAATTTAACACATACCTTGTGCATGATCGATATTGATCAGTTCAAACTGATTAATAATGAATACGGTGTTGAAGGCGGTGATGAATGCTTAAAAGCCATTGCCAAAGTACTTCTTAAGAAGGCCACTAGCCCAATTAACTGTGCCCGAATGGGCAGTAACGAATTTGCCATTTTATTCCAAAACGCAGAGCTTCACGAAGGTGAAGAACAAGCAAAAGCACTTAAAAATGAAATAGAAGAGCTGGATATTTTCAGTAACTCACATAAATTCCGCATACATTTAAGCATGGGGGTTTCTGAGCTGAGTTATCAAATTAATGATGAAATTGATCTCGTTTCTTTTGCTGAATCAGCCTGTTTACTAGCGAAGCAAAAAGGTGGCAGCCGAGTATATCGCTACGTCGAAGATGACAATGCACGAATGAAGCGCGATGAATTCATGTCATGGGCGAATAAGCTTAACCAAGCCTTAGAAACAGATCAGTTACAGATTTTATGCTTACCCGTTAATACTATTCAGGAAACTGAAAAATCGCTAAGTATGTATGAAGTCATCATTAGTATCGAAGACGAAAAGGGTACTCAGATTCCACCTCTGGAATATCTGCAAGCCGCAGAGCACTACAGCAGAATGTACTTGATTGACCGCTGGACTTTAGAGCAGTTGATTAAGTGGATGAGTGAAAATCCAGATGAAGTCATCAAAATTGATCAGTTTATGATGAAGTTATCGGGCTACTCAATGAACGATGACTCGCTACTTGCCTTTATCTTTGACCAAGCACGCGAGCATAATATACCGGTTGAGAAGTTTTGCTTTGAACTCAATGAGACATCGGCCATTCAAAATATTGAAGATGCCGCAGATTTCATGCATGAAATGCGCAGCCTAGGCTGTGAATTCACCCTTTCTGACTTTGGTACCGGACAATCATCCTTTGAGTACCTTAAACGCTTACCGGTAAACTACGTCAAAATAGACCATACTTTTATCAAAGAATTAGTCACAAGCTCTGCGGATTACGCAATGGTTAAATCCATTCATGAAATTGCCCACTTTATGGCCAAGAAAACCATTGCTGAGCAAGTGAATGACGAAGAAACCCTGAATATTTTGCGAAGTATTGGCATCGATTTAGCCATGAGTAGCGAAGTTTCTGATGCAATTCCTTTGGTTAAATTGGCTAATTTCATATCATAGACTCACTGTTTCATTAGGTTAGTGAAAATGTACCCGTAAACAGGGTACAATTCGCCCCTCATTTTTATAGCTTAGATGCCCCCATGTTCAGATTATTAATCATTATGGCTGTTATTAGCATACAAGCCTGCTCGATCGGAAACCTGCCAACCAATCTTTCTCGATCTATGATGAATCAGGAAGATCCAGAATTAGTCCGCACGGCCGCGCCTGCGTATTTGCTGATGCTCGATGCACTCGTGGCGACTTACCCCGACGATGAAACCTTTTTAATTCCTGCTGCCAAACTGTATGGCGCCTATGCAGGTGTTTTTTCGAACGATGAAGCCCAAACTCGCCGCATGGCAAATCGTGCTAAAGAATATGCGTTACGTGCACTCTGCGAGAATGAAGAAGATTTATGCTTAGCGCTAGATCAACAAGTAGAAGATATCAAAGTCGAACTCGACGATCTGGATGAAGATGAGCTGAACTTGGTTTATACCTTTGCCTCATCTTGGGCAAGCTGGATACAAGCCAATAGCAGTGACTGGAATGCCGTCGCCCAACTGCCTAAAGTAAAAACGTTATTTAACTGGGTACTCTCATACGACTCTGATTACGACAACGGCACCGCTCAGGTTTATATGGGCGTATTAGAGTCACAACTTCCTCCTTCGCTCGGCGGTCGTCCAGATCTGGCCAAAATGCACTTCGAAAATGCGATTCGTGCTTCCGACGGTCGTCATCTCATGGCGAAAGTTTTATACGCACAGCAATACGCCCGTTTATTATTCGAACAAGAATTACACGACCGCTTATTAA
Source organism: uncultured Gammaproteobacteria bacterium (assembly GCA_963851095.1). GTDB lineage: Bacteria > Pseudomonadota > Gammaproteobacteria > Pseudomonadales > Oceanobacteraceae > Oleispira. Next base: position 84,341 of record CAWKOX010000007.1, on the reverse strand, counting down.
CAGAAGTATTGCAAGCTGACCCTAGAGCCGAAGGGTTAACTCTGATTAACCAACTCGCTAAACAACAAGCTGAAGTATTATTAGCAGAATCTGCTGAATATTTTGAATAACACTGATTTAGACTTGAGACCTAACTTATGCATTTTATAAAGACATTACTTGTAACAAGCTTAATTGCTTTTTCTAGTAGCCAAGCCTTCGCCGCAACCTTGAAAATCGCCACCGTTGTGCCTAATGGCAGCAGCTGGATGAATGAAATGAAAGCCGCTGCCAAAGAGGTAAAAGCGAAAACAGAAGGCCGTGTAAAAATCAAATATTACCCAGGTGGCGTGATGGGCAGTGATAAAACCGTACTACGTAAGATGCGCTCTGGCCAGCTTCATGGCGGCGCAATCTCGGCAGGTGCACTGGCTCATATCTATAACGGTGTTCAGCTATATAGCCTACCCTTCGTTTTTAACAATTTAGAAGAAGTTCGCCACATTCGTAAAACCTTTGACCCTGTTATTTCTAATGGTTTATCTGAAAATGGCTTCGAACTTTTAGGTCTGTCGGAAGGTGGTTTTGCTTATTTAATGTCAAACAAAGCACTGACCAAGGCCTCCGATATTCAAGGCCAAAAGGTATGGGTGCCTGAAGGTGACCTTATTGGTAACGAAATTTTCACCGTTGCCGGTATTAAACCCATTGCATCACCTATTTCTAACGTATATACAGGCCTACAAACGGGCTTGCTAGATACTGTCACCATTAATCCATCAGGTTCTATTGCACTTCAATGGCATACTAAGATTCAACACATGGCTGATGAACCTTTATTGCTGATCATGGGAATGCTCGTTGTCGATCAAAAAGCCTTTAAAAAAATCAGTGCTGATGACCAAGTGATTGTTAAGCACGCGGTTGCGATGGCGTTTAAGCGTTTAGATACGATTAACGAAGAGGGTGATATTAGCGCTCGTGCTGCACTGCAGAAAAACGGTGTGCAGTTTGATAAGCCTTCCGGTACGGAATGGCGCGAAATTGCCAAGCAAGCACTGACTAACTTAGAGAAAGTTGATGCCTATCCCGTTGAGACTTACCGCAAAATGCAAACAGAGCTAGAAGCGTACCGCAAAGCTCAAAAATGAATCACTCAGTGACTTCATAACTTAGCCTCACATTTAACTAACCGCGATTAACCTCATGCCAATCAATAAAATCCAGCGCTTTCAGCGCTGGTTACATAAAGCCGAAGATTTATTATTAGCCAGCGTTCTGTTTGTGATGCTTTTTCTTGCCGTTGCTGACATCGCGATGAGACTGGTCACCGGCGGCAGCCTTATTTGGATTCCACCGGTGCTACAAGTGTTGGTTTTATGGCTTGGTTTATTAGGCGCGTTGCTCGCCAGTCGCAGCCAAGAGCACATTGCGATTGATGTAATCAGTCGCTTTGTTGGCCCACTTGGCAAAAAAATATGCGGTATAAGTGGTAGTTTATTTGCGGCTATAGTTTGTGGCATTGTCGCCTTTTATAGTATTGAGTTTATTAAGCAATCAATCGAGTATGATGACATTGCCTTTGCACAAGTGCCTGCTTGGCCACTACAAATCATTATTCCGTTTACGTTTTCTCTTATGGCCCTGCGCTTCTTTTTTCATACCTTAGGTTTTATTAGCATTCAAGACTATCAGCCTAACCCTGCATTAAAAGGGGAGAACGTATAATGGCTATGATCGTATCGGCCTTATTTTTATTATTAGCCCTTATGGGCGCCCCGTTATTCGCCGTCATTGCTGCCAGTGCCCTGTGGGGATTCTTCCAGCAAGATATCAACCTCTCAGTGGTAGCGATTGAAATTTATCGCTTAACCGAAATGCCGGTTTTAACCGCTATTCCTCTATTCACCTTTGCCGGTTATTTACTCGGCGAAAGTAAAGCACCTCAACGCTTAGTGCGCATTACCGATGCTCTACTGGGCTGGATGCCTGGTGGCCTTGCCATTGTTGCGTTAATTGCCTGTGCGTTATTTACCGCATTTACAGGTGCTTCTGGGGTAACGATTGTTGCCTTGGGTGCCTTGCTCTACCCTGCTTTAAAGAAAGCCGGTTATAGCACGAACTTTAACTTAGGCTTAATCACCACGTCAGGCAGCTTGGGCTTATTATTTGCCCCCTCTCTGCCGTTAATTTTATACGGTGTTGTCGCGCAGCAATTAGCGTTAGATATCCCTGTCAGTATTGATGACTTGTTTTTAGCCGGCATCATTCCTGGCACCTTGATGCTAGTCGCACTATCGATCTACAGCGCTATTCAACCAAGAGATCCTGCCGCGCTGCAAAATAAAACCAAGTTTGATGCAAAAGAAGCCATTGCTGCGATTAAAGATACGGCTTGGGAAGCACCACTGCCGGTTATTGTTTTAGGCGGCATTTATGGTGGTTTTATTGCTGTTTCTGAAGCCGCGGCTATTACGGCATTTTATGTATTATTGGTCAGTGTCGTTATTCGACAAGAAATAAGCTTACGCAAACTGCCTGTCGTTATGCGCGACTCGATGAAGTTAGTGGGCGCGATCATGGTAATCCTAGCGGTTTCTCTCGCCTCGACGAATTATATGATTGATGCTGGCATTCCTACTGCTATCTTTGATTTTATTAGCGAGCATATTGATAGCCAGCTAACCTTCTTATTTTTACTGTTTTTATTCTTGTTGGTACTAGGAATGATGCTCGACATCTTCTCTGCCATTGTCATCATGGTGCCGATTATATTACCGATTGCCATTCAATTTGGCATTCACCCTGTCCACCTAGGCATTCTGTTTTTAGCCAATATGCAATTAGGGTATTTTACCCCGCCAGTGGGCATGAACTTATTCATTGCGAGCTTCCGTTTTCAGCGACCCGTTACCGAACTGTATAGAGCCACGATTCCGTTCTTCTTTATATTGTTAGCGACGGTGTTATTGATTACTTATGTGCCTTGGTTTAGCTTGGTTTTTATTGACTAACTGACATAGCTTTACCCTTGCCATACTCTTCTTTGCGATTAACTCGCTAGTCTAAGACTTCTTATTGCGGTCTTAGACTGTCCTGCAATAAATTGTGATCCGCTCACATGAGTGCGTCCTCTTTTCATCCTGTCGATGTCACCATTAGCCGTATGGCTAATGGTCTTTTTATTCTCTCAACGCCTTAATTCAGCTATCATCTGCTCTCACTTCTTTTTTAAGCCGCACTAAACTCTTTTATGTCGAAACGTCCCCTTTGCTCCCATTGTGAGCGACCGATTAAAACCTGTTTATGCGCTGAAATTGTGACATTGCCTTGCGATTTTCAACTCATTATTTTGCAAGACCCTAAAGAAGCTAAGCATGCGCTTTCATCTGCCCCGCTATTAGAAAAGTCGATTACTGGTGCAAAACGCATCGTCGGTGAAACCTTTGATCCTGTCGAGCTGCTAGGTGAAAACTGGCAAGCCACCAGCTTACTGGTATTTCCCCATGAAACCGGTTTAAGCCAGCCACAAGCGATCGAACGCGGTTTTAAGCACCTGATTTTATTAGATGGGACTTGGCGTAAAGTAGCGCGAATGATTCACCTTAATTCTTGGCTCTCGCAGCTCCCATGCTTCGCCATCGACAGCCTCAATAGTAGCCAGTATATAATTCGTAAATCTCCACGCGATGATGGTCTATCAACCATAGAAGCGGCTGTTTGCGTACTGAATGAATTACATGATGGGCAATCGTTTGATCCAATATTGGGCGCCTTTCATAAAATGATTGAGTTTCAAGTTCAAGCAATGGGCGCAGAGACCTTTCAGAAAAATTATTCAAATCACAGCAACTGAATTAAAAGCGCTGAATTAAAAGCGCTGAATTAAAAGCAGTTTGAATTAGACGTAGTTTAAAATAGAGCACGCACAATGAGATCATCCGCCCAAGAAATACACCGTAGTTATGATGAGCTAGGGCCGATCCAAGTTATGGATGATGGGCATAAACGCTACCTTGCGTTTGGTACTGACGATGAACAAAGCTGTCAGCTGATTCACCAACCGCACCTGCTTCAGCATGAATATACACGGGCCATTTTATTAGCGTTATTAATGGTAGAGCCTACGCATATTACGGTGATTGGTACTGGTGGTGGCAGCTTGCTCACGACACTGCATCACCTGCTTCCAAACTGCCAATTGCAGGGTGTTGAATTGCGCCCCGAAGTAGCACGCCTGGCGTATAAGTATTTTCAACTGCCTAAAAACGAGCGTATTCAAATTCATATTGGTGATGGTTTTCAGTATTTAACGAACCGCTCCGTCAGTACCGATCTGATTGTTGCCGACATGTACTTAGCCGATGGTATCGATCAGCAACAGCTTTCTAAGCAATTCATTGAAGCCAGTTATAATAATCTTAATGAAGGAGGTTGGTTAGTACTTAATTACTGGCTCGACCATAAGCTAGAGGGAATGTTAGTCGAGACATTGCAACAATGCTTCGATCAAATTTATATGTGCGATACAGGAGGAGGCAACTGGGTGATTTATGCAGGCAAGGTTGATATCAATCATCCTATTATTCAAGAAGATAAGATTAAGCCTTTATCGAAAGCTGCAGGATTTTCACTCAACCACTTTTTGCGCCGATTAGTCGTATTGACATAGCCGACAATCCTTAGTTTGTTCACTCTGCAGCTTTTACTAATAAAAGTATCAAATTATTGTAACGATTTCACAACAGCCTAAAGAATCATGCCTATACTGAAATGATTAGCTGACTCTTCATTAACAAAATAATGATCTCTTTCGTAGGGATCATATAAGTCGTATAGGTAGATACTGTGTTTAAACTAGGCATAAAATTTCTAAACAAGCTCTCATTTACTCGGAAGTTCCAGGTAATTTTATTTACCCTTTTGCTTCCTACTTTATACGCCTCAATCACCATCTACATTGATAATAACAACCGTATCGAATTAGGCAGCAACAAGCTTACAGGGCTAAAAACCGTCAATACGTTAAAGCCATTAACACTATTAGCCGCTAAGCATAGAGGTAACTTAGCGCAGTGGTTTTCTGGCAATAAGGCATTAGAATCAACCATTCGTAGCCTAGAACAAGATATGTCTGACGGTATTAGTATCGCGGCCAAACAACTCAACAATGATTTATACACCGACAGTATTGGCCAGCAATTAACGCAGTTAAAGCAAGAATGGCAACGCTTAATGTTTGACAGCATTAATACAGAGAATGCCATCGACGCTTTCCTTCTACATAATACCTGGATTAAAAAAGCGGATGATTTAATTCGTAATATTGCAACCCAATCCAGTTTAAATCGGGACCTTAACATTGCTACGCACAAATTAATGGAAATAACAGTATTCGCTCTTCCACAGCTGCAAGAGCTATTAGGACAACTACGAGGCATCGGTGCCAGTGCGGCGACAAAAGGCAGTTTTGATTCAAAATCTTTCATTTTAGCCAGTAGTGCATTGAGTACAATTGAAAGTGCTCTCACCAATGTTGAATATGATTTTTCTCTTTTACAGGATATTTCTTCAGCTTACGTGCCACGCGAATTGCAACAAGCCAAAATTCACCTCAAGGAATTCCATGCGATGACCAATAAAAAGTTAATCATGCCTGATTCCCCCACTATTTCAGGTAGCGATTACTTTTCTTTGGGAACGGACGCAATTAAGCAAACGAGTCTTTTACGCGATGCTATTAACATTATTTATCAGAATGAGTTACATAAAAGCGAACGCATGATGCAACAAGATTTAATCCTATCACTAGGCTCATTCTTTTTATTGTTTCTTATCAGCTGTTATTTATTCATGTCTTTTAAAATCACCGTCGATTACAACGCTCGTATCACTCAAACAATGGCGCGTGATTTAGAAGAAGGCCGCTTAAATAAAGACTATCACTCCGATAGCAAAGATGAACTGGGTAATACCATCAACGCCCTTAAAACATCGTATACAAAACTCAGAGGCATCGTATCAAGAGTACGTGCCCATTCTGATACCTTATCGAATTCTTCAGAAAACCTGTCTCATGTTTCCGAAGAAGTTAATGCACTTGGCGAAGATCAAAAAAATAGGGTCACTATCATTTCAACCGCCGCCACAGAACTGGCAGCAACGGCCGAACAGGTTTCGTCGCATTGCGATCACGCCGCTAATAAAATGCAAGAGTCGCAGCAGCAAGCTTCCTTAGGTGCAGCGCACTCTCATTCATCTGCTGAAGTCATACGAACATTGGCCAATAATGTACGTAACGCGGGTGATGAAATTGGTGAATTAGCACACCAGGCCGCGTCTATTAGCACGGTTATTGATGTCATCAAGGCCATCGCAGAACAAACTAACCTACTGGCTTTAAATGCTGCTATTGAAGCGGCTAGAGCTGGCGAGCAAGGCAGAGGCTTTGCCGTTGTTGCTGATGAAGTACGCACCCTAGCCACACGAACTCAAGAGTCGACGAATGAAATTGAAAATACAATTTCTAGCCTACAGCAGGTTGCTGAAAAAGCGGTACTGGCGATGACAACGTCTTGCGATCAAGCGTCGCAAAGTGAGCTAGAAGCCACCAAGACGGGTGACATTCTGAGTTCTATCGAAGCCTCGATTAATGAAGTGAGCAATTTAATTGACCAAGTTGCTACCGCCGGTGTTCAGCAAGCGGAAGCCGCCAATGATATTGCTAGAAATATTCTAGCAGTCGATGATGCATCATCGAATCTTTTATCAAAATCGCAAAGTATGTCGAGCATTGCAAAAGAAGTTGGTCAGGATAGCTTTGAACTGAATCAACAAATGAAGTCTTTCACCGTTTAACCGCTAGTGATTTACTCATATAAATTAAAGACTGCGAGCGCACCAAACAATTTTACCTGCGACTGGATTACTCTCTCTTGCTGAAGCAGTGAGAGTCCAGTTTTCATAGTCAGAATTATCGCTCACGACCAATAAAGTGCCATTTTTATCACTCAAACGCTTTGCCATTAAACCGTCTTCACTTTGCAATAAATACAAGCCTTCGTGGCTTACCGCTTTTTGTGACATATCCACCAGCACACGATCGCCATCCTGCAATGTCGGCAACATGCTGTCGCCACTAATTGTCACAAATACCAATTCTTCACCTGATACATTTAACTGGCGTGATAGAAACGCCTTATTAAAGGCAAAGTAGTCTTCAATATCTTCTGCGACAACGTCACTGCCCATACCCGCTGATGCTTGCACATCAAACATCGGCGCAAAGACTAGGTCACTATTGCGTGGAGTACCCGCAACCTGTGAACTCGCACTTTGTTCGCCGGTTAATAACCAGGTTAAATCAACCTTGTAGTCATCATACAGTTCTTGCAAGTACGCCATCGAAGGACGGCTCATGCCACGGCAGATCTTATAAATATGCGAGGCTGATTTACCAGTAATTTCAGCAAACTGCTTTTTATTACCTTGGGCTAATTGATCAACAACTAATTGGAAGCGAGACGCGAAAGCGCTAGACATAATATTCTCAAAATGGGACTAATAAGGGGATGACCGTTGACGGTGTGAAGCGATCAAAATGAAACAGCCGCGTAGTATACGCAGCTGTTATTTATCGGCAATCACAAAGCGGCATTGAACGACGCTTAACTGCGTCTATTTCGTCCACCCGAACGGTTTCCACCGCCGTTATTTGCACCTTTGTTAGCACTGGAGCGGTTACCCGTTTTTTCACCATAAGCACGGGCCTTTTGACGCCCTTTTTGCGCAGCGCGTGAGTTCTTTTTATTTTTGGGTACAGGCTTGGTTAAATCGGGCTCATAACCTGGGTACCAAGACTGCGGCACACGATCATCCAGCACCGCTTCAATTTCTTCTAACAGATACTCTTCACCCATGCTCATTAACGAAACGGCTAAGCCTTCTAGCCCCGCACGGCCAGTACGGCCAATGCGATGAATATAATCTTCGGCAATGTACGGCAGTTCATAGTTAATCACGTACTGTAATTGCTGAATATCCAAACCACGCGCCGCAACATCAGTAGCGACCAAAGCGCGTACTTTACCTTCTTTGAATTCTTCTAAAGCACGCTCACGCGCGCCTTGCGACTTATCACCGTGAATGGATTGGGTTTTTATACCGTCTTTGCACATTTCTTTGGCTAGCGCGTCTGCGCCCTGCTTGGTCCGTACAAAGATCAATACCTGCTGCCAGTTCTTGGAACCAATCATGAAAGACGTCAGCTCACGCTTTTTATCTTCATCAACCACATAGACCATCTGCTCTACTTTCGAGGCGGTGGTATTACGCGCATCTACTTCAATTAACTCAGGGTCTTTTAGAATATTTTTACTGAGTGTGAAGATTTCTTCATTAAACGTCGCCGAAAATAGCATGGTCTGACGAGCGCTAGGCACATGCTTCAGAATGCGCTGAATATCAATAATAAAGCCCATGTCCAACATTCGATCGGCCTCATCAAAAACCAAAAACTGTACTTGCGACAAGCTAACTGCTTGCTTGTGCATGAGGTCTAATAAACGCCCAGGGGTAGCCACCAGCACATCAACGCCATCAGACAAGGCATCGATTTGAGGATTAATACTGATCCCACCATACGCAATCGCACTGCTCAGCCCACTTTCATCGCCATATTTCACAAAGCTTTTATAGACTTGCTGAGCCAGCTCACGGGTAGGCACCAGTACTAACGCGCGTAACGGCTGAACTTCATCTGAAGCCAAAGGGTTTTGTTCACGAATGGCCAATAAGCGATGCAAGATAGGCAGTGCAAAAGCCGCTGTTTTACCGGTACCGGTTTGTGCCCCCGCCATTACATCTTTACCCGCCAATAATGCAGGAATCGCAGCGCTTTGAATAGGTGTTGGCTGGTCATAGCCAGCAGCGGTTAAGCCAGACAATAAGCGTGCATCTAAATTTAATGAAGAAAATGACATATTGGGTACCTTCGCGCTTACAGGCGCTATAAACAAAACCAGCGCCTAAATCTCAAAAGATATGCGCTGGTTGATACTAAAAATTAAATGATCAGGAATTAGAGAAGAAAACGCTTTCTATTTTTTATAGAAGTTAGAACGCCCTTCTGGCTGTCGGCGAAAACGCTTGTAGTTCCACTGATATTGTTCAGGGCAGTCATTAATACATTCTTCAATACTTGCATTCAGCGCAGTAGCCGCAGCGACTTCATCGGTATTACGAATATCTTTATGGGCAGGCTTCACCACCACACCATAATTACCATCGTCTAAACGCTTGGCGTAACAACATAATAGTGCTGCGGGCGTATTATTGGCTAACTCACCAATAAGCTTGCCGGTTAATGCAGTTTGACCAAAGAAGGGCGCAAATACGCCGCTCTTTAAACCTGGCTCTTGGTCTGGTAATACCGCAATGACTTCTTTTTTGGCTAGCAGTGCATATAAAGACTCTACACCACTGCGGTCTGCCGGCACCAAACCCACTTCTACACGTTTACGGGTACTAAAAATGAACTTATCCAGCGCAGGGATTTTAGCGGGTTTATACATAACCGTCATGTAGAGGTACTGGCGGAAAAAGTGATTTAGTACTTCCCAATTACCTAGATGCGGAGCGATTAAGATAATCCCCTGCTTTTCTTCTAGCGCCTTTTCGAGGTGCTCTAGCCCCTCAACCTGAGTGATCAACTTTTGTACTTTGGGTATTGGCCACATCCATGACATTCCCATTTCGGTAAACGTCTTGCCCAGCGCGATTAAACTTTCACGGGCTAACTGCTCGATTTGCTCTTCACTATGATTTGGGTAACAGATACGTAAATTGATTTTAGCGATACGAGAACTGTCGGTGAACCACAGTATCTTACCAATTAGAGCCCCTAGTGCATGCGCTGCAGGTAATGGCAAAAAAGATACTAAACGTATAAGACCAATACCCATATAAACAACAAGATTCTTCACAGCTATTCCTATAAATTGTTTTTGTAGAGTCAGAAGTGGTTAAAATTAAGCCGCTAGAATACCACCTTGTTGCCTTGATCTCGATATTTTCATCAAATCCGCTGTATTAACAATAGTGATATTCCCCGGTGGAATTAATAATGAAATAGCTGCACAATCGAGCCTCTTGATATTAGTCTATTATAATAAGTGAGTTACTCGATTAGATCGTTAGGCTAAAACAATCCTCTTCATTCAAAGGATCAGAACATGGGCGTGAAAGAAAGAAGCATGCTTGAAACCAGCCTCTTTTCTAAACTTTGGAAGAAGTCACTGGATAACATGTTCATATTAAAAGTCATTGGTGAAGAGTTTCATGTTGTCAGCACCAACGAGGCACAACAGGAAGCGGTAAGCATCGAAGCGCTAGAGCATTTTGGTAAGCCATTAAGTGAAGTATTACCCGCAGATGTGTATAACTTTGTCGTACCCAATTATTTACGCTGTATTCAACAACAACTCCCCACACAATATGAAGAGAGTGAAGCTTTTACCAGCGGTGATGGCAGTATTCGTCACTGGAGCACCATGCTGTCTCCCATCAATAATGATGAGGGTATTACAGAGTACATCTTTGGTATTTCGCGCAACATTACCGAACTTAAAAACGCCAAACAAGCGGCCGAAAAATCTGCTAGGGAGGCTGAAAAAGCCAACCAAGTGAAAACCACCTTTCTCGCCAATATGAGCCATGAAATGCGCACACCATTAAATGGTATTCAATGCGCAATAGAGCTATTAAAAGAAACAACCGATGAGCAAGAGCGTATAGAGCTGTTGAGTATCATTGAAAGCTCAACTGCAGCGCTATCAACTCAGACCAGCGATATTCTACAATATGCCAAGGTCGGTAGTGGAAAAATCACCTTACAGCACAAAGACTTCTCTCCAACTGCGCTGATTCAATCAGTGGTGAGAATAATCACCAATAGCGCAGAAGTAAAAGCCATTGATCTTAATATTTCTATCAGTGATACCATTCCAGACGTTATTAATGGTGACCCCGATCGCATCAAACAAGTATTATTAAACATCGTCAATAATGCGATTAAGTTTACTCCAAAAGGCAGTGTATCGATTTCTCTTGAACACAACAGCGAGCAACAACAGCTAATATTTACTGTCGTCGATAGTGGCATTGGTATTTTAGCAAGCGATAAGAAAAAGCTGTTCAAGCCTTTTAGCCAAATCGATGATTCAACAACCCGACAATTTGAAGGTAACGGTTTAGGTCTTGCGATCAGCAAAAACCTGGTTGAACTTATGCAAGGAGATATCACGTTAACCAGCACCTTCGGTCAAGGCACTCGCTGCTCATTCTCAATTACTTATCAACACGCTACTGGAGGCAGCCTGCCTATACCAAAGCCTGTTACGCTGCACTTAGACAACATCAACATACTCATCGTTGAAGACAATCCAACCAACCAAATTGTATTAAATAAAATACTGCGCCAAACCGGTGCAATCATCACATTAGCAAACCATGGCGAAGAAGCACTCGAACTCTGCCAAAAGAAAGCGTTTAAACTTATCTTAATGGATTGGCACATGCCTGTACTTGATGGCCTAGAAACGACCAAGGTATTACGAAAGAATCCAGCCTATGCTCAGTTACCGATTTTAGGATTAACCGCCAGCGTTATGGAAGACGATATAAAAGCCTGTATGAATGCCGGCATGAATGAAGTGATTACGAAACCCATCAATCGCGCGGAGCTGTTTCGTATCATTGCGAAATACACAAAACAGCCCGTCTAATCAAAGCCCACCGTTAGACCTATTACTGAACCTTCTACTAAACCTTCATTTGCTGATGAATCGCCGTTAATAACGTTTCAGTTTGCTCCCAGCTGATACAAGGATCTGTAATCGAAACACCGTATTCAAGACCTTGATTATTAGGCCCTTTCATACCTTGCTTACCCGCATGAATGAAGCTCTCTAGCATCAAACCTGAAATTGCACGATTACCTTCGATGCGCTGCTGAACAACCTCGGTAGCAATATCCAACTGTCGCTCATGCTGTTTCTGCGCATTATCATGACTGCAATCAACAATGACTTTCGCATGAATATCATTTTTTTCTTTAGCCGTATTCAGTATGTTCTAATGTTTGCTGAATACTCTTTGCATCGTAGTTTGTTAAGTGACGTCCACCACGCAGTACCATGTGGGTATCTGAGTTTCCTGGTGTATCCAGCATCGCGATATTGCCATCAACATCCATACCTAAGCAATGATGGCTACGACTGGCCGAAACCATCGCATTCACGGCGGTATCAGCTGAGCCATCAGTACCGTTTTTAATACCGACAGGCATAGACAAGATGGCTGATCATTTCACGATGAATTTGCGACTCTGCGGTGCGTGCACCAATGGCCGTCCAGCTGATTAAATCTTCCAAGTACATCATGGTCATAGGATTCAACGCCTCTGTTGCCAAAGGCAAACCAAGCTCGACCAACTGCAATAATAAGCGTCGAGAAACCTCTAACCCTTTATTGATATCACCGGCGCCGTCATGCACTGAATCGCGATCTGGATCGTATGCTAGACCCTTCCAGCCCGTTGTCGTTCTTGGTTTTTCAACGTAAGCGCGCATCACAATCAATAAACGGTCAGACAGCTTTTCGTTTAACGCGACCAAGCGCTTACCGTAATCTAACGCGGCCTCAGGATCGTGCAGTGAGCATGGCCCTGTAATAATTAATAAGCGATCATCATTGCCTTGTAATAACTGGCGTATTTGCTGACGCTGCTGATCAACCTGCAACTGCAATGCGTCGGATAACGGCAAGGCTTGTTTCAGCTGTCTTGGACTAGGCAGAGGTCTAATCGCGGCAAGTGATTTAGTCTTTTTAGGTGCTGTACCTGTTTGTGTATTCATTTTGCTCTCCTAAATTTTTCCCCAGATGCACAACCCATTTGGTTATTAATTACATCAGTTAAATTACTTAAAGGCATAAAAAAACCCCGACCAGCTAGCTGCTAATCGGGGTTCTTTAAGCAGCTGGCTGAAGTGCCAGGCTGCCTATGAATTCTATATTGCGAATATCAAGTGCGACCCAGCTTGAAGCTAAAATAGCCCCAGAAATACTCGGCAAAGCACCAATACAATTTAGACGCAGGAACAGACATCTCGCTGCTTGAAGCAGAGCGAGTAAGTAATGTCAGTTTAGTCACAGCGTTTAATGTTTTCATACCTTCATCATAACTCAGTATTTTAAGATTGCAAACTTAACTATCGGATTAAGATCTACGTTGCTTCAGTTTTTTAGAACCTCGCTTCAAGGCTAGCATCATTAAACCTATTAATAAGTAATAAAGACTACCTGCATCTTTTTTGGAAGGTAGGGTTAGGTCTCTATCCATATATTCTTTCGGGTTGAAATTTTTCACGGTCTTACTATTAATGATTGAGTATTGCGTTTCAATATGAAGAATCATTTTATCTACGCCTTGATTTTCATATAATAGCCAGCCATTCATTATCTGCCCCAGACTCATTTTAGTGCAATAATTCATATTAAAACCCTCATTTAAATAAGGCAAATTTTTTAAAATATATTCAACGTCCACTATATCACTTGGTAAATATTCAAAATGACCCACCGTATTATCAGCACTATATAACGTATCATATCCAGATGATCTTCCAAGTAATTCCCTATTCGCGACATATGTAGGTTCATCTTGCCCAGGATAGAGAAAACCAAACTTTATGATTGTTTTAAAATTAATAAAAAAGCCACTTGAATAGAGCAATCGCCATGGCATCTGTAAATTTTCAAAATATAATGGTGCGACTACCCCGTTCACATCCCAGGTATAACGTAATGCATGCCTAAAACCCAACTGCTTGAAATCTCCCCGATCTGCCAACTCACTTTTAGTCATTGATATGTTAAACATTTTTTCTATAAGAGGAGTTTCAGAAGCGACAAAATACTCAATAATTTGATTTGGTAAATCCTGAATTTTCTCGAGATTGTTATTAATAGGAACTCCGTAATTATTTAGTGCGCTATTTAAATCATCGGGAGATAACGTTAGTGTAATATTATCATCAGACTCACACTCTTGCTGGCGACCAATAAATGATTCACAACCCTGCCAAAACTTCGCGATCGTTACCGGCTCTTCGTCATACACAATACGCTCATCATATTCGTATTCTATTTCAGGCCGCTGATGAATCTCGAAGTTTTGGTCATTTTCACCTATATATAATTTATCGACCCTGAACCCCCAATCAGCTACAAAGCCATAATCAGGTAAAAGTGCTTCAGCTTGGGAATCAGTAGCACAGAAATCCTCTGCATAAGCTGAAATTGTAAAGCATAGAATTAACGCAAGACAGATACCTCTAACTTCTATAGAGATAAATCGAATAGCACGTAACAGTGACGATAGTAAATATAACAAAATAAAAATCCTTTTTAAAAAGTATCATAAAAAACTATAGAATTAATTCTTTTCTAAAAGCCAAGACAATTAAAGTCAGTAAAAAATAAAAACTACCGCCACTTTTTTCTTTTGGAAGAGTTAAGTCTCTATCTAGATAATCTAGCGGATTAAATTTTTCTAGACTATTTTTGTTAATAATAGATATTTGAATTTCATAATGAAATATAGCTTTCTCAATTTCTACGACATCTGAATATCTATGGCTATGGGCACCTAACGATCCGACTAAGAGACCACTACCAGAGCAAGTGTTAATATTATTAGTCGAACTAGAATAAGACTCATGAATTTTATTAACATCAACAAAATCACTAATTAAAAATTCGAAACCACAGGTATTCTCGCTACAAAATGATGTGCTATGATTTTCTTCAAGTAGGCTTCTATGTGGAGTATAAGCTTGTTCCGAATAATCACTAGAAACAGATAAAGCTTTTATAATTGTTTTAGTTTCAACGAAAAAATTACCTTTAGTCGTCTGCAAATAAAGTGGGATTTGTAACTCATCAAAATAAAACCTCTCTAAATCCTGATTCACATCCACTGTTACTCTAAACGCATGCCGAATACCTAGCTGAGCAAAGTCGCCTAGAGCCTCTATTTCACTTTCTGTGATAGAAACATTAAATATCTCCTCTAACACAGGGTTGTCATTAACTTGCCACTCATCTTCATTCGGTTTATAAAATGAAGTAATACTATCAGAGGAGTAAGTAATTAAATTTCCTTGCGATTCTAGAGTGACACCTAACTGATCGGGAGCAAATGTCAAAGACAGACTTTCATCCGATTCACACTGCTCCTGCCTACCAATAAATGATTCACAACCTTGCCAGAACTTAGTAAGTGATACATCCTCAGGATCATAGACTACTCGAACATCTTGTTCATATTCGATTTCAGGTCTTTGCTGAACGTCAACGTCCTCCCATCCGTAATTTTTTGCTTCTAACCGATTAACCCTGACCCCCCAATCGGCCACAAAAACATTATTGGGTGACAAGGCCTCTGATCGAAGCTCTTCAGAGCAGGGATTAATAGATGATGCCGCGGCATAAGGCGGAGATAAAAGAGTAAAGCCTAAAAGCCCAAGACACAGCAAGGAAGCAGACACAGAGAAGAAATACGACAAAACCAAAGTCCTTTTAACTTTATAATTCCATTTAAAGCGAAATGCATAATAACAAAATTATCTGCTAGCAGCCATCAACCTCATCATTAACACTCCATACCAAATAAGCTGCCCACAATGAACACTGCTGATTGGGAAATCGCCTAGCACAGTCTCAAGTTGATTGATTATCAATATTTCAATAAAAAAGTTGCCCTGCACATATGAAGGAAGCCATTCGCATTCACAAAGAAGTCACGGGAAAACCTCCACAAAGTTGGTAACCAGCCGTATGAGTCCCAATACTCGCGACCTTGTGGCCGAAGCTGGCGGCTTTACTTACGACGCCGACTCATACGCTGATGATCTGTTCTACTGGAGTTACAAGTATTCTCAACGACTCATGTTATTAGCTCATTACATCTTAGCCGCTAAGCGCGTACCTTGATCAATCGCACGCTTCGCATCAAGCTCAGCCGCCACATCAGCACCGCCGATTAAGTGATGCGGTTTATTCAAACCTTCCACCAACGCACGTAGTGGATCTTGGCCAGCACAGATAATCACGTTATCGACATCCAATACTTGCTGATTATCACCTACAGTAATGTGAAGACCTTGGTCATCAATCTTATCGTAGCTGCAACCCGGAATCATCGTCACGCCTTTGTTTTTAAGGCCTGTACGGTGAATCCAGCCCGTTGTTTTGCCCAGCTTGGCGCCAACCTTGGATGTTTTACGCTGCAATAAAAAGACTTCACGAGCCGATGGTGCAACAGCCGCTTCAATCCCTTCAATACCACCACGCGCTTCGAGGGTCATATCAACGCCCCACTCTTTCATGAAAGCTGGAATGTTTTGACTGGTTGCTTCACCTTCGTGACATAGGTATTCCGATACATCAAAACCAATACCGCCAGCGCCGATAACCGCCACTTTTTTGCCCACAGGTTGTTTATGCTTCAATACATCTAGGTAGTTTAATACCTTACTATGCTCAATGCCTTCGATTTCGGGTAAACGCGGTGCAATACCCGTTGCCAAAATAACTTCATCAAAATCACCCGCATTTAAATCTGCAGCGGTAACAGGGGTATTTAATTTAAGATTCACACCAGTCAGTTCGATCTGCTTACCGAAATAACGAATGGTTTCATAAAATTCTTCTTTACCTGGCACTTGTTTGGCAACGTTAAACTGGCCACCAATTTCGCTGGCTGAATCAAACAAGGTAACGTCATGTCCACGGCCTGCTGCAGTCGTCGCAAATGCTAAACCTGCTGGGCCAGCACCAATAACCGCTAATTTCTTTTTCGTGTCGTTTGCCGCAAGGTCTGTGATGATGACCTCTGTTTCATGACACGCACGAGGATTCACTAAGCAGCTGGTTAACTTACCGCTGAATACGTGATCCAAGCAGGCTTGGTTACAACCGATACACGTATTAATTTCATCGCTCTTACCCGCCGCTGCTTTTTCTACAAATAACGGATCGGCTAAGAAAGGACGCGCCATCGAAATCATGTCGGCATCGCCACGTTGTAAAACTTCTTCTGCAACTTCTGGGGTATTAATACGGTTAGACGTAATACACGGAATAGAAAGTTCTTTACGGAACTTCGCCGTTACCCAAGTAAAGGCTGCACGAGGTACTTTGGTAGCAATTGTTGGGATACGCGCTTCGTGCCAACCCACACCGGTATTAATAATGGTCGCGCCAGCTTTTTCAATGGCCTTACCTAACTGCAATGCTTCTTCATAGTTGCTACCGCCTTCCACCAAATCCAACATGGATAGGCGATAAATAATAATGAATTTTTCACCGACGGCTTCACGAGTACGGCGAACAACGTCTACCGCTAAACGCATGCGATTTTCGTATTCACCACCCCAAGCATCATCACGGTGGTTCGTGCGCTTGGCTAAGAATTGGTTAAGGAAGTAGCCTTCCGAGCCCATAATTTCAACGCCATCGTAACCGCCTACTTGTGCGTACTTTGCGAGCTGAACAATATCGTTAATTTGTTTTTCAATACCGTCTTCATCTAACGCTTTTGGTTTAAACGGATTAATCGGCGCTTGTACGGCAGAAGGGGCAACCAAATTCGGATTAAACGCGTAACGACCCGTGTGTAAAATCTGCATACAAATTTTACTGTCGCCAGCATGAACCGCATCAGTAATAACCTTATGTTTTAGTGCTTCTTCATTACTGTCGATCAACTTAGTGTGAGGGTGTGTTGCGGCTTCTGCACTTGGACCAAAACCACCGGTGACGATAAGACCAACCCCGCCTTTGGCGCGCTCAGAGAAAAACGCCGCCATACGCTCTAAACCACCTTCCATTTCTTCAAGGCCGGTGTGCATAGAACCCATCAATACACGGTTTTTTAATTGAGTGAAGCCTAGATCTAATGGTTCAAGCAGTTTTGGGAAATGTTGATTTGTCATTATTGTCTACTCACGGTTATTTGATTTAGATATTAACGTTGTCTATTTTTCTAAGAAAACGGCCTATATCTTCTTTCTCATCATGGAATTCATTATTCGCTGATCAATGCCAGCCGTCGTTAACATTTGTTAATGGCTGTCAGCTTTTTATGCTTAATACTGTAAAAGAAGTCGCGGTAAGAAACAACAAAGACTATTTACTAATCATAACAAGGTGATGATAGTGTCTAACAAAACATCAGATAAAGGGCTCGCAAACGGTATTGACTACCAAGCCCCATTACAAGATATGGCTTTTCTACTGAATGAAGTCTTCCCCCCTTCAGAGTCAGAAACGATTGATCAAAATATTGAAGAAGAACTATTCGTATTAAAACAAGCCGCCCGCTTTGCTGAGCAAGAACTCGCCCCTATTAATAGCGAATGTGATCGTCAAGGCTGCCAATTAAGTGATGGCCAAGTTAGCTTACCGCCAAGCATGAAAACCGCGTTTCAGAAATACGTCCAATCAGGCTGGATGGGGTTATGCATGCCTGAGCAATGGGGTGGCCAAAACCAGTCTTCACGCTTAGGGTCTTTTGTTGGTGAATTATTAACTTCAGCCAATCATGCTTTTAGTATGACGCCTGCCCTGACCATGTCAGCTTGCCGCGCACTCATCGCTTATGGCAGTGATGAATTAAAACAAAATTATCTAGAAAAAATGATCTCCGGCCAATGGACAGGCACCATGTGTATGACCGAAGCGCATTGCGGATCTGATTTAGGATTAATTCGCACGTCAGCGATCGCTAATGCCGATGGCAGCTATCAGGTTAAAGGCAGTAAGATATTCATTTCAGCAGGCTCACACGACGCTAGCGACAACATTATTCATCTTGTTTTGGCGCGCCTAAAAGATTCACCGAATAGCCGAGAAGGCATTAAAGGTTTATCGCTTTTTCTTGTTCCTGAAAAGCTCCCGGAGAAGGTTCCTGAAAAGCTCCCAGAAAAATCAGAAGAAGACGGCCAGTGGAGCAAAGATAATAACGTTCGCTGTATCGGCATTGAGGAAAAAATGGGCGTGCACGGCAACCCTACTTGCTCAATGAGTTTCGAAAATTCACAGGGCTTTTTAATTGGCGAAGAAAACAAAGGCATCAATGCCATGTTCGCCATGATGAACGAAATGCGCTTAGGCACTTCACTTCAAGGCATTGGCTTGAGTGAACGCAGTTTTCAAAAGAGTGTAAGCTACGCTCAAAGCCGTACTCAAATGCGCAGCCTTAGCGGTATAAAGAATCCAGAACTCGAAGCGGATCCATTGATTGTTCACCCTGATGTCCGCCGTATGCTCTTAACGCAAAAAGTATTCGCCGAAGGTGGCCGCGCATTAGCTCAGTTTTGTTCTCAACTGATGGATGAAGCCCATCAAGAGAATACAGACAAAGACAAGCAGCAACTACTCGATATGCTCACCCCCATCGCCAAAGGCTTTTGCACAGAAGTTGGTTTAGAAAGTGCCAGTCATGCGATTCAAATTCACGGCGGCCACGGTTTCATAAAAGAAACAGGCGTCGAACAACTGTATCGCGATGGTCGTATCTCCACATTATATGAAGGCACGTCTGGCATCCAAGCGTTAGATTTATTAGGGCGAAAAGTGCTCGGGACTCAAGGAAAAAGCTTAATGAGTTTTACCAAGATGATACACGTACTAGGCAAAGAGAATTCACATCTGGCGGATGATAATGAAATAGGAACGCTACTTACCTCGTTAAAAAACTATTCAAAGGAATGGCCTGAAGTCACTATGCAAATCGGTGCCAAAGCGATGAAAAAACCAGATGAAGCCGGCGCCGCCAGTTTCGATTATATGATGTATTCCGGTTATATCGTACTAGGATATTTCTGGGCTAAAATGGCGATTACAGCGCGCACTCTTTTAGACAAGCAGCTTTTAGATAAGCAGATTTTGGACGAGCTGCCTTTGGAGGGCGAATATTCAAAAGAACTGTTAGAAAATAAGATCGCCAATGCCACATTTTATTTTGACCGTATTCTACCTAGAGCACTAAGCCATAAAATTGCGATGCTTTCAGGTAATGACTCTCTTAAAGCGAATTTTTAAGCGCTAGGTTTTTTTGAAGACTTCGTAATACCTTCGCAGCCAGCCTTCTCTATTAATGAACCTAACCACCTCATTAATAGAGAAGGCTGGAGAATAAAGTGTACGAATAAGAAGATTTTCCCCTATACTGAACCAAATACTTTGGACAACGTTATGGCAACCTCTTCCAACAACTCGTCTGCACAAATTCAGTTAATAAAAGATCCGTTATTAAAAGATCAATTATTCAAAGACCAACTGCAGATGCAAAACATTTGTGAGAATAAGCTCGCCATCACGCTTAGTCATTGGGAAAATTTTACTCAACATTTTTCTGCCCATGAATTAGAAGCCCAGCAACATTGGGTACAAGCAGGCGATATTTGTACAGAACTGTGTTTTATCTTAGAAGGGTTGATCCGTATTTATTACATCGATCAAGCCGGTAATGAAGTGAACCAACACTTCTACCAAGCCAATGAAATGATTGCTCCTGTCGATGCTCTTGTTAGTAAAGAACCCTGCCAGTATTTTATACAAGCTTTAGAACCAACTCGTTTAATGGTCGCAAGCTACACAGCGCTGTCTAAATCAGGTGAAAAAAGTCCAGAGTTATTGCGTTTAGAAATAAAGATGCTGCAAACGATTTTTATTAAAAGTGCCCGCCGCGAAGCACACTTATTATTAGGAAACGCTGAACAGCGATACCGCTGGTTTTGCAAAGAGTATCCCGAATTATTAGAACGCCTCCCGCAATACCATATCGCTTCGTTCTTAGGTATTACGGCCGTTTCATTATCGCGATTACGTAAAAAGTAAGCGAACCTGATTACTCACTTTAACTAACTGCCATTGTAAAACTTCTTCATTCGCATTCATATGCAAACACGCGTGATTTAATACATCTTAAATTAAAAAATAACCTAGTAATTAATTCCTTTAACGCCCATGACAACTAACATTGCACAAGCCAATAACTAAATGTTTTATTATGATATTCTAGGAGTAACTTTTAATATATATGGTGCAAAGGGATTTATTAGTGAACTTCAATAAGTACTTAAAACTAGCTTACATTTTTGCAGCAACATTAACATTGGCCAGCTGTGGTGGAGAAGAAGCAAGTCCTAATGAATCGACAGATAATATTACTATCACTGTTTTAGCACCCAGTGATTTTTCTGCCGATGAAAACAGTACGATTAGCTTAACGGCAAATAGCCAAGTTAGTGGGGGTAATCCAGATATTACCTACGAATGGCTTTATTTAGGTGATAACGACCAAAGCATTCTCACTAAAGGTAAAACGATCGAAGTTACTTTGCCAGATGTTGATAAAGATACCCTGAAGTATTTTCGAGTACAGGCTTATGTTTCTGGCTATTTACCCACTCGCTTTGGAAATGGCCTACCGCGGGATGAAGTATTTGTAACAGTTTTAGATACGACGCCCCACCCTCCTATCGCCAATGCTGGCTTAGACCAAAACGTTATCCCTAACGATACTGTTAACCTGTCGGCAAATGAATCAAGCGATGACAGAGAGATTACAAGCTACAGCTGGCAGCAAATATCTGGGCCAACCATTACTATCGATAACAGTAATTCCGCTAATGCTAGCTTCACAGCTTCAACTGCTGGAACCTTATTGATTCAACTAACCGTGATGGATGCCGAAGAGCTATCACATAGCGATATAGTGACTATTAATGTTAATGAAGTGATTCCCGAACAGCCTGAGCTTTCAGCACCTCCTATAGCCAATGCTGGTAATAATCAAACTGTAACATCAAATAACATTGTGACTTTAAATGCAGAATCCTCAACAGACGACCTTGCAATTACTGAATACAAATGGGAGCAAGTTAGCGGCGTAACTATTGCGATTAATAATTCAAACGAGAGCATAGCCAATTTTACCGCACCTTCTACAGCTGGAACGTTAAGCTTTTTACTAACAGTTTCTGATAATGATAAACAAACGTCTAACGATATAATTACTGTAAAAGTTAATGAACCTGTATCTATTGCGACAGCACATGCTGGAGTCGACGCGTTTTATAATATCAACCAGCTAGCAATATTGAACGGTTCATTATCTTCCAGCACCGCCCATATAACGTCCTTCCAATGGTCACAACTAAGTGGAACAACAGTTGAGATCAATAACCCTAATAGTGAAAAAGCATCATTTACACCTCCAGATAATGAGGAAGTACTTCAGTTTCAATTAATAATTATTGATGAGAACGGTATTTCATCGACAGATTCTGTTTCTATTGAAATTAAAAGTCCTGCTAATTTAAACGTTGCATTTCCAACCAATAATAGTTTTTTCTCTGGGAGAGAAATCGATGTTGTCGGTAGCTATAGCATCGACGCTGTTGACCACAGCACATTAACGGTCGAAGCAAAAATAGGAGGAGAGTGGATATCGTCGACGATAAACTCAATGGGGACATGGCGCATTCCCAACGTCGAAATAATTAGCACTGAAGGCAAAGCAGAACTACAAGTCAGAGTTTTAGAAAACTCAAATCCTATTGCTAACATTCATTATGCTTTAAATACATCACCTGAATTAGAGACTCTAACGGATTTTGTCTATCAAGGCTCTGGAGATATTGCTTATATTATTGAATATTCTCGAGTATTAAAAGTAAACCTAACGAATGGAATTCGAACGATTCTTAGTAGCAAGTCTATCGGTAGTGGCCCAATAATTGGTTATTTCAGAGCAGCGGCTCTGGATATAGAAAATAACCGTCTATTAATAGCAAAGGGAAACCCATCAAGCCTTGTTGCTGTTGACCTAACAAGTGGAGATAGAACAACAATAGCCGATGGAGGAAGAGAATTATTTCTCGGTATCGAATACGACAATGAAAACCATAGAATGTTTGTCAGTGATTGTATTAATAACAACATAATAGCCATTGATACTAACTCTCTTATTAAAACAGTTATTTCATCTAAGACTGTAGGTGAAGGAGACGAGTTAAACTGCCCTTCAGGTTTAGCCTATGATACGGAAAACAACTCACTCTATATTCTTGAGGGTTCGGACCATAAAATTACCTCTATTGATGTAAGCACTGGGGATCGAACAACAATATCCGCAAATAATATTGGCACTGGGCTGGAGTTAAGAGCACTAGACAGCCTAATAATAGATGAGGATAACGATCAACTGATTGTTGCTAGTGATAGTAACCCTGAGTTAATAGCAGTGAATAGAACGACAGGGGATCGCCGTATTTTCACAAATGATAGCGATAATGAATTTGGTCATAATGGTATAACTGGCTTAGGTACTGATGGCACAGGGAACTGGTTTGCTCTTTATAGTAGAAGTTCAAAGATCAGGAAATATTCAACTGAAAGCAATAGTTCTGAAACCATAACAAGTAATACTAGTGGCCCTGAATTAAGCCCGTTGAATATTGGCTATTCCGAGAAATATCAGCAATTAATAGTATTAACGAATACTGGAATCGAAGCCGTAAACCCATTCTCTGCTACTAAAGTATTTTGGAGTGAGAATGAAATTAACAAAGCGTTAACAAATGATGATTTACCTGATGATGCGGAACACTTAAAGGCAAAAGATATATGCTTTAACAAGCAAAGCAACAGTTTACTCTATATTCGAAATCAAAATCTTTTAATGGATAGCGTAATAAGTTTTGACTTAGATACGCGAAATAGCAAAATCATCTCTGATCAGAATACAGGTACAGGAATCGATTTTACTCAGATTACAGCGCTGTACTGCAAAACCACAGATGAAGAAGCTTATATTTTAAATCGATCTCCTCAAGAATTATACAAAGTTAACCTCACCAGCGGGCTCCGTGAAAAAATAATGGATTTGCCCAATATATTAGGTGAAGATATCGAACTTACAGATAATGCCGAGGTAGCATACATCAGCTCCACAGGAACTCCTCGCTCTTTGCAGAAAATAGATTTAATAAATAAAACAACTAATATTCTATCGAGCAATGATACAGGTTTTGGAATTCGGATTAGTAATCCCTATCAGCTGGCATTTGATGAAAAGCATCAGAGGATATTCATGATAGATTACAACGCTATTATTTTAGTAGATGTTCTAACGGGCGACCGAGTAATATTCTCTAAAGAGTAATTCGACATATTCAGATCTCCGCATCTAATTAAAAAAATAGAAGCGGAAATTTCTGTAGGATATTAATAACGAATCAGTCCTTACTTCCATGAGGCCTAGTTAATTCAAAGTCCGAGAGAATCACATACATACAAGGAATCATAAACAAGACCAAGGCTGTTGATGCAAAAATACCAAACACAATAGAAACAACAAGTGGCTGAATAATTTGCGCCTGCAAGCTGCTCTCTAATAATAAAGGTAATAGGCCCGCAGCAGTGGTCAGCGAAGTAATAAATACCGCTCTAAACCGCTCTCGGCTGGCCAATACTACAGCCTGATGAATTTCATCCCCTTCATCAATGTGATGACGAATGTACTGCACTAATAAAATCGAATCGTTCACCACAATACCCGCTAACGAAACAAAGCCCATCATACTCGGCATACTTAATGAATAGCCCAATAAAAAATGCCCCCATACCACTCCGATAAAGGCTAACGGAATCGCCATCATTACAATGATGGGCTCTAAGTAACTTCTGAATTGAAAACTCAAAATAACAAACACACCAAACAGACCAATTAAAAAACCTTGCGCCATTGATTGGCCCGTTTTTTGTGCATCTTTCGCTTGGCCTTCAAAATCAAAACGTAATTCCGGGTAGTCTTTTAGCAACAGAGGCATGAGGTTCAGTTTAAAATCGTTAATTATTTCGAAAGATGAAATCTTTCTATTATTGGTATCGCCATAAATGCTCAAGCTGCGTAAACCATCGATTCGGTTAATACGCACATAACTGCGAGTAAATTCAAATTTCGCTAAATTCGCTAATGGAATTTGACTGCCATTTGGCGTAACAATCGGAAAATTGGCAAGCTGATCTAAATCACTGGCTTGGGATTTATTCAAGCGCACTTCCACATTAATATTTTCAACACCTACTTGAATTTGATCCGCGCGCTGGCCAAAAAAAGCAGAGCGTAATTGACCAGCGACCATGCGTGCATTAATGCCATGACTTTCAGCCCCCGGGCGAACTGAAACTAAAATTTCTTCTTTGCCCATGCGCATATCATCGATAATGCCCGAGATGCCATCAAACTTAGCTAGGTATTGCTGAATGGTTACCGAGACTGCTTTTAACGAAGCAAGATCTGGATGCTTGATGCGTAATTCAATATCGCGACCACCTGGACCAAGTGTCGGTTCTTTAAAGACCAAAGAAATAGGTTCGGCCAAGGTGCCCACTTCTTTTTTCCAAGCGTTAATCACATCACCAATTAAAGACTCTCGCTCTTCTGCACCTAATAGATCCAGTCTAACGGTTGCTAAATGAGGCCCTGATTCATTGGCATCGGCATTACTGCCGTACTGTCTTGTAATGTGCTGAATTAATGGTTCGCCATTTTCAAACTCCGCAGAGAATTGAGCCCCCACTCGTTCAGCAGCACTGACTAAAGTATTCATCACTTTTTCAGTCTGCTTAAGTGTGGTGCCTGGGGCGAGAATAATACGCGCTTCGGCAATATCACCATCCAGGTCTGGGAAAGGCGTAAAGCGCACCAATGAAGAGGTTAGTAACGATACCGAGATCAGCATCAGTGCCAATAACGACCCCATAAAACCATAACGATAGCGCACACAAAATTTAACCGCTCTTGGTAATTGATTATTACGGAATGCTTCAAAGCGATTAATAAAGCCTTGTTTAAATCTATAAATGGGATTCCGTTCTTCGCCTGTTTTTTCCTGAGCGGGCGTCTTTAATTTTTTATCTTCCTCTCTTTGTAAGGCATGGCTTAAATGGTTGGGTAAAATTAAGAAGGCTTCAATTAAACTAATGCTCAGAACCAGTAATAATACTTGCGGAATTGCTTTAAGCACCGCGCCCATTTCACCCGTTAAAAATAGCAAGCCGCCAAAAATACAGACGGTTGTTAAAAAAGAAGACACGACACCGGGCATAACCTTATTAACCCCATTAATGACAGCGTCATTAATTTTTTGCCCTCTATCAATGTGAGACGCGATGGATTCTGCAATAACAATGGCATCATCCATAATGATACCAATGGCCATTAACAAGCCCACCAGCGACATCATATTGATCGACAAGCCAAGGGTGGCCATTAAAAATAAACCACCCATAAAGGCAACCGGTAACCCAGCGGCAACCCAAAATGAATAACGAATATTGAAAAACAGCCATAAGGTAAAAAACACCAATGCGATACCTTGCCAACCATTTTTCAGCATCATTTGTATGCGTTCAATTAAGATGGATGACATATCGTTGGTCAAGGTGAAAACAACGCCTTGTGGTGCAATTTTTCGTTCAGCATCAACAAACGCCTGTACTTTTTCTTTTACTCTTAGCGCATCTTCTTGTTTATTTTTGCTAATTTTAATAATCGCGGATGTTTGGCCATCAAATAGGATTTTC
This sequence comes from uncultured Gammaproteobacteria bacterium, assembly GCA_963851095.1. GTDB lineage: Bacteria > Pseudomonadota > Gammaproteobacteria > Pseudomonadales > Oceanobacteraceae > Oleispira. Next base: position 57,641 of record CAWKOX010000007.1, on the reverse strand, counting down.
TGTTCGTCTAATTTAAAACGATCGGTAATAATGGCTACATCCGATAATCGAATGGTTGCGCCATTTGGACTCGCACCTACGACCATATTGGCTAAGGATTCAATGCTATTGCTCTGCCCTTCGAAGCGAATTAGAAATTCTTTTTCATCTGTTTCAATGTTGCCGCTTGGCATTTTAATATTTTGCAGGCTCACCTGATTAGCAATATCACTCACGCTTAAGCCCATTTGGCGAAGTGTATGCAGGTCCAGCTCAATACGATATTCGTGCGCCGAGAAACCACTGACTTCGACTAAATCCACATCATAATCACGCTGTAACTTACGCTTTAAGGCTTCGCTATAGGCTTTTAACTCGGGCAATGGCAGTGGCGCACTCACCGCGATATCCACCACTTTATCGTTTCGGTTTAGCTCTTGAACAATGGGCGACTCAATTTCGTCAGGAAAATCATTAATTGCATTGATTTGTGTTTGCACATCAAACGTCATTCGCCCTAGGTCGGCTTTCTCATCCAACTTTAGAGTTAATCGCGCTGCGCCTTCTAATGCTTCGCAGCGCTTCTCAAGAATATTTGATAAACCATCAACCGCATCTTCCATGCGTACGCATAAACTTTCTTCAACTTCTTGCGGAGACGCACCGGGATAAACAATACTCGCAACCACATACAAGGATACAAACTCTGGAAAAGTTTCGCGTTTAATATCCGGCAAGGCTTTTAAGCCTAAAATGATCAAAGAGATCATTAATAAATTAGCAGCCGTTGGGTGGCGGGTAAAAAAGGCAATCATAACGGGGCACCATCCTTCTGCTGCTCTGTCAAAGCCATGCCCTCAATTGCAGGCAATAAATCATTCAGTACTAACACGTCTCCTTCCGCAATGGCCGAGGTAACACTGGCTTGAATCACTGTATCTAATTTATTGCGATACAAAACCGTTACCGGAACAATTTTCAATGTATTCTTGGTGCTCATTAAATAGATGCGATTGGTATGTAAGGCTTTTTCTGGGACTGAAAGCTGTGGACTTGCCTGCCCTGTTAAGCTGGCTTTTATAAACATGCCGTTGAGTAAAGGGGGCTTTCCTGGGCGCATAGTCGTGGGGTCTTGCGTTATTTCTAAAATCACTCCGACCGTTGCTTGATTAAGATCAATCGTTTCACTAATACGTTTTACTTTTGCAGGCCAAACTTGGCTGATGCGGCCGCTAGTCAGTTCAATAGTTGCTTCTATTTTATTTAATACTTCATGGGTAACCATGCAATCACTGCACTGCTGCTCGCTCGGTAAAAGACTGGAGATTAAGGTGTGCATATCGTGAATGGCAACTTGCGCTTCCACTTCCATTACTTCTAAAGAGTGGCCAATCAGCATCACTTGATTCAGATTCACCACCTGATTAGTTTCCACTCCAACACTGGCCACCTTAATATTACGCGGCGCAATAATCACCGTTTTACTTACCGAGCGCTTAGCTTCTGCCACTTTGGCCGTGGATAAATTAATTTTTGCAATTGCGACAGACTTTTGGTTGGTAAACAACGCCAGCTGCTGGCTAATTTCTTGAACTATTTTTTCTTGCGTGAGTAACTTCACCCGCTGGGTATCTAAATCCGATTGCGGCAACATGCCCTGCTTTGTTAATCGTGTTAGGCGCTTATTCTCTTGTTGCTGTAAGGCCAAGCGGCTTTGCTCTATTTCTAAGTTTTTCGCGAGGTTTATCTTTTCTTGTTTTAACTTTTCGAGTTGTAACTGATTACTATTAAGATCCGCTTCTGCCTGCGCTAATGCCAGTTTATATTTCAACGGGTCAATGCGTAATAATTCGGTGCCTGCAAGAATGTATTCACCTTTCGCGAGTTGTGGCGACTTAAATAATATCTCACCACTCACCTCTGCAACAGCGCTCCATTGTTGCTTTGGCCTTACTTGTCCAAAGCCGGTAATTTTCGGTGCAATTTCTGTCAGCGCTAGCGGCATCACTTCAACTACTCTCGCAATGTTATCCGCTGTGGAGACGGCTAATTTAGGCTTTAAAGCAATGCTCAATACTAAAACCAGAATGCCTACGAGCAGAGCAGGAAAGAACAACAACTTAGGATTAGCGGTAAAGAAAGTTTTGAGTCGAGTAAACATCGTCATTATCATTATTGAAGCACGCTCATATTAATTAAAAAGCCTACAGAACAACTGCGGTCACCTACATTACTACAGAGGAATATTGATTACACGGCTTAAAACAGGTTAATTTGTCCTAAATCATCTTAGCGATTCAACCTGTAAACTTTACCGCCTATACCATGTATCAGTGTAGTGGTAGATGATGGAATTTTGGGAAGGATTATTCGAATAAAAACACCTTCGAAATCTTAAAAATATTGGCCACGCGACGACTAAAAAAATATTAAGTAATTTTGAAGGATATTCCTTTCAAGTTACTCTTTTCTAGGCTACGTTAAGACTCTCTTCTACATGTAATTGGTTGTAATAATGCTACTGCGCACAAGCTGTTACCTAGAGTTTGATATTGAGGTTCATACACCCTTTATCTTTATGCTTAGGCCTCGCAGTGGTTCTCAACAATGGGTGATGAGTGAAGAGTATTCCAGGCTCCGTACTCAGCTATTTATTGCCTAATCGCTTTTGTGAATCTGACCGCTTTACCCAATTAACCACTGAAATTACATCAGGTTGCTAACTCGGCTACAACCAAGTACCGGCGATTGAACATTGGAGTTCATGATGAAAGTGCCCTAATAACGTTCGATATTTTTCACCCATCGCAAGCTTAGTATGAGAGCGAGCCATTTCGTCAGCTTCCGCTAAATTAATGGTAATATACCCACAGTCATGGCCGGTAAATACCGCATATTGATGTTCAAGTGGCCTCACAAAATGATCGTTCACATCTCGATCAGCGGTAAAATCAAAACTTAATCCACCTTCTGGATCTTGAGTAATATTTTTCAAGGGTAGATCCAGTGCTTTTAACGTATAAAGTGCACGACGCTTAGCAAGCGTCCATCTTCTTCTACAAGGGAATGTGTTCAACGGGACCAAGGTATTTAGGTTAACCATGCCCGTACAGGTTTTATAATCGGCATGGTTATCACATTTTTGATAATACACCTCAGGTTCTGCAGCTTTAAAATACTGCCCGGTGGTTTCATTTAGGTCATAAGGTTCGACCTTATCAAAATGATCATCTAAACCAGTAGTACGACCACAGATAAGACAACTATGGCTTTCAAAAAATAATATCTGACGGTCTTGGTAATCACATTCAAAATGTTTTCATTCAAGTACTCTGCGCACGCATGAAGATGTATGAATAGCATTAAAATATAGCGCTATATACTGTTGTTTCTACTCAGTGTAGTGGCACATTAAAGCTCTATAAGGTATTGAAATTAACTATATTTTCCCACAGTCTAATTTATTCTGCCCAGGGACAACGCCTGTCATAATAGTGGTCTGATAATCAGTGCCATTGAAGGCCTGCTCAAAAACAGCTTGCTGATAACTGCACAGACCATCATCTCTTTTCATGGTAATAATGCCCTGTATGCGTCGCCCTGTTTGAATACCTGTAATTTTATGTCTTAAAATGCCCCAGTCGCGACTTGTTATATAGACATATTGCAGTTGCTCTTTCCATTGATAGCTTTTGGCCCAGTCTTGCGCGGCTATTAATGCGCTTTGTTCTAAATCTCTATCTTGCATGCCTTTGGCAGGAAGGTCGTTATTGGCTGTTCGCTGAAGGTCTTGCTGGGCATAACGAGCATCGACCGCTGCTTTGGCTTTTTCGGCGTAGCTTTTTAGCTGGCTTTCCATTGTTTTCTGCGCGGCTTGATCTTGGCTAATTTGGCGCATTGCTGTTTTGTCTTGGCCTAGCGCATTATAGTTATTGTTCTTCTCCCATAGCTTCTTGCCAAGCGAAACGTTTGCAACCCAAAGCAGTCCTGTATCTTGCTCAATTAAAAAGCGCCCCATATGACCCATTTCATAAACGGGCTTCCCAATTGCCTGACTCAATTCATCAACATAAATGTAAGTACTGTTGGTACAACTGCGACAATTCATTCCTTCTAATACAATCTGCTTCTCTGGTTCGATTTTTACGTCTATCTGATCATATTGTTTACTACCAACGGTTTGTCTAACGGCTGCGTAATAAGTACCACTACCACCTGACACTTCAAATTTTGCAATGCCCTCTCCTGTCATTAGGCGTTTAGACTCGCCTAATACAAACTCTTTGCCCTCCTCTAAACTTATCGTTGGGGTACCTTGTTTGCTGTACACATTGGCGTAAACAATTTTACTCCAAGCTTTCTTCCCGAGTGGTGCATCTGCCATGACTGATACAAAAGTATTTTCATCATAAGTAATCAGATAAATTCCCATCGAGTTAAAAAATACCGGCCGCCCCAATTCATTAGAAGCATCACTTTGCATTGTATAACCTGCCGCAGGGCAACGAGGGCAAGCTTGAGTAGCCATCATTTTTTGCCCATTCATCTCGCCATATTCGACTTGTAGCTTCTGCGTTGGCCCGCCCGCGCTGCGTTCAGGAATTGCCAGTTGATAAATTCCATTAACGTTTTCAGGGCTTAGCTCAAGTGCTTGGACAGTAAAGGTGGCTGACAGGATTGATATTAAAAGTGATGAGGTCGTGAGAGGGTTTAGCATAAAGACTCCTGATTAGCTGCCCGAAGAGAGCGGCATATAAACGTATATTTTTTACATACTATTAATAATAGCCACCCTGCCAGATTTGCAAGAAATTAAGGCGTATAAAACAGCTGTCTATTCGTTAGTAAAGTTCTATAGGAGGCTACTGAAGGCAGAGCACTAGAGGAACAGTACTAAAGGGCTGAGGAATAGATTCTGTTATTTCCAACCTTGCAACCAAGTATCGGTATTTTTTAATTCTTTCCAATCAATCGCTTCAGCACGGTTTGATAGAACAGCTTCTATTAGACAATGAACGACTTCCCCCTCGTCATCGAGCTTCAATTCAGTGATCAAAAAATGTTTTTCTTTATTAACCGGTTTTACTGCTGTCCATTTGCTATTGAGTAATTTTTTAGGATTAATCGCATTCATGATAAAAGTATTCCTAATGTTTGAATATTCATAAGTTTAATATTCTTATAACTGTATATTAGTCAGATACATATAGTTAAATAATATATGGAAAAATAAAATAGAGCCCAATAAAGTGTCAGCTGATTTTTAATCGTATTCAAAAACTCTTTTTAGCTTCAACTCTCGTATTAAAGAATACATACTGGTCATTAAAGCTAAGCTATTAGAGATCAATCCCGCATAGGATGAAACTAAAATATTATGTCCAATCCAAGAAAAAATACACAACAGTAAGAATATTCGTAATCGTTTAAGATTAATCTGTAAATTACCTACACAAAAAAATATCAATGCGAGCGATGAAAATATTGAAACACTGCCCTGCCAAGTAAACCAACATACCACAGGAGTCAGTAAGATAGACGCTAAATATACAGATTTGAACTTAGGGTGTGATTCTAACGGAATCGCTAATGAGGCCTGTAAAGCAGCCAATAACATGACGACTGAGCCAGTATAGGCATTCAACAATGAAAAGTGAATACACATAAAGAGTGCCGCAATCACCTGCCCTATAAGTAAAAACTGACGGCGTTTTAATAATGGCCAAAGTGTATTCGATAAGATGCCCAGTGCACCAAATACGGTTGCTAATTCCATGTTTTTACTTCGCTAAATAATGCTATTTCAAATACACGCATCGCGCCTAACTTCAACCAAACTCATTTCTGCGTCATAAATGGCCGCATCAAATGATTCAATACCACTGTTCTTGATTAATGCATACTCACTCTCAAAGATAGGAATAACCCAACTGAGTTTTACATGCTGCATTCCAATATAAAAGTTATTGAGTTCATTTGGCTCACCCCGAGGTTCATCAAATAATAACGCTTTTGGCCAATTTTCTGGAACTCGCTCAATTACTTGCGCCGGTAGTATTTCTTCAGCGACCAGATTACGTTTAAGAGCATTGATAATGTATTTTGATATTTCACAAATATAATTACTAATGGCGTCTACTTCGTCATCAACAATATCATAAGGTAAAACCATCAGCAGTTCTGAGCTGCAACTTTTGCCATCATCAAACTTACAGGATGATAAGCCGATGGTCGCGACTCTCGATACCTGATCCATATCTTCACCAGGGAAAACATACACTTCAACTATTTCTGCTTTATTAAAGGTATTATTGGTCGACATGATATGTCGAGTTTCTGGCATGCCCCAGCATTTAATATACTCAGCTAGGATGATTGATCGCTTTATATCACATTCTAAATCTAGATCATGATCAAAGCACTCATCCGAATCTGCAGTAGAATTCATTCTTTACACCTTGTCTTTTTAAATACGTATAAACATATCGTGCTAGATTAATACAGCATCAGTCTGAATCCAATCGTGGGTTGATTTTATCTATGAATAACTATTCAATTACAACTTAATTAAAATAAAGCTTAACAGTAATATACGTTAAATCTTGGAGAGCCTATGAACATCGTTGCCTTTGCTGCTAGTAACCATAAAGTTTCTATAAACAGACAGTTAGTAGGCTACGCTGCTAGCTTATTAGACAAGGTAGAAAGAGTTGAGGTGTTAGACCTTAACGAATATGAGATGCCTTTATTCAGCCAAGACGTGGAAGTAGAAATTGGCCATCCTCAACAGGCCAAAGATTTTTTAGCCAAGATTGCTAATAGCGATGGCGTAATTATTTCATTCGCCGAACATAATGGCTCTTACACGGCGGCGTATAAGAATATTTTTGACTGGTGTTCGCGTATCGAACCTAAAGTCTTTGGCGGTAAGCCAATGGTATTATTGTCCACGTCACCCGGTGCTAGAGGTGGCGCGACGGTATTAGCCAGCGCTGTTGATTCTATTCCGCGCTTTGGTGGCATTGTAAAAGCCAGCTTATCTGTTCCTAGCTTTAACGATAATTTTGATACGGATAAACAATGCTTAACTCATGAAGCGCTTAATTTACAGTTAGCCGATGCCGTGAGCCATTTGAATCACCGACAGCTTTAATCCATTGTTTTCGTGTTCATATCTAGATCGTAATCAGTTTAAATGAATACTCTTAGAAATATAGCTCGTAGCGAGTATGACGTTAAATACTATAAAAATAAGAGTTTGATAAGGAATTCATAATGAGCAGTGTAATCAAAAAAGTACTCGCGGGCAGCGCACTTGTACTAGTGGGCTATTTAGCATTTTGGCCTGTTGCGGTTGACCCAGTTGCATGGCAAGCACCGGTTAACCCTGGTTATAGCGGTGATTTTTCTCCTAACCAAGCACTTAGCCAAATTACTCGCATTGAATTAAAAAACGAGATAGGCCCAGAAGATTTAGCGCTTAGTAAAGACGGCCATGTCTATTTCGCACTGCTCAGCGGAGCCATTAAATTTTTAGATTCGAACGGAAACATTCAGCCTTGGGTGAATACGGGCGGCCGCCCTTTGGGCATAGAGTTTGATCAGCAAGGTAACTTATTAGTCGCCGATGCCTTCAAGGGTTTGTTGAAGGTTTCTACCGACGGCAAGATTACCACCTTGGTTGATCGTATTGATGGCATGGCGATTAAGTACGCAGACGATGTCGATGTTGCGAGTAACGGCAATATTTATTTTTCGGATGCGTCGTCTAAATTTCATGCTGAACAATACGGCACTTATGGTGCTAGCTTGCTGGATATTAATGAGCACGGTGGCCATGGCCGCATCATTGAATACAACCCCGATACACAAACCTCTACCGTATTAGCCGCAGGAATTAACTTTGCTAATGGCGTCACTCTAAGCCATGACGAACAGTTTATTTTATTTAATGAAACAGGCAGTTATCGAGTAATGCGCTTAGGGTTAAACGGTGAACAACGCGGTACATTAGAGGTTGTGATCGATAACTTACCCAGCTTTCCCGATAACATCGCACGTGGCAGTCATGGTGTGTATTGGTTAGGCTTGGTCAGCCCACGCAGTAAGCCTTTAGATTGGCTGTCTAATTCACCCAACTTGCGTAAAGTGATTCAGCGCCTGCCTGAATTTTTACGTCCAAAAGCACAGCATTATGGTCATCTTATCGCGATCAACGATACCGGAGAGGTGGTCTTTAACTTGCAAGATCCTCTCGGCATTTATGGTCATACTACTGGCGCATTAGAAGTTGGCGATAAGCTGTATGTCAGCAGTTTGCATGAAACGGCTTTGGGGATTATCGACAATATGAATCGATAATATGAATCGTTGATTCAGCAGGAGAGACTCAGCAGGAGAGACTCAGCATAAGATATTCGGCAAGAATGAAGGGCTAACGAGCAAAGGAAGAAACTTCATATACGGTTAAAAAACGCCACTGCCCTTCTTCAACATCAAGCTGGATGCTACCAATTTTTTCACGATGCAAGCTGACTACACGATTTCCCACCGCGGCAAACATACGCTTCACCTGATGATATTTTCCTTCGGTTATTGTCAGTAGCACTTCTCTGCTTTCCTTTTTTATACTCGGCAGAACCTCTAATAACGCGGACTGAGTAAGTCCTTGCTCACCTTGCAACTGAATACCCTGCTTAAATCGCTCAACAAGGGTGGCAATTTTATGCTCTGGAATACCATACGATAATCCAACTCGGTACACCTTCTTACAATCTTTATCAGGACGCGTAATGTTGTACGTCCAGCGGCCATCGTCGGTAATTAGTACTAAACCGGTGGTATCCACATCTAAGCGCCCTGCTATGTGCAGTTCATCTCTGCTGAGCCCGTGTACACCATCAATATCCAGTTGATTAAATAGCGAGGGATAATCACCATCGGCATTTGAACAAATCGTATTGGCTGGCTTATGCATTAACAAATAACGAAAAGGTCGTGGTTTCAAGCGCTGACCATTTAGCGTGATGGTATTGTTTTCATGCACTTGAGTTGATTCGTCTAATACTATTACATCATTTACAAGAATATGACCCGCATGTATTTCCTGAATGGCCTCTCGCTTAGTAAGCCCTGTACTTTTACAAATGAATTTGTCTAGACGCATATCGATAAACAATTGGAGGTGAGCTTCTATAATAAAGCGATGTGGCTTTAATGAATAGCACAGATAAAACGATGACGTCTTTGGGATACCGTATTTTCACGACAGACCGGTATGCGATACTCAGTAGGTATTAATATTAAGTAGCTATTATTATAAGTAGCTATTATTAATAATACCCATAAAATATACGCCCTATTCACCGCCTGTTTGTTAGAGCACGTTTTTTGGAATAATGAAAAACTCTATATTTTCGCGTAAATTATTAACCATGAGCAGCATTCGTTTCCCATTATTTTGGCAAATGCTTCTCTCTATGACTCTGGTACTTTGCCTGTCTATTGGGGTTCTATGGGGCTATCTACAGGTTAATTTTAACGACTTAATGCAACGACAAATTGATACCTTTGCGAATACCGTGACTCAGCAAGCGGCAAATAGCGCCGCTGAAATGTTAATGGCCGAAGACTATCTAGCGCTTTCCTCAATGCTAGAAAACATCGTTCATACCAGCGATAATATTTTATCTATCTCGATTGAAGACGACTTAGGCAAGACCGTAGCCATAGCATTAAGAACGCCTGAGACAGAAGAGACTGATAAGGAGAAAAACTCTCAAGCTAAGCTGAGTAATGATCGAGTACTCGATAAAAATAGCAGACGCTATCGCTCCGATATTATCTTTCATCAGGTCACTGCGGGGTCCATTCAGCTTAGTATTGATAATAGCGCCATCAGTAATTCTCTGATTAAAGCGTTAAGCGCTTTGGGGCTTATTTTAATCGGCATTATTTCTCTCGCGACATTGAGCAGTATTGTTATTGCGAAAAAGTTAACTCAATCTTTAAAGCAACTTCAGCAGACAACAAAGCAAGTTGCCAAAGGTAATCTATCCCCTGCCTTGCCCCGCGCGAAGAATAATGAAGTCGGTGATTTGGTAACAAGCTTTGAACACATGCTGCAAGGCTTACGCGATAAAGAAGCGATCGAAAAAAACTTTCATTCGTTTATATCCAAAGACATTGCTAAAGATATCCTGTCCGATTTAGATCAACCTAAGAAACCCTTAAAGCATGTTTGTGGTTCGGTTTTATTTGTTGACATCATTGGTTTCACTGAATTAAGTGAAAAACAAACGCCGATACAAATTGCCGAAGCACTGAATCAATATTATTCGTTAATCCATCAGGTCAGTAAAATCTATTGGGGCAGTGTCGATAACTTTATTGGCGATGGCGCTATGATTACATTTGGCGTCCATAACAACGATGCTAAACACAGTATTAATGCGATCTGCGCCGCAAAGATTTTTATTCGTTTGACCAAAGCGCTGAATAAACACCGCATCAGCCATGACCTTCCTGAACTAAATTTTAGGTTAGGCCTACACTGTGGCGACATGTTAGCCGGTGCGATCGGCGATCAAGAACGTATGCAGTTCACTATTACCGGGGATGCTGTTAACGTCGCCTCACGCCTGTGTGATATTGCCAGCCCAAACAAGTTAATGATCAGCGAATGTATATACCAACACCCAGCATGCCATGATTTATTAGTGACAGAAGCCAGTGAGAGCTTTAGGGTTAAGGGAAAAAAGCAGCCTATTAAATGCTTTAATGTCATTGGCTTAGCGCCACAGTTTAACCGCATTTTGATGCAGCAAGAAAACGAACTTATAGCGATGCAGAAGTATGTTTAAATCTACCATCACACTGCTATTACTGGCGGCATCAATTGTCATAACTGGCTGTGCAACTACATCAGGTTTATTTACTTCGACGACTGAGCAGCTGATTGAAGAGCATCAGTATCAAAAAGCGATTGAGTTAATAGCCGCAGAAAACCCGACAAACAAAGCATTATTATTAAAAACCAAGGCATTAGCAGCTCAGCATAAAAAGGCTCAAACCCTTAAAATCAATCAGTTAATCAACAATAAACAGTGGGGGGAGGCTCGAGAAATACTAAAACAGTTGCAAACCAATCAACCTACTCTCGTGCTTGAACGTTATTATTCAGACATAGACAAAGCCCAGCGCGAAGAAGAGCGTCACATCAATACCCAGCGCGCACTTTTAGAAGCTCAGCTTTTAGACGTACAATTTGCTCAAGAAAATTTATTCGAAAGAATTCATTACAAGCGTATTAATTGGTTTTCAACACGGCATAATTTATTAACCAAAAAACAAGCATTAGCAGAGGAGCTATTACAGCTGTCGACCCAAGCCTTACTGGTAAAAGATTATACTAATGCCCAAAAAACGTATGAAAAATCCGTATATCTAGACCCAAACCTCGGCGCGGGTGAAATTACTCATGCAATTAATGCAGGTTTGACCAGCCTGAACAACAAAGCCATTAATGAACGCCAAAACTCTCTTATTCGACAGCTTGATAATGCGATAAAAAAAGAAAACTTTGATTCTTTACTCATCATTCAAGACATCTTAACCAATGAATTGTTCAGCGGTCCAGAGGTTGAAGCTGCATTATTAAGAGCCAATATAACTCGAACTGAGCATGCCCAGGCTTTAGATAAATCAGCATCAATAGAATACCGAAAAGGTAATATCTCGACAGCGCTTATTCAATGGCAACAAGCCCTGAAGCTCAACCCACAAGATAGCAACCTGAAAGATAGACTGGCGCGTGCAGAAAAGGTGCAGCGTAAGTTGGACAAGCTGACCCAGAGTGACGAAAGTTCTGATTAAAGCGTTACCATTGCGCTTCCATCAACTGCTTTATCAAAACTTGAAGGCCTTTGCCTTTATTGATCATTTTCCAAGCCATATAATTTCCATAGTGATTGGCTTCACGCACAATATTAAGTTCTTTTAACTTTCCATCCTCTAAATATTGCTGAATACGATTACGGGGCAGGTGACCAATTCCAATACCTGCGAGGATCGCTTCCAGTTTTTGATCCATATTTTGTACATAAAAAGACAGCATAGGGGTATTTAATTTGTCACTGCTTAGGCCTGCACTACGAGGGACATCAAAGCGGGCGGTATCGTGCGTAATAACACGTCTGAGTTTCGGCAATACCACTGCTAACTCATCAGCATCACACGCGATAGCCGCATGTTCATGAGAAGCCGCTATCACTGGGACTAATTCACTATCTCCCATCATCTGAGTACGAAAGCCCTTCTGCGAAGGCACAGGGCCGGGAACGCCTATAATAAGTTCGACTCGATCCTGATCAAGGGCTTCCCAACCACCACTAAGCACACTTTCGATTAAATCAATTTCAACATTTTCATGTTGTTCAAGAAAGTCAGCTAAAACGCCAAATAATACTGAAGAGTCTAATGTCGATTCCATTGCGATACGTATTTTAGGCTCCCAACCCGTCGCCACTTCTTTTGCGCTATTGGCTAATCGCGAGGTCGCACTGAGGATTGTACGACCTTCTTGTAAGATCAACTGACCCGCTGGGGTTAATACAGAGCGCCGACCTTGGCGCTGAAAAAGCGAGATATCAAGCTGCTCTTCAAGCTTTTGTACCGCATACGAGACTGCCGACGTTGCTTTATTCAACTCTTCCGATGCTTTGGCAAAACTCCCTCGTCGGTCAATGGCATCTAAGGTTTCTAATACCTCAATCGTTATAGGGTTTCTAACACTCATAGCGTACACCAACTGTTCTAATTATTAGATTAATCTAAACAGATTGTAGCGCTTATAGAAAATTTTTAGCACTCTATAATTGAGATCATAAGCAATAAACACTTAGGTCTAAAAGGCTCTGAAAATGCTTCAGAGCTAATCAGAATGAAAGAGGTGTAAGTCATGGGTCTAATACAAAACGGTAAATGGGTTGATCAGTGGTACGATACCAAAGAAAGTGGTGGCGAGTTCCGTCGTCAAGATAGCCGCTTCAGAAGCTGGTTAACCACCGATGGTCAACCTGTTACCGATTCTGAGACGGGCAAAGAAGTGCCAAGCTTTAAAGCCGAGAAAGGCCGTTACCATTTATACGTTTCTTTGGCTTGTCCATGGGCGCACCGCACATTAATTTTCCGCGAGCTTAAGGGCTTGCAAGACTATATCGATGTAACGATTGTTGATCCGGTTATGCTTGAGAATGGCTGGGAAGTGACTGACCCGCTTTATGACTTTAACTTCATGTATCAGCTGTATCTGAAAGCAGACAGCCAGTACGAAGGCCGTGTGACTGTGCCAGTATTATGGGATAAGCAAACCGAAACGATTGTGAGCAACGAATCGGCTGACATTATTCGTATGTTTAACTCCGCGTTTAATGATTTAACCGGTAATACAGATGACTACTATCCGGAAGCGCTGCACGAATCAATTAATATGATTAACGAATTGGTATACCACAAGATCAATAATGGCGTTTATCTGTCTGGTTTTGCAACCACACAAAAAGCCTATGAGATCGCTTACCACAATTTGTTTGCAGCATTGGATCAGGTAGAAGAAATTCTAACTAAGCAGCGTTATCTAGTGGGTGAGACATTAACCGAAGCCGACTGGCGTTTGTTTACAACCTTGATTCGTTTTGATGCGGTGTATTTTGGTCACTTCAAAACCAACAAAAAAATGATTGCAGATTACCCAGCATTAAGTGGTTATATGCGTGAGCTTTATCAGGTGCCAGGCATTGCAAGCACCGTCAGTTTAGATCACATCAAAACGCACTATTACGTTAGCCATGTCACGATTAACCCAACAGCCGTTGTACCTGTTGGGCCTGAGCAAGATTTCAATCTTCCTCATGGACGTGATCATTTACCTGCTTCATAGACCGAGCGGTATAGGTTAAGTAAGCACTACAGCGGCGGATCGACACGATCGAAGACCGACGTATTCACTCGGAACCAACCTGCAATAGAATGGCGGTCTCTTTTGGCCGCCAATACTTCATGAGGAAATTCTTCACTCAAAAAAGTCACTAAAGTGCCAAATAAAGGAATCACTTTAGTCCCTTCTTTATCATGATCATCCTTGTACAGAACCAGCTCACCACCATCCGCAGCTGTCCAGTCAGAATTGAAATAAGCAACTACCGACAATACTCGGTTCGCTTCCCCACGGAACGCATCGTAATGACGTTTGTAATAATCCCCTGGGCTATAATGAGCAAAATGACTTTCGAATGAAAACAAGCCTAAAAATAAACGGCGATTGAGAAAGCTTTGTAACCCTGCCGTCCAATTTAACCAGTCTTTGCCTGCGTCGGTTTCACCGTTAATCCAGCAAATCGCATCGGTTCTGACAAATTCGTTTTCAAGATAATCATCACCACGACCAATACCGGCTTTCTTAAAATTTTCCGCCGCTAGCACCTGCTGTTGATTATAAAGATCAATCGCTAAGCCTTCTGGTAATGCACCATGACGAATGCTATAGCCTTGCTTTTCGATATCTTGAGCAATTAGGCCAAACAGAGTTTCATCATTCGTTCTATCGCCATCCATGGATGGAAATTGATTTAAAGCGACCAAGTAATATACCTTTTAGATGTAAAAATCGTTAAGGCAATTTATGAGCTATTTGGCTCATATATTCTTCACTGCCCATTTCAATTAAACGACTGCGGGCTCTTTCAAACTGAAAGGCCAAGCTGCCGTGGGTATATAATTTATCCAATGATACATAGCAAGTTAAATATAAAGCGACCTGTTGGTCATACAGTTCATCAACTAACGCAATAAAACGTCTAGCCCCATCATCCATGGGGGCGAGCATGACCTCACGCTCGCCCGTATCACCCGAACCTACACTGCCATCTTCAGTACCACGTGCCTTAATACGTTCATATACGGCCCCACCTAATGCAGGAACATTTAACAAATAAACGATGGAAAATTGTTTGGCTATTTCGATGTAATCAAAATGACTTCTTGGGCCTAAACACAAGTCTTCAAATTCAAAAACTATGGTTGAAGTGTCTTTGTGTAGATAATTAATCTCTCGGCCTAATATTTCTATTATCCCAGGATGCTTATCTAGGTGTTTATCAGGAAGCAGAGCGGTTTCTTGAAAATTTTCATTTATCAAAAAATAATTTTGCAGTGTATGTAAATGGCGTTCGCGGTGATCTTTGGTACCCGTTAGCTCTATTATTTTCATACTCTGATGAATGGCATCAATTGCGGGTAAAAAGCTAGCCCGCTGCAAGCCGTCTTTATACAATTCATCTGGGGCACAATTACTGGTAGCAACAACAATCATGCCTTGCTCAAACAGGTACATAATCAAGCGACCCAATAACATGGCATCACCAATGTCATACACAAAAAACTCATCAAAACATAAAATATCGTGACGACTTTTTAGGTGTTTCGCAATCTTTCTAAGAGGATCTTTACTGCCTGATAACTGAGCTAACTGACGATGCACGTCGCGCATAAAATGATGAAAGTGCTGCCGTAAGCAAATATCGGTATCGAATGATTCAACAAAGATATCCATTAAAAATGTTTTGCCACGCCCGACCTCTCCCCATAAATACAAGCCATCACAGGAAGCACTGCCACGCATCATCTTTCTATTCACTTTCGGCCTACCAGCAGTTTGCTCGTGCAATTGCTGTAATGCCATTAATGCTTGCTGCTGCGACTTGTCAAAGCTTACTTGCCCAAGGGCCGTTAAATCTTGATATTTTTGCAATGGGCTAGAAGGCGTCATGGATTAGAGTCGTCATAAAATATGAAAATAGCGGCATGGCTAGATACTGAAATAAGGTGGAGTCAGGTATAAATAAAGTATAGAACGAAAATGTGAAGCTTAGGGGAAGTGATGAGGATCGATACTAACAATTAGGATACGAATAATTTGACGCTAAAGGGATAGCATAAAGCAGGGTGAGCACAAAGCAGTGGGCGGCAAGCCGTCCAACTGCTTCACGTGCTTAGGCTGGAGCTTAGATAGCTACAACTTTATTTGCACAAGGGCCTTTCTGACCTTCGCCAATTTCGAATTCAACCGCTTGGCCGTCATTCAAAGTTGCGTAACCGCCGCCAGCTTGGATTTCTGAATGGTGTACAAACAGATCCTTTCCGCCATCTTCAGGTGTAATAAAACCGAAACCTTTATCGGCATTAAACCACTTAACGATACCTTTACTCATGTTCTTTACTCTTAATTATTGGTGAAATATTTAAGTTACACTCGAATTCACCAGTTCGAGCATAAAGATGTGATAAAGAGCACAACTAAACTGCAGAACAACCTAATTAGATACACTTACCTTAATCTAATTAGACAATCACATATTTATGATCAAGTTACAACTATTTGATGTATTAAACATATGAATAATTTCCATCTATTCTTAACAAATTCTAAAAACAGGTCCACTATCGAACGAGCTTCAGCCCTCAAGCTTACGATTATCAGTAAATATGCCAACTATTCGCTATCCTATTAAAAAAGATAATGTTTATTTATAAATTCCTTGAGCTATATGCAGACACTTAGATTTATAATCCCAAATACCTAAAGAAGAGAATATTTATTTATGTCGGCATTAATCGAAAACTTTATTCTGCTATTCACAGAGTCGGCTCCTTATCTATTGTTAGGCTTATTTCTGGCAGGAGTTATTCGCATGCTGGTGCCCGATAGATGGATCACTAAATTCTTGGGTAAAAATAGTTCGGTCGCAACTGCCGCTATAATCGGTACGCCTTTACCTTTATGCTCCTGCTCGGTTATTCCTACCGCTATCGGCATTCGTCGAGCAGGCGCAAGTAAGGCCAGCACCGCAAGTTTTATGGTCGCGACACCAGAAACGGGGGTTGACTCTATTGGTGTCACTTTAGCCCTTATGGGACCTGTTATGGCTATTTTCCGCCCGATCTCCGCTATTTTATCCGCAATAACAGCGGGCATCCTTGTACGCCTTTGGGATTCCGAAACCCCGCCCATTCAAGATAAAGCGGTTAAAAGTTGCTGCGGTAAGAAAAAGGAAGTACTTGGATTCGGCCAAAAGATGAAAAACGCCGTGGTTTATGGTTATGGAAAATTGTTATCTGACTTCATGGGTTGGTTGTTGATCGGTATTGGGTTTGCCGCGCTGATTCAAACTTATGTCCCGCCAACGCTTTTAAGCGAATACGGCGATGGCATCTTTGCCATGCTGATCGCGGTTGTTATTTCCATCCCAATGTATATTTGCGCAACAGCCTCAACTCCTGTTGCTGCAGGCTTAATGTTGTCGGGAATCTCACCCGGAGCAGCCTTGGTATTCATGCTTACTGGTCCAGCCACTAATATTGCAACTTTAATGGTGGTGAAAAATGAATTAGGCCTAAGATCATTAATGGCTTATTTAACGGGAGTTATCGTTACGGCTCTGATTATGGGCCTAACTCTAGATTGGATGGTTGAGTATTTTCAATTATCGATTGAGGTTAGCCAAGGTGAGCATGGAGATGTAGCGTCTCTTCTTTACTCAGCCTCCGCAATTATTTTAGCGGCATTGATTGTTTGGCAATATGGCAAAAAATTTAAACTTTATATTTAAAATAAACGACGGTCCCCTTGGTACTTTTAGCTGTGTAAATAAAAGCCTTTCATGAGGTCATATAAAAGAAAAACCAATGCGTAATTAAATAGGATAACGTGCTGGTCAATACAACTCCGTGCCGATGCTTATAAAGGTCCAACAAGTAGTATTTTCTATCGAATAATTTGACGTTGATTTTAAATAGTTGGCAAAAATAAAACTTAACTCTGACCTAAATTGCTTTTCTGGAGACACTTACTAAAAAGAGTCTGTTCGATGTGAACAAACTCTTTTTTTAAGCTAACGAGGTTAATTTAAAACTTTATTCTTTTAGAAATCTTTTTCAATGCCAATAAACCAACCGGCATTATCATAACTGTAACGAATCAGCTCGCTATTCAATTGAAACTCCTGAAAGCGATAGCTAATTCCTGCTCCGAACATTAAACTTGGATCGGTTTTCTTTTCGAGTTTCAGGTCATTCGCTCGTAATTGATTCACAGCAATTCCACCTAACATATAAGGCGACCAGGCCGTACCCTGCAATAAAGGCAGTTGATATTTAGCATCGACAACCCATGCTTGATAGCTTAGTCCTGAGCGCCCCTGGTCTCCGCGAATGTCTGCTTCTCCTAAATCAGAATAACGCAACTCCACCTGCCAATCTGGAAGTATTCGATAACCTAACCCCAATTGCACAGCCCAATCACTGCTGTCTCTGGTATCCAAACCGCTTGCCAAGTCTGGGCGCAGAATAGACTGCCCCAAACCTAGGCTTACTTGCCAGCTTTGTGCATGACTAACGCCTGTGCCCAAAAACAACAGCAGTACAGTACTTATCCGAAATATGTTTCGAGAGTAACGACAAATAGACAATAATAATAACGACAACATCATCATGATACTCATTTCTCCCGTACCTCTTGATTTAACATCATACCCAACATTAACAATGATATCCTGACCATCCAGAACACCATCATTATCGCTGTCTGTATCTAGGTAATCGGCAATTCCGTCACCATCTAGATCAGCCAATTCACGATCATCACGCACGCCATTATTATTGGCATCAATACCTGCAAGTACACCATTAACATTCTGATCTACGCCATCATCAATACCATCCGCATCTGCATCCAGACCTGTAAAGTATTGCTGCTGCGGGTTCTCATCCACATCAAGAATACCGTCGCCATCGTCATCATCATCTGCATGATTCGGAATGCCGTCGCCATCCATGTCAGGCAAAGTCCCTTGAGCACCCACTGCATTATCAACGCTATCAATAATACCATCGAGGTCCATGTCTATTGTACTGTCTAGAATACCGTTCGCATCCTGATCCAGAGTCTCTGGCAGGCCGTTAACGATTAAATCAAAACTGATTCCGTCGCTTTTCAGTTCCAACATATTTGGTAACGAATCTGCGTCGTCATCCAATAATTGGCTGCCATCCGTAATCACAGTTTCGCCAGCATCCAGTTTTCCATCCCCATTAATATCGCTCAAACCGGACTCTACAACATCCATCACACCATCATTATCTGAATCAAGATCCAAATGGTTAGGACGTTGATCCTGATCCTGATCAAACTGAATAAATGACAACTCTGCTTCGTCAACAACGGGTGGTATTGCTTGCGCATTCGCTTGGGACTTCACGATTAACTTCGCCATGGAATCCAATTCGTCATTTACGCCGTCAAAGTTAGCATCCACCTTATTGGTATCAACCTCCCCATCGTTGCCGACGTCGGCATCCAGCACATCAATGATGCCGTCACTATCGCTGTCGGTCAGAGTCAAACGTACTTCCAGTTGATCAGCGACACCATCATTATCGGAGTCGGTATCTTCTCGGTCGGTTATACCATCGTTATCAGTGTCTTCAGTTCCTTCCACCAAATTTGGCAAGCCATCACCATCGTTATCTTGGCCTTCAAGAATCGTATCCACCAACGCTTGCAACTTAGTCACATCATCTACGTCTGTCGAATCATTTTGACGCGCTACTGCGTTATTAATCAAAGGTAATATTCGCGTTAATACAACATCCGATACATCACTTATACCGGCGGTTTTATAGTCATCCACCGTGGGCTCAGTGCCCCCTGATTGATTGGCGGTACTTGATATACGATTAACTGCATCACTTTGAGCGGTGATGACGATATCGCTAGCAGAAGAGTTAATATTTTCTGCAGTACCACGTTGGTCAGTGTACTGGGCGTTAACACGAATACTCTTACCCACATCACTGGCTTGCAGTAAATAGCTATCCACGCTTGTGCCAACGTTGTTGCCACCCGAAGTCCACTGATAAGCAACGCTTATACCCGTCAGGCCATCCACATCGGCCAAACTCGCCGTCAGCGTTTCACCGACCACTGTATTACCGCTAATGCTGAGAGTACCCGTCTGATTGGAAACTACTGTAACCGTGGCTGAGTTAGCCGCCGCCGCAGTATTACCCGCTTTATCGTTGGCGCTATTGGCCGCAATGCTGAAGGCAAGAGTACCGTCACCACTGATATTACTGATGGTCACTGTTCGACTGTTGCCTGTACCGCTCAAAGCAAGGGTACCGTCCGCGTCTCCGGTTTTGTTCAGGGTGATATTATTAAGGGCCAACGTAATGTTATCTGCATCGGTATAACTCAAGGCATAGGTCACAGGACCATTACGAGTAGTTGTCACACTCGGTGCACCAACCTCAAGCGTTGGAGCATCATTATCAAAGGCACTTGTTACTTGAATCGCCGCCGTATTGCCATTGCTAGCGACATCAACTGCGACATTAGCTGCAACATCAACCGTGACCGCAGCGCCAGTAGGCGTTACTACCAAGGTATAAACAGTCGAACTAGTCGCCGTAAACGCCCCCTTAGTTGCATTGCCTAACGTGATATCTGTTGCATTAAAGCCTGTCACGGCTTCGCTAAAGGTAAAGGTCGCTGTAAATGCCGCATTAGTATCCGCTGGTACTCCACTAATCACGACTGTTGGATTCGTAGCATCATAGCTACTCGTTGCCTGAGTCGCTGCCGTATTGCCATTACTAGCAACATCGATTGCGCCATTAGCTGCAACATCTACTGTCACTGCTGCGCCAGTAGGGGTAATCACCAAGGTGTAAACCGTAGAACTAGTCGCGGTAAATGCACCCTTAGTTGCATTGCCTAACGTGATATCCGTTGCATCAAAACCTGTCACGGCTTCGCTAAAGGTAAAGGTCGCTGTGAACTCCGCATTGCTGTTTGCTGGAACACCACTGATCGCAACGCTTGGTGCTTCATTATCAAAGGCACTTGTTACTTGAATCGCCGCCGTATTGCCATTGCTAGCGACATCAACTGCGCCATTAGCTGCAACATCAACCGTGACCGCTGCGCCAGTAGGCGTTACTACCAAGGTATAAACAGTCGAACTAGTCGCCGTAAACGTACCCTTAGTTGCATTGCCTAACGTGATATCTGTTGCATCAAAACCTGTCACGGCTTCGCTAAAGGTGAAGGTCGCTGTAAATGCCGCATTGCTGTTTTCAGGAACACCACTGATCGCAACTGTTGGTGCTTCATTATCAAAGGCACTTGTTACTTGAGTCGCCGCCGTATTGCCATTGCTAGCGACATCAACTGCGACATTAGCTGCAACATCAACCGTGACCGCTGCCCCAGTAGGCGTTACTACCAAGGTATAAACAGTCGAACTAGTCGCCGTAAACGTACCCTTAGTTGCATTGCCTAACGTGATATCCGTTGCATCAAAACCTGTCACGGCTTCGCTAAAGGTGAAGGTCGCTGTGAACGCCGCATTGCTGTTTGCTGGAACACCACTGATCGCAACCGTTGGCGCTGCATTATCAAAGGCACTGCTTGCTTGAGTCGCCGCCGTATTGCCATTGCTTGGCAACATCGATTGCGCCATTAGCAGCAACATCAATCGTGACTGCAGCGCCTGTAGGTGTGACCACCAAGGTGTACACCGTCGAACTAGTGGCTGTAAATGTGCCCTTAGTTGCATTGCCTAACGTGATATCTGTTGCATCAAAACCTGTCACGGCTTCGCTAAAAGTGAAGGTCGCTGTAAACGCCGCATTGCTGTTTGCAGGAACACCACTGATCGCAACTGTTGGCTCATTGTTATCTACCACAAAGGTATTTACGTTTTGAACCGTCGGTACTAGGTTAGTTAATGCATTGCCTGCTTCGTCCGCTATATTATGGCCACTGGCAATTGAAAGAGTCGCTGTTCCATTAAAACTAGCCAAGTCACCTCCTGATACCGTTACTCGATAAACCGAGTTCACCAATCTTGTCAATGCTTTGTACCGTAGCCGTTGTCCCCGCCACTTCAAAGTCTGTCACATCGAGGTTATTAACAATTTCGTTAAACGCGATCGTCCAAGTCAGGCTGTCTGCATTAGTTGGAGAACTTGTTGGGGATAGCTCGGAAGATATCGCTTATACGTGGATTAACAATATCGGTATTTGCCAGGAACTGACTGCTGTTACTTGTGGACAAACCACCAGAAGAAGCTTGCAGATTAAAATTTTCGGCGTGCTCCAGAAGCCGTATAGTTAATTTTTAAACCACTAAACGTCGACACACCCGCGACAGGCGTAACAGTAACGGTAGCACCACTACCATCAGTATCCCCTGTTCCGGTCATGATCGCGGAGCCAGCGCCCGTATTCGGTCAAGGTAATACCAGTTGTATAGCCAGTATCAAGCACATTATTGGCATCTCGGGCAGACACGACAGGTACCGTTGTCATGGCCTCTGTCACCCCGCTATTGAGTGTCAAAGGCGCTGGCTGTGTATTAAAGACCAACTTGGTAGCGACTACATCGGTCGTCACGGCACTGGCATTCGTCGTTGACAGATTTGAACCAACACCGTCCTGATCATTGGCCGTTAAGGTAAAGCTTTGCTGATCGGCAGTCGCGCTGTAATTTAGCGCAGTAAAAGTCGCCACACCTGAAACAGCGGCAACAGCATTGCCACTCAATGCTCCCGCACTGGCCTCAGTTAAAGTCACCGTTTCTGTAAAACCGGTATCGGTATTACCAAAAGCATCGCGAGCTGTTACGACAGGCTGAGTTGTTAATGCCGTACCCGAAACAGAACCTGCTGGTTGGGTGGTAAAAGCTAATGTTGTTGCGACAACATTTACCATACTACCGGTGCTATTTGTAATAGCCGAGGTTGCGCCCATTTGGGTGCCAGCACCGACCGTGACGTCTGTGTCTCCATCAACAGACAGAATGTAAGTAAGCCCTTCGATTAAACCGGTATTGTCATTGTAATAAGCATTAACGGTGTAAACCTCACTAGCGCCATCGGCGATAGAAATGCTCAACCCTGTAAACGTAATGGTATCGGCTCCTGCATTGTAGGTACCCGTAACATTACTGGCATCATTACCATTCAAACGCCAAGTCACATTATCACGCTGAGTATCGGAGGCTGTGCCGCTCACGTTCAATACAATCTGACTAACCGTTAACGCATTACCATCGGCGGTACCACCATCACTCAATGTGAAGTCAAAAACATTCACAGCTTCGCCGGTGGTATCTAGGGTGGTATCGATGGCCACCGGTTCAGTAACCCCGCCCGCGGCGGTTAGGCTACCATCGGAATCAGCGACCAGCCCAGTCAATTGACTACTATTGGCGGAGGACAAACCACCGGAGGAGGCTTGCAGGTTAAAGCTTTCTGATGCACCACCAGAGGCGGTGTAGGTAATACTCATGCTGGTAAAGGTCGATACACCAGAAGTCGGCGTAATGGTCACAGTTGCCCCGCTACCGTCCGTATCACCCGTGCCTGTTAGGGTCGCAGATCCCGCGCCATTAACTTCGGCTAGGGTAATTCCAGTGCTATAACCAGTATCAATCACATTATTCGCATCTTTGGCAGAAACAACGGGAACTGTTGTAAAGGCTTTGGATTCACCACTGTTAACCGACAACGGAATCGGCTGTGTATCAAAGACCAACTTGGTGGCGACTACATCGGACGTCACGGCATTGGCATTCGTCGTTGACAGGTCGGAACCGACACCGTCTTGATCATTGGCCGTTAAGGTAAAGCTCTGCTGGTCAGCGGTAGCGGTATAATTCACCGCAGTGAAAGTAGCCACACCATTGCTTGCAGCGACACTAGCACCACTTAAACTACCCGCACTGGCCTCAGTTAAAGTAATGGTTTCGGTAAAACCGGTATCGGTATTACCAAAAGCATCGCGAGCCGTTACGACAGGCTGAGTTGTTAATGCAGTACCCGAAACAGAACCTGCTGGTTGGGTGGTAAAAGCTAATGTTGTTGCGACAACATTTACCGTACTACCGGTGCTATTTGTAATAGCCGAAGTTGCGCCCATCTGGGTGCCAGCACCGACAGTGACGTCTGTATCACCATCAACGGACAGTATGTAAGTAAGCCCTTCGGTTAAACCGGTATTGTCATTGTAATAAGCATTAACGGTGTAAACTTCGCTGGCGCCATCGGCAATTGAAATGCTCAAACCTGTAAACGTAATGGTATCGGCTCCTGCATTGTAGGTACCCGTAACATTACTGGCATCATTACCATTCAAACGCCAAGTCACATTATCACGCTGAGCATCGGAGGCTGTACCCGTCACATTCAAAACAATCTGACTAACCGTTAACGCATTACCATCGGCGGTACCACCATCACTCAATGTGAAGTCAAAAACATTCACAGCTTCGCCGGTGGTATCTAGGGTGGTATCGATGGCCACCGGTTCAGTAACCCCGCCCGCGGCGGTTAGGCTACCATCGGAATCAGCGACCAACCCAGTCAATTGACTGCTGTTACTTGTAGACAAACCACCAGAGGAAGCTTGTATGTTAAAGTTTTCGGAAGATCCACCTGAAGCGGTATACGTTATATTCAAGCCAGTGAACGTCGCCAAACCAGATGACGGTGTCAATGTCACCGTAGCCCCGCTGCCATCCGTATCACCCGTGCCTGTTAGGGTCGCAGATCCCGCGCCATTAACTTCGGCTAGGGTAATTCCAGTGCTATAACCAGTATCAATCACATTATTCGCATCTTTGGCAGAAACAACGGGAACTGTTGTAAAAGCTTTGGATTCACCACTGTTAACCGACAACGGAATCGGCTGTGTATCAAAGACCAACTTGGTGGCGACTACATCGGATGTTACAGCATTGGCATTCGTCGTTGACAGATCGGAACCAACACCGTCCTGATCATTGGCTGTTAAGGTGAAGCTTTGCTGATCGGCAGTCGCGCTGTAATTCAGGGCAGTAAACGTTGCCACACCTGAAACAGCGGCAACAGCGTTGCCACTTAATGCTCCCGCACTGGCCTCAGTTAAAGTCACCGTTTCTGTAAAACCGGTATCGGTATTACCAAAGGCATCGCGAGCCGTTACTACAGGCTGAGTTGTTAATGCAGTACCCGAAACAGAACCTGCTGGTTGGGTGGTAAAAGCTAATGTTGTTGCGACAACATTTACCGTACTACCGGTGCTATTTGTAATAGCCGAAGTTGCGCCCATCTGAGTGCCAGCACCGACCGTGAGGTCTGTATCACCATCAACGGACAGTATGTAAGTAAGCCCTTCGGTTAAACCGGTATTGTCATTGTAATAAGCATTAACGGTGTAAACTTCACTAGCGCCATCGGCAATTGAAATGCTCAAGCCTGTGAACGTAATGGTATCGGCTCCTGCATTGTAGGTACCCGTAACATTACTGGCATCACTACCATTCAAACGCCAAGTCACATTAGCACGCTGAGCATCGGAGGCTGTACCCGTCACATTCAAAACAATCTGGCTAACGCTTAGGGCCTGACCATCGGCGGTGCCGCCATCACTCAGGGTGAAGTCAAAAACATTCACAGCTTCGCCCGCGGTGTCCACGATAGTATTAATTGCCACCGGCTCGGTAACCCCGCCCGCGGCGGTTAGGCTACCATCAGAATCAGCGGCTGCCGAAACATTATAAGTACAGACCTTGGCTACGGGAGAGTATTCCGTAATATTATCAAAATCCCAATTTGTGAGCGTATAAATATTTGTGGCGACTTCTTCAGCCGTACCAGAAACCGTGCCACCAGCACACCTAAATTGCCAGTTATCAACTTCGGTCGATGCATTATGCAATCGAATGGCGTTAATACCATTGGTTAATACATCAGGTAAAGCCGAGGTTGAATTACTGAGTCGTACTGCCAGACCAATCGCCATCGGTAGATGGGTCGTGCCTGATTCGTTGGAATGCATGCCAGTAATAATTGTTGGAGATGCCAGGCTCCCCTGAAAGGCAAATAATTGATCTCCAATCGATGACATAGTCATACCAGCTGGCTGGTAATAGATCCAGTTGAAGCGCTAAGAGTGAGCTCGGTAATAGTTACGACAGTGCCAGCACTCAGTGCTGAGCCACTGGTCCAAACCATTTCACCATCACCCGATATTGGAACGAAGGTTCCTGGATTATTAACACCTTGATCGGTAAACCGTATTTCTGTGTTTGCATCCACATCTTTCAATAAAACAAATGCAAAATCATCGTGGTGAATCCAGATTAAAGCCAACAAAAGCAATATCCCCTGTCGATAAACTGGTGGCGGCCTGCGCCGACAGGGTACCAGCGAAGCCTATCGCCAGTATGAATTTTTGCCAAAATCGATTCATTTTTTGATGACCTTAAAATTTTCGTTTTCGTTATGTTTACTTTTTGAATACTGTAGAAAACAGAAGTCCCTGCAACAGTGCCACTGGGATAACTCCATGTTTTCGAAGGAACTTTTTAACTGCGAACGGGGTATAATCCCGCCATACAGATAATGTAATTAAGAGCAAGAGTCGGCTGAACATTGCTGAAACTCTGCTGCCCACCGGCATTACCTGTCTCTCCATTAATAGAGCAAGTACCCGAATTCCCGCCGTTATACATACTCCCAGATACAGGTCCTGTGATGTACTGGGAGCTTCCACTGTTAGCCAAAACTCCTGTTACAGGATCATCACTATTACCTTCATCTTCGCTGACAAATAGCGACACGGTGCCTGCAGCATTAGCGATAATATGCTTGTGCTGAGGCATGTTCTGCTCAGTTAAAGTCGTAAATTCCGAACCACCTTTTTCCCCCGAGTCCCAGCCTTGTAATCCAGGACCCGTACCTTGACTGACCGCCACCCGGCCGCGAAGATCTGGCAAGCCAAAAGAAGAACGACCATCGCCGCCGTAAGTTGTCCCTAGCAGAGAGAAAAGTGCTTCATTCTGGGAAATTGCAATAAGACCACCGGAGCAAGCACCGAAATTTCTAGGTACAAAATTGCCAGCAAACAACTGCACATCAGCCAAATATTGATTATCCATAATTAAAATCCTTCATATTCTGATAAACGGTCATATTTCTATCCAAACCAACACTTTAAGAGCGAGTCGGATACAAGCCATTAGTACAAATAATGTAATTCATCGCCAAAACAGGCTGAATATTACTAAAAGGCTGCCCTAGACCCGTATTTCCCGTCTCTCCCGTAACATGACAGGTTCCCGAGTGACCGTTGTTGTAGCCTGCCGGAGCTTCTACGCCACTTTTATATTGAGAATTACCACTATTGGCCAACACCCCCGCAGTGGGATCATCGGTATCTCCTTCTTCTTCACTCACATAAAGGCTAATACTTCCATTAGCGCCTGTGGCCGATGAATGAGTGGTGATGATGAGGTAACTCTGTGATGCTTAGTTGGTTAACTTCCCGACCACCTCTCTGACCAATAACCCAGTTGGCCAAACCATCGCCACGTCCCATATTCACGGGCACCCGTCCTCGCAGATCCGGCAAACCAAAAGTAGTCCGACCATCTCCACCATAACTGATGCCTATCACTGAAAAGAGTACGGGATTAGTGCTAATTGACAGCAACTGACCAGCACATAGTGCAAAACTACGTGGTGCGAAATTGCCACCAAACAAGCGGACTGAACCGTAATATCCATCATCCATTTTTACTTTCCTTAATAAAGGTTAGATTCATTATTGCATGACCAAACAACTTTCAAACTTCTGTCCAGCCTGCAGCCGATAACGTTCGGCAAAACGTAAACCACTAAAAATTCCGCTTGGACTACTGATCACATCCAATCGCAAAAGACCGTCAATAGAGGCCAACAACACTCCCCTAGGCGCTCCTATATGCGCAATGGTGCCCGGCTCTAATTGCAGGTTATCCCCCTGCACTGGCGTGCATTCCAACAGCTGTAAATACTCCTGTCCAAACCGAAACCAAGCCCCTTGGCTAGCACTGGCACAAGCCCGCACCAAATTAAAAATATCCAGACTGCTCATGCTCGACCAATCAATCTGGCGTTCTGATATCTGGACTTTTGGCGCGCTACTGGACTCACCTTCCTGTGCCCATGCTGTAACGTCTAGGCCACCAGCACCTATCCAAGCATCAATCAAAACAGGTAATTCAGTTGCCACTGTATTGGATAAACTTTGATGGGTATCAAACGGGTGAATCAGTAATGCTTGCTGAAACAACAAATCCCCTTCATCCACTTTATCCGCTACTTGATGCAAGCTTAATTGAGTTTCATTCGCTCCTTGGCGTAACAACCAGTACAAAGGATCGGCACCACGTAATTGCGGTAAGGCACTGGCATGAATATTCATTAAGCGACCCTGTAGCTTCTCCGTTATTTGCGAAGGGAACAGGTACGACAAAAATGCACTAATGGCGCAATCGGCCGCCACAGTGTCAAAGTGCTCTAATAAAGCTTGCGGCTGGGCCGGATCAATCACCAACAGTGGAATATTCTGCTGCTGACAAAACCAGCCCAACTGCTGACTGTCTTCGGCGCGAACATTGTGTAGCCAAACACCCGCTAATTGTCCCTTAGCCTGCAATTGCTGGATCAGCGGCAAAGACAAACAACTTTGGCTGACGACGATAATTTTCATCAGCTGCTCACCTCAGACTTGACCAGTGTCGGAAGAAACCCCGGTAAGCCCAGCTTACGATAATAAAATTTAAGACTGTCCCCGGGTTTAGCTAATAGATCACCAGACTTGTAATCGTTTGGAGTGAAACCTATACACACACTCAAGTCTGGCAATGGATGACTAATACCTGACTCATATTCTTCTATCCAACAATTCTCAGCTACTTTTATGCGGGTCGTTAGCAGTAGTATGTAGTCTTTGGCATCCACAATATTATCGGGAATTTTTACCTGGTCGCACTCCACCAGGCTGTTACCTCCCTCCAATTCCAGAGTTTGTAACTGCTGCACGTTATGTCGATTAACTTCCAAGATAGAGCCCAACTCAATACGGCCAGAGTTAGCGATGGAGGTATCGCGTCCTTCGGCGGGATATTCCTCCGCACTCTTAACCAATACCGCGCAGATAGAAATATTTTCAGGCACCATAATGGCGTCATGCGCTAACAGGGATTCGAAGTGTTGGCAGATACTTAGATGCGCTTCACGGCCAAAACCATGCTGCATGGACTCCAACAATAGGATATTCACCGAGCCTGGTTCAGCTTGGTAGTCACAAGCATCCAGACACAATACGTCCACTTGATCCGCCAAACCACAGAGACTCACCAATTCTAACGCCGTATTCGCGGCGGCAGGATGCACATCAATCAGGGTCACTTTCAACAGGGGGTTTAAACGCTCTTGCTGCTTTAAGCTGTACAACAAAGGCAATAGCAAAGGGGCATAAGGCCCACAGGCGGGATATACAAGATGTTGTGCTTTGCCTTCGGTATTGGTGTCAACACCTATTAATGGTTCAAGTGCCTGCCAAAACGCACCGACTCTGGGAGTATCGGTGATAGTTTTGATGCAATAATCTGGCGACATAACCAAACCATGACGATTAATATACTGGAGACTGCGCTGCTCTGGGGGTAAGTTCAGCGATGTATAAATGGCCGTTAAAGCGTCATAACACTTGTTCAATTCTTGAGAAAAAACAGCTCTACCCAATTCACGACTGGCCACTGTAGCCGTAAGCGCTTGCCGCACTTGTTCTTGTCGTTGTTCCAATGTGATCAAGGGTGCATTTCTAGCGGCTAATTGCTGGCGCAAATTTTGATTAAGTGACTGCAATAACTCCGGATGGTAAAGAGAATCCTTCTCTCGTCCCTCAATATCTGTCAGCACTGCATCAATTTCTACATCCATATTTTTATCACCCTAGCATCCTGCCAAATCGAACACAGTCTTATAGTAATTAAAATCACTAGCAAGTTTCAATACATAAATAATAGGTATATATAGTTAAAAAGCAAATAGCAACATGCTTTAACTAATCTAATGGCCGCTGAGGTAATCTATATTATTCCCCATTTATTTATTCTTTAGACATAACTACTCGAGAAGAAATAGGAAACTTAAACATGTCGGTTTTTTATCAAATACCCAACACCAACCGTATATTAGATGTAAGGCAAGTTCGTTTAAATAATCACTGCCCAATGGAACTTTCAGCGCGGCTTGTGTACCTAGATATGCAATAGCAGAAAGCTATGATATTTTTAAGCAGAAAATGTAAACCAAAAAGATTGTGCGTCCGTATACAAATTAAAGCCTAGTACAACTGTTAATTGAAGTTTAAACAGATCAACAAAAAGCTAAATAGAAGTAAAACGGTATGACGTCAAATATTGAAACACTACTCGCAGGTGAGAAAGCGCTAGACAATGCACCCAAAACAGAACTGGCGGATGGGCGCTTCTGCATTCCTCAGCATTATTTAAGCTACCAGCATACCTTGCAGTCAGTTGAGCAACTGTTACTGGATATTGACTTTGATCCACGCTATCCCGTATTTGTTAGCCAAGATAATTCAGATGAAGACTCCGATAAAAATACAGGAATTTATATTCAAGTCGGCATTGTCGGCATTGATAATTACAAATCTTCTAATACTGAAGTTTCTCAAGATAAAATCGTATATGGCCGAAAATGGCGTATTGAGCCACAACTACCTACTTCAGAAATCATTCAAACAGTATATTTGGCCTTAAAAAAGGCTCGTGAGCATGAAGTACGCGAGTTATTCCGTTTGAATCATCAAGGAAAAATAACCACACCATTTAATAACCACCACGACCTACCTTTGCTTGCCAATAGCCGCAATCGTTTACAAGCAAAGCTAACTAAAAGCTGCCTCAACAAAAAACCGTTCAGCGAACAAGAATCATCATTAACCAGAGAGAAAATAAAAGACAGACTTAGCACTATCAACTATGGCGGGACTAAGTTTGAACTCATCGACCTAATACTTCGTCCAACGGGTGAATATCTAATAGATCTGAAAGTTATTACCAGCGGTGGTATTGCACTAACAGAGTTAGAAAACATTCAATTCATCAGCTTTTTTATTAACAAGCTTGATATAAATTATTTTCTCCACCAGCTTATGCAGCAGCTTATTCAACTAAGTGATCGATATGTAGACGAGACATTTACCTATCGTGATTTCAATCGCTTTAGTTGGGAAAATAGTATTGATGCCATCGCCCAACTATCTTGCGAAGTTAGGCAACTTCATAAAACTGAGGGGGCTAAAAACTTTACTCAGCACTGGCAGCTAAATAATTATGAAACGGATCGTAGTCGCATACCTATAGTTACTTCTGGTGCTTTATGGAGTAAATTGAAGGTTCAGCTAGAGCCTTTCTCCCCGATTGAAAGCACGCTGCCGATCAACTTTAATTAAATTAGTACCAGCCCCCCAAAAAAAAACAAGAAGCACTAAACATGCAAACTCGCCCGATATTCACTGGGCGTGACTCCTGACCACTTCTTAAAAGCTCGACAAAAAACTGATGGATTGGTTATGCCAATATAATTGGCAACTTGTTTCGTCGATTTACTCGACTGATACAGCATTTGTTTCGCCATTGAAAACCGAACTTCATCGAGCAACTGCTGAAATGACACCCCTTCGGATTTCAGCTTGCGAGTTAGTGTTCTATGAGAGCAGGATAGTTGATCGGCTAACTGATCACGATTAAGAAAAACCCCTTTTTTACCGCTGTAATGCATTATCCGCCTAGCCTGAAAACTAATAGAACTTTGCTGTTCATGCTTTGCTTTTTCAAGATTGAGTTGAGCAATATAAACAGCCTGCATGGATGAATTTGGATTTTTAACTCTCTGAGACAGCACGGCACGAGGAATCCGTATTCTATTAATCGGTGAGTGGCTATAAATAGGGGATTCAAACTGTTGCTCTAGCTGACTTTTATAATCTGAAACATCATGGCTAAAATAAAACTCAGCCTGTATCTCAAAACCTGAGCGTTTACCATAAAAATCAAAAGCACAACAAATCAACTCAACCAATGTTGATTCTAGTTTTTTAAAATTTGCGAGAGGTAAAATTTCTACATCAAGGTACCTATCGCTGTAATTAATACTGAAATCAAAGCCTGGTATAAAAAGCTCAGTATATTCTTGAAAAAGATTAAGTGCTTGTTCAGCATCCTGAGCATTAATAATGGCTAACCCCAGCATTCCTAGAGTATCCTCTTTGAAATGCTGAAGTATTTGCAAACTAAAAGGTTTATCTTTTTTAGCTAACATTTTCCCTAGCGATATCATCAAGCAGACCTGATCGCCATCTAATAGAGCTTCTGGATTTTGTAAAATATCCACTGGAATATTAATCAGCTCTAATCCTTTAGCAATCGAAAAGTCGAACGCTAAACTCTGAGTGATCGTATCTATAAAATCTTTCGCTAGCTGACTATAGAATGCCGGGAATTTTAATTCTTTAAGTTCGCTCATGCGCTCAATATCTTAAACATTTAGCTTAGAGTAGTATATTACACGACTTTCGCAATGCTCACATTACTATCAAGCAATACCTAAACGGCTCATTGCTTTCTCTAACAATACAGATTCATCAAAGTTATTAGGATGAAAACTTGGTTTAAAATAAGCTCGAAGAGATTGTCCTAAATTTTCATGATTCGCTAACATTTCCTTATGAGTTTGCTTTATTAATTTTTTAGCTTCTTTTTTACTATATCCATCTTGCATTAAAAAATCTTCTACTAAACTGTTTGACACACTGTGAATGAATAGTATCGCGCCAATATAACCCAATATTCGTAATAGATAGTTACCATTACTTTCTTGATAAACATCAAAAGCAACCGCTTTATGCTCGATTTCTTCAATGGCATGCCATTGAATTAGATCACGCATCGCGGGATGTGATTTCTCGATATCTTCATCATTCAACGTAGCAGCACCTAATATTGCTGTTAAATGCTCAGCACCAGCAGTTAAAGAAAGACGAAAACCCGCCGGCAATACATCGCGCATTTTTAAAATAAACTTATCGATTTTATTAAGCTTTTTGCGAAATGTATATCCATTCTGCTCAAGTACATCAAAGAACTTTTCGTGTTCTATAGCATGTTGTGTTTCCTGACCAAAAAAACCTCGAGCTTGTTGTTTTAAGTCTGGGCTATCAATTTTATTCAAACCATCACGTACCGCTCGCATGAAAAAGCGCTCACCTTCCGGAAATAGCAGATTTAAACCATCAAACAAATGACTTTTAGCCAAACTGCCATTCATATAGTTTTTTGGCACATCAGTGAAATCGAAATTCATTTTTCGCACTGGAATTGTCGAATTCCCACTGTATTTTGTATTCAATAGTTTGCTCATTGTACTAACCTCACCATTTTTAAGTCAGACTGTTATTATTCTTATTCGAACTAAATCTTACTAATGGGTAGATTAGCCTAGGCGACAATCGGTTAAGTGACAAAATATATGCAAATTGTGACAAGAGCGAGGAATGAGCTCATTTTTTAATGACGAATCCGATAAAGCTTCACAACTCATTGAAATTTGTATTCACCATTAATATCTAAATTTGCACTCGCTAAAGTCGTCGCAACATTGGTTAACCTAGCTTGACTTAAACTGAATTTTTTCTTAATCGACCACTTAATTCCAGTTTGAATCAGACTTAGATTTAGCCTCTGCTTACAATGCTTCCTTTTATTTTCGGAGCGCAATTTTAATATAAATTAATAGACTAGAAAGAGCCATACACTCATTAATCTGTTTGGATACATATATTTGTTAACTAATTTCTTTCAATAATTCTCGAGCAATAATCACCCTTTGAATCTCACTAGTACCCTCATAAATGGTCGTGATGCGAACGTCGCGGCTATAACGCTCCAGTGGATAGTCTTTTATATAGCCATTACCACCCATTAATTGCAGCGCGGTATAACAAGCACTATTAGCTTTCTCTGTGGCGAACAGCTTGGCCATGGAGGCTTGCTTGGAAAACCCCTGACCTTTTTCTTTCGTATCGGCGGCGTTCATCAATAATAAACGCGAAGCTTCTAAGTCGGTATAGGCATCGGCTATCATCCATTGAATACCTTGAAAGTTAGCAATAGCTTGGCCAAATTGCTGACGCTCGGTAATGTAACTACGCGCATAATCCATGGCGGCCAACCCCAACCCTAAAGCTAATGATCCTATACCGATGCGCCCACCCGCAAGTTCACTTACTGCAACTTTGAAACCTTGGTTCAACTCCCCCATTAAGGAATCTTTAGGAATACGGCAGTTATCAAATACCACCTCGTTGGTTGATGACGCATGCTGGCCCATTTTTTCTTCGGCTTTGGATACTGACATTCCAGGCAAGAAGTCCTGTGAATTTCTTTCAACTAAAAAGCATGAGATGCCTTTACCACGTGTTTGATCTGTATCAGTCACTGCCCAGACAATAAAAATACCGGCATATTCAGCACTGGTTATAAATTGTTTATTACCATTCAATACCCATTCATCACCATCTAATACCGCGGTCGTTTTCATGTTAGAAGGGTCAGAACCCGCGGTGGTTTCAGTTAAACAAAAAGCCCCAGCTGAATATTCACCACTGCATAATTTAGGTAAGTACTTTTCTTTTTGCTCTGCTGAAGCCACCACTTGAATAACTTCTGCCACCATGTTGTTAACCGACATGGTCACTGCAGTAGAAGCACACGCCTTGGCTATTTCAGTAATAGCGATACTGAATCCCACGGTACCCACGTCGGTTCCACCATATTGGCTTTCAATATTCAGACCCATAAACCCGAGTTCGGCGAGCTTTTTTAAGTTGGCTAAATAAATTTCTCGACCGCCCTCTTGCTCTAGTTTATCGGCGACAGGGTCCAATTCAGTTTGGGCAAATTTTTGTGCCAATTGTTGAATCATTAACTGGTCGTCGCTTAAAGTCATATCCATAAAAAGTATCTCTTATCATTATTAGTTTTTACATTTGAAGCTTGGTCAGCCTTCATTTTATTTTTATTATTAACTTGATTGCTTAAATTATTAAAGCTGTCGAAAATTACGGGGAGTCTGCCCCGTCCATTGTTTGAAAGCACGAGTAAACGCGGCCGGCTCGTTGAACCCTACTTCACGAGAAATTTGATTGATCGCCAACTCATTATCCGTTAACAGTTTTATTGCATGATTTTTTCGCAAGGCATCTTTAATGCTTTGATAGCTGCTATGTTCTTCACTTAACCTGCGACGCAAATTACGAGAACTCATATTAAAATAGCTGGCCACACATTCAATCGATGGCATTGAACTCAGACTACCTTCATTAATCGCTTCACCCATGTAAGTCATAACTTGGCTGGTGAAGGTATTTGAAAATAAGGGTTTACTTAATAAGTCTGCGGGAGATTTTTTGAGAAATTCATATAATTCTTTTTCACTGCGTTTAATCGGTAACGATAACGCACTGCGGTCAAATACAATGCTATTTTTAACTTGGTTAAAGCGGCAATGACAAGGAAAGAATAAACTGTATTCTTTCACATGCGCTGGCGGTGAATATTTAAAGTCAGCATATTTCAACGGCACTTTATTACCCACCAGCCAAATCGCAAACCGATGCCAAACTAATAAAAAGAACTCGATTAACAAATGCTCAGGATCAAGAGACTCATCGCTTAATTGAATACTAAAAATGGCTTCGTTTTCTTTGTCATTATCAACTTCGATAAAACTCACTTCTAAGTCGTGACGAATTAAATGATAAAACTGCGCGCCATGAGTCAATGCTTCTCTTAAAGTTCGGCACTGAATCGACTGTCGCGCCATAAAAGCGAAGACACCTTGCTTACAGGGCTGACTGGTAAAGCCCATGAACTCATCATCCAACCGCTTCCATATCGACTGAATCAACTGAGTAATCACTTGAGGTGCTACTCGCTGATCAGATGTAATCTCCGTCAAACCCACAGACTGCAGTAATGAATCCGTGTCGTAATTCAAGCGCTTAGCACCCTCAATCACAGCTTGGGCATAATAAGCGGTTATGGTATGTGTTTTATTGCTCATGCTTATCCAGAGGTCGTAATGTCCGTTTAAGATATTTATATTAGAATAACGTGCTCACAATTAATACACCCTGTCCGTTTTAGATAATTATTTAGCCCTTTATGACATTGCACGGCGTCAATAATTTAGCCACTATTTAGGCATAACCATAATTTAGTCATAGCTATAAATATAAAAAGAGGGTTTCAAATGGATATTCAAGGTGTACCCGCAGTTGTTACCGGTGGCGCTTCTGGTTTAGGTGAAGCAACGGCAAGATTCTTAGCCAGCCAAGGCGCTAAAGTTGCCGTATTTGACGTACAGATGGATAAAGCTGAAGCCGTTGCCAAAGACATTGGCGGTATCGCGGTTTTTTGTGACGTCACCAGCGCAGACAGTGCTGAACAAGCGATGCAAACGGCTAAAGAGGCGCATGGTTTATGCGGCATTGCCGTGAACTGTGCCGGTATTGGCAATCCTAGCCGTATCATTGGTCGTGAAGGCCCAATGACGTTAGACTTTTTTAATAACGTAATTCAAGTGAACCTAGTGGGCTCATTTAATATTTTACGTTTAGCCGCCGACCAAATGAAAGACCGCGAAGCCAACGCTGACGGCGAACGCGGTGTAATTATTTCTACCGCATCGGTCGCCGCGTTTGAAGGCCAAATTGGTCAAGCCGCTTATTCCGCATCAAAGGGTGGCATTGTTGCCATGACTTTGCCCGCTGCTCGTGAACTGGCCAAGTTTGGTGTGCGCGTTTTAGCCATCGCCCCTGGTTTGTTTATGACACCGATGATGGAATCTTTCTCACAAGAAATTCAAGACAGTTTAGCATCTACTTTACCTTTCCCATCTCGCTTAGGTAAGCCTGAAGAATTCGGTCGCTTAGTCAGAGACATTGTGGAAAACCCTATTCTTAACGGTGAAGTAATTCGCATCGATTCGGCTTTACGCATGGCGCCTAAATAGTCGCCTGAAATACAAGAAGGAAAATAGCATGACAACTGAAGCGTATATTTTCGATGCCATTCGTACCCCACGCGGGCGTGGCAAAGCCAACGGCGCATTGCACGAAGTAAAACCCATCACCTTGCTTTCTGATTTATTAATCAGCTTGCAAGAACGTAATCAATTCGATACCGCTGCAGTGGATGACATCGTCATGGGCTGTGTCACGGCCGTTGGCGACCAAGGTGCCGTCATCGCCAAAACCGCTGCACTCGCTGCAGGCTGGGATAATGATGTAGCAGGCGTTGTACTCAATCGTTTTTGCGCCTCTGGCTTAGAAGCCGTTAATACCGCCGCGATGAAAGTACGTTCTGGCTGGGAACACTTAATCGTTGCTGGCGGTGTTGAATCGATGTCACGTGTGCCAATGGGCAGTGATGGTGGCGCTTGGGCGATGGACCCAGAAACTAATATTGCCACCGGATTTATGCCACAAGGGATCGGCGCAGATTTAATCGCGACCCTTGGCGGATTCTCCCGTGAAGACGTTGATGCGTTTGCCATGCGCTCTCATCAAAAAGCAGCCGCGGCTTGGCAGAAGTCAGCATTTCAAAAATCGATTATTCCAGTAAAAGATCGCAGCGGTTTAACAATTTTGGATCACGATGAATTAATTCGCCCAGACAGTACGGTCGAAGCCTTAGGACAACTAAAACCCTCATTTAAAGCCATGGGCGATATGGGATTTGATAACGTTGCCAAACAAGCTTATCCACAGGTTGAGTTTATTAACCACATTCATAGCCCCGGCAACTCCTCTGGCATTGTTGATGGTGCCGCCGCTGTTTTAATTGGTAGCGAAAGCGCAGGCAAACAATTCAACATGAAG
This sequence comes from uncultured Gammaproteobacteria bacterium, assembly GCA_963851095.1. GTDB lineage: Bacteria > Pseudomonadota > Gammaproteobacteria > Pseudomonadales > Oceanobacteraceae > Oleispira. The sequence continues at coordinate 19,762 of CAWKOX010000007.1, read as the reverse complement.
CCGCGTGCTCGCATTATTGCCACCGCCGTAGTGGGTGCAGAACCCACCATCATGCTCACAGGCCCAGGGCCCGCCGCACGCAAAGCATTAAAAGTGGCCGGCATGGAAGTGTCTGATATCGATCTATTTGAAGTGAACGAAGCCTTTGCTTCTGTGGTGATGCGCTTTATCAACGAGATGGGTATCAGTGAAGACATCGTCAACGTCAATGGCGGGTCAATCGCTATGGGCCACCCGTTAGGTGCAACTGGCGCCATGATTTTGGGCACCTATTAGATGAGCTTGAAGCAAGAGATTTAAAAACCGGCCTAGTGACATTATGCGTTGGTGGCGGTATGGGTATAGCAACGATTATTGAGAGGGTTTAAAGAGTATTATGAATATGAGTTCAGTAATTTACGAAAAAGATCAGGACAATATTGTTCACCTGATTCTTGATAAACCCAATGCTAATGCCAATTTAATGGATCAAGAATTCACCGCGTCATTAATCGCAGCGGTGGAAAAACTGCGTGAAGATGATTACAGCGGTGTGATTTTTCGATCAAATAAATCAACCTTTTTTGCCGGTGGTAATCTCGACGATTTATTTGCTACGCAAAAAGAAAATGCCGATGTTTTGTACGACATGGTAAACCGTTTAAAGCTGGCCATGCGCGAAATAGAAACCCAAGGTAAACCGGTTGTCGCCTGTATTAATGGCGCGGCATTAGGAGGCGGCTGGGAACTTAGCCCTTATCTGCTCATCACCGCATTGCATTAAGCAAGGGGGTCATTTTAGGTTTACCAGAAGTCACCCTTGGTTTATTGCCCGGTGGCGGTGGTGTGATTCGCATGACCCGTTTATTAGGTGTACAAGCGGCGATGCCTTTCTTATTAGAAGGTAAGCAATTCAAACCCGAAAAAGGCTTAGAGCTAGGCTTAATCAACGAGATTGTAGATTCGCCTGAAGCGATGATTGAGTCAGCAGTTAAGTTGGATCAAAGCAACCCCAACAGCGGTGCAAAAATATGATGTCAAAGGCTACAAGGTTCCCGGTGGTCTTCCGACGCAACCAGCATTAGCCAGAATGCTACCGATTGCACCGGCCATGATTCGGGCAAAAACCAAAGGCACCTTACCTGCCCCTGAATCGATTTTGGCGGTCATGGTAGAAGGCTTGCAAGTTGATATCGATACCGCGATGCGCATTGAATCGCGTTATTTTGTCGAGCTTGTTTGCAGCCAAGTCGCCAAGAATATGATTAATACTTTTTGGTATCAGCTCAATGAAATCAAAGCCGGTGCTGCGCGCCCAAAAGAATGTTGAACGTAAAAAAGTAAACAAGGTCGGCATACTTGGTGCAGGCATGATGGGCGCAGGCATTGCATATTCTTCGGCGGCAAAAGGCATTAACGTTGTTTTAAAAGATGTGAATCTTGCCGCGGCTGAAAAAGGCAAAGCCTACTCTGAAAATATTGTTCATAAAAAAGTAAAACAAAAACGCTTAAGCAGCGATAAAGCCGATGCGTTATTAAATGCTATTTTACCGACAGAAAATGCAGCAGATTTAGCCGATTGTGATTTGGTGATTGAAGCGGTATTTGAAGATCGTGGTTTAAAAGCCAAGGTGACTCAAGAAGCCGAAGCTCAATTATCTGCTAACGCAGTGTTTGCATCGAATACTTCGACGCTTACCGATTACCGGTTTAGCGCAAGCATCACAGCGCCCTGAAAACTTTATTGGTCTGCACTTCTTTTCTCCTGTGGATAAAATGCCATTGGTTGAAATTATCTGCGGTGAAAAAACCTCTGATGAAACGCTTGCGCTGGCGTATGACTACGTTCAGCAAATTGGTAAAACGCCGATCGTTGTAAACGATAGCCGAGGCTTTTATACCTCACGTGTTTTTGGCACCTTCGCTAACGAAGGCATTGCCATGTTAGGTGAAGGCATTCTCAGCCTCTGCTATTGAAAATGCGGCGTATTTATCTGGCTTTCCGGTTGGGCCATTAGCGGTTACCGACGAAGTGAGCTTGACCCTAGTCGATAAAATTCGTAAGCAAACTCGGCTAGACCTAGAAGCCGAAGGCAAACAATATCAATACCACCCTTCCGAAGCGGTAGTTGATAAAATGTTAGCGCTAGATCGTGCGGGCAAGTTAGCGGGCTCTGGGTTTTATTCTTATGCCGATAACGAATTGGCCAAAGGTTCAAAGAAGCAGCTTTGGTCGGGTTTAAAAGACACGTTCGAACAAGCCGATAAAGCAATCGATTTGGATGAACTGAAAGATCGCTTACTCTACATTCAAGCCATCGAAACGGTTCGCTGCTTGGAAGAGAATGTTTTAACCAGCGTTCGCGATGCCAACATTGGTTCGATTATGGGCATTGGTTATCCGGTTTGGACAGGCGGTATTTTACAGTTTATTAATCAAACTGGCTTAAACACTTTTATTGAACGCGCTGAATATTTACATGCGACATTTGGTGAACGTTTTAAGGTGCCTAAGTTGCTAAAAGAGATGACAGAAAAGAATCTAACTTTTGCAGATAAGTAGCTTTCAAATAATACATTACAAAAGGTTCATTACTGGGTAAATCTGTAACAAATATGAGAGGCAGGGACTGCCGAACCTAAGGCTACAGGGAAGTATTTATGCCGTTTTGTGGAAGATATACCCAGTAATGAACCGAGCAAATAAGAATTACTTTAAATAATAAAAATAAATATTAATAATAATAGGAAATAAAAATGATTAAACGTACTGCATTTGATTCTGAACATGACATGTTTCGCGACAGCTTCCGTAAATTCTTAAAAGAAGAAGCGGTTCCGTTTCATGAGCAATGGGAAAAAGACGGCCAAGTATCGCATGAGTTTTGGAAGAAGGCTGGTGCGCAAGGGTATTTATCCCCTACCGTACCTGAAGCCTACGGCGGTTCAGAAGCTGACTTTCGTTATAACGCGGTAGTAACAGAAGAAGTGGCCAACTTTGGTTTAACCGGTATTGGTTTTAACCTGCACTCCGATATCGCCGTACCTTACTTAATGGCTTATGGCACCGAAGAACAAAAACAAAAATACCTACCGGGTTGCGTCAGCGGCGACATTGTTACCGCCATTGCAATGACAGAGCCGGGCACAGGTTCCGACTTACAAAATGTTAAAACCAACGCCGTATTAAGCGATGATGGCGAGCACTACATTCTTAACGGCTCAAAAACCTTTATCACCAACGGCCAGCTTGCCGACTTGTGATTGTTGTGGCTAAAACAAATCCTAGATGGTGGCTCAAGAAGCAGCAGTTTATTACTAGTTGAAACCGGAATGGAAGGTTTTGTAAAAGGCCAAAACCTGCACAAAATTGGCATGAAAGCCCAAGATACTTCTGAATTATTTTTCCAAGATGTGAAAGTGCCAAAAGCAAATTTACTCGGTGAAGAAGGCATGGGTTTTATTTACCTGATGCAAGAATTACCACAAGAACGTTTGTCCGTTTCGTTAGCCGCAGTATCCTGCGCCGAATCGATTTTGGAGCAAACCATTGAGTACGTGAAAGATCGTAAAGCCTTTGGTAAAAGCATTGCGTCTTTTCAAAATACACAATTTAAACTCGCAGAAATGTCGTCTACCGTAACCATGGCTCGGGTCTTTATTGATAAATGTTTAGAACTGCATTTAGACAAAGAATTAGATTCTGTGACCGCCGCCAAATTGAAATTATTGACCACAGACATTCAATGCGATGTGGTTGATGAGTGCTTACAGCTTCATGGTGGTTACGGCTACATGTGGGAATACCCTGTCGCTCGTGCTTACGCCGATGCTCGTGTACAGAAAATTTATGCAGGCACCAATGAAATCATGAAACTGATTATTGGTCGTGATCTCATTAAATAAAAAGAAATACAAATAGTCATAAATTAAAGACTAAAAAGGATACTGCACTTATGTCATTGCCATTAGCGGGCTTAAAAGTTCTAGATTTTACTACTCTATTACCTGGGCCTTATGCGACTCAGCTATTGGCGGATATGGGTGCTAGAAGTGCTGCGAGTTGAATCACCTACTCGTCCAGATTTAGTTAAATTTATGCCGCCTTTTGTCGGCACTGGCAAAGATCGCGTTTCTGCGGCACACGCTACTTTAAATCGAAACAAGAAAAGCATTACCTTAGATTTAAAAAAAGAAGGTGCTACTGAGATTATTCATAAGCTGGTTGCAGAATATGACATTGTACTTGAGCAATTCAGACCTGGAGTTATGCAGCGCTTAGGATTGGATTTTGCTAGCTTGCAAAAAATTCAGCCAAAGTTAATTTATTGCTCAATTACCGGCTATGGTCAAACTGGCCCGCTAAAAGATCGTGCAGGTCACGACATTAATTATTTAGCCTTATCTGGCCTAGCTAGTTTTTCTGGCAGAGCTGATACTGGTCCCGTACTTTCTGCTACACAAATCGCCGATGTTGCTGGCGGTTCGCACAACGCAGTGATGGCTATTTTGGCGGCTGTTATTCAACGCTCTACCACTGGGCTTGGCCAATACTTGGATATCAGCATGAGTGACGCAGCGCTGGCACTCACGACCATGTTTGGCTCTAATGCCATTGCCAGCGGTGAAGACCCTAGCTGTGGAAAAGAAATGCTCAATGGCGGCTTATTCTACGACTATTACGAAACATCGGATGAGCGTCACATTTCAATCGGCAGCCTAGAGCCTAATTTTGCTATGGCATTACTGGCGGTATTAGATCTTGGTGACTGGAAAAATAAAATAGCCGATCAAAACTATGAGACTCAACAATCATTAAAATTAGCGATTAGCGAAAAGGTTAAGACACAGCCTTTAGTCCATTGGCAGGCTGAGTTTGCCAAAGTCGATGCCTGTGTTGAACCGGTATTAACCATGAATGAGGCGTTTGAACACCCTCATTTTGTTGAGCGCGGCATGGTAACAGAAGCGTTTGATGAAGCAGGAACAGCGATTAAACAAATCAATACCTCTTTGCCATTCAAAATCCAAGCACCGTATACATCAGGCGGTAAGCTAGGGGCTAATTCTGTCGAAGTATTACAGCAATTAGGTTATAGCGATGTCGAAATCAAACAACTAAAGAAAAACCGCAGTATTTAATACACGATTGATGAACTATTAACGCACTAATAAATCTCGCTTCCCCTCTCAATTTCATTGGTTTAAGCTGACCTTATTTTATTAAGGCGCTTAACCATGGAATTTAGCTTCGAACTTCTCGCTTTGCTCTCTTTGGTTGCAATGGCGGCTGGATTCATCGACGCCATTGCCGGCGGTGGTGGCCTGCTCACTATTCCCGCACTTCTTTTTACCGGCATGTCGCCAGTACAAGCTATCGCCACCAATAAACTTCAAGCGTGCTTTGGCAGTTTTACCGCTACCCGTTTTTTTATTAAACAAAAACTGGTCGAGCCTAAACAACAAATAGTGGGGATTATCGCCGCCTCTATTGGAGCTATTCTTGGAGCTCTGGCGATTCAGGTATTTGACTCGAATCTCTTAATTTCAATATTACCTTTTGCCTTAATCATTATTGCCATCTATTTGCTGTTCGCCAAAAATTTTGGCCAAGTAGCTGTCAAAAGCAAACTAAAGAAGAGTACTTTTGATTCGACCTTTATTACCGGTATCGGATTTTACGATGGATTTTTTGGCCCAGGAACCGGAACATTCTTTACCTTAAGCTATTGTAAAATGCAGGCCATGAGTCTTATTCAGGCAACCGCTCACGCAAAGTTAATGAATTTTACGACCAATATTATTTCACTTACCGTATTTATTTTATCAGACCAAATTTTATGGATAGTTGGCTTCGCCATGGCTGCGGGACAAATTATTGGGGCTCAAGTGGGCGCCGCTACGGCGATTAAACAAGGCACTCACTTTATTCGTTATATGACCGTTGCTGTGTGTATTGGTATGAGCATTAGCTTATTGCTGAAGTAAATACAAAGCAAATCCTTGCTCTGTATTAAACGTGCTCTGTATTAAACGTGCTTTAGTTAATCACGAATGGTTATTGCTTACCATCGCGTTTATGAACGCACTTTCCCGCGACATACGTTGCTTCTACAGCACGGTCATCGCCTAAAATAATCATCGCAAATAATTTTTCGGCTAACGTTTTACACTTACTTTGTTTTAACGACATGATCGCCGTACTATTAAAATCAAGTACGACAAAGTCTGCTTCATTTCCGGTTTTAAAAGATCCAATTTTATCGTCTAGCTGCAATGTCTTGGCATTCCCTAACGTAGCCAAGTACAAGCTTTTTAAGGGAGACAGCTTATTCCCTTTCATTTGAGTAACTTTATACGCTTCGCTCAATGTTTGTAACATCGAGAAGCTCGTCCCCCCACCCACATCCGTCGCGATACTGTATGCCACCTGATGCTGCTCTAGCTCTTGAATATCCAATAGTCCACTGCCTAAAAACAGGTTTGACGTTGGGCAAAAAGAAACACTAGAACCCGTTTCGTGCAATCGTTGATGTTCGCGCTTATTTAAATGAATACCATGGGCAAACACACTGCGCTTACCCAAGAGATTATATTGGTCATATACATCTAAATAATCTTTCGCTTGGGGAAACAGCTCGGCAACAAAAGCCATCTCATCTTTATTTTCTGAGATGTGAGTTTGCATATATACGTCAGGGTATTCTTGTAAAAGCTGCTCTGCTTTCTGCAGCTGCTCATGCGTCGAGGTAATGGCAAAGCGAGGAGTCACAGCATAAAGCTGGCGCCCTTTATTGTGCCAAGTATCGATCAGCGATTTGCTATCGTCATAACTAGCGTCTGGGGTATCACACAAAAAGTCAGGAGCATTTCGATCCATCATGACTTTACCGCAAATCATTCTGGTATTGCGTTGCTCAGAAGCTTCAAAAAAGGCTTCAACAGATTGCTTGTGTACGGTTCCGAAAACTAAAGCCGTTGTTGTTCCGCACTTTAATAATTCATCGAGAAAGAAGTTAGCAATATTACTGGCATACGCCTTGTCTTCGAATTGACCTTCGGCTGGAAACGTATAGTTATTCAGCCAGTCCATTAACTGCTCGCCATAAGAGGCAATCACTTCGACTTGCGGATAGTGAATGTGTGTATCGATCATGCCAGGAATAATCAGGTGATCCTTGTATTCGACCACCTCGATATCAGATGGCAAGGTCGATAAGACATCATGGGCTTCGCCAACATGCTGAACCTTGCCATCTTCAATAACCAAAGCACCATCTTGGTAAAATTGATAAGCACTGTCATCGAGAACCGCCTCCCCCTCTACTATTGGGTACGGGTCTGATAGGAAGTTAAGTATTGAGGCTCGATAAACAGTCGTGCTCTGTGTGTTCATAATAAATTCCACTAAGGGTCTTACCAAAGACAATGAGTTAAACAAAATCTAAGCTAAGATTTCTATAAGGTTGCTATAAGAGCGCTTTAAATAAGCTCTTTAAATAGAGGTTAATTGTAGTCTTAAATACGGTGTAGAATATTTTATGGAGATCAGCGGGAGTAAGTTTTATATTATTACTCAAAAATCACATCCGGCTTCAACACACAGCATTAATGCCACAATAAGCTGACTAAATAGTTAAGATTTTATCATTATGTCGTTTTATATTCATTCTAAGGCACGCTAGCTTTAGCGTTAAACCCTACAATTTAGCGGCTATTAAATGAATTATTCGTCTAATGACACGCTATTATTTAAAAGATAGACATTTAAAGCAAATATAAGCTGACCTTATGAACAATTTTTTGTGATTCAGCTAGTTTTATCGCATTATACTCCGACTTTTAGCAAAGAAATTGCTCAACAAAGCTGGCTAATTGGTCAGGAATCTTAATATGAATCAGATTGAACTGAACAATATAACCAAGCGCTACCCTGGTTGCGTCGCCAACCAATCGGTCGATTTAAAAGTGGCCGTGGGTGAAATTCATGCTTTACTCGGCGAAAATGGCGCGGGTAAAAGTACCTTAATGAAGATCATTTATGGTGTCGTAAAACCTGATAAAGGGACGATGCGCTGGCAAGGAAAAACAGTGTCCGTTAAAGGACCTGCACACGCCCGTGATCTTGGTATTGGCATGGTCTTCCAGCATTTCTCATTATTTGAAACGCTAACCGTTGCTGAAAATATCGCGTTGAGCTTACCAAAAGCTGAATCTGCTTCAATGGACTTGCTTAAGCAACGTATCATCGACGTTTCCGAACACTATGGTATGAAGCTTGATCCTAATCGTTACGTGCATACACTTTCGATTGGCGAGCAACAGCGTGTTGAAATCGTGCGCTGCCTTTTACAAGACGTAAAGCTATTGATTCTTGATGAGCCGACGTCTGTTTTAACCCCTCAAGAAGTTGAAACCTTATTTAAAACCCTTCATCTATTATCCGATGAAGGCTGTAGTATCTTATTTATTTCTCACAAACTTGATGAAGTACGAGCTTTATGCGACCACGCGACGATTTTAAAGTCTGGTCAGGTTAGCGGCCACTGCATTCCAAGTGAAACGACGACCGAAGAATTAGCCCGTTTAATGGTGGGTGACGATACGCCACTCACTGAAGATTATAAGAAAGCGGAAGGTGACGAGGCGTTTTTATCCATTGTCGATTTAAGCCACCAATCTGATGACCCTTTTGCCTGCACGTTGAAAAATATATCGTTTGAAGTAAAAGCGGGAGAAATCTTAGGCATTGCTGGGGTGGCGGGTAACGGACAGGAAGAACTACTGAATTTAATCAGTGGTGAAGATACCAGTGCGAAAGAAACTGTCTTTTTTGCTAAAAAAGCGGTCGGTAATTTAACCCCAGAAAAACGCCGTATCTTAGGTCTAGGCTTTGTTCCAGAAGAGCGCTTAGGTCGCGGGGCTGTGCCTGACATGTCATTGCAAGATAACGGTCTATTAACCGGCTATCAGGGTGAACTAACCAACAATGGCATTATTAATACAGGTAAAGTAAAAGCGTTTGCTCAAAATATTTTAGAACGATTTAATGTTAAAGCGGCTGGTATTCATGCTCAAGCAAAGTCGTTATCGGGCGGTAATCTTCAAAAATATATTATTGGCCGTGAGATTTTACAGGACCCAAAGCTATTAGTGTGCTCGCACCCAACCTGGGGGGTTGATATTGGCGCTGCCATTTTAATTCGACATGAATTAATTAAGCTACGCGATGAAGGCTGCGCTGTTTTAGTGGTATCAGAAGACATTGATGAATTGTATTCCATTAGTGATCGTATCTGTGCAATTTGCGATGGTGAGCTTTCTCCCGTTGCTCCGACTCATGATGTTTCTATTAACCAGTTAGGTATGTGGATGGCCGGTGATTTTCATGCTCTGAATAATGAAAATGAAGGCGCTGTTAAATAATGTTGAATATTACTTTAGAAAAGAGACCGTCTGACTCGAAGCTCATGTCGTATTTATCACCGATTTTTGCGGTGATTTTAACACTCATCAGTGGTGGTTTATTATTCATGGTCTTAGGCCAAGACCCTTTTCATGCTCTATATACTTTTTTCATATCTCCACTCACTGATATTTATGGTTGGACCGAGTTAGGGGTAAAAGTAGCACCTCTCACATTATGCGCAATCGGCTTGATGCTGTGTTTTAAAGCACGGGTTTGGAATATTGGAGCAGAAGGCCAATTTATATTAGGCGGATTAGGGGGCGGCTATATTGCATTAGAGTTAATGGATGCTGAGGGCTTTTGGGTTCTGCCATTAGTTTTATTCTTTGGTGCTTTATCCGGACTATTGTGGGGCGCATTAACCGCTCTTCTTAAAACGCGCTTTGGTGCAAACGAAATCTTAACGACCATTATGCTCAACTACATTGCCCTTAATTGGTTGCTATATGGTGTGCATGGGCCGTTAAAAGACCCCGATGGTTTCAATTTTCCTGAGTCTGCTCTCTTTTCCGATTTCGCAACCTTGCCGATTTTATCCGATGATTATCGTTTAAATATTAGTATTTTCTTTGCCCTCTTTGCGGTCGCGGTAATTTGGGCCTTGATGTCTAAAACGTTATTAGGTTTTCAAATTTCTGTTTTAGGTGAAGATAAAGCTGCTGCACGTTTTGCGGGTTTTAAAGAAGAACGTTTAATTTGGTTTGTATTGCTAGCGAGTGGTGCACTTGCCGGTTTAGCCGGTGTTAGTGAGGTGACGGGGTCGATTGGCCAGCTCAATCCCTATATCTCTCCGGGCTATGGTTATGCCGCGATTATTGTTGTGTTTTTAGGCCGTATGCACCCAATAGGTATCGTCTTTGCCAGTATGTTATTAGCACTGACTTATATGGGAGGTGAAATGGCTCAGATGGATTTAGCGCTGCCAAAATCATTAACCGGCTTATTCCAAGGCATGCTGCTATTTTATTTGCTGGCTTGTGATTTATTAATTAGCTATCGCATTGTGCGTAAGCCTGCTGCCCGCAGTACTGGCAGCTCTTCTAACTCTGCACAAGCATAAGAGGCTAATATTATGGATTTCGAATTATTCACCAATATTTTATTCGCAACATTACGTACCGGCACCCCTCTTATTTTAATCGCGCTCGGCGAAATGGTGTGTGAAAAATCGGGGGTATTAAATCTTGGCCAAGAAGGCATGGTCTTAATGGGTGCTGCTTTGGGCTTTATTGCGGCAGTGGTTACAGGCCATGCAGGTCTCGGTATCATTGCTGCAATTCTTGCAGGCATGATGATGTCTGTTTTATTTGCCTTTCTCGCCGTGACCTTAGTTTCTAATCAGGTTGCCACCGGGTTGGCGTTAACTATTTTTGGTACTGGGCTTAGCGGCTTTTTAGGCGCGGGCTATGTCGGTATGGCAATCGATGGCATCGCTCCTTTCCCTATTCCTTTATTAAGCGATATTCCTTTTATCGGTAAGGTTTTATTTTCTCATGATCCTTTGGTGTACTTATCTTGGGTGATGTTTGCATTAATATTCTGGTGCTTCCGCAGTACTCGTTTAGGTTTAACGATTCGTGCTGTGGGGGAAAACCCTGAAGCGGCTAACGCCATTGGTATTCCGGTAATGAAGGTTCGTTATGGCGCTATTCTATTTGGTGGTGCGATGGCGGGTTTGGCGGGCGCTTACCTTTCACTGGTATATACCCCGATGTGGAGTGAAGGCATGTCGGCTGGTCGCGGATGGATTGCTTTGGCTCTAGTGGTATTTGCTAGCTGGAAAGCGGAACGCATTTTATTAGGCGCTTATCTATTTGGTGCGGCGAGCATCATGCATTTAGTGCTTCAGGGATTAGGCTTTGATGCCTCTCCAAATTTATTAGCAATGCTGCCTTATGGCGCAACTATCATTGTTTTGGTCATTATTGCTAGCGACGCCGCGAAAGCAAAATTAAGCACACCACTTGCACTGGGTAAGCCGTATCGCCCACAAGTATAAAATTATTTAACACTTTATCGGTTAGCCTGCGCGTAGAGTATGGTTAGCCTTTCGGTTATTGAACTATTTCAAATTACATTAAAGGAAACATATCTATGCGTTTAAACAAATTAACCCAGCTAGCTATGACTGCCGCTTTGGCACTTGGGGCAAATATTGTCTCTGCTGACGAGCCATTAAAAGTGGGCTTCGTTTATGTTGGGCCAACTGGTGATGCAGGCTGGTCTTATGGTCACGATCAAGGCCGTAAATATATCGTCGAAAAATTCGGCGATAAAATTGAAACCAACTATGTTGAGAGTGTTGCCGAAGGTGCTGACTCAGAGCGCGTTATTCGCCAGTTAGCGGCTAAAGGCCATGACCTTATTTTCACGACGTCTTTTGGGTACATGAACCCAACATTGAAAGTTGCTAAGAGATTCAAAAAAGTTAAATTTGAACATGCAACAGGGTATAAGCGCGGCAAGAATACAGGTACTTATTTCGCACGTGCTTATCAAGGCCGTTATCTTACCGGTTTGATTGCAGGCAAGATGACCAAAACAAACGTCATTGGCTATGTTGCTTCTTTCCCAATTCCTGAAGTTATCCGTGGCATTAACGCATTCACTAAAGGTGCTGTTGAAGCAAACCCAGATGTGACCGTTAAGGTTGTATGGGCATCTACTTGGTATGACCCTGCTAAAGAACGCGAAGCGGCAGAGACATTAATGCTACAAGGCGCTGATATTTTAACTCAGCACACTGATTCCGCAGCGGTCATTCAAGCAGCTGAATCAAAAGGTAACTTCGCCATTGGTTATCACTCTGACATGAGCGCTTATGGTGCTAAAGCGCACCTTACTTCTACGGTTCATAACTGGGGTCCGTTATACGCAGCAAAAGTACAAGCGGTTTTGGACGGCACTTGGAAGTCTGAAGACCTATGGCCTGGTATCGCTGAAGGTGTCACTGATCTTGCGCCATTAAATGATGCGATTCCTGCTGACGTTAAAGCGCTGGTTGCTAAGAAGAAACAAGCTATTAAAGACGGTTCTATCCGTGTATTTGATGGCCCAATTTTCGATCAATCAGGTAAAGAAGTTGTACCTGCAGGTTCGTCTCTAGATGACGGCGCGCTGAAAAGCTTTAACTGGTATGTAAAAGGTGTTGAAGGCCAGCTACCTAAGAGCTAGTTGCTTTAGCCGTTTAGGCTTAAATTATCGTTACTGTTTTTAGCTGGCAGTAACGATAACAACCTAGTTTCTAAGAAAAACTTCCTATAAAAAGTTCTATTTTTTACAATAGTTTGATTACCACCACTTTCTCACTCTATCTTTTTCTCGTTATCGATCACATTCTGTTACAATGAACATCTGTATTATTCATCGGATGATGTCACCTTATACTGTTATCAACGAGGCTTTTGGTGAGCATAACTAAAAAGTACAAGCCGGGTAAAATCCGCGAACAGAACAGTCAAAAAATTCTTCAAGCAGCTGAAGTTGAATTTGTTAAGCATGGATACAAGGGTACGAGTATGCAGTCTATTTCAGACGCGGCAGGACTCCCCAAAGCAAATCTTCACTATTACTTTACCAATAAGGCAAAGCTCTATAATGCCGTTTTGGAAGATATTGTTCAGCGCTGGAACGAAGTGCTGACGGATATTACTGAAGATGACGATCCAACAGAAACCTTAGAGTTTTATATTAGAACTAAGGTTGAGCTGGCGATTAGCTACCCTAATGCCTCAAAAATTTTTGCGACTGAAATCATTCAGGGCGCGCCAAATCTTAAAGAGTACCTTCGTACTGACTTAAGAACTTGGTTAAGAGCTAAAACTAAAATCATCGAAACTTGGATTGAACAAGGAAAGATGAGCAAGGTAGATCCTGAGCACTTATTTTTTATGATTTGGTCAACGACTCAACATTATGCTGATTTCGAAAGCCAAATTTTAACCATTACCAATAAGCTTGAGTATGAAGCCGATGATATTGAGCGCATCAGTCGCTTCTTATGTCATATGATTTTAACCGGTTGTGGTTTAACGCCAACACAGAAAATCCAGTAATTCTCTTTCTAAAAGCTATAAAACTACACTGCGCTAACCAGTGTGGCTTTATAGCTCTGCTCTACCGTTAATCTCTTAAAATTTTTTCTGATCATTCTCAGATCAAAGTCTATTATTCAGATTCCTGCTCAGACTTAACATAGCTCTATCAGTATCAAATTAATCTACTGGTGCCTTTTGATGCGTTAAAATTCTAAGATGCAAATACTTGACCATTCTGTTATCATTTCGCGCTTATTATTTTATGATTAACTGCGGTGACGATCTTATGAGTGATTATCTTATAAGCGATGTTTACTTCACACCAGCATGTCACCGATAGGATTATTGCCATGAGCAAGTATGAACAAGACTTTTTTGTTTCCTGGGAAGAGCTACATAAAGCAGGCCGAATGCTGGCCAAGACACTTCACACCTTGCAAGAATGGAAAGGTATTTTGGCGGTAACTCGCGGAGGCATGGTACCTGCTGCAATTATTGCTCGTGAGTTGAATATCCGTCTTATCGATACCATTTGTATTTCTAGCTACGACGGTCAAACCCGTGGTGGTTTATCAGTGACAAAGTCACCTGAGCTACCTGATGGCGGCAAGGGTTGGCTAATTATTGATGATCTAGTTGATACCGGTAAAACAGCCGCTGAAGTAAGGGCTCTCTTCCCTAACGCGCATTGCGCTACCTTGTATGCGAAGCCAGCAGGCATTGAATATATTGATAGCTATGTAGAAGAAGTAACACAGAATACTTGGATTCGATTCCCGTGGGATATGAAGCTGAGCTATGCAGATCCTATTGTTAAAGGCGGATAGTGTTAAAGGCGGCTAGCCAATAAAACCTAATTTGTTGCACCCTAGGGGCTTTTCTAAATCATTAGCCTAGCAACCGATAGAGCAATGCAGGATGTATTGCTCTATCGAACTTTCAGTATTACTCGTTGTATTTCTACAATACGATTACTTAGTTTTTACCTCTCCAGCCACTTCTTCATTCAACTCTCGAAATACGAAAATTCGAGCAACCATAAAGTTGAAGCCCATCCCCATTAATACACCGATAATAAAGGCCATGAATGGCTTCTCAATGAAGAAAGGTACATATTCTGTTAAGAGGGTATAACTACCAAAGTTAATCGCAAAGCCACCTAGCGATGTCATCACAAAAGACAGCCACTGTGTGAGTTTCTTCGATTTATCTCTATCGGTAAAAGTAACAGTACGATTCCAGAACCAGTTCCATGTCACCGCAGGCCAGAATGAGATTGCCCGTGCGGCGGTATGGTTAAGACCCAAGAATAGCTGTAAGCCAAAGTAGATAAGACTATCGACGATAAAGCCTGTACCACCCACTAATCCAAACTGTAAAAACTCAGAAGCCGTCGGAAACTTAAACTTATACAAACGACGAAGGTGCTTCAGGTATAAAAGCTGTTCTTTAAAATCGAGCTTACTTTCACCAAACTCGCGGTCTTTAAAATGAATTGGTTGCTCAGCAGGAGATTCAAATTCTCCCTTTACCATAATCTCTAGACCGATCTTATAACCTGTAGGCGCCAATTCTTTTGTGCTTTCTAAGCGCTCACGTTCAAATGAGAAGAAACCCGACATAGGGTCTTTAACATGACACAAAGGTAGGGCTAACCAAGTAGCAACTTTTGAATTTAAAAGCCTAAAGAACCCCCAATCCTCATCAAAAGACCCCCCTTCCACATAGCGAGAGCCAACCACAAAATCAGCTTCGTTGGTTTTAAGCTTTTCAACCATATGAGGAATAGCAGTGGCAGGGTGTGATAGGTCGCAGTCCATTACCACGATGTATTTTCCGACGGCTTCATCAATACCACGAATAACAGCAGTCGATAGCCCACGCTCTTCTGTACGCACAATGATTCGGGCTGGCATGTCATGAGCTAACTTTGCTACGGCATCAAAAGAACCGTCTTGAGAGTCATCATCCACATAGATGATTTCAAAGCTTTCCCCTGCTAACGCTGCATTTATTTCTTCAGCGATTAAAGGGATATTCTCTACTTCTTGATAAGTAGGAATAACGATAGAGATATTTACATCCGACATATTTATAAACCACTTTTACTAGCGCTATGATTAACAGCGTCTATTGACTATTAACTGCTTCTTTATTACTTGCACCAATATAATGGTCACATCGATAAAGCTTGAAATAATTTACGTAGGAATTTTCAATCTTCACTACGAGCTCATCTTCGAATTTACAGCTCTTAAATTGCTGCAACAATTTCTCTTTAAAGCCTTTGCGGTCAGCATGGAGTAATAATATTCCAGAATCACCGGCCTCGGCCGATCCAAACCAAAGATCAAATTGATCAAAGCGTGAATCCAATACTTTAACAGGCATTGGACGTGCATACCATGCAACTCGGGAGGCATGAGACCAGTTAGGTATAAATACCTTGTCATCCTGCTTTGCTATCGATGCAATACGTGTTGAAACATCCTTCCAACCCATTAAATCAGCAAGAGGATGTCTATAATCATCGAATGCTATCTTAGGGCAAGTACTTAGAACTTGTACCACCAGTGATAGCAGAATGCTGATAGTCGCTAAACCTATAAAGATTCGTTTTTGTAACTTACTAGCCAATGATTCAATAATGACCTTGGCAATAAGGGGCAACATAAAGATAACCCCAAGCTCGGTCCAATGCGGCAACGAACGACCCTTAGCCGACAATAGGGAAAACAGAACAAGAATAGGTAATGCAAATATCAACCACATTCTAGCTCCTTGATTAGCACGTAGCTTCCAAATAGCCACTAAGCCTGCTACGTAAATCAACGGGCCAAACGCTGCAAACTGTGTCACCTGCATCCGTAATGCATCCGCTAAGCTGTATTCAGTTTTACCTGCGCTATGATTAAGCTGATAAAGGAACGAGATCCAATCATTCTGCATATTCCAATACAGCACAGGAATAATACAAATAGCCGCAATAATACCTGCGATATACAAACCTAATTGCGAAAATAAGCGTGCATTAAATTGCAGATAAAGAACGATAAAAGTAGAGAATGCCAGAGTTACACCGGTATATTTACTTAATCCCGCCGCACCGAGAATCAGACCGAGCAATACCCAATCGAGAAGCTGCTCACCTTGATGTGCCTGTATCTTCTTTAGAATCCATAAATTCAGTAACCCTGTAAGAATTAACGGTGTCTCTGGAATCATTCCAAAAGGAAGGATTTGTAAAATAGGAGCAGAAATAAATAACAAAATAGTGACGAAAGCTGCTTTCTCGCCAAAGTCATTTTTTGCTAGTTTAAAAAGCATTAATAATGAAAGTCCACTTAACAAAATTGGGATGATTCGTAATGCAAATTCAGTCTCAGAAAAGAATAATGCTATCGACTGCATCCAACCAACCATAGGAGGATGATCGAAGTAAGACCAATCAAGGAAACTACCGTACAAGGCGTAATGCGCTTCATCAGCAGAGAAAGGCAAGGACCAGGCATGAAGCAATGCCAATAAGCTATAAAGACCTAATAAACCAAAAGTGATGTTTCTTAGCGACATGATAATTACGCTGCTTAGTTAATATGTTTATGGAACGCCATTGTAGACTAATGAACCTTCACTCGTCATGCTAATGGGTAAGATTTGCTGGTGGGAGTGATTTATTACTAACTTTGTTTTTGGAATGAACTAATAGTATCTTGGCACAGCATCAGTATGTTCATCTAAAGCCCTTCTGCAGCAGGGAGCTGCAGTAGAGCCCCCATGGATGGGTTTACGGCGTGGCTTTGGATGAATGTGCTGGTGCTGGGCTTTGGTGGTGCTGGGTTTGGGTTTGGTTTTTTTGGTTTGTGACACAAGGAGCTGAAAAGATAAAAGATTGAAGCCGTTTTAGCAGACAGCAACCTAACTTACCGTCCATGGTGCGCCTTCCGGCCTGCCCATCCATGGGCAGTCGCTCACTGAGCTGCGAAACTGCGTTTCGGTCACGTGAGCCCCACTACCACATGGGAGAAGCCCGCTTCGCTGCCCTGTATTAGTGAGAGAGACCCATCGTCATTATTCTAAAAAGCCCTAACCGCATCGCGGGTCACCACTTTCTTTCAGGCAAAAAAAATCCCTAACCGCGATGCGATTAGGGATTTTTAGAATAAGAGCTTGACGATGACCTACTCTCACATGGGGAAGCCCCACACTACCATCGGCGCTACTGCGTTTCACTTCTGAGTTCGGGATGGGTTCAGGTGGTTCCACAGCGCTATTGTCGTCAAGCAAACCTTGATGCCTTGTGTTTGTCTTACTGTCTACGACCAACTTGTTAGGGTTAGGAGACTGCAGCACTCAGCAAATAGGGTCGGACACATGATTGATTTTATCTTAGTTTTAATTCTCAATTAAATGTTGTTTCTCAGTTTGATCTACAACACCAACTTCTTTTCGCGAAGTTTTGGTGTTATATGGTCAAGCCTCACGGGCAATTAGTACAAGTTAGCTCAACGCCTCACAACGCTTACACACCTTGCCTATCAACCAGGTAGTCTTCCTGGGCCCTTTAGGAGACTCGAAGTCTCAGAGATATCTCATCTTGAAGGGGGCTTCCCGCTTAGATGCTTTCAGCGGTTATCCTGTCCGAACGTAGCTACCGGGCAATGCTATTGGCATAACAACCCGAACACCAGCGGTTCGTCCACTCCGGTCCTCTCGTACTAGGAGCAGCTCTTCTCAAATATCTAACGCCCACGGCAGATAGGGACCGAACTGTCTCACGACGTTCTAAACCCAGCTCGCGTACCACTTTAAATGGCGAACAGCCATACCCTTGGGACCGGCTTCAGCCCCAGGATGTGATGAGCCGACATCGAGGTGCCAAACACCGCCGTCGATGTGAACTCTTGGGCGGTATCAGCCTGTTATCCCCGGAGTACCTTTTATCCGTTGAGCGATGGCCCTTCCATACAGAACCACCGGATCACTATGACCTACTTTCGTACCTGCTCGACGTGTCTGTCTCGCAGTCAAGCTAGCTTATGCCATTGCACTAACCGCATGATGTCCGACCATGCTTAGCTAACCTTCGTGCTCCTCCGTTACTCTTTGGGAGGAGACCGCCCCAGTCAAACTACCCACCACACAGTGTCCTCGATCCAGATAATGGACCTGAGTTAGAACCCCAAATTGACCAGGCTGGTATTTCAAGGTCGGCTCCATGGTAACTGGCGTCACCACTTCAAAGCCTCCCAGCTATCCTACACAAGCCAATTCAAAGTTCACTGTGAAGCTGTAGTAAAGGTTCACGGGGTCTTTCCGTCTAGCCGCGGGTATACGGCATCTTAACCGCAATTTCAATTTCACTGAGTCTCGGGTGGAGACAGTGTGGCCATCGTTACGCCATTCGTGCAGGTCGGAACTTACCCGACAAGGAATTTCGCTACCTTAGGACCGTTATAGTTACGGCCGCCGTTTACTGGGGCTTCGATCAACAGCTTCGCCGAAGCTAACCGCATCAATTAACCTTCCAGCACCGGGCAGGCGTCACACCCTATACGTCCTCTTACGAGTTTGCAGAGTGCTGTGTTTTTAATAAACAGTCGCAGCCACCTCGTATCTTCGACCGACGGTCGCTTAGGGAGCAAGTCCCATCACAACCACCGGCGTACCTTCTCCCGAAGTTACGGTACCATTTTGCCTAGTTCCTTCACCCGAGTTCTCTCAAGCGCCTTGGTATTCTCTACCTATCCACCTGTGTCGGTTTGGGGTACGGTTTCTTTATGTCTGAAGCTTAGAAGATTTTCTTGGAAGCATGGCATCATCCACTTCGGAGATCGTAATCTCACCGTCATCGGCTCTCGGCCTTAAGATCCCGGATTTGCCTAAGATCTCAGCCTACCACCTTAAACAAGGACAACCAACGCCTTGCTGGATTAGCCTTCTCCGTCCCTCCATCGCAATATAAACAAGTACAGGAATATTAACCTGTTTTCCATCGACTACGCTTTTCAGCCTCGCCTTAGGGGCCGACTCACCCTGCGCCGATTAACGTTGCGCAGGAAACCTTGGATCTTCCGGCGGGGGAGTTTTTCACTCCCCTTATCGTTACTCATGTCAGCATTCGCACTTCTGATACCTCCAGCCAACTTCTCAATTCACCTTCAACAGCTTACAGAACGCTCCTCTACCATGCATAATAAACTATGATCCGTAGCTTCGGTGTATAGTTTGAGCCCCGTTAAATCTTCCGCGCAGGCCGACTCGACTAGTGAGCTAT
>CAWKOX010000006.1:0-233962 GCA_963851095.1 uncultured Gammaproteobacteria bacterium | reverse complement strand
TAAGTGGGAAACGATGTGGGAAGGCTAAAACAGCTAGGAGGTTGGCTTAGAAGCAGCCATCCTTTAAAGAAAGCGTAATAGCTCACTAGTCGAGTCGGCCTGCGCGGAAGATATAACGGGGCTCAAACTGTACACCGAAGCTACGGATGCATAGTTTACTATGCATGGTAGAGGAGCGTTCTGTAAGCTGTTGAAGGTCAAGGTGTGAACCAGGCTGGAGGTATCAGAAGTGCGAATGCTGACATGAGTAACGATAAGGGGAGTGAAAAACTCCCCCGCCGGAAATCCAAGGTTTCCTGTCCCATGCTAATCAGGGCAGGGTGAGTCGGCCCCTAAGGCGAGGCTGAAAAGCGTAGTCGATGGAAAACAGGTTAATATTCCTGTACTTGTTTATGTTGCGATGGAGGGACGGAGAAGGCTAATCGAGCCAGGCGTTGGTTGTCCTGGTTTAAGGTGGTAGGCTGAGATCTTAGGCAAATCCGGGATCTTAAGGCCGAGAGCCGATGACGGTGAGATTACGATCTCCGAAGTCGATGATGCCATGCTTCCAAGAAAATCTTCTAAGCTTCAGACATAAAGAAACCGTACCCCAAACCGACACAGGTGGATAGGTAGAGAATACCAAGGCGCTTGAGAGAACTCGGGTGAAGGAACTAGGCAAAATGGTACCGTAACTTCGGGAGAAGGTACGCCGGTGGTTGTGATGGGACTTGCTCCCTAAGCGACCGTCGGTCGAAGATACTAGGTGGCTGCGACTGTTTATTAAAAACACAGCACTCTGCAAACTCGTAAGAGGACGTATAGGGTGTGACGCCTGCCCGGTGCTGGAAGGTTAATTGATGCGGTTAGCTTCGGCGAAGCTGTTGATCGAAGCCCCAGTAAACGGCGGCCGTAACTATAACGGTCCTAAGGTAGCGAAATTCCTTGTCGGGTAAGTTCCGACCTGCACGAATGGCGTAACGATGGCCACACTGTCTCCACCCGAGACTCAGTGAAATTGAAATTGCGGTTAAGATGCCGTATACCCGCGGCTAGACGGAAAGACCCCGTGAACCTTTACTACAGCTTCACAGTGAACTTTGAATTGGCTTGTGTAGGATAGCTGGGAGGCTTTGAAGTGGTGACGCCAGTTACCATGGAGCCGACCTTGAAATACCAGCCTGGTCAATTTGGGGTTCTAACTCAGGTCCATTATCTGGATCGAGGACACTGTGTGGTGGGTAGTTTGACTGGGGCGGTCTCCTCCCAAAGAGTAACGGAGGAGCACGAAGGTTAGCTAAGCATGGTCGGACATCATGCGGTTAGTGCAATGGCATAAGCTAGCTTGACTGCGAGACAGACACGTCGAGCAGGTACGAAAGTAGGTCATAGTGATCCGGTGGTTCTGTATGGAAGGGCCATCGCTCAACGGATAAAAGGTACTCCGGGGATAACAGGCTGATACCGCCCAAGAGTTCACATCGACGGCGGTGTTTGGCACCTCGATGTCGGCTCATCACATCCTGGGGCTGAAGCCGGTCCCAAGGGTATGGCTGTTCGCCATTTAAAGTGGTACGCGAGCTGGGTTTAGAACGTCGTGAGACAGTTCGGTCCCTATCTGCCGTGGGCGTTAGATATTTGAGAAGAGCTGCTCCTAGTACGAGAGGACCGGAGTGGACGAACCGCTGGTGTTCGGGTTGTTATGCCAATAGCATTGCCCGGTAGCTACGTTCGGACAGGATAACCGCTGAAAGCATCTAAGCGGGAAGCCCCCTTCAAGATGAGATATCTCTGAGACTTCGAGTCTCCTAAAGGGCCCAGGAAGACTACCTGGTTGATAGGCAAGGTGTGTAAGCGTTGTGAGGCGTTGAGCTAACTTGTACTAATTGCCCGTGAGGCTTGACCATATAACACCAAAACTTCGCGAAAGAAGTTGGTGTTGTAGATCAAACTGAGAAACAACATTTAATTGAGAATTAACACTAAGATAAAATCAAACATGTATCCGACCCTATTTGCTAAGTGCTGCAGTCTCCTAACCCTAACAAGTTGGTCGTAGACAGTAAGACAAACACAAGGCATCAAGGTTTGCTTGACGACAATAGCGCTGTGGAACCACCTGAACCCATCCCGAACTCAGAAGTGAAACGCAGTAGCGCCGATGGTAGTGTGGGGCTTCCCCATGTGAGAGTAGGTCATCGTCAAGCTCTTATTCTAAAAATCCCTAATCGCATCGCGGTTAGGGATTTTTTTTGCCTGAAAGAAAGTGGTGACCCGCGATGCGGTTAGGGCTTACTAATACAGGGCAGCGAAGCGGGCTTCTCCCATGTGGTAGTGGGGCTCACGTGACCGAAACGCAGTTTCGCAGCTCAGTGAGCGACTGCCCATGGATGGGCAGGCCGGAAGGCGCACCATGGACGGTAAGTTAGGTTGCTGTCTGCTAAAACGGCTTCAATCTTTTATCTTTTCAGCTCCTTGTGTCACAAACCAAAAAAACCAAACCCAAACCCAGCACCACTAAAGCCCAGCACCAGCACATTCATCCAAAGTCACGCCGTAAACCCATCCATGGGGGCTCTACTGCAGCTCCCTGCTGCAGAAGGGCTTTAGATGAACATACTGATGCTGTGCCAAGACACTGTTGGTTGACTCTAAACAATCAAAAAAACATAAACATACAAAACATAAACATAAACATAAACATAAACATAAACAGGTAGCTCGTTATTAATAGCTCCCTGCTGCAGAAGGGCTCTAGATAAACGCACTGATGCTGTGCCAAAAACATTGGTTAATTTCTGAAAAGCAAAGACAGCAATAAATCATTCTCATGCAACCTGCACCCATCATCATTGTCACATCTAAAGTAAACCTAAGCGTTTATGTGTCCTTTAATTCCAAAATCTGTGAATGCTGTGAGCGGATATGTGTATTGTGTGAAATAAATTATGTCAATTAATTAATAGAGAAGCATGAGGTATCTCAATGTTTATAGTGGCTCAGGCTGTAATTACTTACTTCATCGCAAAAAAACAAGCTATTCCAAATATAGACATTCTTCATTATTATCTATGCTCAAGTTAATATGAAAATTTATCAGGTACGATTTTCAGCAGAGAGCTGATTATGTACGAAAGGCTAATAATAAAAGGGATCTTTAGGTCTCGGTGGAATACTAGAGCATGACAAAAGCAAACACAGCATCCAGTCCAGTGGCGTCATTAAGCAATCCTTTTGATACTGAGAAAGAAGTTGAATTCAGTATTCCTGGCCAGGCTTCTTATGAGCCTGGTTTATATGAAGAAAGCCTAAAGCAAGGTTATAAACTGATTCAACGTCCTAAAAAAGCCGCGGGTGTTAATGCCATTACTCGTCAGCACGCGAAAAAGCGTATGACAATCTGGGAGCGTATCTCTGTATTAACCGATGAAAGCCCAACGGTTTTATTTCAAAACTGGGGAAAGAACTTAGACGGCGCTTCATTGGTTACGGCTGTGGTTAAAATCAATGGTCGTGATGTTGCTTTGTATGGACATGATTTCACCGTGCGTGCGGGCTCGATGGATGCCACCAATGGTAAAAAATTAGCGCGTCTGTTTGAGCTAGCAGGCAAGCGTAAGATTCCATTAGTTGGGCTGAACGACAGTGCGGGTGCTTATGTACCTGCGGGTGTGGGTGGTCTTGATGGTTATGCGGAAGCGTTTACTGCTTTGCGCAAAATTAGCGGTGTTGTGCCTTCTATTATGTGTATGTTTGGCTTTAACGCTGGCGGTGGTTCTTACTTACCACGTCAGGGTAGTTTTATGATCCAGCCAAACGATACTTTCTTTGGTTTAACGGGCCCTGGGGTTGTTAAGTCGGTATTGGGTGAAGATGTAACCCCTGACGAATTGGGCGGACCAAGCGTTCATAGTCAAAGCGGTGTAACTGACTTTGTTGTGAAAGATGAAGTCAGTGCGTTGAAAAAAGTTAAGCGCCTGCTTAATTATATTCCAAATAATAATAGTGAGTTCGCACCTTACCAAGAAACCTCTGATCCTGTTGATCGCAGAACTTGGGATATCGACATTCTATTAAAGAAAGCATTCAATAGCCCAAGTGGTTTCAATACCCCACTCGACGTATCTATCATGATCCAACAGTTATGCGATCACGGTGACTTCATGGAAATTCAGCCAGACCGAGCTCGTAATACGATCACTGCTTTAGGTCGTATGGGCGGTAACGTTATTGGTTTTGTTGCCAATAACTCGGCGGTTTCTTCAGGACAAATTGATATTGCTGCAGCCTATAAAAACGCACGCTTTATCCGCTTCTGTAACCTATACAACATTCCAGTGATCTTTATGGAAGATACCACCGGCTTTTTACCAGGTAAGGATCAAGAAGCACAAGGTATCGTACAAGCAGGCCGTGCTATGTTGGATGCAATTATTGATTTGCGCACACCGCGTTTCTTATTGATTATCCGTAATGCTTTTGGTGGCGCTTATGCATCGTATAACAACTATCCCA
Organism: uncultured Gammaproteobacteria bacterium; assembly: GCA_963851095.1. GTDB lineage: Bacteria > Pseudomonadota > Gammaproteobacteria > Pseudomonadales > Oceanobacteraceae > Oleispira. The sequence continues at coordinate 229,468 of CAWKOX010000006.1, read as the reverse complement.
CGGGGGCTGATTTTGTAATTGCCTTGCCTTCTACTCGCGCAGCAGTAATGGGGCCGGCAGGCGTTGAGTTTGTTTATAAAAATGAATTACGCGCTATTCGTAGTGCAGTGAAAAACAAACAACAAACGCCAGCTTGGGCGAAAGAACAAGAAGCCTTATTAGCGAAACGTTATGAAGAAGAGTTAATGAATCCTAATGAAGCCTTGAGTTTAGGTTCTATTTCTCAAATTGTGATGCCAAGCGATTTACGCAAAGTTTTATGTGAAAACATGAACTTCCATTTGCGTCACTACACTCCAGAGCCATTGAATGCCGTTCAGCGAGAGTTCCATTAAGTTAGTTCTATTACATTAATCGTATTTGTAATCGATAACTTAAATAACGCTAAAGCAATCATATAAAAAGAATTTAAAGCCAACGGCTTAGTAGGAATAGAACATGAGCAACGAACATTATTTAAATAATCCGCTAGTGCACAAAGATCGTCGTTTAGTAAATGCAAACAATGAGTGGGCTCAGAGTTATGAGTGCAGCAATATGCGCCCATTAATTATTTGTCGTGGCCCAATTCGTAAAGAAGCAATGGATGTATTCGAAGAAATGGGGATCGAACATTACGGTATCCTATTATCTGAAAAAGATTCAATCGTTTATCAAAATGCACTGGCTCCAGAATTGCGTCAGCTTACCGATCCTAAACGTGTTCACCGTGTACCTGATTATACCGGTGTCGATAAAGAAGAACGTAATGTTCGAATTCAACAGATCATCAGTATCGCCCGTGAAAATAACTACAATTCTATTTTTACTGGCTATGGCTTTATGGCCGAAGATGAAACTATGGTTGCGGCTATGGAAGAAGCGGGTCTTAACTTTATTGGCCCTTGTTCTAAAACCGTTCACGATGCAGGCCTTAAAGACGAAGCAAAACGTACGGCATTAAAAGTCGGCGTCAGTGTAACTCCTGGTATTGATAACGCCACTGCGATTACGCTAGTAAAAAAATACCCAGACGAGAAAGCACTATTATCTTTAGTAAAAAACGAAGGTCTAGATTCTGTTGAAGGTGCTTTTAATAAAGAGCTTTTCGACAGTGCAGAAACGGCTTTAGAAAAAGCCGATTTTGTATTGGCTGCGGGTTATAAAAAAGGCATTGACCTCTACACCACGGAAGAGCTGCAAGAAACAATTCGTGAACAAGTCATTGTCATGAGTCGTGGCTATCCAGAAAACCGTATTCGCTTGAAATGCATCGGTGGCGGTGGTGGTAAAGGTCAACGAATTTTACCTAACCCAACTTCTTTTGAAGGAGAGTTGGAAGAGCAGCTTGCAAAAGTGGCAGAACTTGCGCCGTCGTTGGTTTTAGAAATCCTTAATGAAGTAAAAGCGACGGGCCAAGGCGATAATAAAAACGTATTGATCGAACTGAACATTGAAACAACCCGTCACCAAGAAATTCAAGTAATTGGTAATGGTCAATGGAGTTTGGCGCTGGGTGGTCGCGACTGCTCATTGCAAATGCACGAGCAAAAATTATTAGAAGTTTCTGTAACCACCGAAGAACTTGAGAGCGCATTAACCGAAGCGGTAAAAGACGGTCGTGATGTTGAAGCGAAAGTATTAACGCAGGATTTGAAAACCCTACATGCGATGGAGAAGGAATCTGAGGTCTTCGGTGAAGCGGTGGGTCTTGATAGCGTTTCGACCTTCGAGTGCATTGTCGATCGTGATAAGCATTTCTTTATGGAAATGAATACACGCATTCAGGTAGAGCACCGTGTTACTGAACTATGTTATGCCTTGAAGTTTGTTAACCCAGAAAATGAGAATGACTTCTTTATTGTAGAATCCCTTGTTGAAGCAATGGTGCTATTAGCAGCGCACGGTTCACGTTTACCTAAGCCAGTGCGTATCAAGCGTAATAACGCCTCAGTAGAAGCACGCCTAAACGCCACTAACCAAGCATTGGCTCCACATGCAGGCGGTATTATTGAAAACTGGTCGGATGCTCGTGAAGGTGAGATCAGAGACGATCAGGGCATTAGTTTGCACAACCCCGATACCGATGTATTCATGAAATATCATCTTGCAGGCGCTTACGACAGTAATATTGCCTTGTTATTAACCGTAGGTGCAGACCGTCTTGATAGTTATCAAAGGCTGTCCGAAGTATTACGAACAACGAAGTTGACGGGTAAAGACTTATCCACAAATCTAGAATTCCATTATGGTTTGGTTAACTGGTTTTTGGGTAACAATATTAACGCCCGCCCAACGACACGATTTATTGTTCCTTATTTAACGGCTGTTGGTTTGCTTAAGCAAAAAGCGAACAACTTAGATCTAAATTTTGCTTATCAGCAAGTTTGTAATAAAACTATGGCGGCAGTGAAAAGTGATGATGAAAAGTCAGCATTACTTGAAGTATTAACCCGTAAGCATTTGTTATTAACGCGTCCGCTAGAAAGCTTAATGGCAGAACCTCATGTATTAGCAGGCTGGTTGAGCTTGAACCAAAAGCATTTTGAAGTGAATGCTAAAAATGAAATTACCTGGCTTGAAAATCCTGTAAAAATACTTTCTGAGGCTTATCACTTTTTGAATATGAACTTCAACGAAGATAGCCCAGCTTCAAGTATGATCTGGGATCATGATCACGATGTTCTCACTCAAGCATTAGGTTTTTATTCAGAGTTGGAGAAATTATTAGCAACTGATAATTATGCTGAAATTTGCAAGCTACTGGCTAAGAAAAAATCGCCTGTTGATACTTTAGATGCACAGCAATGGCTTGCCATTCAGTCAGCACACTTGGGTTATCAAGCGGGCAATGAAATTTTATCATTATTACCATTTATTGGTATGCAGACTCAGTTCTTTGATTTAAAAGTGAATGAGGATTTAACCGTTCACATTCCGGAGTCGTTATTTGATCAAGCGCTGCAAGTAAAAATGGCTAAAGTATTAGTGCCACCACCAACGGCAAAGAGTGATGAAATCTTAGCGCCTACCGGTGGTATGTTCTACGCCTGTGAAGCACCAGGGATGCCGCCACTGATTGAAAAGGGTGCTCATTTTGAAGCAGGTCAGCCGCTTTATATTATTGAAGTGATGAAGATGTTCAATAAAGTAAAAGCACCGTTTTCTGGAACGGTTGATGAAGTATTGGTTGAAACTGATGGCGCTATTATTAGTAAAGGTCAGGTATTATTTAAAATTACCCCTGATGAAAAAGCCGTTGTAGAAGCACCAGAAGTGATTACTGCGCGAATAGAAGCGCAGACGTCAGAGTTCTTAAACTCGATTAATTTATAAATAGCGACTCTGACCAAATTAATAGGGGCTAATACCGAATTAGTCGCTAAATAGGAAATTGATATCATGATAGTTGGATTAGATCATATAGCCATTGCGGTTCCTGATTTAGAAAAATCGATTAAGCGTTTTATGGAAGATTTTGGCCTGACGTTTAACGGCCAAGACGATGTTCCTGCGGCGAAAACCAGCACGGCTTTTTTCCCGTTATCTGAAACCAGCATTGAATTGGTTCATCCGTTAAACGGTGAAGGCCCCATTCAAGGTTATTTAGATAAAAAAGGTGGCGGTTTGCATCATCTATGTTTCCGCAGTGACGATATCGAAGCGGATGTTGCGCGTTTAACCGAGAAGGGGTATCAGTTTTTATCTGAAGCTCCAACAATCGGTGCGCATAATTGTAAGGTGATTTTTATTCATCCTAAAAGTTGTGATGGCGTTCTAATTGAACTCAATCAACCTCAAGACGACGCGGGTGAGCACTAATGACTGATAAGAAAGTATCTGATACCAATGAATTAGAAAAAAAGTACACCTTAGAAGAGTGGCAAGCCCTAGCAACTAAGCAAATGAAAGGCTTAACGCCTGAAGAAATGGAATGGCATACCCCAGAAGGTGTACCGATTAAGGTGCTTTATACCCAAGAAGATGTGAAAGATCTGCAGTACGCCAATACCATGCCAGGCCTTGCACCTTATGTACGTGGTCCACAAGCGACTATGTATGCAGGACGTCCTTGGACGATTCGCCAGTATGCGGGTTTTTCTACCGCTGAAGAATCCAACGCTTTTTATCGTAAAAACTTAGCGGCAGGGGCGCAAGGTGTCTCCGTTGCCTTCGATTTGGCAACTCACCGTGGTTACGATTCTGATCACCCTCGTGTGAGTGGTGATGTCGGTAAAGCCGGTGTAGCAATTGACTCTGTAGAAGACATGAAAATATTATTCGATGGTATTCCGTTGGATAAAATCTCTGTATCCATGACCATGAATGGTGCAGTGCTTCCTATTTTAGCCAGTTACATTGTAGCGGCAGAAGAGCAGGGTGTTAGCCAAGATAAATTATCGGGCACCATTCAAAATGATATTCTAAAAGAATTCATGGTGCGTAATACCTATATTTATCCACCGTCTGCTTCGATGAAAATTATTGGCGATATTATTGCTTATACCTCAGGTAATATGCCGAAATACAACAGTATTTCTATTTCGGGCTATCACATTCAAGAAGCCGGTGCAGACGCCGCATTAGAATTGGCCTATACGTTAAGTGATGGTCGTGAATATGTACGTACCGCATTAGCGGCAGGATTAGACGTCGATGCATTTGCGCCACGCTTGTCTTTCTTCTGGGGCATTAGTATGAACTTCTACATGGAGATCGCTAAGCTACGCGCAGGACGTTTATTGTGGAACCGCATCATGGCGGAGTTCAATCCTAAGAATCCTAAATCGTCGATGTTACGCACGCACTCGCAAACCTCAGGTTGGTCGTTAACCGAACAAGATCCTTATAACAATGTTGTGCGTACAACCATTGAAGCCATGGCGGCGGTATTTGGTGGCACACAATCTTTGCATACCAATGCATTGGATGAAGCCGTTGCTTTGCCCACCGAATTTTCGGCGCGTATTGCACGTAATACGCAAATTATTATTCAAGAAGAAACCGGTATTACTCAAGTGGTTGATCCTTGGGGCGGTTCTTACATGATGGAAAGCCTCACTCAGCAGATGGCGGATAAAGCCTGGGCATTGATTGAAGAAATTGAAGAAAAAGGTGGCATGGCAAAAGCCATTGAAGAAGGTCTGCCAAAACTCCGCATTGAAGAATCAGCAGCACGAAAGCAAGCACGAATCGACCGTGGCGAAGATGTGATTGTGGGTGTAAACAAGCACCAATTAAATGAAGAAGCTGATTTAGATATTTTAGAAGTGGATAACGTTGCGGTTCGTGATTCACAAATTGAACGCTTAACGAAGATTAAAGCAGCCCGTGATAGCGATGCTGTTAAATCGGCATTAGAAGCCATTACTCTGTCTGCAAAAACAGGGGAGGGTAACCTGCTAGACTTAAGTGTGAAAGCCGCACGTTTGCGCGCAACGGTAGGTGAGATTTCAGACGCCATGGAAGAAGAATTTGGGCGCTACAAAGCAGAGGCTCGTACTATCTCTGGGGTATACGGCGCTTCGTATGATAACGATGAGGACTGGCAAGCCATCAAAGCGGATATCGAACGCTTTGAGAACGAACAAGGCCGTCGTCCTCGCATGCTGGTATGCAAAATGGGCCAAGACGGACACGATCGTGGTGCGAAAGTCATTGCCACGGCGTTTGCCGATGTGGGTTTTGATATTGACTTATCACCGATGTTCTCCACGCCTGAAGAAGTTGCTAAGCAGGCGGTTGAAAATGATGTTCACGTAATCGGTGTATCGTCATTAGCCGCAGGTCATAAAACATTAATCCCTTCTTTAATCGCTGCGTTAAAAGCACAAGGTGCTGACGATATTATCGTGGTGGCCGGTGGTGTTATTCCAAAGCAAGATTATGATTATTTATGGGATGCGGGTGTAAAAGGCATTTTTGGCCCTGGTACTAAAATTCCATTGAGTGCTCGCGCTGTGCTAGATTCGATTCGAGAAGCTCAGTCTTAATAATTCTATATTAGGCCAATCAATGATTGATTTGGAAAAACTAAAAAGCGGTAACCGCCGAGCCTTGGCAAAAGCGATTACTTTGGTTGAAAGTAAACTCGATCAACACCGAGTAGAAGCGCAAGACGTTCTCAATCAACTCTTGCCGGAAACAGGCAAGAGCATTCGTATTGGTATCTCAGGAATTCCTGGGGTGGGTAAATCGACGTTTATCGAAGCGTTTGGTCAATACTTAATTCGTCTTGGTAAAAAAGTTGCCGTACTTGCCGTAGATCCTAGTTCACCGTTGCGTGGCGGTAGTATTCTTGGGGATAAAACCCGCATGGAAATGCTATCCCGCGAAGAGAATGCCTTTATTCGTCCTTCACCTAGCGAAGGGGCGCTCGGAGGGGTTGCACAAAAAACCCGTGAAACCATGTTGTTATGCGAAGCCGCAGGCTATGACGTGATCTTGGTTGAAACGGTGGGTGTTGGGCAGTCAGAATATGAAGTCGCGGCGATGGTCGATTTTTTTCTTGTCTTAATGTTGCCGAATGCTGGCGATGAGCTGCAAGGCATTAAGCGCGGTATTATGGAACTGGCCGATGCGCTCGTGATTAACAAAGCCGATGGCGAAAGTTTAAGATTGGCTCAGCAAACCCAAGGGCATTATAAAAATGCTTTTAAACTGATGAAACAGAATAGTTTTTGGACGCCGCAAGTTGAAACCTGTTCGGCAATCAATAACGAGCGTATCGAAGATATCTGGAAAATGATCACGGCTTATCAGCAAGCGGCTAATGAAAGCATTAATGCAGGTATTAGTTCGTTTGTCGAAAAGCGCGCACGTCAGAACAGCGAATGGTTAAAAAAGCTGATCCATGACATGTTAGAACTTAAGCTAAAGCAAAATCCAGAAGTTAACAGTGCATTACCAAAACTTCAGGATGAGGTTCTCAATAACAAAACCACCCCTTATAATGCCGCTCAACAAATTATTGATTTATTATAAGTAGCCGTATTATGAATACCTCTCTAAGTCAGCAGCAGATTAGCGAAAAGCTCAAACAGTTTTTTCTCGACCACCTTCCTATTACGCAGTTTATGGGATTGGAAGTAGAATCGTATGATGGCGATACTCTTATTTTAACCGCGCCGCTTGAACCCAATATTAATGATAAGCAAACCGCTTTTGGTGGCAGTTTGTATAATGCAGCAGTGATGGCCTGCTGGGGAATGGTTTATCTAAAGACCCAAGAAAAAAACATAGACTGCAACCAAGTTGTGGCAGAAGGCAGTATGAAATATATAGCGCCTGTGAGTGGCCGTATCCGTGCTATATGTCATGCCCCTAGTGAAGAAGGATTAGCTGAGTTTTTTGAAAAATTTGATCTAAAAGGCCGAGCTAAAATCACGCTAGAAGCGGCCATTTATAATGATGCATGCGTGATGAAGATAGACCCAGAAACAAAACCCTCGGTTAAATTCACTGGGCTCTATGCCATTTTAAAACGCTAGCTGGTATGCAGTTGAGAGTTAACGATTTGAGAGCTATTGATTGGATCTTCCAAACCCTGCTCATTATTTTTTTGGCTCTTTTCTAGCTTGTTATTTTCTAGAAGCGCTTTTTCTAGAGCCTCCTGTTCCAGAGCTATCTGTTCTAGAGCATGCTCGTCAGGGCGTAAAAACTCCAAAATTAAGCGACCGATGAAGTTTTCATCGGTACTTTGGCGAAGCGATTTAATAGCATTGCTAAAGGTTGGCTCACCGATATCTTTAGCGCGACGGGTAAGTAAGCGCTCACTGTATTGCGGAGTAAATTCAGGGTGACCTTGAAAAGTGACAATATGCTGGCCAATAGTAAAGCCTGCGTGAGGGCAAAAATCATCACTAATAAAATTATGTGCTGTCGTTGGCAGCTTAACGACCTGATCTTTATGGCTGTATATTAAATCTAAGTATTTAGGCAAAGGCTGTGCAAACGGAGAATCGGAAACCGTCAAGAGTGAACGTACACCAACCCCCCAACCTTTATCACTTTGTTCTACTTTGCCACCGAGTGCCTGTGCAATGACTTGATGCCCAAAACACACCCCTAAAACTTTGGCTTGTGCTTTGTCAGCCTCAACAATCCACTTCGAAAGCGGCTCTATCCAAGCATGGTCTTCATACGCTCCCGCCTTTGATCCCGTAATAACATAGGCATCACACTCATCTAAAAATAAAGGCAGCTCGCCTTGCTGAACTTGATAATAGATAAATTCAAGTTTGAGGCCTGTGCACTCTAACTGGGTAAAATATTGTTCAAACATCAAACCGTATGAACCATATTGTTTAATTAGATCGTCGTACAAAACATCTGTTTCTAATAATCCAATGCGCATCTCTAAATTCCTTCTTGCATCTAATCAGCTCTAATTAAGGTTGATACTGATTTTTCTGAATAATTCCATTAAAAGAAAAATGCGGCTAATGACGTGTCTGTGAATCATTAGCAATAAATTGACTCGCATCTTTTTTCTTCAATGGTTCAATAATGTGCTCTAGGCCGTTAATCTTTACCTCTAAAGCCAAGGCAAGCAGCATGCCTAAGCGACCTTCAGGAAAGCCTTTTTTAGCAAACCAGAGCAGGTATTCTTCAGGTACATCAATAATCACTCGACCTTGATATTTGCCAAACGGCATATACTGGTTGGCCAGTGCTAATAAATCTTCTTTTTCAAACATCGTGATAAACATCTTTTGATAGCTGACTTTCCCATAGTATCACTTGCGAAAATCTTGTGCTTTACCGATACTAGCGCCTTTTTATGAAGGAGCCCATCATGGCCATTGCAAAAGACACCGTTGTTCAATTTCATTACACGCTAAAAGATGCTGACGGTACTGTGATTGAAGCCTCTCATGGTAATGAACCAATGGCCTATCTTCACGGGCATGGCAATATCATTCCAGGGTTGGAAGAGGCTATGATCGGCAAAGAGTCTGGAGATGAGTTCACGGTTACCGTTGCACCAGAAAATGCATACGGCCAGCGTGATGAAACTGCTATTCAACGTATTCCAGCGAAGCACCTACAGGGCGCTAAAAAATGGAAGAAAGGCATGGTTGCTCATGTAGAAACTGATCAAGGACCGCGCCAGGTAACGGTACTTAAAGTCGGGAAGTTTATGGTTGATGTTGATGCTAACCATCCATTTGCGGGTAAAGAGCTAACGTTTGAAGTAAAAGTCGAAGAAATACGTCCAGCAACTGCTGAAGAAATACAGCACGGCCATGCCCACGGCATTGGCGGTCATCAGCACTAATTCATTTAATAAGAAAATTGGTAATTAGCAGAGCTTGTCTATACTAAAACTAATAAAATAGTATTTAGGAATATTATGGATCAAGCTCTGCAGACACATACCGCGTTACCGATCCACTCCTTAGAAGAGTCACTGCGCTTAGGCCAGAGTCTTCACCTAGAGTTTGAAGGCTTGCCAGCACTCAGTGGCGGTTATCATTTGTGGGGGATTTGCCCCAATCAATCGATCATGGTTTCAGCTCCGCAGTTGGAGCTTAGTGATGCACTATTAGATTTATCTGTAAAAGCTCGTTTATTCATTGAACAGATAGATAGTGCTTGTGCCTTTAGAACGACGGTATCGAATATTTGTCCTCAACCATCACCTTATCTGCATATCGCAATGCCAAGCACTATTGTGTCAGGAGAGATGCGTCGGAATAACCGAGCTAATGTTCGTTTATCGTGTGTACTAAACTATTCAGATGGCCGAGATATTAGCTCAATCAATACCCGATTAAATACTATTCAGGCACAAATGGTTGACGCCAGTATTTGTGGTTGCCGTATCGACACTACGGCGAATGACCTGAAGGTTGGCGATAATATCATAATGAACTTTGAGATTAGAGTCTTTGGTATTGTTCAGATAATCGATTTAACGGCAATGATTCGATCGCGTACAGAAACAGCAGCAGGATATTCATTAGGCGCCCAATTTCTAGAAATCAAAGATTGCCACCGAATTGCGTTAAGCAGTTATTTATTGAAACACGCTTAAGATGCAGTTTAAGCCGAAAAATGTTGTAGGATGGGCATGCAAAAAAAGCTAAATTCACCAGAATCTACAAGCTTAACTCAAATACGTGACCCGCTCGTAGACTGGGAAATAGATTTGAATGCTGGCTTAATACACTGTTCCTCAAATCTTATGGATCGGGCTGGTGGTCTATTAAGCGAAAAGACGTTTTCTATTGATTGGCTACTGAAAAGAATACATCCACAAGATCTTGTTCAAGTTTCTGCGATTACACAAAAATACCTTCAACAACCAGCGGGCCCACAAAGTCTGACGTTTAGAATTCAAACCGAAAGTCAGCAGTACCTCAATATCATATGCCATGGAGCATTAACCCATGAAGGCAGTAAAACAATACAAGGTGTCGTGATTTTTGTAGAGGAAGATAAGCAGCCTGATCACAGCTTCAATCTATTTTTACGGCTAGAGCGGCTTGTCATGACGCTATCGCAAAAATTTCTCACTGCAAAACACTCTCAAATTGATGAAGTACTTAATACGAGTCTCAAACAGTTAAAAGAAGAGCTTGGGGCACATGTTACTTGTCTAATGTATTGCGGGAATCACAATACCAGTACGCCTTTAAACATCTATGGACCTGGCGAAAATGAGGATTTAAAAGGGGGTTCGAATGAAGCATTAAATAGTCTCGATTTTGGTCATTTAAATAGTCTATTTTCGACAGAATCAGCTCTGTTCTTACCCCGTGACGCACTATCGAATCCCCCTTTGCAGCAATTGCTGGCTGCAATGAATGTACCTTATGCAATCGTGTTGCCATTACAGGGTGAGCGTTTAGGGTGTGGGTGTTTATTGTTAGGCTTTAAAAACAGCATAGAGAACTGGCGACAAGACGATACAAGTTTGATTCGCAGTATTGCTGATATCTTTTTTGCTACCCTTGATCGACAAAGTGTAAATGCTGAATTACAAGCAAGACAAGAACAGCTATTAGAGAGCCAGGCGGTCGCTAAAATTGGCAGTTGGTCTTTAGCTGCCAGTAGTGAATTTTTGAAATGCAGTCCAGAAGTATTTAAAATTTTTGAATTAGAAGAATCTAAGGATATTAATTTTGAGTTATTTCTTACCTTTGTCCACCCTGATGATCGGCAGAATGCTGCGGAAGTAATCGGAAAATCGATAGCAGAGCAAGTCCCTTATAGCTTTGTTTATCGGATATACTCGACCTCCGGAACGTTGAAGTATGTCCAAGGCCGAGGGAAAGCAGTGCTCGATCATAACGGCAAGTTACTCAGACGAATTGGCTCTGTGCTTGATGTAACAGAACACAAGCAAGCCGAGGAAAGAAATAGACTGGCTGCGATTATGTTCGAGTCGACCCAAGAAGGATCTTTAATCACAGATAAAGACACCAATATTATTGCAGTGAATAAGGCCTTTAGTGCCATTACTGGCTATAGCGAAAAAGATGCTCTGGGTAACAGGCCCACATTATTAAGTTCAGGGCTGCAGTCAAAAGAATTTTACGCGCGAATGAAAAATAGTTTAGACAAAACAGGAAGCTGGGAAGGCGAGATTTGCAATAAACGTAAAAATGGCGATATTTATCCCGAATGGTTATCGATTAAAAATGTATTTGATGAAAACGATGAAATCATCAATAGAATTGCAGTTTTTTCAGACATAAGTCATCTTAAAAATACAGAAAAACAGATTGAACAACTCTCCCATACTGATCAGCTCACAGGGTTACCGAATCGATTATTGTTCCATTCTCGCTTGACGCACTCAATAGAAATAGCGAAACGCAATAAATACCGATTAGCGATCATGTACATAGATCTAGATCACTTTAAGAATGTTAATGATAGCCTTGGTCATTCTATTGGTGATGATGTCTTACTCATGGTTTCCGAACGCTTACGCAAACGGATCCGTGATTCAGATACATTGGCCCGCATTGGCGGTGATGAATTCGTATTGTTATTAGAGCAAGTCGATGAAGTAGGGCATGTTGCCTCAGTTGCACAATCCATATTAGAGCTTATGGCAGAGCCTTTTGAATTTCTCGATGGTAAAACCATTTTCTTGGGCGTAAGTATTGGCGTTAGTTTTTATCCCACCGATGGGATTTCGGCTACAGAGCTGATTAGTCATGCTGATGCTGCGGTTACTCAAGTTAAAGATAATGGCCGCAATGGCGTTCATTTTTATACGTTAGAGCTAACTGAAGTTGCTCAAGCAAAAATGAAATTAGAAAGTGAGTTGCGTCGGGCACTCGTCAATAAAAGTGAATTACAGCTTTATTATCAGCCACAAGTTGATATGACAGATGGTCGTATTGTTGGCGCAGAAGCCTTATTACGCTGGCATCATCCTGTTGATGGAATTATTTCGCCCATGCTGTTCTTACCCGTTGCAGAGCGAAGTGGGCTGATGGCCTCGATCGATTATTGGGTGCTAGAAACGGCTTGTCTGCAGCAAGCGAATTGGCGAGCAAGTGATTTCCCCCCTTTTATTCTCGCGATAAATATTACTAAATACAGTTTTATGGATGTGAGCTTTTTATCTCGGCTGAATGAAATTATTGAAAGAACGAGGGTGGACCCAAGAACGATCGAGTTAGAAATAACAGAAGGAGCCTTAATTGAACCCAGTCCGCTGGTTATTCAAACCATCGCAGAATTAAAGCGGAAGGGATTCACTTTAGCGATTGATGACTTTGGGACGGGGTATTCATCTTTAGCGTATTTACAGCGCTTTAATGTCGATAAGTTAAAAATAGATCGAAGCTTTGTTAAAGACGTTTTAACTGATACTCAAGGTGAGGCAATCACCAATGCCATTATCTTAATGGCTAAAAGTTTGAAACTGAAAATTCTAGCAGAAGGGGTTGAAAATAATGAGCAATTGGCAATGTTGAAAGCAAAAGGCTGTGAGGTGTATCAAGGGTTTTATTTCTCTAAACCTGTGCCAGTAAAAGATTTTGAAGCACTGGTACGCGCACAGAAACCTTGTCAGTCGTGTTGAAGGGTTCACGTAACCTAGTATGTTAAATAGACACGTAAAAGTGATACACAAAAAAGCCCAGCTTAAAATAAGATTACTTTAGACTGGGCTTAATGCTTTTAGAGGTTGGAGCTTTTAGTAAACGTCTCTAATAAATAGAGCCTCTAAAAGAACAACGTATTACTCGGTATTATTCGTACGTACACAAGTAAGCAGTATCTGTTTTAACTTGTACGCCAAAGCTAACGTTAGCGTCAACGTTGAAGCTTTCACCAGCAGAAAATGTTTTCCACTCATCACTTCCCGGCAACTTAATAATTAAAGCGCCAGCAATAACGGTCATTACTTCTTTCTGACTCGTTCCGAATTCGTATTCACCAGCCGCCATAACACCTACAGTTGATGGAAGTTGTTCGCCTTTAAATGCGATAGATTTTACGTTGCCATCAAAATATTCATTTACATCAAACATAAACATTCCTTACTTGTTACAGAATTATGCCCCTTAAAAGCGATAGCTTATTAAGAAAGCGGTTAAAAATTGGGCGCGAAGTATATCACAGTCTAACTAAGCGCATAATTTGACAAAATTCTACAAATTATGTGCATCAAGAAGAAGCCTTTAAACAAAGGGGCTACAGCTCAACTGTTTCTCATTAAAGAGCAAAGTTTGTGGAAATTATATCGAAAACTGACTAAATGGTAACAAATTGTAGAAAAAGGACGATTTTTTTTTAAAAGTGCGTATAATTCGCCTCTCTCAAATCTGCTGGTTTTTTTGGGCTAGGCAAAATTCAACATTCCGTTAGCTATATATTTCAAAATTTATAAGTTACGAACTGATCGTGTAGTGTGATCTGTTGTTGTTCGCGTATTGCTCAGCCCTAATTCCTGCCCTACGTATTATTACAGGATGACGTGATGTCTGACACTCCAAAAACAACAGAAACCGCTACAGAAGTAGCTGAAGAACAAGGTCCATTGTTTAGCGATCTTGGCTTACCCGAAAACTTATTACGTGTATTGGATGGTATGGGTTATAAAAAGCCATCGCCAATTCAAGCACAAGCGATTCCACCATTATTAGAAGGTAAAGATGTTCTAGGCCTAGCACAAACAGGTACTGGTAAAACAGCTGCGTTCGCTCTACCAATATTGGCTCGTACTGATGCGGCAAGCCGTACTCCACAAGTATTAGTACTTGCACCAACCCGTGAGCTTGCTATGCAGGTTGCTACTGCATGCGAAGAATACGCAAAATATACTCCAGGCCTAAAAGTTGCCGCAGTATACGGTGGCCAAGATTACGGCACACAGATTCGCGCAATCCGTGGTGGCGCTCAATGGATCGTTGGTACGCCTGGTCGTATCATGGATCACTTGAAAAAAGGCACTTTGTCTTTAACGGATATTAAAGCCGTTATTCTTGATGAAGCTGACGAAATGCTACGCATGGGCTTCATCGATGACGTAGATTGGATCTTGGGTCACGCACCTAAAGAACGTCAGGTTGCCTTGTTCTCGGCCACTATGCCGAAACAGATCAAACATATTGCTTCTACGCACCTGAACAACCCAATCGAAATTAAAATCGAATCAAAAACAGCGACGGCTTCTACGATTGAGCAACGTTATTGGTTTGTTGGTGGTGCACATAAAAATGATGCATTGCTACGTATTACTGAAGTTGAAGATTGTGATGCGACGATGGTATTCGTTCGTACTAAGCAAGCAACTGAAGAAGTTGCTGATTTCATGAAAGCAAACGGCGTGAAATGTGAAGCCCTAAACGGTGACATTCCACAAGCCCAGCGTGAGCGTGTTGTCGACAAACTTAAGAAAAGCAAGCTCGACATGATCGTAGCAACCGACGTTGCTGCACGTGGCTTGGATGTTGAGCGTATTTCTCACGTAATCAACTACGATATTCCGTTTGATGCTGAATCTTACGTTCACCGTATTGGTCGTACTGGCCGTGCTGGACGCAGCGGTAAAGCAATCTTGTTCGTACGTGGTCGTGAGCGTCGTATGCTTAGCACGATTGAGCGTACAACTCGTCAGCGTATCGAAGAAATGCCATTACCAACGGCTAAAGATGTGAACGCTAAGCGTCGCGAACGCTTCCAACAGAAAATTCAAGAAACGATCGGTAACCCACAAGCGGTTATGTTCAAAGAAATGATCAACGAATTGATCACGGATAAAGAGCTAGACGTTGTTGAAGTCGCTTCTGCATTGGCTCACTTAGCACAAAACGGCATTCCATTATTCTTAAACGAAAATGAACGTGCTCGCCAGCCACAGCGTGAACGTACTGAGCGTGAAGACCGTCCACAGCGTGAACGTGCTCCTCGTAAGAGCCCAGGTGACGTAAGCACTAAGGCGATGCCACTTAAAGATAGCCCAGATGTTGATATGGTTCGCTTCCGTATGGAAGTGGGTTACCAAGATGGCGTTAAGCCTGGCAATATCGTTGGCGCAATTGCAAACGAAGCCGATCTTGAAAGTAAGTTTATTGGCCACATCGAAATCTTTGACGATTTCTCTATGGTTGATCTGCCAGACGGCATGCCAGAAACGGTTATGTCTAAGCTAAAAGCGACTCGTATTTGTGGTCAGCCTTTGCACTTACAAGTTGCCGAAGGTGCTAAGCCGGTAAATCGCAAGCCACCATCAGGTCGTCCTGCTGGCGGTAACCGTCGCCCACGTCATGGTAATGAAGGTGGTGATCGTCGTCCAGGCGGTCGTGGTGGAGATCGTCGTCCACGTCGTGATTCTTAATATTAATTAAAAATCATGACAACAGTTAATTTTTAACGGAATTAACTGACGATGAAAAGAAAGCCTGCATCTTGAAAGAGATGCGGGCTTTTTTGTGTCTGTGATAAGCTAATGCCTTTCCTATACAACGGCCCATTATTGGGTATTTATTACGCAAAACGGCGTAAATACATCCATGTTTTAGATATTTGCTACACAATTACCCAATATTAGACCTTTAATCTATTTAAATTAGGCAGAACACCGTTCCATGAGTGCATTAACCCCAGAACAGTTATCCATAGTCCACCATCAACAAGGTCATGCGCGTGTTATTGCCGTGGCAGGGGCAGGAAAAACAACCACACTGGTGCACTTTATACAGCAGCGCTTATTAGCTGGCAGTAATCCTAAGCGCATGTTGGTTTTGATGTATAACAAAGCCGCGCAAACGGATTTCCAAATAAAACTGCAACAAGTAATGAACCGACCTTGCCAGCAGAGCGGAATTCAATATTTTGGTGCGCACCCAGATGTCAGAACTTTCCACGCATTGGGTTTTAAAATTTATCACCGCTTAATCAGCCAAGGTCATCTACCAGGAATTCAGCAAGATCTTATTAATGCCGGCGAAATGGACGGTGTGGTGTGGCGATTATTACAACAAGTCGCGGCCAGCCAAGGCTTAGAAGATACTCGCCAAGACATTCTTTCCCAGCGTAAAAAATGGGTAGAGCCAGCGGTTGCTTTTATCGACTTGGTTAAATCCGATTTGTTAAGCGCAGGGGATATGTTTGAAGAATCGGAACTGCCGCAGCAATGCCAAATCTTTATCGAAACCTTTGAGCGTTTTGAACAATGGCGCAAGGAACATAACCGCATAACGTTTTCCGACATGCTGTACGACCCTTGCATACTGTTTAAACAACGCCCTGATATCGCAGAGCAGTTCTCCGGTCACATGGAATGGATCTTGGTCGATGAATACCAAGACGTAAACGGCATTCAGCAATATCTATTACAAATTTTACACGGTGCAGGTGGTTATCAAGGCAATGGTCAAGTCATGGTGATTGGTGACGCTGACCAAACCATTTATGAATTCCGCGGATCAAAACCAGAATACATAACCAAAGAATTTGAAAAAGCGTTTAATACTCAAGATGCACACGGTGAGGTAATAACGACCGCGCATACGAGTTATCAACTGCCGCATACGTTTCGCTACGGTCATAAACTTTCTTTATTAGCCAATCAGGTCATTGGAGAAAACCAAGATCGCGAAGACGTACTGTGTTTATCGCATCCAACCACCCCCAATACCCGCATTCACTTGCAGTATCATGGTGATTACAGTCAGCAAGTATTAACTTTATTAAAAGAGCTGGCTGAAAAGCGCCCACTCGAAGACGTAGCGATTTTAAACAGATTATGGGGCATCAGTGCGCCAATCGAATTGGCGTTATTACAAGAAGACATGCCGTACCAATTAGATCATTCACAAACCGTACTTGATCGTTTTGAATTGCAGGTGTTTTGGATTTTATTTGAAATTGCCAGTGACAACTTCAAACTGCGTAACCGTCGTGAACGAAAGGCGGCGTGGCTTACGTTATTAACCCAACCATTTCCGAAAGTGAAACGAGCCTTGTTAGAAGACATGGCCGAAAGTATCAGTCAGCACGATGGCGATTTGAGCGAAGCGTTATGGGGTGCAATTCCTAAAGATATTTCCAAATGGCAGCGCCAGCAATTAGAAGATCGTGGGCAGGTCATCGAAGCCGCTGAAATGGCATCTCTCGGCAAAAATACAGCTGCTCATGTAGTAAAAAACAGAAGTGGTTTCGGTGAGCGAGAGTTAAAAGCTTGGCAGCTGGCCCAGCAATATATCAATGCAACCGATTTTTACGAAGGCATTAAAGACTCGGCATTTTCGGCACAGCAGATTGAAGATCGCAGCGAAACTATTAAAGCGTTTGTGCGTTTCTTAAAAACTACCAATAAACCTGCTAATCAGATTTATGCCTATTTAAACGAATTAAAAGAACGCCACAAAAACAAACAAAGCTCCGGCGTTCGCATTACCTCGATTCACAAAGCCAAAGGTTTAGAGTGGCCAGTGGTTATTATTCCTGCGCTGTCTGCACGGTATTATCCCTACGAAGCAGAAGGTACTTTTACCACCAAGAGCAGTGAAGAAAGCGAACGCCGTTTATTTTATGTCGCCATGACTCGTGCCAAAGAAGATCTGTATTTAATTGCACCGCCGACTTGGAATAGCGCCAAAGAAAATAAAAAGACACAGGCAGAACAGCAGCAAACCAAAGACTGGCCCAGTAAGTTCTTGCGCGAAGCCGATTTTGAATTATGTCAGCAAGCGGGTGAATTAATCGAGGTGGGTGAAGTACTTTCAGAACCCAAGGAACTGGCCGCGATTCAAGTTAAAAAGAGCCAAAATTTACTGGCCCGTTACAGTGAAAAGATTCAATTCGAAGTACCTATAAAGCTCATCTTAAAACGAGAAAAACCAGATTCAACGAAAGGCTCTAAGAATACAGGCTCAGGAATATCGTCTGCGAATAAATACGAATTAGAAGATGACGATGCCGAGTACCAAAAAGGACAATGGCTGGTTCATGGCAAACTTGGCAAAGGCCGAGTTATACGAGATGAAAAGCAATACGTGACGATCTACTTCAGCGCCGATAAAAAAGAACGTAAGCTGGATAAAAAAATTGCGGGGCCTTGGCTATCAGAAGTCTAGGTAATTACTGAGTGATAAAAGGGATCGACTTATGAAAAGCCTCTCACGCATTCTCTTTATGCTACTCGTATTTTTACTCGGTGTAGAAATGATTTGGTTTGGCTGTGGGCCTTATCAGCGCCAGCAACTATTAGAAACGCTGGGCCGCGATGATCTAGCGCGTGGTATTCAATTAGACCCTTATTACCCATTACTTTCACAACTATATCAGTTGAGAGTAGAAGATCATCAGCGTGTATTAGACGACCTTCGGCAAGAGCATTCATTAGATTCTAAGTATGATCGTTCATTCACTGAGCCGCAGAGCAAAGATTCTGAAATGCGGGCGCCTAGCCAGAATGATTCAGCCGAGCTAAATTGGCAAACTGCTGGCAGTCGCTACGTGGCAAAAATGCTGTGTCATAAACCTAAAACTCAACAGCTTGATAATGTCACCGCACAAAAAATTTATAAATGGGTTGATGCAGAAGGACGTACACATTTTGGTGAAAAACTAACGTCAGGCGCAGGCTCTGATGCCGAAACACTTAACGTCGAAGACCTGACCAAGCAATACGCCGCTCTTCAGCAGGAAGTGAAACTGTCTATCGAGTACCCAAATTGGGCAGGGGATCGCTTTATCGAACGCGAGATAAAGAAACAAGCTAAAATGGTGCATAAAGTATTAAGTCGATATGTACCTAAAGCGAATCATCGCCAGATTAATTTAAAAATTATTTTATTCAAAACGGTTGCGGATTTTGAAGATTATCGTGACCAGCAAAAAGAGAATGCACAGTGGGGAGCCTATTATAGCTCAGTAAGTAATAGCATCTATTTACCGCGCTATCCGAATATTGAGCAAACCATGTTGGTTGCCCGACATGAAATGACCCACGCCATGCTAGCGGGAATGCTAGGGCCTATTCCGGTGTGGATGAATGAAGGGTTAGCAGGATATATGGAAAGTTTCAGCTGGCAAATGAATGTTGCAAAAGTACAGCCAAGGGTGACTGAGTACAGTCAATTAAAGAATGCAAACATGGAGCGCTTAGTTAATACCGAGCATCAAGATTTTAATGGCCGTAATCAGCGATTGAATTATTTGCAGGCCACTGCCAGTCTGTATTTTCTACTGGATCATCAGGCAGGGCGACAATGGCTTAAGCGCAGTTTTGCTTTTTATGGACAAAACCCTTGCCGTAAAGCCAGTATTGATCAGCTATTCGGGGCCAATTATCCCGGCGGTATTGATGCCGCTAGTCGCAACTTTCAAACTTGGTTGAGTAAAGGCTCATTTTCAAGCCATCGCTATTAGCTAGCCCATTATGAATTTACTCTGTTAATTCTTCCCTTTTAATCGACTCTTTTAATCCAAGGTGAGTTCTCTTACAATGACAGGCTAGATAATTCACACATACCAGAGATTCGTCATATGACTATCGCAGCAAACAAAGTAGCAAGTATTCAGTACACCGTATTGGATGAAGAAGGCCAAATCATCGATAGTTCTGAAGGCGGCGAGCCATTAGTATTTTTGGTAGGCGCACAAAACGTTATCCAAGGTCTTGAAGAAGCATTAATCGGTAAAGCCGTTGGCGATCAGGTTAAAACCACTGTTGAGCCAGCTAAAGCTTACGGCGAATACAACCCAGAAGGCGTTCAAGAAGTGCCAATGGAAGCTTTCGAAGGCGTTGAGACTGTTGAGCCAGGCATGGCATTCACGGCTGAAACTGAGCAAGGTCCAATGAACCTGATCGTGACCGCGGTTGAAGACAACATGGTTACTGTTGATGGCAATCACCCTCTAGCGGGTAAAGCATTAACGTTTGACGTAACGGTTGAAGCAGTCCGTGATGCAACTGATGAAGAAATGGCTCATGGCCACGTACATGGCGAAGGCGGTCACCAGCACTAGGCCGCGGTTATTACTTCTTAGTAATAAAGTGCCTTAAGCTAGACAGTTTAACGCAACGAAGAAGCCGTTCAGTATTGTCAGATTGATGATACTGAGCGGCTTTTTTTTGCCTCGAGTATTTCCACAGCCATTGCAGCTATTCGTATAGGCATTAGTTAATTAGCGCAATAGAGAGGTATTTGTCTTATTAATTATCTAACAATGTGACTAAACTGACAGTTGTGTCAAGTTTCTAGTATTTGGCAGGTATTTCTATTTATAGTAAGCGTATTGTTTACCCTTTAATCACCAGTACCACTGTACAATGGTTAAACAGTATATTTTACGTTCGCTTGAGTAATAACGTGCAAGAATTCTTAGATTTAAGATCTTTATCCATTAATAATATTGTTATGAATGCATCATTTGGTGCCTGCTTACTGATTTATTCAACGTATAACTCTCAATTTCGAGGAATACGGCAGACTGCCTATGCCTTTTTTATGAGCGGTATTGCCTTTCTACTAATTGGATTGCGCAATTATATTCCCGACTTTTTATCGATCGTACTGCCCAATACCTTACTGATTTTTAGCATGGCTACGATTCATCTTGGCTTTATCTATTTCTACCAGCTCGACACCCGTTTAATGCGGCAATTTCATGGAGTGATGCTGCTAGCGATGGCTAGCTCAGCCGCATATTTTACCTATGTGAGTGAAAGTGTGAATGCACGTATCATCGCCATTAGCTTTATTGTTGGCTTTCAATGTTTATACATTATGCGCACGTTATTAACGGCTCATAATAAAGCAAACTTTACGATTGCCATTTCCTATTTAGCTTTTGCAACCTTCTTTATCATGCGAGGGGTTTTAACCTTCACTCAAGACAGTATTGATGATTTTATGACTTCGGGCTTGATGCACGCTATATCGATTATTGTGTATGAGTTACTCGTTGCGGTGACCAGTTTTGGTGTGGTTTGGATTGTTAGTTACAAGGTTCAGCGGGTATTAATAGAGCAAGCCTCTCACGATCCGCTGACTAAGGTTTTGAACCGTAGGGCGTTAGAAAATATTATTAATGTTGAGCATTCACGTTCTTTGCGAAACAATGTGCCAATGTCGGTAATCATGCTCGATATCGATCACTTTAAACGCATTAACGATGTATTTGGACATGGCCGAGGTGATGAAGTGCTGGTTGAAGTCGCTCGTGTATTGACCAACAATACCCGAAAATATGACAGTATCGCTCGCTTTGGTGGAGAAGAATTTATCATTCTGCTACCTGATACCACGCTTGATAAGGCTCAGGTCATCGCAGAAAATTTACGTATAAAAATTGCTGAAAGTGATTTTAATTTCAATCCAGAAGACGGTATTCAAATAACCGCAAGTTTTGGCGCAACAGAATGCAATTTACAGAGGGATGGCTGGCTTAAAATACTAGAACGAGCCGATCATGGTCTCTATCAGGCCAAAGCCGCAGGGCGTAATCGGGTGGTTGTATGCTCTGCAAATAATCAAGATGCAGAACGTCTCATCACGGGTTAAAATGATCGCCTACTTCGATTTACCAAGTGATCCTCAGTGAATAAACCTGCTTCCTCGTTACACCCAAGAAATCCACATCAAGGTCGTTACGATTTGAATGCCCTTGTTGAGGTTTGTCCTGAATTAAACTCACACCTTAAACTAAATCCAAAAGGTGAGCAGACGGTCGATTTTGCTAATGAAAACGCCGTACGATTATTAAATCAAGCGTTACTCGCTCATCACTATCAAGTCGTACACTGGAATATTCCAGAAGGTTACCTTTGCCCCCCTATCCCTGGGCGCGCCGACTATATTCATCACGCTGCTGACCTGTTACAAGGAAAGAAGAATAATGCAAAGGTGCTCGATATAGGCACCGGTGCTAATTGTATTTACCCGATTATTGGTAGCCGAAGCTACGGCTGGAAGTTTGTGGGTACTGATATTGATCCGGTATCGGTAGCAACGGCAAAGCTAATCGTAGACTCTAACCCTACGTTAAAAAATAAGATCAAACTGGTTCAGCAAAAAGTTAAGCAGTCGATTTTTACCGGAGTGATTGGGCCGCACGATCTATTTGATTTAACACTCTGTAATCCTCCCTTTCATGCATCACTCGCGGAAGCAAACGCCGGTACGGAGCGTAAGCAGAAAAACCTAAGCAAACATCAAGAGAAGCAAAAAGCGAAAAATAAAGATCAAGCCCTGCAGCTGAATCAAGTTAAAGGTAAGGGTCGTAACTTTGGCGGCCAAAAATCTGAGCTTTGGTGTGAGGGTGGCGAGATAGCTTTTTTAAAGCGTATGATCAGCGAAAGTAAAATTTTTTCGGGGCAGGTTTTGTGGTTCACTAGCCTAGTGTCTAAAAGCGATAATATAAAGCCACTTAAAAAATTGCTTAGCCAAATAGGTGCAAAGCAAGTTAAGGTGATTAACATGAGCCAAGGGCAGAAAGTGAGTCGCTTGATTGCATGGAGCTTTTTAGCTAATGAGCAACTAGACGAATGGAATAAACAGCGGTTGAATTCTTAATCGCCGTCATTCGAACCGTTGAAGCATGTATAGCGGCTCACAGGAATAACAATAATTAAGGAAACACACATGAGTCGCATACTGTATCAATTTCCAATCTCACATTACTGTGAAAAAGTTCGTTGGGCGATGGATCATAAAGGCCTTGAATATAAGCTTAAAAATTTATTACCAGGATTGCATCTAAAAACAACCCGAAAAATGGCTAAGAAAAGCTCAGTACCCATTTTAGTCGATACTAATAAACAGGGGCTACCTGAGCAAATACAAAACTCGCACATCATTCTTAATTACTTGGATGAGACCTATCCAGAAAAATCATTAACCCCAAAAGATACTGAGTTATTAGAGCAGGCATTGGCGTGGGAAAAATATTGTGATATCGAAATAGGCGTGCATGTACGTCGTTACTGCTATCACTATTTATTATCCGAACCTAATATCGTAATTCCTTTATTAGCGCATAATGGCCCATGGTGGGGAGGATTTTTCTTGAAGTTATCTTTCTTCAAGATTGAGCCTATTATGCGTAAAACCATGGCGATCAATGAAGAAGGCGCTAACAAGTCGGAAGTCCATATCCAGCAAGCGATTGATAAACTGCATGAGGCTTACCAAAAGAGCGAATTTTTAGTGGGCAATGAATTTAGCCGTGCAGATTTAACCGCTGCTTCTTTATTGGCGCCGTTAATTATGCCTACAGGGTATGGTTTAGATTGGCCTGAAAAAATACCTGAGGCCTTGCAAGTTTTTGTGGATAAAAACGAAGTGAAGCTGGCAAGAATTCGCCAGCTTTATCAGGACCATCGTTAAGCTCAATTTATGTATGAAGTTAAGCTGGCAAACCTCTATTTGATTTTTCGTCAGCAGAAGAACGCTGTGGCGTGGAGGGTATTGCATTGGAAAAAACCAATGCTTTATTCCATATCCCCGCCGCTGTTAATCACACTTAACAGCCCTGGACGACTGATTTGTGAATACAGTTTGGCTAATTTATCGAGTGGGTAGCGGAAGTCACTGTGAATCCAACGTTGTAAGACCATCCACGAAGCCCCAGCTAAATAATCTACGGTAAAGCCTAATGCTTCAGGGTCGTTGATTGGCATAGCGTGATTACGCATATAAAGCCCCATGACTCGGGTAATGTAGTTACGAAAACTTTTGATCACCAAATGTTCAACATCGGCCGCAATAATTAATTTAGAAAAATCAGAGTGCTGCTGCCACTGATTAAATAAGTGCCAAGCAATGATGTCACCCGGGTCAGGTGAAGCAATAATATAGCCTTCTATGTCTTCATAAAAACTATCAAAAACATTATCAATATAATCAACTAATACTTCATCTTTTGATTTGTAATGGAGATAAAATGTTTGACGTGCAATTTGGGCTGTTTGAGTAATATCCTGAATTTTAATTTTTTTGTAAGGTGTCTCACCGGTAAGATCTACTAGAGATTTAATAATTAACGACTTTGTACGAATAACCCTAGGATCTTCATGTTTTAACGACATAAATTAAGTTCTGTAAATTAGTGGGCAGAGGTTTCTATAGTCACTTGAGGCTACTGCTCTAACGAGTTTAAATCAACTCAATTACGTTAGATAGAATAATAACCCGAGTTAGAGTTGAAGAGGCTGATCACGAGATCGACAAAGAGGCTGCCAAAGAGATAATTAAACCAGCTATTTGATAAAGCCTTAATAGCACCAAAAATAGAAACCTTATCAGGAAAAAATGTTGAATCAGAGTGTAGGAATAATATTATAATCACGCCACCAATAATTATCAGATACAACTATCCCATCGTAATAGTGAAAAGAATCGAGACAATATGACACCCGCAATCGACCTAATCAAAAAGAGAAAAATTATTCATACCCTTCATCAGTATCAACATGACCCTAGTGGATTGAGTAACGGTGAATCTTATGGTCAAGAGGCTGTCACTAAATTAGGCATAAATGGCGAACAAGTTTTTAAGACCCTCGTCGTGATACTAGAGAATAAAGAGCTGGTGGTCGCGGTGATTCCTGTGGCAAGCATGCTTAGCATGAAACAGATTGCCAAGGCTGCAAAGGCTAAAAAGGCGCAGATGGCTGAGAGACACTCGGTAGAGCGTTCGACCGGCTATGTATTAGGCGGAGTGAGTCCGTTAGGACAAAAAAAGCGCTTGAGAACATTTATTGATAGCAGTGCTGAAGGCTTTGAAAGCATTTTTATTAGCGCAGGAAAGCGAGGTTTAGAAATTGAGCTAAATCCATCTGACCTGGCTCAATTGTTAAATGCCGATACGACCAAGCTGACGGTATAGTGCTTAAGCAGCTGCTTCATGCTTAGTAATACACAATTATTAGAAGTCGCGGAGTTCTAGCTTCACTGGTTAGCCTTCGCTGGTTAGCCTTCGCTATTTAGCTCGGTTAACAAATCATGAATTTCAGCTTTTAGTTCTTTATCTTCAATTTCTAGGCAGGTGGCTTTTGCTTTTTCTAGGCTCGCAATTGCCCCAGCTTTGTCTCCTAGCTCTAGCTTCATAGTCGCCATTGAAAAACCAATAGACGAGCAAAAATCAATCGAGCTAATCGCTTCTGCTTTTAATAGTGCCTTTTCATACAAGGTCACCGCTAGCTCAAGCTCGCCGGTAAAGTCTGCTAATGTTTCCCACTGAACAGGGTGATCTTTTTCAGTCCCTTCATGCTCTTCGCAAATACTCTGTAATTGCGCATAATCATTATCAAAGCTTTCTTGATCTTCGCGATCAACGGCTTTCATCAAGCTTTCTGCCAATGTATGTACTTTCTTATAAATCTTAGTATTCATGACCATGAGCCGACCTTCATTTATCTAGGCATTTAATTTAGGGTGATTATAGCCTTTATAGCGCGTTGGTTATATGCTGAAAGCTGAGTGCTTGTTGTGTTAAATGTTATAGATAATCATAAAAATGTCATGAAAAGTTGTTGGTATTTTTATACACTTATATTTCCACTGTAAACATTGCAGTATGAGCCATCCAATCGCGTTAAATGAGGTGTCTGATGACACGTTTAATAGATATTACGACACAAGGTAGTATTGCTGTATTAACCATGAATACAGCTGAGAACCGTCACAACCCAGAATTCCTGTCTGAATTTAATCAACACCTAGACCAGATTGAAGCAGATCAAAGCATTAAATCGATCATCTTAACCTCAGCCAGTGAGAAAAACTGGTCCTTAGGAATTGACCTTGCGTGGATGTCTCAGCCAACGAATACCCCAGAAATTATCTCAGGTTTTATGACTGACCTAGCTGGGTTATTAAAGCGTCTAGTCACTTTTCCAATGCCAATCATTGCAGCCTTAAATGGCCACACTTATGGAAACGGCTCGGTATTAGCGTGTGCGTGTGATTTCCGTTTTATGAAATCAGACAAAGGCTTTTTCTGCTTTCCTGAAGTAGACGTATTGGTGCCGTTTGTACCGTCAATGTTCCCATTGATTAACAAAGCCATTCCACAAACGTTCTTTAACCGTTTGGCAATGACGGGTCAGCGTGTCGGTGCACAAGAGTTATTTAATAACCAAGTGGTAGAAGCCACCTTTGCCAACGAAGAAGAACTGCAAGCGGGAGTGGTTGAGTTTGCCAAAACGTTTAATAAAAACCGCTGGATTTATGGCCAAAATAAAACTCAAATGAATAAGCAGATTCTAGTGACAATGAAAGAAGAAGATCCTGCTTTCATTGAAAACGTTAGTAAAATGCTGTGGAAGAACTTACAGAACAAATAAGCAGAAAAAATAAGCAGAAGCCTTATTATCTTCTTAAGAATTAAGAAAACGATGATAGCGCTTCGTTAACTTTTTCAAACGTAACCGATCACGAATTAACGAAAATAGCGGCGATGAATTTAACTTCGGCTCACGACCTTTTCCCATGCGTTGTAGCTGGCGTTTAATTACCGCCATCGTGGCGATAGAGCTTAGAGTTTTATCTTTCCACTGCACGCTAGGGTCATGCGCGCTTATCTTTGAATTTTCTTTCCAATCATTCGGCAGTGAAGGGTTCATTGCCAGCGCTGTGCCCATGCCCACAATATCAATGCCATTGGCTAGTACATCTTCGGCGATTGCTAAACGTCTTACACCACCCGTTGTCATAATCGGCATAGTAGCGACTTGAGCAATCTCTTTAGCGAATTCTAAAAAGTACGCTTCACGCTGTAAAGAGCGCCCATCTTTTGCCGTTTTTTCAGCGGCATTTCCTTGCATCGCAGGGCTTTCATAACTGCCACCAGAAAGTTCTACCAAATCAACCTCTAGCGCATTCAATGCCAGAATCACCGTTTTAGCATCATCGGCATCAAAACCACCGCGCTGAAAATCCGCTGAGTTTATTTTTACTGCCACCGCAAATTTAGCAGACACCTTAGCGCGAATAGCCTCAATAATTGCTATCAATAAACGCATACGGTTTTCAATGGAACCGCCAAACTCATCATCACGCTTATTGGTTAATGGTGATAAAAATTGAGAGATTAAATAACCATGCGCCCCATGAACTTGAATGCCATCAAAGCCTGCTTGCTCGGCTTTTAATGCAGTATCGACAAAGCGTTGAATCAGTTGTCGAATGTCTTCATGAGTCATGGCTTTAGGCTTGCCAAACAAATGAGAATGCTTGCCCAAATCGATAGCAACATCAGAGGGCGATAATACATCACCGCCCATTGCTGCATAGACTTGACGGCCAGGATGATTGATCTGCATCCATACCTGAGTATCGTTCTTTTTAGCGGCTTTGGCCCACGCTTCAAAAGGGGCTAGCTCTGAATCTTTCTCTAACACAATACCACCTGGGCCTGTCATAGCACGGCCATCAACCATCACGTTGCCGGTAATTAATAAGCCGGTTCCACCTTCTGCCCAGCGTTGATACAAGCGCAGCATGTCTTGGCCTGGTATCTGACCTTCATCCGACATATTTTCTTCCATTGCGGCTTTGGCTAATCGATTGGGAAGTATTGCGCCACAGGGCAATGTGAATGAGGTAAAAACCGATGATGACATTTGAGGTCGCCTTAAAATCGTAATGAGTTCAGTTAGATCTTCAACTATAGACTTATAGTTTAAATGACTATAGCCTTATAGTCGAAAGAAAGAGATTAAATTAATCGTTTAAGTAGAAAGAAGAAAGAGAGAGTTAAAGCAGCAATGGCAATGAGTTCCCCCGAAGAATCTAAGCGTGAGTTGGCGAAAGCAAAAACTCGACGTGCTTTATTAAAAAGTGCATTGCACTTGTATAGCGCAGAAGGCGTACAGGGTATGAGCATGAATAAAGTTGCCAAAGGTGCGGGTATCGCTCAACCCAGCTTTTACAACCATTTTGCCAGCCTAGATGCCTTGCAAAATGAATTGAGTCAGCAGCTGAAAGAAAATTACTTCTCTCCCATGCGTATGGCGTGGGTATCTATGTTGAAAGATTATGACAGCTTAAATAAACAAGAATTTAATCAGCGCTGCCAGCAATGCTTAACCATGATCTTTGATTCGGCTTTTCAAAATATAGGCTTATTCCAACACTTGATCGAAGATCGCCCTCGTATTTCTCTGGTGGAATTTGAACAAACCGCTAACGGCATGAGCAGCTTGATTACCGACATACAAGAAGAGTGGAGTGATATCTTCATACAGGGCATGGAGCTATCTGGGCGCACATTTGAACTCAGCAATCTGCATTTGTGCATTGATATGGCCACGGCACAAGTGCATGAATTAATTTTAGGTTGTCATCAGCAGCGTTATTCAAAAGATCAAGCAATCTCTATGTTATGCAACAGCTTTGATGGTTTGTTTATGAATTTATTTAATAGCAAATAGCTTGATAGAAGAAAAACAGAATTCAAAAACAAAGAATTTAAAAACAGAATTTAGAATAATAAGAAATTTAAATAAGAATAAAAGTTTTACCAGAATTAAAACAATCTATTTTAAATAGATAAAAAAGAATAATAAAGAACAGAGAGAATAACCATGGCTGATGAAAAACTGCATTTCGGAACCTGTACCTTGTGCGAAGCAATGTGCGGCATAGAAGTAAAGCACGATGGTAAAAAAGTACTGTCGATTAAAGGCGATAAAAACGATCCCTTTCTCCAAAGGCTACATCTGCCCAAAAGCCACCGCGCTGCAAGACTTATACGAAGATCCAGATCGGCTGCGTCAGCCCGTTGAAAGAACCGCCGATGGCTGGAAAGAAATCAGTTGGCCAGAAGCCTTCGACAAAGTTGCTGCGGGTATTCAGAAGCTGCAAAAGAAATACGGCAATAACACACTCGGTATTTATTTAGGCAACCCCAATGTGCATAACATGGGCAGCATGTTAACCACCAAGCACTTGCTCACTAGCTTAAAATCTCGCAGTCGTTTTTCTGCAACCTCTATCGATCAGCTGCCTCATCATATTGTTTGTATGCATTTATTTGGGCACATGCTACGCATTCCTGTCCCCGATGTGAATCGCACTCAGCACATGCTCATTATTGGTGGTAACCCGTTAGCGTCTAACGGCAGCATAATGACCGCGCCCAACATGCGTCAGAAAATTAAAGACATTAAAGCTCGCAATGGTAAAGTTGTGGTGATTGATCCGCGCCGCACCGAAACCGCTGAACTGTCGAGCGAACATCACTTCATTCGCCCAGCGACAGACGTTTTATTATTACTGGCCATGCTGAATGAAATCTATCTGCAGGGCTTTGCTCAAACCCCATCAAACACCACTAATCGAGCCGCAGCACTTGCACCAGAAATTGACCGTATTGCAACCTTCGCCCAAGACTACAGCGCAGAATCAGTTGCCAGTATTACCGGTATTTCCGCCGCTGAAATAAAGCGTCTCGTGAAAGAATACTGCGAAGCAGATAGCGCCGTAATGTACGGACGCATGGGGGTATCGGTGCAAGAGTTTGGTTTATTAAGCCAATACTTAATCATGGTAATGAATATCGTGACGGGTCGTTTGGATGAAGTCGGTGGGCTCATGTTCCCGAATCCTGCCGTGGATTTGGTTAACAATACTGGCCCAGGTTATTTAGGCAAGCGTTTCACCCGTGTTAGTCAATTACCTGATTTTAATGGTGATTATCCCGTCGCTGCTATGGCTGATGAAATGCTAGTTGAGGGAGAAGGCCAGTTAAAAGGCTTTATTAATGTCGCGGGTAACCCAGTATTAAGTACGCCCAATGGTGAGAAGCTAGATAAAGCGTTAGAACAATTAGAGTTTATGGTATCAGTCGATCCAATGATCAACGAAACTAGCCGTCACGCCCATATTATTTTACCGCCAGTATCACCATTAGAGCGTGATCATTACGATTTAACCTTTAACGGTTTTGCGGTGCATAATACGGCTAAATATTCTCCAGCGTTATTTGCCAAAAAAGCGAATGCAAAACACGATTGGGAAATTACGTTAGAACTGGCAAAACGGTTAAATAAAAATGCGCCCATGGCGACAAAAATCGAGCGTTGGTTAACGAAGGTATTAGGGCCAAAATTCCTATTAGGGCAAGGGCTAAAGCGCGGACCTTATCCACAGGTTAGCTTAAAAGAATTGAAGAAAAATCCTCATGGAATCGATCTTGGGCCTTTGCAAAATATGCTGCCACAAGGCTTAAGGCATAAAGATAAAAAAATTCATCTAAATGTCGATTTTTATCAGGCCGATCTAGAACGGGTAAAAGAGATGATGCAGCAATACAACGACAGCCAGATTCTATTAATTGGTCGTCGTCATGTTCGTAGCAATAACTCATGGATGCACAATAGCCAGCGCTTAGTCAAAGGGAAGTCTCGCTGCACTTTAATGCTACACCCTGAAACCGCCAAACAGCACGGTATTGAGAATGGCCAATCGGTGAACGTGACATCAAGAGTCGGCAACGTAAATATCGAAGCCGAGATCACAGATGAACTGATGCCTGGTGTCGTGAGCATTCCGCATGGTTGGGGTCATGGTCGCAAGGGCATTAAACAGGGTATTGCACAAGCCAATGCTGGTGTGAGCGTAAACGACTTAACCGACGATACCTTGATTGATCAATTATGTGGCAATGCCGCGGTGAATGGCGTGCCTGTTACGCTTGAGGCCGTGCATTAGAATCTGTTGCATTAGGTGTCGTGAGCTAACAATAAGAAGTTTCTATTCTATAAGTATAAGGCGCTACCTTTCTTTACTGAAAGGCAGTGCCTTTTTTTACTCCCGCACTCTGCTTAAGATCCGCTTGCTGTTATACTGCAGGCATAATTCTGTACTATTTCTGTACTAACCCCTTTTTTATCCCTTATTACCCCTATACCGAGACTCTTTCTATGTCATTTTCCAAGCTTGGCTTAAGCGACCCTATTATTAAAGCGGTCAAAGACTTGGGTTATACCAAGCCAACGCCTATTCAGAGAGAGGCAATTCCTGCGGTTCTACTGGGTAAAAACATCCTAGGAACGTCTCAAACCGGTACGGGTAAAACGGCTAGCTTCGTATTACCGCTACTAGAAAAACTGTCTAAAGTTACTAAAAGGGGTAAAGCGCACAATGTACGCGGCAAGCGTATTCGTGCTTTGATTCTAACGCCAACACGCGAACTCGCGGTGCAGATTGAAGAGAGTGTGGCGCAGTACAGCAAATATCTTGATCTAACCTCCATGGCGCTTTATGGCGGCGTGGATATGGAAGAGCAAAAAGAACGCTTAATCGACGGTGTTGATATTTTAGTCGCAACGCCAGGTCGCTTATTAGATCTATTGCATCAACGTGCGTTGTATTTTGATGAAATCGAAATGCTGGTTTTAGATGAAGCCGACCGCATGTTGGATATGGGCTTTATCGACGACATTAGCAAAATTATTGAACGCCTACCGTTTGATCGTCAAAACCTATTATTCTCAGCCACCATCAACGAAGATGTTCGTAAGTTAGCCGATAGCTTTTCGGGTGATGGTTTTTCAGGCGTAGGCTTTGAAAACAAAGAGTTTTATGACGATTTAGAAGACATCGTGATTTCACCTTCGTCGACAACAGCCGATACGATCAGTCAGTGGTTAGTTGCGATCGATAAAGATACTAAGTCAGCCTTGCTGAGCCATTTGATTGTTGAAGAAAAGTGGGATCAAGCACTGATCTTCATCGAGAAAAAACACGGCGCCGCAAAATTGGTTAGTCAGTTAGAAAAGCGTGGCATTAAAGCCGATTGTATTCATGGTGATAGAAGCCAAGCGATGCGTGAAAAAACGTTGGCTGCGTTCAAATCAGGGGAACTAAAATACTTAGTCGCAACCGGTATTGCCGCACGTGGTATCGATATTGGTGCTTTAACGCGCGTAGTGAACTACGATTTGCCGTTTAAACCAGAAGAATACATTCACCGCGTGGGTCGTACAGGCCGTGCAGGCGCAGCAGGTGAAGCCATTTCGTTTGTTGCCGCAGGTGATTTTAAAAACCTTTGTGCCATCGAAAGTCGTTTAGGACACCTAATTGGCCGCAAAGAAATAGAAGGCTTTGTTGTGCGCAAAGAAGTACCGGTATCGATTCTAAACTATGTGCCTAAGCATCAAAGAGCGGGACACACAGGGTCTGATAATAGTAATCCATACTATGGAAAGGGCGCTGGTAAAAGCAGCACTAAGAAAAAAATGGAAGGTGCAGGCAAAGCCGAAAAAGGCAGAAAAGCAGCCGCTAAAAAAGCCGAACGCTCTAACAGTCAAAAGACGAATGCTTGGGATCGTAAGTAACGCTTATTCTTTGAATTAAGCACAGTGGCGTTAAGCATACGCCACTGTTTTACCCTCTCGTTAAAACCTACTGATCGATAAGCTTATTACGAGAGCTTGTGCCAATTCCTTTTCGAATGACCCTCCCCGTTGTTTTAGTCACGATGTTGATACTGCCATAAACCACATCAGAAATGAGATCGTGGGTTCCCCGAACGACTAACGTGGTATGACGGGTAGCTGGAATAGCTTCAAGAATACCAAAGGGAATAGCGGCAATACCTTTGTGAAGGGTCCGCACGGTAGACGTCGTCAGGTCGATGGTATCTTCAAGTTTTTCTTGTGCTTCGAGTAGCTGCCACTGTTGTTTTATCAATAACGCACGCTCTTGCTGCGCGCAACGAACATGCAATAAATCACTTTTACACTGCTGGCTTAAACTGTATTCTTGCCAAACGACCGCAAGGGTAGCAGCGCTGATAAAAAGCGAAGCCATAGAAAGGATGAGTAATAAACCAGAACTAAGTAACATGGATTTTTACTTCCGCATTAACACCAAAAGACGGTAGCTGATCGGCAATAATGTCACGAGCTTCTTTGTACACTAATTTATTAATGGTATCGGGAGCAAGGCCCACGAAAGGTTTCGCTAATGCCGTTTTGGCGATGGCAAGTTCAGTAGGGTTCAGTATCTCGACCGTGATGATTCGTTTATTCTGTTCCATTAGCAGCTTGCTTAGTTTGGCAGGAATAACCGAGTTGCTGGTGGCCAATGCAGCGCTTTCTAATAGCAAATCTTGGGTTTGTTGACGACTGCGTTGCCAAAGCAATAGCAGTGCGATACTGATGGCCATGTTGGCTAATACGAAGAGTGTGATGGCGATGTTCATGAGTAACCTGTGCGACAGAGCTTAAAAATCGATATACCAAGGTATCATAATGTGAGTGTTGAGAATACTGAGTCACTTTAGACAGGCTTGATGCTTAAAAACATACATTTATACCGGGTGCTTTGATGCTTTAAACTCTGTAACAAAGAGACTGCTAAGTGCCTATCAATCAATAAAGAAACACTTCCATGAGAAAAACAGACAAAGCATTAGAAAATACCCTCGTAAAAGTCCTGACTCAGGTGTGTGAAGAGTCTCTAAAGTCCATTGAAGGCTTTCAGTGGCTAACCCATTTAGTGGACTACAAAGACTTTCCACGCTCTCTCACGGTAATTTGTATTTTTGAAACCCAAGATCAGATCACGGCGCTATTACATTCGCCGCAACATGAAAACTTAATGAATAACATTATTGATCGATTAAACGGTGTGGGTATTCAGTTACCGAAAAAACACAAACACATCAAGTTCGATAGTGAAGACGCTTGTCATTTTGAACATGCTGGTAATTGGAATCGCCGCTTAAAATAAACATCAGTCTGTTGCCTCTTCACGCTCTTTAACCCTTCTTTTGTTATAAATACACCTTGCATAACTTAATAGTACGCATGTAAACTATATTTAGTTTGCATATATACTATTTTATTAAGAAGGCCCTAGCTGTGGATAAACGTCTATTTTTCTTACTCAACATGGCACAAAGAAAGTTGTTCAATCATGTGGATAAAGCCTGTGAGCAGACCTTTGATACTTCAGTGACTCAGCTAGCGGCTCTGTTGTACATCGTTAAACATGCAGGCTGTTTGCAAAAGGATGTGGCAAAAGCACTGTCACTGAATAAATCAGCAGTAACAGGCCTGATTGTTCGAATGGAAAAAAATACTCTTCTAGAACGAGCAGTGAGCGAAGAGGACGCAAGAGCCATAAAATTATACCCAACCCCTAATGGCGTACAAAAGACCCTCGATTTAATGCCCTTCATCGATCAGCTTAATAGTGTATTCACTGATGAATTCAGTGACGAAGAAATGGAAACAGTATTTAAATTTTTAAATTTTATTATTAAACGATTTTAATCCGGTTCATCTGTTTTTTACCACTCAAATAGATTTTTAATACAAAAGTTGAGTGATGAGTGATGAACCAACACTGGCGTAAAGGTAGGAATGAAATATGAAAACACAAGTATTACAAACCACAGCAGGTCATACGATTACGGCTCAGGTCTTTTCAGCTAAAGACGAGGCGCAGAGTAAGGGCGTTTGTATCATCGCTACCGCAACGGGGGTTGCACAGCGCTTATACGAAGACTTCGCTAACTGGTTAACCGAACATAACTATACCGCAGTGACGTTTGATTATGACGGTATTGGCCTATCAATTGACCGTCATGTTAAACACAGTAAAAGTGATAAATTGAGTTGGGGTAAATATGACTGCCCAGCCGTATTGGATTATGTGAAAGCTGAATTTCCTGAACAAAAAATCACTTGGATTGGGCATAGTGTTGGTGCTCACTTACTTGGATTTATGGAAGATACCAGTGATATTTCAAAGGCAATTACCGTGGGGGCAGGCACGGGGACTTGGTGGTATAACGCACCGCCAACAAAACGTGTTGCCTGGTTTTTATGGTATTTCTTAGTCCCAGCCACTGTGCCTTTCTTAGGGTATTTTCCAGGGAATAAAATCGGCATCATGTGTGACCTGCCTAAGGGCGTAATTATGCAGTGGCGTCGCTGGTGTTTGAAAAAAGACTACGCAATTGGCTACGAAGGGGATTGGTTAAGACAAAATTTTGCGAATACAAAAATGCCAATGACTTCTATAGCGTTTACGGATGACGACATGATGTCGATGAAAAACGTTGAAATGCTGCACGCGTTTTTTACCGGCGCCGATAAAACCATGGTAAAAATTAAACCCTCTGATGTTGACCAGAAACGCATTGGTCATATTGGTTGGCATAAAGCGCGTTATCGCAAGCTCTGGGATAACTACTTTCTACCGGCCTTAGAATCGTAATGGTGCGTTAGACTTAGATCACCCGTTTGCTTCTTATGTTTTATTTCTTGCTAAGAAGCGAACGCGTGTGATGTCATAAATCCAATTAAAAGCGATGGCATAGAGCAAAAAGAAAACCATTGCGCCAACGTCTAGCAGAAATACTGTCACGAAATCTAACTGCAAAACCCACATCATGACAGGAAATGAAAAGACTAACATTCCCAGCTCAAACCAGAATCCGTGTTGAATGCGTAACCACAGTTTCCTGCTGTTGCGATCTTCGCCGTAAACCTTATCGAACAGAATATTGAAAATAAAATTCCACAGCATGGCAATCAGAGACAGCATGATTGCAAGACCCGACATTTTAGCCGCATCGTTATCCGTAATAACAACCGCTATTAGGGTAAGAAGTATGAGAGCAATAACTTCAAATAATAGAGCGTGAAAAATTCTTTCTTTAAATGACATGCTTCTTTCCAATTGATATATAGTGTGTTTGTTTGTTGAAGAGTATCACCTATACTGATGGTATCCAGTTATTTACTTTCAGATTTAGTGACATGTATAACTTAGAACAATTACAAATGTTTGTAGAGACAGCGCATTTAGGCTCATTTTCGGCCTGCGCACGCAAGTTAGGAAAAGTACAATCAGCGGTTAGTCAAGGTATAGCCAATCTAGAAATTGATTTAGACCGCAGCTTATTTGATCGCAGTACACGCAAGCCTAGCTTAACGCTAGCAGGAGAACGCTTATTTAGTTACGCACAAGCAATTTTGCTGCAAATGGACGAGCTAGACAGCGCAGCAAAGCGATGGGGCGCCAAGAAGAGGCGTTGATTCGCTTAGCGGTTGATAATGCACTATTACTGCCAAATCTTTATATTGTACTTTCAAAATTCGAAAGCCAATTTCCAGCGACAGACATTGAAGTAGTCAGTAGCACCAGTCTTGATGTGCTGGAAGCGTTGGAAAACGATCAAGCAGATATTGGTTTAACGTTTGTAGAATTCGACTTTAAGCGCGAAGTAGAATTGGGCTATATCGGCAGTTTAATTTTTTACCCTGTGTGTCACCGAGATCACCCCCTTGCTCAATTTACTGAGATCACGGTGGGCGATTTATTACCCCATAGGCAAATCATGTCGCGCAGTTCAAAGGGCAGTATGCCAACACAGTTGCCGAAAATGTCTTCTAAAGCTTGGTTTTGTAATAGTTATACCGCAATGCAACGGTTGGCAGAGCAAAGGGTAGGGTGGTGTTATTTGCCTGCTTACTTAGCAGAACAGGCTATACAAACTGGAAAATTAAAAAATATGAATTTTTCGTTTGATCATAAGCCTTGGAAACTTTCGATAGAACTGGTTCGACAAAAAAATAAGGTATTAGGGCCAGCACTCACCTGGCTGCATGATGAGCTGAAAGAATTGCTGGATGAGTAAATTAAGTATTGCTGGTTAAAAACATCAAACTAATAATATTCGAGTATCAGTGAGTCATGTAAAATGAACTCACTGGTATCAAATGCTTAATAACTTCCAATAACGTTCATTAATACAATTGTTGTCTGAAATGGATAGAGAATACTTATCTAATTGCTGTGAATATTTATTTATAGATTCTATAAATGGTAAAATCTGAGATTTATATTCTGATGTTATCTCTAATATTTCATTTTTGTTCTCAAAAGAAAAACTCATAATGTTTCCTATTGCCGAGTACCTTATTAGATAGTTATTTTTTATTTGGTGAGTAACCGTATCAAAGCATTTCTCTTTGTCTCGTTTTTCCGTAAGGTACTTCTTCACATATGGCATGTTAGTGAAGCTTTTTATATGTTCCTCTATATATTGTTTATTTAATATACTATTAAATATTGAGTTGGTATTAAGGTCAACTCCTATCATTTTTAATCTTGCTTCAACTGAATGTAGTGCAAAGCAATAAGGCCGATCTTCGTAGAAAGAAACTGGATGATTAGTTATTTGATTCATAGCCTCAAAGCATAAGCGGTGATCAATATGAGTTCCTACACCTAAAGGTGCATAAATCATTGCTGGAGAATATTGATCACAAAGAGTATTGATCTTCTTTTTAATATCACAGGTAAGCTCTATATTGTCATCAGAATGTCGTTGAAATATTAATTTATTGAAACTGTTGTAGTAATTATTTCGATGGGGGGCATCATCATATCCGAGCTCAATTGATTGAGCCTTAAGAAGGTTGAGTGCGGCATTATTCTCTACTCTTCTTAACATGTTCTCAGCAGATGAGCGCGATCCATTATTTGAAAAGACAGTAATTACAATGACATGGACCCCATTTTTTATATCGTTAATCATGCTGGCAGGGCATGAAAAAACAACGTCATCAAAATGTGGGGAGATATATATGTTAGTATTCATTTAGTGTTTTTTGATCTGTTAATAATAGTTGCACCTACCCCAAATCCTATTGTGATAACTAAAATCTTGTTAAATTTTTGTAGTCTAGAGTCATCTAATGCTTCATAACTAGACAACTCAGCATCATTTAGTAATAGTACTTGAGCACAGTTTAAAGTACTTTTTTTTACTATGTTTTCAATCACTGTATTGTTGTTTTCTATGCCCGAAAAAGAGCAGCTTCCCAGAGTGCCATTTAACGAGATTGAGCAGGGGAGTGCAAAAACTACCGTGTTTGGAGAGGGTCTTAACTCTAAAAAATCATTGATGCTAGTAATCAAATAATTCTCAAAAAGCGTTATTTTATTAGCTAGAACTTTCGAGTCACTATCAATAGAAATAGGTAGTTCAGAAAAATTTCTCTTATAAATTTTATTTTCATCGTTCATTGAAATTTTAATTTGAGATTGGCCTACATCAATAATTATATTGTTAAAATATTGTCTTTTGAGTATAACTTTCCCGCCATTACTACCAGAGAAAACCGGATCTGATGAAAATATAACGGGGAAAGGTAAACGGCGTAAGCCCATTTGTATCAAGCTATTATCAGAACCACCACCCGCTACAAATACAGCGTCAAAGCCTTGTGAACAAGAATCAATTCCAATATTTGAACGTGTTTTTGCTCGCCCTCGATGAATGTTAATAATCACACGATTTAAAATGTCAGTGAAATTTCTCAGATACATTGAATCCCATAAAATACCTAGGGGAGTAATGCAATCCCAGATCTCTAACGGTATTATTTCTGATCTGGATAATCGAACAATATTGGGTGTTTGCTTTCTGCTATAACTTCCCATGCTTTACAATCTCGTTGGGTAAAATTTTTAAACCAAAGTCTTTCAGTGACATAGTTAAGTTTGCAAATTTGTAAAAAAAATCGAAATAGATACCAATATAATACATCTTTGGTCGAAGCATCTTTTTTTGACTTGGCATTATAGGTCCTGACACCACTTTTATTATGAGCTTCTAAAGATTCAGGAAATAGTATGTTTAAGCGTTCAATCTCCATACGCATTCGCTTGTAAGTGCGATACATACCGATATAGGTCTCTGGTGGTCGATAGTAAATACGGCCATCGCTTACTTCTTTTATTGAATCTTTTCCCTGTAACATGAATGCTCTTCTGGATAAAAATATATCATCACAACGTATACCCTCTTGATATTTGTAGAAGTGGCAATCTGGTTTATTACTAAATGAATCATGTGTTGGAATAAACCAATTTCTAATAGCAAATAATCGTCCATTAAAGTAATGGCGTTTAGACTGAAACCCGTTATTTATGTTGTAAGAGTACAAAGCATTAGCGATAAGGGTATTTGCTATCGGTTTAATAGGCGTTTTTTTGGGGTAGCAGATGTGCAGATCAGGCTGATTTAACATTGTTTGAATAATGGATACTAATGCTTTTTCTTCAACATAAATATCAGCATCAGAAAAAACTATAAAATCAGCGTTTATTGAATTAACCGCTATACGCTGTGCTTCAACAATGCCTCCACTGGATCTTAAAATAATAACATTTTCGAATGTACATACGATATTCTCAGTTTCATCGGTGCAATCATCAAGTACAACATAAATCTGAAATTTAAAGGGGCTTGATTTCCTTAGGTTATCTATAGAGCGTATTATCGAGGTGAGGCAATGATAAATACAGTTCTCTTCATTCTTTGCTGTAATAACAATAGGAATCATGTTCTAACTCCACTTTTTAGTAAAGAATCAACTAAGTTTGCTGCTTCTAATGCTCCATCTTTTTTATAAGACTTGGATATAGTCTTCATATTATTTTTTATGTTTTTTGAAACTAATAATTTTTCTATAGCTTTCCAGCATTGTTCAGCCGAAATTCTGTCGAAATTCAACTGAATACCAATATCATTTTTTTCAATAAAGTGAGCTTGATGAAATTGATCATTGCATAGAGGAACAATTAACATAGGGACAGAGTAATAAATGGCCTCCATTACCGAGTTTGCACCGCCGTGAGTAACCATTACAGACGTTTTTGATAATAACTCTAATTGAGGTGTGTAATACGAGAGAATGACATTATCAGGAATATCCCCTAATAATTCTGAGTGCATAAGCTCGTTAACCGTAGCAACCACTTGTATTGGTTTATCTTTGATGGCATTAAACAAAATCTTAAAAAGTTTAGGTTGGTGATATATCTGACTACCAAATGAAATATAGACAATATCTTGATTTTCATTTAATAAATGCCAAGGGAAATAATGCTCATCTCCTCTTTTTCCTATAGGAATTGAAGAACCTACCAATTGGACATTATAGTCAGCTTTGCCAGTGAATTCTTCTGTCGTAAAGGCGATGCTTAGTAGTGGAGATAGCATGTCACAGCCTTTAAAGTCAACGTTCATTTTAAATCGACTGAACAGTTTCTCTCTATCTTTCGCAAGCCAATCCACAGTTTCTAGCAATTCGCTTTTAATACTATTATTTAGCACTGGATTGAGTGAGTTTGAAATGGTCACCCAGGGTATATTAAGTCCATTCGCAATGATCGCAGAGGAATACATCATGGGATCGGTAATTATTATATCGGGATTGATTTCTTCAATTATCGCTTGTATCGGCAATAAGTGATGATCAGCATTGTCGACGAGGAGTGTTTTTATCCAGGAGCGTAACCAGATCGCATCTTGTACATTTTTAGAAAAAATCTCTCCTCGATTTGATTCACTAGTCTCAGCTGGAAATAGGAAACTAGCCGTTATATTCAGGTCCGCCTGCTGTAATTGATCAGAAATATCAGTGGGTGAAAAAAAACTAATATCATGCCCTTGTTGTTGCAAATGCTTTGCTACACCAATATAGGGGTTAATATGACCTTTTTCAGGAATGACGGTAAACAAAATTTTATTCACTTTAAGATCACTCCATAGGCTTGCTGCCAATAAGATAAGCAAATCACACGAAACAATAGTGAGCGTTCATCTTCCCGTAGTGGTGACGGTGTTTTACATAACTTGTGAATTACTTCCATATCAAGAAAATGGCTAAGAAATGTTTTTGATATTTTTATTTGCTCGGATGCAATTCTTTGATAAATAGATCCCGTTTCTTGATCTTTAGGTAAGGCTGATTTTTTACGAGTTCTAAATACTTCGGGCAATAGCCCATGAGAACTTTTTCTTAATAAATATTTTTCATTACCTTGTTTATAACCGCACTTAGGGTTAACTCTTTTTGCAAAGTTAAGTAGGTTAATATCCGCAAAAGGAACACGAGCCTCTAAAGAGTGTGACATTGAATGCGCATCGCCATTTTGTAATAGTCTGGGAAGCCAGCGCTTGATAATTAAATAAGTAGTTGCCAAATATCGATTACTAGGGGTATCCCAACGATGCCCCGCGTTGGTCGTTAAATTAGTATATTTTTCGTTAAAATAACTCATAACATCGGGTAATAAGCTTTTATTTATTGGAGGAAGAGTAAAGCGCTGAATGATTCCAGACGGTGATTGAGTCGCTTCATCATCTAATAAGAACTGATAACCATAATGTGTTTCGTCTGCTGCATCACCCACTAAAACTACCTTGTACAATTGAGAAGCCTCTTTCGCTAAATGATGTTGAGCGATCTCTTGCTCCCAAGCCGGTAAAGTATCATTGTTAATTGCAATATTTTTTAAAGACTCCTCTAGAGATTCATGGCTGACGTTTACTATATTATGATTAACGTTTAATTCTTTAGCCGCTCTAATAGCATAAGGCGTATCGTCGGAATTAATAATGAGCGAATTTTGATAGCAATAAGCTTCTTGATTAATAAACTGAATGGTATATGTGTCTAGTGTTTTGTTAGTGTTTTTACTGGCAATCGATGTAATTAGCGTAGAGTCAAATCCTCCACTTAAATATGTGGCGATAGGCACATCTGCGATCATCGTTGACTGAATTCCCTCTATTAATAACTTCGCAAGCTGCTCTGTTGTTTGTTGGGTATCAGTTAGTTCATCAGATAACTCATAATCTTGCCAAGAAGCGACAGTAAAGTCATTTTTTGAAATAACTAGGTAATGACCTGGTAATAGATATTTAAGGCCATCAAACATAGGTTCTTCAACACCGCTAAAATACGGACATGCCAAATACTCAACAATGGCTGAAACGTTGGCTATCGGTGCATCTGGCTGAATGGCGATAATAGCTTTTGCTTCTGAGGCAAAGATAAATTCATTAGAGCGGTATTGGTATACAAAAGGTTTTATTC
Source organism: uncultured Gammaproteobacteria bacterium (assembly GCA_963851095.1). Lineage (GTDB taxonomy): Bacteria > Pseudomonadota > Gammaproteobacteria > Pseudomonadales > Oceanobacteraceae > Oleispira. Next base: position 187,146 of record CAWKOX010000006.1, on the reverse strand, counting down.
CTAATAAGTCTCTTGCTGCAAAACCTTGCTGCTTATCATTATCCCAAATGAAAAATGAGAACATGCCATTGAAACGTGTAAGGCAATCTTTTCCCCAATGTAAATAAGCGGCGAGAATAACTTCAGTATCCGAATGGGTAGTAAAATTCCAATAGTCTTCTAATTCTTTACGCAGTGATTTGTAGTTATACACTTCACCATTATAAGTAATCGTATAGCGCAGATCGGGTGATTTAAATGGCTGTTGTCCACCCGACACATCAATCAATGCTAAGCGTGTATGAACGAGTGCGACATTATAGTAGTAACTTATATTATTATCGTCAGGACCTCGATGAATTAACTTGTCACGCATTACACAAGCTCTATCCGATAGATCAATGAACGTAGGGCCAAAATTTAAAATACCTGCTATGCCACACATATTGTTTGCTCTTTCATATAGGCTGTTAACATCTGCAAGGTTGTCCACAATGTTTTTGATGATTCTGATTGCAAATTGGCTGCTATTCCTAAGCTTTTAGAAAGTCGATTGATCTCTTTAATATCGACATGACAATTAATATCGAAACCGGGTGCCAAGCGTGGTTGTTTCTTTTGAAGCGTGATGAAATTGGGAAGAAGGCCGTCGCTTACTCTTCTTAATACTGATTTATTATCATCAACAACGCTTGCACCATAGGCCGCGACTTGCTGATCAAAAAAAGGAGATTCATAAGCTAAGTGTTGATTACGTACGATGGATCCGACGAGAGGAATATAGTTTTCTGCCGGAACACCTGAAAAGGCTTGATCCGCAGCATCTCCGGTAATTAAACACGCATAGCCTTGCGCTTTAATCTTTTTCGCAAGTAGCAATTTGGATACAGGATGTAGATTATAAATAGGCGTTTCAGTACTTCTGATTGCTTCTGGCAATGCGCTTATAAAGTCTTTCGGTTGTGCTTCAACGATGTGTAATTTAACACCAAAGTGCTTTGCAGTGCGGAGTGTTTGTTGTAATTCGCAATACCCAGGAATATGAGTAGCGAGTGTAAATACTTCGATATCTACTGAGATTTCTTTTAGTAGCGCGAGTATTAATGCGGAGTCAAGGCCACCACTTAAAGCAAGAGCACAATGTGGGTGTTTATCAATCGATGCTGTTAGCGCGTTAATAATCAAATCTTTTACATTATTAGACGTTAAAGCAGTCTTGGTATTTTTTTGTACAGAAAGTTTTCCATGAATATTATGTAAACTGCACTTAGCAGGCAATTGGAAAATATCGTTAAAGCATGTTTGTTTACCATCGGAATATTTATTTAAGTATTGTTTAATTCCCACCGTATTTAATGTCTGACTTTTCTTTCTCGCTATTATTGATGCAATGCTTTCACCATGAAGACCTAAGGTCGGTGAATAGTAATAAGGCGATGTTGAGAATGCATCAGATGATATTATTTCACTCATTTTGCAGTTCCAGCAGCTGAATTAATTCTTTAGATGTTTGCATTCTATGTGGCTGTTCTTCAGCGCTGCCACCTTTACACTTATAACAGCTTTCAAGCGGTTCACTGCGTTTTAAATATTGAAAAATTTCTTCGAGTAAAGACGCATCTTTATGTAAAAGTATGCCATCTTGATGATAATCTTTTTTTCCTTTAAAAAAAGTATCTAGATGTGGTGGGCGAGTGCATTGATAAAAACGTCCTTTATCGACAATGTGGCAGCGCTCTCTTAACCAGCAGTTCAAATATATATCTTTGGTTATTTCAGCATCAGCGGGTTCATTCCATCGGTTCATGACGACGAAGTTAGACTGATGTTTAATGTTTAAAGAAACATCAAATATACGTGCCTTATTATGAATATAATCTAAGGTTTTCTGATGAAGTTTAGGCGTTGGATAAATAGAAATAGTTAGCGCATCTATTAATGTCCAAAATTCATCGTTCATTTTTTCTAATAATATTGCATTGGTCGTCACAGATAATATGTCAGCGAATGGCCTAGCGGATTGTAAGCATTCAATAATATTAGGATGCAGTAGAGGTTCGCCACCAACCAATTTAAGATAAGTGGGCTTAACTACTCTTGTGGCTAATTCAAGGTCGTGACGCATGTCTTCGGGTTTAATATAGTGCTCTGGTAATAAAGGCGATAACGAGCAGCACTCTGCACAGCGTAGATTACAGTGATCGACAATATGAACTTCCAGTGAAGGGGTTGGAATTCTTCCATCGATGATCTCAATGTCATCATTCTTATAATTCATATTCGTCTCCTTTTTGAATTGAATCCTCAAAAAAAGCTTCAATTTCAACTAATAAATCACTACGGCAAATATCAGCTTGAATGTATAGGGTATTTTTCTCTTTAATCGCATATTCATCCAAAATAGCCTTCACACTTTTATAATCTTTTTTATTTCTTAAATAGACTTTTAGAGCCGATGTTTGAATTTGAGGTGAATATGCATTCTCAGCATTATCTTGGGCTTGATCCATTAGCACCTTTATATTACGTAAGGACTGATGTGTTTGTTCAATGATATTACCTATGTGGATAGTTTTGTGTCCAACAATGCTAGCAGTGCCCGAAACAAACAGCATTTTTTTATTGTTTAAAGATAGAAGTGAAGCTCTACAGAATGAAGGCGCTCGTATTCCATATTGTTTTGGGTATTCAAATGCACTAACTTGATTAGGATTTTCAATTGTTCTTCCAGCAGTATTAGCGCTGATGAAATAGACATTCACATTGTTGTTATTAAATTGAGAGCCAAGAGCGCTAGCGGCAGGAAAATCACTGCCTTGAAATTTTTCTTCTTCAAATGCCTGCGAGCGACCATAACAAAAGGATTTATATCTCTCTATATCATTATCATTTTGGTTGATCTGAGGAATTTCATTCCACATGCGAATAATGTTCGGCTTTTCGTAGTCTTTACTTATTTTAATTAATGCCTTGTAAATCGAATAAGCGTTTAGATTCAGATCAGAACGGCTACAGGTTAAAGAAGTAAATAACAAATCATCAGTAAAACTAATGTGGAGATTATCTTCGTGAGAGTAAGTTGGTTTGCTATCGGTTAACCAAATTTCTATGCTGCGCTCAGTAGCTGCGGGTAAACTTGAATAAACTGTAGGCCAAGGGCTGCTTATTGTAATTTTAGAGTCATGTATAATGGCGGCTAAAATATAAATGTTTTTGTTCTCACAGATAGAAATATATTCTTCTATCGTTAACATATAAGGGCGAATGCCCGATGAATAACCTTTCAAAAAAACCTCTTTTTAACTTAATTAAGGGTAATGTCGTAATCAGTGGTTAGGCCTAGCGACTATATGCTTCGAGGAAATATAAAGTTCTTACTTTTATCATCAATAAGTTTATAAAGCTTTGCTGGCCTGGTACTGCCCAGTTTCATATTGCCACTCTCTTCAATAATATGGCCATCGAGTACTCTTCTTCGAAATGATTTTTTCTCGATAGAACGATCTAGCAGCAGTTCGAAGATCTTTTGTAGTTCTGAAAGCGTAAATTCAAAAGGGAGTAAATTAACGGGAAGTGAAGTGTACTGAACTTTACTTTGTAATCGTTCATTGCAAAGTTTAATCAATTTTTCATGATCAAAAGCTAATAAATATTGAGTATTGATTTCTTGCAAAGATACCCAAGCGACTTCTTCTGAACTATCGTCTTTTATCAGCGTTATATTACTGGCCGAGATTAATGCCATGTAAGTAACCGTGAGTGACCAACCTCTTGGGTCTCTGTGCTTATTTCCGATAGTTTCAACTTGTTCAATATGGGAAATATCTACGCCTGTTTTCTCTAACAGCTTTCTTTTAGCGGTACCGCTAAGATCCTGATCTTTATCTAAATCAACAAATCCACCTGGTAGAGCCCATTTCCCTTTTTCAGGAAACTGATTTCTTTTAACCAAAAGAATCTTCAAATTGTTATCGATTACAGTAAAAATAGAGATATCGACAGACGTGAGAGGAACCTCAAAATCATGAATATTGTAACTATTTAAGTATTCTTGTTCTTTGTTATTCATATTTTTGCTTATCCATATCGAAGCTTAAAAGCACAGTAGTGGCATTGTGACACTAAGTCAATGGTATTGGATCGTAATTGATAACCCGCTTAAGTAATGGATATAAATAAACTACTTGCAAGGTAAGTGGCTCTATGACACTATCTATTTCAACAGATGCTCCGGTGGGATTCACTAGAGTAATTTATACGAGGAAGGGGATAGACCCGTTTCTTGATGTTTTAAGAGAGAGCACCAGCAAGGAGTTTGCTGCTATGAATAAGAAATACGATTTTTTAGTATTTATTGGCCGTTTCCAACCCTTTCACCAAGGACACCTTTCGGTGATTAAGCAGGGATTAGAGCAGGCAGAGCATTTAATTGTGTTGTGCGGATCAGCTCACCAACCTCGATCGGTGAGAAATCCTTGGTCAATGTCTGAGCGAGAAGCAATGATTCGCGGTGCAGTTTCCAGTGCCGACAATAGCCGCCTACATATAGCGCCGCTCATGGACAGCGCTTACAACGATGAGTCTTGGGTTCGTAATGTGCAAGCAACTGTTAATGGCTTCGTTATCGCGCATTATGGAATGCCTCACAAGCAACCTAAAGTAGGTTTGATTGGGCATAGCAAAGATCAATCGTCTTATTATTTAAACCTGTTTCCACAGTGGAGTTCTGTGCAAGTCGCAAACTATAAAGGCTTATCGGCAACTCCTATTCGGCAAGAGATTTTTTCCGATGCAGGAATGGCTTATATCGAATCAGAAGGTGCTCAAGTTTTTCCTGACAACGTTCAGCAAGCGATCAAACAATTTACCGCCACACCGTATTATCAAGAGATCAAAGGTGAGCACGAGTTTGTTGATAAATACAAACAGGCATGGAAAAGCGCACCTTACGAGCCCACTTTTGTGACAGTCGATGCGGTTGTTATTCAAAGCGGTCATGTATTAATGGTTGAGCGCAAAGCTCGTCCTGGAAAAGGTTTGTTGGCTTTACCTGGTGGATTTTTAGATCGCGGCGAAAAATTAGTCGACGCGTGTTTGCGAGAACTAAGAGAAGAAACGCGCTTAAAAGTACCTGCACCCGTTTTGATTGGTTCGATTAAACAACAGCAAGTATTTGATGATCCGCATCGTTCGGCCAGAGGCAGAACTATAACCCACGCTTTTTACATAGAGCTAGCGCCGAATAAAGCATTACCAAAAGTGAAGGGAGGGGATGATGCGAAGCAGGCCATGTGGGTTCCACTTGCCGATTTAGATCCAGCCAAAATTTTTGAAGATCACTACTTCATAATTAAAGAATTAACGGGTATGTAAACGTTTACCAACTTAATTAATAGCGAAGCAGGATAGACCCGCTTCTACCTTAAATGACTGGAGGATTTCCATCATGACTAATCGAAATATTATTTTAAACGCCGATAGCTACAAAGCATCACACTACTTGCAATATCCACCGGCAACAACGCAAGTATCTAGTTACATCGAAGCGCGCGCAGGCCGTTTTGAAAATGCTGTTTTCTTTGGCTTGCAGATGTTCATCAAAGAATACTTAACCAAGCCCATTACCAATGCCGATATTGATGAAGCTAAAATCATCATGGAAGCTCACGGCGTTCCATTCAATGAGGAAGGCTGGCGTTATATCGTAAAAGAATACCAAGGCTATTTACCGTTAGAAATACAAGCGATTCCAGAAGGCACCGTCATGCCTATTCGCAACGCCATGGTGCAAGTGATTAATACCGACCCAAATTGTGCGTGGTTAACCAGTTATATGGAAACAGCTTTATTACGCGCTGTTTGGTATCCCACTACCGTTGCGACAGTGTCGTATAACTGTAAACAGGTAATTAAAAAATACATGTTTGAAACCACCGGTAGCATAGAGGGCATTGGTTTTAAGCTACACGATTTTGGTGCTCGTGGTGCAACCAGCGAAGAATCAGCAGCCATAGGCGGAGCGGCTCACTTAGTGAACTTTATGGGTACAGATACTATTAGCGCTATTGTCTCAACACGAAAATATTATGATGCTGATATGGCTGGCTTTTCGATTCCTGCTGCAGAACACAGCACAATGACATGCTGGGGAAAAGAGAACGAAGCTAAAGCCTATGAAAATATGTTGGATCAATTTTCTAAACCAGGAAAACTGGTGGCGGTTGTTAGTGACTCTTATGACCTATGGAATGCGATCGACAATATCTGGGGTGATGAGTTAAAAAATAAAGTTGAAGGCAGCGGTGGTACGTTAGTTATTCGCCCTGACAGTGGTGATCCAGTTTCTATCGTGACGGAAACGATTGAGCGATTAATGCAAAAATTTGGTTTTAGTATTAATGCTCAAGGCTATCGTACATTGCCAGACTGCATTCGAGTGATTCAAGGTGATGGTATTGAAGAGAGAACTATTGAAGCCATATTAGCCACCATGAAAATGCGTCAGCAAAGTGCAGATAACATTGCATTTGGCATGGGCGGTGCTCTTTTGCAGCGAGTTGATCGAGATACTATGAACTTTGCCATGAAAGCCAGTGCCGCTAAGGTAGAGGGTTTATGGCGAGACGTTTATAAAGATCCTATTACTGACAAAGGTAAACGCAGTAAAAAAGGACGCTTGGCGGTCGTTAAAGATGAAGTATTAGGCTATAAAACTATTCAAGAGAATGATCTGGGTCGGCGTAATAATGTTTTAGAAGTTGTCTATAAAAATGGAAAAATTCTAAAGTCGTATACGTTTGATGAAGTTAGAGAGAATGCAAACACCCCTTTGTAATATAGAGGCAGTAGCTGCAAAGATCTTGGAAAAAACAAATGCTAAAACACAGGCATAAAAAAACCCGCTAATGATTGCTCATTAGCGGGTTCTTTAGAATTTGGTAGCTATGGGCAGACTTGAACTGCCGACCCCAGCATTATGAATGCTGTGCTCTAACCAACTGAGCTACATAGCTAAAACTTGTTGGCTTTCGCCTCTCAAGTGGCGCGTATTATGTCACCATTTAACTTTTCGTCAAGAGTTTTTCTGACATTATTTCTATTATTTTGTATCTTTTTCAAAGACTTAGGTTTTTGATCTTATTTTAATCATTGGCCCGTCAGGAATGTCAGTTAACAGGCATAAAAAAAGCGCTCTTGCGATCAATTACCTCCGTAAGGTATTCGGCCGCTTGAGCGCTTTTTTGTGCTTGCTAGGCAGGCTTATCGCTAAAGGATCAGAGTTGCATCAGAGTTAAATGATGCCTTTCTCTTGTAGCGTAGCAATCATGCTGTCTAGGCTATCTTCGTCAGCAGCAAGGCTAATGCAAGCATCGTCTGCTCCGCCTGCAACCAATGCGATTAGGCCTGCATCTTTCAAGATGTGAGCTTGAGCATTGTTTGCAATGGCCGCTACTTTCCCCATTTCGAATAAACGGCGATCAAGTGCTTTTGCCGTTGTTTCTGGGTTACTGCCATTGATCGCAACAATCGCTGGTAGCTGTGCAAAGCGCTTGGCTTTATCTGCTGCCGTTACTTCAGTTGTATCGCCGTCGCTATCTTGAGCTTCGCCAACAACCATACCTGCACCAACGGTTACGTTGGTTAGGCGGTCGATGATGATGAAAGCACCGGTAGCGCGGTTCTGCTGATAAGAATCAAACGACATTGGCTTGTTAAGTGTAACTTCACACAAAGCAATTTCGTTTAATTTAACCCCAGAAGCAGGGTGTTGCTCCATGGTGTTTACATCAACACGGTGATGAATTTTACTCACAGCGCCTTGAGTGATAGAAGACGAGAACTTAATTTCGTATTGCTTACCCGAAACCAATTCAGCATCAGCCATCCATACGATGTCAGCGTTTACTTTGCTAGCAACGGTAGGAAGGTCGTCAATGTGAACCAACATATCGCCACGAGAAACGTCGATTTCGTCTTTCAGAGTGATCGTAACGGCTTGACCGTTGAACGCTTCGTCTAGGTCGCCATCAAAGGTCACAATCTTATCGACAGTGCTGGTTTTACGCGATGGCAATGCCATAACGCTATCGCCTGGGCGAACTTTACCAGAAGCTACCGTTCCGCAGAAACCACGGAAGTCGAGGTTAGGACGGTTAACGTATTGAACTGGGAAGCGGAAGTTTTCAAGGTTTTTATCTTCAGAAACTTCAACGGTGTTCAAAATTTCCATCAATGTTTTTTCTTTATACCAAGGTGAGCGCTCAGAGCGGTTCACGATGTTATCGCCGTCTAATGCAGACAGAGGAACACATTGAATGTCAGGAATATTTAAGTTCTTAGCAAAGGCTAAATAATCTTCTTTGATTTCGTTGTAGCGATCTTCGCTAAAGTCCATCAAGTCCATTTTGTTGATCGCAACAACAACGTGCTTAATGCCCTGTAGAGAAGCAATATACGAGTGACGTTTCGTTTGCGTCTGTACGCCATAACGTGCATCAATCAAGATAATCGCAAGGTCACAGGTAGAAGCACCGGTTGCCATGTTGCGAGTATATTGTTCGTGTCCTGGTGTATCAGCGATGATGAACTTACGCTTCTCGGTAGAGAAATAACGGTACGCAACATCAATGGTGATGCCCTGTTCACGTTCAGCGGCTAAGCCATCAACCAATAGCGCAAGGTCAATTTTGTCGCCTTGAGTACCGGATTTAACCGAGTCGCTTTCGATAGACGCTAGCTGATCTTCAAAGATCATTTTGGAATCATAAAGAAGACGGCCGATCAACGTCGATTTACCGTCATCTACGTTGCCGCAGGTTAAAAAGCGCAACATTTGTTTGTTTTCGTGCTGCTTCAGATAGCCAAGGATATCGTCTGCAATCAAGTTAGACTGGTGTGACATTAGAAGTAACCCTCTTGCTTTTTCTTTTCCATAGACGCGGAAGAGTCGTGGTCAATCGCACGGCCCTGACGTTCAGACGTGGTGGTTAGCAGCATTTCCTGAATAATTTCAGGCAATGTATTTGCTTCAGATTCCACGGCGCCGGTTAATGGATAACAGCCAAGAGTACGGAAGCGAACCATCTTCATTTCTGGAGTTTCGCCTTCTTTCATAGGCATACGCTCATCATCTACCATCAGTAGCATGCCATCACGTTCAACAACTGGGCGTTCTTTTGCTAAATACAAACCTGGAATATCAATGCCTTCCAAGAAAATGTATTGCCAGATGTCGAGTTCGGTCCAGTTAGACAGTGGGAAAACACGGATGCTTTCGCCCTTGTTCACTTTACCGTTATAAATGTTCCACAATTCAGGACGCTGATTTTTTGGGTCCCAACGGTGGTTTTCGTCACGGAAAGAATAAACGCGTTCTTTCGCACGAGATTTTTCTTCATCACGACGAGCACCACCAAAGGCAGCATCAAAGCCGTATTTGTCGAGCGCTTGCTTAAGAGCTTGAGTCTTCATGATGTCGGTATGCTTAGAAGAGCCGTGTGTAAAAGGCCCTACGTTATCAGCGATGCCGTCTGGGTTAGTATGAACGATTAAGTCCATGCCAACTTTTTTCGCCATCATGTCACGGAATTCGATCATTTCCTTGAATTTCCACAAGGTGTCGACGTGCATTAATGGGAACGGAGGCTTGCCAGGAAAAAACGCTTTTTGCGCTAGATGCAGCATGACCGCAGAATCTTTACCCACGGAGTACATCATTACCGGATTATCGAATTCGGCAGCTACTTCGCGGATGATATGGAGGCTTTCAGCTTCCAATTGTTTTAGGTGAGTCAGGTTATACTCAGTCATAATCGCTTTCGGAGTTGGTGAACAAAAAAGTGATAATAGGTCGCCGCTAAAAATGAAACAAAAGTGGCATTCCCAAGATGGAGACACTATACCAAGAGCCGAGGTATATAAAAAGATCATTCTAATAACGTTTAGATATAAGGCTATGTAGAAAGATTGATCAATAAGTTCTACCATTTACAGCGTAAGAACGCTCATTAGTTAGCATCACATATGAAGGTTGTATAAATGTCAGTTAAGACTTGGTCAGAAAAAACAGTAAGCCTTTCTGGGCCTGTTGGAGTATTGGATTTAAGGCTTGGTGAACATCAGTATTCAGAAGGTGAGCTAAAGGATGAAAGAGCCCCAAAGTGCGGTTTTATTATGTGTCACCCGCACCCTTTATATTCTGGAACAATGGATAATAAAGTCGTGACAACTCTGGTGCGTGGGGTATCTCGCTTGGATGTTGAGAGTGTTCGAGCCTTGGATACGATTCGTTTTAACTTTCGAGGGGTTGGCAGTAGTGAAGGAGAGCACGATCACGGCAAGGGCGAACAAGATGATCTTGCCGCGGTTGTTCAGTACGCAATGACTGAGTTAGGTTGGCAGAAAGTGTATTTAGCAGGCTTTTCGTTTGGTTCGGGAGTTGCGTGTTTATATGCCTGCGCGAATCCTGAAAAGATCGCAGGCTTGTTTCTTGTGGCGCCTGCGGTTCATCATTTTGATGCACCTTCTACTTTACCGTTTGAGTTTGAAAGCCATGTTTATATGGGCGATGCCGATGAAGTAGTTCCTTTTGATGAGGTCGAGCATTGGGTCGATTTATTAACGCCGCAACCTCATTGGCACATATTCGAAGAGGCGGGTCACTTCTTCCATGGTCGATTAATCGACTTGAAAAAAGCATTTCTAGAAGATGTAGCGAATATTATTCTGTGAACTTTATATTTGTCTAGTGGGCATTCATCCCGTGAATGCCAAGAATACTATTAAAATGAGTGATTTTACGCTAAATTGCGCGCCTTATATTAAGCAACGCATCTATTAAATCAGCAGTTGCTTCAGAATGTCCTACAGAGGAATGCCCGTGTCGACGCCATTAGAACTCTACCAAAAAGATTTAGAACGTGACGATTTTTCTTATGATGCCGATCAAGAAAAAGCCGTAAAGCACCTTCAACGTTTATATGAAGATCTGGTTGCGAGTTACGAGAAATCGAAAAAAAATCGTGGCATTCGTAAAGTCTTTAGCAAAAAACAGACAACTCCGATTCAAGGGTTATACTTTTGGGGCGGTGTGGGGCGTGGTAAAACCTATTTAGTGGATACCTTTTATGATGCGTTGCCGTTTGAGCGTAAAATGCGCACGCACTTTCACCGCTTTATGCAGCGTGTTCATAATGATTTAACCGCGTTGGAAGGGGTTAAAAACCCATTAACAGAAATTGCTGAACAAATATCCAAAGAAGCCGTCGTTATCTGCTTTGATGAATTCTTTGTCTCCGACATTGGCGATGCGATGATTCTGGGCGGATTGATGGAAGAGCTGTTTGCGCGTGGCGTAACGTTAGTTTCAACCTCAAACATTGTTCCTGATGGCCTCTATAAAGATGGCCTTCAGCGTGATCGCTTTATTCCTGCGATTAAATTGTTAAACAAATACACCGACGTGGTAAACGTCGATAGCGGCGTTGATTATCGCTTACGTACTTTAGAGCAAGCTGAACTTTATCATTGCCCATTAGATGGAATGGCTGAGTCTAGCCTGCAGAAGAGCTTCGATAATCTTATTCCAGATGCTAAGCATGTTGAAGAAAATACCAGTATTGACATTTTAGGACGACAAATTCCGGCTAAGGCTATTTGCGATGATGTTGCTTGGTTTGATTTCGTTGGTTTGTGTGATGGCCCGCGTTCGCAAAATGACTACATCGAGATCGGTAAATTGTATCACGCTATCTTAATTTCTAACGTGCCGGTGATGGGCGTTAAAAATGATGATTTAGCCCGTCGCTATATTAACTTGATTGATGAGTTTTATGACCGTGGCGTAAAAGTCATTATGTCGGCAGAAGCTCCGATTCATGAAATCTACGCGGGTGGCAGTTTAGAATTCGCATTCCAGCGTACGACATCACGTATGCTAGAAATGCAGTCTCATGATTATTTAGCGCGTGAGCATAAAGCCGACTAAGTTAGTCGCAATCGACTTTATGTATCATTACAAGATATAGCAGCCAGTCTGCTATATCTTAATATTGCCAATCAATACTCGGTAAATCCCTCATATACTCTAAGCAACTTGGTTCTAATTCACTCGTTTTTATAAAGTAATTTCTAGTGCTCGTTCTACCTGCAATTACAATGCTGTAGCCATACGATAAAGAAACAGAAATAACATCTTTAGAGCAGGCGTTATCCATATTTAATAACACATAATTCGCAACGTTTTTACCGAATATTTCATCATCAATCGTATCTTCTCGTAAACTCAACGACACAGAGATAAAGGAGCTTGTGGACTTGCCCTCTTTTGCTGAGATTACCTGCTTTTCGCCTTTCATTATTTTACTTGATACAACATTTGGCAAGGCCGATAGCTGTTCTTGAACACGGCCAAGATCATCGAGTTTAATCTGTTCTAACTGCTTATCAACCAACCAAGGTAATGCCAGCATAGAGAATGTAAAAAGACTCACAATAATAATGTGCCATTTCCAAATGCTGGTGGGCGTATCTATGCAGGCTTCGGAGTTAATGACATAAGTACCGGTTATAACATCATGCAAAGATTGGCGAGTATTACGATTAAAAATAATCAAATAGAGTAGGGCGAATAACCCCCCGAATAAAATGACACTGATGAAGGCTGATCCCAACTTAGAATTAGTAAGGTCTTCTGGAAATACCGCACCATTCAAGAATAAAGGGCAGTAGAGAATGATCGCTCTGGCGGCCGCTTTTAAAGGACTGATTTGAAGGTTGTTTTTATCGACAACGCGCAGCTTTAAAAGTTTTTTACCCGGAGTTTGGCCATGGCCAATGCGACTATCAAAAATGATGCTCAAAGGAAGTACGATAAGAAAGCCAATGAAGCGAGCCAACCCAGGGTTTTCGACTAAAAACTGGTACCATCAGCTGACTGATGCCATAACCGACTAACGCGATCAGCAAACCGTCAATGAAGAATGCCGAAAAGCGTCTCCAAAAGTTGGCGATCCACGGCTGATCAGACGGCTTGCTTTCAATTGTTGGGGTATCCATACACTTTAAATCCGATTGTAATTTTTGTGCGCGGATAATACCTCACTCTTTACTGACTATCGAATCATTATTCTGTAACAAACCTTTAGCGGATATAATACTGATACACTTCTTGGATAACCGGAAAGACCGAGGCAACCAGTAATGCGGCCATCGAAATATTAAATATTCTTTGCTGCTTCGCACTTTGTAAAATCTGCTTAATACCTTTGCCAAAAACTAACCACGTAGAAGTAGCGATGATTGCAGCAAAGAAAAATGAGATTGCAATGATTAAAACCTGTGAATAAATATTACCTTCAAGCGTTGTATAAGCCGAAATCGAACTGGTCGCGACAACCCAGGCCTTAGGGTTAACCCATTGAAAGAGCGCGGCCTGCAAAAAGGTAAACGGTTTAGACTCTTTGCTTTCTAACTTATCAGGGCTCGCATTGGCAATCAGCCAAGATAGATATAATAAATACACCAATCCAAGAATCTTAATGACCTCGTGCAGAATGGGAAATTTTTCAAACACAATGCTGAAGCCAAGACCAATTAATATGATCATCACCGGAAAGCCGACGCAGATACCCAGTACGTGGGGAATGCTTCTTTTAATGCCAAAGTTCATGCCAGAAGTCATTAGCATGATGTTATTGGGGCCAGGAGTGATGCCAGTAGAAACACCAAAGATGAAAATGGCGAGATAGAGTTCCATGAACGGGTGCCTTAAGCTAATAAGCTATTTGTAAATAAGGCTGGATTTTAACAGGCTGGAAGGGAAGATCAATGCATTCGATAATGTGGGTTTCATAAATAAGCACTGCAAAGAGCTAAGGATTATTTACCACGAAGTGCTCCGTGGTAAACCGCTTTTAAGCGTTACTTCCCATCACAACAAGGCGCGTCAGCGGCCAAGTGCGGCACAAAGTTACAAGGCGAGTGGCGAGAATCAAGCTGCTCTTTCAAAATACCTTTCCAAGCCAAGTCACAAGCCCCAGTAGAGCCCGGCATGCATACAATTAGCGTATTATTAGCTAGGCCAGCCAATGCTCGTGATTGAACCGTAGATGTGCCGATATCAGCATACGAAAGATGGCGGAATAACTCACCAAAACCTTCAATCGTTTTATCCAATAATGGGATAACGGCTTCTGGGGTAGAGTCACGGCTGGTGAAGCCCGTGCCGCCCGTTAATAAAATGACATCGACTTCGTCAGCGGCAATCCATGCAGAAACAATGGCGCGAATTTGATAAATGTCGTCTTTTACAATGATCTTATCTTCGTAGCGATGTCCAGCTTCTTGAAGTGCTTCTACCAGATACTTACCAGACGTATCTGTTTGGTCGTTGCGGGTGTCTGAAACGGTTAATACAGCAATTCGAAGAGGGGTAAATTCTTTGTTGGCATGGTTGCCCATTATGCTTCTCCTAACGGATGACAATTAAATAAATATAAAAGTAAAAAATTGAGATGGCTGGCATTAAATCGTAGGAAGTAGTGAGATGCAAGATTGCATCTCACTGTTTCGAGCTTACTCATGGGGCTTCATGATGTAAGTCTATAAACAAGGCTAGTGGAGCCTTTTTAATCTGACTCTCTAATGAGGAGAGCCACCTTCACGTACGCCTTCCATATTCGGTAGCTTGTGAGCAATACCTTTATGGCAATCGATACACGTTTTTTCACCGCTGGCTAATGCACTTGAGTGCTGAGCTGCTGCGCGCTTGCTTTGACGAGTGAAGTCCATAGAGTCGAACTGGTGACAGTTACGGCACTCCAAAGAATCGTTGGCTTTTAAACGCGTCCACTCATTTTGTGCAAGCTGTAAGCGATGAGCTTCAAACTTTTCACGGGTATCAATCGTCCCGAAAATCTTGCCCCAAACTTCTTTAGAAGCCTGCATCTTACGAGCAATTTTGTCGGTCCAGTTATGAGGTACGTGACAGTCAGAGCAAATTGCACGAACACCCGAGCGGTTGCTGTAGTGAATCGTAGTTTGCAATTCCATAAAGGGGTTGTCGCGCATTTCGTGACAACTTGTACAAAACTCTTCGGTATTGGTTAATTCCATCGCGGTATTGAAACCACCCCAGAAAATAACCCCAGCAATAAAGCCACTGATGGTTAAGAAACCTAACGAAAGGTGTACCGCTGGCTTGGACAAAATAGTCCAGCCCAGCTTTAACAGGTTAATAATTTTATTCATGGTCTCTCCTACTTAGCTTGCTTATGAGATTGTCTAATAAGTTTTTCCATATCAACAAACTCATTCTCAACTAATGGCTTACCTTCTAACTGATGAACGTGACACTGCGTACAAAAGTAGCGACGAGGTGAAACTTCACCTAAAAAGTCGCCATCACGGTTCATGTAGTGAGTTACACTTACAGCAGGTGCTTGCGCTTCGTCTGCAAACTTACGTGAGTGACAGTCCATGCACTTGTTAAAGTTTTTATCCAACTGATATTTACTAATATCGTGTGGAATAGTGGGTGGCTGCTGAGGGTAGTCACGTTGACGTTTAAGATCGTTGTTTTCTACCATCTCAATAATCGGTGGTGTGACTTCGGCATTTAAAGGTGCAGCGCCACGCAATGTTGCCATCTGAGGTGAATGATCCACCACTTTTTCTTCAGCCGATGCTGTTAGTGGCAATGCAATCGAAGAGATGGCTAATACAGCAGTCATCGCAAAAGTCATTGCGCTTTTAATAGTTAAAGCTTTCATAGTCATTCTCCCCTATACCTTCTCGATTTTCACAGCACATTTTTTATAGTCAGTCTGTTTAGACAGTGGATCAGTCGCATCTAATGTGACTTTGTTAATCAACTGGCTGGCATCAAACCAAGGTACAAATACTAAGCCAACAGGAGGCTTGTTACGGCCGCGAGTTTCGATACGAGTTCTGATTTCACCACGACGAGAAATAACCTTCACTTCATCGCCACGACGCATACCACGTTTCTTCGCATCTTCAGGGTGCATAAAGCAAACGGCATTAGGGAATGCTTTATAAAGCTCAGGTACGCGTTGAGTCATTGAACCCGAGTGCCAATGTTCAAGAACACGACCAGTGCTTAACCACATATCGAATTCTGCATCTGGGCTTTCTGCTGGTGGCTCGTACGGCAGGGCAAAGATAATCGCTTTATCATCTTTATGGCCGTAGAACTGGAAATTGGCCCCTTCCTTAACGTACGGATCTGAACCTTCTTTAAAGCGCCATTTAGTCTCTTTGCCATTCACAACAGGCCAGCGTAAGCCACGCTCTTTATGGTAGCGATCGTAGTCGGCTAAATCGTGACCATGGCCGCGACCAAAGGCAGCATATTCTTCGAACAAGCCTTTTTGTAGGTAGAAGCCATGTTCTTTGGATTCTTGGTTTTCGTAGTCAGGGCTAATGTCTGATAAAGGGAACTTATTAATGCTGCCGTTCTTATAAAGCACTTCATACAAAGTCTTACCTTTATATGAAGGGTTGGCTGCTAAGATATCCGCAGGCCACACTTCATCAGTAGTGAAGCGCTTAGAAAATTCGACTAGCTGCCATAAATCAGAGCGTGCATCGCCTGGTGCGTTTACGAGTTGGTACCAAACCTGGGTACGACGTTCAGCGTTACCAAAAGCCCCTTCTTTTTCTACCCACATCGCAGAAGGTAGGATCAAGTCAGACGCTTCAGCCGTAACGGTTGGGTAAGCATCAGAGGTAACGATGAAATTATCTGGGTTGCGATACGCAGGCAGAACTTCTTCGTTAATATTTGGACCGGCTTGCAAGTTATTATTCACTTGAATCCAGTACGCATTGATCTTACTGTCTTTCAAATCACGAACTTGTTGAACCGCGTGAGAACCTGGAACACCATTAATGATGCCTTTAGGAAGCTTCCAAATATCTTCGGCAATGGCTCTGTGTTTAGGATTCTTAACCATCATGTCAGCAGGCAAGCGGTGCGAGAACGTACCCACTTCACGCGCAGTACCACAGGCAGAAGGCTGACCTGTTAGCGAGAATGGGCTGTTGCCTGGCTCAGAAATTTTACCGGTCAATAAGTGGATGTTATACAACAAGTTGTTGGTCCACACACCACGAGTATGCTGGTTGACACCCATAGTCCAAAGTGACATCACCTTAGTTTTTGGATCGGCGTAAAGCTTGGCGATTTTTTCAATATTAGCCGCAGGTACGCCAGACATTTTTTCTGCATATTCGAAAGTATAAGGCTTCACGAATTTTGCAAATGCATCCAAATCGATTGGTGTAGATTTACCTGAGTTAGGGTTTTTCGCTTTCTTTTGCAATTCGTGCGTTGGGCGTAAACCATAACCAATGTCAGTCACACCTTCACGGAAATTAACGTGTTTGTTAATAAAGTCGTGATTAACACTGCCACTTTCGATGATGTAGTTAGCAATGGCGTTTAATAACACCATGTCGGTTTGCGGAGTGAAAACTGCCGGAATATCCGCAAGGTCGAAAGAGCGGTGCTCGAAAGTCGATAGTACAGCCACTTTAACGTGTGGATTACTCAGGCGACGGTCAGCGATGCGCGTCCAAAGAATTGGGTGCATCTCAGCCATGTTAGAGCCCCATAATACGAAAGCATCGGCCGCTTCCATATCATCGTAGCAACCCATTGGCTCATCAATACCGAAGGTACGCATGAAACCACCGACCGCAGATGCCATACAGTGACGGGCGTTAGGGTCGATATTGTTGGAAAGGAAACCGCCTTTCATTAACTTAACCGCGGCATAACCTTCGTGCACAGTCCACTGACCAGAACCGAACATGCCGATACCGTCAGGGCCTTTTTCTTTTAAAGCTTTCTTAAATTTCTCTTCCATAATGTCGAAAGCTTCAGTCCAAGATACGGGAGTGAATTCACCTTCTTTATCATAAACACCGTCTTTCTTGCGCAACATTGGCGTTGTTAGACGATCTTTGCCGTACATGATTTTTGAAAGGAAATACCCTTTCACACACGACAGACCTTTGTTTACCGGTGCTTTTTCATCACCATGGGTAGCAACGACTTTACCGTCTTTGGTGGCAACACTGATACCGCAACCGGTACCACAAAAACGACAAGGGGCTTTTGACCAAGTAAGTTTGTTGGCTTTACTGGAAGTAATGATATTACTAGCGCTAGCGGGTAGGCTAATACCGGCCACAGTTGCAGCAGTGGCTGCAGCTTGGGCCTTAATGACATCACGGCGAGTTAGTTTCATAGGTGTTCTCCGACTCTAATACTAATTTTTAAATTCTGTTATTGCACAGTCTGTGATGGCGCATCAGTATCGGTCGGCGCTTCACACATTTGTGGTTCATATATTTGTTCGATTGGCTGATCCAAATCGGCTTGATCAATTTCATCATCGAGTTCGTCGATGGCGGCAACTTGGTGGTAAACCATTGACGTATTCACAACACCGTCGATCGCAGAAATTAGATCGATGCGGTCCATGATGATGCCCTGATGCTTCGCTTCGGTAACGATGACAAACTTGCCTTTTTCGTCACTACCATGAATTTCAAGATCCGCTTGTTCGTGCAAGGCTTTCTCTACCGCTTGGTGTTTTTCTGCTTGGCAAAGAACGATAAAGCTACTGATATGGCTTTCTTCAGTGACATCATCTAAAGCAATTTTATTGGTTCTCATAGTTGAGCTCCGGTTTACGATCGCTACCTGCTGCTAATGAAGCAGGTGTTGAAAAGTTGGATGAGGCAATTGGACTAATCGTAATTGACTGCGAAGGACAGGTAGAAATACATGCGCCGCAACTGGTGCAGTCTTCAATATTAATCTCAGGTGTTTGAATCGCGCCCGACGTTACGTTTTTTGGCCATGGCATAGTAATAGCGCGTGGGTCGCATACGTCTTTACAGCTTTGGCAGTGGGTCTTTTGTTTTGCAAGGCAAGAGTCGTCAATCTTAATATCAAAGTAGAAAGGCTTGTTCTCTTCTTGATTGGGTAGCGCTTGCTTCAATAAGGCGTTAGGTTGGCAAGTATCAAGGCAGGCTTCGCAAAAAGTGCATTCGCCGCGATTAAAATCGATTTCAGGAAAGCCACCATCACCAACAATAATAATATTCTCTTCACACGCAGAAATGCACTCGTGGCAACGAGTGCATTGGTCAACAAAGGTCGCTTCCTGCAAAGCCCAAGGAGGGCGTTGAGGCAACCAGCTATTCGCTGAATTGGCCTCATCTTTAGCAGGTTGAGCTGCTAAAGCAGAAGGACGACGAAAGAAGGCGCGGCGAGAATGATCAATGTTAGCCATGATGCGTTCCTAAACCCTTTTCCTTAGCTACCAGGAGGCCCATTAAGTAGTTGTAAAAACCAAACCATAAATCCGTAAGCAGAAATACCGCCAACAGTGAATGCAGGAATCACGATAAACGTCAGAAAAAGCGAAGTCGTTAACTCAGCTTTTTTAGTACGGGATTCCATTGAAACTAGTTCTTCAGACATAGCCGAATCACTCCGTTGCTTATTTAAATAGGTAAAAATATATCTTAAGAGTAATTCTAGAGGTTACCTGTAATAGTGCTATTGAATTGAAAGACTAAAAACTGACATAGGTCATTAATTGAAGAGGTTGTCGCAGTAGGGGGCTTTGAAGGCTATGTTATTGATTGTTAAATAAATTGCCTTTAATAATGATTATCAATAAAACTAAAAAATAGGGTTATTCTGCTCTAGAAAACTTGATCTAATCGATGGCTAAATATGGAAAGGATTGAGAGCGAAGAGCGTTCAGGATAAAGAGCGTGAGAATGAGATGTTGAATGAGAATTTAATAGGAGCTGCTTAATCGAGCCCCTATTAAATGTTAGCTTGAAGACTAATACTTAGTTCTTTGAACGCTGATCTTCACGAAAACGAAGTTTATCTTGGCGATGTTTCTCTACAGTATCATGAACATCGGCGCCAATATGAACTTCACCGCGCTTCTTGGCTAATTGCATTTGCAGTTCACGTTGCTGAAAACGCTCGCGCTGTTCTTCAGTATATTTATCAATGCAGTGAGGGCAGCTCACACCTTGCTGATAGTGAATACTGACTTTTTCTTCTTCAGTAATCGGATAACGGCAAGCATGGCACTGATCGTATTGGCCTTTTTCAAGGTCGTGATTCACTGCAACGCGGTTATCAAATACAAAGCATTCACCTTCCCACAGGGTTTCTTCTTTTGGCACTTCTTCTAGGTATTTAAGAATGCCACCTTCAAGGTGATACACCTCCTCGAAGCCTTGTTCTTTCATGTAGGCCGTTGATTTTTCGCAACGAATACCGCCGGTACAGAACATGGCGACTTTTTTCTGCTTAGTCGGGTCCATGTTCTCTTTGACGTACTGAGGAAACTGACGGAAGGTTTCGGTATTAGGGTTAACGGCACCTTCAAATGTACCAATTTGATACTCATAATCATTGCGGGTATCAACTAAAACCACATCTGGATCAGAGATTAATGCATTCCAGTCTTTAGGCTTGACGTAAGTGCCCACTACCTGCTTAGGGTCTATGCCCTCTACACCCATGGTTACGATTTCTTTTTTCAATTTAACTTTCGTACGATAGAAGGGCATTGATTCATCAAACGATTCTTTATAAACAATGTTCGCTAAGCGTTCATCGGTCGCTAACCAAGCGAGCAGGGCATCAATGCCTTCGCGAGAGCCAGCAACGGTGCCGTTAATGCCTTCTTGAGCAATCAGTAAGGTGCCGCGTACTTCATTGGCTTCCATTACATCTAATAAGGGTTGGCGAAGTTCTTGGAAATTTTCTAGGGTAACGAACTTGTACATCGCGCATACGACGATAGGAGCAGTTTGCTCAGACATGGGTCTTTCCTTTTATTGCGATCTGGAACGTAAAACCAGAGCATTGTTGATGGCTGTTTCAATCAACAGCTGGCTCATTTGAGAGCGCGCGGATTATATACAAATCTGAGGTGTTTTTCCAAAATTACAGCGTAAACTGTGCATAACCTTATTTTAAGTACTGTTAGGCAGGATTGACCGATGATCTCTACCATCTCTGTAGCCAACTACCGTTCAATCATTGAGCTGGTGATGCCCATGGGGGCCCTTAATTTAATTACTGGCCTCAATGGCAGCGGCAAATCCAACTTATATCGCGCGTTGAGGTTATTGGCGGAAACGGCCCAAGGTGGGGTAGTGAATGCTCTCGCTCATGAGGGGGGCCTAGAATCGGCGTTTTGGGCGGGGCCAGAGAAAATCACGTCCAAAATGCTATCCGGGGAAGTTGAAGTACAAGGTGGCCCAAGAAAAAATGTTGTTCGTTTACGCTTAGGTTTTAGTAGTGAAGAATTTGGTTATAGCATTGATCTAGGTTTGCCTGAACCTTCTTCTTCGGCGTTTTCTTTAGACCCAGAAATTAAACGAGAGTGCATTTGGGCAGGTCTAGCGTATCGTCCTGCTAGTGTTCTAGTCGATCGCAAAGGGCCTATGGTGAAAGTCAAAGAAGGCCGAAGCTGGCAAGTGATTGCCCAACACTTAAATAGCTTTGATAGCATGTTAAGTGAGGTTGGGGACTTTAACCTTGCGCCAGAAATTTTTCATATTCGAGAGTGGATTCGCAGCTGGCGCTTCTACGATCATTTCAGAACCGATAGCCAAGCCCCTGCGCGTCAGCCTCAGCTTGGCACTCGAACCCCTGTGCTCAGTCAGGATGGACATGATTTAGCCGCGGCCTTGCAAACGATTATGGAAATCGGTGATGAGAACGCGTTAGCCGAATCGATTGAAGACGCTTTTCCAGGGGCACGTATTCATGTAGATGTTCAAGAAGATGGGCGTTTTATTTTGCGCTTCCATCAGCATGGATTATTACGGGCACTGACAGCTGCAGAGTTATCAGACGGAACGCTAAGGTATCTGTTGTGGGTTGCTGCTTTATTAACGCCACGGCCACCGAAATTGATGGTGCTTAATGAGCCTGAAACCAGCCTGCATCCTGATTTATTACCGGCCTTAGGTCGTCTTATAAAACTCGCCTCCAAATCAACGCAAGTTTGGGTTGTTTCTCATGCCCGTTTATTGATCAATGAACTTGGTGAGCCGGGAGATAGCCCGTGTAATAGTCTTGCTTTGTATAAGGAGTTGGGGCAAACCAAGATCGAAGGGCAAGACATGTTCTCAACGCCTAGCTGGCATTGGCCAGGTTATTAATCGCTTAATATAAAATGGGTATAAGTTTGGTATGGCGGGATGAAACTTAAGATACTTGTTTGATGGCCGTTAACTCAATAAGGACTATTTAATCCGTCGACTTGAGTACTGTGCAGTGATTCCATTTTTCTCTAGGCTAGAGTATTTAATACATAGGTTTAGCGCATTCTTAGTAGCGCTGATAATTTATGTATTTTCAGTAAGTTATGTCCAAGCAGAATGCCGTGATTTTGATGCCATAGCGGCGGCCAATAAAAAAGCAGCCTCTTATTTTAAGGATGGTGAGGTTTTTAACCCTGGGGTTGTGAAGAAAAATCATCATACGTCGGGTAGGAAAGAAATTGCGAGCTATATAAAAACAGGAAAAAAACGTTACAGTATTTTCACGTTAGTAGATGATGATTGTAAGGTGGAATTTCGAAAGCGTACTCGTCAAAATGATTAACTGTGAATTTAAAGTTAAAACCATTAATTAATAAGTAATAAAACGATCAATTGCTCAGTAAGAAAGTTACCCATAGAAAGTTGTAAAGCTATCTATAGAAAGTAATAAAGCTATTATTTTGTAGTTATTAAAGATATCAATTTTAAATTTCAGAAATACTTTGAAGCGGGCCTAAAACGTCAACTGGACTAAAGCGAACCAGTATTCGTTGATCACTGGCGAAAAGGGTCTAGTTCAGGGCAGACCAATACTTTTTATTCAGTTCGGATCAATTTTTCAAGAATTAACAAGCAAATAGAATTAATTACCTACTAATTTCAAACATTGCTTAGTAAAAATGCTTAGTTTCACTTTTTAAACCTTTCTTGTACTCATTCTTTTTACGATTTCTTCAGTATTTTTGTAGTTTTTGGCCTACCTAATATCGGTCTATTCGGGTAAATATTAGTACAGCTCTAAGTTCTTACTATTAGCCTTACTGATAAGCCTTGCAAATAAGCCTTGCAGATAAGTCATACAGAGCTCACTCCAGTAAACAATTATAATTAAAAGGACTGAACATGATCAGCACGTTTAATATTCGGTATCGTCATAGCGTAATGACACCGCTCGCCTCAATGACGGTTTCAATTGCATTATTATCTGCTGCGGCAGGTAACGTGCATGCTATGTCAAAAAAACCAGCGCCTCCTGCGCCACCCTCAGCCGCTCAAATCAGCGCTGCAACAAATTCGGTACATGATTTAGCACAAGGGTGTTATGCGATTCAGTCACCAGCTAATGGCAAATACATGAACCGCTTTGATCAAGGTGGCTTAGTTGATAATGGTTTGAGCTACCAGTTTAAAGCAACCTCAGCTGCGAGTGCTGCACGTTTTTACTTTAAGCCGACATCGTATTTTCATTACATGCTAACCGATCAAGATGGGCGTTATTTAGCCAGCCACTTACCCAATGAGGTATCAGCGGGTCGTTATGCCGGTAAATTTGCCCAGTGGCGTGTAGGCGGGCATTTTCAAAATGATGGCAGCTACCGTTATAGCTTTCATGGTATTGGTTTAAATAAAGTACTGCGTCATAACTATGGTGGTATTGGTTGGTACGCTAATGGTGGCGCTTATGTATTGGATATTTTGAATCCTACCAATGCCAATAGCGAAACGGGCTTCAATTTGGTTGCACAAAATGATTGTAAGCCTTTCCCAGAAGCTGATTTGAATGTAGATGAATCAGTATCGCAAACATCCGATGTGAATCTGCCAGTACGTGGCGCTATTGATCCCCATACGCATATTACTTCTTATGAATTTATGGGCGGAAAATTTTTACACGGCGAACCTTTCAGCCCTTGGGGAATTGAAACAGCGTTACGTGATAGTAAAGAAATTCATGGGCCTAGTGGCGCTTTGGATCTTATTGGTAACTTAATGGGGTTTAATGATGTAAATCATCGCTATGATACTCGCGGTTATCCTGATTTTCCTGAATGGCCAGCGCGCAAATCGTTGTCTCACATGCAGTATTACTACAAGTGGGTTGAGCGGGCGCACAAAGGTGGCTTGAAGATGATGGTGTCTCTGTTAGTAGAGAACGAAGTTTTATGTAATGTGCAAAAAACCATAAACCCAGCCAGCTGGATTAACCCGAATAACTGTCAAACGTCTAAGAGTATTGATCTTCAAATTCAGCGTTTAAATGAAATGGAAGCGTATATTGATGCTCAGCAAGGTGGCCCAGGTGAAGGCTTCTTCCGCTTGGTTAGTACCCCAGCAGAAGCACGCCAAGTGATTGCTGATGGTAAAATGGCAATTTTAATGGGTATTGAAGCGTCTGAACTCTTTGATTGCGGTATTCGTGATCATTGTACTAAAGAGACGATTGAAGCTCAGCTGCAGAAAGTTTATAACGCGGGTGTGCGTACCCTGTACCCAACTCACCGTTTTGATAACCAATTTGGAGGGGCTCGCCAAGAAGATGGTTTTATTAACGTCGGCCAGTGGCTAGCAACAGGCCGTTTCTTTGAAACAGAAACCTGTGATGCTGAAACGCGTGGGCGCTATTTCAAATCGGGCTTCCCATTGATTGGTGATGTACCCGTGATTAAAGATATCTTAAACCTGATTGGTCTTAACCCTGTTTACGATGAAAGCCAGCCTCTGTGTAATCAGTATGGTTTGAGCGATCTAGGGGTCTACTTGGTTAATCGCATGATCGACATGGGGATGATCATCGAAATGGATCACATGTCGACCAAAACAGCCAATGCGGTTATGGAAATTGTACAAGCGCGTAATTATTCTGGTGTGATCTCTGGTCATAGTTGGTTGAATTCCGCAGCCGATGGCTCACCTCATGCGGTGCATCAAGGTATTGCAACTCAAGGGGGGATATTGGCGCCTTATAATAGCCCATCAACGTCTTTGAAGGGGGGGATCGATCGCTATCTAGCACTGTATGAAAATACGGCTTATTTAAAAGCGGTGCCGTTCTCTACCGACATGGGGGGCATTGGTAATCAAGCGCCAGCACGCAGTGATGCGGCGACTAACCCTCTGCTTTATCCGTTTATTACAGAAGAAGGTATTGAAATTGATAAGCAGGTTACCGGTAATCGAACGTTTGATCTGAATAATGAAGGATTAGCGCATTACGGTTTAGTGGCTGACCACATTCAAGATATCCGCGAGCAAACACCTGCGCGTATTTATGATTCTGTAATGAATTCTGCCGAGGCCTATTTACAAATGTGGGAGCGTGCCGAGAGTAATAATAATACTCAGTATGTGAACCCTAATAGCGGCCAATAGCAAGTAAGCTAACACCTCACAAGGCCAAAATTGGCCTTATTTGGCAGGGATGTGCGACGACTTATAAGTCGTGCATTGCTGCACTTTTTCTTACAAAGCCTAATTAACAATCAATCTTGCTAGTTAGTGCGGCATCATAGGTGCTGAAACTATTAAATGCGTTTAACCAAACTTCTTACGGTGGTTACTTAAGACTTTTTCTTCGCGTTGTAATGCGGTCATGATCATTGCCGCAATAGACAATGAAGAATGTTTAACGCTTAGTGTCTGAGAATGAGCGGCACATAAAACTTCCGCATCACACCATTGCTCGGCTATCTGGGCAACCCAAAGCTTAAAATCATCAACCGCACCTTTGCGCTGTTCAAGCGTTCTGGAGAGTGTCATATGAAAAGAAACTTGTGGCTTTTTTAAGACACCGAGTAAGCCCGGTAACTTAAGTAGCATTAATGTGTCGTCAACATGCAGGGTTTTTGACTGCGGGTGATAGGCCAATACTGATGAGAAATGTAGATTTTCATTGTGAGAAATGAAATCGACACCTTGAGGTACAGAAAACTCAAAATCATCAGAAAACAAATTCGCAAATTCACTGGAGTCGGTGAGCTCTTTTTGCCAAGGTAAATCAGGGAACTTATCAACGTGGCGTTGTGTACCGTAAAGCTTAGCGTCTGGATAATCAGCATGGGCTTTTGCAACATGCAGGGTATGAAAGGGATGCAGGTTAATAATCGCTTCAATGTCGTCGCCATTACGGGTAAGTGCATCGACTTTTTGCTTAACATCACCTTGCAATGTATAAGAATCTAATAAGACAAACTTACCATTACAGCGCTTTACTAAGGATGCTTGAGTGCCAATGTTTAATAAACCAAAAACTCTAAATTCACCACGAATATTCCAAAAAGTATCAGAAATTTTTAATATTTTATCAGTCATAAATCGTGCTCATTTATAAGGTTTAATTAGAACAAAGGCGCTCAAGGCAAGGCGACAGTATCGCCTTGCTGCAAAGAAAGCACGTTATTCGTTAATAACTTCTAACGCACTCTTATTCTTAAGAAGTTCAGCTTCTTTTTCTTCTAGGCTATTGAGATGTTTACGCAGTGTTTTACTGATGATAGTACTGCGCTTAATCACATCCAGTTGCGGCCACGTAGCACGCTCACCACTTTTAAATAACTCGGTTAAGCCTTCTAAAGTAGGATTGAAAGCGAGTTGTTTAATATTGTCGGCTGTCAAAGTAGGCAGAATGTTGATGTTCCCCAAATACTGCTGATCAACAATTGAACGTAATTTTTGAATCCCAAGCTTGGCCTTTTTATGGCCAACCATACCTTCCAAAACATCAAAAGCATAAATACTGTTGATCTTGGTAAGCTTGGAAACATAGCGCTTACTAAGCTCTAAGAAACTAGAGGCATCGCGCTTCATACTCACTTTAACAAACGTTGATAGTGGATTAATTTGGCTTACGATACTGTGGTTTACGCCATAGATACGGGCTAAACGATCGAAAGGCAAATCAGCCATGATAGAGCCGTCGGCAAAACGACGATTGGGGATATAAGGCACAATGTCGCCTGCCTGATTCTTCGCTTTTAATTGCACCGGTGAGAATACAATAGGAAGCGCGCAAGAGGCTCTTACTGCTTGGGTAATGATGGCATTTGGCGACGTCTTTGCGTTAAGCAAGCGCGAGTATTGATGAAGATCAGCGGCTGAAACCGTAATCGTCATATGTCGTCCCGTTCTTTTATAAGCTTCTTCAAATGTCGTTAGATCGAACAACTCAATCAGTGCGTTTTCTAGATTGGTACTATCAAACAGGCCTTCTTTACCGAAGCCTTGCCATTCAAGCCACTTATTAAAGCCAGCATAAATAACTTCAGGCGTTAGCATTTCCAATAATTCTTCGTTTGTTCTTGTGCCAACCAATGCGGCAACGATAGAACCTGCACTAGCACCCGAGATAACATCAGGTAATACGTCGTGTTCAACCAGGGCTTTAATAACCCCAGCGTGAAAGAAACCTAAACCAGCCCCGCCACTGAGCATTATGCAACTGCGACCAAAAGCATGGGTCGTTTCATCAAAAAACGATAACTTCTCATAGAAGTCGATTTCATCGGCTTGATAAATAAAATCTAATGCGCCACATACTTCTTGAATAAACTCTTCAATTAAATGCTTAGTACCTATAAGTGCGTTGCCATTAAGTGCAGGCGCAGCAATATTTCCCAAATTGCCATGCAGGCCTTCATGTATGATGTACATAAGATCTGTCGCATCATTGTTTGACTTCGCTCGACGCATTCTTTCTACGCGAGAACGAATAGCTTGATAATCATAGTCTTTACAGGCTTCTGTGGCTTTCCATTCTTCTGCCCCCGATAATTCGTCGTGGGCTTCCGCTGCATCCTTGTAGTCGGCATAACATTTGGCATTTTTCATGCGTTTTTGTAATTCAGCAAATGCTTTCTTTGACATGCGTTTGGTCTCGATTGGCGATAATAGCTAAATATAATGATAAATAATTAGAAAAGGCTACCTAATCTAAATCAGCAGTAACATTTCTTAGAGTAGTACTTAACAAGACAAAACTAGTATATTATTGCGATATTCATTTGAACCGTATTTCAATAACAATTAATAATAATTTATATTGAACACTTTAATTCCAATGGCATCCTGATGAAAACCATCTCTGCCTACGGACAATACAAAACGACGTGACTCTATTTTATGGATTTTGATATTACGACTCTCACCTTGTTGTCTATCCCTTTAATCAGTGCATTTGTCGGTTGGTCTACAAATTTCTTAGCATTAAAAATGATGTTTTATCCGATGGAATTTGTGGGCATTAGACCCATATTTGGCTGGCAGGGGCTCATTCCAGCAAAGCGCAAAGAAATGGCTGAAATTGCTGCAGAACTGGTACTAGGAAAGCTACTCAATGCGAAAGAACTTGCGGCTAAAATTGATGCAAAAGAACTCACCAAAGTGATGGAGCGTCGCTTAAAACAAGTTCTGCGTAAAATTGTTGATGAGGTTATGCGTGAAAGTGCCCCTAGTGTATGGGCTGCTATGCCGGTGCATGGTAAAAATCTAGTTTATGCGCGAATCGAAGCTGATATTCCTAATATTGTGAACAACATGGTAGACGACTTTAAGTACAACGTTGAAGAAATTGTTGATATTAAAGAACTGGTCGTGACTAAGTTAATAGAATCACCAGAAATCATAAATGAAATATTTCTTAAGTCGGGTGAAAAAGAGTTTCCATTTGTTGAGCACTCTGGATTTATTTTCGGTTTATTATTTGGTTTTCCAACCATGTTTGTTTGGATGTATTTACCAGAGTGGTGGGTGCTGCCTTTGGGTGGCTTACTTGTTGGTTATTTGACCAACTGGCTTGCTCTTAAGGTCATCTTCGAGCCTAAGCATCCAACAAAAGTCATGGGCATCACTTTTCAGGGAATGTTTTTAAAGCGTCAGGATGAGGTATCGCGTGTCTATTCAGAAGTCATTGAAGAGAAGTTAGTAACGTCTGAAAATATTCTAAAAACAGCCCTCTATGGCTCAGGCTCAGGTCAGCTATTAGAACTGATAGAATTGCATGTTAACGATGCGATTGATCGTTATGTTGCCTTTGCTCAGCCTTACTTTCACGTTAGGTGTGGGCACTGAAACGTATTATAAAATGAGAGACATGTCGTCTAAGCATATCTTTGATAATAGCGAAAGATATATGCCTTATGCGTTCGATTATATTAAGAATACCCTGAATATTGCCGATGAGCTGAGTGCGCGGATGAAAAAGCTATCCCCGGAGGAATTTGAAGGGGTATTGCGACCAGCCTATGAAGCCGATGAGTGGAAACTCATTCTTACCGGTTCATTACTGGGCATGGGAGCAGGCTTTCTGCAGTTGTATTTTTTGCTTATATAGCAAAAAGTGGGGTGAGTCATTGATACTCACCCTGCTACTTAACTGCTCTAGTATCTCCTCTAGCCAGTATCCCTCTAGCCAGTGTCCCCTCCAGAGAGCTCCGTGAACAATAAACTTAACGAGCGGCTTTACCGTTATCTAATAGCTCAAAAATAGCGACCAGTGAACGTGTTAACTTATGCTTGGGGGCAAGCGTAATCAATGGCTTTTTCGCTTGGTGCGATTCGCGCATTTTTACGGACTGGCTAATGTATTCAGGCAATACAGGATAACCCTCATCAATCAGCTCATTAATGATTTGCTTAGGCAAGTTGGCATTCGCCAAGAATTGATTGGCAATGATTCCTTCAATCTCTAAATCGGCGTTATGGTCTTCTTTAATTTCAGAAATTTTTTGTTGAAGGCTGTATAAGCCTTGGCGAGAAAAGTCATCACAATCAATCGGAATCAGGCAGCGATCTGCCGCAATTAACGCTGACAAACTATAAAAGTTTAACGCAGGGGCCGTATCGATATAGATATGGTCGAATTCTTTGCTAAGTGACCCTAGTGCTTCGCGCAATTTGTAGATCTTATGTCGGCTGTGCAGTTCGCTCTCCAGCTCTGATAAGCGTTCTGAACCTGGAATGATGTAGAGGTTATCAATCTGAGTCGGTTGGCAATATTCAATAGCAGGGCGGCGGCGAAGATGAAATGTAATGGTTTGTTCGAAAAGAGCGGCAATCGTATTTTCTGCTGGTGCACCTAACGCGTTTAAATAAGAGGTCGTATTGCATTGAGTGTCTAAATCTAAAATTAGAGTACGAAAACCTTGGCTGGCTGAAATTGCCGCTAGATTTACGGCCAAACTGGATTTTCCGACCCCTCCTTTTTTATTGAATAATACTCTTATCACGACATACTTCCCCGTTAGATTGATTTTTAATTGCATTATATGTAGGTAGGTGGAATGATAGTAACCTAATAAAACATTCAAGCAAAATGTTGGTTCTTATTTACAATTGAATGAGTTTTATTTGACAAAAGTATTAATAAATATAAAAAAAGCAATATTCAACAAAACAAAATTTATAAAATTATCAATAAAGATCAAAGCTGTTACTTTCGAAGATTATAGAGTGACTTTAATTCGTAATAATACGGTGATATCACTAATTACAGTTTCTAAAACGATACACCAGTACTAGTTGTTATTTGACCAAGAAATACTTGGTTTGTTGAGCTTAAATTTTAATAAACTGAAAGGAATCAACAGGTGAGCGAAAAAATTACACTTCTTGATAGATCGTTCTGGATTACTGAATCAGAAGCGAATCCCAAGCATGTGGCTGGGTTGCAAATTTTAGAAATACCAAAAAATGCACCCGAAGATTATGTAGCACAGTTATTTACTGAACTGAAGGGTTTTACTAATGCTGTCGCACCTTTTAATAGTAGGGTTGATTGTGTTCTAGGCTATCCCAAGTCACTTGTTCCTGTCGATAAATTAGACATGGATTATCATGTGCAAATGCATGAAGTTGATGATATTAATAATAAGCCAGAGTTACATAAGTTCATTGCAATTTTGCATGCTGACTGGCTCGATAGAGATAAGCCACTTTGGCAGTATCATTTAATTAAAGATAAAGAAAATCAGGGCTTTGCGATTTATGTCAAAGTGCACCATATGTATGGTGATGGCGCGACCATTATGCGTTGGTTTCAACAGGGCTATTCTGAGAAAAGCAACACTAAAAACTTTGTTCCTGTTTGGGCTGTAGCTCGGAAACCTAAGGCCCGTAAAAAGGTTAATCTTGTTAAAAAGAGATTGGCAGGGATCTGGGAGCAAATTATTAGCATAAAAGATCTAATCTGGATCGTGTTTCGCTTGTTACTTAAGCTTGTTCGGATTAATCAAGCTTACATGCCTGTACCGTTTTCAGGTACAAAAACCATTTTAACAGGTCAGGTTGAAAAAGGCCGAGCCGTTTCAACGCTTGAGATCGATTTTGCTAGAGTGACAGCACTCAGTAAGCGCTTAAGAGCTTCAGCGAATGAAATTATGTTGTGTGTATTTGATATTGGTGTGCATCGTTTTTTAAAGGATCATGGTCAATCCTTTGATAAAGCGCTCTATACTAATATGCCAATCAACTTACGTAAGCCTGGTGAAACCAGCTCAGGTAACAAAATTGCCATTGTACCGGTTGAATTAGCGCACGGTAAAAATGATCCATATTTACGTTTGCGTCAGATTATCGAAAATCATCGTATTATCAAACGAGCGTCAAGACGGTCTGAACCTTTATCCTTTGCTTATTACACAATGTTGATTCAGTCCTTCTCAACGTTGTTTGAAGTGTTGAGAATTTCAGATTGGATTAAGCCTATTGGCAATATTTTAATTTCTAATATGCCAGGCCCTAAAAATACAATGTATTTTAAGGATGCCAAATTAATATCAACCTATCCCCTCTCAACAATGACGCCAGGAGGCGGGGTTAATATTACAATGGTTACTTACAATAATATTGCTCAAATTGGCGTTGTATGTTGCAACCGTGAAATTAAAGACTTAGAACCATTGTCCCAATACTTTTTAGAAGCATTCGATATGCTAGAAGCTTGTGTGGACAACCCAGGGCTTACTGTTGAAGATATTGGTGAGGTAGTGCAAAAGGACGATAAGGCAATAGTAATACCGTCTGACTTGTGCAAACTAGCTAATAATTAAATAGCCTGCTTCATAATAAACGATTAGTCTTTACGCTGTATTTACAGCGTATTTGAATTAATAAAAAATCGGGGTGAATTACAAAAAATATTGTAAATATTTTTTGTAATTAGTATGTGGTTTCTAATTTATCTCCGTAATATGTATTTTATTGAAGAAGTGAACACAATTTATCATTTACGGAGTGAACATCATGAGCAAAGCAAACAAAACTGAAGCAGCGGTAGCGACTAAAATTGACGAAGTTGCAGAAGTAACGACGACCAGTTTAGATAAAATTAAAGAAACAGCTAATTCTGCCGAAGAAATGGCTCGCAAAATCTGGTTAGCAGGTTTAGGTGCATACGGTAAAGGCTATGAAGAAGTAAAAGGCCGTATCGAAACACTTTCAACTGATTCAAACAAATTGTTTGATGAGCTAGTTGTTAAAGGCGAGAAGCTTGAAACTGAAGGCAAAGATAAGGTTAAGCAAGTTAAAGATGACGTTCTAGCGAAAACTGAAGTTGAATCTCGCATTGAAACTGTTCGTTCTAAGTTAGGTTTTGGTAAGACTGAGAACGAAGCCAAGCTTGAAGAATTGAGCGCAAAGATTGAAGAATTGACCGCTGCTATAACTAAACTTTCTTAATGTTAGTGATAGTATTGGCTTAATAAAAAAAGAGAGCTCTTTAGCTCTCTTTTTTTATGCTTAAAATAATACTCCACCCTGTATAAATCTAATATTTACTTGCTAGTCGTATGCCCACTGTTTATATTAACTCAGACAAGTAAAGCCAATTTTGTGAAATCACATGTAAATTTTCATGAGCAACCCGCTCAATTCACACTGCTTTTTGGCACAATAATAAGGAACAATCATGACCGTTAAAGTCACTGTTGAAGTAAATCGTAAACTTACCGTTAACGCAGATATTGACACTGTTTTCACTCTTCTATCTGATGTAAATACGTCCGTTGCACACTTCCCTAATGTACAGGAATTGACTGACCTGGGAGACAATGCATTTCGC
Organism: uncultured Gammaproteobacteria bacterium; assembly: GCA_963851095.1. GTDB lineage: Bacteria > Pseudomonadota > Gammaproteobacteria > Pseudomonadales > Oceanobacteraceae > Oleispira. The sequence goes on along the minus strand of CAWKOX010000006.1, from coordinate 153,992 downwards.
TGGGAAATGGAGGAGATAAGCTCTGGAGGCTATACTGTTAAAACCATCTATGCCTGCCAATATACTGTTGACGATGATGCAAAAACGATTGTTTGGACGCCGGTTAAAGGAGTGGGTAATGGAGTCGTATCAGGAAAATGGGAATTAACTGAAGCCGAAACCGGTACGCATATGTTATTTACGACAAAAGCCGAGCTTTCGTTTCCTTTCCCACGCTTATTGAAAGTGGTCACTAGCCCTATCGTGAAGCATGAATTTACGGGAATGGTCGATACTTATTTGAATAACCTAAAAGAGTTATGGACTTAGTTAACAAGGCCTACAGAAGCTAACGGAAGAGTTTTTATATCAGCTATGTCTAACGCGCTAGATCAAATCCTAAAAAGCTTGCAAGAAATAGAGCAAATGAACCTGCTGATTGAACAGCAAAGTTTAACTGACACTATTCGCAAACTACAAACGTGGCAAACCAATCGTTTGTTGGCGACCCATGATGATTTATGGAGCTCCAAACGGTTTAGGCCCCCAATGCAGTTTTTTGCTGACGAAATCTATGGTCCAAAAGACTTTAGTGAGCGAGATATTGAACTAACGCGTGCCGTTCCTAAAATGGCAAAAGTAATTCCTGAAAAAGGTTTAGAATCGTTACAAACTGCTATTAGGCTAAATTCATTGTCTCTGGAATTAGACTTGGCCTTAGCTCAAAAAATGGGCGATGAGGTAATAGACCGCAACAGCTATTTTGAGTGCTATCGTCAATCGGGTAGTCAGTCTAAGCGGGAAGAGCAAATCCTATTACTTGAAAACCTGAGCTTTGATCTACCAAAAGTAGTCAAAACTCCTGGGATATCACTTATCTTAAGGCTTTCCAGAAAGCCTGCAAAAATAGCAGGAGTAGAGGTTTTACATGCATTCTTAGAAAATGGGTTTAATTCCTTTAAAAAAGTCGGTGACGTTAATGACTTTATTAATCCTGTTATTAATAGAGAAAGAGCGATGATGAATGCATTGTTTTCAGCAAGCAGCACCACTGAAAACCCACTACCAGAGGTTGATAGCCCAGAATAATATAGGAATGGCACAAATATCGAATGATTAGTGTAATTAGTATGCAGTTTCTAATTTAACTCCGTAATATACAGTTTATCAAAGCAGTACCATATAATTTGAATATTTACGGAGTAAATACTATGAGCAAAACCGAAAATTCTAAAGACGTCGTTGCAACTAAAACTGACGAAGTTAAAGCTGTTGTTACTACTAATCTTGATAAGATTAAAGAAACCGCTAATTCTGCAGAAGAAATGGCGCGTAAAATTTGGTTGGCAGGTTTAGGTGCTTACGGTAAAGGCTATGAAGAAGTAAAAGGCCGCATCGAATCACTTTCAACTGAATCAAACAAATTGTTTGATGATCTAGTTGTTAAAGGCGAGAAGCTTGAAACTGAAGGCAAAGACAAAGTTAAGCAAGTTAAAGATGACGTACTAGCGAAAACTGAAGTTGAAGCTCGCATCGAAACAGTTCGTTCTAAGCTTGGCTTTGGTAAGACTGACGAAGAAGTTAAACTTGAAGAGTTAAGCGCTAAAATTGAAGAATTGACAGCGGCGATTGCTAAGCTTTCTTAATCTCAGTTTGATGTTATCAAAGAGTAGCTCAGCTGCCACTGTCTGATTGATTATCGATTATAGACAGTTATAAAGCGAATCTCGTATGGGGTTCGCTTTTTTTATGCCTCTCTTGCTAAAATGTCCCTTTTATAAACTTACGTTAGATTTTCTATTTAAATTAGGTTCCAGTACTTATGTCGATTGTAGAAAAAATACAGCAATGGTTTATACCGAAATTGATAAAATTAAAAATCATCAAACAGGTAGCTTTCTCACTCGCTGAGTTAACTGAAGATGTTCAAGTATACCTTCCTTTTGACATCAAATTCTCAGTACCCAATGGTCATGGATTTGTAATAATTTCTAGTGTGGAATTGGCTGAGTATAAAAATGGATTACTGATTGCAAATCTAAAAGGGACACTGGATATTCGGTGCATGGGAGAGCACTTATATAGCTCAAATATTCATATTGAAATTTTTGGCCAACCCATATTCTTAAAAGAAAAATCAGTAATACGTGCTACTAATGTAGAAATTGGGCAAATAAACCTGGCTAACGATAATTTAGTCGTGGCGCAAAATGCTCGAAAAATCATTGCCAAACTCAGTAATAATATAGTGGGGCAGATGTATAGCTTGACGATGGGAACAGCATTGTCATTTATTGGAAATGTGACTGATATGAAGGGATATATCGCTAACTTCATTAATAAAAAGAGTCATAAAATACTTGATTTACACCGAGCAGAAATTGAGGCTAACTTAATAGAAAGTTTAACGAATGGTGATTTAGAATATACGCTAGAAGATACCATACCGGACGAAAAGTTATTCATCCAATATGGTAAAGATATTATTGTAGAAAACGAAGGACTGACCTTTAGGTTTTCTTGATTTAGTTTTTCTCGATTAATGTTTTGTTTAAAATAGCCATTTTTATTTCAGCGGTATCAGTAGTCTCTTGGTAATAAGGCTGCAAGCTAAAATAGATCGTCATTAACGTGCGATATACAATGTCGGGATTACTTAATGAATCCCCCTGCATTTGATAATAATTAAGGCTTTGAAACAATGTTAAACTGATAATGTCGAGTAATAGATCAATATCCGTTGAGCTACCGGTAAGCGTGCCCTTTTTTTGCAGCTCTGATAATGAATTTCGTAAGTGCTGTCTTTGAAACTTTGCCAATCTTTGTAATTTGCTAGTAATCGCAGGGTATTGATTCGAAATTTCAGCAATGTTTTGAAAAAGAAACCTAAATAAGTGCATGGTTTCTAAGCAATAGAACAGGTACTTATAAAAATCTTCATGATTTTCAGTAGATTGAGGAATGTCATTTATCTTGCTGATGTAGCTGTCGACCAAGGCGCTGATGATGTCATCTTTGCCTTTATAGTGATAATAGAGATTGCCAGGGCTTATATCTAGCTCGTTTGCGATATCGACACTGGTGGTATGACGCTCCCCCTGATTATTAAATAAATCTAGGCTGATCAATAGTATTTTTTCTGCAGTTTTCAATATGAGAAATTCCAATCTTATTATTGCCGTTACTTAGCGGCAGCTTATGCAGTTTAACGTCCTGTCACATAGGGTAATACAGGCCTCATTGAACTGCTAGCGACTTACCTTAAAAATAGATTAATGCCCACCTCAGAAAAAAGCCAGTAATATCGGCCTTCTTCTTTAACTCTTAGTGTTTCTTTCTTAATGTTCTTTTTTAGTATGCCCTTTCTAATTGTATTGGTTATATTTAGATCATATAAAGAACTTCGGCAAACTTATTCAATATTATTGGGCACAACATGGCTAATTTAGAGAACGTAACCAGCACAACAGAAAAGACTGACGGATTAGTACGTAGAGCTTGGTTGGCAGGTGTTGGTTTTTATGTGATGGCTTTTGAAGAAGTAGAAGGTCAATTCCAAAAGATTAATAGTGAAAGAGCTCGCTTGTTTAAAACATTCGTTTCTAAAGGCGAAGAGTTTACAGCTGAGTCTGAGAAGAGCGTTGCCAAAGACGTTCAAGAAAAAACAGCTGTCGATAAGCGCGTTGCAGAGGTACGCAAGCAATTAGGTCTTGATACGACAAGCACCGAGGCAAAAATCTCTGAGCTAACACAAAAAGTTGATGAGTTAACAGAAGTCCTCAAAAAGCTTTCATAATCAATACTTAAAGCGCTGGTGCCCATATAACCTATACAAATCGGCATTTAGTAACCGTTCATTTTTAAAAGAGAATTTATTATGTCAACGAAAGACAACTTAGAGCATATCGCACGTAATACATGGTTGGCTGGCTTAGGCTCTATAGACAGCAGTAAAGACGCGCTGGCTAAGTCAATTGATGCTGCCCAAGAAAAATCTAATAATCTATATGATGAATTACAGAGCCGCGGCGAAGTGATTCAGAATAAGATTAATGATAAAAAAGATGAAATTCAAAATAAAATTAATGATAAAAAAGAAGCAATTCAAGCTAAAAGTAAAAAGCTGCTTGGAATGTGTTCAGATGTATCAGATGAAGAAAAACTGAATCAATTAAATACGACGGTAGATCAGTTAACAGCGACCATCGCTAAGTTGATTGAAAAGCGCAATACTGAAGCAGAAGCTAAGGCCGCCAAGCAAGCTGAAGCCGCTAAACAAGCTAAAGCCAAAGCCGCTAAGCAAGCTGAGAAGAAGGCTGAGACCTAAAGCTGAGAAGAAGGCTGAACCTAAAGCGACTAAGCAAGCTGAGCCTAAGGCGTCTAAGCAAGCTGACACTAAAGCAAACTCTAAAAAGTAGCTAATTGCCCAAATCAGCGATAATCACTCAATAAAAGAGGCGACTGAGTCTTTTTTATTGAGTTCTCGCGTATCAGGCTAGCGATTCGTCTTGGGTGCCATTACCCACTGAACCGTCAGAACACTTAACAGCACTGTAATCAAGCCAATTAAGGCTATGCCAGTGATGCTTTCACCTAGAACCACCCAGCCAATAATAACCGCTGAAATAGGGCTTAATAACCCAAGTGACGAAATCGCCACCGGCGATATTCTCGCAATACCGTTAAACCATAAAGTATAAGCCAAAGCTGTACCCACGATAGAAAGATAACCGTAGCCAAGAATATGATTTGACGTCAACTGCGACAGCGGTGGATCAATAAACCATGCTAAAGGCACGAGTAAGATACCTGCAATAAATAACTGCCAGCCAGTAAACGCTAATAGCGGCATATCCGTGCGCCATCGTCGAGCTAAAAAGATTCCGCATGTCATAAGGACAGCGCCTGTCGCGGCGGCCATAATACCGATAAAATCCCATGTTGAATTAGGCGAAAGCAATAATACCGCCATGCCTAGAACACCGAAGATACTGGCTATTAATGCAATATGAGCAGGCTTTCGGCCATCAACAAACCAGATTAAAAACATCATCAATAAAGGTTGAATAGCACCGACAACCGCCGCTAGCCCTCCTGGTAGTCGGTAAGCCGCTGTAAATAATAAAACATGAAAAATAGCAAAGTTTAAAATCGCAAGAATGATAATACGTGGCCATTCGCTGCGCAGTGGTATGTGGCGGCTAATAAGCAGTAATATGATCCCCGCGGGCAATAAACGTAAGCAAGCAGCGATAAAGGGGCGATCAGGGGGTAACAGCTCGGTAGTAACAATATAAGTTGTCCCCCACAGCGTAGGGGCAATGGCCGTTACTAAAATCAGCAAGGCCATTGATAACCAAGAAGTGTTTAACATGAATAAATCTTTATCATGAGAGAGTCTTTATCATAATGCATCGCCTAATAAGGTTTTTACATCATGTTCTAAAGAGGCAGCAGATACATTGGCAGCAGGCTGGGCTGGGCTGACGGTCAGAGTTACTTTTGACCAAAAACGACGAGGGCGCTTGGTAAGCGCATGACCATCTTTATGACTAAAAACACTGCCCCACATACCGCCAAGAGCCATTGGCACAACGGGCACAGGGGTTTCTTTTATAATGCGTTCAATGCCCGATTTAAACGTATCGACCTCTCCATCGGTGGTTAACTTTCCTTCCGGAAAAATACAAATAATTTCACCATTATCGAGCTCTTCTTTAATGCGTTTAAAGGCGTTTTCATACACCTCAATATTCGCCTTAGGCGAACAAATAGGAATGGTTTTAGCAATCTTAAAGAAGGTTCTTAGGCCTTTCATTTCAGCAATACTTCTATCCATCACAAAGCGAACAGGGCGGTGGCACGTTCCGGCAATCAACATCGCGTCAACAAAACTGACGTGGTTACAGACCAAAACAGCCGCTCCGGTATCGGGTATGTTTTCTAAACCTTTATCTTGCACGCGATACAGCGTATGACCCAGCATCCAAATAAAGAAACGTAAGACAAACTCAGGGACGCGAGAGTACACATAAATGGCCACAACGATGTTCATGATCGCCAATACCAAAAAGTACTCAGGAATCGTAAGCTCAATCACTACCAAGGCCAAAATCCCGATTCCCGCACTGGCCACCATGAAAATAGCGTTAAACATGTTATTGGCCGCAATAATCTGAGCACGATTTTTCTCATCGCTTCGGTGTTGAATTAGGGCCTGCAGAGGCACCACAAACAAACCACCAAATGCACTGACCATTGCGATATCAAACATCAAACGAAAATTTTCTGGCTGCTGAATAAAAGCCATCGCCGACATGTCTTCAATAACCTGAATACCCGCGACCGAAAAATAGAGATCAATACCAAAAATACTCATACCCAACGAGCCAATAGGCACAATCCCTAGCTCAATTTTATGCCCCGACAGCTTTTCACATAACAAAGAACCTAACGCCACACCAAGGGAGAATAAGGTTAATAGCAGGGTTACAACTTGTGTTGAGCCGCCTAAAAAATCACGAGCAAAATTTGGGAACTGCGTAAGATAGCTGGCACCAATAAACCAAAACCAACTGATTGCCATAATAGATAAATAGACTGAGCGATTCTCTCTTGCCTGTCGAATGGTATTCACCATTTCAGAAAAGGGGTTCCAGTTGATTTTTAATTCAGGATCGTTGGCGCTCGCCTTAGGAATATACTGACTAGAGAAAAAGCCCAATAGAGCGAAAACGACAATGCCGCCAGCAATCCAGTACAGACCTTGTTCAAAATCAAAGAAGATTCCGGCGGTAATCGTACCGACTAAAATGGCGATGAAAGTCCCCATTTCAACCAAGGCATTACCACCGACCAGTTCGTCATCATCGAGCTGCTGTGGTAATAGCGCAAATTTAACCGGGCCAAAAAGAGAAGACTGCAGCCCCATTAAAAATAGCAATAACATCATCATCCAGACATTGCCCATCACAATCGCCACAGCGGCTAAGCCCATTATGATGACTTCAAGTCCTTTTACCCATTTAATCAGTTTTGATTTCTCGAACTTATCAGCAATTTGTCCCGCGATAGGAGAGAATAAAAAGAACGGTAAAATGAATAAGCCTGCGGCCAAATTGGTGAGTAAGGCCGAATCACTTTGTGCACTAATTCCACCGAACGCAATTAATAATAACAACGCGTTTTTATATAGATTATCGTTAAATGCGCCTAAGGCTTGGGTTAGAAAATAGGGGAGAAATCGTTGTTTCGTGAGAAGAGAAAACTGTCCTTGCTGGCTCATGCAACATATCCTTAATAAGTGAATAGCCAAATCATACTCTATTCACTTATTAAGGGGAAAGGCTCTGAGCCTTGGTATTTAAGATAGTAAAAACTAATGCCAATCGGTTGTAAGAATACGCACTAGGCTATTGTATTCTTGTTGCCCAATATTGGCGGCAATATCCTTTTCTATTTTCATCATGTGCTCTTTTATTGTGGCCCGCATTTGCTGGCCGTGCTCAGTAAAATTAATGATTTTCTCATTGCCTTTATCGCCATCTTCGAGCTTGATCCAATCTAATTCTACCAAGCGGCTCACCGTTTTATGGGCGGCCTGGCGAGAAATGTTCAAGCTGCGCGCTAGCTCAGAAATACTACTGCTTTGACCATTTAGAACCGCTAGCGCGCGTGATTGAGCCATGGTTAAACTGACATCACCTTGCGCTTCAAGCGACGCGAGCAGTGTTTGCTCGTACCATTCAAAGCGTTTGAAAAGTAAGGTTTTTAGATTTTGAGATAGGTCGGGTATATTCATGGTGTCAATGTTAGTTGACAAGCTATTGGCAAGCAACTACTATCTTGTCATATAGGGTTGACAAGGTGGCGATGCTCTGTGGATAAGTTGATGGGCATTCGAGGGTAGAGGAAGCATGAGAAAATTAGAGCGTTTTTACTTTCCGTTTTTTATGGCAGCGTTCATGACTGCGATTATGTCATTTGTATTAACTGCCATTCACCAGGGCTTTCATCCACAATTCTTCATGAATTGGGGAAAAGGCTTTAGCCTCGCATTCCCGATCGCTTTTTTATCGGTGATATTCGTTGCACCTTTCGTGCATAAAATCAGTGAAGCATTAAAAATAAAGACGCCATCAACGCCGACAGCCGCGACGAGGAATGATTGAATACAGCAATTTCAAGCTACTGATCCTCAAAAGGATCGATCAGAACATCTTCTAAAATTTGTTTTTGCGTCAGCTCGGCCTCTAAACCTAAGCGTTCCGTGAAGTCGAGCAGCCTAGCTTCAGGCCCCGTCTCATCTTTTTTGTCTTCGATTAACTCGCCTTTATAGTAGGCTTTTTTTGAATCAAGATTGTCATTGGTTTTTTCTAATGAGGCAGAGAGCAATTGCTGATTCCCCGTCGCAGTGGTGACGGTATTGGAAACGTCATACTTAAACTCGTTATAACGGTAGGTTTGGGTTGCGAAGTCGGGCTCTTCTAATAATCCAAGCGCTTCGTAATAAGCCCCTTCCAGTTTAAAATCTTGTTGCTGAGTAGTAGAGGTATTCGGCCCTTCAGTTTCTTGTTTAGTATGTACCGATAACGCTAAAGAAAAACCCGAATATTCCTCGGGTTTCTCGGCAATATTAAATCGTTCTTTATGGCTAATGAAGTGAAAGCTAAAATCAGGAATCGGCAGCAGAGCGTCTTTACTTTTTTCTGCATTAGAAGCATCACGGCCGGCTAATTCGGTAGCGCGATCCTGCTCCAACTCTTTCGCTCGGGTTAATTCACTGTCGCTCATGTCAAAGCCAGCAGCGAAGACATCAAGCATCAATAGTGCCTGAATATCGTCTGCCTGAGCTTTCTCAGCACTGTCCTTTAAAATGCCCAAATAGTGTTCCATCACCTGCTGTTTACTTTGTTCGCTATATACTCTTTGGCCCAGCTTAGTGAGATCGATTTGCGCTTTATTTCCATCGTAATTAACTTCAATAAAACGTTCTTCGTCACTATTTTTATATTCCAGTGTTAATGGCTTGCTGGTGCCGCCCATGCTATTCAAGCTCAGTTCGCTAATAACATCAAAAGACGCGAGGTCGAGGGCTTTCAAGCTAGGGTTTGCATCATTAAACAGCGCGTTAGAAAATGCCTCTAAGTTTTCACTGAACTCTTTTAACTGCTTAATTTCTGCCTTGGTTAAATCGCCTTCCACTTCAAAGCTGATTTCTGTACTGCGAAAGCTAGCACCTTGGCCTACTTTATGAACACTAAAATCTTCGAACTCATAAACTAAGGTATCTGGATTTTTCCCGTGGCCATTAAAACTTTCAATAGAAAATTGAATGGTCGCGCCGCTTTTAGTTTTTAGTTCTAGATTGAAAGCCTGGGTTTTAGTTTTAGAAGATACCTCAAATGCACTGAAATCTACCTTACCCGCGCTAGCACTATCCGATTGGTAGCTGTAGCGACGTAATACTTGCTGATAAGGCTCATTTGGCTTATCCAATAGCTCATTAAATCGAGTGCCTAAGCCTTTGAAGCGGTTGTCAGAATTTTCATTATTAAGTTGATGGATAAACCGCTGGGTTTGCTCGCTATTTTGTGTGGTGTTGGATGCCGAGTGTTGAACATAAGTAGGTTTAGGCTGATACAACTCGCTAAGTGACGCGGTTTGTGACAGCGCTAATTGCACCCCTTGATTGGCCTGTGCCGTACTGGTTCGCTGTTTAGCTACAAAAGTATCTGGAGACTGGCTTGCAGAAGCCTGAAGGCGTGAATAACTGGAAAATTTAGGTATATCCATATACGGATCCCATAGCGATGTGCACACTAGTAAGTTCACATACGTTATCGGCAGCTTAGTTAATGACTTTAGCTAAGCACTTTAATATGGCTAGAATAATAAACCGTCCTGCTAAATTCCAGTAGAACGGTTTTATTAAATTAATACTAGATCAACAACTACAATCTAAATTTCAGCATCAAATTAACAACATTCTTGAACAGTCCGCCGTATGGAGGCGACAACAACAGGATTATTTTTGAAGTCAGAGCAGACTGTTTAAATACAGGGCGTAATTTTGAAAACTCTTTAAAGCCTTCCTCTCCGTGGTAGTGGCCCATGCCGCTATTACCAATACCGCCAAATGGCATATCGTGCTGAGCAACGTGGAACATACAGTCGTTGATGCATACGCCGCCAGACAATGTTTTGTAGAACAAATCGTCTTGCGTTTTCTTGTCGTTAGAGAACATATACAAGCCAAGAGGGCGATCGCGTTCGTTGATGTACTCAACCACTTCATCCAATGATTTATACGTTTTAATCGGTAGCAGTGGGCCGAAAATTTCGTCTTGCATTACGATCATGTCATCGCTTGGATTCACAATGATATGCGGCGCGACTTTTTTGTCTGCAGCGTTTAAGGCATTACCTTGTAATAGGTTAACGACTTCAGCGCCTTTTTCTTTGGCATCTTCTAGTGTGGCTTGCAAACGGCTAAAGGCGGCTTCGTCGATGATCGCGGTGAGGTCTGAGTTGTTGACGCTGTCGTAACGACCGCCTACGAACTCTTTAGCATGCTTAACAAACTCTTCTACTTTGCCTTCGGGTACGAATAAGTAATCAGGGGCAACGCAGGTTTGGCCCGCGTTTAAAAATTTAGGGAAGGTCATGCGCTCGGCGGCAGTGCGAATGTCGTAGTCAGGGGCGACGATGGTCGGAGACTTGCCGCCCAGTTCTAGTGTCACAGGTGTTAGGTTTTTAGACGCGGCTTCCATCACGATTTTACCCGTTGCGGCCGAACCAGTGAAGACCATGTGATCCCAAGGCATAGAAGAAAATTCACGCGCAGAAGTGGCTGGAATAACAGCCAATACAGATTCATCAAATACCGCCGATACCAGCTCATCAAGCAGGCGGCACAAGTTTTGGGAGTTAGCGGCCATTTTAACGATACAGCGGTTGCCAGCGGCTATGGCGCTCACACATGGGCTAAGTGCTAGGAATAATGGGTAGTTCCATGGAGTAACAACCCCAACAACCCCTTTAGGCTGAGGGATCAATTTGTTGCTTGCGCCTTTAAACGCTAAGCCAACGTGACGGCTTCTTGGTTTAGCCCACTTACTGATGCGTTTTTTGGCGTAGGTGACTGAACCTAATAACGGGGTGATTTCCAATAGCATGGTTTCATTGGTAGAACGGCCGCCATAATCTTTATCAATCGCAGCACAGATGCGATCGGCATTGCTTTCTATTATTTGAGCCAGCTTTTCTAGGTTGTCTTTGCGTTCATTGATGCTTGGGTAAGCATGCTGACGCGAGGCCTTGTATTGCGTTTGGTAGGTAGCCTGAAGTCTTTCTGATGGAGTCATAGTGAATTCGTTTTGTTAAGATTATTAGAGTAATAGCTCAGTTTAGTTTACCTAACCTGTACTCATAAATCTAATGACTTTCTATGGGCAGTATTAGAGCAGTATCAATGTATAGTTTGGCGGTATCGAACACGCTAAAAACCCCTATTAATTATACAATGTATACAAAATAATCGTTGTTGAGCGGTCGTTGGTCTATTGCGTAATGGCTATTTTTTACATTGCGTACTGATAATTAGGTACATAAGATGAATCTTGTCGAATAACATTAAAAATAAAGGCAAGCTATGAATGCTCATTCCAAGGGATCTAACCCAGATACAGATGTATTGATTATTGGCGCCGGTATTTCCGGTATTGGTCTGGCTTACTATTTACAACGTGATCAGCCAAACAAGCGCTTTACCATTTTAGAATCTCGGGGTGACATTGGTGGCACTTGGGATTTGTTCCGTTATCCAGGTATTCGCTCTGATTCCGATTTATATACCTTTGGTTATGAATTTAAGCCTTGGAAAAGTCCAAAGGCAATTGCCGATGCGGGCAGCATTATGGATTACCTGCGTGAAGCGGTAGACGAAAATGAGCTGCAGAAAAAAATCCGCTTTAATAGCCGAGTCGTTAGTGCTAACTGGTCGAGTGAAGATGCGCATTGGCGTGTCGAGTTTACCGATACAGCCACAGGAAAAACCGAAGTCATTACGGCTGGCTGGTTATTCTCAGCAGCGGGTTATTATCGTTATGAAGAAGGCTTTACTCCAAATTTCAGCGGCCGTGAAAACTTTAAAGGTCAGATTATTCATCCGCAGACTTGGCCTGAAAACCTAGACTATCAAGATAAAAAAGTTGTGGTCATCGGCAGTGGCGCAACGGCAGTGACCTTGGTGCCAGCAATGGCAGATAAAGCAGAGCATGTCACCATGTTACAGCGCACCCCAACGTATGTCGTGAGCTTGCCAACAGAAGACCCGATTGCCAATGTGATTAAAAAAATCTTCCCTGAAAAACTAGCGTACAAAATGGTGCGCAGTAAAAATATAAACCTGACTCGTTGGTGGTGGCGTTTTTGCCAGCGTTTTCCAAATGCCGCGCGCAAATTAATTCGCCTTGGCAATAAAAAACTATTACCAAAAGACTATCCCGTCGATACGCACTTTAACCCACCGTACAATCCTTGGGATCAGCGTTTGTGTGCAGTCACAGACGGTGATTTTTTTGAATCGATTAGTAAAGGTGATGCCTCCATCGTTACAGACCATATCGATACTTTCACTGAAAAAGGAATAAAGCTGAAATCAGGCCAGCAACTCGATGCAGATATTGTAATCACTGCAACAGGGCTAAACGTGCAGCTGTTTGGTGGTATTAACTATAGCGTCGACGGCGTACCGATTGATTATCCCAAGTCTGTTGCTTATAAAAGTTTAATGCTCAGTGGTGTACCGAACTTTGCTTACGCGATTGGTTATACAAACTCTTCTTGGACATTAAAAGTGGGTCTTATCTGCGAACACCTGTGCCGCATTATGCAGCACATGACAGAGCAAGATAAGCAGATCTGTCAGCCAGAATTACCAGATCCGAATATGCCAACTCGCCCACTATTAGATTTTGGTGCCGGTTATGTTCAGCGAGCTATTGATAACTTACCTCGCCGAGGCATGAGTGCTCCTTGGGATGTCGCGATGGATTATAAAGTCGATGCGAAAAACTTGCGTTTTGGTTCAGTTACCAATGACTGTCTAAAGTTTTACGCCCGTACAAAAGCCCCGCTAAAGTCTAGCGAAGCAAAAAAAGAGTCAGCTTCTAAGCAGAAGACGCAAGCAAAAGCGGAGGCTGAAATATGAAGCAGTTTAATAACAAGGTGGTTGTCATCACCGGCGCAGCCTCGGGCATGGGTCGAGAGTATGCATTAGAGTTTGCTCGCCTTGGCGCCTTAGTTGCGATGACTGATGTTAATGAAAAAGCCTTGGCTGAAACTCATGCGATGGTGCAAAAAATAACCGACAAATACACCTGCTGTGAAGTGATGAATATCGCCTCGCAAGAGGATGTTCAGGCCTTTGCTGAAAAAGTAAAAAACAAACTTGGCAATGCCCATGTGATTATTAACAACGCTGGTATAGGTGGTGGCGGGGCGCCAGTTTGGGCTCAAGACATGGACCAATTTCAGCTGACCATGAATATCAATTTCTTCGCTGTCGTGAATGTGACTAAAGCGTTCTTGCCACAGTTACTAAAGAATCAAGAAGGCGCGGTGGTGAACGTATCGAGCGTATTTGGTTTGATCGGAACCCCAGGCACCAGCGATTATTGCGCATCGAAATTTGCCGTACGTGGCTTCAGCGAATCGCTCATGGTTGAACTGGCCGATACGCCTATTTCGGTTCACTTAGTACACCCTGGCGGTATCAAAACCAATATCGCGAAAGACTCTAAAAATGGCGCTGAGTTTGAAGCAAAGTATTTGAAAACCAGCCCATTAACCGCAGTACGTATCGTGATCGACGGCATTAAAACCGGTAAACAGCGCATGGTATTTGGCCATCAATCTTCTTTGCTACGCTTTTTAACGTTGCTGCCACTTAAGTTACGCAATTGGATATTAAATCGTGAAATGAGTGATCTGCGAGATCCAGAACATTACCAACTGTTATCGGCAATGGAGAAACAATAATGACAAAAAAAACTCAACCAGAAATCGAAGCACGTAAAGATATTGATTTTGGCTTGGATGAAAATATTCCAAGATATTGGCACTCCAACGATCCTTTTAAAACACGCATACACGATGCTTTGCAGTCGACTTTTCCAGAAGGCGAGCGCTATTTTATTTCCAGTGTGCGTGCTTTTAAAGACAAAATTACCGACCCGCAGCTGATGCACGAAGTAAAAGAATTTACCGTGCAAGAAGCCCAGCACGGCATAGCGCATACTAAATACAATAATCTATTGGCTAAGCAAGGAATGCCAATGGAGCGCTTATTAGCCGAGCATAAAAACAAAACCAAAGAAGACGAGCGTAAGTGGTCACCAGAATATAATCTTGCGATTACTGCAGCGGCAGAGCACTTTACTGCACTGCTAGCCGATACTTACTTTACGAATAAAGAAACCACTGCGGGCATGCATCCTAAAATGAGAGCTTTGTTTGCGTGGCATGCCATTGAAGAAATGGAGCACAGATCGGTCGCCTTCAATGTAATGAAAGACGTGGCGAAAGTCGATTACTGGAAACGTGCTATAGCAATGGTTCACGCGACCAAGATTATCTCTCACTTCATGTTCCACTTTGCTGATCAGATGTTAGAAGCTGACGGTTTTACTAAGTGGCAGCGCCGCAAAATGTTTGTCAAAAATCTTCCATGGCTATATGGCCCACGAAAAGGCTTATTCTCATCGTTCACCCCGAACCTGCTGCGCTACTTTAAACCCAGCTTTCATCCCGAAGATATTCCCGTGGTGCACAACTATGGCGAATGGGTAAAAAGTTATGATGCGACTGGTAATCCGCATGAAGCGTGTGATGCCTTGATGGCGGCAGCTTATTAATAAACGAAACCTTCGTGCTGGTGCAGTACCGAAGGTTTCTAAGAATAATTGAATCCTGCTTCAATCTAATGCTTTAGTTTCATGGTTAAGCATTACCATTCTGATAGTATTACGTTGCTTTTAAAATTATCAAAAGGAAATGGTTTAATGAAATTTAAGAATCTAACAGCAGCTGCACTTTTAGTGCTTGCACCAGCTCTAACATTTGCTGAAACAGTATCATTAAAGTCTAAAGATATATTCTTTGGCTACAATCTTGTATATCCAAGTCTGGACTTGACTAACGTATCTAGTATTGATTTTCGTGTTGAGAAAACAATAGTAGAAAATGGATATGAACCAGAATTTGATATCCAAAAAGTAGAGTTTAAGTTTCCGAATGCAAATGATCTAGTCGCCAAAAACTTTAAAAAGTTGCAGGGAACCAACGATACTTATCGTACTATTGTGACTAGTCCTTGGGTTTTCAAAAAAGTTATGGTGGAAGTTCGGGCTTTAGACTTTTCTCAAGATCAGGATGTGGAAATTCGTGTTGAAGTCGTCGAAAATACATCCAGTATTAATAACATAAATCAAGTAACAGGTTCAGACTTGTTTGGTGGATTTCTAAAGCTAGTAGATGTTTCGAATAAAAAGGTTGTTGATGTTTTACGTACAAAATATCTAGATAAATCACTGACGTTAAAATTATACGATAAAACGTTACCAGGTTTAGTCCAAATTCAAGCAGTATGGATGGGACACGGTACAAAGATTTTAACTCTTAATGCACCAACGGACCCAAATTTAAAGCCTGTTACATTACTATCGGAAGTATTGGGTGATGATCAGCGTATTAGAGTAAAACTAACAGATGGATTTTCTACAATTGAATCACCAGATGAAAGCTTGCGTGTGTTGTTAGAGCAGAAGTTTGGCCCACTACCTTACCCAGAGCCTGCATTGTAAGTTAAAATAATTAAAAATTAGAACAATAGTAACCGAGCACATTGTGCTCGACTTTTGTTTATAATAACGAAATAAACAGAAGGTAATAGTCTGTAAATAGAAATCAATTTAATCATGCTAGCTTTCCCCAACGACGAGCCGGTGCGTTAGTCGCGATTGCAGAATATTATCTGGCTTCTTCGCAAAGCTCTTCGCATAGCCCTTTAAATAGCCTATCAAGTTTAAAAGCCGCAGAACGCTGCCAGCTTGTGCTCCATGTAAGAGCTGGTTCTCTAAGTCACGGTGTATCTGATGCCATGAACTCAGAAACCCATTTAGACGGAAGATGGTTAATATCCAATGCAGCAAGGCGTATGGCGTGTGATGCGGGCCTACTGGCCGTAGAAGAGGACGAAGCCGGTAATGTATTGAACATTGGCCGCATCACGAATTATCCCGTCCGCCATGTCGCGGGGTTTAGCAATACGAGATGGCGGCTGCCAGCTTCCAGGCTGTTGTGAAACCCGCTAAGTAGAAGGCCAGCATATCAAGCACTGGGCTGATGGTGGTGATACTAAATTAGATAACTTGATGACGCTATGCAGGCATCATCATAGGGAATTGGATGAAAACCCACTATTCCTATCCGTCAATCCCACAAGCAACAACTTAACAACAGGCAAGCTCAAACGTTTTGTCGAACGTTTGTATTTTTCTAAAGTCGAGAAATATTGGAACACACCGTTTAATCGATCACTGCAGGTTAAAAACAGCTATGACTAAACGGGCGGGGAAGTAAATGGATTTAGGAATGGCGATTGAAGGGTTGTTGAGTGTGAATAGGCAGCCAATTAATTTTAAAGTGAACTAGTTCTTTATTCTGATATACGGGTAAGGATACAGCAGGTATTCTTCTGTCAAAGTGCTATTACCGCTGTATTGAAGTAGTCGATGTTTAATATTCAGGGATGTTGATTAGATGAATGATGAAGTACTCCAGCCCTTTCATATTAGGATCTTAAGTGTCGTATTTTTTGTGTCATTTTCCGTCGGGAGTTTAGTGTGGTTTGGTAGCAGTCTAAATAATTTAGCCTCTGACCTGATAAATATGCGTAATATTATTATCTTTGATAAAGGTGCAATGTACGTATTGGGAGCAGGAATAGGGGTACTCTCGCTTTCTGTTGCAGTCGTTTATACTGCTATCTATCAACGTAGGGTCTCATTTAGTGTTGAGAAAGTCTTGATAAAAATTACGTTGATTGCAATGGTGGTGATGTTTGTCTTACCACAAATTGCTCATCTATCAGTTAATCGAATAATCGATGATAACAGCTATCAAGAGTGCGAACCGCTGTCTTATAGATGGATGTTGTATAAAAAGTACGTTTTTACTCAAGATGAAGAAACCTGCATAAACCTAGTTGCCGAAAAAGCTCTAAATAACCGCTAGTAAATTGGAGCTGAGGCTGTAAATAACCTTATTTACAGCTGATTACTTCTGCATCAATGGTTATAAACCACATACCATCTTTCTCTGCTATTTCTTCGATCTCGCTCCTATCTAGTGTAATAGAGCACTCGCTTGAAACTGATAGAGTTATTTTGTTAAGTCCTTTATCCAATTCATCACTTTCAAAAGAACTAATTTCGTAGCGCCACGAATTGGAGTCTCCAGGTTTCAGCTGAAATTCTAAATTATCTACTCCATTAGTGGCTGTAATAAACTCACCTTGAAAATCAATGCTTTCTTCTGAGTCGTTGTTGATTGTCACGAATTTTACTGAAGAGCATGCCGTAACCAGTAATGAAATAGCAATTATGAAAGTAAATCGTATTAATGCGTTCTGTTTCATTATTTTTCCCATTTAATTTCAGCTCCCCAGATCAAACGTTTGACATCCATTTCCATGGCTACTGTATCAGTCACTCGTCTTAAAAAATCAATTCTTCCTTTATCCCAATCATAGTATTTCATTAGGTCAATATTTCCACTCTTAGGATAACCAGGAGTTGTTCCTTTTACAGATTGTGTTAGTGGATTAGTAGAGCCCTTATGGCCCCAAGATAAGGGAAGGCCGCCGGCATACATTAAAACAGAATGACCAAATTCATGAGCTGATACTAACCGAAAGTCTAAATCCGTACGATAATCACCAAAAGCTCCTTTGTTGTAGATGAAGCTAGCATCAATGCCAAGCATCGCAGGGTTCATTGACCGACCATATTCGCCTTCATCTGTTTCGATATAAAGATCTACAGGAATAGCGTTTATTGACCTGTGGTGTGCTTGAACTTTAACAATATATGTAGAATTACTAAGTTTAATATTACGTGACCAATATTGTGCTATGCCTTCACTTGCTAGAATTTTTAGTTTTCTATAATCAGTTTCAGTAAGACTATTTTTTTTAAAGTTTAAATATACAGAAATATCAATGGTCTTATTCTTTAGATTAATATTAACCACTGACCAATCAGCTCTATGGGCACCAGAGTGTATTTTGACATGTCTCTTTTTGGCAGGGACCCATTTTTTTCTATAGTCTAGAACAGGTTTGTTGATATCTTTGTGTAATGATTCGTGAAATAACTCAGGTGAAATATCGGTGTTGTTCGTATTCATAGTTCCCTCTATGTCGTGATTCTTATGGTTAGTATCCTTAGTACTTATATTAACGCTAAAGTTAGAAATAAAATACCGCTGCCTTTGATTAGTGTCATTTAATAGGTTTTCTAATGTTGAATTGCTCCAATTGAAAACCCTTAGTAATGATAAGGTATTACAATGATAGAAATATCGGTTATGATAAGCAGATCACAATAAGCGTCTGCTTTACAAGCAAGACACGTACGAAAAGGATTTTCCGTGAAGTATCTGTTATTAAGCCTGCCACTATTCTGTATTTCGCTGTTATGTTCTTATACAGCCCATTCGCTAGAAGACAGCGAATTCAAATTTCTTATCGACAATATTAAGCAAAACAAATTCGACGTTGTTGAAACCTATCTAGCAGAAGAAAGAGCCACCGCCACCACAGATCCTGATTACACCGTTCTATTACTGAACTACAGCTTTAACAAAGCACGTACTACCCATTTTACGACAGGCTTAGGCGAAGCGAAGAAAGGTGATTTTGAACTTACCTCGCTAGATGGCAATAATACAAAAGGCTTTCTTCGTGAAGTCGTCAGCTTCGATGAAGTCTCTATTCTTGAATCGCTTCGTATTGCTCAAGATAATCTCAGGTTCTTCCCAAATCAGCTCGATATCCACTTCGGCATAGCCTCTATTGCCCAAAATATCGGTGAGTATTCTGTTATGGCCGACCAGTTAATTAGCATGCTTAAAACCTCTAAAGAAATCGATAATAAATGGCAGTGGGGAAAAGTCGGTTCTATGGCGGGTGATCCTGAAGAATTCATGATCCAAGGCTTGTTGCCTCGTACTGCCATGTTATTTCGATTGGAGTCGGAAGAGGGCGATCGTTTGTTGATTAACGTTTCTGAAGCATTGATTCAGTATTATCCGAATAAGGTTTATGGCTATGCGAATTTAGGATCGTTGTATGGTGCGACTAAGAGTTATGACGAAGCTAGAAGGTATTATGAGAAGGCCGTTGGAAGTTGATCCAAGTGATGAGGTTGTTAAACAAAATTATTTACTTTTAACTGAGGAAAAGTGATATGGAAAGTTATTCTTTACCTGATAAAGCTTCGTATAGTGATATAGAAGATGCTTTTCAAAAAGTAAAATTACACCCAGGTTTAAAATTGACTTTACCAAATTTATTAGGCTGTAAGGGAGGTCTAGGTGTCGAAGGGCTTCTATGCCAATTAATTGCTACTTGGATTCGGGAGAACCCTAAAGATAGGGTTTATCAAGTGAATGCAGTTAGCGAAGATTCGGATCCATTTAAAAAATTATGTTCGTCTCTCTATGGTACTTGTGCTTTAAAGTATTCTAGTAAAATTTATAATAGAGAGAATGAGCTTATTGATAAAAATAGTGCCTTGGAGTATGCATATGAATCTGTTCGTAAAGTTAATTCTGGATTCTACTATGATGCATATCAAGATCAATATGCGACTGTTTTCTCTTTTAAAAGTCCAGGGCCAAATAAAGAATATAATAATAAGATATATCTAGGGAAAGACTCAATTAAATTAAGTATGTTCGTATTTTAGTACGAGAAATAATAGATGCTTTAGTTTTGGATCATGAACATTATTTCAACATTTCAGAGTTTGTTGATTCAGTATCTGCAATCGTATCGGAGCTCTTTGATAATACTCATAATCATTCTAGGCATGATGTAAATGGCTCTAGTCTAGCGGAAAATTTTAGAGCAATAATTATTGATTGTTCGGAAATAAATTCTGAAAGATTGATAGAGCTTTCTAAAGATGAAGTTCTCGGGATGAGCCTATTTACACCGACTGGGATGGTTGGATGAAAAAAAACAATTCTAATATACCAATATTAGATATAACAGTAGTGGATTCTAGGGCCTGGTTATACACGGAGAGATGGACGTCCAGAAGTGCGGCTGATTGGCCTGGAGGGAAGAGGTTGAAGCTATTGAAAGGTGCTTTACTAAAAATTTTACAACAAGCAAACACTACGCTTCAGGATCTAGGGCTAAGTGGTCATGCTATGAGGGATGTAAAAAGACTGAAAGGGTGGTTTACCCTAAGGACTGGCCGGGCTTTAGTTTCTAAATCCTTCCATAATGGGCAGGGAAGTATAAAAGTATTAGAGAAAAATATGAAAGAGAATGAGGCTTTCGTAGAGGGGGTTTCCTTTAATATCTCAGTGCCGCTTGTTGATATGGGGAGTGATCATGTTTAGTTTTAGATTGCAAAATTCTACGAAAAATCAGCTAGTACTTTTTACTAGTCATTTGGAAGGGGATGAACATTTTTACTCCTTAGAGATTGAGCGAATTTTGAAGGAGGAAATGAATAAATTTGATAATTTGTTTTTGTTGCACCCTGGTTTTTGCCAGGCTGAATTTTCAGATTGGTTGAAAATTGAAGATAGCCGCTTGATTAGTAATCTTACTAGAGGAAATGATAAACAGAAAATATCTGTGTTGAGCTTTGATGAATATGGAGAGTTTACTAATTGGTTTAATGAAAACTGTAAGGCAGATGAATTTAATTGAAAGTTTATCTAAGAAAATATACCAATCTGGAATTAATAAACTTCTTGAAATTAATTCTGATCAGGTGTTTTTGACATCGCCAGCGGGAACGGTCTTTAAAAAGCCATCAGGAAAAACTTCAAGCATTTTTATTCGGACAGTTGAAATGGCTGTTGGGTGTTCTCAGATAAGATTTGTTGCACTGAGTCTTTTGAGTTTAAGGCCGAAGGGTATAAGTATTGATAGTATCTATATCGATACATCGGGGATTTCCATATATGTAGAAGCTATTATTTCTCTACTTTCTTCGTTTGATAACAAGTACTTAGGTTTAAATTATAAAAGTTTTAAATCTTATACTGGTCTCGATAAAAATTGCTTGCCAATTTCACCAAATGGAGTCTGGGTAATTATATCGGCGTCACTTAGTAATGATCTTGGGAAGAGGATTGCTTTAGATATACCAAATGTTAGTAATGATCAGATTATAACAATCCTATCACCAATTTGTCAGTCTGAAAGTTCTCGAGGTGACCGTGTATTATTCGATATTTCAAAGAATGAACATTATATGGCATCGTTATTAGATAAAGATCCGATAATGGAATTGGAGGTTTGTGGCGAAAATTTCTATGTCCCGATAAAGGAGCCTAAGGAAATAGTGCTTAAAGGCGTAGATAAACCAAAATCTATACCGAACTTTATTGAAAAGTATAAAAGCGAAAACTTTTATTCATTTGATACCTATAGTGATAATAAGTTTAGAACTTATTATTTAGATTTTAATAAAATCGAATTAAATGAATCATTTCATGATCAATATAAAGAATGGTTGAGTGATTTTCTTCATTGGAAACTACCAATCTCTATAAAATCTGTCATTTGCGATCTTAATGATAAGGCTTCTCTGAAAATACTTAAAGATGTCGAAGATACAGCTGAACTTAGTCTTAATAGATATAGTTTTGAATGCCTAGATGATTTGTCATCGTCTGACGGTGTTTTAGTTATTTCTCCCGTATTATCAAGCGGGAAAAAGTTTTCTAAGTTAAATAGTGATTTGAGACTTGTTAATCATAATGGTATGAGGGTATTTCTTTCTCCTTTTACAACGTTTCAAGATAAACAATCCTTTGATGTATTTAAGCGGAGTCTTTGCTACGGGCCTAAAGGATTAAAGTATTCATTTGATTGTTTTCAATCCGTTTTTCTTGGAGAAATGAACCGCTCTATTTGGCGTTCTGAAGAAGAGTTTCTACAATCAAGAGGCGCTGGTATATGGGATGAGCGCTTTGTAGAGCTAGGGCAGAGAGTGCCCGGTGATAGGAAGAATGTTGGTTTAATTACTGAGGGTGCTGGTATTGGTTTTACTGCAGACTTTGCTTTTTGGGAACCAGGAGATTCCGCTTCAGATGTTAACCCAGCTACAGTTTTTTGGACTATATCCTCTCTTTTACAGGCAGTAAGAGACTTCAGCTTAGATCCTAATAAGAAAGATAAGTCTCTATTTCATAACGTTAATCAGTACTCTGTTTTAGATCCAGAAAATTTTAGCCGTTTTAACGACCCGTTAATACAATCTTGTCTGTGGAGAGCTGCTTATTCTCATGAGCTTAACTACAGTGCAAGTAATAAGTTAAGTGAACGATTTTTTAGGTATTCTTATGAAGCAAATAGAAGAATACCTTAATGGCGTTAAAAATGGAGCTTTAGACTTATTGCTAGCTGTTGCAATGGGGCATATAACACTGGATAGCAGCTGCGATCAGAAACTTAAGTCAGGCTTAGATGAAATTACTACTACGTGTAGTCGTTTGGGGGATCTTGTACTTTCTATTACTATACGGAATGAAGAGGATTTAGCAGAGTTTTAAAAATAAAAAAACCGCCCAATAGGGCGGTTTTTTATTTCAATCAGTAAATCCAACTAAAACACTTTAAAAATTAAAGCGCCTTAATCTTCTCAATCTGATCTTTCAACTTAGTGATATCACGAGCAAACCCTGCGGCTTTCTCTTTTTCTTTATCAATCACAGCCGCTGGCGCTTTATCAGTGAAACCTGGGTTACCGAGTTTGTTATTCACACGCTCGATTTCTTTATCCAGTTTTTCTACCGATTTAGTTAAACGCTCAACTTCTTTATCTTTATCGATAAAGCCAGCCATTGGGATCAGAACTTCCATATCACCGACTAACTGCGTCACTGACATTGGCTCTTCGTCGCCTTCGTTTAACCACGTTAGGTTTTCTAACTGAGCCAAGTTTCTTCAAGAAGGTTTGGTTTTCTTCAGCGCGACGGAAGTCGTCATCGCCGCCGTTCTTGAATAACAAATCTAAGTGGCTTGCTTGGTGGAATGTTCTTCTCACCACGAATATTACGCACTGCGGTAATAACGTCTTGTAGCCATTGAATGTCGGCTTCTGCATCAGCATCACGGAACGCGTCTTGCGCAACTGGGTAAGGCGCTAGCATGATCGTCTCGCCTTCTTTGCCTGCAAGTACTTTCACTTGCTGCCAAATTTCTTCGGTGATGAACGGCATGAATGGGTGAGCCAAACGCATGGTCGCTTCTAGTACGCGAACCAAGGTGCCTAACGTTCCACGCTTAGCTTCCTCGCTAGAGTTTTCGTCCCACAATACTGGCTTAGACAGTTCTAAGTACCAGCCACAGTATTCGTTCCAGATGAACTCATACAAGGCGTGTGCGGCCAAATCAAAACGATACTGATCTAGGTGACGAGTTACTTCGGCTTCTACAAACTGTAGGCGTGAAATAATCCAGCGATCGGCTAACGATAGAATCGCTTCTTCGCCATTGGCACCACACGCTGCTTTCATTGCGTCGGTAATAACAATCTTGGTGCCGTTTTCAGCCGCAGCTTCAACAACGTCTTCGCCCGCAACAGATAGCATTACATAACGAGAGGCGTTCCAGATTTTATTACAGAAGTTACGGTAACCTTCAAGGCGCTTCATGTCCCAGCTGATGTCACGGCCAGTTGAAGCCAATGCCGTCAGGGTGAAACGCAATGCGTCGGTACCGTGAGCTGAAATACCTTCTGGGAATTCTTTCTTAGTACGCTTGCCAATTTTCTCAGCCAGTTGTGGCTGCATCATATTGCCGGTACGTTTTTCTAATAGTTCGTCAAGGTCGATACCATCGATCATGTCGATTGGATCAAGTACGTTACCTTTCGACTTCGACATTTTAGCGCCGGTTTCGTCACGGATTAAGCCGGTAACGTAAACGGTTTTAAACGGTACTTGTGGTTTGCCGTCTTCATCTTTGCAGAAGTGCATGGTCATCATGATCATGCGGGCAACCCAGAAGAAGATGATGTCGAAACCGGTAACCAATACGTCAGACGGGTGGAAGTCGGCTAAACGCTTAGCCACTTCTGGGTCGTCTAGGTTTGGCCAGCCTAAGGTCGCGAACGTCCAAAGGGCTGAAGAGAACCAAGTATCTAGTACGTCGTTATCTTGGCGAAGATTTACTGAATCATCTAGCTTGTATTTTTCACGAACTGCGGCTTCGTTTTGCGCAACGTAAACCTTACCTTGGTCATCGTACCAAGCTGGAATACGGTGGCCCCACCAAAGCTGACGTGAAATACACCAGTCTTGAATGTTGTTCATCCAAGCGAAGTACATGTTTTCGTAGCTCTTTGGTACGAATTCGATGTCGCCATTTTCAACCGCTGCAATTGCAGGCTTCGCCATGGTTTTTGCGTCTACGTACCATTGGTCGGTCAGCATTGGCTCGATAACAACGCCACCACGGTCGCCGTAAGGAATAACCATGTCGTTTTCAACGATTTCTACCAGCAAGCCAGCGGCTTCAAAATCGGCAACAATTTCTTTACGCGCTGCGAAACGTTCTAGGCCACGGTATTTTTCTGGAATGAAGCCAGATAATTCTTCGTTAACGGTGCCATCGAAGTTGAAGGTTTGGCCTTCGTCACGAATGTCGGCGTTGAAGGTTAATACGTTGATCATTGGCAGTTTGTTGCGCTTGCCAACTTCGTAATCGTTAAAATCGTGAGCAGGGGTGATTTTCACACAACCCGTGCCTTTTTCCATATCGGCGTATTCATCGGCGATAATTGGAATGCGACGGCCAACTAATGGCAGCATCACGTCTTTGCCCACAAGGTGCTGGTAACGAGCATCTTCTGGGTTAACGGCGACACAAGTATCACCCAGCATAGTTTCAGGACGAGTCGTTGCAACAACGATGTAGTCTTTAACATTGCCTTCACTATCGGTGTAGGTCTGGCCATCGGCAAGCGGGTAGCGTAGGTGCCACATCTTGCCTTTAACGTCTTTGTTTTCAACTTCTAGATCTGAGATCGCGGTGTGTAACTTTGGATCCCAGTTTACTAAGCGCTTACCACGGTAGATCAGGTCGTCTTCGTAAAGCTTAACGAACACTTCTTCAACCGCTTTGTAGAAACCTGGGTCCATGGTGAAACGTTCAGTTTCCCAATCAACCGAGTTGCCTAGGCGACGCATCTGGCTAGTAATCGTGCCGCCAGACTCTTCTTTCCATTCCCAAATCTTTTTGGTGAACTCTTCGCGGCCCAGTTCGTGACGATCTGGCTGGCCTTCTTGGGCAAGCTTACGCTCAACAACCATTTGAGTTGCGATACCGGCGTGGTCTGTACCCACTTGCCATAAGGCTTTTTTGCCTTGCATACGCTTGTAGCGGGTAAGAGCATCCTGAATGGTATGCTGAAAAGCATGGCCCATGTGCAATGAACCGGTGACATTCGGTGGTGGGATCATGATGGAATAACCTTCGCCATCTAGTCCGTCTTGGTAAGGCTTAAAGTAGCCTTTTTCTTCCCACGTTTTGTACCATTCTTGTTCAAGTGCCTGAGGCTGATATGTCTTTTCCATAGTCTTTCTTCGGAATGCTCTTTGGATAATTTGGAATAATGCTAAATGGCGGGAATTATAGCGGAATGAGGGCAGAATTGGCAGAGGTTGAATGATGAAAAATGTGTCTATCGCGCACAGACTAGTAACAAAATGACTTATCGTTAAGATAAGTTCTTTTCGTTGTACTTTGCCATGCCTGCTGCTGATAATTGATCCTTAAAGTATTGATTTTGAGGAAGGCATATTATGTGGCCAATTAAACAATGGAATTTTGTAATAGCGCTGCTGTGTGTGACGCAATTTACACTGCTAGAAAAGACCTTTGCGGAAGAGCCCGCAATGAGTCGTCAGCAGCAATGCGCTGAATACGGTGTCTATCAAGACGCGAGTGAAAACTGGATCGATTGTGCCTGAAGAGAACAGTTCCTCTTACAGTGAAAGTGAGTATCGTGAAAGTCAGTACCGTGAAAGTGAGTATCGGGAAGAGGTTTATGTCGAAGATACATACGTAGAAGAAACGTATACCGAAGATACATACGTGGAGCCTCCATATGTTGAGGACAGCTATGTTGAAGATGCTTATATTGAAGAGCCTTACGTAGACTAAAGTCTGCAGTGGTACAGTCAAACTGACGATTTAAAGAAGTAATAGAAATAACATGACATTTGAAGAAATCATTAATATCGATCCCTACCGCTGGGATGCGATTTTTACGGCTATTTTTTGCGGCACAATCATTGGCCTAGAAAGACAGTTCAGAGGCAAGCCGGTGGGTATTCGCACGTCGTCTCTGATTGTTTTGGGTACGTACTTATTTTTGGCAACGGCTTTTATGCTAAAAGGGGATATTGTTGACCCTTCACGCGTCGTGGGTCAGGTCATTACGGGGATCGGTTTTCTGGGTGCTGGGGTTATGCTTGCCAAAGACGGCGCGGTGGTGGGGGTTACCTCGGCGGCAACGATCTGGGTGCTGGCAGCCGTTGGTGTGATGATTTCTACCGGCAATCATTTAAACGCTATTAGGATCTCGGTGCTGGTGGTCTTGATACTTTATGGCGTTGATCTGCTAGAAGCTCATACCAAATCATTCAGTAAAGGTGTGCATAACAAGGTTAAAAACCACCCTAGATTCAGAAAATCTAGCGGCGAATAACATCTCTTTATCGGTGTGATGTAGACATAATCCCCTTACTTTTTACGGGGATTACGTCGCACTTTTCTTCGCAAAAAATCAATCGCCTTAAAAAAGCTCTTCTATACTTAAAGTCATATCACCATTTAATCTGAAATGGACTTTAAGGAATATCATGTTTTTTAATCGATCAGCCAAAATAGCCCAAGAGAAACTTAACGCTGAGCAGGCGCAAAACTTAAAAAGACAGGTCGTAGAGCTGGAAGCAAAACTGTCGGCGCTTGATAAGTCTCAAGCCGTCATAGAATTCTCGATGGATGGAACCATTCTGGCCGCCAATGATAATTTCTTACAAACAGTCGGTTATCACTTAGATGAAATAGTAGGGCAGCATCATCGGATCTTCATGGATAAAGAAGAAGCTCAAAGCCCTGAATATGCACACTTTTGGCAGCAGCTAAATCGGGGTGAATTTGTTTCAGCCGAATTTAAGCGTATGGCTAAAGGGAATCGAGAGATATGGATTCAAGCCAGTTATAACCCGATCTTTGATGATGATGGTAAACCCACCAAGGTTGTGAAGTATGCGACCGATATCACTGAACAAAAAATGCAAGCAGCGGATTTTAGAGGACAAATTGATGCCATTGGAAAGTCCCTTGCGGTCATAGAGTTTGAGCCTGATGGCACCATCATTCATGCGAATGACAATTTCTTAAAGGCTCTAGGGTATAGCCAAGCGGAAGTTGTAGGAAAACACCATGGTATATTTGTAGAAGCTGACTATCGCAACAGCCCAGAGTACAGCCGGTTTTGGCAAGAATTAAAGAACGGTGTGTATTCGTCTGGCGAATATAAACGGATAGCAAAGGATGGCAGCGATGTATGGATTCAAGCGAGCTACAACCCGATTTTAGACTTGAATGGACAGACCATAAAGGTTGTTAAATATGCGACTGACATCACTCAGCAAAAGTTATTGGATGCTTATTATAAGGGGCAAATTGACGCCATAGGCAAATCTCAAGCAGTGATTGAGTTTGATGTTAACGGCATTGTTGAGCACGCTAATGAAAACTTCTTGAGTACATTAGGCTATTCATTAGATGAGATTAAAGGCCAGCATCACAGTTTATTTGTTGAGTCTGGTTATAAAAATAGCCCCGAATATAAGTCTTTTTGGCATGCTTTATCGAAGGGTGAATTTAAGACCGGTGAGTTTAAGCGTTTAGGTAAGGGCGGAAAAGTAGTCTGGATTCAGGCCAGCTATAACCCAATTGTAGGGCTGAATGGAGAAGTTCTAAAAGTCGTAAAGTATGCAACGGATATCAGCCCTCAGAAAATGTTAAACGCCAATTTTCAAGGGCAAATAGAAGCGATTGGAAAATCTCAAGCGGTGATTGAATTTAACATGGACGGTACGATTATCGGTGCCAATGAGAACTTCTTATCGGCCATGGGCTATCAGCTCGATGAAATAAAAGGTCACCACCACAGTCTATTTATTGAAGCAGGTGTGCGAGAAACAGCCGAATATAAGCAGTTCTGGCAAAATCTCAATAAAGGAGATTTCGATTCAGGAGAATATAAACGCATTGGCAAAGGCGGAAAGGAAGTTTGGATTCAAGCCAGTTATAACCCGATTATGGATGCGAATGGTAAGCCCTTTAAAGTCGTAAAATATGCCACCGATGTAACGGCACGAAAATATGCGGTCAAAGAAATTAGCCAATCATTAATGTCTTTATCGCAAGGGGATTTATCGAATCTGATTACCGTACCGCTCGAAGGAGAATTTGATGAGCTGAAAGAGGCTATTAACTCAACGATTGAGCGCTTTGCTGATATGGTTTCTCAAATACGAACCAGCGCTGATTTTGTATCAACCTCGGCTAACGAGATTCAAACGGGCACCGCTGATTTAAGTCAGCGCACAGAAAGCCAAGCGGCGAGTCTTGAAGAAACTAGTTCAAGCGTAGAAGAGCTTACTCAAACCGTGAATCAGAATGCCGATAACGCTAAATCAGCAGTATCACTTGCGGCAGAAGCGAATCAGAAAGCGACGGTCGGAGGAGAGGTTGTCAATCAGGCGGTTGTTGCGATGAGAGGGATTGGAGGCGCGAGTAAGAAGATTGCCGATATTATTAGTGTGATTGATGAAATCGCTTTTCAAACCAACTTATTAGCCCTCAACGCGGCGGTAGAAGCAGCCCGAGCGGGTGAGCAAGGGCGTGGTTTTGCGGTTGTGGCTGCCGAAGTAAGAAGTCTTGCTCAGCGCAGTGCAGGTGCGGCGAAAGAAATTAAAGCTCTGATTAATGACAGTGTTACTAAGGTCGCAGAAGGTACGCGACTTGTCGATGATTCGGGTGAAACGCTGAAGGGGATTGTTAGTTCAATTGAATCAGTTCTGAGCTTGATTTCTAGTATTAGTGAAGCGAGCCAGGAGCAAGCAACGGGGATTGGTCATGTTAATACCGCCGTCTCGCAAATGGATACTATGACTCAGCAGAATGCGGCGTTAGTAGAAGAAACCAGTGCGGTGAGTGCCTCGATGAATACCGAGGCACGTAAGCTGCAAGAGCTGATGCGATTCTTTAAATAGAGGGCTATTGCTGCTCTGCATCAAAATAAGCACGTAGCTTATCTTGATGCGGTTTTACTGCTTTTTTATCGGCTTCTGAAGACTGATTCGCCAACTTCACCATCACCAATGCTGGGGCCATCATTTGCTCCATCATTTCCTTTTGAGAGGCTGGAATCTCAGGGTTAGCGATCATCGCTTCATACTGGCTTTTAGCCGCTTCAATCTGTGATTTCTTCTGTGACATCTCTAGTGCCATCCAGGCAAAGGTTACCTGCTGAGTAGTACTCGTCCATTGTTCAACATCGGTATAACCCAGTGCTTTGACCTTCGTATTTAGTTCATCATAAAGCCCTGCCTTCTTTAGTGCTGGGATTGATTCGTTAAAGACAACTTCTGGGTTGTTTGGCTCACTAATGTTAGCCGTTAGTTCACTTTCGTGCTTCTCTAACCATGGCTTTAATATTGGCATAGAGGTTAACCACTGAGTGATATCCTGGCTTTTTAAATCGGCAGCTAGCGCTTGAAAAGACATCAGTGCTGTCATCGTAAGAATAAGAAGTTTTTTCATAAGTGTTCCGTATTGATAGCTGAGTATGAATCGTTATTATTAACCGTCATTTTTAGTACTGACGGTCGCTGAGACGGTCGGATGACGTTAGTGAAATCACTTTACAGGGATATTTTTATTGAAACAAGATGGGCTTTCAAATTCGGTATTCATGAATTAATGGCAGGTCTTGAGTCTAACGGGAGTCTAAACTACGGCTATATCAGTATATAATTGATCATGCTGGTGCGAAAATAGAGCTATCATATTGTTACAGATACTGTTAGTGTCGGTGTATTGGTTTGGTGTCAAACCTTAAATTTTATCTAAGCACACTTCAAAGTCGTTAGTCATAACCCTCCTGTCGTAGTTATTAGTTACATTAAATCGCCATACTTTTAGTCAGAATTATCTTGTTGATAATAGAGATCGTCTTAATAAAAAATTTTTAATTAAGAAATTAGATGATCAAAGATCCTGTAGATCGCTATTTTAAAGATATATTTTTGAAATACACATTACAAAGTAATGGGCGGCTCTAAAAGAGAATATTTTTATTTTAAACTCCACAAATCAGTACGAAAACCCAATTCCTAGCCGTGAATTCATCATGAAACTCTTGGCTAAAAAGAAAGGCAATTTAACCCGAGAGAAAATTGCTGACGCGCTCGATTTACACAGCGCTCAAGACCAAGAAGCATTACGACGCCGCCTACGTGCGATGGAACGTGATGGCCAGCTGATGTTTAATAAATATAAGGGCTATTCGTTGATGGACGAGAGCCTAATGGTGTCTGGCAAGATCAGTATTCATCAAGACGGTTTTGGCTTTGTATCGTATAGCGATACTGAGAAAGATCTGTTTTTAACCGCGGGTGAAATATCCCATGTTTTTGATGGTGATATTGTGCAGGTGCTTATGTCACCTTCAGGCTCAGGCAATCGCTCGTTTAATAAGCTGATTAAAATTCTTGAGCGTAATACCACTCAAATAGTCGGAATATTGAAACGCAAAGGTGACGACTTTTATCTAGTGCCTGATAGCAGCAAGATCTCGCATAAAGTGGATGTTGATGATCGCAAGCTGATGGATGCGCAAGCGGGTCAGTTGGTTAATACCGATATTGTGGAATACCCAACGTTTCGCCAAAATACCCTGGTAAAGATTGCTGAAGTACTTGGGCATCCTGAAGATCCTGGTATGGAAATCACAGTGGCCTTGCATCGTCATGGTCTTTTAGAAGGTTGGACCGATGAAGAGTTCGATCATGCCGAGGCGTTTGGGTCTGAAGTAGCCGAGGAAGATAAGTTAGGCCGCGTCGATTATCGTGACCTTTCTTTCATGACCATTGATGGCGCGGATGCACGAGATTTTGATGACGCGGTTTATTGCGAACGCAAAAAATCATGGAGAATGGCGCTTAATGGTCGCCATTGCCGACGTATCGCATTACGTTCGCCCTGATGATGTTTTAGATGTAGAAGCACAAACCCGTGCGACCTCGATCTACTTTCCGGGTCACGTTGTGCCTATGTTGCCAGAAACCTTGTCGAATGGTTTGTGTTCATTAAACCCAGACGTTGACCGTCTTGCGATTGTTTGTGACATGACCATTAATGCAAAAGGTATTGTGATCAGTTCTGAGTTTAGCGAAGGGGTGATTCATTCACATGCTCGCTTAACGTACGACCAAGCCAATGCGGTTGCGGTAAAGCGTCAGTCAAAAATGGCGAGAGACGTTGCTAATACCAATCCCGATATTATTGAGCACATTAAAAATCTACATGAGCTGTATAACGTATTAATTCCTGCCCGCAGTAAGCGTGGCGCGATTGATTTTGATACTCAGGAATTGAAATTCAATCTCAACAAGAATAAAAAAATAGCCAGTATGTCTCCGGTTATTCGTAATGACGCGCATAAGATGATTGAAGAGTTTATGTTGTGTGCCAACGTGGCAACGGCGAACTTTTTAGACGAGCATAAAATTCCGTCTTTGTTCCGTTCACACGACGGGCCAACGGATAAAAAATTAACCGCATTACGCGAGTTTTTATCTGAAAAAGGTCTAATTTTAGCGGGCGGTGATAAGCCGACCTCTCAGCACTACAATCAGCTTATGAATAAGATTGATGGTCGTGGTGATGCATCGATTATTCGTACTATGTTATTGCGCTCGCAGAGCCAAGCGGATTATTCGCCAAAAAATGATGGTCACTTTGGTTTGGCGTACGAGGCTTATGCGCACTTTACCTCACCGATTCGTCGTTACCCTGACTTGTTAGCGCATCGTGCTATTCGTAAAAAGTTAGCGGATAAGAAGAAGTCTACCCTTCAGCGTTTAAAGAGTCTTGTGGGTAATAGAGGCGCTGGCAATAAGGTGTATCCTTACGATAAAAAGGATATGAAAGAGCTAGGCATTCATTGTTCCAATCAATCAAGACAAGCGGATGAAGTCAGCCGTGAAGTTGAAAACTGGTTGAAGTGTCAGTACATGCAGAAATTCAATGGCCAAACGTTTGAGGCTACGGTTTCGGGCGTTGCAAACTTTGGTTTGTTTGTTGAATTAGACCAAATGGGTGTGGAAGGTTTGGTGCATAGTACAAACCTTAAAGATCCGAACAAAGAATATGCCCTGGGCGATAAGTTAGAAGTCATTTTGAATAAAGTCGATATGAAGCAACGTAAAATCGACCTCTTAATTAAAGAATGAGTTAAGGAATGAGATAAGGAATGAATTAAGAGTAAATACAGCCGCTAAAAAATTCTAATGGGCGGCTCACTGCCATCAAATTCTGGTAAGAGCCAGATTTGCTCAAAAGGATTTTTTGGCATGTTAAACCCTTCAATACATTGTTCAAACTCCTTGCTTTTCCAAAGCGGACTCGCGTTACGAATCACCAGCCATACGCGAGGGGAGTCGTACGTTTTTTCTGCTTTATTAGTGAGCAGGCGCGTCAGTGCGGTTTCTAAGCGCCGCTTACTATCCATCTCGACAAGATCTGCTAAATAATTAAGCAGTTCTAGTTCTTTATCGCTAGCATTGACAGCAGCCTCAGTGCCTTGTGTTTGTAAAATAATTTCTTGAGTTAAAATCTTAGCTTCACTGGCGCTGGCGTATAAATGTGCGATTTCTAAATCTAAGGGTTCACCATCTAAATGACATGAAATATCGGGCTTAGACGGTTCGTTATGCCATATGTTTCGCATAGGAATCTGATAGAGGCTTTCGAACCAGCGTAAGAAATGTTTAGCAGCATCACGTTCAATTTTTCGCTTAAGCGATTCTGAGCGATTGAGTGGCTTGCCATTATCGTAGTGATGAATATCTGAAGTCATGACTTTATCATGATACAAAAAAGAGGCCAGATCTAGTTACCTCACTTTAAAAGTGAAATATCTAGCTGGCCGAAATAACCGTGATTAGCTTGATGAGAGAGATCTCTTACACAACGCCGTGAAGAATTGCTCCGAGACGTTGATCCCGCCACCACTCCCATAGCGGCTGAATCAACATCCTCCAAGTTTCAATCTAAACCTTACCTCGCTGTTAACTTCGGTTGCTCGTACTGAGCGGGTTCAAACTTCATCCCGTTGGAATAACTTAATAATAACCATTCTCATTTGTATTGCAACACTTAAATGCGAATTATTCTTAAAAAGTTTTGTGGGCATCTAATTCGCAAAAAATTAAGACACCTACCACTGCTGTATAAAGCATAAATTATTGAGTAAATGATGTGATTAAGATGACAGAGTTGACTTTTATTACACTTAGCTTAAGTTTGTAGCTGCACTTTATTTGTAATATTTTTTTTGAACAACATTTAATAGGATAAAAATGAAAAAAAGTCTATTAGGAGCAGCAATCGCACTGCTTTCATCAACAGTCGTTTATGCACAAGATTACCAGTTTGAAGTTGGTGGAGATTACATCTCAGCGGAATCAATGGGGATTGATGTAAATGGTTTTGGCTTAAATGCTCAGTTGCATTTAGATAAAGTTGAAACGTCTAAAGGCCCTTTAAATGAAGCTTCATTTTTAGATAAGTCATCTTTTGTTAGCGTGGCTTGGGCTACTGCAAAGGCGGATCAAGCTGGAGCAGAATCTGTAGATAGCTTTGGCTTTGGTGGCCAATTTGTAACAGCCGATGACATTATCATCCAAGCAAATTATCTCGATCTAGAGAATGACAGTGCAATCGGTTTTGGTGTAGGTACTTACTTAAAAGAAAATTTAGCGGCTATGGTGTCATACCAGACGTATGATGAGGCTGAGCTATCCAGATTCTCAGCAGACATTCATGGTGTTGATAAGTTAAAAGGGGAGACTTCGTTAGGGTATAATCTTGGTCTTGCTTATTTGGATAGCAACGGAGAATCAGCTTATAACTTTAGTGTGGGGGCCGATTATTATCTGAATAATAAGTTAAGTATTGGTGCAGGCTTAGCACTACTTACAGCTGACAATTATGACGAGACTACTGTTGCTCTTCGTGCCAATTACTTTGTTACTCCCGTTGCCAAAGTGGGCGCTAGTTTGACAACAGTAGGTCAAGATGGTGATGGCCAAGCTATTCAATTTTCTGCGGCAGTTCGTTTCTAGTATTTGATTATAGAAAGACATAAAAAAAGCGCCTATGGGCGCTTTTTTTATGTCTGATTATTGTTTGGGTTTATACAACCAAAACCACCAAACGATTAGGGCGATGAGTAGCAGTCCCGCTAAATTAATAATTAACATAATCTTATTCCTTTTCTATTTTTAGAGTGCGCGCTTTTAATGAACTCTTTAATCAACCCTTTAATGTTCTTCAGCTTTAAATAAGCGCAAACGGTTGGCGTTGGTTACCACGGTTACCGACGAAAACGCCATCGCAGCACCGG
Organism: uncultured Gammaproteobacteria bacterium; assembly: GCA_963851095.1. GTDB lineage: Bacteria > Pseudomonadota > Gammaproteobacteria > Pseudomonadales > Oceanobacteraceae > Oleispira. The sequence goes on along the minus strand of CAWKOX010000006.1, from coordinate 118,986 downwards.
CAATAACAGGGTTTAATAACAAACCAAATACTGGGAATAAAACACCCGCCGCAATCGGCACCCCTGCAACGTTATAAATAAACGCGCCAAACAAGTTTTGTTTAATATTACGCAGAGTGGCTTTACTAATAGCAATGGCATCGGCTAAGCCGTGCAGGGAGCCACGCATTAGCGTAATGTCGGAGCTTTCTATGGCAACGTCGGTTCCGGTGCCAATGGCAAACCCCACGTTAGCAACGGCTAAGGCAGGCGCGTCGTTAATGCCGTCGCCGGTCATGCCGACAATTTCACCTTGAGCTTGTAACTCTTGCACTTTGGCCGATTTTTCTTCTGGCAGTACTTCGGCGAAAAATTCAGTAATACCGACTTTATCAGCGACTGCTTTTGCTGTGGCGCGGTTATCACCGGTAAGCATAATTACGCGCATACCATTGTCTTGCAGACGTTTAATGGCTGCGATGGAATCGTCTTTAATCGGATCGGCAACGGCGATAATGGCGGCAAGCTGATTATCGACTGACAGATACATTGGGGTTTTAGCCTCAGCCGCCAGCTGCTGTGCTTTTTCAACAAAATCACCTAGCTCAATATTGTTTGAACGCATCAGTTTTTCGTTACCAAACAATACTGTTTTATCTTCAATCTCGGCCTGTACGCCGTGGCCCATAATAGCTTTGAAATGAGATGCTTTAAAACTATTGGCTTGGCCAGCTTCGATGCCTTTCTCATTAGCGGTTTCCATAATCGCCATGGCCAGCGGGTGTTCAGAGCCACTTTCTAAGGTTGCTGCAAATTGCAAAACAGAGGATTCGGTGAAGCCTTCAGCAACGATTATGTCAGTTACTTTAGGAGCGCCTAACGTGATGGTGCCGGTTTTATCCAGTACCATGGCGGTGATTTGTGAGGCGGTTTGTAAGGCTTCGCCATTACGAATTAAAACCCCCGCTTCGGCCGATTTACCAATGCCTACCATCACTGACATCGGCGTTGCTAAACCCAGTGCGCAAGGGCAGGCAATAATCAATACCGTGGTCGCAGTGACCAACGCATAAGCAATAGCAGGGTGAGGGCCAAAGTTCAGCCACACCATGGCGCTGACCACCGCGATGATCATAATCACGGGCACAAAGTACGCTGAGATCACATCGGCTAAACGACCAATCGGTGGCTTAGAGTTTTGCGCTTGTTTCACCATACGAATGATGTGAGCGAGGGATGTATTTTTACCGACTCGCGTCGCTTTAAAAAGAATCGAACCGGTTTTATTAATAGTGCCAGCCGCAACGTTTGCCCCTTCGGTTTTTTCAACGGGCATGGGTTCGCCAGTGAGCATGGATTCATCAATGGCGGTATGGCCTTCAATCACAATTCCATCAACAGAAATCTTTTCACCCGGGCGAACGCGCACTATGTCGTTTAATACTACTTGGTCAATATCGATATCGATTTCTTGTCCGTCACGAACAACCCGTGCGGTTTTCGGTTGCAAGCCGATCAAGCGTTTAATGGCATCAGAGGTTCTGCCGCGGGCTTTTAATTCCATCGCGAGGCCAAGGTTGATTAAACCAATGATCATCGCCGTCGCTTCAAAATACACATGGCGCGCCATTTCTGGAATGGCTTCAGGGGCGAAGACCACGACCATGGAATAGAGCCAAGCGGTGCCGGTTCCGAGTGCGATTAAGGTATCCATATTGGCAGAATGGTTTTTAAACGATTGCCAAGCGCCGACATAAAAATGCTTACCAGAAAAAACCATTACCAATAGCGTTAGTATGCCCACCACAAACCAAACGAGTTGTTCTTGGGTGCTATTAACACTCATTTCGCCAGTGATTAAACCGTATAGCATCAGTGGTACACCCAAGCTCAGAGCAAGGATCATGTCGCGCATTAATTTTTTATAATAAACCCAGTCGGCGGCTTCTTTTTCGCTAAGAGCTTGCTCTTCGTTTTCGGCTTGGCTCAGGGTGGCGTTATAACCGGCTTTTTCTACCGCTAGAATCAAAGCGTCGCTGTTAGAAGTTGTGCTAACTGAAACTGTGCGCTGGGCAAAGTTCATTTCCGCTTTTTCAACGCCTTCGACTTGTTGAATAGCAGTTTCAATTTTTTTGACGCAGCTACCGCAAGAAGCGCCATCAATTAATAATTCATAAACGGGCATGTCGAGCCTCCTTAAAAAAACGGTGAGAACATAGCATCAATGTAGGACTAAAATGCATAGCGAGAGGTTACACCTGTGTCCCAGACACAGGTCAAGGACTAAAGGCTAATTGTATATAAATGCAGCCTCTAACCTGATTTTTTATCTGGCGAGAGCATATTTTTAGGTACGACCCATTTGTTGAAATCTTCTTCATTTAATAGCTCAAGTGCGAGCGCTGCTTCTAATAATGTAGTGCCTTCGCGATGCGCTTTTTTAGCAATTTTAGTCGCGTTGTCATAGCCAATATGAGGGTTTAATGCCGTCACTAGCATTAAGGATTCTTCGAGTAACGAATGAATACGCATTTCATTCGCGGTAATACCAATAACGCATTTATCACTGAAGCTCTGGCAGCTGTCGGCTAATAAGCGGATAGATTGCAGTAGGTTGTAAATCATGACGGGCTTAAATGCATTCAATTCAAAATGGCCATTAGAGCCAGCGACAGTAATAGCAACGTGATTACCCATTACTTGTGCGGCGACCATCGTTAAGGCTTCACACTGAGTTGGATTCACTTTACCGGGCATGATGGATGAGCCGGGTTCATTTTCTGGCAAACGGATTTCGCCAATACCACTGCGAGGGCCAGAGCCTAAAAAGCGAATGTCGTTAGCGATTTTCATTAAACTCACCGCCAGCGTATTTAACGCGCCACTGGCTTCTACAATGGCATCATGGGCAGCAATGGCTTCAAACTTATTGTTAGCCGTGGTAAAAGGAAGCTGGGTAATTCTGGCAACTTCTGCGGCAATGTGTTGATCAAAACCTTCGGGAGAATTCATCCCAGTCCCCACCGCTGTCGCTCCTTGGGCCAAAGGATATAGGGCGGGTAATATCGATTCGATTCGTCGAATACCGCATTCAACTTGAGTCGCATAGCCAGAAAATTCTTGGCCGAGTGTGATTGGCGTCGCGTCTTGCGTATGGGTCCGGCCAATTTTTATTAAATGACCAAATTCTTCTTCTTTATGTTTCAGAGCAGCATGAAGATGGCTGAGTGCAGGAATTAAACGATGAACAATTTCTTCAACTGCTGCAATGTGCATAGTGCTAGGGAAAGTATCGTTTGAAGACTGGCTCATGTTGCAATGATCGTTTGGGTGTACCGGGTTTTTACTGCCAATTTCACCGCCTAAAATTTCTATCGCACGATTTGAAATTACCTCGTTGGCGTTCATATTGGTTTGAGTGCCCGAACCCGTTTGCCAGATCGATAGCGGAAAATGATCGTTGAGTGTGCCTTCCATCACCTCGGTGGCCGCTTTGACGATGGCATTGCCAATGGTTGGGTCTAAGCCTGCAAGTGTCATATTAACCTGTGCTGCAGATCGCTTAATAATGCCAAATGCTCGAATTAAAGGCTCGGGCATCGTCTCTATGCCGATGGGGAAGTTGATGAGCGAGCGCGCCGACTGAGCACCATAATATTTGTCTGCGGGAACCTTCAATTCCCCAAAAGAATCACTCTCTATACGATACTCAGTCATGGGCTTATTCCTTTAATTAATATCTGTTTAAATGGATGTCGGCTTAGTGGGGGTAATTAGTCGACTTTGCACATTGAATAGATGGAAAGTCAGCGTCATTAGTGTGCACGCCTTGACGGGTTTATTCGCTATTATCGTTCATGAGGTGATCTCATCGTATTAAATAAAAGAGAGTAGTAAGGTGAAACAATAACATGAGATGTTCTATGAAAGGATAGCAGCCTAATAGAGAATTAGGCTGCTAATGCAGGCTGGCTGCTATTTTAATCTAGATTTAGAAATCTACGATTAAAACTCGGCTGATTAAAATTCAGTTTATTAAAAATGAACTTTAACCAGTGCGCTTACAACGTTTTCTTTGGTATCGAAACCAGAGGAGTGCTCGATTGCAAACTTGTTGTCCCAAGTTGCATGCTCGATACCCACATAGACTTTATTGTCAGTACCAAGAGCTTGTGCCGCATCCCATTTCAACTGGTATGTGAAGTTGCTGGTTGCTGCTTTATTATCTTCATCTGTCGCAGTTGCCCAATCCCAAAAACCATCAAACATAAAGTTTTGGCCTGCAATTGCGAACGGTACGCCCCAAACTAACGTTGTTTGGTAGTTGTTTTCGTAGTTATCGTTCAAACGCTGATAAGCATTTAAGCTAAGATTTTGGAAGCCAGGAACATTAAAGTCCGTTCCTAAACCGACCAAAAGGTTATCTTCGTCTTCACTCATTTCCCAAGTGGTCGCAACGTATAAGTTTTTAACAAGTCCGCCATCAAAGTCAGATACTTTAAAGCGTGGTGCAACTTCGATATACGTTTGAGTTTGGTCACCATCTTCATCACCTGTAGACATTAGGCGATCAGCGAATACAAAAATATCGCCCCAGCTATTAGCGCTAAAGTGTTCAAAAGTAACAACAGCTTGATCAGACTCTATTACTTCATAGTCTTGGCCATACAACACAGATACGCTGTTATCATAAAAGAAGGTCTCTGCACTGGCAGCACCAGCAGCAACAGTCATCGTAGTTGCTAAAGCAAGCTTGGTAAAATTCATGGTTATTCCCATTATAATAATCGTTATAAACTTCGGTTAGGTCACCACTAAGCATTGCTTTTGCTGCAATATCCAACGGCTATACGAGTATTATAGCCTTGAGGCAGAATAATTGTCCAACTGGTCAGATGCCGCAACAAATCAATCAGATATACGCATATCGATGTTATTAATCGGATAACCGCGTTCTTTATAGAACTTATAGTGGAGTCGAGTCGCCGCTAAAACGGCATCTTGCTGAATCACAATTTCAAGCAAACGCTTATGGCGAGCAAAGGTCGCTGGAATGTCAGTGGCTAAGTTCAGTAGTACATCAAAGTGTGGTGCTTGTTGATCACCAGAGCCAATGTACACGGGGCAATTCTCTTCAAGATCATCACTGCCTACTAGGCCGTGGGGAATAAAGCTATTTTCGCGATAGTTCCATAATAGTTCGTCAAAAGCTTTGGCTTCAGCGTCGTTATCAAGGTGAATATATACCTTACAGCGGCTGCGGTAAGCTTTTTCAACGAGGCGGCAAGCAAAGTCTAATCTTTGCTGCGGCTCTTGTGCGGATAATATATAGAAGTCGATATCAGTCATGGCGGCATTGTAACAGAATAAATACGCGGCTCGTATCTTCGTTAACCTGTTTAATGCACGTACTAATTAATACGCAGATTAATCTTGAAGGTTTGGTAGCTGCTCGTTATTTTTCAACTTATTGAGCTCAGCCTGTTCTGCTCTTTGGCGCTCTTCCCATTGCAGTTCGCCAATAAGGCGATCTAGGTAGCGCTGGCCCATGCCAGAAACAATATTAAAAGCAAAGCCAACTTGGGTATTGCCATTTTGTGTGCCGACAACGTGGCGTGCAACCAGGCTGCAATCCATGTTGTTTTGCTCATTAAACTTGATGCGAGCGACCGCAATATTACTATTGTTTTGTAAGCGCTCTACAGAATCACCTTTAAAAATAGCCTTAAAACCACTCGAGGATAGATCGGCAAGCTGGCCTATGAGGTTATCCCCTCCATCCTCCATTTTTAACTTTACTAAGATCTTGTGAGCCGGAGAGATCATCACTCGGTAGGCAGTGCGACGTTGTAGATAAAGTACTTGAGTCGGAAATTCAACACGATATTGTTCATTGCTAGGCTGGTATTTGATTCTGCCCGTCATATTAAATTCGATTTTCACACCCTGGCTATCGGCCAACACAGAAAAACGACTGCCAGAACGAATTAATTCGTTGCCATTTTCAGGCACGACCTTATCGAGAAAGAAGCTGCTGTGCTTTAGGCTGGCATTGGTGATGGCAGATGTATAATGTGCGTCACTGCCTTCGATAGTGATCGACACAGGTTGCTGCATTAAAATAATTTTTCGTAATGCGCCATAAATATCTTCTAAGGTTTCTAAAAAATATTCGTCATTACTTGCTGCAGGGCTTACTGTTGCAGTTTTTTGCTCTACTGCGTTACCTTCATCAAGGTCACCTTCAACTGCATTTTCGTCTGCCATAATTCCCTCTGCCATTTATGTTATGGCTTACTAAGCTTTCGCGTAGCCTAAACCCGTTGATGTACCCTGTGTTTGGCCGCTCTTAGTATATAAGTTAGGAGTATTCTTTTGTCCGCGCAAGATTTTCATTAAACCTTGGGTCTTTTTTCGGGCATTAAGCACGATAATAGACAGAATGTCGGTTAATCGACGATTCTCTATAAACTGATCGGCAAGTTGTTGCCACAAGGCGGCTAACTGCTCGTTATGTTCACTTTGGGGGGATTGTAATAATGGGTGCTGAAAGCAGTGTTTATCAAGAGGAATTTGCTGCTTTTCTAACCAAGCACATCGTGCCTGGCTCAAGGATTGAAGCTCATCAAGTTGCTGTTGTTTAACGGCTTGTAGCTTGCTGAGTTCTTCTATATTCGGTGGGTCTAGCAAATCGCGTTCGTCACAAAGGAGTCTATGCAATGTACGTGCGACTTCTAATTCTTGGCCTAGCTGTAAGTAAAATATTTCATGTAAGTTGGACACGGTGACTCCAAGGATTAATTAAGCTTTCCTTCGAAATCAAGCATTTTTCCTGCCAACTGTTGATAATCTATTTTATATTCGCCACTATCGATAGCACTGCGGATGCGATCAATGGTTTTATCATCGACATCTGGCATCTTGCTTACTTCAGCTTCAATTTGTTGAATGTTCATGCTGCTGGAGCTCAATTTTACTTGATCGCCACTGCCGACATTCGCCGTCGTTTTACTATTTTCTTCTATTTTTTGGTTTTGTTGGCTGGCAGCATCAGTTTTTGCTCTGCTCCCGCCATCAAGACCACTTGTTAACTTATTGATATTCATGGATATTTCTCCAAGCCATTGCATCTAGTTAGACTCCTATAGGTATTGTATCGGCTATTGCCTTGAGAACTTTAATCTTTTTTTACTAAAAAGCATCAATCTATTAAAACTAAGTCAGAGCCTGCGACTCTGCCGTAGAGAACCTTGTTGCTATTGCTGTTTTTCACCTTAATTCGATCGCCTTTGCGACCTTTTTTTAGGGCGATTCCATTCATGTTTACCGAGAACCCAGGGCGCTCCGCTTTTAGCGTGATGGCCTGACCGCGCTTGATGATAATGGGCAAGTCGATCATGCTTGGGCTAATTGCTGTTCCGGCTTTAAGTGAACGCTTACTAATGTTGCCAAGAACGTCAGCTATCTCGGTGTAATAGCCGCGTTGCAGATCGCCAATATTCCGTTGCTGCAGGGCAATATTGGTATTATGCACCCGCTGTCCTCGCGGCAGATGGTCCCGTAAAACGACAACATCACGCCATACTTCAATATCGGCATTCAGCATCAACGACCAACTTGCCCGATGCTGACAGCTAACTTCAATGCTATTTCGTCCTAATCTAAGTGTATTTCTAGATACGACACTTAATGGGCTTTGGCATTCTGGGGCTTTATAGCCATCAGGAATGCCCGAGATGATGACTTTATTCGTTGTCCCAGAACGCTGTCCTATGGTTTGCCACTGAGCCAATACCGTATCGTTCACATACTGTTCTAATGGTATTAAATTCGGGGCTAAATTGGCCTCGTTAGATTGGCTAAAGGATGAGAAAAGACTCAAACAGATAAAAAATATTAAAGAGTGTTTGTTCAATCTTCCGCATTTGCTATTCATTTATTGATTCTCAACTATGCTAAAAACAATGAACTGTAATTGCTGTGTCATTTTTACGACATATTGGTCGATTTTATAGAGATACAGCAAACGTCATGCCGAAGACGTTAGTATTAGGAGATATTTATGGCAGGACTGATGGAGTCCGTAGATCAGCGAACCCAGCTAGTAGGGGCAAACCGCTTAGAGCTTCTGTTATTTAGAATGGAAGGTCCTCAGATATACGGTATTAATGTATTTAAAGTGAAAGAAGTTTTGCAATGCCCAAAGATGACGGTATTGCCTCACAGCCATCCTGTTGTTCGAGGCGTGGCACATCTGCGGGTAGGTACTTTACCTATTATGGACCTTAGCCTAGCGACTGGCGGTACTAAGGTTGGGGATGTTGATAATGCTTTTGTTATTATCACTGAATACAATTTAAAAACGCAGGGCTTTTTGGTTGGCGGTGTTGAACGTATCGTCAATATGAATTGGGGGGATATTCATCCGCCACCAAAAGGCACTGGTCGTGAGCATTATTTAACGGCGGTAACCGAAGTTGATGGAAAACTGGTTGAGATCATTGATGTTGAGAAGGTCTTAGCCGAAGTTTCACCGATGAATGAAACCATGTCGAATAATGTCGTTTCGGAAGAAGTGGCCGAAGAAGCAAAAGAGCTTCATGTATTGATTGTTGATGATTCTAAAATTGCACGCAAACAGGTTAGTCGTTGCTTAGAAGAAATTGGTGTAGAAGTTACCGCACTCAATGATGGTAGGCAGGCTTGGGAGCATCTTCAACAGCTGACCGATTCGGGAGTTAGGGTTCAAGATAAATACTTGATGCTCATTTCTGATATCGAAATGCCCGAAATGGATGGGTATACCTTAACGACCAATGTTCGTAATGATTCTCGGATATCCGATTTTCATATTGTATTACACACTTCTTTAAGTGGGGTGTTTAATAAGGCGATGGTAGAAAAGGTTGGTGCTAATGGTTTTATCTCTAAATTTAATCCAGACATCTTAGGTGATGTTGTGGTTAAGCGCATAGAGCAATTTAAAAAGCCAAAGTAGTTAATTGATAAAAACAGTTAATCGCTAAAACGATTAATAGTTACAGATTAATACTAATCGTTAATTAAAAGATGAGTTAAGTACATGAGTTTCTTGATCAGCGCAACGGAATACGATCAGTTTCAGCAGAAGCTAGAGCAATACAGCGGAATTAAACTGGGTGATAATAAAGAATATTTAATTACCAGCCGCTTAAGACGCTTATTTGAAAGTGAAAGTTTTACCACGCTTGCTGAACTCAATAATGCCATGGAGCGTAACATAACATTGAAAGGGTTGGTTATTGATGCAATGACCACCAATGAAACATTATGGTTTAGAGATGATCACCCTTTTAGAATTTTCAGTGAAAAACTCTTGCCAGAGCTGGCTAAAAACCGAAGACCTATAAGGATTTGGTCGGCGGCGTGCAGTACAGGTCAAGAGCCTTACTCGCTGAGTATTGCCGTAGAAGAATTCAAACGAAAAAATCCTGGAGTACTTAGTGGTGATGTAAAAATCATTGCGACGGATATTTCGCCGACGGCTTTAGATATCGCTAAAGAAGGTATTTATCCACAGTTAGCTTTAAAGCGTGGAATGAGTGATGTTCATTTAAAAAAATATTTTACCCGACAAGGTGATGATGAATGGAAAATTAATGCGGAAATACAGCGTCGCATAGAGTTTCGCTCATTAAACTTGCAAACAAGCTTTGGCGCGTTAGGAAAATTCGATATCGTCTTTTGTCGTAATGTTCTGATTTATTTCTCGGCCGACTCCAAGCTTGATATATTAAAACGAATGCATACCACCTTGAATGACAATGGCCATTTGTTTGTGGGTGCGTCGGAAGCGGTTAATCAATTATCCAAGATGTATCGCATGCAACAGTTTAATCCAGGGATTTCTTATCAAGCCTTGCCACCTGAAAAAAATAGTCGGTAAGGCTTTGCCGCTCACTCATCTCATCTTTTCCGCTTTACTTCTCTTTTGTTCTATCTTGCCGCTTAAAAAAACTTGAAACCTTCTAAGTTACTGAAAAATAACAAAATAAAATAATTTTAAAAGTTGGTATGGCCCTTGCTCTAACTCTTACATGCACATTTTAGAAGAGAGTTAAGTTATGGGTTCAATCAATTTCAACAATGCTTTAGGGGTTCATTCTGATGCGATGTTATTGCGCGGCAAGCGTGCAGAAATTTTGGCCAATAACTTAGCCAACTCTGATACCCCAGGATTTAAAGCACGCGATATGAACTTTCAAGCGATGCTTGCCAAAGAAACTCAGTCGGGTATGGCGATGAGCTCAACCAATAGTGCTCATATTTCAATGGGTTCAAATAGCACTAGCCAATCTAATCAACTGATGTATCGCAATCCGTCTCAGCCTTCAATTGATGGTAATACGGTTGATACACAATTAGAGCAAACCATCTTTTCTAGAAATGCCATGGACTACAATACAAGCTTTGAGTTTTTGAATGGAAAATTCAAAGGCCTTAAATCTGCGATCCGAGGAGAATAATCATGTCATTAGGTAATATTTTTGATATCGCAGGTTCAGGCATGAACGCGCAATCGATTCGACTAAACACCACCGCGAGTAACATCGCTAATGCTGAAAGTGCAAGCAGCAGCATTGATGAAACCTATCGTGCTCGCAAGCCTTTTTTTGCGGTCATGCATAACGAATTTTTGAATGTGAATAAAGATAACGAATTTCATGCAAAGGGTGACGAAATCGGAGCGGGGGTTGAAGTACTCGGTATCGTAGAAAGTGACGCACCTTTGCAGCCAAGATTTCAGCCTGATCATCCGTTAGCGAATGAAGAAGGTTATGTGTATTACCCAAATGTAAATGTCGTGGAAGAAATGACGGACATGATGTCGTCTTCTCGTAGCTACCAAATGAACGTAGAAGTACTTAAAACAGCGAAGCAAATGCTGCAACGTACTTTGATGTTAGGAGAGTAATCATGTCAATAATTGATAATTCAAATCCAGTTTCTTCGGTACTCGATCAATATTCGAATACGGTAAAAAATGCCGATAAGCCTAAAAGTAATGAGATGGGGCAAGATGAGTTTTTAAAACTGATGATTGCCGAACTCAATAATCAAAACCCTTTAGACCCACAAGATAATGGCGAATTTATTGCTCAACTTGCCCAGTTTTCCACGGTAGAAGGGCTGGATAAGTTAAATAATACAACGGAAGGCATGTCAGATGGTATGCGTTCCAGTCAAGCGCTTCAGGCTTCTTCTCTCGTGGGGCAGTCGGTCATTGTTGAAGGTAATGACATGGGCTTGCTACTGAATCAGGGCATTATTAGTAGCTTCAGCGACTTACCAGAATCAGCTACTAATTTGACGCTAACCATTGAGGATGAAAATGGTCAGTTATTAGAACAAATTCCATTGGGTAATCACGAAGCTGGTGAAATGTCGATTCGTTGGGATGGACTTAATCTAATGAAAGACGGCGAAATTGTTGATTTAGATTATAGCCAATTGAATCGCCAAGAGTTTTACGTCGATGAAAATGGCGAACAAGTTTTAGACGAGGCGGGTAAGCCTATTTATGCACCTTATCCTCCTGGTGAATACAGCTTTAAAGTGAGCGGCGGTGTCGGCGGCAAAACGGAAGAGTTTACGACTCTGATGAGTGCACGTGTTGATAGTGTCAGCTTAAGCTCAACCGGTTCTGCAACGCTCAACCTAGCGGGTGGCAAGCGTGCAGGAATGGATGAAATCAAACAAATTGTTAACGAATAATCGTGGCGTCGTGGAGAAATTATTATGAGCTTTAATATTGGTTTAAGTGGTATTCGCGCGGCTTCCACAGATTTGGAAGTAACGGGTAACAACGTTGCCAACGCAAGCACCACGGGGTTTAAAGAATCCCGTGCGGAATTTGGTGATGTCTATACCAATACATTGCTCGGTACCGGCAGTAAACCTGTGGGGAGCGGGGTGATGGTTGAAAACGTTCGCCAACAATTCAGCCAAGGAAATATTAGTGGTACTGAAAATGCTCTCGACATGGCCGTTGATGGTAATGGTTTTTTTGTTTTAGAAGATCAAGGTGTTGTTTCATATACACGTGCTGGTTTGTTTGGGTTGGATAAAGATGGTTATATCGTTGCCAATAATAATGCGCGAGTGCAGGGCTTTGCGGCTAATGGCGAGGGTGTTGTTGGTGGTGTGCTAGGAGACCTTCAAATACAAGTGAGCAACCAAGCTCCAGCATTAACCAGTTTAGTATCAGCTCAGTTGAATCTAGATGCGGGTGAAGATGTACTGCAAGAGCAAGGCTTAGAGTTAATTGCAAGTGGGCTAGCCATTGGTGTGCCAGATTCTGGCATTATAGAATCAACGGCTTCTACATTAGTTGCTGCAGGGCAACCAACGACAGCGGGTACTCCTGCCATGGTTGACTGGACCGTAGGCACTAATACTGTGGCGGCAATTGGTACAGCCGGTACCGCAGGTGTTGCAGATATTCAATTTGATATTGGTGATGGTAATGGCCTACAAACAGTTAGTGTACCTGCCATTACTGCTGGAACAACGGAAGCGGGTGTATTATCGCAAATTCAAACGGCTATTGATGATGTGTTTGGATCTCAGCAGCTTGCAGCGACAACGTCAGCGACGGGCGAATTAATTATTCAACGTGCAGGCATTAATGCAACGAATGGCACGAGTTTCTCAACCAATGATATCAGCTTCAATGCGGTATTTGGTGCAAATTCTGGTGCAGTTCCGGGAACAGCTGGTTCGCAATTATTTGTAGGTTCAACGCCAATTGTTGCGGATTTCCGTTCAATTCCGGGTACTTCAACGACGACTCGAACAACGGCTACGCCGCCTCTTGCTCTTGTAGCTTCAAGCCCTGGCGCCCCACATGAATTGACAGCGAACAACCCATACAGTGGTGCTGGTCTAGATTTTAGTGGAGCCAATGAGTTAGCGTTTAGTATCGCAACGGAAGGTGGTGCAACCTATAACATTACATTGGATGCAGCGACGTTTGGCGGTTCGGCCAACGTCGACGTGACCTCAATGGCCAACGCTATTAATGCGCAAATTACTGCAATTGCCGGTGCAGGTAACGAAGAAACCCTTGTGGAAGTTCCTGTTGTATCGGGTCGCCTTAGATTTCAAGCTCAAGTCGGGCCAGCAGCCAACGGTGATTTTGTTCAAATAGCCGATAATGCTGGGGCTTCATCGGGTCTTAGTTTAACGGATTTAGGTTTCTTATCGACCAACCGTTTTGACGGCGGTACAGAGCCTGTTCAAGCCAATAATCAGTTTGCTTTAGAAGTAACGAGTTCGAGCGGTAATGGTGCAGGTCCCTTTGATATTATTATTCCACCTGCAACTTATGCCAGCCTTGATGATGTCGTGAACGCAATACAGGAACAGATTGATGTACGCATCGGAGCAACAGGATTAAGCGGTAAGGTAACGGTTGATGCAGTGGGCGGACAACTAGTCTTTACCAATAGTATTACTGGGACGGGTGAGGGCATCGCGATAACGGGCACAGTAGCAGAACCTTTAGCCGCTGCAGCGCTTGGGTTAGATAGTCTATTTGCTGTTGCCGGTCAGGACGAAATTGATAGATCAAACTCCTTCCGTTTAAACTTAACGGTTCCTGCTCCTGATGAAGAGAATCGCTCAGGCTCAGTGTTAATTTCATTAGACGAAGAATATCGCTCGGTGCAACAATTGGCGACCAGTATTAATCGTCAATTGAACAGCCAAAACGCGGATGATTATGTTGGAATTAGAGCGCAGGCCGTTGAAGTATTTCCTAATACCGTACCACCAGAATTTACCTTAGAGCTTGTTGCAGTAGAAGAAGGTGAGGGCTCTATTATTAGTATTTCTAATATTTCAGCTCCGGGCGAAGAAGTGAATACCAATGACTTATTCGCAATACTGCAATCCAATCCAGCGGATACCAATTTGTTAACAACCGGTATTGAAGGGGTTAATAACCAATATCCAGAGCAGCAAGTAACGCTTATGGACCCTGAAGGAGCTGAAACAGTATTAACGATTCCTGAAGGTACAGAAGCAAACGAAATAGCGAGTATTTTTAATCAGCAGGCGGGTATTACTTCCACCGCAAGTACGGTTATGACCGTGCCGTTATCCAGCTATAACAACCCGGGTAATACCATGACCCTAACGGTTAATGGGCAGGCATTAAGCTCGACCAGTTTGCCGGAAATTGCAGATGAAATTAACGGCTTTCGTGGCACGACGTTACCAGGATTTTTAGCGTCTATTACTGAAACCGGCGATCTGATTATTACGAACGAAATTGGTCGTGATGTGAAGTTAGAGATCAATAGCACTTCGCCAACTGATAGTGTCATGGTATTGGGAGCTGAAAATACCGGTCCTGTTGTATTGGGTGGGACCGTAACCGCGCCAACAGCTGCGGCAGTAGGCGGTAACGTTACGCTTACCTTGAATGAAGGTTATTCTTTGGCGAACCCGCAGCCAAGTGTATCGGGATTATTTGGTGCGCTATCGGAAGATGAGTTCACCCCTGTTATTTTGAATGCGTTTGATCCTACTGATCAAGATACTTACAATCATGAAACATCGTCCGAGATATTCGACAGCTTGGGGAACAGTCATTTTATGACGCAGTATTTTGTGAAAGAGCCGCTAGATCCTAGTCGTCCAAATGAGCAAAATATCTGGGCTATGTATGTACAGGTTGATGGCCAAAATGTTGGAGATCCTGATTCCACATTAGATTTCCCTGAGAACCTTGCCCCTTCGCAAGCTCGTTTTGAATTGTTTTTTAATCAAGATGGAACCTTAGATACTCAAGCCACTGGAGAGATGTTTATTTCTAACTGGGATCCAGTGGATGAAAATGGCGATCCTACTGGTGCGGTTAATTCTGTAAACGTTTTAGAAGGGGGGTTGCCGTTAACAAGCCCTGCAACAAATTCGAACTTTCAAATTGTATTGGATGGCACGACCCAGTTTGGTAGCTCATTCTCGGTCAGTGATGTGAATCAAAACGGTTATACAACAGGGCGTTTAGCGGGTCTACAAGTTGATCAAGAAGGGGTGATCTTTGCGCGTTATACCAACGGCCAAGCACAAGCATTAGGCCAAGTTGCGTTAGCGAATTTCCGTAACCCTGAAGGATTAACACCATTAGGTAGCACCGGTTGGGCGGAATCATTTGAGTCGGGCGTGGGAACGGTTGGCTCGCCAAGAACTGCATCGTTCGGTCAGGTACGAGCGTCGGCACTAGAAGACTCTAACGTCGATATCTCCGAAGAGCTGGTGGGCTTAATTATCGCTCAACGTAACTTCCAAGCCAGTGCTAAGACGATTGAAACGATGGACCAAGTGACGCAGACCATTTTGAATATATAAGTCATTCATTTGCCTGCTTCTTCTTTTGTAGCGGCAACCTTTCTCGTCTTATCTTCAATAAGGCGGGGTGAGGTTGCCGTTTTTTATTGCCGTTTTGAATTCTTTCTTGCTCTATTTCCGAAAAACTTCCCTTTAAACGCTGAATAATCAAACTATTTCAGTTTTGGCATCTACTTTGCAATACCTCTAGTTAATAGCAATACACATAGATTTAAGTTTCAGGAGTTAGGTTATGGATCGCGCATTATACATTGCCATGTCCGGTGCCAAGCAAAACGTAGTGAGCCAAACAGCCCACTCAAACAACTTGGCCAATGCCAGTACCACAGGGTTTCGATCGGATTATACCCAGTCGCGAGCACAGCCTGTATTTGGTGATCACTTTCCTACTCGTGCATTTGCTATGGCCGAACGTCCTGCTAGTGATTTTCGCCAAGGCCCTTTGCAAGAAACCGGTCGTCAGATGGATGTTGCCATTGAGGGCCCAGGTTGGTTTGTCGTTGAAGGGGCTGATGGTGAAGAAGCTTACACGCGTGCAGGAGACTTATCCGTAGATCCGCAAGGTCGTTTGCTTAATGGACGCGGTTTGCAGTTACTGGGTGATGGTGGCCCTATCGAAATCCCACCTTTTGAAACCATTGAAATTGCTCGTGACGGTACGATCTCTATTCGCCCACAAGGCGTCGGTGCTGAAGCCGTTGCCGAAGTCGTTCAAATTAGATTGGTCAACCCCGATGCACAAACACTAGAAAAAGGCACCGACGGTTTATTTCGAATTCGTGATCGCCAGCCAGGTGATCCGGGCGCGAATGTTGATCCTAACATGTCATTAGTTAATGGATTTGTCGAAGGCAGTAATGTCAATGCTGTTACCGAATTGACCCAGGTGTTAGCGATGAATCGTCAGTACGAAATGCAAATAAAACTAATGAAAACGGCCGATGAAAATAGCGCGGCTGCCACACAACTATTAAGTGCGCAATAATAGAATTAACGTGCAGAGGTGATGTATGCATCCAGCATTATGGGTCAGTAAAAGTGGGTTAGAAGCACAAGATTTAGCACTAACCACGGTATCGAATAACTTGGCGAACGTATCAACAACGGGCTTTAAAAAAGACCGCCCGGTATTTGAAGATTTGTTATATCAGATCAAGCGCCAGCCAGGGGCTAACTCTTCGGCCGATACGCGATTACCTTCGGGTTTACAGGTCGGTACGGGTGTAAGAACCGCGGGTACGCAAAAAGTATTTACCACGGGCAGCTTACAGCTTACCGACCAGCCATTAGACATGGCGGTTAATGGTCGCGGATTTTTCCAAATCCAAATGCCGGATGGCACGCAGTCGTATACCCGTGATGGTACCTTTCACATTAATGCCGAAGGCACGATTGTAAACGTTAATGGTTATGCGCTAGAGCCTCAAATTGACATTCCAGAGCTGACCAATCAACTAACGATTAGTAACGACGGTATTGTGCAAGCGACCTTGTTTGGTGATCCTACACCGCAAGAGTTAGGACAAATTGACTTGGTTGATTTTATTAACCCAGCGGGTTTGCAATCAACGGGTGGAAATTTATACAAAGAAACCGCCGCTAGTGGTGCACCTAATGTGGGTATTGCCGCGAACGATGGCTTTGGTTCGATAGAGCAAGGTGCGTTGGAAAATTCAAACGTAGAAGTGGTCGAAGAATTGGTAAAAATGATTACCGTTCAGCGTGCTTACGAAATGAATTCAAAAGTCGTATCAGCAGCCGATCAAATGTTGCAGTTCTTAACTCAGAATACGTAATTGATTAACGCTTTAAATACATGCAAGTGCGAATAATAAAGCGCGGAGAAATAGTATGAAAATTATTAACAGTTTAATTCCCGCAATATTACTGCTCACTGGTTGCACCAGTGTGCCATTAGAAAAAGATGTTTTTCCTAATGATCCGCAGTATGCCCCCGTGCCATCGTCTTCTTTGCGTGCTGCGCCGAATATTAATGGCTCGTTGTATAAATCAAATTACAGTTTAAGTTTATTTTCCGATCAACAAGCAACGCAGGTTGGCGATATTATTACCGTCATCTTTGATGAGCAATATAACTCATCGAAATCGGCTGAAACAAAATCACAAAAAGATTCAAGTAATTCTTCAAACCCAACCAACATCCTTAATACTGTACCGGGTTGGAGAAACTTAGGACTTGATATCGATCTTGATCATAAGCGCTCGTTTAAAGGAAAAGGCGACGCTGATAGAAGTAATAGTTTAAGTGGCACGATTTCTGTAACGGTTTCAGACATATTACCCAGCGGTGTTTTGCAAATACGCGGAGAAAAGTGGTTAACCTTAAGTGAAGGTGATGAATATATTCGCATTATTGGATTGATCCGCCCGCAAGACATCACCCCGCAAAATACCGTGATGTCTAGCAAAGTTGCCGATGCACGAATCAAATTTGGTGGCCGTGGCAACTTAAATAACTCGACCAAAGAAGGTTGGTTTGGTCGCATGACGAATAGCGCTTGGTGGCCCTTCTAATTGAAGGACTTCTATAAAAGTGTCAATTTCAGGAGACGATGATGAACAGTTTGACTGATGAAGGGCTTAGGAAAATATATATGATGATTATTTGGCGCTTTATCGCGTTCGTACTTTTAACATTACCGTTGGTATTAAATACAGCCTATGCCGAACGCATAAAAGATATAACGTCAATTGCAGGTGTTCGCAGTAATCAATTAATCGGTTATGGCTTAGTGGTTGGTTTAGACGGCACAGGTGATAAAGCGCCTTTCACAACACAAACCTTTAAAAACATGATGGCCGAATTTGGCATCACCATTCCTAATGGCACTGACCCTAAGCTAAAAAACGTAGCCGCGGTATCGATTACTGCCGAGATGCCTGCTTTTGCTAAACCTGGCCAGCGTTTGGATATCACGGTTTCATCGTTAGGTAATGCCAAAAGCTTACGCGGTGGCTCTTTATTGTTTGCGCCATTGAAAGGGGCTGATGGGCAAGTCTATGCGTTAGCACAAGGTAATCTAGTGGTGGGTGGTTTTGGCATTCAAGGAAACGATGGCTCTAAGCTTACCGTTAATGTTCCTAGTGTTGGTAGAATTCCAAACGGTGCGACAGTAGAGCGTGCGATTCCAAATGGGTTTGGACATGGAGATAGCTTGGTGCTGAATCTGGATCAAGCAAACTTCACAACGGCTAGACACATCATTGATACGTTAAATGATCTGTTAGGTCCAGGCACTGCAGAAGCCTTAGATGGCACCTCGATTAGGGTTAGTGCGCCACGAGATCTAAGCCAACGTGTTTCGTTTTTATCGATAATCGAAAATATGGAAGTCAAGACAGGTGATGCACGAGCGAAAGTGATTATTAACTCGCGCACAGGCACTATTGTAATGGGACAGCATGTAAGGATAGAGCCCGTCGCAGTAACGCATGGCAGCTTAACGGTGATGGTGCAAGAAGACCTAGATGTTGTGCAGCCTAACGCATTAGGCGATGGAGAAACCGCCGTTGTCCCACGAACTAATATCACTGCCACCCAAGAGAATAGTCGCATGTTTAAATTCGGCCCGGGAGTTTCGTTAGACCAAATCGTGCAAGCGGTAAATGAAGTCGGCGCAGCACCTGGCGACTTAATGGCTATACTAGAAGCATTGAAGCAAGCAGGCGCATTAAAAGCCGAGCTTGTGGTTATTTAATGCGGATCTCATTATCTGAGGCCCTAAAAAGAGCTTAAGGAAGCACAATGGCAGAGAGCAATTCGTTACTTGACGAAATAGAAACCATGACGGCAGAGATACATTCGTTGTTGAGACAAGGGGTGAAAGAGTTAAGTGATCAAAGGATAGAACAGCGCCAACGAAAAATAGAATTGTTATTTATTCACCCCGAGAGAATTACAGCTCAAGATAAAGCTCGCTTAAAAGTGATGGTAGAGCAAGATGACGGGGTAAAAAAACAGCTAGAAAAAGAACAACAGGCTTATCATAACCGCAACCTGAAGCGGTCTAAGTTGAAAATGTATGGACAGAATAGTTCTGGTGTTTAGTTTTTTCATTCGTACCTCTTATGCGCCGCTGTACTGAATCGTTTCTTATGCGGCAATTCCTTGCCACTTCCACATCCTACTTTACGTCCACTCCTCCCTACCCCCCATAAAACAAGCAATCTGAAACTTGGCAAAGAAATTGCTCTGTTAATCACTAGAAACAAAAAAATGATGAACCGAATAGGGTCAATCCATGATTAACAGCCAGATTGCACAGCCACAAGATGTTTATACAGACCTTAATAGTCTGCAAAACATTAATGCTATTGGTCGCGAAGACAAAGATGAAGCTTTGCGTAAAGTGGCTGAGCAGTTTGAATCTATGTTTGTCAAAATGATGATGAAGTCGATGCGTGATGCGAATAAGGTTTTTCAAGAAGATTCGATCATGCATTCTCCGCAAGAAGATTTTTATCAACAAATGTATGACGACCAATTATCGGTCAGTTTAACCGGTAAGCAGGGTATGGGATTGGCAGATGTTATTTATCGTCAGCTTAATCAAGAATATGGCGATCCTGAGGGACGTAAAGAGGTTCAGTGGCAGCCATTGGATGATCGTCGCAAAAACTTTTCTCATGCGATCGACTTTAACCAAATTGAAAAGAAAAATACTCAGCTTAAACCTAAAAAAGAACAAGCGGGTTTTGAAATCGATGCGTCGTTTGTGAATAAAACTGAGCAAGATACATCCCCTGAAAAGCAAGCCGATAAACTGCAAACGTTTGCCAGCCCCGAGGCGTTTATAGAAACACTTTATCCGGCGGCGCAAAAAGTGGCTAAAGAAATGGGTGTTAGCCCTCAAGCGATTGTTTCTCAAGCCGCATTAGAAACTGGCTGGGGAAAGTTTGTGATCCATGGTGAAAATAGCCAAGGCGAGCAAGAAAACAGTTTTAATTTTTTTGGCATTAAGGCTGATAGTCGCTGGAGTGGTGAAAAAGTGAGTGTCACTACTCATGAATATCGAGATGGTCAGCGCGTAACAGAAAAAGCAGATTTCCGCTCATACCCTAGCATCGAAGCGGGCCTAAAAGATTATGCTGATTTCTTGCAGGCACAGCGTTATGAAAAGGCGATGGCGGCAGGAACAGATATCGAACAATACGCAAAAGAATTGCAGCAAGCTGGATACGCGACAGACCCTAAATACGCACAAAAAATAACGCGCATCGCCAACAGCGAACTGATGCAGCAAACTTTAAATACTACGCCATTAGCGCAAAATAGCGAAGAGGTGCCTCGTGGGTGATTTATTAGGCATAGGTATTTCTGGCTTAAAAGCTCAGCAAACAGCGCTGAGTGTTACGGGTCATAACATTACTAACGCGGGTACTGAAGGTTATAGCCGCCAGACGGTAAACTTTAATGAAAATACGCCTCAGTTTAGTGGCGGTGTTTGGACCGGTAATGGCGTTAACGTTGATTCTATTAAGCGCGTTTATGACGAATTCTTAACCGAGCAAATGCAGCGCGACTCATCGGCATTTAATGAGAATGAAGTTTTGTCGGTTAACGCTTCACAAATTGACAGTTTATTGGCCGATTCAGGAACTGGCATACAGCCAGGCATCGAAAGAATGTTTGGCGCTTTGCAATCGGTGGTAGATGATCCTTCGTCACTTCCGGCCCGACAAGTTTTGATCAGTGAAGCCAACGGGCTTAGCGATCGATTTTCTACTATCAGTGACCGACTCAATGACCAAAGCGAAATTATTAATGGGCAAATGGGTGTTATTGCTGGAGAAATTAACGCCATTGGTAATGCGATAGCTGACCTTAACGAACAGATTCAATTTGCTTTAGCCGCATCTAATGGCCAACCACCGAATGATATGCTGGATCAGCGTGATCGACTAATAACCCAGCTTTCTGAATTTGTCTCAGTTGAGGTAACGATCCAAGATGGCAGTGCAATGAATGTCATGATCGGTAATGGGCAATCTTTAGTGATTGGAAATGAATCAAGTGAACTATTTACCCAGGCAGGAGATTTTGATTCTTCTAGGTTCGGTCTATATTTCCGTAAAGGTGATACCGTCGTAGACGTCACCGCTGAAATTAAAGGTGGACAGCTGGGTGGAATGCTACAGTTTCGTGAGGTGGTATTAGAGCCAGCGATAAATGGTTTAGGTCGTCTCGCACTAAATATTAACGAAGCATTTAATCAACAACATCAGCTGGGTATTGATTACGAAGGCTCAAAAGGCGGTAACTTTTTTGACGACGTAAATTCGCCGAGCAATAGCTATGCGAGGGTACAGGGTGACGGCCGCAACAAAGCCCCCAATGATCGCTTAGTTTCAGCGCATATCACAGATGGTTCAAAGTTAACCACCGATAATTATCGATTAGAATTCCCAGGTCCTGGGGAGTATGTGTTTAAAGTCTATAACGATACCACCGGTCAAGAATTAAAATCGACTGCGCTAACCGGAGAGCTTCCGCAAACGGTTGAAGTCGATGGTTTTGAAATACGTTTAGAAGCGGGTACTTTTCAAGCAGGAGATCGTTTTTTAATTACACCAACGCGTGCCGCAGCAGGCAATCTTGATGTGCGCGTGACTCGACCAGAAGAAGTCGCCATTGCTTCACCGATTTCTACTGACTCGGCCATTGGTAACCGAGGAACAGGGGCTATTTCTCAAGGCGCTGTTTACGATATTACAACACCTTATTTAGCCAGCGAAGGCGAGATGGACCCTCCTTTATTGGTGAAGTTTACGTCAGCCACAAGTTATGACGTATTGGATAACTCAGACCCTGGTAATCCAATTCCACTCTTTCCACCCTTGATGAATCAAAGTTATATACCGGGAGTATCGAATAATATTTTACCACCCGACGAAGGTAAAACTGCCTTCACCAGCTATGGTGGATATCTACCGACTATACCTACGTATCAGCCACCATCACCCGCGCCTACCGTAACAGCGGTTAATGGTTTTTTCCCCGAACGTATAACCATTAATCGGGAAGATCCAATTACGGGGATGAAAGTATCACAGCCGCTCTTAATTACTCCTGAAAATGCTTCGGCGCAAGAAATTGCACGTTTAATCTCAGAGCGAGACGGCGTGGAGGCTAGTGCACGTACAACGGTTCAACTCAGTGATTTTACCTTAGATGCTAATCCGTTTATGGATACGAACTTATCGTTAAATGGCATCACACTCACCGATACTTTGGCTTTGACTCAAACAAAGTATGCTGATGATTATCCAGCGGTTGTGCCAGAGCCTTTAGATGCTAATTTTATTGCCGATCGAATTAATGCTAATTTTGATTTTCAGGATATGGGCATTGTTGCCAAGAGTGATGGCGAAACCGTAACGATTATCGCGCTGAATGGCGAAGATTTAAGTTTTGAATTAACCGGAGACTTAGAAGATGGTTTTTCAATCTCTAACGCTCAAGATATTTCGCTGACTCAAACGGGGCAGACACCTGCTGTTAATTTAACCGAAATAGATGGGTATGACTTCTCGGTAGGCGGTCCTTATACCTATGAATTTGAAGGCCCGGATAAAAAATCGTACAGCATCGAGCTAACAGGAAATCATAGCTCAGGGGCAGCGGTATTAAATGAAATACAAAATAAAATTGATGACTCAGGCTTTGTTCATCCAGGTAACGTACAAGTAGGTATTGATGAAAAAGGCAGAATTAGTTTTCAAACAAAACTGCCCGTCACGGCAACAGGCATTCATGGCAGCAGCAAGATTGCCATGGGCGGTGAAATTAAAGTTGTGCTTGATGAAGCGTTTAGTTTAGAAATCGATCCACCCGGCAATAATTTATTTGATAGCAACCCTGTAGGCGAGTCTGTTCATTTTGGCTTTGATATAGAAATTGAAGGGCTGATAAAAACGGGCGATGAATTTACCGTACAGTTTAATAAAGACGGTACTTCTGATAGCCGTAACGGCGTCGCACTGGGCAATTTGCAAACGAAAAAGACCGTTAATGGAAATACCAGCTTTAGTGGCGCTTATGCCACTTTGGTAGAAGAAGTGGGTTCTATAACCAGTAGAGCGCGCATCAATAAAGAATCAAGTGAAGTCTTATTGCGTAACTCTAAAGACGCGGTGAATAGCAGCTCTGGGGTTAATCTAGATGAAGAGGCCGCTGCGTTAATTCAGTATGAACTCGCTTACAACGCTTCTGCCAAAGTGATTCAAGTGGCACGTGATATCTTTGATACCTTAATAAATACATTTTAAGTAAAAACTATTTAATGAACATCGCTTAAAGACAAATCGGTTAAAGACAAATCGGTTAATTAATTCAGTCATAAGGAGACTCTTAACATGCGTATCTCTACCTTACAGTCGTTTAATAAAGGGCTGAATTCGATTATGGATAATCAATCTCAGGTCAGTAAAACCCAGCAACAAGTGTCTACCGGCCGACGAGTATTAACCCCAGCAGACGATCCTATTGCGGCGACAAAAATTTTACAGCTGCAGCAAGACTCGGCGTTAAGAGAGCAGTTTGAAAAAAATATAGCAGGGGCTAAAGGCCGCTTAGCGTTAGAAGAGACTCAAATGGCAGGTATCACAGAAAACCTTGATCGCTTGAAAGAACTGACTATTCAAGCGGGAGACGGTGCTGCTAATATGAGTGATCGCCAAGACATCGCTTTCGAAGTTAATGCCATTCTAGAAGCCACTGTAGATTTGATGAATTCAAAGGATGCGGGTGGAGAATATTTATTTGGCGGCTTTAAAGGTGGCACGCAGCCTTTTCAGAAAAATGAAAATGGCCGCTATGATTACGCTGGAGATGAAGGCCAGCGCTTTATATCCATTGCGTCGTCAACAACCGTTGCCACAGGGGATAACGGTAAAAATTTATTTGTTGATGTTGAATCCTCAGACAATACTTTTAATACACAAATCAATCCGAACAATGGAGGCTCTGGCGTAATTAATCCGGGCTTTGTCGTCGATCAAGAAGAATATGATGATTTATACCCAGAAGATCTGATTATTACATTCAATCCAGAAACCGCCATTTCACCACCTGGACCAAACTATACCGTTCGCCAAGCCTCTGATGGGCGAGTTGTTGAAGGAATTGATAAACAAGGGTATGAATCGGGTGATAAAATTACAATCGCAGGTATAGAAATTAAAATCAGTGGTAAGGTTCAGTCTGGTGATGAATTTATGGTGAACTCGTCAGAAAAACAAAGTTTAACCGATACCATCTATCGCTTAAAAGATGCCTTAGACTCACTAGAAGATAATCCTGAAGACAATGAAGTACTAAAAAATTTACTTGCGAATACATTAGATAATTTAGACTACGCCCAGGCCAGTATCTCGCAAGTACGCAGTGAAGTGGGTGCACGACTCAATATCGTAGAAAATACCGAAGCACAAGCCGCCGACATAGACCTCGTCAGCAAAGAAGTGCTATCAAAACTCAGCGACGTAGACTTTGCAGAAGCCGTCAGCCGTTTAACCCTACAAACATTTTTGTTAGAAACAGCACAGCAAAGCTACGCAAAAATACAAAACCTATCACTCTTCAACCAACTATAAAATAGCTATAACTAAGGCTTAAAAATTAGAATAAAAAATAAACCCCAAACAGATGTTCAAAAAAATGAACATCTGAAAATCCCAAATCAAATAGTAAATCTTAATAAATATTCTCCCCTAATAAAAATCCCCCTCCGTGAAGTGCCGCGCCTTCGTGCCCTTCGTGGTAAACATCTTTTATCTTGATTATCCTGCCCAAAACCCTTTCTCAGTGTCCTCCATCCAAGCACAGCAACAATAAAACCCCAAAAGTAGTAAAAACCAACCCCTTTATTCCAAACGCAACTAAACAATAACAAATTAATTTCTAAAGTAATCCCAAACTGTGTCGTTAACCTTATTGAAATAAAGAATTGTCCAGAAGTTTGGGCGTTCAGAACTAACAGAGGGTTAACAAAATGCCACAAATTATTAATACCAATATTGCCTCGTTGAACGCACAGCGTAACTTGGACAAATCACAGTCTTCAAACCAGCAAGCGTTACAACGCTTATCATCAGGTCTTCGCATTAACAGTGCAAAAGATGATGCAGCTGGTATGGCGATTTCTACTCGTTTCACCTCTCAGATTAAAGGTCTAAACGTAGCAGTACGTAACGCAGGTGATGGTATCGCATTGGCACAAACCGCCGAAGGCGCGTTGGGTTCAATGAACGATGGTCTACAGCGTATTCGTGAGTTAGCGGTACAGTCTTCTAACGCAACCAACTCAGACGTTGACCGCGACGCACTTCAAGCGGAAGTAAGTCAGCTAATCGCTGAAATCTCACGTACCGCTGATGAAACAGATTTTAACGGTCGTAACCTATTAGACGGTTCTTTCTCTGCCTCTTTCCAAGTAGGTGCAAACGCTGGCCAAACAATCGACGTATCTATTGCTGAGTTAACGGCTGATAAGCTAGGTAGTTCAGCATCTGCTGGTATTTCTGCTCGCGGTACTGATAGTGGTATTCAAAACGGTGATTTAGTCATCAACGGTACAGCGATTACTGCATCACGCGCTGGTGATGATACGTCATCAACCGATAACGCAGCGGCTTCTGCCATTTCTAAAGTTGCGGCAATTAACCGCGCATCAGACGAAACAGGTGTTACTGCTGAAGTATTAACCAACGTTGTTGGTGGTGCTGCGCAAACAGCCGCCGCGACTACAGGTTCAATTACGCTAAACGATGTTGAAATTAACGTTGCAACGGGTGGTGTGGATGTCGCTTCAGACAGACAGGCTGTTGTTGCTGCCATTAACGCGAAATCAGAACAAACAGGCATCGTCGCTGTAGACAGCGAGTCAGATGCTTCAGGTATTCGTTTAGAAGCTGCTGATGGTCGTAACATTGAATTGAGCTTTGGAGGTTCTGTTACCTCTGCTGCTACGGGTTTAAATGGTGGCGACTCGGGTCTTGGTGGTACGTTTGAAGGTGGTTTCACGCTGAACTCTAAGTTAGGCGGTGAGATTGATGTTAAGGCGGGTACCGGTAGCCTTGACAATTCAGGCTTAGTAGAAGGCAGCTATAAAGGAGGGGTTGCCAGTGTTGCAACCTCGCAGCGTACTTCAGATGTTGCTCAAGTTGATGAGCAAGCAGCTGTAACAGTTACCAAGGGGACTGTACCTGATAACTTTGACGTTGTTACTGGTACTAATGATACCGTCACAATCGTATTAGATAATACGGATGGTGATGCAATTACTACCAACTTAACATTAGATCAGACAGCGAACCAAACTCTTGATGGTCTGGTATCTGATATCAATGAGCAACTTCAAAAAACAGCGGGAACAGGGGCTGCTACTGATGTATCTGAACGTTTAGAGGCTGTATCGATCAATAATCAGTTGGTCATTCGAGCTACTGATAATGCAGCGAATGAATCTGGTGCTACATCTGAAGTAACTGTATCAGGTAACTTCACAACAGGGGCTCCATTAGCGGCGAATAATATATCAGCGACATTGACCGATAAAGGCCAAGACTTTAACTCAACATCTGCGAGTACTACTTTTGGTACTGCTGATGCAACAGCAGCAATTACAACAGGTACGAATGACGGTTTAACCATTCAAGTTATAGGTGAGGATGGTGAAGTAGCAAATGCGTCATTAACACTGGATGCGGTTGCTGCAGGAGCAACAGCGGCTGATATTGATGGCATGGTTGAGTCGATTAATAAGGCAATCAGTGAAAATAATGATTTGAATGGTCGTGTCCTAGCTTCGAATGACGGAGAAAAACTTAAATTTGAAGTTGTTGGTGGTGAGGCACAAGGCACGTCATCCGTACTGCGCCTTTCAGGTACATTCATAACGGCAACTACAGGTACAGCAGCAAATGATGTTGGTCAACCTGCATATGCCAATGCTGCAGCAGTAGGTTTTTCAACTGATGAAATAACGGCTTACGGTGTTGATGGTTTAGATCGAGATACTAAGGCTCAATATACGTCAGTAGATACTGTTGATTTCTCTGCTGCCGCTGTCGCAATTGTCGCAGCAGGTAATGCGGGTGAAAGTGATACTCTGACTATTGGTATGAATACAGCCAGTGGACCTATATCGGGTACACTCACGTTAACCGCTAATGCCACGGCTTCTGGTGCAGAATTAGTGTCAGACTTAAGAACGCAAATAGCCGCTGATAGTGATTTGGCAGGCTTAGTTGATGTGGGTATTGACGAAAATGGTGCTCTTCGCTTTACCAGCTTAGACTCTGATACTGGATCAGCCTCTGATTTAACACTTTCAGGTACATTTGCGGATGCTCTTTTAGATAATGCTGCTAGCCAAGGTTCACACACGGTTAAGGGGACTGATAGCACTCTTTCAAACGAAGCGGCTGATGCACTAGCATCAGGTGACTTAGTGTTGAACGGTTCTGGTATTCGTGCTTCTCGAGCCGCAGATGATACAGCGTCTGATACTACAGCGAACTCAAGTGATGCCGCAGCATCAGGTATCGCGGTTGCAGCAGCAATCAATGAGTCAAGTGAGCAAACGGGTGTAACAGCGACGGTTAACAAGACCGTGGTTGATGGTGGAAGCCAGACAGCCGCTGCTGATCAGCAAGGCCGAGTGGTTATTAACAACGTTGCGACTGATGTGATCTCAACAACGGGTGATGCCGATACTGACCGTGCATCTGCGATTTCTGCGATCAACTCGATTACAGGTCAAACGGGCGTTACAGCGGTCGATGCTGGTGATCGAATTATGCTAGAAGCAGCAGATGGTCGTAACATCTCGATAGCCATTGATACTCAGCAGTCTTCAGCGAGTGGTTCAGTCAAAGCGTTAAGTGGTTCTAGTATTGGTTTGGATGCAACGCAGAATGGTATTGCCGAAGGTGACTTAACCGGTGCGGATACCTTTAAAGAAGTAGCAGCAACTTCATACTCTTCAGTGACGTTAGAGTCTGCCACTAAGATCGATATGCGTGCAGGTAACAACGGTAACCTTGAGTTAGAAAAAGCCGGTTTTGAAGTGGGTGAGTTTGGTGGTGCAACAGATGGCCAATTCTTGAAAGATGTGGATATCTCAACAGTAGCCGGTGCTCAAGAAGCCTTGGTTGCGATTGATAACGCCATTGGCCAGGTAGCAAGCCAGCGAGCTGACTTAGGTGCGATTCAAAACCGCATGGAGTCTACAGTAAGTAACTTGCAAGTTACGTCTGAAAACTTGAATGCGGCTAACTCGCGAATTCAAGATGCCGATTTCGCGGCAGAGACAGCAGAATTGCAACGTACTAACGTGCTACAGCAGGCAGGTATTTCGGTACTAGCGCAGGCTAACGCATCAGGCCAGCAGGTTCTATCTCTCCTAGGATAAGTCGTAAGACTTAACGAAACTCTTCCACTGTTTTAATGAAACTATTGAGCAGGGGGAGAGTTTCACCCCTTTAGAGATTATGAATCTAAGCCATTGAGGTGATTTATGAATGATATGAAAGCAACTATGAGCGACCGCGTTTCGCTCGTTCAACAAAACGCAAAGCCGCTTTCATCATCCTCTGCTGCAGGTGCTTATGGAAAAGAGCAAGCTTCAGCCGTTGGTAAGGTAGAGGGTGGCAAAGACTTGCCACTTAATGTGAAAGCAATTTCTGCTATCAGTGATGAACAAGTTAAAGATGCTGTTTCTAAATTGAATGAATATGTGCAATCGACCGAACGTACACTAGACTTTCAAATGGATGAAGACAGCGGTAAAACAGTGATTAAGGTGTTTGATAAAGCATCTTCAGAATTGATTCGTCAGATTCCTAACGAATTAGCTTTGGAGTTGGCGCAAAACTTGAATGATGATGAACCATCGTTATTGTTTAGCGCACAAGTGTGACATTAAGAACTATTTAGTAAAACTTAAGCCACTAATTTAACAAAGCAGCTAAAAATAACCCCAGACTGGCCGATAAGGTTAGTACTGGGGTTTTTGCGTTTAAGCTAAAAGCGCGGTTTACAAGATACTGGAGGCAGGCCATGGCTGCTATTGAATCATTAGGGTTAGGCTCAGGAGTTTTAACCAATGACTTGGTCGACAAGATTGTCGGTGCTGAGCGAGAAGCGGCAGATACGCGTTTTGAGCGTGAAGAAACACTTATCGATGCCCGCATTACCGCCTATGGTGAAATTAAATCTCTAGCGTCTACTTTGCAAGTAGCTACCAGCGCACTGTCTTTACCGTCTACGTCGGGTTCTACTACAGCGACATCGTCTGATGAATCTATCTTAACGACGGAAGCGTCCATTTTAGCCGAACCAGGCACCTACAGTGTTGAAGTATTGAATACGGCAAAAGCACACAGTGTGGTTACTGATGCCTATAGTAGTATTGATGAAATTATTGGTACGGGTGAAATTCAAATCACCTTTGGTGAAATTACTTACGATGGTACGGGTGGCTTTTTAAGCCAGGATGTCGACCCTACTAAAGGCGGCCCGCCGATAACCATTGATGATTCGAATAAAACGTTAAGTGGTATTCGAGAAGCAATTAATAATGCCGATATTGGTGCAAAGGCATCCATTATTAACGATGGTTCTGGTTATCGCTTAGTCATTACCTCTGAAGAAACCGGTGAAAATAATGCCATGCGCATTATGACCAAGGATGATTTAGGTGGCACTGCAACATCAGGTTTATCGTCTATTGCTTATAATGAAGTGCAAACCGGCGCTGGCACTATGTCAGAAACGGCACAAGGTGAAGATGCATTATTGAAAGCCAATGGCCTAACCATTACCCGTGAATCAAATAGAATTGAAGAAGTTGTTCCTGGGGTTACCTTAAATTTGTTATCGGCAGATGTCGGTAAGCCTATTTCAATTGTGGTTGCGCCCGATACTGCAGGCATTCAAGAAAAAATTCAGGACTTTGTTAATGCCTATAATGAATTTAAAAAATTCTCTGACGATCTAACCTCGTACAATTCAGAAAATGATCAAGCAGGTTTATTATTAGGTGACTCGACAATACGGGGCATTCAGTCACAAGTTCGTTCAATGATCAGCCAGCCTATCGCTGGAATATCGGGTACTAAATATCGCTCGTTAACCGAGCTGGGTGTTAATACCGATAGAAACAACGATTATCTTTTAGAATTTGATCCTGCTGTTTTTTCACAAGCGATACGAGAAGAGCGTGATTCCGTTGTTAGTATTATGTCTAAAAGTGGTGAGGCAACCGATTCACAAATTCGCTATGTAAATGACTCGATTAATACGAAGCCAGGAACGTATGGTATCGAAGTGACTCAGCTTGCTACTCAAGCAATCTATTCGGGTGGGAGTGTTGCGGGTTTAGATTTTTCTAGCCCTGTTGTTATCGATGGCAACAACAATAATTTTAGCATTAATATAAATGGCACCACTGCTGCGATTGAATTAACGCAAGGGAGTTATGCAACGGGTGAAGAGCTCGCGAAACAAATCAGTTTTCAAATAAACAGTAATGATGCGCTTAAGAAACTGTCTTATGCGGTGTCGACCAGCTACAGCGCTACCGATAAAAACTTTTCAATAACGTCTAATAAATACGGCGCCGAGTCACAAGTTTCTTTTACCAGTACCGATTCAAATACGGCCAATACGTTAGGGTTTAATACCACGGGTAAAGGTGCGTTTGATGCGGTTGCGTTAACCACACTGAACAGTGATGCATTTTTAGGAAAAGGCTCTACGACCCAGCCGGGTTCGCGTGCGGTTTTAGAAAGTAGTGGTATTAATTTTGCCGCGAACAATGCGTCATTTTCTTTGGACATTGGTGGTGGCCCTGTTGCCGTTACGGTGAATTTGAATGCGGCGGGTAATGATTTAAACGGTGATAGTGATATTGGTAATCGTAAAGATACTCTGCAAGCAATTCAAACCGCGATTGATGCGACAGCTTTAAACGGCGATGTTATTGCTGATTTTGATGATAATGGCTATCTCACGTTTACCACGTCGGCTTTGGGCAGCAGTGAACAGGTTGAAATTACCAGTGTTGGTAGTACCAGTAGTGATACGGCGTTGGGTTTAAAAGCGAATCAAGGTGTACAGACCAATGGGGATGATCCTGGTTTAACCTTTGCAGCGGCTACTGAGTTTAATATGGCAGTCGACGGCATCGGCACAACCACAAAGGTTAGTGTGCCTGCAGGCACTTATTTAAGCGGTGCTGATTTAGCGGCCGCGATTGAATTGGCCATGGACGATGCTTTGGCTATAGATCCGGCGTTTGCAGGAATAACCAAAGGTGGCGTGAGTAATACCGGAACGCGGGATGTTAGTGCGCCTATCGATTTTTCTATCAGTAATTCTGGCTTTATGTTGAATGTGTCGGGAGTCGAAAAAGAAATTATAGTTGATGGTAATGATCCCGATAATATTGTGAACATTCAAACAGCGTTAGATTCGGCTTATGGCGCAGGGGTTGTTACTGCAAGCTTGGATGGTTCAGGTGTTAAGCTTTCGTCGGTTTCGACAGGTCATAACGAATACATTGAAGTAACCGCTGATGGTCGTGGTGCCATAAGTGATACCAGCTCTGCCGTCACTAATATCACAACGGGCATAGACTTTAGTGGTGTGGGTGATAATGCAACGTTTACCTTAGCCGTTGATGGTGTTGATATTAACGTTGATGTCAACGGCGATGGTACAGCAGGTACCAATGATGCCACGTCTACCTTGAGTATTGTGCAAGCGGCTGTCGATACGGCTTTGGTTGGCAGTGGGCAGTTTTCTAGTGGGGATGTGGTTGCAAAGCTCGATGGCAGCGGTAATTTATATTTTGAAACTCTGGCTAAAAATGGCGTAAGAACCGCCGCGACGTATGGCTCGGGTGCGAGCATTGAAGTTAAAAATATCGATGCAAATGCGTCAACTGATTTGGGCTTAGCGGCCAGCACCGTTTCGAATGGTTATGATACCTTCGGTTTTGATGATACTCGTCGTTATGGTTACGACTTAGAAGCAGATGTTGAATATAAATACGACCCTGTCACCGATTTAGGGTCGTTTAAAATCAATGTGGGTGGCAATGCGACTGAGGTCTCTTTTAGTGATATTGATGCGGCTGCGATTTCGTTTATGGGTTTGCAAGACGCGAGTATTTATTCACCGGCGGTTGCGCGAGGTACTAATATCGAAGGAAAGATTAATGGTATTGAAGCGAAAGGTAATGGCCAATATTTATCGGCGACGGATGGTAATAAAAAGGCCAGTAATGGGTATTATATTGCAAATGTCGCGGCGGACTTCACTGCCGAGGTTAACCTGAACGCCACTAATAACTCGTTTACTATCGAAGTTGATGGTGTTGAAAGGACGATCAGTTTAGCGCAACCGGCAGCTTACAATAGCGGTGAAGGTTTGGCTGCTGCATTGCAGAAAGCCATTAATGATGATCCGACATTCACTGAAGAGGGAATTGAAGTTAAGGTTGAATATGATAACGACCCTGCGTCTTTTTCTTATCAAAAGTTCGGTATTATTTCAGGCTCTACGGGGGCGACCTCATCGGTTAAAATGATCGACGTGCCTGGACCAACTTCTGCAATCTTTGGTTTCATTAACGGACAAGCTGATGGCCAGACGGGTGAAGCCCAAGAAGGGAATATTGATCCCTCAAGTGGTGTGCGATTGAAAATCACAGGAGGCGCGCTAGGAGATCGTGGCACGGTCACGTATATCTCGGGCTTTGCTGATCAACTAAATGCTAATTTGTTATCGTTACTCGATAATAAGACGGGATTGATTATCACGAAACAAAATGCTTTAGATAATGAAATGCTGAAATTAGAAGAGAAAAAAGAACGACTTGATACGCGAATGTCTGCACAGGAAGCGCGACTGAAGAGTCAGTTTTTATACAATGATGCGATCGTTTCAAAATTAAATTCAACCTCAGACTTTATTACTCAGCAATTTGAGGCAATGAATAATTCTAAGAAATAACTGAAGATAAAAATACAATAAAGAACTTTATTTATCGGATATAGTTTTTTAAGTTAAAGCAATAAAAAAGGCCTTTGATGATCAGTCAAAGGCCTTTTTTCTGGTAAATAAAGGGTCGCGTCAGGGTATTGAATCGAGAGTATTAAACTAGATTAAATCAGGTTTTAAAAACTTGATGTTCGATTGCTTACGGCAATAAAATTGGTACATGCCCTCAAAAATATCCTGTTGTGCTTGTTCAACAGCATGCCAATTATCTAAGGTGTTATTACCGTGTAAGTGACCGACCTGTTGCTTGAATGCTCTTAAGGCCGCTGACGTCGGCAACATACCAACAAAGTCCATTTGATTGCTTGCCAGCAAATCAGCAATGCCTTGTGGCGTAAACTGATGCTCTTGCTCATGAAAAATCAGATCGCGGCAATTACTCATACTATAAAAATCATGAGCATTAACAATATCCGACCAGTTGCCCGGTATTTGATTCATTAGCAGGGCTTGGCGTAATAGGCGTTGATCGATATCAGCCCCAGTTTGTTGTTTATTTTTGGCCAAAATATCTCTTAGCGTGATCACTTGCTTGCGGGCTGATTGGCTATAGAGTGCAATCTTCATAACACCGGTAGGCGATAACAGTTTATTCAAACTTTTTAAACCCGCTTCTGGATGCTCCATGTGGTGCAATACCCCAGAGCATTCAATAACATCAAACAGTATTGGAAAATTATTAAATTCTAAAATATCTGCTTGAATAAATTGAATATTATTCACGCCATATTTTTCGGCCTGTTGCTTTGCATACGCTAAAGCGCGACCACTTAAATCAATGGCAACAATGTTTAAGTCATTGAAGTAGCTCGCAAGACGAATCGCTTGTCGACCAGTACCGCAGCCTGCGACCAAAACATTAAGCTTTTGCTTACCTTGCCAATGACTTAAATTTAAATCAGGAAAGTTTTTGAGGAGGGCGCTTTGGTAACTGCTAGCGGTATTAAATCCAATATCTTTCCAACGAGGGTAAGGGTTGTCTTCGTATTGATTTTTGACTCGCTGAGATATTGCATTTTTATCATCCGAATCGACGCTAGACCAATAAGGCAGTTTTTTAGCGAGTTTGATTTCTTTGTTACGAGTATTGATTGCGTACTCTATGATGTCTTTTAGGGGGCTGTATTCAAATGTTTTTTGCACGTTTTCAGAATTAAGTACAGCTGCAATGCTTGTAGTCGATAAGTCCTTGTACTGAGCCAGTATAATCACCGCCGGTGCAATATCGTCTAGCTGCCATTGTGTTTCTTCAGTAATTTGTATTAACAGTTGTTCTAGGCTTTCAATTATTTTTTCTTCATTGGATGTGATTGGCCAGACATACTCGTTGAATTGCGCTTGTATCGCCATGTCGTGAGCGAGGTTTAAATGGCTGCTAGGAATTGACATATCTTGAACGGTATTAAACAGCATTGTTTGTCGAAGGCTAATGAATAATCGTTCTAATAGTGCATCACAAAAATGAAAACGTTTTAAACTACTGAGTAATAACGGGTCGCTAGCGATTTGGTCGAATGAAAGTGGAGTGCTTGCTTCGTTAATTTGAAGTTTATGATGCAGTAATGTCGTTGTTAAATTTCTTAATAAAGAATGATCGACATTTTCAAACTCTAAATAACGCAATACGTTAGCTTCTAATTCTTCCGAATAAAAATCAGCGTTGATATAAGATGCCGATTCGAACAGTTTATTCCGAATATAAGGATCGTGCGCTTCGGTTTTGATGAGTTCTTGATACATTTGAAAAGCGGGTACGTACTTTCCTTGCTCTAAATAAGTATAGGCTAATAATGAAGCTGAGCGAGTAGCGACTTTAGAGATCTTTAACGAAGCGTTAAGATATTTTTCGGCCTGCTCTAGCTCTCTTAGCGTTAGTGCAATATGACCTGCTGTGTATAAAACAGCAGGGCTATCAGGGCTTATACTAAGTGCACGATTAATCAGTGTTTGTGCTTGGTTTGGTTGGTCGCGGAATAGCTCAATACGTGCGGCTAAGTTTAAACCTTTTACCCCAGTTGGATTGATATCGAGTGCTTTTTTAACCTTATACAGGGTTGCATCCAATAGGCCATTACTTTGTGTACTGTCATTTTCAGGCGTTTGCAGTTTTGCAAAGTCATAGCTGGCTTCTTGAACCCATAGCGAATAAGCGTCGAGGTCAATTGGGTGGGCCGTTTTTGCATTAGAGGCGTGTAAAAGATTCATGGTTCAATACCAAATTTATTTCTAGTGAATGAAACTAAGCAAGCCTAATGCCAATAAATTAAAGTTATATCTTTCAATGGGTTAGAGTCTTTGTTATGTGCTGGATATGTAGATTGCCGCTTTTAGCGGCAGCGATTTACCGTTGATTCCTTCATAAGTAAGCAAATTAATTATTAAAGTATTCCCAACTCTGGCCGCCATAAGTAAGGAGAGAAGAATCAATAAGAGGCTGAGTTATGTATAGCAAAGGTGCAAATCAATACCGCCAAGTCGGTATGACATCAGAAGTAGAAGGTGCTGACCCACATCGTTTGATTCAGATGTTAATGGAAGGTGCGCTGACGCGGATGTCACAAGCTAAAAATATGATTGATGATAAAAACTATGAAGGCAAAGCTAAGTTGCTGGGCCGAGTAATGGAAATCATAGCGACCTTACAATCCAGTCTTGATCATGACCATGGTGGTGAAATTTCATCAAACCTTGAACGTTTGTACGACTATATGAATCGTCGTTTATTAGAGGCTTCTAGTGCAAATGACACATTAATGATTGATGAAGTCATGAAGTTACTGTTAGAAGTAAAATCAGGTTGGGATGGTATTCGTGAAGAGTATCTAACTTCAACCAGCAAAAGTGTCAATAAAAGCGCTAATATCAGCGAGTCTTCTCTAAAGTCTTTGACTGTATAAAGACTAATCAAATACTGTAAAAAAACAGATTTTTTAATGATAATCATCTTTAAGCACTCTTTAGGGCTTAAAGATGCTTGTCATCTTGCGTCAAAATCAGCTATAAAAGCCTACAGAGAAATAAATTATAATTATAAAAACATGAGTGCCAGAAGTTTGACCTATCAGTGAATAGCTACTTTACTATTAACAGCAAAGTCAAAATGATGGCGGGGCCTGGCTTGGATGCTAGTGATAATAAATTTTAAATTAAGGCATATATCCCATGTGGAGAGAAATTAAGGTTCTGTTGATTGACGATGATATTCAGCGGAGTCATGATCTTAAAGTTGTTTTAGACTTTCTTGGGGAAGAAGCGATAACAGTGAATTCGGATACTTGGTGTCAACAAGTAGAAGCGGAAATTACTGAGCGCAATGATATTTCGGCTGTCCTTCTAGGCAGTTGTACGAATATTAGTCTGTCTAAAATGGTTGAAGATATTATCGCTTGGGATAATGGCGCACCTATTTTGTATTTTGGTGATGAATCTACAGACGCTGTTCCAGAAAATTTACGCCGTGCGATTTTAGCCAATGTCAAAATGCCACCTAGTTACAACAACTTATTAGATAGCCTACATCGTTGCCAAGTTTATCGTGAACAGTTCACTCACAATCGTAGCCGCGCTGAGCGTCGAGATGTTCAGTTGTTTAGAAGCCTTGTGGGTACTAGCCGACAGATTCAGACCGTTCGTGAACTTATTATGCAAGTCGCTGATAAAGATGTGAGCGTATTGATTACGGGTGAATCGGGTACGGGTAAAGAAGTGGTTGCTCGTAACCTGCATTATCATTCCAATCGTAAAACGGGTCCATTTGTTCCTGTTAACTGTGGTGCGATTCCTGCGGAACTATTAGAAAGTGAATTATTTGGCCATGAAAAAGGCGCGTTCACGGGTGCGATTACTACACGCCAAGGCCGTTTTGAAATGGCCGAAGGTGGTACACTTTTCTTAGACGAAATTGGTGATATGCCTTTAAACATGCAAGTTAAGATATTGCGTGTTTTACAAGAACATACGTATGAGCGGGTGGGTGGTACTAAAACCATGAAAACCAACGTTCGTATTATTGCTGCGACCCACAAAAATTTAGAGCAGATGATTGATGGTGAAATCTTCCGTGAAGATTTGTACTACCGATTGAATGTTTTTCCTATCGAAATGCCTGCATTACGCGATCGAGTTGAAGATTTACCTTTATTATTAAACGAATTAATTTCTCGTATGGAATATGAGAAACGAGGTTCTATTCGCTTTAACTCAGCGGCCATTATGTCGCTATGCAGTCATGAATGGCATGGTAACGTTCGCGAACTCGCCAATTTGGTAGAGCGATTAGCCATTCTTCACCCTTATGGCGTGGTGGGTGTTAATGAATTACCGAAGAAATTCCGTCATGTTGATGAAACCGATGAGAATGGCATGATGCAAGCGCCAGTTTTAGCCGATGTAACACAAGTAGAAAACGGTTTGGTTGGAATTGACTCACCAGCACTGCTGCCGGTTAATGGTTTGGATTTAAAAGAATATCTTAATGATTTGGAAAAATCGTTAATTCAGCAAGCGCTTGATGACGCTACGGGTGTCGTTGCTCGAGCCGCTGAGAAGTTAAAAATTCGTCGTACGACATTAGTAGAAAAAATGCGTAAGTACGATATAAGCCGCAAAGAAAAAGATACGGCGTAATAAGCTGTCTATGTCTGCCTTTGCATATGTCTTTATATGAAGCAGAAAAGTTAGACGTATAAAAGCCCCCGCTTTTATACGTCTAACGTGCTATTTATTTTCCTTTCCTTTCCTTTCCTTTTCTTGTATATCCTTTCATTTTTCATAATTGATTTCTTTTTTACCTTCATCCCGCTTTGTTCGCTTTAATCTTTATTTATTTTCTGTCACTTTAATTAAAAAACAACGACGTAAAGTCGGCACGCTAATTGCTGAATAGCTAGTAATACTATTTTGATGTCGAATTACCGACACAGGCAGGAACATTTATGGCTAGCGTCGCTTTATTAGATTCAGCGCAAAAAAATCTTTCAAGTCTAGAGCATTTGTCGCAAGAACAGCTTAACCGTGAGCAGCTAAAAGATGCCTTTAATTTATTCAGCTCGATGTCGGATCGGCTTTCGCAGAGCTATGAATTTTTAGAATCTAAAGTAGAGGAACTTAGTGGCGAACTTGCAGAAGTTTCTTATCAGCGAATGCAAGAGTTGGCTGAAAAGGAACGAATTGCAGAACGCCTTGAAAGTTTATTGCACATGTTGCCTGGTGGGATTTTATTATTAGATGGTGATGGGCGTATTCGTGAGTGCAACCCAGCAGCATTGGCGCTATTACTGCCTGACGCTGTTAATCGAAATGCCACTAATGATGCGAATAAAAAAGTGAATAGCGACTCATTATTGGGTGAGCTATGGCGCGATGTGATTAAAACAAGCTTCAGCCCTAAGCCCGATGATGGGCACGAAATATCTTTAGTCGATGGCCGCCGAGTGAGTTTACAAACCGCATCGCTAGGCTCCGAGCCAGGGCAAATCATTTTAATCACAGATCAAACAGAAACACGAAAATTGCAAGAAAGCTTGAGCCAGCACCAGCGCTTATCGTCGATGGGGAACATGGTAGCATCATTGGCTCATCAAATTAGAACGCCCCTAAGCGCAGCCATGATTTATGGTGAGCATTTGCAAAGTTCAGAACTGCAGCCAGTGCAGCGAGAAAAATTCGCCAATAAAATGATGCAAAGACTGCATCACTTAGAGCATCAAATTCGTGACATGCTTATTTTTGCTCGTGGAGAAGCCCCTCTTAATGATGATCTGGCTTTATCGCAGTTATTGCATGATTGGCAAGAAGCGCTAGAAATTCCTTTGCAGCAACACCGCGCGACCTGTGAGTTTGAGGTTAATAAAGTAGATGTTCATATTCACTGCAATCGAGATGCATTAATTGGCGCTCTGATGAATTTGGTGAATAACGCTTTAGAAGCCTGTGGACAAGATGCCAAGTTAAAAGTACGGGTGAGCGTAAATGTTCAGTATCAGGTGAATATCGAAATTGAAGATAATGGCCCAGGGTTTACCAGTGCGATTAATGATCAAATTCTACAACCATTTTTTACGACCAAAAGTAACGGCACAGGCCTAGGGCTTGCGGTTGTGCAGGCGATTGCGCGAGCGCATTACGGTGAATTTTCGATTCGTTCTGCTGGTGAAGTCGGTGCTATTGCCAGCTTTCGCTTACCTGCACAGCCGATTGTAAAAGATAAAACAAGTACCAGCCATTAATCCTTGGTTCAAGGTATTAATGGTCAATAACACAATAATAATGAAATGTTGCAGCGCAGCTAATTGCACATAAGTAACGGAGAAAAATATGAAAATTCTAGTGGTTGAAGATGATCCGAACTTAAGAGAAGCCATTGTTGATTCTTTGATGATGAAGGGCCATCAAGTGCATGAAGTTTGTAATGGCGTAGAGGCCGTTAAAGTTATTGCTCAAACTTCGTTGGATATTGTATTAAGTGATATCAATATGCCGCAAATGGATGGATTGCAATTATTGGCGCATGTTAAGAAAAATCAGCCATGGTTGCCGATGATCTTAATGACGGCATATGGTGATGTTGGCCAAGCAGTTAAAGCAATGCAGTTGGGGGCTAACGATTATTTGATGAAGCCGTTTGAAGTTCAAGAGCTGCTTTCGTTACTTAATAAATACCAAACGACAGCCGCTGTGGTGGAAGAGGATAAGCCGATTGCGGAATCGGCGGTGAGTAAAAATTTATTCCGAGTAGCTGAGAAGGTCGCGGCAACAGATTCTACCGTTTTGATTTCAGGTGAAAGCGGAACCGGTAAAGAAGTATTGGCACGCTATATTCATCAGCATTCACAGCGAGTTGGACAGCCGTTTGTGGCTATTAACTGCGCGGCCATTCCAGAGAATATGCTGGAGGCGATGTTGTTTGGTTATGAAAAAGGTGCCTTTACTGGCGCTTATGCCGCAACACCAGGAAAGTTTGA
Organism: uncultured Gammaproteobacteria bacterium; assembly: GCA_963851095.1. GTDB lineage: Bacteria > Pseudomonadota > Gammaproteobacteria > Pseudomonadales > Oceanobacteraceae > Oleispira. Next base: position 78,558 of record CAWKOX010000006.1, on the reverse strand, counting down.
GCAAGCCAATGGCGGCACGTTATTGCTAGACGAAATAACAGAAATGGATATTTCGCTGCAAGCTAAGTTATTGCGTGTTTTGCAAGAGCAGCAGGTTGAACGCTTAGGTGGTAAAAAAGTCATCGATCTTGATGTGCGAATTATTGCAACCACCAACCGTGAGCTCGCAGATTATGTGGCGGACGGGCATTTTCGTGAAGATTTATATTATCGCCTAAGTGTATTTCCGTTGAACTGGATGCCATTACGCGAACGAATTGAAGATATAAAACCGCTGACGCAATTACTGTTGCAAAAGCATGCGGGAAAAATGAAAAAACCGGTACCGAATCTCAATGCCGAGGCACAGAAAAAATTATTATCACACCCATGGCCAGGTAATGTCCGAGAGTTAGATAATACCGTACAGCGCGCGTTGATTATGCAGCAAGGAGTTGAGATTACTGCTGAAGATTTAGTCTTAACCCCAGTGCCGAAAAATCGTCGCTTTGATATGTCAGAAACGTCAGAAAATATTGTAAGTAGTTTATCTGACGCTTCAGTGGTTGATAATGCAACGGGTAGCGCGTTAGGCAGTGATTTGAAACAACGAGAAGTTGAATTAATTGTTCAGGCATTAAACGAAGAGCCGAGCCGTAAAGAAGCAGCTGAAAGGTTGGGTATTAGCCCACGCACCTTACGTTATAAGGTTGCCAAGCTGCGTGAAGAGGGAATCGATATAGAAGCGCAGCTGGTATAAGGCTGCACTTCTTGAAAATAATTCTAATCTTTAATCAATTCTAAAGTTGGCCCACAAGTTGCAAAAAGGAAAGATAGATGGCAAAAGTGCCAAAAAAATATAGATGAAGTTGATTTAAAAGCGTCAACTTCACCAGTGAAAGGTCGAGGTGTTGGTTATGGTTAATCGTGCGGATATCAACTCTGTTTTATTACAGATGCGTCAAGTGCGCCAGCAAATGCAAACCACAGATCCAGCGTCTGCAGTGGGTTTGCAAAACTCGATTCAACCGACCCAGCAAAACGCTTCCGTAGGGGCTCCGCAAAACAGTTTTGCGGCTCAGCTTCAGCAGCAAAGAAGTCAGCTAGACCCCTCTATGATGACTTCTCCTAGTTCTGCCAATTTTAATACGCCTTCTGCAAATGGCATGAATAGCTCGAACATCAATAGCTCAAACATGAATCCGGCAACCATGACGCCTTCTCAGTTTCGTAATGAGCTCACTCAACAAGATTTGATCAACCAAACTGCTGCTTTTGAAACCCGCCCAGGTAATCAGATGAATTTATCGTCATCGTCGTCGACTCCCAGTATTGGTGAGATGATGGGTAATGCGGTTAATCAGGTTAATGATACGCAAATGCACGCGGGTAGCTTAAGTACTCGATATACGCAGGGCGATCCCAATATCGATCTACCAGAGGTAATGGTGGCTATGCAAAAATCCAGTGTGTCTTTCCAAGCAATGTCGCAAGTACGCAATAAGTTATTAGAAGCGTATAAAGACATTATGAACATGCCAGTATAATGGGGCATTCTTAAATGGCTAATGCAGTTGCTAACCCAGAACAAAATAAAGCCGCGGATGATGTGTCATCAGACTTGATGGCCCAAGGCACCGACGAGCAAGATAATGGTAATCTTCATCCTGTCGTCGCCGGTTTTAATAAACTATCCATCGTTCGACAAGCGGCTTTGTTAGGTGGGTTTGCTTTAGCGATTGCACTGACAATTGCCATCTTTATTTGGTCGAAAGAGCCGAACTACAAACCTTTGATCAATCGCATGCAGGATTATAATGCTCAAGAAATTGTTGAGGTTCTGCAGCGAGAAGGCTTTGAATTTGAAATAGATCCTACCTCGCAGGTATTGATGGTACGTGCCGACGAATTGCATGATGCGCGGTTAAAGCTTGCCGCTGCCAGTTTGATTGATGACAAAACGGTCGGGCTTGAGTTGTTGGATAATGAATCCAACCTTGGGACTAGCCATTTTATTGAAACAGCGCGCTATCGTCGCGGTTTAGAAGGGGAGCTTGCGAGAACAATTGCCAGTATTCAAGCGGTAAGAAATGCACGAGTGCATCTTGCTATACCCAAACAATCGGTTTTTGTTCGAGATCATCGCCAGCCAAGAGCATCTGTGTTTTTAGAACTCTATGCCGGTGCCAATTTGCACAAAGATCAAGTTGAAGCAATTGTGAACCTAGTTTCTTCTTCAATCAGTGAAATGGATAAAGGCTCGGTATCGGTTGTTGATCAAAAGGGCAACCTGCTATCGAAAATTGAGCATAATAATCAAGAGCTATTAGCCACCAAGCAATTGCAATATACCGAGCGTGTTGAAGACTCAATCAGCACCCGTGTGAATAGTATTTTAAAACCCGTATTAGGCATTGAAAATTATAAGGCTGAGGTATCGGCGGATATAGATTTTACGGTCGTGGAACAATCTGAAGAAACATTTAATCCTGATCTAATAGCGATTCGCAGCGAACAGCTAATCAACGAACAAACCGTGAGTGGTGCAGAAGGCGGTATTCCGGGTGCTTTAACAAATCAGCCACCAGGGCAAGCAGAAGCCCCGGAGCAGATAGACCCCGCGACGGGGTTACCTATGAACCCAATGGATAAACGTAGCGAAACTACTCGAAACTATGAAGTTGATCGTACTTTAAGTTATAAACAGCAGCAGGTTGGGCGTATTAATCGCTTAACCGTCGCGGTTGTGATTAACGACAAGCAATTGATGAATGCTGAAACCGGTGAAATGGAATTTTCTCCTTGGAAAGAGAACGACTTAGAACGTTTAGAAATATTAGTGAAAGATGCGGTTGGCTTTAATGCCGCACGGGGTGATAGTGTTAATGTCATTAACTCGCCGTTTATGGGTAAGAGCGAAATTGAACTGGGCAGTCCTGAGTTTTGGAGTCAACCTTGGTTCTGGGAGATTATGAAGCAGGTATTAGCAGGGCTGTTCTTGTTGGTACTGATTTTTGGTGTTATTCGTCCTACCATTCATAGTATTGCCAATAAAGGCCGTAATGATGAAGACAGCATGGGAATGGACGACTTCTCAGATTCTAGTGATGAGTTTGATGAAGATCGAGTGACCCTGTCGGGTGCTGATGATTTCTTATTACCTGGTGCTTCAGACGGCTTTGAACGCCAATTGGATGCATTGAAAGGTCTGATTGCCGAGGACCCAGCACGTGTTGCCCAGGTGCTGATTCAATGGATTAACGCTGAAGATGAATAACGTGCATAAGGTAAAGCAATCACATGGCTGAAAATACAACGCCTGCAGAAACCAGTCCGAAAGAGTTATTGGCGAATTTATCTCGAGTTGAACGCTCGGCTATCTTGTTGATGAGTCTTGGTGAAAAAGACGCCGCTGAAATTTTAAAGCACCTAGGGCCAAAAGAAGTTCAGAAAGTAGGTACTTCGATGTCGAGCCTTAAAGGGGTTCGACAAGATCAAGTTGAAGGTGTAGTGCTTGAATTTCTTCAAGCTGTTGGCGGCCAAACGGGTATGGGCTTAGGCTCGGATGATTATATTCGTAATATGCTGACTCAAGCGTTAGGTGATGATAAAGCAGGTGCTTTGATCGACCGTATCTTGCTGGGTGGCAGTACCACGGGGTTGGATTCCTTAAAATGGATGGAGTCTCGTCAGGTTGCTGATTTGATTCGACACGAACACCCTCAGATTCAAGCCATTGTTATCTCTTATCTTGACGCCGATCAGTCGGCTGAAATTTTGTCTAACTTTGATGAAAAAGTACGTCTCGATATTATTATGCGAGTTGCTTCTTTAGAGGCGGTTCAGCCTGCTGCACTGCAAGAGCTCAATGATATTCTAGAGCGTCAATTCTCTGGTAAAGCAGGAACACAAACTCAAACCATGGGTGGGGTTAAAGTGGCGGCAGGTATTGTTAACTTGGTTGATAGTACGATTGCCAATGACTTGCTTGAACAAATTAAAGAAACCGATGAAGACATGGGTAATAAGATCCAAGATCTGATGTTTGTATTTGATAATTTGGTCGATGTCGATGACCGCGGAATACAGGCATTAATGCGTGAAGTATCGACCGATCTTCTCGTGGTTGCGCTTAAAGGCGCGGATAATGCGGTACAGGAAAAAATCTTTAAGAATATGTCTAAGCGTGCAGCAGAATTGTTACGAGATGACTTAGAAGCGAAAGGCCCAATGAAGGTGAGTGAAGTAGAGAATGCTCAGAAAGAGATTCTTACCATTGCTCGTCGCTTGGCTGACGCGGGAGAGATTATGCTTGGTGGTGGTGGTGAGGCTATGGTGTAAACCATTGAATAGCGATGACGACTACGGAGAATATAATGAGCGATGAGGACGAAGAGTTTCAAGCGAGCAGTGAAGACATTGAGATTAAACCGTGGGATTTGCCATATTGGAGTGGCGGCCCAGCGGTTAAAAAGAAACCCGCCTTAGATGAAAAAGAGTCTGAAGATGAGGTCGAAGTGGTTGAACCGATTACGGTAGAAGAGTTAGAAACTATTCGTAATGAGGGCTACGAAGAAGGATTTTTACAAGGCTTAAACGAAGGCCGTGAAAAGGGCGAAAAAGAAGGTAAAGCTACGGGAAAATCAGAAGGCCATAAAGAAGGGCATAAGCAAGGCACCCAAGAAGGAAATCGTTTGGGTTTTGAAGCAGGGCAAGCAGAAGGCTTAGCTGCAGGAAAAGAAGAAATCGCCGTGGCTGTCAGTAATTTGGCAAAGTTAACTCAGCAGCTAGAGCAAAGTCTGGTTGAAAAGGATAGTGCTTTACCGGCGGTATTAAGCCAGTTAATAAAAACCGCTTGTGAAACGATTATTGGCCGTGAATTAGAGCAGGGTGATGATCAAATTACACAAAAAGTGCTCATGGCATTAGAGCAGCTTCCTAGTGGTGCTGAAAATATTAAAATATTTGTGAGCTCAGCCGATTCCACGTTTTTAGAAGAGGGTTTAAAGACGGCTGGTTGTGAAATGAATTACAAGGTAGATGCTAGTTTAGAGACGGGCAGTGCGAGAATTACAACGACTCAGTCGTTATTAGAATTCAGTTTGCAAGAGCGTATGGGCGCTGTGTTTGAGCGAATAGATCAAGAATGTGAAAAGCTTGATTTAACCGATATTGAAGGCGAACCGTTAATAGAAAGCGAACCGCTAATAGAAAGCAATAAAGATAATGAGTCTATTGCTGATGACACTTTAGGTATTGAAGAGTCAGGTGTTGATGAAGCAGAAGTTGATGAAACAGAAGCTGAAGAGCTTGATGGCGGAACGAAAGAATCATTGGATGCAGAATTAGATACTTCAATTGACGCTGAAACCAATGATCAACTCGATGCAGCGATAGAAACAGAAGCAACGATAAAAGAAAATACAGAAGACACCGCAACCGATAATCAAAGCGATCTATCGGAAGAAGGTGACGTGACATGAGTCTAAGCGATCAGATTAGCGGCATTAATTTCAACAAATTATCACTGCAAAAAAAAGCCAGTGGAAGATTAATTCGCATGGTCGGCTTAACTTTAGAAGCCGAAGGCTTGGTCGTTAAAATTGGTGATCGCTGCATGGTTGAACGCCGCGATGATACAGACATTGAAGCTGAGGTTGTCGGTTTTGATGGCAGCCGTATTTTTTTAATGCCTATTGAGCAAGTTGATGGCCTGCAAGCAGGCACCAAAGTTAGCCCTTTGTCAGGTTCTAGTGGCGTGCCAGTGGGCTTTCAGCTGTTAGGAAGAGTCCTTGATGGCGTAGGGCGACCTTTAGACGGTAAAGGCCCCTTGCAGGCCGAAGAAGGCTCACTGCAAGGCGAACAGATAAATCCCTTACACCGTGATCCCATTCGCACCCCCTTGGATGTGGGCATTCGTTCGATTAATGCCTTAATGACCGTTGGCCGTGGTCAGCGTTTGGGTCTATTTGCCGGTAGTGGTGTGGGTAAAAGTATGCTGTTGGGAATGATGACTCGGTTTACCGAAGCCGATATTACGGTGGTTGGTTTAATTGGTGAGCGTGGCCGAGAAGTAAAAGAGTTTATTGATGAAATCTTAGGTGAAGAAGGTATGGCGCGCTCTGTGGTGATTGCCTCACCGGCCGATGATTCTCCTTTGATGCGTTTACGGGCTGCCATGTATTGCACATCGGTTGCTGAGTATTACCGCAAGCAAGGTAAAAACGTATTATTACTGATGGACTCTTTAACCCGTTATGCCCAAGCCCAGCGTGAAATTGCATTAGCCGTCGGCGAACCACCGGCGACGAAAGGCTATCCACCTTCTGTATTTACCAAGATCCCCAAATTGGTAGAGCGTGCGGGTAATGGAGAAGCCGGTGGTGGTTCGATTACGGCTTTTTATACCGTATTAAGCGAAGGTGATGACTTGCAAGATCCGGTGGCGGATGCCAGTCGAGCCATCTTAGATGGCCACATCGTATTATCTCGAAAATTAGCCGATGAAGGTCATTATCCTGCCATCGATATTGAAGCGTCGATCAGTCGTGCCATGCCTCAAATTGTGTCGAAGCAATGGCTGCAAAAGGCGCAGATGTTGCGTCAGCTATATGCGCACTATCAAGAAAATAAAGATCTTGTGAGTGTGGGGGCTTATCAAGCAGGCACAGACCCAACGCTAGATCTGGCGTTGAATCGAATTCCTATGATTCAAAGTTTTTTACAGCAAGAATTGAGTGAATGTGTAAAAATTGACGCGGGCCTTGAACAGCTAAAAGCTATCTTGCCGGATGTGCCACAGGCCGATGTGAGCGGGCAAATGAATGAGTAAACAAAGAATCAAGCGTCTTGGCTTCGTACTTAAAATGGCCGCAGATAAAGAGCAGCAAGATTTGCAAGTATGGGGTCAGTACCAACAGAAACTGGAGCAAGAAATACAAAAACTCACTCAGTTAGAACAATATATGGCTGAGTATCGCAACAGCTTAACTAGTCAGCACGCGGCCCCGATTCAAGGTGGACAGATTCAAAATACCATTGCCTTTATTGAACAGATCAAAGATGCCAGTGGCCATCAAGAACAACAAATTAACTTAGTTCGCCAGCAAGCTGATGGTGCTAAGCGCGTATATTTAGATGCCCGCGCCAAAGCCGAGGCATTACGCAAATTAATAGAAAAGCTCGCCCTGCAAGCCTCTGCGCTAGAAGATAAGCAAGATCAAAAAATGATGGATGAATTTGCCGCGCGCAGTGCTCGTAATCGCCAAGTCTAATATTCGTTCTATCTAATTACTCGTTCTATCTAATGTTCACCTCTAAATGCCTGCCCTTACCTACGAGCAGTCCGTTAGCTGAAGTAAAAATCTCTTATTAATATTCAAATCAAAATTCGCAGCTTTCTAATTGCCGTCTATTCTTAGAGTAAACGTCAATAGGAATTGAATGACATGTCTGAAGGGCATCAAATTGTATGCAGTGAGCGGATGACCATCGAAAAAGTGGAAAGCTTTTATACAGAGTTAGAGTCTGCCTTATTGGAACATACCGAAATAGAATTAATCGCTGGAGGCGTACAGCAGTGTGATACCGCCTCGCTGCAATTAATTACTCATTTTATTGATGCCGCGAAGCAACAAGGTCATCGGGTGACTTGGGTTAAACCTTCAGAATCCGTTCTTAATGTGGCTGAGCTATTAGGCTTAATTGAGCCGCTTGAACTAACACAACATATTGCGCAGTAGTTATTAGAAGGGGAGTATGCCAATGGCAACCATTTTAGCGGTTGACGATTCAGCATCGATGCGACAGATGGTCTCGTTTACCTTAAAGGGTGCGGGCTATGACGTGAGAGAGGCATGCGATGGAAGCGAAGCACTGGACATTGCCAAAACTCAAAAGTTTGACTTGGTTTTATCCGATGTGAATATGCCTGTGATGGATGGTATTCAATTGGTAACGGAGCTGCGTAAATTAGGTGAGTATAAATTTGTCCCTATCTTGATGCTCACAACCGAATCTTCTGGTGATACAAAAATGGCCGGAAAGAAAGCCGGAGCAACCGGGTGGATAGTAAAGCCATTTAATCCAGACCAGCTGTTAAATACGATTAAAAAAGTGTTGGGTTAATTATTATGAGTATTGATCTCTCACAATTTTACCAGGTCTTCTTCGAAGAGAGTTTCGAAGGGCTTGATATTATGGAATCCAATTTATTAGCATTAAATATCGCTGAAGTTGATTCTGAGACGATTAATACTATCTTCCGTGCGGCTCATTCTATTAAGGGTGGCGCAGGTACTTTTGGATTTATGCAAATATCCGGATTTACCCATGTATTAGAAACCTTATTAGATGAAATTCGCAGCGGTGAACGTGATATTGAGCAAGAGCATATTGATATGCTCTTGCAATGTGTTGATTGCTTACGTGGATTGATGAGTGATCTACAAGCAGGCAATGAACCAGATATGGCTCAAGCTGATGAGCTTAAAATACATTTTGAAAAAGTACTGGCAAATAATAGCAAGCATTCTACGGAGAGTGAGAATACGAGTGGGCTATGCGTCGATGATAAAAGCACGAGTGAGCAACGCAGGGTAGGCTGGATAGTCCACTTCATTCCATGCGAAGACGTGCTTTGTACGGGCAATGAACCCTATCGTATGTTTCGTGAACTGAAAGACTTGGCTGAAGCCGTGGGCGGAAGTTTTGAAGTAGAGTGTCATCGACAATCATTGCCAAAATTTTCAGAAATGCACCCTGAAATGTGCTACCTCTCGTGGACGATTCATGTTCGCGCTGACGTTGAGCTGTCCGATATAGAAGAAATATTTGAGTGGGTCGTAGACGATTGTGATATTCGTTATGAGCCCCTGTCGGATAATGAAAGTAAAAATGCAAGTGATGCAACTGTCGAAGCGGTTTCTGAGCCACTTGTCCCTGAGGGTGAAATTTCTCACTCATTACACAATAACGACGCCGTCAATAGCGATCTTAAAGTCAGTGATGCAGCAGAGGATAACCTCAAGATTGATAGCCTCGAGACAGATAGTCGCGAGATTGATTGTAACGAAGTTAAAGCAAAAACCAACGCTAGCGCAAAAGTCACCAAAAAGAGTACAGAAACCACATCAATTCGAGTATCCATCGATAAGATCGATGGCTTAATCAATATGGTTGGTGAGCTGGTAATCACTCAATCAATGCTCGGACAGTTAGGGCAAGAATTTGATATGGGTCGAATTCAACGTTTGCAAGAAGGGCTTGCTCAGCTTGAGCAAAATACTCGAGAGCTACAAGAAAGTGTAATGAAAATTCGTATGCTTCCCATTAGTTTTGCCTTCAGTCGCTTTCCTCGCTTAGTCCGAGATTTAAGTAAGCAGCTCAGTAAAGAAGTTGATCTTGAAATGATCGGAGAAAATACAGAGTTGGATAAAACAGTGATGGAGAAAATCGGTGACCCTCTGGTGCATCTTGTCAGAAATTCTTTAGATCATGGGCTGGAATGTCCCGAAGAACGAATCCGTAATGGCAAGACGAGTGTCGGAAAAATAACCCTCAATGCTTTTCATCATGGCGGCTCAATTGTTATCGAAGTGAAGGATGATGGCGCAGGTTTAAACAAAGATAGAATACGTGATAAAGCCTTAGAAAAAGGCTTAATTACGAAAGACGACAATCTAACCGATGGTCAAATTTATGACCTTATATTTCAGCCAGGATTTTCAACAGCCGATGTTGTAAGCGATGTATCAGGTCGTGGCGTCGGTATGGATGTGGTTAAACGAAATATTACAGAACTGAATGGTTCGATAGAAGTCTCGTCAATTCCTGGGGAAGGTTCCGTATTTTCCATCAGATTACCCCTGACATTAGCGATACTTGATGGCCAGCTCGTTAAGGTGGGTAACGAAATTTATATTTTCCCTTTAGTGTCTATTGTCGAATCCATTCAGTTAGAAAAATCCATGCTAAACAATATTACGGGCAGCCAATACGTTATGCAGTTGCGTAATGACTACGTTCCTATTATTTGCCTGCAGGATATATTTAACATAAAAACGGCAAGGCAGGATCTTGAAGGTGCAATGTTAGTTGTTGTTGAAGGGGATAATGGCAAGGTGGGTGTTGTGGTTGATGAGTTATTGGGTCAGCAGCAAGTGGTCATTAAAAGCCTTGAGAAAAATTATCAAAAAGTCGACTCAATCTCTGGCGCGACTATTTTAGGAGATGGAACGGTAGCTTTAATCTTAGATGTATCAGGGTTAAATACTCGGGCTTCGGATAAAAAAAATGACTCTCACATTCATGCTGCTTAATACGCTGCTTAAAAGGAGTAATGCATTATGAATGCAGCTCAAATAAACAATAAAGATGCTGATTCTGGACACGGTACAGATGATGAAAAACAGTATTTAACGTTCATTATGGCCGGAGAAGAATATGGCGTAGATATTCTAGCGGTTCAAGAAATTAGAGGGTGGGAGTCAACGACGGTTATTCCTAATGCACCAGATTACATAAAAGGGGTCATTAACCTGCGAGGAACCATTGTCCCTATTATGGATTTACGCAGCCGTTTTAATCTAACAAGTGTTGAATATAGCCCTGTTACTGTTGTTATTATTTTGAAAGTTGAAACAGAGCGTGGCGAACGCGTTATGGGTATTGTTGTGGATGCCGTATCTGAAGTGCATGCCATCAGTGATTCTGATACACAAAACAGCCCTGATTTGATAGAAGATTTGAATACCGAGTTTATTAAAGGACTGGTCTCAATTGAAGATAACATGATTATTTTGTTGGATGTGAATCGACTGTTAACGATCGATAAGCAGCTGCTAACGTTAGCTGAAGAATTGACTGCAGAGCATGAATAAAACAAACAATTATAAGGTGACAAATAGGGAAGGTATCATGTCAAAAGAGCATAAGACGATTCATTGGATCACGCCGGTACTCACTGCATTGCCACTTGCAGTAGCTCTATTGTATTTCGTTATAACTGCGCTCAATACTGTTTTTGCCATGGTGGTCGTGATACTAGCGTTTGCTCTATCTATTGGGCTTAGCTGGTGGCACTTAACAAAAGACGATGATCAAGACGAGGTTGAAAAATTAGAGCATCTTGAGCGTCTGGTCAAAGCGTTGGACGTGTGTAATACCAATATTATGATTGCGGATACAAATAATGATATTTGTTATACCAATACCACAATGAATCTTATGATGAAAAATGCCGAAGCTGATATCCGCAGTGAGTTGCCAAATTTTAGAAGTGGTAATCTGGTTGGTAGTAATATGGATACTTTTCATAAGAACCCTATTCATCAAAGAGATAAGATTGCGAGTTTAAAAAATACTTATAAAACAACGTTTGTCATTGGCGGAAGAACGCTACGACTCATTGTTACCCCTATTTTTAGTGACGAACAGATACGTTTAGGAACGGTGCTTGAGTGGTCTGACAAAACAGAAGATGTTGCGCAAGAGCAAGTGGAGAAACAAGCGGCTAAAGAAAATATTCGGATTCGTAAAGCGTTAGATGCCTGTAATACCAATGTGATGATGGCTGATGAAAATTTAAATATCATTTATATGAACGACACAGTCACAGAAATGATGATTGCGGCTGAAGCCGATTTGAAAATGGCATTACCGAATTTTGATGCGCATAATTTGATGGGTGAGAACATAGATGTTTTCCATAAAAATCCAGCACATCAGCGTGAGATGTTGGCAAAATTAGCCAGTGTTTATAAAACGGTTATTCAAGTGGGGGCGCGCACCTTTAGTTTGATTGCTACGCCTGTCTTCGAAGAAGGTCAGCGCCTAGGCACCGTTGTAGAGTGGCTTGATAAAACAGAAATGCTAGCACAAGAAATGGCTGAGAAAGTGATTGCTGATACCAATGCCAGAGTTAAGCAAGCGCTAGACTCTGTCTCTGGCAATACCATGATTGCCGATAATGATTTTAATATTATCTACATGAATACGGCTGTGCTAAAAATGATGAAGAATGCCGAGGCGGATATTCGCAAAGACCTTCCGAATTTTGATGCGAGTCATTTACTTGGGCAAAGTATCGATTCATTTCATAAGCACCCCTCTCATCAACGAGACCTTGTTGCTAAATTAACGGGTACTTATAAGGCCAATATCGTTTTAGGTGGACGAACTTTTGTATTGATTGCGAACCCGATTGAAAATGAGCAAGGGGAGCGATTAGGTGCAGTGGTTGAATGGTTGGATCGTACTGATGAAGTTGCCGTAGAAAAAGAAGTTGATGGTTTGGTTCAGGCAGCAATCAATGGAGACTTATCTCATCGAATAAACGTTGATGATAAAGAAGGTTTCTTTTTAACCTTAGCGACAGGGCTTAATGATTTAGTGGGTGTTGCTGATAATGTCGTGAATGATACGGCGCGAGTGTTTAATGCTTTAGCCAATGGTCGCCTGACAGAAACCATTACTTCTGATTATCAGGGGTCGTTTGAGCAGCTTAAAATAGACTCAACGGCGACGGTCGAGAAACTGACCGAAATTATTAATAATATTCGTGATTCTGCGTCTGCGGTTTCATTAGGGGCAAGCGAGATATCTCAAGGGCATGCTGACTTGAGTCAGAGAACGGAGTCTCAGGCTTCGAATCTTGAGGAGACAGCTTCAAGCATGGAAGAAATGACCAGTGCCGTGAAGCAAACCAGTGATAACTCAACCCACGCTACTGAGTTAGCCGTTTCAGCCAGTAAACAAGCAGTAGAAGGCGGTGAAGTAGTGAGTCGCGCAGTAGCGGCAATGGATGAAATTAATCATGCCAGCAATAAAATTGCCGACATTATTGGAGTGATTGATGAGATAGCCTTTCAAACCAATTTATTGGCATTAAATGCTGCCGTCGAAGCCGCTCGGGCCGGAGAGCAGGGGCGTGGTTTTGCGGTTGTCGCCGGAGAAGTACGTAATCTTGCACAGCGCTCTGCTGGCGCCGCAAAAGAAATTAAGGATCTAATCCGCGACAGTGTCGATAAAGTGAACATAGGCACCAACTTAGTCAATGAGTCAGGTAAAACACTCAAAGATATTGTTTCGGCGGTTAAGCGCGTTACCGATATGATCGAAGAGATTAGTATTGCAGCAAAAGAACAATCCTCTGGAATAGATCAGGTCAATACTTCAGTTGTGCAGATGGATGAAATGACCCAGCAAAATGCCGCTTTAGTTGAAGAGGCAGCTTCAGCAGGCGAAGCAATGGCGGAACAGTCTAGGGCGATGATGACGTTGATGGACTTTTTTACGCTGAATAATAGCCCTATTGCGCGCGTAGCAGAATATAAGCCCGAGCCTATGATTGAGGTGCAATCAGTATCGCCAACTAATAGACCTAGTCAAGGCGCTATTATGAGTGATTCGGAAGATGATGAGTGGCAGGAGTTTTAATTAATCTTTATGTCTAGAGATCATGTAAATACAGATCATAGGAATAAGGAGTTTCCTATGACGGATAAGGATTTTCAACGCATTGCTGAGCTTGCGGGGCGATATACAGGAATCGTTCTTGGAGATCATAAGCGCGATATGGTTTATGGCCGAATTGCCCGTAGAGTAAGAAAGTTGAATTTATTCAGTTTTACTCATTATTTGGATTATTTAGAAGCGAATACGACTCAAGAGTTGTCCTGTTTTATTAATGTTATTACGACGAACCTGACGTCCTTTTTTCGCGAAAACCACCATTTTGACTACTTAGAAAAGACCGTGCTGCCGGAATTACGTAAAAAAAATGCTACGGCTAAGCGCCTACGTATCTGGTCGGCTGGCTGTTCCTCGGGACAGGAACCTTATTCTATTGCGATGACGTTATTAAAAGCGTCAATGCCGAGCGATTGGGATATCAAGATCTTGGCAACAGATCTTGATTCAGATGTACTGGCTAAGGCTAAGCAGGCTGTGTATTCCAACGCCGACATTGATGGCTTAAATGATTCGATAATTAAAGGATCTTTTCAGCAGAGCAGCAATAACAAAGAAGTAAAAGTTAAAGAGAAGGTCTCTAAATACATTCACTTTAAACGCTTGAATCTATTAGAAAATTGGCCAATGTCAGGACCGTTTGATGTGATATTTTGCCGAAATGTCGTCATCTATTTTGATAAGCCCACGCAAAAAATATTATTTAATCGATATGCTGATATGTTGACTATTGGTGGTTATTTATTCATCGGTCACTCTGAGAACTTAAATGGTGTCAGTAATCGTTTTGAAAATATAGGACATACAATTTATCGGAAAGTGTTCTGATGGGATTTTCAACCGACACTTCTAGTGCCCCCCAGCCACCGGTCACTATAGGTTTTGAACATATTAATCGCTATTGGGATGGGCTAAATAAAGTCTGGTCGGCAAAAATACTACCCGGTGAGTTGTATGTTTCTAGTCATGGAGAAATGATTTCAACCGTATTGGGTTCTTGTATTTCGGTTTGTATTCGCGATATAAAAAAAGGAATAGGGGGGATGAATCATTTTATGTTGCCGCAAACGAATGAATTTTCGAGTGATAGCTGGGGAAGTAACCCTGCGACTTCAGCGTCACGCTATGGTAACTGGGCCATGGAGTACTTGATTAATGCGATTATAAAACTGGGTGGTGAAAAGAAAAATTTTGAAGTTAAAGTTTTTGGCGGTGGCCAAATGATGGCGAGTATGACTGATATTGGCCAAAAGAATATTCTATTTGTTTATCAGTACTTAGCAGAAGAGCAGTTAAATATAGTCGCCAGTGATGTGGGTGATATTTATGCCCGAAAAATACTTTTCTTTCCTGATACTGGTAGCGTAAAAGTTAGGCGTATTAAAAATGTTAAGAACGATACAATTATTCGCCGTGAAACAGAATACGAAAAACATGTGAGTGTAGAGAGTAAGTCTGAGAGGGATACGTCTAATATCGAACTTTTTGGTGATGACAAAATGAAAAAAATTCGAGTATTAGTTATTGACGATTCCGCTTTAATTAGAACAATGCTCATTGAAATACTCAATAGTTGTTCTGATTTCGAGGTCGTTGGTTCTGCGGAAGATCCTATTGATGCAAGAGAAAAAATTAAGCAGTTATCTCCGGATGTTTTAACCCTTGATATCGAAATGCCAAAGATGTCAGGTCTGCAATTTTTAAAGAATTTAATGCGATTGCGCCCAATGCCTGTAATTATGGTCTCGACACTCACGGAACGCGGTGCTCCAGAGACGCTAGAAGCATTGGAGGTCGGGGCGGTAGATTATATTTGCAAGCCCAAAGCAAATACTGACGTTAAACTTAAAATATTTTCCAATGAGCTTATTACAAAAGTGCGAATGGCATCCTCTGCACACGTCCAGCCTTATCGTCAGAATAAGTCCGTCATGGCGCTTACAAAATCAGAGGTAGGCTACTCAAGGATTATTGCTATTGGTGCTTCTACAGGAGGCATAGAGGCGATTAAAGAGGTATTAGCCTCGATCCCTACTGATTGTCCGCCTATTTTGATTTCACAACATATCCCTAAAGTTTTCAGTACTTCATTTGCAGAGCGATTAGATCGTTTCTTGGAGGTGAGTGTATTTGAGGCACAAGAAGGGATGCTTATTCGCCCTGGATGTGTCTATATCGCGCCAGGAGACTATCATCTTACTGTGGCTAACTCAGGCAATAATAAAGTGTGTAGAATCATACAGACTGAGAGAGTCAATCGTCATAGGCCAGCGGTTGATGTCATGTTTGAGTCTATATTAAGTATGTATGGCTCAAGTGTTGTTGCTGTAATGCTAACGGGTATGGGAAATGATGGGGCACATGGCATGCTTAAACTAAAGCAAGCAGGAGCGATTACATACGCTCAGGATGAGGCTACTTCGGTCGTATGGGGGATGCCTCAGGCGGCTTATAAACTAGGGGCTGTCGATGAGCTCTTACCCTTATCAAAAATTACTGAAAAAATGATTAAATCAGCACAATAAAAAGGATTCTTTAGATTACTAGGCTAGTATCAAATATAGACTAAAGTATGAAGAGATCATTAAGGAGTTAAAACATGGGTGTTCAATCGAAGATGGATGAAAGTGGGCAAGAGGTAACGATTAAGGTTGAGGGGCGTTTTGACTTTAGTGCGCACCAAGAGTTTCGAGAAGCTTATGAAGTAGAGTCATCAAAAGTTACGTCTTATGTTGTCGACTTAGGAAATACCTCGTATTTAGATAGCTCCGCGTTAGGCATGTTATTGCTATTACGAGATTATGCGGGTGGTGATGATGCGTGTATAACCATCACTAAGTGCAATGACGATGTGAGGAGAATTTTGAGTATTTCAAATTTTGAGCAGTTGTTTACGATTAAATAACGGGTTGCGTTCATGAAAATTCTTATTGCTGACGATAATCCTGTTGATCGATTGTTATTGAGTAAAATTGTCAGTAAAGAAGGGCATCATGTTATTGAGGCCAAAAATGGCAGAGAAGCCATTGAGTATTTTTTACAAGAGTCCCCAGACATTATTTTATTAGATGTCATTATGCCGCTACTAAACGGTAAAGATGCAGCGAAAGAAATTAAGCATCTTGCCGGTGAAGAACTCGTCCCTATTATTTTTTTAACGTCACTCGTTGACGCTCAAAGCCTTGCGGATTGTCTAGAGGCTGGTGGCGATGATTTTTTAACAAAACCTTATAATCATATTATTCTAAAAGCGAAAATTGATGCATTTGTGCGTATGAGAAATATGCATGGAATACTGCAAAAGCAACGCGATACCATTGTTGAACATAATCAGCATATGTTACGCGAGCAACAGGTGGCGAAAACTGTTTTTGATAATGTAGCGCACTCGGGTTGTCTAGATGCCGAAAATATTAAATACATGCTTTCTCCATTAGCGGTCTTTAATGGTGATGTACTGCTTGCTGCGCGAAAGCCTGCAGGTGGTATGCATGTTTTGTTGGGCGATTTTACCGGGCATGGCTTGCCGGCAGCTATTGGTGCGATGCCCGTTGCAGAGATATTTTATGGTATGACCGCCAAGGGCTTCGGCCTTCAAATGATATTACGTGAAATCAATACCAAACTAAAAAAAATACTCCCAGTCGGTTTTTTTTGCTGCGCTGCTGCGGTTAGTTTAAATTTTTCTGAGCGCAGTATGAGTGTATGGATGGGGGGAGTGCCGGATTGTTATTTATTAACGAACAAGGGCAATCATCTTGAATCTATTCAATCTCAGCACTTACCACTGGGTGTTTTAAAAACTGAACAGTTTAATGATGACATGACTGAACACAGCATGGACATTGAAGATCGATTTTTTATGTGGTCGGATGGCATTGTTGAGGCTCGAAACAGTCAAGGTGAGATGTTTGGAGAAGAGCGCTTACGGTCTGTTTTTAGTAATGATATTGATCCGGATGTATTATTTGATACGGTACAAAAAAGCATTAATGAGTTTGTTGGCGAGACAGAAAAAGATGATGATACAACGCTTGTTGAGTTGAAAATGGTTGATGATGAGGCCGTGGATCAAGCAGTATCTTCTCGAAGGTCATCATCTGTGGCTAGTGATTGGAAAATTGATTATGAACTAGGGGCTGATTCGTTAAGAAATTTTAATCCGTTGCCACTGGTTATGCACATAATGATGGAGGTTCCCGTTTTACGAGTGATGGGAGGACAATTATTTACGGTGGTATCTGAGCTATTTTCTAATGCGCTGGAGCATGGCTTATTAACATTAGATTCTGCAATGAAATCAACCCCGGCTGGTTTTGCTGAATTTTATGCGGTACGTGAACAGCGCTTAAATGCTCTTCAATCCGGATTTATTAAAATACAGATGCAGCATACGTCTCAAAACGGCCGTACAGGTATATTCAAGCTCAGTATAGAAGACAGTGGAGAAGGGTTTAATTATAAAAAAGTAAGCCATGAAAAAGCGCTTGAAATTGCTGATAATACATCAGAAAAAAACATATATAGCGGTCGAGGTTTACCTCTTATTAATGCATTATGTCATTCATTAGAATATGTCGGGTGTGGTAATAAGGTAGTGGCAGAGATACACTGGCCACAGAAAAATAAAGTTTAGATATTAGGAGTTAATTGTGGATAAAAACGCTCATTTTGATATTGAAGCGCTGGCTATGCTAGAAGAAATTATGGAAGATGAATTTTCTGAATTAATTCAGGTTTTTATCATTGACTCTGATCCTCGAGTACCTGCAATGCAAAGTGCGTTTGATGAGCGGAATGCTTTATTATTAAAAGAAATTGCTCATAGTTTTAAGGGGGCTTCTAGTAACCTTTCAGCACTGCCTTTAGCAGAAATGTGTTTTAAAATAGAAGAAAAAGCGCGAGATGCTGATTTTGAGGGTATCCAATCACTCATTTCAGAAACGGATACTGAATATCAATCCGTTAAAACGATTCTGTTATCACTCATTAAATAATTTTCATTTTCATTTTCACTTCCTAGTTGGCCCGTCCTTTGCTCTCACTAAGTATGATTAATAGGAGCACCTATGGAAACTCAATCGACACAACATGGCTTAATGCAAATATTCTCAGCCGGAGTGGCTGCTGATCCTAAGTTATCTGGAATAGAGGGTCTTGGAGGGCACGGTTTTTCCAGTGTACTTTCAGGTTTGTTACCAGATAAGGCAGGACAGCCCATGCCTTTAGAGGATGAAGGTTTGCCGCACTTAGGCCAAGCTTTGCCGCTTGAAGCGCTCGCTTCAAATTCATTGTTAATGAATACTGACGCTTCAAATACGGAGCTTTCTAATAAAGACGCTTCACTTTTATTGGCCCCTGTTGCAGAAGGTGAGGGCGCTACAGAAGCTTCTACAGAAAACGAATCGCCTTCAAATCTGCTTGCGCAGCAAGGTTTTTATGCACAATCATTAGTTTCTAGTTTAATCGATCAGAAAACCGTGTCTTCTCAGGCTAATACTTTGAATGCAGCGGCTGTTGCCGCAGAATCCTCTAAATCCCCTTCTGTCATGTCACAGCACTTAAACCAGAATACGACCTCTGTCATGATGACGGCGAGTGAGTTGGAGGGTGAAGGTGAATTAAATGAACGTTTTCTTGGCTCAGAGTCTACTTCAGCTTTAGCAACCTCCAAAAAATCAACTCTCGAGCTAATGACGACACCGCAAGCCCCTATCGCACTGAAGACTTTAATACCGGCTGAAGCAAATATAAATCTTGCATTGGCTTTGAACGAAGACCCTACGAGTCAAACTTTAGATGAGTTGATTGACGGTGAGGTGATAGAAAAGGGCGAACTTGAAGCGAAGTCAAATTTATTAGAGCGCAAACAAGATGATCAAACTCTGAAATTAAGTAAAGGCCAGCAAGCATGGGGTGATGCTTTAACAGAGCGCATTACAATGAACGCAACTAAAGATATTAAGCAAGTGACCATTCATTTAGACCCGCCGGAGCTGGGGAGTCTTGAGTTGAAGTTACACATTAAAGATGATCAGCAAACACAGGTTCATGTGCAGGTGCAGAATCATCAAGTAAAAGAGGCGCTTGAAAGTAGCGCACATCGACTGCGCGATATGCTGGCGGGTCAAGGATTAGAGCTTTCTGAGTTTGATGTGCAAGCCGACGCTGGGCGAGGAGATCAGTCAGCGTTTGATTCTGACTCGCAGCAAGATAAGGAGCAATCACCGGATTCTGACACTTTTCAGCAAGAGGGAGAAGAAATCAGTGTCGATATAGCAAAAACTAAAAATAATAATATATTAGATACCTTTGTTTAACGCCTGCTCATACCTTGTCTAAGCTGTCTTTAGGGCCTGTTAACAAATAAAACAGGCATCTAGATAATGCCTATGTTTTTTTGACGCAAAAACATGGCATGCGTATTGCTATTTTGACTACAAGCACCGGAGAACTGACGTTATGGCTGAAGAACAAGATTTGACCCTCGATCAAGATAATGCTGAAGAGCAGGGTGGAGGAAAAAAAAAGCTGATCATCATTATTGTGGCAATCGTATTATTAATTGGTATTGCTGCAGGCGTTGCAGTCTTTTTATTGGCTGGCGATAGCGATGAAAATGAAGATGGAGCGGTTACCGAAGGTGAGATTGCGGAAGTAGTTGAAGACATACCGACTCCTGCCATTTATATAAAAATGAAACCAAGATTTATTGTTAATTACAATTTGGGTACTCGACAGCGTTTTTTACAGGCCAGCATAGAAATTATGACTCGCTCTCAGCCAGTTATAGCGGCGATTGAACTGCATAATCCAATGCTACGAAATACTATTGTTGGGGTATTGGCAGAGCAAGATTTTAAACAATTACGTACTCCAGAAGGTCGTAGTGAGCTCATTGATATTCTTCATGAACAGTTAGCGGCCGTCTTACAAGCGGAAGCAGGTGTCGAAGGTATTGAGGCCGTTTTATTCACTGACTTTGTGATGCAATAAGGGAACGCGCGTGCAAGACTTACTAAGCCAAGACGAGATTGATGCCTTATTACACGGTGTCGATGATGTAGATTTAGAGCCCGAGTCGGATATCGATTCTGCGGGTGTTAAGGCTTACGATATTACCAGTAACGACCGCATTGTGCGTGGTCGTATGCCAACTCTGGAAATGATCAACGAACGTTTTGCCCGTTATACCCGAATTAGTATGTTTAACTTTTTACGCCGCAGTGCGGATGTTGCATCAGGTGGCGTTCAAATAATGAAATTTGGTGAATACGTTCATACCTTATATGTACCCACCAGTTTGAATCTCGTAAAAATTCGCCCTCTTAGAGGCACGTCACTTTTTATATTGGATGCTAAATTAGTCTTTAAGCTCGTGGATAACTTTTTTGGCGGTGATGGCCGTCATGCAAAAATTGAAGGGCGTGAATTTACACCCACAGAAATTCGAGTTATCCAGCTAGTCTTGGCGCAAGTATTTAAAGATTATAAAGAAGCTTGGAGTACTATTTTAGACGCTGAATTTGAGTATGTTGGCTCTGAAGTGAATCCTGCAATGGCGAACATTGTGAGTCCTTCTGAAGTGGTCGTGGTTAGTACATTTCATATTGAGTTGGATGGCGGCGGCGGTGATATGCATATCACAGTACCGTATTCGATGATCGAACCTATTCGAGAAACACTGGATGCGGGTATGCAAAGTGACATCGATGATGTTGATGATCGCTGGCAGCAGTCACTGCGGGAAGATATTTTAAATGCGAAAGTCGCGGTGCATGGGACTGTTGTCAAGCAACAGCTTTCTTTGCGAGAAGTAGCCGCGTTGAAAAGTGGCGATATCATTCCAATTGATATGCCTGAGTTTTTTACTTTAGAAGCTCAAGGCGTGCCAATGTTTAAAGGAAAGCTAGGTGTTTCTGATGAAAATCTAGCTGTTAAAGTTATTGAACAATTTAACCATAAGCGACGCTAGTTCGTTGTTAAGGGGATATTATGAGTGATGACTCTCAAGACGAGAATGAAACGCTACCTGAAAATGAAGGTACACCTGAAAATGAGTCTGCAGACAGTGAATCAGAAAACCCGAATGATATCGACATTGATAGCTTGGTCGATGATGTAGCTGCTGGGGTTGATGATGCCAGTGATGCTTCGGTAACTGATGACTGGGCGGCTGCTATGGCTGAAGACCCTACAACGATCGAGGCTGGTCGTGTGGATGATGAATGGGGCGATGCTATGGCGGAAGAGGCAAATTCCGTTAAGCAAGCACCATTAGATGCATTGACCGATGAAGGTGGTTCGGCTAATAACGACTTGTCGCCTGAACTCGATGTGATTCTTGATATTCCTGTTTCCATTTCGATGGAGGTAGGACGAACTGAAATTCCTATTCGTAACCTTCTTCAATTAAACCAAGGGTCAGTGGTTGAACTTGATCGCCTCGCAGGTGAGCCATTAGATGTTCTGGTTAATGGAACCCTGATTGCTCACGGTGAGGTGGTGATGGTTAATGATAAATTTGGTATACGGTTAACGGATGTGGTGAGCCAAAGTGAAAGAATTCAGCGCTTACGCTAAGCAAAAAATATTTCAGTTTCTAGGCTTTGCGATTTTCCTGATGCCTTTATGGGGGCAGGCTGAAGATGCTTTAACGAAAGCAACACCTTTACCGGCCGATCCTATGTCGTCTATCGGCCGAGTGGCTGCGACGTTAGCCGGTATGATTGCTTTAATCTTACTGTTGGCGTATCTCGCCAAGCGCTTACAAGGAATGAGTCGATCTGGCGCAGGTGGATTTTCTGGATCTGGACAAATGATCAAAACCCTTTCGACAACCTCAATTGGGTTGAAAGAAAAGATATCTCTTATACAGATTGGCGATCAACAGATTTTAGTGGGAATTACCCCACACTCTATTCAGACTTTATTAGTGTTAGAAACCCCCATTAATTTAGATGACATTGAGCAGCAATCACCTGTATTTCAAGCTATTTTCAAAAAGGCTTTGAATAAAACATGAAATATTGCACCGCTCTACTTGTAATTTTATTTCCAATGTTGGGCTTTGCCGATATCAGTGCGCTGGGTATTCCTGCGGTAACGTTCCAACAAACGGATACCGGTGGCGAATATACGGTCACTATTCAGATTTTAGCGCTAATGACGCTGCTGAGTTTATTGCCTGCCATTATCATGATGATGACAGCTTTTACTCGTATCATTGTTGTATTGGCCATTCTTCGCCAAGCGCTGGGCCTTCAGCAAACCCCTTCAAACCAAGTCGTTTTAGGTATGTCTATCTTTCTAACGGCGTTTATTATGATGCCGGTTTTTGAAAAGGTGAACGAAGTCGCGATACAACCTTATTTGAATGAAACCATCAAACCTTTAGAAGCCTTAGAAAGAGCCACTGAGCCAATGAAAGAATTTATGTTGGCTCAAACCCGTGAAACAGATTTGAATTTATTTGTAAGAATTTCGGGAAGAATGGATTTATTAAGCCCAGATGAAACGCCGTTGCATATATTGATTCCTGCATTTGTCACCAGCGAATTAAAAACAGCCTTTCAGATTGGTTTTTTATTATTCATCCCTTTTCTGATTATTGACCTAGTGGTTGCCAGTATTTTAATGGCCATGGGTATGATGATGCTATCGCCCATTATTATTTCGTTGCCGTTTAAAATTATGTTGTTTGTACTGATTGATGGCTGGGCTTTGGTTATGGGGACGTTAGCCAATAGCTTCGGTACGATTTAGACAAACTACGATTTGACCAAGTGGCGTTAAAACACGTTACAGTGACATCAATAAAAATAGCAATAAGAATGAATAAATCATCTAAGGAGTCGGTATGGGGGTAGAGCAAATTGGTGATTTATTTTCCCAGGCTTTATTTATTATTGTCACCATCGTTTTTGTCATGGTTATCCCTAGTCTTGTGGTCGGTTTGGTTGTGGCTACTTTTCAGGCGGCTACTCAAATTAACGAACAAACTTTAAGCTTTTTACCCCGATTAATTATTACTCTTATTAGTCTTATTTTTTTCGGCTCATGGGCGGTTAATAAAGTCGTTGAATTTACCCTAGGTATTTATACCAATATTCCCTTCTTGGTTGGTTAACTCATACCTATGCTGGAATTTACCGCACTTGAGCTCAATGGCTGGGTCAGCCAATACTTTTATCCTTTTGCCCGTATAGCTGGCTGCCTTGGGGTAATGCCATTATTAGGCAGTAAGTTAGTACCTAGACAAATAAGAATTTTATTGTCTGTATTTATTACTCTTATTATCGCGCCTTTATTACCACCTATGCCGAATGTTGAGCCGATGTCTTTGGCGTCTTTCATTATAATTTTCGAACAAATGCTGATTGGCATTGTATTAGGTTTTATGGTCGAAATAGTGACGCAGGTTTTTGTACTGGCGGGTCAATTAATCGCGATGCAAACAGGCTTAGGGATTGCGACAACCGTTGATCCTGCACAAGGAGTATCGGTTGTTGTTGTAAGCCAATGGTTTTTATTTTTAACCAGTCTGACATTTTTAGCCCTTAACGGGCACTTGGTTGTGCTAGAGGTGGTGGTTGAAAGTTTTTATACCATGCCGATTGGTGGAGGGGCTTGGAGTGCGGATGATTATGGCCGCATGGTTCGCTGGGGCGGATGGATGTTTGCATCAGCGCTTGTGATTGCACTGCCTGCTTTAACCTCGTTATTAATTGTTAACTTTGCTTTTGGTGTGATGACGCGAGCAGCACCTCAGTTGAATATTTTTTCGTTAGGTTTTCCTGTCACTATGTTGGTTGGTCTAGCCATTATTTGGTTGACGATTGGTCACTTAGGGGAAAGTTTTCATACATTATTAGAAACCTTGTTTGGATTTTTACGTTCATTAATACGAACGCCTTAGCAAGATGAACGCTATGTTATTGGAGCCTTGTCATGGCTGATGAAGACAGTAGTCAAGAAAAAACAGAGGAACCCACCGAGCGAAAAATCCAGAAATCAAAAGAAGATGGACAGACCGCTCGATCAAAAGAGCTGAATACCAGCGCGATATTATTATTTGGTGCGTTGGGCTTAGTCGCCTTTGGCTCTTATATGAGTGATAAGGTTTATAACATCGCTCGTTTTAATTTAGATGTCGAACGTGCTGCGCTTTTTGATACCAGCTATATGTTTAGCCACATGTCAGAATCTATGTGGGAGGCAGTTTCGGCTTTAGTTCCTTGGTTTATATTAGTTTTGATTGCTGCCTTTCTATCTCCGCTGGGTGTTGGCGGCTGGTTATTCAGTACCAAAGCCTTAGCGCCTAAAATGTCTCGTTTAAGTCCGCTAGCGGGGCTTAAACGTATGTTTTCAGCTAATTCTTTAGTCGAGCTGTTTAAAGCTTGGGGCAAGGTATTGGTGGTGGGTACGTGCGCCTACTTTGTGATTGCTTATTATTTTCAAGATGCCATGAATTTACAAAGCGCTGCTGTGCGTCCTGCAATTAAACGCTCGACAGAAATTGTATTGTGGGCAGCTGTGATTTTATGCGCGTCGACCTTGATCATTGCGATGATTGATGTGCCTTGGCAGATTTATAGCCATACCAAAAAGTTGCGTATGTCTTTGCAAGAAATTAAAGATGAATTTAAAGATACCGAAGGTAAGCCTGAAGTGAAGGGACGAATTCGTCAGGTGCAGCGTGAGGCGGCGCAGAGACGCATGATGGGCGCGGTACCCGATGCTGATGTGGTGATTACCAACCCAACTCACTATGCTGTCGCATTAAAATACAGTGGGGGCACTGGTGCGCCGGTTGTTGTTGCGAAAGGTATTGAAGAAACGGCACTCAAAATTCGAGAGATCGCTAAGGAGCATAACGTTCCTCAAATGGAAGCGCCGCCACTAGCGCGTGCGATTTACGCACATACGCGCATCGATGAAGAAATCCCAGAAGGTTTGTTTGTCGCGGTTGCTCAGGTATTGGCTTATATTTATCAGGTTGATCAGTATGCGAAAGGTAAGGGAGTTAAGCCAGAGCGTCGCCCAGCTATGCCAA
The DNA here is from genome assembly GCA_963851095.1 of uncultured Gammaproteobacteria bacterium. GTDB lineage: Bacteria > Pseudomonadota > Gammaproteobacteria > Pseudomonadales > Oceanobacteraceae > Oleispira. The sequence continues at coordinate 53,054 of CAWKOX010000006.1, read as the reverse complement.
TTCCACAAGATTTGCGTGTTGATGCGAATAAAGCCTAATTAACTTTTTTCAGCCTGCTGATTAATTTGCTTATGAGTCTGTTCAATAAACAGTTGATTAATAGAAAATATGAGTAATAATATTTTTATTTTAAAAAAATAGTAGATAAATCATAAAGTGTGCACCCTTTTTGCAAACAGACTAAGTAACGTCAATTTTTTGCACTAGGGTATCTATGGCCACGTTAGATCGCGGACAACTATTCAATCAAATAAGAGGTAATTTTATTACCCTTATTACCGGTAATCTCGGTATTCCTATCATGCTGCTGATTTTACTGGGCATGATGACATTGCCCTTGCCGCCTTTTCTATTAGATACCTTCTTCACGTTTAATATTGCGATCTCCATTGTTGTTCTTCTTATTTGTGTTTACGCGACCAAACCCCTCGATTTTGGTGTTTTCCCCAGCATATTATTGATTGCGACGTTATTACGCTTGGCGTTGAATGTTGCCTCAACTCGTGTCGTTTTATTGGAAGGGCATGAGGGGGGCGACTCTGCTGGTAAAGTGATCGAGGCTTTTGGTGAAGTATTGATTGGCGGTAACTATGCCGTGGGTTTGGTTGTATTCGCCATTTTAATGATTATTAATTTTGTTGTAGTAACAAAGGGGGCGGGGCGCGTAGCGGAAGTAAGTGCTCGCTTTACCTTGGACGCGATGCCCGGCAAGCAAATGGCTATTGATGCCGATTTAAACGCAGGTTTGATGGATGCTGATCAAGCAAAAGCAAGACGTGCTGAGATTGCGGCTGAAGCCGAATTTTATGGTTCAATGGATGGTGCCAGTAAGTTTGTAAAAGGGGATGCTATTGCAGGGATTCTAATTCTTGTGATTAACGTCGTCGGTGGTTTTGCAATTGGTATGGGCCAGCATGATTTGCTATTTGCTGACGCGGTACAGAAATATACTATTTTAGCGATTGGTGATGGCTTGGTAGCCCAGATACCGTCGTTATTACTCTCAACCGCAACCGCCATTATGGTGACGCGTAACAGCGATGCGAAAGATGTTGGTGAGCAAATAATAGGTCAAATATTTGATTCTCCGCGTGCTCTTGCGATTACGGCAATGGTATTGTTTTTTATGGGTATTATTCCTGATATGCCGCATGTGGTATTTCTTTTTGCGGCGTTTCTTTCTGGAGCGGGTGCCTATTTTATTCATTGGCGCAATGAAGGTGGCGTATTTGTCGATGGCAAGCCTGTCACTGGTAAAAATGCAAAAGCTGCGCAAGATAGTAGCTCGGCCAGTAAGGCGGTTTCTAATGTGGGGGCGCCTCCATTGCCAGGAGAAGCATTACCCGAGCAAGAAGTTAAGGAACTCGGTTGGGATGATGTAGAAGCCGTCGATCGCGTTGGCCTAGAGGTCGGTTATCGTTTAATTCCGTTAGTCGATAAAAATCAAGGTGGCCAATTATTGGCACGCATTAAAGGCGTGCGCAAAAAGCTATCGCAAGATATTGGTTTCTTGATGCCTTCGGTACACATTCGTGACAACTTAGATTTAATGCCGAGCCAGTATCGTATTACGCTAATGGGGGTTACGTTAGCAGAAGCTGAAATTTACCCAGAGCGTGAAATGGCGATCAACCCAGGGCAAGTTTTTGGCAAGCTAGAAGGTATTGAAACTCTTGATCCTGCCTTTGGCCTAGAAGCCTTATGGATTGAGAGTACACAAAAAGATAAAGCGCAAACCCTGGGCTATACCGTGGTCGATGCGAGTACGGTTGTTGCAACACATCTTAACCAGCTTCTACAAAAACACTCTCATGAATTAATTGGTCATGAGGATGTTCAGAAAATGTTGGATATTCTCAATGATACGTCGCCGAAGCTTGCCGAAGAGCTGGTTCCGAATACGGTGTCGATTAGTCAGTTGTTATCGGTACTGCAAACTTTATTACGCGAAGATGTACCGGTACGAGATATGCGTACCATAGCCGAGTCTTTGGCGAACATGTCGCCACGGAGTCAAGAAATTGCCGCTCTAACCGGAGCTGCACGTACAGGTTTGGCCCGTCTTATTATCCAAAACATCTTTGGTACCGCGGATGAGCTGCATGTTATGACGTTAGACCCTGCTTTGGAACAGTTGTTGCTTAAGACAGTACAACAGAGTGCACAACAGACGGGTAACATGGATACATTAGTAATTGAGCCAAGCATGGCAGATGCAATTCAGCGTTCACTTATGAATGCAACGCAAGAACAAGAGAATGCAGGCCGTGCCGCGGTATTGGTTGTCTCTAGTCAATTACGTCCAATCCTATCCCGTTTTGTACGCAATACGATTGAGCATTTAAGTGTGCTGTCGTATCAAGAAATTCCTGATAATAAAACCATCACGATCGTAGCAACGGTGGGGGCTTAATACATGAAAGCAAAACGATTCACTGCCAAAAATATGCAGCAAGCTTTGCGCATGGTCTCAGAAGAATTGGGCCCTGATGCCGTTATCCTCTCCAACAAGCGTGTCGGAAAGGGTGTTGAGGTTATTGCGGCCCTGGATTATCAAGAGATGGCGAATGAACAGCAGCAGCAAGAGATTGATCGCCAGCTAGCGTTGCAGCAAGAGCTGGAACAGGCTAAGCAAAATACAGGCAAAATTCGTCAAGAAGAACCCACCTTTGATCATTCTAATGTCTCCACAACAGCGGCATTAAAAGAAGCCTTGTTGGGGATTAAAGAAGGCACTATTGCACAATCTGCAGCACTGGATGCCGTGATGTTAAGCGAAGAAGAATTGCAGCAATCGATCAGTCAGACCGCGGCTAATATGAGTCATGCTGAAGCGACGCCCTTTTTTAATCAGGTGTCTGCAGAATTAAAGGATTTAAAAAACTGGTTGGTTAGCCAGCAAGGTAATGCTTGGAATCCAACCCGCCCTTTGAGTTGGCAGCAAGCGCAAATTTGGCAGCGTTGCCAAGACTTAGGTATTGATCCGTCTTGGGCCGATAAATTAGTCAGTGCCTTACCAGAAGATGATGGTGATATTGAAAAGGGTTGGGCGCAGTGCCTAAAGTTTATTGCAGAAGACTTACCTCTAGCGAATAGTAATATGTTGGAAACCGGTGGCTGTTTTGCATTTGTGGGGCCAACGGGGGCAGGAAAATCCACTACGATCGGAAAGCTGGCTGCGCAGTACGTCATCAATCATGGCAGCAATGATATTGCATTAATTACTATGGATAACTATCGCATTGCCGCACACGACCAATTGAAAGCATTTGCTCGTATCATGGAAATTCCCTTGTTAGTGCTAGAGCCTAATGGTGATTTGTCGGCTATGCTTGATAAACTAAGTGATAAGAAACTTATTTTGATCGATACTGCAGGTTTAGCCATTCAAGATCCACATTTTTCTGTGCAGTTGTCTATGCTTAAAGGGGCAGGAAATAAAGTGAAATCTTTACTAGCCTTACCATTAACGAGCCAAGCTCGTTGTTTACAAGAAAATTATGAGCATTTTAAACCAGCGGGAATCGATGGTTGTATTTTTACCAAGTTGGATGAATGTTTTAGTCTGGGGCAAGCTATGAGTATTGCATCTGTCACTCGCTTGCCAATCCATATGGTAACCGATGGCCCTCATATACCAGACGATATCCATTTTCCAAACGCACAAAAAATGGTACGTCTCGCCGAGCAAATGGCCCGAATGGCCCAAGCTCGTTGGCAAACATCAGAAGTGAGTTCGGCTATGAATAATAACTTTATGCAGCACGGAGTGTAGGCATGGTTCAACACCCAGTACAAGTAATTGCAGTCGCTGGTGGTAAAGGCGGAGTAGGAAAAAGTAATGTGACGGTAAATCTTGCCTGCGCACTGTCAGAGTTAGGTCGACGCGTTGTTGTACTTGATGCGGACTTAGGCTTAGGGAATATCGATGTATTGCTTGGAATTACAGCGAATAAAACAATTGAAAATGTGTTGCGCGGAGAGTGCAGCCTGCGCGAAGTGATGGTTGATGGTCCGGGAAAAGTTAAAATTGTACCCGCGACCTCGGGCGCTCAGCATTTATCGATGTTGACCAGTCGAGAACATGCAGGCTTGATACAAGCATTTAGTGATATTGGAAATGAACTTGATATCTTGATGATTGATACCGCAGCGGGTATCTCTGACGCGGTGATGAGTTTTGCACGAGCCGCACAAGAAGTCTTGATTGTCGTAACCGATGAGCCAACATCGATTACCGATGCTTATGCACAAATCAAATTATTGAATCGCGATTATGGTGTTTTCCGTTTTCGTGTTATTGCCAATATGATTCGCACTCCACAAGATGGCCATGCGTTGTTTGCAAAGTTGATTAAAGTAACTGATCGATTCTTGGATGTGGCGATGCAGTATGTCGGCTCTGTTCCCCAAGACGATGCTGTACGTCGTGCAGTACAGCGTCAAAAGGCCGTGGTTGAAGCTTATCCACGATCTAAGGCCGCTACAGCTTTTAGAGGCTTAGCCAAAAAAGTTGATGCCTGGCCTTTAGCATCAACCCCACGCGGGCATCTTGAATTCTTTGTTGAGAATTTGGTCCAAGCAGGAGCCCATGGGTAGTACCTGTAATGAATGGATGTGCTATGTACGATGAAGTCAGTAGTCCAAATTTTGATGAGATAGTTCGCGATCATGCTTTGCTGGTTAAGCGCATTGCTCATCATTTAAGGGGCCGATTACCGGATAGTGTGCAGCTGGATGATCTTATTCAGGCGGGGATGATTGGGTTAATTGAAGCTGCGCGTAAATATGATGGTGAAAAAGGCGCCAGCTTTGAAACCTATGCGGGTATAAGAATTCGAGGCTCAATGCTTGATGAAATTCGTCGCGGCGATTGGGCGCCACGTTCAGTGCATAGAAATTCTCGCCGCATAAGTGAAGCGATTAAAGAAGTCGAATTGGCGAAAGGTCGAGATGCTGAAGATCATGAAGTCGCCGAGCATCTAGAGATGAGTGTTGATGAATATCATACTCATTTAAAAGACTCTGCCGGTTGTCGATTATTCAGTTTTGAAGATGTGATGGAGAAGGGTGAGCAAGGCCAAGAGCAATTGGTGGGTGCGAGTCCGAGTCCATTCTTAGGCATCGAGAGAGATGCATTCAAGTCCTCACTCGCAGATGCGATTAAAGATCTACCAGAACGAGAGCAGCTCGTTTTAGCACTCTATTATGATGAAGAATTAAACCTTAAAGAAATTGGTGCGGTACTGGGTATCAGTGAATCTCGGGTGAGCCAGATACATAGTCAAGCGGCTCTAAGGCTGCGGTCACGCCTAACCGAGTGGACTTAACTCAACAAACGACATGTATTTTCTTAAAATTATAATAACGCTATTGGTAAAAATACAACCAATTAAATTGTATCACTAACAAAATTCTAACTCTTTGTAATTACTATTAATTTTCTTTCTGGCTAATGCTCCATCACGGTCTACACTTCTTAATAGGAGTTATTAGATACAATGTGAAGCTGGCATCTGGAGGTCGCTTTGGACAAAAATATGAAGATTCTTGTTGTGGATGATTTTTCTACAATGAGAAGGATCGTTAAAAACCTGCTGCGTGACTTAGGGTTTACCAATACACAAGAAGCAGATGATGGATTAACGGCTTTACCCATGTTGCAAACAGGTGAATTTGATTTTCTGGTAACCGATTGGAATATGCCAGGGATGACGGGACTTGATTTGTTAAAGCATGTTAGAGCTGATGATAAATTAAAAACGTTACCGGTATTAATGGTTACTGCGGAAGCTAAGCGCGATCAAATCGTTGCCGCTGCTCAAGCAGGGGTGAACGGCTATGTGGTTAAACCCTTTACTGCCGCTGTTCTTAAAGAAAAAATTGATAAAATCTTTGAGCGTGTAGAAGGTTTATAACAAGGAATTGGCATGGCTGAGATGCATTTGGATACTCATGCGCCATCCTTTCAGCAGGATATTAAAGAACTTGCTGAAGACTTGTTGAGAAAAATCGACGATGGTGATCTTGGAAAAGTAGTTGAGGTCGTTAATAGTATTAACGATGTACGTGACCGAACCTTATACGAAGAGATAGGAAAGCTAACCCGTGGTTTACATGAAGCAATAAAAAACCTAAAAGCCGGTGATGAGCTCAGTGATCAAACAGGCATGGTACAGGCCTCAGATAAATTAGCTTATGTCATGGAAATGACCGATAAGGCCGCCAATAAAACTATGGATTTAGTTGAAGAGGGGATGCCTCTTAATTCTGAAATTCAAGGTGGCGCTGAAGAATTGCATGAAGAATGGCAAAAGTTTTTGCGTAAAGAGCTGGCGCCAAATGATTTTAGAATACTGTCGAAAAAAATAGATAAATATTTATTAAAAACACAGATGAGTTCGAAAAAAATATCGTCAAATTTATCTGATATTTTAATGGCTCAGGATTTTCAAGACCTGACAGGTCAAGTAATTAATCGTGTCACTAAGTTAGTTACAGAGGTCGAATCACGTTTGGTAGACCTAGTCGCCATGGCGGGTGAAGTTGATCGTATTACGGGAACAACCCATACGGAACCGAGCTCAAACGATATCCCACAAGAAGGAAGTAAGCATGTTGCACCAGAAGGGCCTCAAACAGACACCAGTTTAGACGGTGTTGTTAGTGGCCAAGATGATGTTGATGACTTACTTTCAAGTCTTGGTTTTTAAGGAGCTAATGGATGAGTTTCGATGCTGATGAAGAAATCCTCCAAGACTTTTTAGTTGAGGCAGGAGAAATCCTAGAGCTACTGTCAGAGCAACTTGTTGATCTTGAACAGCGACCAGATGACTATGATTTATTAAACGCGATTTTTCGCGGCTTTCATACCGTAAAAGGTGGTGCTGGCTTTTTACAGCTCAATGCTTTGGTTGATTGCTGTCACGAAGCTGAAAACGTATTTGATATTTTGCGAAATGGTAAGCGAACCGTAACGTCAGATCTAATGGATGTTATTTTACAGGCACTCGATACCGTTAATGAAATGTTTGATGCGGTCCGCAACGGCCAAGTTCCAGAGCCTGCAGCGCCAGAATTATTAGCCACATTAAATAAGTTAGCTCAGCCAGAAACCGCTGCTCCTGTAGAAACGCCTGTACCTGTAGCAGAGACGCCTGTTGTTGACAGCGCTGCACCAACTGCGGCTGGCACCGTTGAAGAATCTGATGATATTACTGACGACGAGTTTGAGAAATTATTAGATGCGCTCGATGGTGAAACTGCAAAATCAGGAGTAGAAGATAGTGGTAATGAAGGTTTGGATGATGATGGCCTATTTTTAGACGTCAACGAAGAACCGGCTACTGAATCGACTAGTGATGAAATAACAGAAGATGAGTTTGAGGCTTTATTAGATCAAATACATGGCACGGGAAAAGCGCCTGCTCCCGCAGAAACGTCTACGACAGAATCTTCTACGGCAGGTTCGGCGGCTGAAATGACCAATGTGCCAAACGAACCTGCTGCATCCGGCTCAGATGATTTAATTACCGACTCTGAATTTGAAGATTTGTTAGATCGCTTACACGGTAAAGGACAGAACCCTTCGGCAGGTGATTCTAGTAACGTTGATACTAGTAAAATTGAGTCAGTAAAAGAAACAGTTATAAGCGCCGCGCCAGATATTAAAAAACCAGAAGTACAAGCCCCTGGGCCGGTGGCAGAAAAATCAGTAGTTCAGCCCGCCGCTAAACCCCCAACCAAACCACCGGCTAAATCAGGGGAATCCTCTACCCCCACTGCTGAAACAACGGTGCGGGTAGATACTAAACGCTTAGACGACATTATGAACATGGTCGGTGAGTTAGTACTAGTACGAAATAGATTAGTTCGTTTAGGTTTAAAAAGTAATGACGAGGCTATGTCAAAAGCCGTATCAAACTTAGATGTTGTGACGGCTGATTTACAATCTTCAGTTATGAAAACACGAATGCAGCCGATCAAAAAAGTATTTGGTCGTTTTCCTAGAGTAGTACGTGATTTAGCACGCTCACTTAAAAAAGAAATTAATTTAGAGCTAAGAGGTGAGGAAACTGACCTAGATAAAAACTTAGTTGAAGCATTAGCAGATCCACTCGTTCACTTAGTTCGAAACGCAGTCGATCATGGCGTTGAAATGCCTGACGTACGAGAAGCTCAAGGTAAGCAGCGTATTGGCGTAGTGACCTTGGCCGCTGAGCAAGAAGGTGATCATATTTTACTGTCTATCGAAGATGATGGTGGTGGTATGGACGCCAATGTCTTGCGTAATAAAGCGGTTGAAAAAGGCATGATGGAGCAGGATGCAGCAGATCGTTTAACCGATAATGAGTGTTATAACCTGATTTTTGCACCTGGGTTCTCAACCAAAGAACAGATCTCAGATGTATCGGGTCGTGGTGTTGGTATGGATGTGGTTAAAACCAAAATCACCCAATTAAACGGTACCCTGAACATTGATTCTACGCTTGGCAAAGGCACCCGAATAGAAATTAAAGTACCGTTAACCTTGGCTATTATGCCAACGTTGATGGTGATGTTAAAAGATCAGGCATTTGCATTTCCTTTAGTCAGTGTTAATGAGATTTTTCATCTAGACTTGTCTCGAACGAATGTCGTGGATGGGCAAGAGGTGATTGTTGTACGAGATAAGCCGATCCCGTTATTCCACTTGAAACGTTGGTTGGTAAAAGGTGAAGCGGATGCGGTAGCGGATGAAAGTTCTCATGTTCTGGTTGTCTCAATTGGTAATCAGCGAGCAGGCTTTGTCGTGGACCAATTGATTGGACAGGAAGAGGTTGTTATCAAGCCTTTAGGTGCGATGTTGCACGGTACTGCGGGTATGGCAGGTGCAACAATTACTGGGGATGGACGAATCGCTTTAATTTTAGATGTGCCTAGCATGCTCCAGCATTATTCTGCTCGGCAGATGACTGCTGCGTAAGGGGTGATTTTATATTGTGGTACTTTCCAAAAAACTAAAGGTATTAGTGGTTGATGATTCTGGTTTTTTTCAACGCCGCGTAACTGAAATTATTAATGCCGATGCTCGCTTGGAGGTAGTTGCCACTGCGAGCAATGGTCGTGAGGGGATTGAAAAGGCATTGGCACTAAAACCTGATGTCATTACTATGGATTACGAGATGCCGGTTATGGATGGCGTTACTGCGGTCCGAGAAATCATGCGCCAGTGTCCAATACCGATTTTGATGTTTTCGTCTTTAACTTATGAAGGCGCTCGCATTACCCTAGATGCATTAGATGCGGGAGCTATTGATTTTTTATCTAAACGCTTTGATGCAATCGCTGCTTCAGAAGCTCAATTACATAAAACCTTGACCGATAAAATTTGTGAGGTCGCTGCGACACGAGGCAGGGCTACACATAAAATAGACAACCTATCTTCTAGGCCTAGCTCACTACCGACTTACTCTCCAGTAAACATTGATTCAGTCGCTGAAAAAACATCTCAACTTAATAATCGCTTTAGTTGTCGAGAAAAATCATTGCGCCATATTGAAGTGGTTATTATTGGCACATCAACGGGTGGCCCTGCGGCGCTTCAAACTATCTTTAAGCAAATTCCTGAGTCATTTTCTAAGCCAATCGTCATTGTTCAACATATGCCGGGTTCCTTTACAAAAGCCTTTGCAGAACGGTTAAATAATTTAAGTCCTTTAAGTATATCGGAAGCTAAGAACGGCAATCAATTACAGGCTGGGCATGTATATGTTGCTCCCGGTGGAATGCAATTAATGGTGGATCGCCGAAATGGTGGCAGTATTAGAATCCATGAAAGCAATGAACGTATTAGCTATCGGCCAAGTGTTGATATAGCACTTGCGTCTGCGGCAAAGAGTTTCGGCTCTAAAGCATTGGCAATCATACTCACAGGAATGGGGGCGGATGGAAAAGAAGGTGCTCAACTTTTAAAACAAGCAGGTGGCACAATCTGGGCTCAGGACGAAGCCAGTTGTGTTATTTATGGTATGCCTAAAGCTGTAATTAATACAGGGATTGTCGATAAAGTGCTTTCACTTGAGACGATTGGGACAAAAATTTTTGAGGCGGCAAACTGATGGATCGTTTAGTTATATTATTGCTTTTTGGTGCAATCTCTAGTGTCGTATTTGGGCATGTCTTAGAGGGGGGATCTTTATTAGCCTTGTGGAATGCGCCTGCGTTATTGATTGTCTTTGGAGGATCTTTCTTGGCTTTGGCTGTTCAGACGCCTGCATATCTTGGGGTCAGAGCCATGCAATTATCATCCTGGCTTATTGCTCCGCCTCACTTCTCTCTTGATCTTCTTTTAACAAAACTAACCACTTGCGGTAATGCCTATCGTAAAGATGGGGTTTTAGGCTTAGATGGTATTGCTCAAGCGGAGTCAGATCCTGTAATGAAACGTGCTTTAGTCATGCTAGCAGATGGTCAGTCACCCAGCTCTATTGAAAAAAGTATTTATTTAGAAATAGAAACTCATCAAGAAAAAGATCTTTCTGCCGCTGAAGTATTTGATAGCTTAGGTGGCTATTTACCAACTTTGGGAATTGTTGGGGCGGTGCTGGGCTTAATGCAGGTTCTATCTAATCTTGAGCAACCAGAAGAGTTAGGACGAGGTATTGCCACGGCGTTTGTGGCCACATTTTATGGTGTAGCGGCGGCAAACTTAATTGCGATTCCAATTGCAGGTCGTTTGCGAGGTTTTATACAGCAGCGTGCTCGTTATCATAAAGCCATGATTGTTGGTGTGATGGCAATTCGAGAAGGGGTTAATCCACAGCTGATTCGTTATCGATTAGAAGGTATTGATTTATGAGCAATCAATCTGGACCTGATCGCCATCGTTGGTTAATTTCATACGCAGACTATATGACGTTGCTGTGCGCATTCTTTATTATGCTATACAGCGTGAAATCATTAAACGAAGAGCAGTATCAGGCGGTACAAGAAACGCTAGAAGGAATATTCACAACCCCTACACAGCAGCTACTGCCACAGCCAGAAGTATCGACGACGATTCTTGATCACAATAATGGTGTGATGCCGCTCTATGAAACGGTCAAACAGCAGCTGCAGGTTTTTATTGATAGTAAAGATCTTACTCTTGATCAAGAGGGGGAGTGGGTAAAAATACGCATAAAAACCGATACATTATTTCCGGCAGGTGGTTGGGAAATAAATGATGAAATGATGGATATGATAGAAGAGTTGGCATTAGTTGTAAGGCCTATCCCTAATGAAATAAATATTGAAGGGCATACCGATGATGTTCCAATTAGTACGAGAAGCATTGTTAGTAATTGGGATTTATCAGCATTAAGAGCGGTAGCAATGGTAAGGGCATTTGAATTATTTGGGGTTGCTCCACAAAGAATGGCAGCGATAGGCTTTTCTTATCATAAACCACTATTTGCCAACGATAGTAATGAACACCGCTTGGCAAACCGCCGCGTTGAAATTTTAATAAAGCAAGGCAGTCTTAATCAGCCTTGGGCGAGAGAGGAAACAGTGAAGTGAGCACAAAACTTGCAGGGCAACAGTATTATAAATCTCGTTGTCAAAATAAGGACGGCAAATCGTGCGAATTTGGTCGATAGCAAATCAGAAAGGTGGCGTCGGAAAAACAACATCAGTTGTTTCTCTTGGTGGTCTGCTCGCAGAGCGTGGGGCCCGTGTTCTTCTTATAGATCTGGATCCACACGGTTCGCTTACCAGTTACTTCCGCTATGACCCCGACAGCTTAGAGACGAGTCTTTATGATTTGTTTTTTAATCAGCGCTGCAAAGACCTTGATTATATTCGAACAGTGGTTAAACCAACTTCGCGCAAAGGGGTCGACTTATTGCCGGCAACGACATCTCTTGCCACGCTAGAGCGGCAAGTTAGTGGACAAGACGGTATGGGATTGGTACTGGCAAAAACATTAGCCCAGCTTTGGGATGATTATGATTATGCCTTACTCGATACCCCGCCGATATTGGGTGTCTTATTGGTTAATGCTTTGGCTGCATGTCAACGACTGGTTATTCCTACGCAAACAGAGCATCTGGCACTCAAAGGTTTAGAACGTATGGTTCATACCTTAAAAATGGTTATGTCTTCACAAAATCGACAGCTGCCTTATACCATTGTGCCAACATTATTTGATCGCAGAACCCAAGCTTCTGTCATTACATTAAAAGAAATGAGACAGCTTTACCCTGAACACGTATGGCAAGAAGCTATTCCTATTGATACTAAGTTTAGAAATGCCAGTCATGAGGGGGTATTTCCGAATGAACTAGACAGCTCTTCTCGTGGGGTACGAGCTTATCGGCACTTATTAGTAGAGTTGGATCAGGCAGAGGAGGTAAAGCATGAACGTCGAACAGCTCAGTAGCGAGAAGATTATTGCGGGTTACCTCGATATGCTTTTAGTGGATAGCAATGTCTGGGATGAAAACCGTGACTGGGATGAAAGATTATCGCAGGCCGTAAGCCCACCTATTTGCCCGCAAGATACCATTGCTGCAGGTCGCTATTTGCTGACGACTGAAACTTTGGGTTCAGGCCATGAAACGATAAAGTATATTCATTTATTGAATGGCCTGAGTATTTTAAATAAGTTACCCGAATCAAAATTGAAAGCCGTTATTACTCAGCGTTGTTTGAGTCTCGCCGCTGAGGCTATGTGTTTTGAATAAAATACGCCCAGATGGTGCACCATTAATCCTTAAAGATGCAGATACAAAGGTTAATGTAGTAGAAGGTGTTCTACAAAACTATCTTGATCAGTTATTGGTCACAGCAACTGAACAAGCGCAGAAAGTAGAAAAAACCATTGAAATACCGGTATTGGAAGAAGTAACAGTCGCACCTGTTGAAATAGCACCTGTTGAAATAGCACCCGTCGAAATCCCCGAAATCGTTATTGAACGCATCACCTCACCCGAAGTGGGTATTGATGCGCAGACGTCAGTATCATTGACAGACCCCGATTCGTGGTCAAGCCAAGGTGTAGAGTGTTTGGTCTTTAGTGTCTGTGGCTTGAAACTTGCCGTTCCTTTATTGTTTTTGGGTGGAGTATATGAGGTTACATCGGATGATGTTAAGTCTTTGGTCGGTCAACCTACGTGGTATCTGGGAATGGTTCGCACGGACGAGCACCACCTGCAGGTTATTGATACGGCTAAGCTAATCATGCCGGAAAGAAAGCAGTCTTTATCTGAGCAGGGTTTTAAATATTTAATTCAGTTAGAGAAAACCCCTTGGGCGATAGCCTGCCAATCCATTGACGATACTGTTCGATTAGATGCGTCAGAAATAAAATGGCGTGGCGAGCGCGGCAAGCGAACGTGGCTAGCAGGGACGGTTATTGAAAAAATGTGTGCGCTAATCGATGTAAATGGATTATTACAGTACGTCGACCAGAGTTGTAAGCCTGTATAAATATATTTAATTTAAGCTGGTACAGTTTGTGCTCTCTACTATAGTTAAGAGAGGTGCAATACGTTTTTTGACGCGAGCCAATTAATTTGATCTTTCTTAGAGAGGAAGTTTTATGTCCGCCAATGCCACGAAAAGTACAGAGGATCCGATTTTACAGTGGGTGACCTTTCAATTAGAAAATGAATCCTACGGTATTAACGTGATGCAGGTACAAGAAGTTTTACGCCATACAGAGATTGCGCCAGTGCCTGGTGCACCTCCGTATGTATTAGGAATTATTAATCTGCGAGGTAATGTTGTAACTGTCATCGATACGCGCTCCCGATTTGCGCTACCCAATGCAGAGACAACGGATCAGACCAGAATAGTAATTATTGAAGCGGAAAACCAAGTTGTTGGAATCTTGGTGGATGCTGTGGCTGAGGTCGTATACCTACGCCAGTCTGAAATAGAAACTACTCCCAATGTCGGCAATGATGAAAGTGCTAAGTTTATTCAAGGTGTTTGTCATAAAAATGATGAGCTTTTAATCTTGGTTGATTTAGAAAAGCTTATGTCTGATGAGGAGTGGATGGAAATTTCTGGTTTTTAACCAGATTTAGGAGTTTTAATCATGATGTTATTATCATCAGTGTCTATGGTTCATTGGTTATTGATCAGTAATATATTGCTTGTTATTGCAACGGTTACTGGATTTTTCTTAATAAAAAGAAAGTATCAAGATGACCGTGACACCTGGAAGCAAGAAATACATAAGTTACGTCATGATTTTGAAGCGATGAGTAAAAGTACTTTTGGTATGGGGCGTAGTGTTAAAAAATTAGAACAACGCATTGCTGAAAATGAGCGCAAGCCGGCTTTGGCGACGACCGATGAGGCGCTCTATCAACAAGCTCAGCGTTTAGTGGGGATGGGCGCAACGGCTGACGATCTAGTATCCAGTTGTGGCGTTGCTAGGGCAGAAGCGGAGTTGCTTGTTTCTATGAACCGACAAACGGCACATTAACCTAAGTGCTTAAGGTGCCTGCTTAAAAGTGATTTTGACAGGCGGTATTTCAATGTCTCGATATGCATTTTCAATACTTGCAGGTTTCCTTTATTACTAATTGATCCGAGCCAATTGCTAGAACCCACCTATACTTAAATTAATATAGAACGGATAGGGGGTTAGCATGAAACGCATTCCGGTAGTTTCTTTGGCGGTTATCTTAAGTGTATCAATCGCAAGTCTAACCATAGCAACTTCAAACTTGTATCAGCCTGTACAATCTCTTTTGCAAAAAGCATCGTCCTCTTCTGGAGTACCTGTTTCTCGCTTAGATTCTGAGCCGCTTAATCTGCATTCGTTTAGACTGCTTGCCAGCCAAATTTACAGTGCCGCTTTTAATGATGTGTCTCCTGGGTTTGATGACTTATATATTATTAAAACTCAAGATAAAGGCCGTGAAATCATTATTTATTGCAATACCAATTATTGTTATAAAAACCGAAATAGCTTAATGACAAGCTAGCTATTCACAGACAGTAAAAAGCCTCTCCGCCTTCTGCATTCTACTTATACTATTTATTTTTCAATTTCACCGTGAAGCGTTAGTTGCAAGACTTTACCCGCAAATATCAGTATATTTGAACTTATACGAAAAGTTGAATAGATGTAATGAGAATAAAAATAATGAGAGTGCAGAGTTGAAAACAGTATCATTGCTATGGGTACGAGGTATTTTGCAAGCTGCTGCGTCGCAGGGCCTTGATGAAAGCGACATTCTAATGAATGCTGGGCTTGATAAAGCGGATTTAAGTGATGATCATGGGCGTGTGAGTCTAGATGATACATTGGCCCTGTGGCGCTCTATTGAACAGCTCAGTCAAGATCCATTGTTTGGCTTTAAAGTGGGGGGCTCTCTTAAGCCGTCTCATTTTCAGTTATTTGCTTCCACAATGCTCAGCAGCGCAACGCTGGGAGACGCTATCGATAAGATTTTAAAATATCAGCGATTGATTAGCGATGGAGGAGTATTTTCGATGGTTTCTCAAGACCAAATAACGACGCTTATCTATACGCCTTCAGCCAGTAGCTTCAGTTATCACCAAATTGATGCGGTTATGGTAGCAATACACGGTTTAGCAGGTTGGTTATTCTCACGGGATATCGTACCAATAAAGGTGACACTGGCTCATAACTATCAAGATGGCTTGCCTCAATATCAGGCTTTTTATGGTTGTGATGTGGAGTGTGGCCACCTTCAAAACAGCATGCAGTTAAATACATCGCTGATCCAAGAAGCTTTACCTGGCTTTGATCAAGGGTTAGCGGCGGTCCATGAGCAAATAGCCGATACGCAACTAAAGCGATTAATTGAACCGAGTATCATTACAAGGGTTCAAGAGCAATTGCATATATCTGATGTGGGCATTGGTCGTGATGAAATAGCGGCGCAGCTTGCCATGAGCGGCCGCAGTTTACAGCGTAAATTACAAGAACAGGGCAGCAGCTTTCAAAAGTTGCATGATGAACATCGACATCAGCAGTCGCTCACATTATTGGCTCGTAAAGAACTTTCCTTAATGGATATTTCTTTGCAGCTGGGTTTTTCTGAAAGCAGTACTTTTTATCGGGCCTTTAAACGTTGGCAGTCGGTGACTCCTGGAGAGTACCGTCAGCAACTCAATGAAAACCTTGATTAATCTATCCGCCTTCTCATTGTAGAAAATGAATTAGGCGTCTTTAAAACGATTTTAAAACGTTAGGCCTACCCCTAAGAAAATTTGCTGTTCCATCGTTCTTGCGCTGGCTAGACGAAAATCTTTATTATCTGCACTCTGTTGCCAATATTGAATATCGCTTTTCCAGCCGGCATGACTAAACCACAGGCGATTAATTCTATATTGATAATATATTTCCAATTGCCCTCTTAAACTGAGTATGTCGCTGTATTCCGCCGCTAAATTAACCGCATTTTCAGGCTTCATTTTGACCTCTCCCATCCCAAAGCCCATCTGCCAGTTAATATTAAGGCCTTTATGGTTAGATTGGCTGATCACTAACAGTTCATTCATTCTAGCTTGTGAAGAAAATAAACTGTGTTTTTCAAATGAGATGATATTAGCTTGAATGGGTTGAGTAATTAACGTGTGCTGGACTCGAATTTCGGTTAATCCTTGTTTTGAATCATAGGGAAAAACGATGCTTAAACCCACATAATCCTCAGAGCGTTTAAAGACAGCATTTTGATTACGATTAATAATGACTCCGTCATCAGAATCAGTGGCATAGGATGGGATATGAGTGACGGCTTTTTTTGCTTCTAGAGTTTGTTGCCATTTTTTATTCCCCATCATTATTGAAAGCTGGCTACGACCAAGGCGTTTGATGGAAAGGTCTGCTTTCCAATCTTGGCTATAATCTGAATCGATGGCGGTTTCTGATGAGTATATAGCATTGGTTACAAAGCGAGTGGTTTGACTAAAATACAACTTAGGCGGGCTAGGAAACCAATTACCTTTGAAGCCTGAATAGAAGGGAATATGTTGGCATTGGAAACCTTGCAGCGGAATGTTATTAGACGCAAATTCTGGAATAGCACCAATAAATTGAAGGTCCGTTTTTGCTGCGCAAGAGAGTGCATTATTACCCGCATTGGCTTTTGCGAAAAAGCCAATGAAGAGTAGTAAGAATGCAGTTTTTAACGTTGTTGTAGCAATCAGATTCATACTGCCGTTATCGGCTGCCGTTTTAAAAACTAGAGTGTATTAATAATGTTTAATACATCGTCGTGGTGAGTTTTGGTTTTAACTTTTTCCATTATGTGGCGCAATATGCCTTCTTCATCAATAATGAAGGTCACACGGTGGATGCCAACATACTCTTTACCCATGAATTTTTTCAATGCCCAAACACCATAGCTTTCAGCAATTGAGTTATCTTCATCGGATAGCAGAGGGAAGTTCAGTTCTTGCTTGGTGGTGAAATTCGTTAAGCGTTTGGTTGCATCTGGACTAATGCCTAAAACAACGGTATTGGCCTTTGCAAAAGTCTCTTTATTATCGCGAATTCCGCAGGCTTGAACGGTGCAGCCTGGTGTTGAAGCTTTCGGATAAAAATACAGAACGACTTTTTTACCTTTAAAATCGGCCAAAGAAACTTCTTCGCCGTTTTGATCAGTTGTGGTGAATTGTGGAGCTATTTGATCAAGAGGAGGAAATGTTAAACTCATAATGGCAACCTAGATGATGAATATACGAAAAACACATAAAAACATGCATTAAAGAATCACCTAAGTTTGCCATATATTTGCTTAAAAAATAACTACTAACAATTAATAGACTGCTCGGCTAAATAGCCTATTAATGTTTGTTTTGCTTTATTGCCAGCAGGGCTGTTACGGAAAACAAATTCGTGTGTCTTATCTTGTAAGATAATCAGCACGTCGGCGCAAAAGTCGCCATCGTGTTCTGAACGAACAGGCTTCATGCGAATTTCAATAACTTTGTCGAGATTAAGGTAGAACTCGCCTGTTAGCTCTTCTAAACCTTCACCTGCGCGAAGTCGAATCATCGCTACTTTTGGGTTGATACATAAAAAAGCCATATTTATCTCCATTAATATAAAACTTACTAATAGATAGTAGGGCAAGTAGAGAATGGTGTATTGATTTGTGTCAGCTATGAAAGCTTGATTCGAATAGCCGTTTTTGGGATGCAGCAGCAGGGTAGAATTTCATCGTCATTAATCCAAGCCATTGGCTCTTCGGTATAATGAACTTCGCCTTCTAATAATTGAGTACGGCAGCTACCGCAGTAACCTTCACGGCATTGGTAATGAACGGGAACGTCTTGCGCTTCTAATGATTCTAATAGTGTATTAGCATGCTGAAAACTAACGGTTTTCACAGGGTTAGCGTCATGACAAATAGAAACGGCATGTAAGGGTTTATCCATACCTTCCAGATCAATCTGAGCACTGGCTTCAGGCTGTTCGCAATCTTCAGTATTGAGTAATAAGCTTTCTTGCACAGGTTCAGCGTCAAGGGGATTGCCTAGAGAATCATCGAAGGGGGCGGCTTCTAGTGAAAAATCTTCGTGTCGGAGCTCTTCATGGCTAGAAGCAGAGCCTTCAAGAAGAAAATCTTCTTGAAGGTTTGTGTGATTGGAGCTTGATTGATTCATTTGTTACAGGTCAAAATCGCCAAAATCATCAGTATCAACAGCGCTATCCAATGCACCTACCAAATAAGAGCTGATTTCAGCTTCTTGTGGGGCTACCTGAACGTTATCGCTGTTCAACCAAGAGTTGATCCACGGTAGTGGGTTGCTTTTAGCGTTAAAGATCGGTGGAAGGCCAATCGCAACGATGCGCTGATCAGTAATGTATTCTACGTACTGGGCCAAAATCTGCTGGTTAAGGCCAATCATAGAGCCGTCTTTGAATAAGTAACCTGCCCATTCTTTTTCTTGCTCGGCGGCGTCTAAGAAAATCTCACGAACTTCTTCTTTACAGGTAGCGGCGATTTCACCCATTTCCGGATCATCTTTACCGGCGGCCATAATTTGTAAAATGTGCTGAGTACCGGTTAGGTGCAAAGCTTCATCACGAGCAATTAGCTTAATGATTTTGGCGTTGCCTTCCATTTTTGCACGCTCGGCAAAAGCAAAAGAGCAAGCGAAGCTGACGTAGAAACGAATGGCTTCTAATACGTTTACTGAAACCATGGTTAGATACAAAGTACGCTTTAAATCGCGTAGGTTAATATCAACAACTTTACCGTTAATCGTATGAGTACCTTCACCCAGCTGTGTATAAAAGCTGCATTTTTCGATTAATTCGTCATAGTACTTTGTAACGCTCACTGCGCGACGAGTAATGAAATCGTTGCGAGTAATATCATCAAATACTTCAGCAGGATTCGGTACAACGTTACGCATAATGTGCGTATAGCTGCGGCTGTGAATTGTTTCACTGAAAGACCACGTCTCAATCCACGTTTCTAACTCGGGTAACGATACAATCGGCAAGAAGGCAACGTTTGGAGAGCGACCCTGAACAGAATCCAAAAGCGTTTGGTATTTTAGGTTGCTCAAGAAAATGTGTTGTTCATGATCGGGCAGATCGTTGAAGTCTTTACGGTCATTAGCAAGATCGACTTCTTCTGGGCGCCAGAAAAAAGACAACTGCTTTTCGATTAGATTTTCAAAGATCTTATGTTTTTGAATGTCGTAGCGCGCAACGTTCACTGTTTCGCCAAAGAACATTGGTTGCTTTAACGTATCAAAAGTTTTTTGGTTAAACGTGGTATAGGACATAAGTGGCTACAACTATAAAAAACGGTTATTAAAATACTAAGGGATAAAAGAAATACGCTGAATAATTTTCATTAGGGTCAGCGTATTCTTTACGACAATGAGGTGTCTGAGGGCATGTAAAATCTAAACGTTAGATCTTACATGCACCGCCTTCACAGCCATCGTCTTCAATTTCTGGTGCTTGTGGGTCAGACATGCCATCACGGGTATTGTGATAGTACAACGTCTTGAGGCCGTTTTTATAAGCACTTAATAGATCTTTCAGCAGTACTTGCATCGGCACTTTATTACCTTCAAAGCGTGATGGGTCGTAGTTGGTATTGGCTGAGATCGCTTGGTCAACAAACTTCTGCATAATACCGACAAGCTGCAAATAACCTTGGTTATTTGGAATCTGCCAAAGCAGCTCATAGTTTCTGCGTAAACGATCAAATTCAGGAACAACCTGCTTAAGAATACCGTCTTTCGACTGCTTAACGCTGATATAACCGCGTGGTGGTTCAATACCGTTGGTCGCGTTACTGATCTGAGACGAAGTTTCAGAAGGCATTAATGCAGTGAGTGTTGAGTTGCGTAGGCCTGTTTTTTGAATATCGGCGCGTAACGTTTCCCAATCATAAGCCAAAGGTTCTTCACAGAACTTATCGACGTCACTCTTATAAGTATCAATCGGTAAGATACCTTGGGCATAAGTGGTTTCGCCAAAGGCTTCACAAGGGCCTTGTTCTTGAGCCAGCTTGTTAGACGCACGCAATAAGTAGTATTGAATCGCTTCAAACGCACGGTGGGTTAAACCATTTGCGCTACCGTCGGAGTATTTAACACCGTTTTTGGCTAGGTAATACGCGTAGTTAATGACACCAACACCCAGCGTACGACGATTTAAGCTGGCTTTTTGTGCTGCAATCATCGGGTAATCTTGGTATGACAACAAGCTATCAAGTGCTCGAACGACTAAATCAGAAAGCTCTTCTAGTTCATCAAGATTTTCTAGTGTGCCCAAGTTAAAGGCCGCTAGGGTACACAATGCAATTTCACCTTCTTCGTCATTTACATCTTGTAATGGCTTAGTCGGCAAAGCGATCTCTAAGCACAAGTTCGATTGACGAATCGGTGCAACTTCTGGATTGAACGGGCTGTGAGTATTACAGTGGTCAACGTTTTGTATGTAAATTCGGCCAGTACCGGCACGCTCTTGCATTAGGGTAGAGAACAAATCAACCGCTTTAACGGTGTTTTTACGAATGCTTGGATCTTGTTCATACTGCTTGTATAAACGGTCGAACTTATCTTGGTCAGCAAAGAACGCATCGTATAAACCAGGGACATCAGAAGGTGAGAACAAGGTGATATCTTGGTTTTTGATCAAGCGCTCGTACATCAGTTTGTTTAGCTGAACACCGTAATCTAAGTGACGCACACGGTTCTCTTCAACACCACGGTTATTCTTCAGTACCAGTAGTGATTCAACTTCTAGGTGCCATAATGGGTAAAATAACGTTGCTGCGCCGCCACGAACACCACCTTGAGAGCAGGATTTAACCGCTGTCTGGAAGTGCTTGTAGAAAGGAATACAGCCAGTGTGGAAAGCTTCACCGCCACGAATAGGGCTGCCTAATGCACGAATGCGGCCGCCGTTGATGCCAATGCCCGCACGCTGAGAAACGTATTTAACAATTGCGCTAGACGCAGCGTTAATGGAGTCTAGGCTATCGCCTGCTTCAATTAATACGCACGAGCTAAACTGACGCGTTGGTGTACGTACACCCGCCATAATAGGTGTGGGTAACGAAATCTTGAACTTAGAGACAGCATCATAAAAACGTTTAATGAAGTCTAAGCGACGGTCTTTATCGTATTGTGCGAACAGGCAGGCCGCGATTAATACGTATAAAAATTGAGCACTCTCGTAGATGTCGCCGCTAACGCGGTTTTGTACAAGGTATTTCCCTTCAAGCTGTTTTACAGCCGCGTAGCTGAAATCCATGTCACGAGCATGGACAAGAAAGTTGTCCATCGCGGTAAATTCTTCAGCGGTATAATCTTTTAGTAAATCACTATCGTAGCGGTTATCAGCCACCATTTTTTGCACATGATCATAAAGCTTTGGTGGCTCAAATTGGCCATAAGCTTTTTTACGCAGATGGAAAATATTTAGGCGTGCTGCTAAATATTGGTAATCTGGTGTTTCTTCAGAGATTAAGTCGGCAGCGGCTTTGATCAATGTTTCGTGTATTTCTGAGGTAGTAATACCATCAAAAAATTGTAAGTGAGCTTTTAACTCGACCTCAGAAACCGAAACGTTATTCAATCCTTCAGCTGCCCAAGTGACAACTTTATGGATTTTCTCTAAATCGATGGTTTCTTGGCGACCGTCTCGTTTGGTAACAAATAGCGCGCTGTTCATAATATGGTTGCCTGTTGGGAATCCTGTTGTATCAATTTTTTGCTCTAAAAAAGGAATACTAAATGCCGTTTAGATTTGGTATTTAGATTGATTTTATAGCAAATGGCGTGTAGTGAATAAATTCTAGTGACGCTCTAAACTGAGACACAGGATATGGCGAATAGTCCTCTCTTTCAACCTTTTTCAGCGCATCTTGGCTACTATATTTATGATATATTTGAATTGTATTCAAATTTCTATAAAACACAGGATGTGGCGTTGTAGAGTTGACTTTACCACCCTATATAGTGTTTGTGGGTTTGCTTTAAATTAACGGCTTGTGGATAACTTGTGGAAAGTCGGTGGACACAAATAATATCCAAAATACGCTAAAATAGAACCTAGTAAAGGTTGCTTTTTTCTCATTTGTAACAGAAAAAATTGGAAGTCAGTGCAAAGCATTGATTAAGCGTCTAAAGTTATACTTAAGCCTTTCAATATAACGGCAGTTAAAAATACAGCAAGTAGTCGGCAGTTCAAAAAATTGGATAGGAAAATAGTGTGGAATTAAAAAATGGTAACGGTCAGGACGAAAACTGGCGCATCTTGATTGTTGAAGATGACGAACGATTAGCCAATCTGACAAAGGACTATTTAGAGAGCAATGGCCTCAAAGTATCCATAGAAGGTGATGGCAGTCGCGCGATCGAGCGAATTAAAACCGAGCAGCCAGACCTCGTTGTACTGGATTTGATGTTGCCAGGAGAAGATGGTTTGGCCGTTTGTCGAATTGTTAGGCCGCACTATAGTGGCCCAATACTGATGTTAACGGCTCGCACCGAAGATCTTGATCAGGTATTAGGGCTAGAAATGGGCGCTGATGATTACGTCGCTAAGCCAGTAAGACCAAGGGTATTATTGGCTAGAATTCGTGCATTGTTACGCCGAATGAAAGAGAAAACAGAGGCTAAAGACGATCAAGCTGAAGGATCTGCCAAGCGCTTAACATTTGGTAATTTAGTCGTTGATAGCTCAATGCGTGAAGCTTGGTTGGATGGCAATAGCATTGATTTAACCAGTGCTGAGTTTGATTTACTGTGGTTATTGTCGAGTAGTGCCGGTCATATTTTGACTCGGGAAGAAATTTTTCATCAGCTTCGTGGTATCGAATACGATGGGCAAGATCGCTCGATCGATGTTCGAGTATCGAGAATTAGACCCAAGGTTGGTGATGATCCAATCAATCCAAAACGCATCAAGACGGTCCGCAGTAAAGGCTATCTTTTTGTGAAAGAGATTTAACTTTGAGCAATAAGTTGCTCCTCAAACACCACTCACTCTGAGTGGTGTTTCATTTCTACTTGAATAATTTAGGAGAAAGCACATTTTTATTCGAGTTTATTCCGGCTTATTAGGTGCATTAATACTGGTAGTTTTACTGTGTATGACCGCACTTCAGTTGGTTGATCATGTTCGCGGCGCGCAATTTAATCAAAATGTTGTTCGTGGCAGCTTGCACCTCATCACTCAAAGGTTGCGCTACGATATTACTGAACAGGGTGATTTAGAAGCTCGATTTGATGCGCAAATTGATATTGTTAGTAGATCTAAAGCACAGTTGGATGAATACCAATTGAGTCGCCTGGCTCGCCACGAAGTATTGGTTCTTTCCGATGATATTGGTCATGAGGCGAAACTGATCACGGTGTTAGATGAACGCTATTTAATTAAAACAACTCTCCGCAATGTAACCGAACTGCAAGCTCAGGCGACGGGCCAATTGTTATTGGAAGACTGGCAGCGCAGCGGACTGACTATTGAAGCGTTTCTCGAAAAAATATCGCCTCATTTCGGCTATTCATTAAGTTTATTGCCTTTAGACACTTTTGAATTAAGTAAAGGTGACTTGGGCCGGATGCAATACGGTGATGTGTTGATGCGCATTGCCATTGGTGGTGATAGCGCCGACGCGCTGATTAAGGTACCGGGTAAAGAACAAGCCATACGAATGGGGCCTATTTTTGCTTTCAAGCGCTATACCCTTTTGGGGATAACAATCATCGCCCTAACCGGTTTTATGTTATTGGGATTAGGGGTTTATTGGGTCGTTAATTCTTTTGAAATGCGCCTGCGCAAGCTAGAGCAGGCGACCAGCCGATTGTCTCAAGGGCACTTAAATGCGCGAGTTGGGATTAGTGGTTCAGATCCGGTGAGTCGTTTAGGGCAAGCATTTAATCAGATGGCTGATCACATTCAACGTCTTATTAGTGTGCAACGTGAAATGGTGCGCGCTGTATCTCATGAGCTTCGTACACCGGTAGCGCGCATCCGATTTGGTGTGCAGATCATTGAAGATACCGCTGGGGATGATCCGTTTGTAATGAAGCAGCTCACGGGGATGGATTCCGATATTCAAGAATTGGATGAGCTGATTGATGAGATTTTAACCTATGCTCGACTAGAAGAGGGTGGCCCATTATTGGACTTTGAACTGACCAATATTCAAGAGCTGATATTACAGCTGGTTGATGAAGCACGTCCTCCTGAGCATGTTGATGTTCGTTATGGCGGTGCGGTCGGTTCGCAACACGAGGCAGAAGTTGAATACCGCTATATGCATCGAGCCATTCAAAATCTAATTGGTAATGCCTGCCGTTATGCAAAATCCCAAGTTGTCGTAACTTTTTCAGTCGGCGCGGATACGTGTCGAGTTGATGTGGCTGATGATGGCCCTGGTATTCCGGAAGAAGAATGGAATCGGGTATTCACCCCTTTTGCCCGTTTAGATGATAGTCGTACACGCAGTTCTGGGGGGTATGGTTTAGGGTTGTCCATTGTGCGTCGCATTACTTATTGGCACGGTGGTCGTGCGATGGTTAGTCGAGATGAGGTTTTAGGTGGGGCAAAATTCAGTTTGGTCTGGCCAAAACGTCATCAAGAGATAACTTAGTATTTTAAACAGTAACAAACAGTTACGTTAATACACTCTTAAATTACAGACAGTCACGTGTATCGCAGGCAGTATCTTTGCCACGTATCCTATGGACGCGTGGTGAGAATGTAGCGATTATATCGCTTTTTAGGGGATCCTTTATGGATCCCCTTTTTTTGCTTATTATTTAAGAGGCTCAATGCCAACTAAGTTGTTATTACACGAATGTAATGATTGCTTGAGAAAATCCTTCATATAGCTACTGTCGACTTGTTCTTCTCTGATGGCCGCGTAAAGAGTGGGCCAAATGCCTTTTTTTCCTAGTGGTCGTGAGCTGATTAAACCTGCATCTAAGTAGGGCTGAAGTGCCCAGTTTGGCAAGCAAGCAACTCCCCGACCACTTGCGACAAGCTGCACTATCATCAAGGTTAGGTCTGCTTGACGCGTTGAACTTGGTTCAATGTTATTAGGATCAAGAAATTGAGTGAATATATCCAAGCGTTTACGTTCAACAGGGTAGTGAATCAAGGTTTGATGAGCTAGATCTTTAGCTTCTATGTGTTTTTTATCTGTGAGATTGTCTTGGTTAGAAATAGCCAGTAAAGCCTGATAGCGAAAGAGTGGTTGGTAATGAATACCTGACATGGGTGTTGGGTCTGCAGTCACGACCAAGTCTAAGTCTCCGCGAGCTAATGCGGGCAGAGGTTCAAAGTGAAAGCTGGCCATTAAATCAATTTCAACTTCTGGCCATTGGTCGCGGAAGCTATTAATTGCGGGCATTAACCAATCAAAACAACTGTGACATTCTATTGCCATGTGCAAGCGACCCGCTTGGCCACCGGCTAATTTTTTTATGTCGCGACTGGTTTGTTCAAGTTGCGGCATCACGTTATCGGCGAGCTCTAGAATGTGTTCACCGGCACGGGTGAAGCGAATGGGTTTGGTTTTTCGGACAAACAAACTGAGCCCTAGGCGATCTTCAACATCTTTTAATTGGTGTGATAATGCAGATTGAGTGAGGTGAAGTTGTTTCGCCGCTTCAACTAAAGAACCACCATCCCGTAATGCGCGTACTGTTTTGAGATGTTTTATTTCTAACATAGGTCAGTTCTTAAATGAGGAAAATTAATAGAATTTTATCGTTAACATGCAATTTTCTCAACTAGAAGTTTTATCTGAAGCGTTCAATGATCCTTTCTTGCTCTGTCATTAATAGGGCTAATTCATCACTGGCTTGTGCATTTCGTGTGGAGACTTTTTCAACGTCGGTAGATAAACTGGCAAGTCGATTCAGCCCCTGCTCTATTTGTAATACCGTATCAGCCTGGTGTCGTATGGACTGACTATTATTTTGTGCACTGTTATGAATGGCATCAATATTATCTTGAATTGCAGAAAGGGATGCGTCGGCTTGGTTTGCCTGTTGTAAGCAACTTGCCGCATGTTCGGTTCCTTGCTCCATGTTTGAGACGGCTAGATCGGCTCCGCTTGCCAATTTACCAACAATTGTATGAATCTCGGCCGTCGATTCTTGGGTTCTAAGTGCGAGGTTTCGCACTTCATCGGCGACCACCGCAAAGCCACGGCCTTGTTCGCCAGCCCTGGCGGCTTCAATGGCTGCATTTAATGCGAGTAAATTGGTTTGTTCTGCAATGTCTTTGATAGCATCTAAAAAGCGTTTAATAGATTCTGTTTCATGGGCAAGGGTGGTGATCGCATCAGATGTTTTATTGAGTTCAAAGGTTAGGTCGTTGATCTTGCTTGCGGTGCTGGTCACAAGATCGTGACCTTGTTTTACACTTTGTTGAGCTTTTGTCGCTGCAGTGCTGGTATGTTCGGTATTGTCGAGTAGTTCGCTGGCTGATAGGGTTATTTGGTGACTGGCTTGTGCTAATTGGTCAGTCTCTATGTACTGACGGTGAGCTTGCTCTAAATTATCATCGCTCATTTCTCGTGAGAATTGAGCCAGTTTATTGAGCGGGCCCATATTGTCGCTGATGCGCACTAGAACAGTTTGTAGGCGTCGCTTTAATACGTGCTGGGAGAATTCTAATTTACCTAAGACACTTCTTTTTCCAGAGAAAATATAGGCGGCTAACGCATCGTCTGAAATATTGGCCGATATCTTGTTTAGTGCATTGGTTGTTTGGTTGTGACTAAGAAAAGCCCAGGCCATTAGGGGTAATAAGGTGAGAAGCGTTGTGACATGTTGATCTGACACGATTAACAAACATGTCAAAGCAAGTAACCAGGGTGCGAGGGGCAGCAAGAGTAAGGCGGTATTGTTATATGGTTTTAGCGGACGTTGTCCGTTTTTTATTTGCAGATAGGCTTTTTCGGCTCGGGCTACTTGGTCGCGTTGAGGCTTGGTGCGAACTGATTCATAACCTAAAATCTGGCCATTCTCAAGCACTGGGGTGACATAGGCGTCGACCCAATAAAAATCCCCATTTTTGCAGCGATTTTTGACTAAACCTTGCCATGCTTGGCCGCTTTTCAATTGCTTCCACATAAGAGCAAAGGCAGCTTCAGGCATGTCTGGATGACGAACAATATTATGAGGCGCCCCGATTAGTTCTTCTTTGTCAAAACCGCTTATTTCGATTAATGCTTGATTGCAATGAGTGATTTGCCCCTTAATATCGGTAGAAGATACTAAATGGGTTGTATCGTCTAACATAACTTCCTTTTGAGTTACGGGCTGATTGTTTTTCATTCGACATCCTGACTTGTGTAAGATTATATAACGATGTTAGTTAATGTGTTTTTTGTCATAACTATGCATTAATTATAGACGCTATAAAGAGAAAGACTTGGCTCGGCCAGTATTGCCACGTAAAATCCCTGACATAATTATATAAAAATACCGTTAAATCAGGAATTATCCTTATGTCCCGTTACCTATTGGCTATTGACCAAGGTACTACTAGCAGCCGTGCAATTGTTTTTGACTTAGATGGCCATATTATTTCCAGCAGTCAGCAAGAGTTTCCGCAAATATTTCCTTGTGATGGCTGGGTAGAGCATGATCCAGAAACAATTTGGCGTACGACAGAAGGTACGTGCCGAGATGCCATTAAAAAAGCCGCGTTACAGGCAAGTGATATCTTATCGATAGGGATTACTAATCAGCGTGAAACAACCGTTGTTTGGGATAAAGTGACGGGAGTTCCTATTTATAATGCGATTGTTTGGCAAGACCGCAGAACTGCTGATGTGTGCCAGACGTTGAGAGAAGAAGAAGGTTTGGTCGAAAAGCTAACCGCTAAAACGGGATTGTTATTAGATCCTTACTTTTCTGCCAGTAAAATTGCTTGGATTCTTGATAATGTTGAAGGCGCTAGAGGGCGAGCCGATAAAGGCGAATTACTGTTCGGAACTATTGATACTTTTTTATTGTGGCGATTAACCGGAGGTCTTCAGCATGCAACGGATGCGACTAACGCGTCGCGCACGTTACTCTTTAATATTCATACCAATCAGTGGGATTGTGATTTATTGGCGCTTTTTAACGTGCCTGCCAATATGTTGCCTGAAGTGCGAGATTGTGCTGCTGATTATGGTTATACCCAGCAGGATTTATTCGGTGCTGAAATTCCTATTGGTGGTATTGCAGGAGATCAGCAAGCGGCATTAATTGGCCAGGCGTGTTTTTCTCCAGGTATGGCAAAAAGCACATATGGCACGGGCTGCTTTATGATCATGAATACTGGTGATCAGGCCTTACAATCGAAAAATCGTTTATTAACCACGATTGGCTATCGAATTAATGGTGAAACCAGCTATGCCTTAGAGGGCAGTATTTTTATGGCTGGGGCCACGATTCAGTGGATTCGTGATGGCTTGCAACTTATTTCCAATGCAACCGAGTGCCAGTCTTTGGCAGAAGAAACCGGTGCTGATAATTCAGTTTATATGGTGCCTGCTTTTACTGGGCTTGGGGCTCCTTACTGGGATCCTGAAGCACGGGGCGCTATTTTTGGCTTGGCTCGAGATACCGGTATTAAAGAAATTGTCACTGCTGGCTTGCAGTCTGTTTGTTATCAAACTCGCGATCTGCTGCAGGCAATGTCTCAGGATGGGGCTCGTCCGGCCAGTATCCGTGTGGATGGTGGCATGGTAGTGAATGATTGGCTCATGCAGTTTTTAGCCGATACTTTAGGCGTAACCATTGAGCGTCCTCAAGTGACCGAAACGACGGCGCTGGGGGTAGCTTATTTGGCCGGTTTGCAGGCAGGTGTTTATACGAGCTTAGAACAAGTAGCGGATTTATGGTCTAACGAGGCTAAGTTTGAACCGAACATGAGCGAGTGTGATCGCGAGCGCTTATATGCAGGTTGGTTAGAGGCCGTAGGTAAAGTTTTGGGCAGCAAGGATTGTTGACACAATAATAGCACTCAAATTGTACTGGATTAATAGCGCCGTGTTAGTGAACAATATTTCGTAAATTGACATGGCGACATTTGATCAGACCTTTATACTCACTTTTCTTCTTTCGCTGTATGCAGATCGGTGTGAAAAATAGCATGGACGTTTATTTGGATTCTCAAGCCAGTTCTCGGCAGCATTATCAGCAGGGCTTACAGCGTAACTCTCGAGTTGATACTTTACGACGAACGTCTTTAGCCAGCTTCGGTGCGTTATTATATTCGCTGGTATTCTTTCTTTGTTATCACCTTGGTTATGTGCAGATAGAAGCGGCTAATTTACTCGTCTTATTTCTGTGTTTTTGGTCTGGACATGTTGCTACTGTGGGCTTTGTTTTATATCGCTTTTCCCGTGGACTTTCCGCTCCTAGTACGAGTTTAGCGCATATGATTTGGGCTATTTTATTCGTCACTGTCATTCTTTACCATACCGTTGAAATACGAGCGGCCTTAATGATGGCATATCTCACTATTTTGTCTTTTGGTGCCTTTAGGGTGCAGCGCCGTGGTTTTTTTGGCATCACTTTATTTATTTTGGCCAGCTATGCAATTACGCTATTTTTATTCCAGCTCAATAACTCGGGCAATTGGGCCCCCGAGCTAGAATTTATCATCGGTACTTCTTTTCTAACTGCCATGCTGGCGTTTTGTATTTTGGGGTCTGAATTCAGTTTATTGAGAGAGCGTTTGGCGACGAGCAATCATGATTTGATTGAGGCGTTAGGCAAGATTGAAACGTTAGCGATTTCGGATGATTTAACAGGGCTTTATAATCGTCGTCATTTGTTCGATAGCTTAGACAAGCAAAGAGCTCTGGCCAACCGTGATGGCAGTCGATTTGTTTTAGCTTATGTCGATGTTGATAAATTTAAAGCGATTAATGACCAATTTGGTACGGAAGCGGGTGATGATGTATTACGCCAGTTTGCGCATTTGTTGCAAGACTCGGTAAGAGAGGTGGATCTGGTTGCGCGCTATAGCGATACTACCTTTGCTTTGTTGCTGAATGATGTTGGCCTTGAGGCCGCGGCGATTGTGGTTGAGCGTATACGTCATATTGTAGAAACCATGAGCTTCTCTGAACAACATTTTGACATTACAATTTCTGTTGGTATTACAGAATATCGAGCACCAGAAACGATCTATGATACTTCGGAGAGGGCTAATAAATTGTTGTATCAGGCTAAACAGGAAGGGTGTAATCGAGTCGTTAAAGATTTAGCTTCGGAGCAAACGGGGCAGCTGAATCTTTTGTCCTAGGTTCTGCATTAGCTGCTATTCAAAATTAAAAAACTATCCAAAAAAAGCACAAAGACCTAAATCTTTATGCTTTTTTTACTCTGGTTGTCTCTGTGTAGCGCAGCGGCTCGGTGCCTCTGTGGTAAACCGCTTTAAGCGTTTAAGCTTTCTGACACAACAAAAACTCAAGCAGGGCTTTTTGAGCGTGTAAGCGATTCTCTGCTTCGTCCCAAACCACTGATTCCAAATCATCCATCACTTCAGCGCTGACTTCTTCACCGCGGTGAGCAGGAAGGCAGTGCATGAATAGCGCATCTGGGTTCGCTAGATTCATCAGTTCTTTATTCACCTGATAATTGGCAAACTTCAGTTCACGCTCTTTTTGCTCTTCTTCTTGACCCATCGACGCCCAAACGTCGGTGACGATTAGGTCAGAATTAATCACCGCTTCTTTTGGATCACGAATAATCTGAACACGATCAGCGTTGGCGTCTAACAAGCTCTGGTGTGGATCAAAACCTTCAGGGCAGGCAATGTTCAGCTTAAAGTCAAACTGACGAGCAGCGTTGATGTAGGAATGGCACATATTATTACCGTCGCCTACCCAAGTCACTGTTTTGCCTTTGATGCTGCCGCGATGTTCTTTATAGGTTTGCATGTCGGCTAATAGCTGGCATGGGTGGTAATCATCGGTTAATGCGTTAATCACAGGCACTTTAGAATGCTTGGCGAACTTCTCTACGATGTCATGTTCGAAGGTGCGAATCATGATTGCATCGACCATGCGAGACATAACGCGAGCGCTGTCTTCAATCGGTTCCCCACGACCCAGTTGAGTATCGCGAGACGATAAGAAGATCGCGCTGCCACCAAACTGTGTCATGCCAGCTTCAAAAGAAATACGCGTACGGGTAGACGACTTTTCGAAAATCATACCCAGTACTTGGTTCTTTAAAGGTTCGTAAATCTCACCCGCGTGCTGCATCTTTTTTAATTCGATGGCGCGGTTGATAACCCAGTCAAGTTCAGCAGGTTCTAAATCTAATAATGTTAAAAAATGTCTAGCCATAATGGCGATTCCTTACTTTAAATTTTCTACCAGCTGGCAAACTAGGTTTACCACCTGATCCGCGTCTTGCTGACTAATATTCAGTGGTGGCAATAGACGAATCACATTGCCAGAGGTGACGTTAATCAATAGACCCATGTCTAACGCCTCTTTTACCAGTTGCGGGCAGTCTTGATTGATAACAATACCCAGCATTAAGCCTGTGCCACGTAACTCAGTCGCTAAACCGTTATCGATTAAGCGTGCTGTAAAAGCACTGCGCATTTGTTCACTGCGGGCTTTCACATTGTTGTAAATGTCTTCTTTTTCGATGCTATCAATCACCGCAATCGCCGCTGAGCACGCTAACGGGTTACCACCGTAGGTAGAACCGTGATTGCCTGGCTGTAAAACATTGGCCGCTTTGCCTTTGGCAAGACAAGCGCCAATTGGTACGCCATTCCCCAAGCCTTTGGCTGTGGTTAATACATCGGGCGTAATGCCGTGCTGTTGAAAGTTAAAGTAGGTGCCGGTACGCGCGTTGCCGGTTTGTACTTCGTCTAACATCATTAATAAATTGTTTTCATCACATAGGCTACGCAGGCCTTGGATGTATTCGCTGCTCGCAGTGGCTAAGCCGCCTTCGCCTTGAATTGGCTCTAGCATAATAGCCACGATGTTTGGATTCACCGCAACCATGGCTTTAGCAGTATCTAAATCTTGATACGCGACACGGATAAAGCCGGATACTAACGGCGAAAAGCCTGCTTGTGCGGCGGGATTACCCGTTGCGGTCAGCGTTGCCATGGTACGACCATGAAACGCTTTGGTCATTACGATTATTTGTGGCTCTGTAATGCCTTGGTCGTGACCGTATTTACGCGCAATTTTAATCGCCGCTTCGTTCGCTTCTGCGCCCGAGTTTGAGAAGAACACGTTATCCATACCAGATATGCGCGTTAAGCGTTCGGCCAGCTCTTGCTGTCGGCCAATGCCGTACAAGTTAGAAGTGTGCACAAGGTTGTCCGCTTGATCGCGGATAGCTTGAGTCACTGCTGGGTGCGCATGGCCTAAGCCACACACGGCGATACCGCTTAATGCATCCAGGTATTTTTTGCCGTCAGTATCAAAGACCCAAGAGCCTTCACCTTTGACAAAAGTAACTGGAAGCCGGCCATAAGTATTCATGATTGGGTTGTTCATGATTGGCGGCATGTCTTACTCCGAATTCTTTTAAATTGATATTTCATTGATTGCAAAAACGCAAAAAGGCGACATGGGTCGCCTTAAAATCAAGCACGGATCATACGAAAGTATGCGGCTCGTGTAAATACATGCCTAATAATAGTGATCTAAATAGTGATGCAAAGTTTGTTGCTAACTTTGATATGATGATGATTTATATTGGTTTTATAATCGACCCATGATTGGATATGTGTTCCACAAAGCGGCGTAAATACTTCCCTGTAGCCTTAGGCTCGGCATCCATGCCTCGCATATTTGTTCCACAAATACCCAATAATGAGTCTTACGCTTTTTTTAGCGGCAAATTTTTTCAGTGTTCACATTAGGATAAAAATAATGGCAGCTTGGCAGTTTTGGATGGATCGTGGGGGTACATTTACCGATATCGTGGCGAAGAAGCCAGACGGTAGCTTGGTCACTCATAAACTGTTATCTGAAAATCCGGCGCATTATAAAGATGCGGCCATTTACGGTATTAGAGAGCTGCTTCAACTTGAAGATGGACAGCCGTTGCCGATTGAGTTGATCGATGAAGTGAAAATGGGGACGACGGTTGCGACTAATGCGCTCTTAGAGCGTAAAGGTGAACCAACGCTTCTTGTTACTAGCCATGGTTTGGGTGATATTTTAAAAATTGGTTATCAAACTCGACCTGATATTTTTGCGCTCGATATTCGTTTACCAGAGCAGTTATATGTCGGTATAGAGGAAGCGAGTGAACGCTTACTGGCGGATGGCACTATTGATTTACCGTTTGATGAAGAAGGCTTAGCGGTGCGGTTAATTGAGTGGCGTAAGCAGGGCATTGAGTCTATTGCGATTGCTTTTGCTCATGGTTATCGTTTTCCAGAACATGAAAAAGCAGCAGGACGTTTAGCCCGTGAATTGGGCTTTCAGCAGGTATCGCTCAGTCATGAAGTCAGCCCATTAGTTAAGCTAGTGCCTCGTGGTGATACTACGGTAGTGGACGCTTACTTATCTCCGATTCTTAGGCGTTATGTGGAGCAAGTGGATAGCCAGCTTTCTGCCGCAAAAGAAACAGTTCCACTCTACTTTATGCAATCCAACGGCGGTTTAGTCGACGCTCATAAATTTCGTGGCAAAGATGCCATTTTGTCCGGCCCTGCAGGTGGCGTTGTTGGCATGGTTGAAACCGCTTGTGATGATGGTTTTGATCGAATTATCGGTTTTGATATGGGCGGCACGTCTACCGATGTCGCGCACTTTAATGCTGATCAATTTTCCAGTTCTGACAATACTAAGAATCCTATTAGAGAATACGAACGCGAGTTTGAAACCCAAGTAGCGGGTGTGCGTTTACGTGCACCTATGATGAATATTCATACCGTGGCAGCAGGCGGTGGTTCGATTGTTAAATTCTCAGATGGTCGTTTTCAAGTCGGCCCTGAAAGTGCGGGAGCGTTTCCAGGGCCTGCCTGTTATCGCAATGGCGGTCCACTGACGATTACCGACTGTAATGTGTTATTGGGGAAGGTGAAAGCGGAATATTTTCCTGAATGCTTTGGCCCACAGCGTAATCAAGGTTTGGATTTTGAGGGGGTTAAAAAGCAGTTTGAAGACCTCGCTAACAGCATCAATCAAGAAAGCGGTTTGTATTACTGTGCAGAAGAAATCGCTCAAGGCTTTTTAACCATCGCTATTGAAAGCATGGCGAATGCGGTGAAGAAAATCTCTTTGCAGCGCGGTTATGACGTGAGTAATTATGTGCTGAATGCGTTTGGCGGGGCTGGTGCGCAACATGCGTGTTTAGTCGCCGAAGCGCTGGGCATGAAGCAAGTCTATTTGCATCCGTTCGCTGGGGTGTTATCGGCTTATGGTATTGGTTTGGCGAATGAGCGTTGGTTGGGTGAAGAGTCATTACAAATCTTGTATGAGGGGGGTAATAATTCGTGCTCTGTGCTTGATGTCATTGAATTGAATCAGATAAGACTTCAAGAAAAATCAGATCGTTTTATTTCGAGAAAATCTTGTGCTGACAAAAAACAAACAGTTCAAGATTTCTGGCGTATTCATGTGAAATACCAAGGCACGGATACGCCGCTATTATTATCACTGCCTAATAACTTAGACATGATGTCGGTGGCGAAAGAGTTTCATCAATTGCACCAAAAAACTTTTGGTTTTTCTGATGTAACGCGACCTTTAATACTAGAAGCTTTGCAGTTAGAGCGTGTTGCCAGTGGCAGTAATACGAACAATTTAAACGATCAAAATATTGCTCTCCCTATTAATGCGACGATTACTGCAAAGATTGCTGAAGAAAATACTCTTACTCCCATAGCCGAAAGCAGTATGACGTGCCAACAAAATGGTAAGGTTAAAACGTTTTCAGTGCCGGTTTATCGCCGTGAGCAATTGCCCAAACATGTTGATATTGTCGGCCCAGCATTAATCGCTGAAAGTAATTCAACTATTGTGATTGAGCCAAATTGGGCGGGGAATGTTATCGAAAGTGGGGCGTTAATTTTAATTCGTTTAGATAATCATCAGACTCAAGAAAGTCAAAGCGTGAGCGTTAAACAAAACCAAGAACAATCAAATAACGAACAGATTGAAGAAGATAAGACTGAGCCAGTTCCCGACGCCATTCAATTAGAAGTTTTTAATAATTTATTTATGTTTGTTGCCGAGCAAATGGGTTTTGTTTTAGAAAAAACCGCTGCTAGTGTGAACATCAAAGAACGTTTAGATTTTTCCTGTGCTTTATTTGATCAATACGGCGAGCTGGTGGCTAATGCACCGCATATTCCTGTGCATCTTGGGTCTATGAGCGAAAGCATCAAGGTAGTGATTGATGACAATCCAAACATGAAACCCGGTGATGCCTTTGTATTAAATACGCCGTATAACGGCGGTACTCATTTACCCGATATCACGATTGTAAAACCTGTTTTTATTAACTCTGAAGCTGCCAGTTTTTATGTTGCCGCTCGGGGGCATCACGCCGATGTCGGAGGGATTACACCAGGTTCAATGCCAGCGCGTAGCCAGAATATTAATGAAGAAGGTATTTTGTTAGATAATTTATGTTTGGTAAAAGAAGGTGTTTTTCAAACTGAGATGATCACAGCCACTTTATCCGATCATGAATTTCCGGCGCGTAATATTTCCCAAAATATTGCCGATTTAAAAGCACAATTAGCCGCCTGTGAAAAAGGGGCGCAAGAATTAAATCGCTTAAGCCAGCAATACGGTTTAGCAACCTTGCGTGCTTACATGGGCCATGTTCAAGATAATGCTGAGCTAACGTTAAAAGCGTGTTTAAAAGAATTGGATTCAGGATCGTTTGAATACCCAATGGATGATGGCAGTTTAATTAAGGTCGTCATCACGATTGATAAGTATAACGGCCGTGCGAAAGTCGATTTTAGCGGCACTTCCGATCAGCATACCGGTAATTTTAACGCGCCTACGTCTGTCGCAAAAGCCGCCGTTCTGTATGTGTTTCGCTGCTTAGTAAACAAAAACATGCCCTTAAACGCAGGGTTTTTTCGCGCTCTGGATATTAGTGTGCCTAAAGGCTCAATGTTGGCTCCGCAATATCCTGCGGCGGTGGTTTCAGGCAACGTTGAAACGGCTCAATATATCGTGGATACCTTATTAGGTGCGCTCGGCATTATGGCGGCCAGCCAAGGTACTAATAATAACTTCACTTTTGGTGACGAAGAGTTTCAATATTACGAGACTTTATGTGGTGGTGCGGGCGCAACAGACAATAATCACGGGGCGTCGGGTGTGCATAGTCACATGACGAATTCACGCTTAACCGACGTTGAAATTCTGGAGCAGCGCTTTCCGGTGATGTTAGAGCACTTTGCACTTCGTCCGGCTTCGGGTGGGCTGGGTAAATTTAACGGCGGTGATGGTATTGAGCGTCATATCCGCTTTTTAAAACCGATGAGTGCGACCATTATTTCAGGCCATCGCCAAGTACCAACTTTCGGTATGGCCGGTGGCGGCGCGGGTAAAGTGGGGATGAATTTTGTGCAGCGTTTTACCTTTGACTCTGCCGGAAATCCCGTCCCTAGGCTTGAATTTTTGCAAGGCTGCACCGATATACAGATGAACAGAGGCGATGTTTTTTGTATCCATTCACCCGGTGGTGGCGGCTATGGTGATCATTTGGGTGCAGAGGCGAGTGACGCTCTAGATACTGATAAAGATCAATAGCTTATGCCATAAGGGCTATTAACCTAGTAAAACAGTCGGAAACTCAGTAGAATTCGCGCCAATAGAGAATTTTAGATAGACACACGTTTTATCTTAACCAATTTTATAGAAAGAAGAGTGAGGTAGCATTATGGATATTATGGACTCCATCAAAGAGCAAATCGAAAGCAACGATATCTTGTTGTACATGAAAGGCTCTCCAAATGCCCCGCAGTGTGGTTTCTCTGCTCAGACCGTTCAAAATGTTATGGAATGCGGTCAGAAATTCGCTTATGTGGATATCTTATCTAACCCAGACATTCGCGCTAACTTGCCTAAATACGCTAACTGGCCAACTTTCCCACAGCTTTGGGTAAAAGGCGAGCTAGTAGGCGGCTGTGACATCATCACTGAGATGCACGGTAAAGGCGAATTGAAAGCCTTGTTAGATGAAGCCGCTCCTGCTGAGTAATATGATTGGCTAGTCCTAGACTAGTCTTTTATTATTGATTGCATACTTAAAAACCAGCCCTGATGAAAATCAGCGCTGGTTTTTTTGTGTTTGCAACAACGATGCAGATGTAACATAAATTTAGAGCATAAATATATGATGTAAAATCTTGATTCATGGCAGTTATCTATGAATCTAAATGATACTGGTTATTATTATATATTGCATTTGGAGGTTTTTTTGTTAGTATTCTGCCATCTTTTAAAGCTCGATCTTCACGGGCAAGTACAAATTTTGATAGTTAAGGATGTGTTATGAAATTAATAAAAGGTCTTACGGTTCTTTCGGCTGCGATCATGCTTGCTGCTTGCGGTGGAAGTAGCAGTAGCAATAAAGATGACAATAATGAGCCAACGGCATTAAATACCTATGACTTCCCGAGTAAATTGATTTCGGGTGATAGTTCAGTATCTCACTCAGGCCAAGCAACCCGTCATGCACTGATTAGTGAAGTTAAAAAACTGATTTCATCAGATGAATTCCAAGGCGCTGCTGATAAAGAGACTGCTTTGGATATGCTAAATGCTATTTATGTTAAAGGCACCACGGATACTACAGGTAACTTGATCAGTACGAACGTTTATACTGACGGACTAGAAGCAACGCCAGTGGGTATTTCTCTAACAACAGAAGGTGCTGTATTAAAGCAAGTTGATTATTCTGACGTTTCGGGTGATAAAAACTTAAAAGGAAAAATGGCAGGTCAGGATAACTTATTATCTGCAGGCGAATTTATTGGTTGGGATATAGCTACAATAGGTGACGA
Source organism: uncultured Gammaproteobacteria bacterium (assembly GCA_963851095.1). Lineage (GTDB taxonomy): Bacteria > Pseudomonadota > Gammaproteobacteria > Pseudomonadales > Oceanobacteraceae > Oleispira. Next base: position 14,578 of record CAWKOX010000006.1, on the reverse strand, counting down.
TGCGGTTAAAGGCGAAGGTGTAAATTCGGCTCCTGATCTTCTAATCCAACAATGGTTCGATATTTTAGCCGAGCGTGCTGGCGATAATGACTCAGAAACGGATTATGTAACAGAAGAAGGCTTAGACCTTCAACAATTAGTACAGAAATTCTTACTGGGTGCGGTAACGTATTCACAAGCTGCTGAAGATTACTTAAAAGCCGATAAAGGCTTGATTAAGCAGAACTCTGAAGAAGATAAAGCGGGCAAGTCTTATACTTCTCTAGAACATCAGTGGGATGAAGGTTTCGGATATTTTGGTGCGGCACATGATTATAACTTGTACAGCGATGCCCAGAATAAAAGCCAGCAAGATAACGATACGAACTTAGATGGTTCAATTGATCTTTATTCTGAATACAGCTTTGGACATTCTGTGAACGCAGCCAAGCGTGATGCTGGTGCGACAGTCGCAACAGACTTCAGTAAAGGTGCTATGGATGCCTTCATTTCTGGTCGTGCTTTGATTCAAGATAACTTCGGTACTGACCCAGAGTTAGGCGAAGGTTATCAAGCAGAGCTAGTTCAAATATCGAAAGTAGCTTTAGAGAACTGGGAAAAAGCAGTAGCGGCGACAGTGGTGCATTACATCAACGATGTGATTGCTGATTATGGAGATTATGGTACAGCTGATTTTAATAAGAAGGACTTAGCTAAGCATTGGTCTGAAATGAAAGGTTTTGCTCTGGGCATACAGTTCAGTCAGGTGCCAGTAATCTCAATGACTGATCTTAAATCTGTGCATGCTAAGTTTGGAGAAGCGCCTGTGTTATTAGGTGCTGATCAAGCTGCTGTTGATGTTTACGTTGCCAAGTTGCAAGAAGCACGTACAGTTTTAAAAACCGCTTATTCTTTTGATGCTAATAACGTAGCCAACTGGTAAGTGCTAGATAAGGCTATCAACTATAAAGTTATGTAAACATTGAAATAAAAAGGGCTACTGTTAAGTAGCCTTTTTTATTTTTGGTATACTTGGCTTAATCTTTTCTGGAAATATCAAATGAAGAACATAATCTTTTCTACTATTACGGGTTTGTCACTAGCAGCATTGGTGGGATGCAGTCCCTCATCGTCATCTTCTTCGGTTGGGAGTCATGTTGATAGCTGCTCTGAGTTGAACTCTGCAACATTTAATTGCAGTGATATGCTGGGCGGAATTGTTGAGTATACTGTTGAACCCCTCGTTTCAGATTTTTCAATGGAAGCGCAAACACTTAAAACCAGCACTGCCGAGTACTGTGCAAGCATTGATGAGTCAGATGAAGCTATAAAGCTTACAGCGGCTAGAGATGACTGGAAAAAAGCGATGACGACTTGGCAGCAACTTGAAATCATGCAATTTGGTCCACTGTTGACAGAGCGGGATGAATTTTACAGTTGGCCTCTTAATGATAGCTGTAAAGTTGATGAGGAAGTCGTATTCTCCTTAGTTGCAAGTTATGACATTAACGATGGTGTCACGCCTGCTCGACGAGGCCTTGATGCTATGGAGTATCTGATTTTTAATGAAAACATGGGAATCAGCTGCGCTCAAAGCAATACAACCACAGCTTTAAGCAACTGGGATAATAAATCTGATGTTGAAAAACGTCAGGATCGCTGCAGCTATGCTGAAAAAGTGAGTTCAGACTTAACCTCCAGAGCTGAACGTTTAGTTCAAAGCTATGCAGGTTATGAATTGGCTAATGATGCGACAAGCATGCAAGAAGCGACTAATTTAGTATCGGATGCTTTGTTTTATATTGATAAAAAAACTAAAGATGCCAAGTTAACAGAGCTTTTACCTAAGTCAGGCAGTGATACTTTCAAAGTAAATAATCTTGAGTTCCTATATGCCGATATAAATAAAGACGCTGTTGATAATAACCTTGTCGGGGCATTGGCGCTGATGGATGGAACGAATGGTGAAGCAGGTATTAAAGATTACTTAATTGCAGCAGGGCAGGCTGATCTTGCTACTGATATGATCGCTCGTTTGAATGAAGTAACTTCTCATTCAGAAGAGATCTCTCAGAGCTATCGTGACATTCTAACGGCTGCTGGAGCAGACGATGTGAGTAACTGTATTAATGCCGATGCAGGGACGGTAGCCGCAACGGCAACTGATTTAGAGACGCTATGTTCTTTAGATAATAAAGTTAAAGCGTTCACTGATGATTTAAAAAGTCGTTTCGTTCTCACTTTAGGATTCAGTACACCTAAAGATGCAGAAGGTGATAATGACTAGTCGCATTCAGTTCAGTAATTTAGGGAAGACACTAAGAAAGTAATTAGAAAGGTAGCTAGGTAAAACTAGTCTAGCTACCTAGGTGGTTTCCCCACCAGATATTGCTTTTAATCTGGCTGCTCACGCTATTGTTGGCAGTTGGGTTAATTAAGTTTAAGTGTTGTAACTTCCCCGCACCGATTGATAACCACGCACTATCCCCATTTAAGCTTATTTTAAGACCTTTATTATATTCTATCTTTGTTTTATCAATTAATTCACTGCCCAATAGCGTACTTTTAGTCATTTGCCATTGTGTTAATAGGTGACCTTGTGGGTTTGTAATAATGGCGTTATTACTATTGGGAACAGCCTTTATACTTGCGGTATAACCTTTCATATTCCAATAAAAAAAATCATTTTTTTCTTCAGCAAAGACTAATCCATTATTCATATCGGCAAATGCAATGCAGGCAGGACGCTGATCTTTTTTCTGATATTGGCAGCCGATTACTAAGCTTCCATCTTCCATGCGATCTAAATGTCTTGCGCTTAAGCCTTGGAGCGGAACATGCCATTGATGATCGATAGACTCTGTTTCACTATTAAATAAAGAGATATTGGATGTCATGTCAGCTAGGTTTAATGCCTTTCGCTCTGTATCGGGATGCGTCAAAACTCCGGTATTAGCAATAGCGATTTGAACATCAGATTGCCAAACAAGTTCATGAGGGCCAACGCCTCCTGAGAAATAGTCTTTCTCTAATGACAAGTCTTGGCTATTTAATTTCAGTAAACGGCCTTGTTTTAAGTGATAGTCAGAGGCAGTTACATAGATATATTTTTCATCAATGGAGAAAATACCATGACCTTCAAAATGCTGGTTGTTGAGAGAAGGCAGCTCCGCTTGAAGTTCACCGTTAATTGAATATTTTAATAAACTGGCTTCTGGTTTTCGAGAGCAAACAAGTACATGTTTTTTGTCTGGGAATAACGTCGCTAGATGCACTTCATAAGGAACGGGGAAATCACTGATAATATCAAAACCTGTAGAACCATTTGGCTGAATAATAATGACACCATGAGCATCCAGTCTACTCCCTTGATCATCCGTTTCGCTATAACCTCCAACTATAACTTCTCTATTTGGGTCCAACGACTTGTTTGATGCCTGAGTACAGCCTATTAAGCCTGCTGTAATAGGTACTAAGCAGGCTATAGAGGATGTGTATAAAAAATGACGGCGCTTCATAGTTGAATTAGTCCAGTTTCTTTAATAAAAGTTGATCAAGAAGAGGTTTTTCTGTTTTTGGAAGCGGTTCTGGTTTATCACTAGAGGCCCATGATTTAAATATTTGGTCCCAAATAGAGAAAATGGAGCCGTAATTCTTTTGAGAGTAACGGTTGCTATGATGTAACTGATGCTGCAATGGGCTGATAAATAGTTTCTCTAAGCGGCCATAACTAATTGGGATCATACTGTGGCGAAGATTTGCTCCAAAGAGATTAAATAGCAAGCTAGCACCAGCAATTCCAAAGATCAGCCATGACTGAGGGTGTTCCCCAGCGAGAAAGAAAAATATTCCGCTGCAGGTGCCGTAAATAATAGCTGAGCGTACTTGATATAAAAACTTTTCAATAGGGTGAATACGAAGGTAACTAATAGGCGTTAAGGTCGTCGCACTGTGGTGTAACTGATGAATACGCCAAAATACACGATAGTGTAATAAGCGATGAAGGCCATAGCGGCTCAGGTCGTCAGTCAATACTAGGGTTACAGTAAAAGCAGAGAATAATAACGTAGGCGATAAATCAGCAAGTATTCTAGGCTCTAAGAAGTAATCCATAAAATTAAAACTAGAGTTGGCGATACTAATACTGAAAACCAACCAGGTAAAACCTGCGACAGTAAATAGCAAGCTATTGAAGGCGATGAGAAGATAATCTTGGCGTGTTGAAGTATTCCACCAATAGGATTTCTCCTTTAATGGGCTTAAAAACGACGCGCGTTCTTGCCAAGAGAATGATGCCCATATTGCGACGATTAGCAATGAGCTGAGCCAGTATAAAATAAAGGTTCGGCTTTGTGCGTCCAGTAGCCACTTAATTGGCGAAATCAGTATTGAATAATCGATCATAGTCTATATTTTACGCTGGTTTGTTGCCGGAGGCACTACTCAGGTCATGTTATTGTATCTTATTAGCGATTAATATTGAGTCTCATTTATGTTTTAATAACGGCCTTTCAAATCTAATGTTAACTCATGGAGTTAGACAGTGTTTAAGATAGTTTCTATTACATTTAGTTTGGTAGTTTCATTCTCAGCTAACGCGGTATCAGTTGATAATGAAACGAATCAACTAGAGCTTGATGCGGTCTATATTACGGGGGGGAGAGCGATATTCGTACTCTACCTGGCTCGGCAACCCTCATAGATGAAGAAGCACTTAGTACCTTTGAATATACCGATATTCATCGCGTATTAAATTCGGTACCTGGTGTGAATCTGCAAGAGGAAGATGGCTATGGGCTGCGACCTAATATTGGCTTGCGTGGCACGTCTCCTGAACGCAGTAAGAAAGTAACATTAATGGAAGATGGTGTGCTCTCTGGCCCCGCTCCTTATTCTGCACCAGCTGCGTATTATTTTCCTAATGTATCTAGAATGAGTGCGGTTGAAGTATTCAAAGGTCCAGCAACAACACAATATGGACCTGCCACGATTGGCGGAGCCATTAATCTTGTTAGTCGATCAATCCCTTATGAAGCTGAGGGCGAGCTGGATGTTCAATATGGGCAATATAACTTCCAACGTTATAACGCTTATTATGGCCAGCAAGTAGGTGATTTTGGTTATGTGATAGAAGGGTTGAATGTTTCTACAGATGGGTTTAAAGAAATCGATAATGCCGATAAGGAAACGGGTTTTGAGCGTAATGATGCCAGTTTAAAAACCAGTTGGCAGCTAAACGGTGAGGTTAGTCATTTATTTCAATTAAAATTAGGTTATGCCGATGAGCAGTCTGATGAAACGTATTTAGGCCTGACTCGCGATGATTTGGATAAGAAGTATAATCGTCGTTATGCAGCAACTAAGCTCGACAACATGAAATGGAATCATGGCCAAATTCAGTTGAGCCATACCTTGGAATTTTCTAATGGCTTTGTACTTCACTCTGATGTGTATAGAAATACATACAATAGAGACTGGTTTAAGGTCAACGGTTTTAATACGAATACAACCAGTATTCAGGATGTATTAAAGAATCCTAACGATGGTAATAACCCCGATTTTTATAAGGTATTGACTGGAGAGCGAGATTCAAGCACTTCAGCTGAGCAGATTAAAATTGGCAATAACGGTCGTGAATACATCTCTCAAGGTATTCAAACTCGCGGAAATTATTTGTTGACGCTGGGGTCGTTTGAGCATTCTTTGGAGGTTGGATTGCGTTACCACCAGGATCAAATCATTCGTCATCATACTGAGCAATTATATGATATGCGCAATGGTGATCACGTTGCACAAGGGAATTTATATACAATTTCACGGAATAAAGGCAGCGCCCAGGCGTTGGCTGTCTACGTCAAAGATGAGATTAAGCTTGATGAAACGACCGTTACGCTTGGTTTAAGAAGTGAGCAAATTCGTGGGAGTGAAACAACCTATGATAATTTAGACGGCAGTTTTGTTGAAAAGAAGGAGTCTGATGAGTCAGTATTATTGCCAGGTGTAGGGATTTATTCGCAGTTGAATCAAAATATCGGCTTTTTGGCTGGTGTACATCAGGGTTACTCTGCGACCCCGCCAGGTCAAGAGGGTAACGTTAAACCAGAGCAAAGTATTAATTATGAGCTAGGCTTGCGTCTTGATGCACCTTCTACACAATATGGCCGCGGTGAAGTTATTGGTTTCTTAAATGATTACAGCCAGTTAACCAGTACCTGTAGTTTTAGTAATGGTTGTAGTGGTCAGGCTCTTGATAGTCAAACTAATGCGGGAAGCGCATTGGTTTATGGGCTTGAGGCTGGGTGGCAGCTGTCTCCTGAAATTTCCGGATATGTTTTTCCAGCGAGTATCAGTTATACCTATACTCAGGCTGAGTTTGCAACTAACTTTACTGATGGTAATGGTGCATTTGGCAACGCAGGTCAAGATGTCGTATCGGGAGATGAGCTTGCTTATGTGCCTAATCATCGCTTAAATTTTCAAGTTGGATTGCAGAAAAATGCATGGAAGGCCAATCTTTCGGCATTATATCAGAGTGAAATGCGGGATACTCCAGGGCAAGGAACTATTGCAGAAAATGAAATTATTGACGCGTATGTCGTTGTCGATATTTCAGCAAGTTATCAAGTTATACCTGCGCTTCAGCTATATTCCACAGTAGATAACGTTTTAGCTAATGAGTATGTAGTTGCCTCGCAGCCTTATGGGTATCGTCCAGGTAAACCACAATCTGTGAATTTTGGTATGAAGTACAAATTCTAAGCGACATACTTTTCTAAATAGCCCAATCCCTCTATCAAAGGGATTGGGCTTTTTTGTTTTTGGATTACTATTTCTTGAAGGTATAGGTTAAACTAACTGCATTCATCAAATAAATGTTTTCACTTGCAGGACTTATATGAATATTGATCGCGTTGACCTTAATTTAATGGTTTACCTAGATGTTCTTTTGCGTGAAGGAAGTGTTACTAAAGCGGCCCAGCAACTTGGTATTACTCAACCTGCCATGAGTAACGGTCTAAAACGCTTACGCGACTTGTTTAATGATCCTCTATTAGTTCGTACCAGTGAAGGTATGACGCCGACCGAGCGTGCGCTCGAATTACAGCCACTCATTCGAAAAGCCTTAAATGAATTAGAAGCTGCATTGCAAACTCAAGGTGAGTTTGATGCCAGTTCTAGCCATCGCGTATTTCGCATAATGGTCAGTGATTATGCTGAGTCGACTCTGATCCCTGAGTTGGTGAAGCGTCTGCGTGAAGAAGCGCCAAGTGTGATCTTGGATGTTTTAACGCCTTCAGACGTAACCTTTAAAGATGTCGAAGCGGGTAGGGTTGATATGGCTATTAACCGTTTTGACGAAATGCCGCAGTCGTTCCACCAAATGACCCTATGGGAAGATGACTTTGTTTGTTTGGTAAATCCTGATCATCCACATGTTGGTTTATTCGATTTAGAAGCGTATCTCGATAGTATGCACATTTGGGTGAGTAAAACAGGTATGGGTGCTGGAGTAGGGATTGACCCGGAAAAAATCATTCGTTTAGGTTGGGTTGATAATGCGTTAAGTAAGCTAGGTCATAAGCGACAAATCTCTGTATTTACCCGTCACTATCAAATGCCAGCTTTGTTAGCTTTGAATAATGATTTGGTCGCAACATTACCCAGAAAAGTGGCTGAAATGCAGGCTGAATCGTCAGGCTTACATGTTAAGGAAACGCCTTTTGATGTGCCTCCTTTTGAGTTGAAAATGGCTTGGTCGCCATTGGTTCAGCATCATCAAGCGCATAAATGGTTACGCCGTTTGATTGTTGATGTAGCGCAGACTTGCTCCAATACGTTGGTTTCTTCAACGTTACTAACTTAGTTTTTAGACAGTCAGGTTTTTAGACAGTCAGGTTTTTAGTCAGCCAGAAAAGTGTATGCGCTAAGCTACTCTAGTTCTCGTAATATTAAACAGGGCGCTTAGCTAAAGCGCCCTAAATGAAGCTGTACTTAATGAAGCTGCACTTAATTAAAGCTCGCTAAGTTCGAAGCTTAAGCGTTGCTGTTGTTTGGGTTCTACAATTTTGTGATCTGACATAACGTTTGCTGTTTCGATGCAATACATCTTGTTAAAATCAGTCTGGACTGAACTGGCTTAACCGCTTACTTTTATCAATCCAAGGATTCCAAATAACGGCGCTTTGGCTATTAAAATTATTTAAGATAAATTGTAGGTTTGGCGACTCTACTCGTAATTGATATTCAGAATTTTCCTTGTCGTTTTTAGTAAAAAAATACAAACGATCGGTCTCTTCATTAAAACCAATTCTGCCTACCTGTTTCTTTTCTTTCCAGTTGTCTAGAGCATCGATATAAAGACTTGAGTGCGCATTATGGATATAGGTTTTAGTTATGTCGCTTGTTGGCAGATAAGTGTGAAGTGCTTGGCTTATAGCAAAGCTTTCTGTTCCCGTATTGGTAGTAATCAGTTCAAGCTTGAGGGTTTTCGAGAAGACAAAGCGTGCTTTTAAGTTAAACTCGTAGGGCCATAACTTTTTACTTTCTGGAGTATCGGTCAGTTCTAGTATGATCTCAATGCATTCACAATTTTCTATAATAGAATGTATTTGCCAAGGGATTGAACGTACGAAACCATGAGCACCAGCTGGAGCTTCTGACTTAACCTGATTTTGAACAACGTTTGGATTTTTATCTAGGTTCCCAAACCAAGGCCAGCAAATTGGAATTCCTCCGCGTAATGGCTTACCTTGCTTGTATTCAACGCTATCGCTGAGCCAGAGTAAATTCTTCTGGTGTTTGTCATCGTTAGGACGGCTGTTGGGCGTAAATTCAATCAGTTGAGCACCTTGTAATAATAGAGTGGCACTGAATAATGGATGCTCTACTTTGATAGCCTCCAGTTGATCTATTTTGACCGTTTGGCAAAAAACATAGCTCATGAATATCGTCCTAATCTATAATCAGTTCTTTAATGCCGTCAATATAGCGGAAAACCTCTCTCTTGAATAAACCCATTGTGAATAAAAAAGATTTATTAACTCAGCTTATTACACATCTGCAGCAAGAAATTGATGCGACGCTTAATGCAGTAAATGAAGCGCACGCCTTGGCTTCGCATGAGCAGAGTAAGCCCGAAAATCAATACGATACGTTGGCGTTAGAAGCAGCGTATTTAGCACATGGGCAGTCTGAACGAATTGCCGATCTTCAGCGTCAGATCATGTTGTTAAATCATTTTGAGTTTTTAGATTACAGTGAGAAAAGTCGAATTACGGTTGGAGCTTTGGTTTGTATACAGGAGTTAGAAGACGATTCTCTAGCGGCTTCGTCACAATGGTTTTGGCTGCTTCCCGTTGCAGGTGGCCAGGTGTTAAGTTTGAATGTACTTGGTCTTAATTGTGATAGTTTGCATCGTGATAGCCTAAATGACATTGAGGTGCGAACAATAACGGCAAAAGCGCCTTTAGCCGAAAAATTATTGGGCGGTTATCTAGGAGACGAAATTGTGCTTGAGCTTGGTCACAAAAAAAAGCAGCTCGAGGTTATCGAGCTGCTTTAATTTTATTGAACTTGATCGGTGCTCAGTTCAATTGCGCTAAACTGTTCGCATTCAATCAAATCATTTGAACATGTCGGCGAAACTTTCTTCTGGACCGTCGGAAATTTCTTTAAGCGGCCAGCCGCCAAGTTCTTTCCAGCGATTTACAATGTAGCAAAATAATTCTGCTGTTTTCCAAGTATCGTAGGCTGCTGAGTGTGCTTCTTTGTTATCAAAATCAATGTCTGCAAGCATGCAAGACTTAGCCAATACTGTATGCCCAAGTGACAATGCACTTAAACTGGCGGTGTCGAAGCTTGAGAAGGGGTGAAATGGGTCGCGTTTTATTTCGGTGCGCTCAATCGCTTCTTTTAAGAAACCGTGATCGAAGTGTGCATTATGACCTACTAAAATCGCACGGTTACAACCTGTGGATTTTACTTCTTTACGTACAAACTGAAGCATTTTAGTCATTGCTTCTTCTTCGCCTATGGCTTCACGAGAAGGGTCAAAAGGATCAATGCCAGTAAAGTCTAAGGCTTCTTTTTCAAGGTTGGCACCTTCAAAAGGAATTACATTGGCATCGATGGCTTCGTGTGGATAAAGCCAACCGCTCTCGTCCATGCGAAGTGTAACCATGGCTATTTCTAATAAAGCATCGGTCTTGCAGTTAAAGCCACCGGTTTCAACGTCGACGACCACAGGTAAAAATCCGCGGAAGCGTTGTGCCATTAGTGTTTTTTCTTTTTTCTCAGCCACTGAGTAATTCCTTAAGCGATTGTTCGCACGATTGACTATTTAAATCTTATGTTATTTAGCAACTTGCCAGCGAATTACTTCGCCAGCTTTAAGTGGAACGATTACATCACTCGCGAATGCCATTTCGCTTGGTACGGTCCAGTCTTTTTTATTTAAAGTAATAGTATCGGTATTTCTAGGTAAGTTATAGAAATCTGCACCAAAGTGACTCGCGAAACCTTCTAACTTGTCTAAGGCACCTAAGTCTTCAAAAATTTCAGCGTACAGTTCAATCGCAGCAAAAGCGCTGAAGCAGCCCGCACAACCACAAGCAGATTCTTTAGCGCCCTTTGCATGAGGCGCTGAGTCGGTTCCCAAGAAGAATTTAGGGTTGCCACTAATAGCAACTTCCTGCAATTTTTGTTGGTGAATATTGCGTTTTAAAATAGGTAAGCAATAGAAGTGAGGTTTAATACCGCCGACTAGCATGTGATTACGATTGTAGGCGAGGTGTTGTACAGTAATAGTTGCGGCGACATTCGGGCCCGCTTGTTCAACAAACTCGGCCGCATCTTTAGTTGTTATGTGTTCGAAAACAACTCTAAGATTTGGATGGCGGGCTAGGGTAGGCTTCATCACTTCATCAATGAAACGTTTTTCGCGGTCAAAAACATCAATGTCGTCATGTGTCACTTCACCATGAATCAACAGTGGCATTTCGTTTTCAGCTAACGCTTCTAATACTGGGTCAAGCTTCTCTAGATCGGTCACGCCTGAGTCAGAATTAGTGGTTGCGCCTGCAGGGTAAAGTTTAGCAGCAACAATGTTTGAGCTTAATTTAGCCGCGTGAATCATATCAGGCGTGGTGCGGTCAGTAAGGTAAAGCACCATTAAAGGTTCAAACTGGCTGCCTTCAGGACGTTGATCCAAAATACGCTGACGATACTCTAATGCTTGGCGAGCATACATGATGGGAGGTTGCAGGTTCGGCATAATAATCGCGCGCCCCATATAGGCAGCCGTTGCAGGTACGGTGTATTTTAAAGCTTCACCATCGCGTAGGTGTAAGTGCCAATCATCAGGACGTGTGATGGTGAGTTGCTGTGTCATGTATAAAACCTTAGCTAAACTGTAAATATATGCGGGGTATTGTACCTCAACTACCTTAACTTAATGAAGTTTTGGCCGATAACCTATTAGGTTTTAGTATTCTAGTGATCAATTGAGATGCTTATTTATTATGCGTAATGATGTGTTCTGTTCTCTTTTAGCTCGGTTAGTAGCAATTTTCTTTGTCTTACTTGGGCTGTTGTCTATTTCATTGGAGTCAATGGCGCTGCAATACGGTAGTGGAATTGAGAATACTGATTGGAAAATCTCAGGCTCTATTTTCGAATGTCGATTTGAACAAACTCTACCCGAGTATGGCACTGCCGTATTTTACCATGAGGCAGGTGAAGATATCGTATTTCAGTTGGAAACTCGTAAAAATCTAATGAAGACAGGTAGAGCGGGTATTTCAATTACTCCTGCGCCTTGGCATCCCAGTAAAAAATCAGAACATCTGGGGTTTGCTGATTTGGTTGATGATAAACCTAACCTAGAATTGGACTCAGAGCGCAGTAATCAATTTCTACATGCTCTTTTAGAAGGGAAGCAGCCCGTTGTTACAAGACGAACCTACTATGATGAATCTAAATATATCAAAATCCATTTGTCAGCGGTTCATTTTAAAGACTATTACTACAACTATTTAAAGTGCACCGATCAACTTCTGCCAGTGAATTTCTCACAGGTATCACGGAATAAAATATATTTCGGTAATGGTAAGGAAGGAATAAGTCAGGAAGATGGGGAGCTATTAGATCGTATAATCTTTTACATGGGGCGTGACCCCAGAGTCTTTGCTCTATATATAGACGGGCACTCGGATAATAGAGGGCGCAGATACGATAACCGACAACTGTCTAAAAGAAGAGCGGAGTCGGTTGAGCGCTATTTAATTAAGAAGGGGATTAATCCAGATATGATTACCCTGAGGTTTCATGGACAAAGATATCCGATCGCATCGAACAATACCGCTAGAGGTCGAGCAACAAATAGAAGGGTTACCATTCGCCTAGAAATGCGTGAAGATATGGAAATCCCTGAAGAGCTGTTATTTGTGCCTGACTAAGTTAAATTCATTTCATTCTTTTGTCGTTTATTTACAGAAAGCAGTTGACGGGGCTGTGGATAAGCGTATTATTCGCCGCCTGCTCAGACAGAACGGCCTTCGGGAAGTTATGATTGAGTTGAGATAAGGTCTTGTTTTTAAAGGATTTTTTGAAAATCTTCTGGAAATAAACGCTTGACTCTCTGGCTGGGATCATTAAGATACGCAGCCTGCTTAAAGAGACTTCTTAAGTCACTTTAAGCACTGAAGATAAGATGTTGTTTTTCTTCTACTTTCTCTGAAAGTTAAATGAAAATAATCCTTGACTTCAAGATCGCACAATATATAATGTGCGCCCACTTCGAGCAAAGCCTAGTTGGTTAGCTGAAGTCGGAAACGTTCTTTAAAAACATATTCAGATAATTCGTGTGGGTGCTTACCTTGATTGAGCCGAGACAGTTATTCAGCCTTCTCTTTTATTAGGGTCTGCTAATAACATCAAAGCATAAAACAAGATAAGAACTCACGAACTCTACTTTAATTAGGTGAGTATAAAAGTTAGTTTTTATTTTGAGTAAGATTTTAAACTGAAGAGTTTGATCATGGCTCAGATTGAACGCTGGCGGCAGGCTTAACACATGCAAGTCGAGCGGAAACGAAAGTAGCTTGCTACTAGGCGTCGAGCGGCGGACGGGTGAGTAATGCTTAGGAATCTACCGAGTAGTGGGGGATAGCCATTGGAAACGATGATTAATACCGCATATATCCTACGGGGGAAAGCAGGGGACCTTCGGGCCTTGCGCTATTCGATGAGCCTGAGTGAGATTAGCTAGTTGGTGGGGTAAAGGCCTACCAAGGCGACGATCTCTAGCTGGTCTGAGAGGATGATCAGCCACACTGGGACTGAGACACGGCCCAGACTCCTACGGGAGGCAGCAGTGGGGAATATTGCACAATGGGCGAAAGCCTGATGCAGCCATGCCGCGTGTGTGAAGAAGGCCTTCGGGTTGTAAAGCACTTTCAGCGAGGAGGAAAGGTCAGTAGCTAATAATTGCTGGCTGTGACGTTACTCGCAGAAGAAGCACCGGCTAATTTAGTGCCAGCAGCCGCGGTAATACTAAAGGTGCAAGCGTTAATCGGAATTACTGGGCGTAAAGCGCGCGTAGGTGGTTTGTTAAGTTGGATGTGAAAGCCCAGGGCTCAACCTTGGAACTGCATTCAAAACTGACTCACTAGAGTACGAGAGAGGTTAGTGGAATTTCCTGTGTAGCGGTGAAATGCGTAGAGATGGGAAGGAACACCAGTGGCGAAGGCGACTGACTGGCTCGATACTGACACTGAGGTGCGAAAGCGTGGGGAGCAAACGGGATTAGATACCCCGGTAGTCCACGCCGTAAACGATGTCTACTAGCCGTTGGGAGACTTGATCTCTTAGTGGCGCAGCTAACGCGATAAGTAGACCGCCTGGGGAGTACGGTCGCAAGATTAAAACTCAAATGAATTGACGGGGGCCCGCACAAGCGGTGGAGCATGTGGTTTAATTCGAAGCAACGCGAAGAACCTTACCTACTCTTGACATCCAGTGAACTTGCTAGAGATAGCTTGGTGCCTTCGGGAACACTGAGACAGGTGCTGCATGGCTGTCGTCAGCTCGTGTTGTGAAATGTTGGGTTAAGTCCCGTAACGAGCGCAACCCTTGTCCTTAGTTACCATCATTTAGTTGGGGACTCTAAGGAGACTGCCGGTGACAAACCGGAGGAAGGCGGGGACGACGTCAAGTCATCATGGCCCTTACGAGTAGGGCTACACACGTGCTACAATGGCATGTACAAAGGGTTGCCAAGCCGCGAGGTGGAGCTAATCCCATAAAGCATGTCGTAGTCCGGATTGGAGTCTGCAACTCGACTCCATGAAGTCGGAATCGCTAGTAATCGTGAATCAGAATGTCACGGTGAATACGTTCCCGGGCCTTGTACACACCGCCCGTCACACCATGGGAGTGGGTTGCTCCAGAAGTAGATAGCTTAACCTTCGGGGGGGCGTTTCCCACGGAGTGATTCATGACTGGGGTGAAGTCGTAACAAGGTAGCCCTAGGGGAACCTGGGGCTGGATCACCTCCTTAAACGATATTCTCAGCCAATCATGGCTAAGTGCTCACACGAAT
>CAWKOX010000005.1:0-3474 GCA_963851095.1 uncultured Gammaproteobacteria bacterium | reverse complement strand
CACCTACAACGATTGTGATGGAGGCTTGTTACTCATCACAATATTGGGGCCGATATTTTCTGAAGGCTGGTCATGAAGTAAAGCTGATTCCCGCTCAGCATGTCACACCTTTTGTTCGTGGAAATAAAAATGATCATAATGATGCATTGGCAATTGCTGAGGCATCGCTTCGCCCTCGAATGAAATTTGTACCTGTTAAGTCTATCGAACAGCAGGAAATTCAAACCCTGCATCGAATCCGACAACGTTATGTTGATAACAGGATTTCATTATCTAATCAGATGCGCGGATTATTATCTGATTATGGTTTTGCATTTACTATTGGAGTTAAAGCTTTTGAGGCAGGCATGCTTGATGTTATGGAACAAGAAGATATACCTAAGCGAGTAATGGAAGAGATTCATAAGGTTTGGCTCGAGTACGGCGCACTGAAAAATAGAATCAAAGCAATAGATGAAAAAATAAAGAGTATCGCTGATAAAAATACCTACTGTGCATTATTGATGTCTATTCCAGGAATTGGACCACATATAGCGACTGCAATTATCAGCGGTGTAGGCAATGGATCTAGCTTTTCCAGTGCCAGAGAACTCGCTGTATGGACTGGATTAACACCAAGGCAAATATCTAGCGGTCACAAATCAGTGCTTGTCGGAATCACAAAGCGTGGTGATAACTATGTTAGAAAACAACTTGTTCAGGCGGCAAGGCACACTGTTCGCTGGGGCCAAAAAAATCCTGACACACAGTTTGGCGGCTGGATTGAAAGTATTATTCAACGCCGTGGGGTTCAAAAAGGAACTGTTGCCGTTGCTCACAAATTGGCGCGTATTATTTGGGGCATGCTTCATAGACAGGAAACCTTCAAAGCAATTTAGTATTTGATCAAAAATGAATAAAATGAAAATTAAGTTGATACTTATGTAATACAAACAATAGAAATATCTCATCAGCGGATAGTCAATCAGTGATGAAATAAACGGGTTTTCCGTACCTGTCATAAGCCTGAACTTGGACAAGATTAACGAAAGTTAAATCGAGTGGGTGTTATAGGACGTCAGGTGCGGATCTCATCAGGGCTCCGAGAGTAATGTTTTTTTATTACTGATCGATCAGAAGCCGAATATATGTCAGCACTACCGTTCTCACTAATAACTTAAGATGATGAACAAGAAAAAGAATTTAGCTAGTGCAATTTAGGCATCAAGGCTGACTAATGTCTTGACACCGGGAAAGCGTCTATATATGTCCTACTTGTTCTTTGTGGGGCGCTGAAAGCGTCCAAGCCCCAGAGGGGCTGAACCACCAACTTTTTGTTATGAGATTTTACCATCAGCTTATCAATGTAATCTTTATCAGCATAAAAAAGTACATCGCTATTAGAATTAAAGACAGAGTTTTACCTAACAAAGTCTTAATTTTTCTAAAAGCTACAGCAGTTAATATTGATGCAAAAATAAAAACCAACCCGCTCATCATTTGAGATATAAGTGATATCTCACTTTGATGCGGCTCAAGGATTATAGAGTGCAAAATCCCTACAAACACAAAAGTGATAGCGGGCAGCCATCTTAACATTTCACTATCAAGTATACTTTTCACCAAATTACTCATAATCGGGATAGGGAGGCGCTTCACAACGCCCCTCCTCCCACACCACCCGGCATACGGATCACGTACCAAGGCGGTTCAAATCTCAATTCATTTCCTTGCCGCCAATTCCGGCAGCCCCAAGCCTCTAAAGTATCTATTTGGAAGCGCTTTGTACAGTGCTGGGCTATGACTTAATCGCCAAGGCCCGTGCGCTGACTTTGCCGTATTCCAAGCGAGTCGTCGATCTATGCCTAGTTGCCTTAGCTTTCTATAACCAGACCGACCCCATTGCTTTAATAAATAACACCGTAATTTTCGTCGTATCCATTTGTCTAGATCTTTCAGAGGGCTCAGTACTTCGCTGATATCAAAGTACGCTTTCCAGCCAAGCAGGCTTTTCTTTAACTCTGATACAACACTAAGAAACGCATGGCCTCTTGTACGACGGGTGATCATTCGAATTTTCACTTTTAGACTCTTCTGTGCCTTCTCACTTACTTTAATTCGTGAGTCTTTACGCAGTAAAGTAAAGCCTAAGAAACTTCTATTCCAGATATGATCGACCGCACTCTTTTCTTGATTCACTTTGAGCTTAAGCTTCTTTTCAAGAAAGCGTGTTAGGTTTGCCAGTATTCGTTCACCAGCCCTTTTACTGCCTACCAGTATTTGACAATCGTCTGCATAGCGAACAAAACTTAAACCGCGAGACTGTAATTCCCAGTCCATTTCGTTCAATACAATATTCGATAGCAGTGGTGACAACGGCCCACCTTGCGGTACGCCTTTCGTTGTTTTAATTCGCCCTTGTTCGCTAAGAACAGGCGCCTTCAAATAACGATTTATCAACTTCATGACATCGCCATTGGTGCCATTACTTTTCAGCTTTGACATTAAGCGGTCATGATTTACTTCATCGAAAAAAGATTGAAGATCTAAATCGACTACTGTCGTTTTGCCTTGTCTCGCATAATACTGCACGTAGCGAATCGCTGTGTGCGCTGATTTATGCGGACGAAAACCAAAACTATTCGGATGGAACTTTTCTTCCCAGATAGGACTCAGCACTTGCGCAATGGCTTGCTGAATAAATCTATCGAGCACCGTAGGAATGCCCAGCTTTCGCTTCGCACCATTCGGCTTAGGAATTTCTACACGTCTCACAGGTTTTGGTTTATAGGTTCCGTTTAATAAAGCCTCACGAACCTTCAACCAGTTGTGTTTTAAATATTCGGGTAGATCATCTACCGTCATACCATCAACACCCGGTGCACCTTTATTACGTTGAACTTGTTTTAATGCACGATGTAGATTATTCCTCTCTAATATCTGCTGCATTAACAAGGATAATTGATTGGAATTCATCGCACCTAATTTTCCAATGTGTTGTTCATTCAGTGACATATTTTTTTTTACGCCAAAGGCTAGCTCGTTTGGAGGTGAGTTGTGCTTATCAAATGCTTTCAACAAATTCTTCGTTAGGGGATATTCCTGATTTGTGCAGGCCTTCAGTTAAAGAGTTAACCTACTATGCCGTTTGCTGACTTCTGCAATGCGATCAAAGTTCATTGCTAAACTTTCAGTTGGTCCTTCAACACAATGCAGACCTCCCAGGGTAAGACATTTAACTTTCCTCGCGTAAACGCCCAATTTATAAAACGTATCCCAATTGCAGATGGAGGGCTTGGTGGTCACGTGCCCACTGGCCCCGGATACGTCACACCTCAGATCGGGTTCTTGTTCATCGTTCCGCGATTTCGTCTTGAACTTCCTCCAGACCCTGCCTCGCGACAATGCCCTTGCTCTTCGACTAACCTTCGGCTCTGCGAATACCTGGTATCAGGACTTTCACCCGACTAGTTAAATGCCATGCCTGGCACACAC
>CAWKOX010000004.1:0-166853 GCA_963851095.1 uncultured Gammaproteobacteria bacterium | reverse complement strand
CAGATGATGCATTGGCCTTGGTTCCTAGTATTGCAAATATTTATTGTGAGCCATTTGCTGATAGCTCACAACTTCCAACTTTTATCGTTAGTCGTATGGCGAAAGAACATGTAACAGTTTCGTTAAGTGGTGATGGTGGTGATGAGTTGTTTGGAGGTTATAACCCTTATTATTTTGCCCCGAATATTTCGAAAAAATTGAAACTACTCCCACTTCCGTTAAGAAAATTAGCTTATCAACTATTTGACGGTTTACCACTGCCTAGCAAGCTAACTAAGTTACTTTCTGTGTTTCCGGCTAAGGACCAGTATGAGTTTTATCAGTTAATGATGTCTCATTGGGTTAACCCAAAAAAAGTAGTTAAAGAGTCTGATGATGCCCCTGTTTTTCTTACTTCTGATAGTGAGTGGCCTGAAACTGACAGCTTTGAACACTGGATGATGGCAATGGATGCAGGCCAATATATGACAGACGATATATTAGTTAAAGTAGATCGTGCAGCTATGGCAAATAGTTTAGAAACAAGGGTTCCTCTTTTGGATCATAGGGTATTTGAGTTTGCTTGGCAGTTGCCTTTGCATATGAAGATGCGTGATGGTGTTGGTAAATGGGTATTACGAGAAGTTTTATATAAGTATGTGCCTCGTGAAATGATAGAAAGGCCAAAAAAAGGTTTTTCTATACCTTTAGCTGAATGGTTGAGAGGGCCACTTAGAGATTGGGCAGAAACATTAATTTCTGAGAATCGCTTAATTGATGAAGGCTACTTTCACCCTAAAGAAATCCGTAAAGCCTGGAAGCAGCATCTTACAGGTAAAATAGATAACTCAACAAGATTATGGAGCATATTGATGTTTCAAGCATGGCTAGAAGTTCAGTGAATAATTCAGTAACAAGTAAAAAAATAGTACATGTGATTACAGGGCTCAACAATGGCGGTGCCGAAGCCGTTTTATTTAGGCTTTGCTGTAATGACCTTGATAATGAGCATTCCGTGATTTCGTTAATGGATTTAGGGAAATACGGCCCACTTCTAAAGGACAAGGGTATTACCGTTAATTGTTTAAATATGCCTCAAGGAGAATTGACTCTAAAAGGACTTATCAGGCTTTATAAATTACTTAAGCAGAAAAGGCCTGATGTTGTCCAAACTTGGATGTATCATGCTGACTTAATTGGTGGTGTGATTGCAAGATTAGCAGGTATAAAAAATGTTTTTTGGAATATAAGGCACACCTCATTAGAGAAAGGCCTAACAAATCGTGCAACTGTTTATGTTGCAAAAATATGTGCTTTGCTTAGTTATTTTGTACCTACGAAAGTCATTTCTTGTGCAAGCAAATCTTCGGAGTATCATATAGCTCTAGGGTATAAAAAAAATAAGATGATCGTAATTGGAAATGGTTATGAGTTGGATTCATTAAATCAAAATCCTAACCTAGGGTTGGCTATAAGGTCTGAGTTCTTATTGAAAAAAAGTGATCTGGTTCTTGGCATGGTTGGTCGCTATGATCCTGCCAAAGATCATAATAATCTCTTGTTGGCTTTGTCACACTTAAAGTCTAAAAATCTCGAGTTTAAGTGTTTATTAGTGGGTAAGTCTTTGTCTACTGAAAATAAAGAGTTATTTGATAGGTTAACGCAATTAGATTTGTTAAATAATGTAATTTTATTAGAGCAAAGGACTGATATTCCTGCTGTTATGAATGCAATAGATATTCATATATTGAGTTCTTATAGTGAGGCATTTCCAAATGTTCTAGCCGAAGCAATGGCCTGTGGTACACCATGCGTAACAACAGATGTCGGTGATGCAAAGTTAATCGTTGGAGATTCTGGGTGGATTGTTCCCCCGAGAGCCCCTGAGGCATTAGCCGCTGCAATCGAGGCAGCCGTTAATGAACATAATATTTCAACGAAGTGGCGGGAACGAAAAGAATTAGCAAGACAGCGAATAGTTGCTAATTTTAGTGTTGATAAAATGGTTGAAAGTTACAAAAAAGTTTGGTTTGTATAAAATAATGTTTAAAACGTTAGCAGTATGTTTTAGTAAATTTTTACATCATAGTCATTAGCAAGAATAACACTACTTCAATTAATTATGGTATGAGTTTTTATGTTAATCATTACTAATCCAATATCAACTGCCTTTGGCTAGAGTAAATAGCCCTATTTTTAGGTTGTACTAACCGGCTATCTGGAGGATTCAAAGAAAATTTACTTTTAAAGAATCTTCTAATTCATTAACAATACTTACTGTTTGGCCAGATATGGTTTCTTTGTGCATTCAATAATTGCAAAGGTTGCTCAAACTTATATGACTGATACTAGTCAAAATTGATTGAAGCGCAATGGCTAATAGTTAAGAGGTAAAATCTTCTTTGTAAGGTTGTGGGTGTTAGCTGGCCTAGAAATACCACTGGATTAAATAATTCTTAATGTCCAACGTAAGTGGTTTATTATGTTAGGTTTTTGAATACCGTTAGCAAAATGTTTGTGTGACCTTTTGAGAAGTTGGTCTTGAAATCTGTTAGATGAAGCTCGGTTAGAGCGAGGGGTGCTTCCATTTTAACCTTATACGTGAAATGTTGGCAGAGCATTTAAGTGGTAAGAAAAATTGGCAGTATCACTTATGGAATGACTAATGTTTCAAGCTTGGCTAGATGAAAATTAAATTAAATTGTTTGTGTTGAGATTGTTAATGTTTAATGAAGTTTGGTGAGTCTTAAGTTCTATTATGGTTTTTACTTTTGGGTTTATATTTTTAGCCCAATACTCTAAAAAATTCTCTATTGAGCTTCCGCGAGTCATTATCATTTATTGTTGGCATACAGTATTAGCTATATCTATGTAGGTAAATATGGAGGTGATGCTAATGTGATATTATGAACATGCGCTTGTCAGGTGACATTAATTTCAAGTCCGGAACATGCAGCAGTTAATACATTCACACCTTTTTGGTTCAAGTGCTGGGTCTCAGCAAGCTAGGCTGTTTCTTGGTTTCAATATTTTTGGTTCAATTGGGCTATTAGCCATTGATGGAGCTCTGAAACAAGCAACATTAAATAAATCTAAATACGTCAAGTTATTGGCAACGATAATAATATTTCTACCTTCGGTTAGCTTTTGGTCTTCTGCTATCGGTAAAGATTCAGTTTCATTTATGGCTATGAGTCTAGCACTGTGGGCTTCGTTGCAACTGAACCAAAGAATGAGGCTAATGATTTTTGCTATTTTAATAATGTTTATCGTCCGACCTCACATGGCCGGAATTATGATAATCGCGCTTTCTTTTGCTCTGGTATTCAGACAATAACATTAAGCGAATAAAAAGATTTTTTTTGGTAATCATTTGGTTTAATAGTTGCCGCCGCTCTAGTTCCCTTTGCATTAAATTATGCTGGCATTTCGATTATACTAACCCTATGCAGTAGTTAAACTATATTACACACGCCAATCCTACAATATGGAAGGAGGCGGAGGTGTTGATATTTACTAGCATAGACTTTGCCCAGCAGTTATTTACCTATATGTTTCGACCGGTTATTTTTGAAGTTAACTCAATAACAACATTTGCAGCTGCACTCGATAACACTATTCTGCTTTATTTGTTTATTTTAGGCTTTGTCTTCACCTTTAGGCGGAAGCATAAAATATACAACGATAATCGAGTATTTATGTGGGTTTATGCGCTGATTGCTTGGCTTGTATTAGCCACCACCACTGCTAACTTAGGTATTTCATTAAGACAAAAGTGGATGTTTACTCCAATACTTATATATTTACTAATCTCTGTAATAGGCAACGAGAAAAAAGTTGCTAGATAGTCAGCGGAAGATTGTTCTCCAAAAATAAACAAAGTTATCGGAACTCGATGTATCGGTATTTAAGGTAATAAAGACCCAATGAAACTTTTACTCGTCGCAGGCTTTGCTGATTCATTAATTGGTTTTCGTAAGCCCCTTATTATTGCTCTTTTAGATAAAGGTTTGTCTGTTCATGTGGCTGCACCTGAATTAACAACTAATAAACCAGCATTATTTGAGTTGCACGCACTAGGTGTTGTAACACACGATATTTCAATGCAGCGTACAGGTATGAACCCCTTATCGGATCTCTTCGCTTTGATTTCAATCTGGAAGTTAATGCGTCGTGTTAAACCTGATCTTTTTCTAGGTTATACGATTAAACCGGTTATTTATGGCAATTTAGCTGCTTTGTTGGCACAAGTACCAAATCGTTTTGCATTAATTACAGGGTTAGGTTTTGCTTTTATTGGCGAAGAGGGTGGGGCACGCAGTAAAATCCGTGTTTTAGTGCAAGGCTTATATCGTTTGGCATTAAAAAACACCGATACTGTTTTTTTTCAAAATCCTGACGATGAAGAGTTATTTAGAAAGTTAGGCATTTTATCGCCCAAGACTAAATCTGTTGTTGTTAATGGTTCTGGTGTTGATGTTTCACAATTTGAAGTAGCACCTTTAGATTTAAAAAAGCCAATCAGATTCTTATTAATTGCTCGCTTATTGGGTGATAAGGGGGTGAGAGAGTATGCAAAAGCTGCTGCTAAGGTTAAGGGGTTATATCCTAATGTGGTATTTGATTTAGTCGGTTGGATTGACGAAAACCCAGATAGTATTACTCAAATAGAGCTTGATTCTTGGGTGTCTAAAGGCACTGTCAACTTTTTAGGTCGTTTAAGTGATGTAAGGCCAGCTATTAGTGATTGCTCTGTTTATGTTTTACCATCTTATCGAGAAGGTACACCTAGAACGGTTCTTGAAGCTATGGCGATGGGTAGAGTAGTGATCACGACAGATGCACCAGGTTGCCGTGAAACAGTTATTGATGGTGATAATGGTTATTTAGTCCCTATTAAAGATTCTGATTCTCTAGCAACAGCTATGTTACGCTTTATAGAAAAACCAGAGCTTATTAAAGAAATGGGTAAGCGATCACGAGGTATTGCTGAAGAAAAATATGATGTGCATAAAGTTAACGAACAAATGCTAGTCGGGATGGGGTTGAATAAATAATGTTAAAACGGTTATTCGATATTATTGCATCTTTTTCTGGGTTGATCTTACTCAGTCCAGTTATTGCAATAGTCGCTTGGAAAATCAGTCGTAAATTAGGTTCACCTGTTTTATTCAGGCAAGTTCGCCCAGGTAAAGATGGTAAACCCTTTGAGATGGTTAAATTCCGTACCATGTTAGATGCTGTTGATTCTAATGGACAGCCGTTACCAGATGAAGAGCGTATGACGGCTTTTGGTAGTTTTTTACGTTCGAGTAGTTTGGATGAACTTCCAGAGCTATGGAATGTGCTTAAAGGTGATATGAGTTTAGTTGGCCCTCGCCCTTTGTTGATGGAATATTTGCCTTTGTATTCAACAGAGCAATATCGACGTCATGAGGCTCGTCCTGGTGTAACTGGCTGGGCTCAAATCAATGGTCGTAACGCTATTAGCTGGGAAGATAAGTTTAAACTTGATGTTTGGTATGTTGATAATCGTTCTCTTTGGTTAGATATTAAAATTATCTTTTTAACAATTAAAAAAGTGTTAGTTCGTGATGGTATCAGTGCTGACGGTGAAGCGACTATGACTAAATTTACAGGCACTAAATAGTGAAGCGTTTAGCCATATTAGGTGCTAGCGGCCATGGTAAAGTTGTTGCTGATATTGCCGAATTATCAGGTTGGGATGAAGTTATTTTTTTTGATGATGCTTGGCCTGAAATAAAAAATAATTCTGTATGGCCTATCAAAGGTAATACTGAAAACTTGCTAGATACTATTCAAGATTATTGCGGTGTCTTTGTTGCTATAGGCAATAATGAAGTCCGTTTGAACAAACTTAACTATTTAAAACAAAAGAATATTCCTTTACCGTCGATCATTCACCCTCAGGCTATTATTAGTCGTTATGCGAAAATTAACGATGCTTGTGTTATTTGTGCGTGTGTCGTAGTTAATGCCGGTGCGTGTATTGGCTTTGGTTCAATATTGAATACAGGATGCAGTGTTGATCATGATTGTGTTTTAGCCGAAGCGGTTCATGTAAGTCCGGGTGCTCGATTGGTCGGTGGAACGGAAATAGGTCAATGCGCTTGGATCGGCGTAGGTGCTGTAACGCGACAGTTAATTACCGTGGGTTCTAACGCAGTAATTGGCGCTGGTTCAGTTGTTGTAAAAGATGTTGCCCCGAATACAGTTGTTATTGGAAATCCTGCAAAAATTTTAGAGCGTAAATAGTCATGTTAAATACCCCTTTCTCCCCATGGCCTTCTTTTTCCGAAGAAGAGGCTAATGCAGTCCGTGATGTTGTACTTTCAAATAAAGTAAATTATTGGACAGGTCAAGAATGTCGTGAATTTGAAAAAGAGTTTGCTGAGTGGTCTGGATCAAAGTACGCAGTTGCTTTAGGCAATGGTACGTTGGCGTTAGACTTGGCATTAAAGGCTTTGGGTATTTCTCAAGGAGATGAAGTAATTGTTACTCCTAGAACTTTTTTAGCATCTGTTTCAAGTGTGGTCACAGTAGGGGCAACTCCTGTTTTTGCAGACGTTGATTTAAACTCCCAAAATATAGAAGCTACTGGGATTGAAAAAGTATTAACGAGTAAAACTAAAGCCGTGATTGTCGTTCATTTGGCGGGGATGCCAGCCGATATGAATAGCATTATGGCACTTTCGAAAAAATATGGATTTTTTGTCATTGAGGATTGTGCTCAGGCTCATGGGGCTAAATATAAAGGTCAGCCAGTTGGTTCTATAGGACATGTTGGTGCTTGGTCATTCTGTCAGGATAAAATCATGACTACTGGTGGTGAAGGGGGGATGGTCACTACTAATGATGAAAATCTATGGAAAAAAATGTGGTCATATAAGGATCATGGTAAATCTTGGGATGCTATTTATAACAAAAAACATCCTCCAGGTTTTAGGTGGTTGCATGAGAGTTTTGGCACCAATTGGCGCATGACTGAAATGCAAGCGGCTATTGGGCGTATACAGCTTCGTGCGATGCATGAATGGACGAGTAAGCGCCAGGCTAATGCGAAGGCAATAGACCAAGTTGCTAAGCTGTCTCCAATTGTTAGGACCGTTGTTGTTTCAGGCGATATTGAGCATGCAGAATATAAGCATTATATTTTCATCAGGCCTGAATATCTAAAAAATGGCTGGAGTCGAGATCGAATAGTTGATGAAATGAATGCTAATGGCGTGCCTTGCTTTCAAGGTAGCTGTTCTGAAGTTTATTTGGAAAAAGCTTTTGATAATACCGGTTGGAGGCCCGAGGTCAGGTTACCTAATGCCGTTGAGCTGGGAGAGACCAGTTTAATGTTTCTTGTCCATCCAACACTTACGCAGCAAGAGATTAGTAAGACTTGTGAAGTTCTTAGTCGTATATTGAAAGACGCTGAGAAGTGATGAGCTTAGTTATTTAAAAACTATAAGAAATGGCGCTATTGAGCGCCATTTTTTTGTGTCTGATTTAGAACCCAGTCGGGTATGTCACCTTGTTTGTTGAATGCTGCCGGTGCTTCTAATAGTAAGTCAATAACTTCTTCAACCTTAAACTCATGGCATGCTTTATCTAAACGATTAAGTAGGTTGTGAGTTTCTGGCCAGCTTAAGTGTACTTCGTTTGCTGTCATGATTCTTGGGTGCTCTGTACCTTCAACGTCATCACCCACTAGCAGCTCTTCATAAAGTTTTTCACCAGGGCGAAGTCCTGAATATTCAATTTCAATATCACCACCTGGATTTTGACTGTGCTTTTCACTTAAGCCTGATAAGTGAATCATTTTACGAGCAAGGTCCGTAATTTTCACCGGTTCGCCCATGTCTAAAACAAATACATCGCCACCTTTACCCATTGATCCTGCTTGAATAACAAGTAGATGCGGCTTCTGGTATGGTCATAAAGTAGCGAATGATATCTGGGTGCGTTACGGTGATTGGGCCGCTATTTTGGATTTGTTTATGAAATAGCGGAACAACAGAACCGGAGCTACCCAATACATTACCAAAGCGAACCATGGTAAAGCGAGTATCTTGCTGGCGCTTTGCTAAGTGCTTGAAGTACTAGCTCGGCTACCCGTTTAGAAGTCCCCATAACGTTAGTGGGACGAACAGCTTTATCGGTGCTGATTAGTACAAAGTTTTTAACGTTCGCTTTTATTGCAGCTTCTGCGCAGTACCAAGTGCCAAACACATTATTGCGTACGCCTTCAACTACGTTATGTTCCACCATGGGCACGTGCTTGTAGGCAGCAGCGTGATAAACGGTATCGACCTTGAACGTTTCAAAAACAGTTTTTAGGCGGTTTTCTTTTTGTACTGAGCCTAGGATAGATATGATTTCTAATGTTAAGCCTTGCTCACTTTTTAAGGTGTTTAGCTCTTGTTCAATCGAATAAAGGCTAAATTCATTAAGTTCGATTAAAATTACTTTAGTAGGCTTTTGCAACGCAACCTGACGGCAAATTTCTGATCCTATTGAGCCTCCTGCGCCGGTTACAGCGACAACTTTATCGGTAATGCACTGTTGAATAAGGTCGCCTTGAGGTGGCACGGGATCTCGGCCTAATAAGTCTTCAATATCGACTCTTTTAACTTCTTCTATTTTAGCTTTACCGCTGACTATGTCATTGACAGAAGGGGTGGTCAGTACTTCAATTTTTTTGCTTGCTAGCTGTTCTAATAAACGCTTTCTGGCAGAGTTTGAGGCACTGCCTAGTGCTAGTAGTACTTTTGTTCGGTTGCTGTTCTCAAGCAGTTCATCGAGCTTATAGCTAGGGTGAACTTTTAAGCCGTGAATCACGGTATTTTGTTTTTTTGTATTGTCGTCAATAAATGCGAAAGGGCGATAGGTATCGCTATTCATTAATGAGCTTGCTAAAGCAATACCTTGATTGCCTGCGCCGTAAATTAATACGGGTTCTGTTCCTGTTTTGCCTAACTGGTTAACGATGGCGCGAATGAATAAGCGTGGAGCACCGATAAGAATTAATACACTGAATAGATAAATAATTACCGCTGATCTTGGTAGTGGGGCCTGTAATAAAAATGAGCTGGTTGCCAAGATAATTGCTGATAAGCCACTGCCAACCATAAGTACACCAAAGGCTTTTTCGGCCATAAAGCGGACTACTGCTCGGTATAAGCCAAGTCTTATGAATATAAGAATGGAGGCGATGGTGGTAATTAAGATTGAGCTAATAATTGAGCTGGGTATTTCTGGTAGAAGTGTTCCGTGTCGCAGTGCAAGTGCCATATAGATTGAAAGGGGGATGGCAAGGAGGTCGTAACCTACGGAAATTAGTCTTTTGTTTTTTCTTGAGGCATTTAAAATATAGGGAATCATTGTCTGCCCTTTGGCTTACTGCTATGACGATTGATTTAGATAATGAACGTTTTATTTTACTATTTTAGAAGGGAATCAACGAAAAAGGAAGGATAAAAATGGCTCCCTGAGCTGGACTTGAACCAGCGACCAATAGATTAACAGTCTACTGCTCTACCAACTGAGCTATCAGGGAACTTCGTTGAGTGCGTGCATTATGCTGATGTGTTGGGTGGGTGTCAAGGGTATTTGTGAGAAATATTAAGAAATGTTGTTGATTTATATGGTTTTTTTAAAAGATATTTTCAGGGCGGGTGTTAGCCTAAAGGCCAACCTACAGTTCATCGCGATACGATTCAATGTGGGTCGCCCTTTAGGGTGACAATTTGTCGGGCTGAACCCCGACCTACATTTACGCCAATGCTTTTGCTAAACGTGCAATCGCCGTTTCTAGATTTTGCATGCTAGTCGCATAAGAAAGACGCATGTGGCCTGGGGTGCCAAAGGCAGATCCTGGTACTAAGGCTACTTCGGCTTCGATCAGCATTTTTTCTGCAAATTCAACGTCGGTAGTGCAGCCTGTTGCTTCCATTGCGCCTTTAAAGCTTGGGAACGCATAAAAGGTGCCGTCACTTTCTATGCATTCAACGCCTGGAAGTTCGTTTAGTGCTTTCACGACGTAGTCGTGGCGTACTTTAAACGCACTTAGCATTTCTTGTACGCAATCTTGGCTGCCATTAAGTGCGGCTTCGGCTGCGTATTGTGAAATAGACGTTGGGTTAGAGGTACTTTGCGATTGAATTTTTTTCATCGCTTTCACTAAGGCTTCTGGGCCTGCAATGTAACCAATGCGCCAGCCTGTCATGCTGTAAGCTTTTGATACACCGTTCATTACGATGGTGCGGTCATACAGTTCTGGGCATACCGTTAGAATGTTGTGGAATCCGCCTTCGGCCCAAAGAATGTGTTCGTACATGTCGTCAGTTGCGACTAATACGTTCGGGAATTTAAGAAGTACGGCGGCTAGTGCTTTTAATTCAGCTTCTGTATAAGCAACGCCTGAAGGGTTGCTTGGGCTGTTTAATACGACCAGTTTGGTTTTTGGCGTGATAGCCGCTTCTAATTGCTCTGCCGTTATTTTAAAACGATTAGCTTGTTCGGTTTCAACAATAACCGGTGTGCCTTCGGCAATACGCACCATGTCTGGATACGAAACCCAATACGGTGCAGGAATCACTACTTCATCACCGGCATTTAATAAAGCTAATGCCATGTTAAAGAAGCTTTGCTTACCACCGCAAGATACCAAAATTTGATTTGGTTCGTAGCTAAGGCCGTTATCGCGTTGAAACTTGTCGATAATGGCTTTCTTTAAAGAAGGCGTGCCATCAACGGCAGTGTATTTGGTAAAGCCATTTTCGAGTGCCTTAATAGCAGCATCTTTAATGTGTTTAGGTGTGTCAAAATCAGGCTCACCGGCGCCTAAGCCAATAATATCTTTACCGGCAGCACGCAACTCGGCAGCACGGTTTGTGACTGCTAGCGTTGGAGATGGTTTAATATTTTGTACGCGATCAGACAATTGAAGATCCAAGATCTTTTCCTCTAAAAACAGCTATAAAAGTAGTTACCCTAAGCACAATACCGCCTTAGTTGGCTAAATATCAAACGATTAAGGTGGTTTTAGATGTTAACTGCGGCATTATACGCAAAAAAAACGTAATTTTAAGTCTTTCGATCAAATCATCTCTACAAACATTAAAAATTCGATATTCTTTGGTCTTTATATGAAAGGTAGTCTTTAAGTCTGCAGGATATAGGTTAGAATGCTGATGTTAAAAATAGCTAATCGGTTGATATCTTTGGTGATTTGATGTCCCAGATTTCAGTTATTTCATCACCCAGAATTACGGTACTAGTACAGCACTAATACAGCACAGAGTCAGGATAATAAAATGAGTGAAAAAAATTTGGCTACTACCCATGACCATGACCATGACCATGACATGACATGAAAGAGATGAAATAGATCTCTTGGATCTGATTAAAAATATTTGGTCTCAGCGAGGTCTAATTATTGGCATTATGTTGATTGCAGTATTAGGTGTGTTGTCTTTTCATTTTGCCAAGGCTTCTTTTTCAACCGCGCAAAGTATTGATTATCCTATCTCTATCTCATTTATTAAAGAAAATAGTTATAGCTACCCCAGTGGTGTTGCTTTTTCACCTCGTGATTTAATTACCAATGATGTTTTACAAAATACTCTTGTTGAATTGGGACTAGAGTTAGGTGTTGATAAGCTAGGAAAGGCAATTGATGTAAAGTCTTCTAATAGCATTTTAAAACAAGCTGAACTTAAATTGTCGGCTTTATTAGAAAATGCCAAAACTCCTGATGATATTCGGTTGCAAGCTGAAGAAAATTTACATGATCTTCGTGAGCTCGGGCGTGGTTATGTTACGTTAACTTTAGATTTGTCTGATTTAAGTATTACTGCTCAGCAAGGTGTTCTATTGCTTGAGACTGCGGTTAATGAATGGGCTAGTTTGTCTATCGATCGAGGCTTGATGAATACTGACATTTCTCGCCCGCTAATTCCATTCGCGATTAAGGATGGCAGTAACTTAATTGATAATTATGATCAGGCAGCTAGTTATTTACGTTCGCTAAACACGGCGGTAGATCAATTAGCGGAATTAAGTGGTTCGGGTAGCTTGGTCGTTAATAATATGAGTATTGAAGATATTCACCGCCGCTTGAGTGCATTAGGCGATCGTGATATTGGCCCGTTGCGTGGGTTTGCTTATTCTAATTCTGATACTTTATCTAATTCGGATTTGGCTATTCAAGTACGCTTGTTTGCACGCCAGCGTTTATTAAATTTGAACATGTTCGTTTAACAAAACTTATTGGTTCTTATGATTTAGCGGTAGAGCAGCTAGGGTCTAATATCAAACAACAGCAATACCCTGGTGCTTCGGAAGATAGAGTCAAGGTAATCAAGGTAGTTCAGCCCAGTTTGATAAGTCTTTTTTAGATTCTTTAATTCAGTTAGGAACAAAATTAAGCGCTGTAGATACCCGAAAGCTATTGTTTGATCGTAGAATGGAAGCGGTTGATCAAGTTATTAAGCTTAGAAAAAGAAATTGCGATTCTTAAAGGCACTTCTGCAGATAAGGTTAATTAGTATTAATCCTGTTGTATTTTAGAAGGTGCTTTGATCAACATTAAAGATGACCTTAATGAAGTACAGACAAAATATCGGTCAATTTGTTGATGCTATTCGTGAAATTACTTTGAATAGCAACTCACAAGTCTATATTGCAAACTCTGCCCCGCAAGTTCGTGGTGGTTTGATGCAGATGGCTCCTAGCTTTGTCAAGTTTGTAGTACTAAGCGCAATCCTAGGTTTGTTCTTGGGTGTGTTTGTTGCGCTAATCCGTTCGGCACTGCTTAAAAGTAAATAAAAAAACACAAACTAGATTGAGCACAAATAGCGCTTTATGAAAGATAAAAAATTTGAGCTTAAATCAAAATATCAGCCTGCGGGTGATCAGCCTAGTGCGATCAAGGGGCTGATTGACGGTTTGGAAGACGGGCTGTTACGCCAAACATTGTTAGGCGTAACGGGCTCGGGTAAAACTTTTACCATGGCGAATATCATTGCAGAGCAGCAACGCCCTGCATTGATTATGGCCCATAACAAAACACTGGCGGCGCAGTTATACGGTGAATTTAAAGAATTCTTCCCGAATAATGCCGTCGGTTATTTTGTGTCTTACTACGATTATTACCAGCCTGAAGCTTATGTTGCGGCATCCGATACCTTTATTGATAAGGATGCGTCGGTTAACGAACACATCGAGCAAATGCGCCTTTCGGCGACGAAATCTTTATTAGAGCGCCGCGACGTTGTTATCATTGCCAGTGTGTCTTCTATTTATGGTTTGGGTGATCCTGAATCGTATTTAAAGATGATGTTGCATCTTGAAGTGGGTGATCAGATTGATCAGCGTACTGTGTTGAAGCGCCTTGCTGAATTGCAGTATGTTCGCAACGATATGGATTTTCATCGAGGTAATTACCGTGTTCGTGGTGATGTGATTGATATCTTTCCTGCAGAATCGGATGATGAAGGCATTCGAATTGAGTTGTTTGATGATGAAGTCGAGCAGATCAGTCAGTTTGACCCATTAACAGGGCATATTGTTCAGCGCTTAGCGCGAGCCACGATTTATCCTAAAACTCACTATGTCACGCCGCGCCAGACGATTTTGGATGCGATTGATCATATTGAAGTCGAGTTAGAAGAGCGAATTAAGCAGTTTAAAGATAATAACTTGTTGGTTGAAGCGCAGCGTATTGAGCAGCGCACGCGTTATGATCTTGAGATGATGCGCGAGCTGGGTTATTGCTCGGGCATTGAAAACTATTCACGCTATCTTTCGGGTCGTGATTCTGGAAATGCACCGCCTACCTTGTTTGATTATTTACCTGATGATGCCTTGGTGTTTGTGGATGAGTCGCACGTTTCGATTCCGCAAATTGGTGCTATGTATCGAGGTGACCGCTCGCGTAAAGAAAATCTAGTTCAGTTTGGTTTCCGTTTACCGTCGGCGCTTGATAATCGCCCAATGAAGTTTGAAGAATGGGAATCGATTGTTCCGCAGACGATTTTTGTTTCTGCGACTCCTGGTCCTTACGAAAACGAACATGCGGATAAAGTGGTTGAGCAAGTAGTACGACCTACGGGTCTGCTAGATCCTATTATTGAAGTGCGGCCTGCCGCAGGTGATCCTACTAAAGGAACAGTGAGTCAGGTTGATGATGTATTAGGGGAAATTAATATTCGTGCTCCTAAGGGGGAGCGCGTATTA
Source organism: uncultured Gammaproteobacteria bacterium (assembly GCA_963851095.1). GTDB lineage: Bacteria > Pseudomonadota > Gammaproteobacteria > Pseudomonadales > Oceanobacteraceae > Oleispira. The sequence goes on along the minus strand of CAWKOX010000004.1, from coordinate 152,624 downwards.
ATTACCGTGCTGACTAAGCGCATGGCAGAAGATCTAACGGATTATTTGTTAGAGCATGATGTGCGTGTGCGTTATTTGCACTCTGATATTGATACCGTAGAGCGTGTCGAGATTATTCGTGATTTGCGCTTGGGTGAATTCGATGTCTTAGTTGGTATTAACTTACTGCGTGAAGGCTTGGATATTCCTGAAGTCTCTTTGGTGGCGATTTTTGATGCCGATAAAGAAGGCTTTTTACGCAGTGAGCGTTCGCTCATTCAAACGATTGGCCGTGCGGCGCGTAACTTGAATGGTATTGCGATTCTTTATGCCGATAAAGAAACGGATTCGATGAAGAAAGCGATGAGTGAAACCAAGCGCCGTCGCATTAAGCAAGAAGCTCATAATGAAGCTCAGGGCATTACGCCGTTTGGTGTCACCAAGTCGGTTGAAGATATTCTTCAGGCGGCCGTTGCACCTGGTGGCCGAGCTAATCGAGATAAGAAAGGGCGTAATGATAAGCGTTCGTTGCAGCAGCAAGTTGCAGAGGGCAGTGCTGAGTATTTGGCTGAAGTTGCTCGTTTAACCCCACCTCAAATTGCCAAGCGCTTGTCTGAAATTGAAGATGAGATGTATATGGCGGCTAAAGAGTTGAAGTTTGAACACGCGGCGCAATTGCGTGATGAACTGCATGAATTGAAAGCGTTAATGATTAAAAATAGTTGATGATCAGTAACCTTATGTGACTAACTTTTGTGGTTAACTTTTTAACAAATCTGGTGTTTTCGTCTTAAATCTCTGTCTTTTAACGCCCTGTATTGCCGCATTCTGTCTATTTGACCGATTAAGTCCTGCTGGCTGTGCTTAATCGTCTAAAAGCTAAGTTGTACAGTTGTCAGTGAGTATTCATTCACACTATAGTAGTGGCCTGAAAAAATAATAACAATATCATCAAGGTATAAACATGAAGCGAACTCTCGTTGGTCGGTGCTTTCTCTCGATGCTGCTATTTTTAGCTCTGCCTATTTCTTCTGCATCAGCACTAACAATTGATGGCTATGACATTCCGCAAATTATTCCTGCTACCAGTCAGCATGCCGAGTTAAAACTGAATGGCGCTGCGATGCGTATTCTGTACGGTGTTGTCGATACTTATATCGGTAAGCTTTATCTTGAAAATCCTGCCACCGATCCCGACGAAATTATTGAAGCTGATGAATTCAAACGAATGGTTTTTAAAATTGTTATGAAGCGTGTAAGTGGGCGACGTATTGCTAAGGCGATGTATGAAGCCTTGCAGCTGAATGTTTCTGCTGAACAGGCACTTAAGCTTGAAGATCGATTGCAGTCTCTGGTTGAAATGTTTGATCGCAGTTTGAAAAAGGGCCAAGAGAGCTATGTCGAATGGGCTCCAGGGGAAGGAACTCGTGTTGTGATAAACGATGAGCTTAAAGGCGTTATTCCTGGCAAAGACTTGTATGATTCGCTGTTAAAAATATGGATTGGTGATAATCCCGTAGGTAGTACTTTTAAACTTCAAGTTTTGGGGGTGGAGGAGTATCAGGCACCTAGGTCTATGCGTAGAAGAGGGCGTCGTTAATTTTTATTCGCTAATGGAAGGGCGACACGGTAAAATTTCATATTTGTAATTTTGGAGCGCAAACATGAAGCTGGGCGATATTTCGGTATCCTACGTCGAAATTTTACGTAAGGCCATGCTTGCACTTGATAGTAATCCGCAATTAATCTTGCAGCAGTTTGGTTTAACCGAAGTCACGATGGCTTCGCCAGACGCTCGCATCAGTATTCCGCGCTTTATGCGTTTGGGCTTCGCCAGTATTAAGTATTCTCAAAAACCTTGGTTGGGCCTAGAAATGGGGGTTCAAACCAGCGCGACCAATCTTGGTATTGCAGGTTTAATGGCGCTATCAGCGTCGGATTTGAAAGCGGCTTGTAAAAGCATTTGTCATTATGAATTATTGAGTAGCTACAATACCCGTGGCCAATCAGCATTTTATGTGTCTGAAGGCTTTGGTATTGCTCAGTTTTATTCGATTAGCCCATACAATAATTTTAATTTATTTGTTGTCGATTCGGTATTGTCAGGTTGGTATCGCTTAATTAAGTGGTTGACGGGTCAGGACGATTGTATTGAGGCGATGTGTTTTGAGTTCGATGAGCCTGAATACAGTCAGGCTTATAACGAGTACTTTGCTTGTGAGGTGCGTTTTTCTCAGCCTTATAATGGCGTGATTATTAAACCTCATGCGTTAAATTATAAAATCTTACATGGCTGTGCTTCGACTTATGAGTTGTTAAAACGACAAGCGGACTCAGATCTCGAAAAGGCCCGTATGGGGTTAAACTTTAGCGAGAAAGTGGCCAGAGTCATTACGCCATTATTGAGCGGTTCTACCCCGACGCTTGATCAAGTTGCTGAGCAATTGAATATGGCGCCTTGGACGGTACGTCGTAAGTTGGTCGCTGAGGGGGTAACGTTTCAGGAAGTCTTGAACGATACTCGCCGAGATCTGGCGGTGAGTTACGTGAAGGATACTGCGTTTACTTTAGGGGAGATTGCCTACCTGCTGGGCTTTGGCTCTCCAACCGCTTTTCAGCGTGCTTTTAAGCGTTGGACGGGAGTTGCCCCAGGTAGTTACCGACATGATGCTAGTGGTCAGTAGGTTAAGCTAGCGATCATTTTTTCTAGGCTTATTACATTTCGGTTGCGTCATCCGCATCGTCTTCATAATCGTCTAGGTGTGTTGTCATTAAATCTTCTTCGTACTCCATCATAATTGATGTCCTCTTTTTTCTTATTAAGTGTTTTTAATACCCGTCTTTATATTTTCAGATTAATTTCTGCTTATAAATATTGGGTAGGGCTGTAGATTAATCTACGAATGTGACAGTTTTGTGAAAAATGCGCTGTCTTTTTTAGGGCAGTGTTTAAATTGATTTGAACGATGATTTAAATAACAGCAGGCTTGAGGCAGAGTCATTAAGTATTTAACTAAAAAATCAACATAGGTATTTAATGAGATTTAAAGCTATTGCTTAAAATTATCTGTCAAGATTGTGATTATTTACTTCAGGTTTAATAATTAAGAGTTGTAGCTAAAGAGAGGTACTTAAGTTGCGTATTAAATGTAAATTGTGTATTAAATGGCGGACTGGACGAGACTCGAACTCGCGACCCCTGGCGTGACAGGCCAGTATTCTAACCAACTGAACTACCAGTCCGCATAATACAACTTTCTAACGTTTTTCTACCGCTTTCTTTCTACCAAATATAACATGTTGTTATAATTGGTGGGTGATGACGGGATCGAACCGCCGACATCCACCTTGTAAGGGTGGCGCTCTCCCAGCTGAGCTAATCACCCGCTTTTAGCGAGGAGTAGGGCTCTAGGAGCAACTACATGTCTCTACTATTTTTCTTACTATTTACTGATCAATCTTAGTAATACAATCTTTAAAATGGCGGACTGGACGAGACTCGAACTCGCGACCCCTGGCGTGACAGGCCAGTATTCTAACCAACTGAACTACCAGTCCATTAAAGATTTGATTTATTGTCAGTCCAATTCTTATATCACACCGTTAAGTGTTCGATAATAAATTGGTGGGTGATGACGGGATCGAACCGCCGACATCCACCTTGTAAGGGTGGCGCTCTCCCAGCTGAGCTAATCACCCAACATATAAATCAGTACTACTTTTACTACGTGTAACATTAAATGGCGGACTGGACGAGACTCGAACTCGCGACCCCTGGCGTGACAGGCCAGTATTCTAACCAACTGAACTACCAGTCCAATTCAATATTACTCTTGCTTCTAACAAGTCCGGCCAATTTATTGCATTAACTATCACGAGTCAATGGTGTTAGTAAAATAATTACTAGCTAAATAAATTGGTGGGTGATGACGGGATCGAACCGCCGACATCCACCTTGTAAGGGTGGCGCTCTCCCAGCTGAGCTAATCACCCAGTCTTGTTTCAGCGAGGTGCATTCTACATTTATCTCAGGGTGTGTCAAACTTTTATTTTAAAAAAGTTTAACTTTTTCAGTAGCTTGCATGAAAAGCAGGGTTTAACCCGCTGCTTTTTCTGCAATTGCTCGCTGCTTAGCCAACTTCTTTTCTTTCTTCTGTTCACCAATCACTAATAAGCACGGAGTAAGTATTAGAGTGAGGATGGTTGCGAAGGTTAATCCCCCCGCAATCGCTGTTGAAAGTTGTGTCCACCATTGAGATGACGGTGCTCCAGCAGTCACGTGATTATGAATTAAATCGATGTTCCACTGAAAGACCATAGGGATCAAACCTAATACCGTTGTCACGGCGGTTAATAATACAGGGCGTAAACGCTGTGCCCCCGTTCTAAGCGCCGCATCAATGGCTGGTACGCCTTCTTTGATCAGTTGGTTGAAGGTATCGATGAGTACAATGTTATTGTTCACCACAATCCCTGCTAAGGCGATGACGCCCATTCCGCTCATTACAACACCAAAGGGTTCACCTAATAAGAGTAAACCGATTAATACGCCGACAATTGATAATACGATGGCGCTTAGAATTAATCCTGCGTGGTAGAAGCTATTAAATTGCGTCACTAATATGGTTAACATTAAGAAAATGGCGATAAAAAAGGCTTTTACTAAGAAACCGCCCGTTTCTCCCATTTGCTCAAAGTCTCCCCTGAATTTCATATCGATGCCATCGGCCCAGCTTTCTTCTTTTAAAAGGTTGCCTAGCTCTTCGATTTTTGCGGCGCTGTTTATGCCTTCTTTCACATTGGCTAATAAACGATAACGACGTTTACCATCAATACGAATCAAGTTGCTGACTTGTTGTACAGCATTACGCTGCATAAAGTTTGAGATAGGGGTCAAACCGGATGCTGTACTGATGTTGATGCTATTAAACTGATCAATGGTGCGGTTTTCTGATGGGTAACGTAGGCTAATTTCGACTTCGTCATCGGTATAGTCTGGGCGAAAACTTCCAACTTTTAAACCACCGGTGATCATTCGAATCATAGATCCAGCGGTAGCAATATCAGCGCCATAGCGGCTAGCGCTTTCACGATCAATATCCAACTCCCATGAAATGCCATCTAAAGGAAGATCGTCGCGGATATCTTTTAGATCTGGGTCTTTTTGGAATATTTCATTGGCCTTGTGAATTGCCTTAATCAAGTCTTCTGCGCTATCTGACGTCACCTGTAGCTGTATGTCAGCACCTGCAGCAGGGCCACCGGCTTTCTTTTGGGTTTCGACAATAATACCTGCCAAGTCGCGAGTGCGGTATTCGATGTCTGCTAGAATTTCATCGGCTAGGCGGCGGTGCTCCCAGTTGGATAGTTCAACTTGGATACGACCAATCAGATCGGGTGCTGAATCGTTTGGCGCTTTAATAAAGGTAGAGGTATAGATGGATTCTACCTCTGCCATATCAAATATCTTGCGCTCAACTTGGGCAACAAGGTCATCACGTTCTGCTAGCGAGAGATTCCCTCGAGCTCGAATATCGACTAAGCCAATATCGGAATCAACATCAGGAAAGAACTCAACGCCATGGCCCATTTCTCCATAAACAAAAACGGTCACAAATAAAGCGGCCACTGCCCCGATAAATATTTGTCGTGGGCGCATCAGTGCGTGTTTTAAAAAGTGGATATAACGCCCCGTAAATCCGGGAACTTCATCAAAATGTCCTGCCTCTGCTGCCTTCATGGTGGCGAGGCTCGCTTCATTATGGTCACCACTTTTACCGATAACGGTGCCTAGCGTTGGCACGACAATTAATGCCATGATTAAAGACGCGGAGAGTGTGAATAGCAGTGTAAGCGGCAGAAACATCATAAAGTCGCCGGTTGTGCCTGGCCAAAATAACAAAGGAAAGAATACGGCAAGAGTCGTTGCTGTCGATGCAATAATGGGCCAAGCCATGCGTTTAGCGGCTTCGCTATAGGCATAAAATTTATGAGCGCCTTCGGCCATGCGTCGATCGGCGTATTCGGTAACCACAATTGCGCCATCTACCAGCATCCCAACACTCAGGATAAGCGAGAATAATACGACCATATTGAGGGTATAACCCATTGCATCAAGTAATAAAATGCCGATTAAGAACGAGCCAGGAATTGCTAGGCCTACCATAGTCGCTGAACGTAAGCCTAAGCTGCCCAGTACGATGATCATAACTAAGATAGTCGCGACTAAGACGTTATTAAAAAGATCATTGAGCATGTTTCTGATGTTTTTCGACTCGTCTTGGCTGTAACTAACTTCGATACCTGGAGGTAATTGATCTTTCGCTTGATCAAGAATGTACTTTACCTGATCAAGGGTTTCGATAATGTTCGAACCAATGCGTTTTTTGACTTCAAGTACCACCGCGCTTTTGCCATTGATGCGAGCAATATCTTTGCGATCTTTATAGGCAAGACGGCCAACAGCAATGTCACGAAATTTAACAACGTCGTCGCCAACCGCTTTGACGGGCATATTGAGAATGTCATTCACATCTTCAATTAAACCCGGTACTTTTACCGAGAAACGGCCTGAGCCCGTATCTAAATCACCCGCCGCGACCAGTTGGTTGTTATTGCCTACTAGAGTCGCGAGTTGTGCAAAAGAAAGGTTGTAGTTGTCCATTCGGGCAGGGTCGACAATAATTTCTGCCAGCTCTTCACGCTTACCGACAATTTCAGCCCCGAGTACACCGGGGAGGGTTTCAATCGCTTCTTGCAGCTTGTTGGCACTGGCATAAAGAACACTTTCGTCAACATCGCCGGAAAGGGTCACGATCATGACGGGAAAAAGCGCCACGTTTACTTCTTTTACCAGCGGTTCGTCGCTATCTTTTGGTAATTCTTTTTTCGCAGTATCAACGCGCTCACGTACGTCAATTAAGGCTTGATCAATATCCATGTCGCCATAGAACTCAAGCATCACCGATAGGTGGCCTTGTGAGGCTGTACTGATCATTTCTTTTAAACCGTCTAAAGACTTTAATTCAGTTTCTAGTGGCTTGTAGATAAGTCGATCGGCATCTTCAGGGGAGATTCCCTCGTGACCTACGGAGACATAGACAATGGGAACCTGAATGTCGGGGTTACTTTCTTTCGGAATCGTGATCGTGGTGATGATTCCGACGATCATGATTAATGTAAATAACATCAAGATCGTTCGGGAGCGATGAAGTGCCGCGTCGATAAGGTTATTCATTGACGGTACCCGAGTTATTTATCAAGGCAGGGGCATTATTTCCTGTCGTACTGTCTTGCTTGTTTTCTTCGGCTTTTTTATAGACAGGGTGCACTTCTTCGCCGTATTCAACATAGCCTTGTCCCACGGTGATCACTTGAGTTTCTTCTTCTAAGCCGGTGATCCAAATACCAGTGTTTTCAGCTTTAAGAATATTGATGTTATGGAATACCACCTTGTTATCAGGAGTAATGCCTTTTATACCTAAATGTCCTTGATCACTAAGAATCAATAGAGAAGGGGATATGTTATGGGCAAACTGCTTAGGTTGAGGAATTAATAATTTTGCCGTTAAACCGCTGGTCATTGCGCCAGAAGGATTAACTACTTCCATTTCGATAGGGAACGTGCGGGTTTGGCCATCAGCTTCGGCTGCTATAAAGCGAATGCGTCCCTGTATAATATCGCCTGTTACTAATACGGCTTCTGCACGATCACCAATGTTGATAAAAGAGGCATCTTTTTCTGCAACGTTACCGATGACTAAGTACGGTGAGAAGTCTAAGATTTTTAGAATATCGACGTTTTCTTTGACGTAATCACCACGCTCAACGTAGCGCTGGTCGACAATGCCATCAAAAGGGGCCGTTATTCGGGTCGCTTGAAGGTTAATTTTTGCGTTGGTTAAGTCAGCCTTCGCATTAGCAAGTGCGGTTTCGGCTTGAGCAAGCTGAGACTCATTATATAAGCCTTTTTTGACCAGTTTTTTGGCACTATCAAACTCTAGCTGATATTGACGCAAGCTGGCTTGTGTTTGCTCTACACGGGCAGGCCAATCACGGGCATCAAGTTCAACAATTAAATCACCTTGTTTAACGCGCTCGCCTTTTTGCTTGTGAATGGCTTTTACGGTGCTGCGAATTTCAGATTTTAAAACGACGCTGCGATTGGCGGCGGTTTTGCCTGATACTGTAATCGAACGTTCGACCAGGGTGCCTTGCATGCGTTCTACCTGAACTTTTCGTAAACCTTCATCCATTACCAGAGGGCGAGGATTGTTGTACTCTTCCGCTTCACTGCTTAGACCGATGATGATCCAGCCGGTAAGTATAAAAATTAGAACAAGGGCTAATATATGCCCTCGATTTAAGTGGATAGTCATTATATTTATGTCCGCTTTGTATCAGAGTCAGTGCTCTAGCTTTTACTGAGCGCAGCAATAATTACAGCTATTGACCATAGCCACAAGAATTTTTAACAGATTTAGGTCAAACGGACTGTTATCAAAAATAGAACAAATAAAGGTTTTAGAGGGCTTAGCTTCGGATTGCACGTCAATGTGCGTATACTGGCGCCAGTTTAAACCTCTCTATTGATGTGAGCAGAAGAAATTATGGTTTTGGTACGTTTAAAAGGTGCTTGTTTAGCATTTGGTAATCAAGTTTTATTAAATAAAGTTGATCTCGACATTAATGCTGGCGAGCGCGTTTGTGTTCTTGGCCGTAATGGTGAAGGCAAGTCCACTTTGTTGAAGATATTAGACAAGCAAATTAAGCCGGATGAAGGCTTGGTTCAGCACAGCGATACAGTCAAAATTGCCGCTTTACAGCAAGAACTGCCCGTTACTGATCCTCAAACTGTATATGAGGTCGTAGCTTCGGGGTTGGGAGAGTTGGGTAATACAATTTCTGAATATCATGATGAAGTGCTTAAAGGCGAGCATGTTGATCTCGTAAAGCTTGAGCGACTGCAGCATGTGATTGAAGCGAACGATGGCTGGTTATGGCAGCAAAAGGTTGATTCAATTCTAGATCGTTTGGATTTACCGGGTGATGCCGCATTTGATTCTATGTCGGGAGGTTGGCAGCGTCGTGTAATGTTAGCACAAGCTTTGGTATCAGAACCGGATCTGTTGATTCTAGATGAGCCAACAAACCATATGGATATTGCAACCATCCGTTGGTTAGAAGAGCAACTAGTGCAATTTAAAGGCACCTTATTGTTTATCAGTCACGACCGTGCATTCGTACAGGCATTATCAACTCGTATTATCGAGCTGGATCGTGGCAGTATTTATTCTTGGAAGGGGACTTATCAAGGATTTCTTGAACATCAAGAGCAGCGCCTTGCCGCAGAGGAAGTGCAAAACGCCTTATTTGATAAGCGTTTAGCGGAAGAGGAAGTATGGATTCGTCAGGGGGTTAAAGCCCGTCGTACGCGTAATGAAGGGCGTGTTGAGCGCTTAAAAGAAATGCGTAATCAGCGCAGTCAGCGTCGTGAGCGTCAAGGTAACGTATCGCTGTCGATGAATTCTGCAGAAAGCTCAGGCAAGAATGTATTTGAGCTTGAAAATGTTTCCTTTGGTTTTGACATCGCCGGCAATCAGCGTAAAGAAATCGTGCGTAACTTTACCAGTGTCGTGATGCGTGGTGATCGTATTGGCCTTGTTGGTCCGAATGGCGCTGGCAAAAGTACCGTGATGAAGCTGTTATTGGAACAGATCAAGCCAGAAGCCGGTACGATTAAAGTAGGCACTAAATTAGATGTTGCCTATTTTGATCAGTCTCGTAGTTTGCTAGATCTGGAAAAATCTGTTGCTGAGAACGTGGGTGATGGTAAAGATGAAGTTGAAGTGGATGGTCGTTCTCGTCACATTTTAGGTTACTTACAAGACTTCTTATTTGAACCTGCCCGTGCCCGTACTCCAGTGAAGTCACTTTCCGGTGGTGAGCGTAATCGCGTATTACTGGCTAAGTTGTTCTTGAAACCGTGTAACTTGTTGATTATGGATGAACCGACCAACGATTTGGACGTAGAAACGTTGGAGTTATTGGAAGAGAAACTGGTGGAATATGATGCGACTTTATTATTGGTCAGCCACGATCGAGCTTTCTTAGATAACGTTGTGACTCAGCTTTGGGTATTTGATGGCCAAGGTAATATTGATGAGCAAGTGGGTGGTTATTCTGATTGGGAAATTCGTGATAAGGCGACAAAAGCTGAGTTTGATGCGGCAGTAAAAGCTGGGGCGAAAAAAGCCAAAGCGCCTTCTCAATCTAAGAGCGAAAAAGCCAAACCCGTAGAAGCGGTAACGAAAGCGCCAGCGAAAAAATTGAGTTATAAATTTCAACGTGAATTGGATGAGCTACCTAAGAAAATTGAAGCTTTAGAAGCTAAGCAAGCAGAAGTCGCAGAAGAAACTGGGAGTGCTGATTTTTATCAAAAAGATTCAGATTACGTTGCGTCTAAATTAGATGAATTACAGTCAATAGAGCAGCAATTGGAAGTTTTGGAAGAACGTTGGTTAGAGCTGGAGGAAATGACTGAATGACACAAATCATTATTGCTGTACTGATTATTTTGTCGGTATTTGGTTCGGTAGCGATGCTGAAGCCAAGTCCTCGTCAGCAACGTTTAGCTAAGTTGCGGATGGATGCTATTAAATTGGGTTTGCACGTTAAGTTGGATACTTTGAAAGTAAACAGCAAAAAAACGGGTGTGCGTGATGATATTGTTGCTGCTCGCTATGAACGGTTTAATACAGATGTTAAGAGTCAGGCTTTACGTTGGTGTGTTGTTCGCCAAGCGGGTTGGGATCAAGAAGGCTTACCGGATGGGTGGAGCTGGCACAATATGACGAAACGTCCAGACTTAGATAAGTTGAATGAGTTGTTATTGAAAGTGTCGGACGATGTAGTGGTCGTAGAAGCTTATGATAATCGCGCTAGTATTATGACATTAGAGAATAAAGGCAGTTCTGCTGAGTTAATTAATCAGTGGGTTGATGACGCTCAGAAGCTTTAATGTTTTGAAATAAAAAGCACTCAGTTCCGTTAATTAGTGACGAAACTGAGTGCTTTTTTTATGCGTGTTTTAAATGCAAATGCTGTTGAAATAATTACAGATAAACAAACAAGGGTCCAAAACCTACGATCGTTAACGTAATCAGCATGGTAATTAATGGTAGCAATAAACGCTCGTAGCGACGGAAGAATGATTTACCGTCATTCTCTTTGTTGGCTAATTGTAATTCTTTCTCGCCAATAACTTGTCGTGTTAGTAGGTGGTTAAGTGCAACTGGTGGGCTTAAATAACCTAATTCAAAGGCTACTAATGACACCATCCAGAAGTGTATTGGTTCAATGCCGGAGGCCATTGCTTGCGAGGCAAAAGTTGCTGATACAAGAATCACAGCGCCAAATGGGTCCATAAACATACCAATAAAGGTCAGTAATAAGATACAAATGAGCATGGTTACCCAAGGGCTCATAATTTCTTCACCAAAGATATGAATCATTATGTCAGAGCGTTCTAGTACTCCGCCTAAGCAAATAGATAATGCGATTAATGATAAGAGTGCGCCAATATGAATACTGGCTTCATCGGCAGCTTTGGTAGCAACGCTAACAAAGCGAAGCGTGCGATGGTTTTTTGATTTCCATAACTGCTCATACGCTAAGATAAAGGATAGGATGATTGGTAATACTAACGGCGCAGAATATTCGTTAATAGTTATATCTAATAGCAAGCGGAAACCTACCAATACTAAAGTAACGATTAATGCATAAGGAACGAGTTTCTTTAGGGTAGCAATGATTTGTTTTTTGCTTTCTTCCCAAGATTCCATCTGCATTAATGGTTCCCTGTTGGTTAGCATTACAATGGCTGAAAAAATCAATGCTGAAAGCATGAAAACAGCAAAGCCCCAAGAGTACATTTCAGCGGTTGTTACTTCTTTATTTAATGCCGCGATAATGACGATCAATAAGCATGGGTTAAGTACAACCCCTAAACTGCCTGACATTGCGGTAGTTGCAAAGGCCAGTGTGCGGCGTGTGCCGGCTGCGCGTAGTTCGTCATACAATAATCCACCAAGTGCTAATACAAAAATACCGGATGCTCCGGTGAACGCTGTGGGGTAAGCGGTTACAAAGATTATTAGGCTGGCAAATAGTGGTGGTGCTAAATGAAAAGGGCGAACTAAATCGAAAATTAATTTTGGAATGGCTGTTTCTTTTAGCGTCATACCAATAAAAACGTATAAACCAATATTTAAGAAAATATTTGATAAGCTGGTTAGCTGGTTAATATAAATTGCAATGCCTGAAATGTGATTATCCACTAGGATGAAGTAGGCAGAAGATATTAAACACATCCAAACATATAGGGGAACGGTTAACAAATTAGAGCCGGTTACTACTAACCGAAGTCGTTTTAAACTTTTAGCAAGTTGAATAATGTTGGTTAGCGCTAGAATACTGAAACAAAGAAACAGCATCATTTGAATGTTTAGGCTGTGATCGGTGCCATTGTTTTCAGAAATAGTTACTCGGTAATGCCAGAAGGAAATTGCAATAAGTGTGTTGGCTGCCAACTGAAAAAATATTGATACTCGGCGTTGTTGATTAGTAATTGCTGACCATAGCGAAATATGGTGGTGGCGAATTGTGGCGATAAAAGAGCATATAAATAAAATAGCGATAATTAAGTATTCTTTAATATCTATATTATCGATTAAGAATTTGGCAACAGAGGTTTCAATTGATTTGAAGACTTCTAGCGAAGGTGTAATACGGGATTGTTGAGTTTGATAGAGTTGGTGCTCTTCTTGGCACATTGCTAATGAGGCTGTTAGTGAAGCTCTTAAATCTTTTTCTGAGGGGCCTTCATCTGAAAAAAGGTCATCTCCGAATAAATCATCTTCAGCTTCCGCTTGTTGTTCTGCGAGTAATCGTTGAAGAGATGTTTCTATATCTTGGTTAATATTACAAGTTGGCGTTTGCGCGCTGGGGTCTAATAAATAATAGCCTTCCCAAACGCTTTCACCCAAGGAAAGTAATCTTGAATGAATGGAGTCACCGAGACCGAGTATTACGACGAAGGATAATAACGAAAAAATTAAAAATGCAGGGGTGTAATGGGATCGTTTAATAACGACTTCTTGTTCTTTTTGATTAGCAGGGATTGTGTTTGAATTCATGATACTACTTCTGATTATTTTTATTATGTACAGGTAGAAAAAAGAATCGTCTACCTTTTACTTTATAATCTATTTATACAGATCCCTTATATAAAATAGATCTCCATTAAGGGGGTAAATTTTTACGCCCCTTTTTTATCGAACTATTATCAAACTATATTGAGTGATTAGAATAAATTATTCTTTATCAGCACGGGTACATTCTGATGCTTGAGGGTTGGTTTTGCAGCGAACTTTGCGCATAAGAGTTAATAGTGTTCCGTCATAAATTTTATTTTCTTTTAGTTCTAAGCGGTTTTGACGAAACATTTCTTGATATTTTTCAATGTCAGAAGTTGGGATATCAACCCAGTATTTATTATCGATAGACTCTTCGTGCTTTTTGACTATTTTCATGGATTTTTCATACATAGAAAAAGCAATATTACGAGATTCTTGACGGGTTTTAGCATCAAAATGGTCGGTATTAGTTAATAACTGCATTGTTAATTGCGCTAGTGGGTATCGAATGATGCCACCTTGATCGCCTAGGCCGTGATAAAGCTCATAAGCACTGTAAGCAAATGCTGGAGAGTAACAAAGATCAACCGACCCGTTATTAAACTTACCACCGAAATTGGTTATGTCAGACGGTACTACTGTTGAATTAATGTAGTTCACCATATGAATGGCATCTTTTTGATAGTTTAACGTGGCGATGCGTTTACCAGCCAATTCACCAACAGTATCTATTTTACGGTCGTTCGAGAATAAGTAGCCGGCACCAATTGGGAATATACCAATGATGGAAAATTTATCTCCGTCTAGATATTTTGAGGCTTTATTTCTGGATAATGTTTTTAAAACGGTATGCAGTTCATCATAGCTGGGCAGTGCACCGACGGCACTAAGGGTACCTGCAAACTTATTATATTGACGAGTTCTTAAATCTGTCGCTGCAATAACGTGGCATTTTTTTGATAAAAAATCCCCAATTGCAACACTTTCATCAGTGTAAGGTTTTACCTCAAAGTTAATGCCACGGCCTTTCATTTCAATGGCGTAGTCTTTCATGATGTTATACGAGTCACCAGCAGCACCTAGAGGGTCAAAAACACACAGTGTTTTGGCATCGGCTGAAGTGGTTGATGCTAAGGCTGACGCACTTAGTATTGTTGAGGCGACGAATGATGTGGCAGAAAGTAGAGCTTTTTTTATTAGTTTCATGTGTCTATTCCTAGAATGTAGAGATTATATAAAGTGTTAAAGAAGTGAATCTAGATCCTCATCTTCACTTTGATCTTGTTGAATTGTGGGAGGCAAGCTACCTAGTTCTCCAAGGGGGGTGCGGGAACCAACTTCTGATGTCCATAAAATATTGGAGATATCTTGTACAAATGAGATGGAAACTTTTTCAACCATTAGAAACTCACCGCTAGAGAAGGCTTTGTTACTGGCGGTTTCTTTATACAATGTAAGTGCTTTATAAAGTTCTTCTTTATTACCTGATATTTCTGCAGTAACGGCATGTAAGGCATTGCCTAGGTGGTTGCCTGCAACTATTGTGTTACGGCTTGCATGCTCTAAGATTTCCCAGTTATCTTGAGTGATGTTAGCGGGTTTTTTATTTGGCAGAAGCTGCCATAGCAGTGCTTGCAAGGCGCGTGGAGCACCACCCCATTTTTCATTATCTAGACAACCAGCTGCGGCTAAAATAGAAGAGGCCATGCTTCTTGGAACTCCGACTATCATTCCTGATTCGGCATCATTTTTAATGGCCAGTGCGCCCATAGTGATTGATAGCATGAAAGATATTTCATCACGTGATTTATCAAAGGTAGGGCATTCTGGGTTGTTGTCAGTGGTTTCAAATTCGTAAACATGCATGCCAATATTGAAAGAATCTAAGCGACGCTGTGCGGTTTTGGCTAACCATTGTTGTTGTATGATCCTGGCGTCTTTGGCTTCTTCAATATCGAGTTTTCTTAATGCGCGAATGGAGCGTAGTTCTTCTTCGCGTGCTCGGTTTTCACTGCATAGAGAAGATAGTAGTGGGATCATTGCGTTGTAGCTATTT
Organism: uncultured Gammaproteobacteria bacterium; assembly: GCA_963851095.1. Taxonomy (GTDB): domain Bacteria; phylum Pseudomonadota; class Gammaproteobacteria; order Pseudomonadales; family Oceanobacteraceae; genus Oleispira. The sequence goes on along the minus strand of CAWKOX010000004.1, from coordinate 137,393 downwards.
TTTGACCCCGTCATGCCGTTAACTGAGCCTAAAAAATGTTCGAATGACTGACCTAGGTTACAAGCAATATCTGGATCGCTTTGGGAGAGAACATAAGGAAATGTTTCTTCTTCGACAATGCTTTCTAAAACGTATCCAGTGGTTAGTGAGACAGGGTTGTGAGAGCAGCCGGACACAGTTAAAAGTATTAGCATTATGCTAAATATAGAGCTGCTGATAGGTTTTATAATATTAATCATTGGTCAGGCACTACTATTTTATTATTTTTTTATTGAGTGAGTAGTGTAAGAGAAGCTGTAACAAAGGTGTTCATTTGCCCAGATTGTCCTACAATCTGACTGGAACTATTTCACATTATAGCTTGTCTGTAAACAATTAAGCACATATTAGCTTCAGTTTTTGATTTGAGTCAAATTAAAACCTTGCAAATTATGTTAGTTGATTTGGTATGGGGAGGAGAAGGTGAGGATTCCGACAAAGATATTCAGATTACACATCTTTGTAAATCGCCCTTTAGATAGGGCGGCATAGATAGGGCGGCGAAAAGGTTAGATTTAAAAATCGTGAAGTGCAACAATCTCTTCTAAGTGATCCACAATACGTTCGCTATAGCTCGTGACTAAAAACGGCACGGTATTTTCGTTGTAGTTTTTAATCGAACGTTCTATGAAACTCCACTTACTATCAATTGAGCGCAAGATGCCGCGACTATCAGTGGTATCAATCTGAGCTTGTAAACTTGTAAAGTCTTGTCCAAACGCAGTCGCCATTTGATCAAGAGTTCTTTCGTAAGAGCCCATGAAAACCTGGCCAAGGTTGGATGTGCCTCTGGCTGAATACTGAGATGTAATTTCAGAAATAGTAACTGATAGGGTACGCGCTACTTCAACGGCTTTAACGGGCTTGGTTCCCGTACTGATTTCGGTATCGATATACGCTTTTGATAGGGATTTAAGTAATACCGTATGGGTTTTCCCCATTTCATCGACTAAACGTACATTGGGAAAGCCTTGTTTCTCCATGTCGCCATAGTTGATGCGCATTAATTTATTAAACTCATTCCAATTAGTATCGACTTCACTTAATGAATCGCTGATGCCTTCCGCTGCGGGTAGGGCTTTGGCTTTTGCTAACATTGTTTCAAAGGTTGCTAGATTTTCTATGATTTTTTTACCGTACTTCGCATCGGCGTCCAATCCTGAGTACATATAGAAATTAGTCATTAATCCAGTTGAAAGCAGTCGTAATTTATGGACATCACTTAATAATTCTTGAGGTGTCGCTGAAGCCTGAAATGTAAGCACAGACAGTACGATAAGAAGCGAGCTTCTAATATTTTGTAAAGTTATCATGGCATCCACATTAATTATTTATATTTATTTGTGTACTACTAACGCTTTCATACTAAGGAAAATAAGGGGTATTCCATAGGGGTAGTTACAAAAGGTAACAAAAAAATTGAAAGCTCAGTTGATTGTACTAGAAGGGCGTTTTTAAAGGTTGTGACTGTTAATATAAAGGCAAATAGGTTATTGAAACTGAAGATCTTTAAGAATTTCTTCGATTATTACCTTTGGTCGTCACTATTTTGCTACAAAGTTGTTCCAAATTTAGAAAAAGGGCTATTCTTCTGCGAGCAATAGCGACATCCTCTTGACTTTTTCAAGGCTTTCGCGGATTGTGTTCGACTAGATTCAAACGGTCGTATGAATTGTCTGTTTTTTAGACGATTAGCCGTTATCTCAGTGCAAGAAGCTGCGTTAGTATTTCGCTTCTGCAGTTATTTAGCTAACCCTACGTGGAGATCATTTGATGATTTACGACGGTACAGCCATCACGGTGAAGATGATTGAAGACGGCATTGCCGAACTAAACTTCAATCTTGATGGAGAGTCTGTTAACAAGTTTAACCGTGTGACTCTTGAAGATTTAAAAGCGGCAACTGCTGCCATTAAAGGCAACAGCGACGTTAAAGGTGTTTTAGTAACCTCTGGTAAAGATTGCTTTATCGTTGGTGCTGATATCACTGAATTCGGGGATGCGTTCAAACTTCCTGAAGAAGAAATTGTTGAGTGGATTCTATCCGGCAACGAAATCTTCAACGCGATTGAAGATTTACCAGTTCCTACTCTAACTGCAATCAACGGTATTGCGTTGGGTGGCGGTTTCGAAATGTGCTTATCGACTGACTTCCGAGTTATGTCTGAAAAAGCCAAAGTAGGTTTGCCAGAAGTTAAGCTAGGTCTTATGCCTGGTTTCGGCGGTACAGTTCGTCTGTCTCGTGTAATTGGTGCTGATAATGCGATCGAATGGATCTGCATGGGCGCTGAGAATCGTGCTGATAAAGCTCTGAAAATGGGCGCTGTTGACGCAGTAGTTGCTCCTGAAGCACTTCGCGAACAGTCTATCGCTATGCTTAACTCTGCCATTGCTGGCGAATTAGACTATCGAAGCACGTCGCGCTGTTAAGACTGGTAAAGGTCTTTTGAACTCGATGGAAAGTATGATGGTTTTCGAAACTGCTAAAGGTTTCGTTAAAGGTCAGACTAAGGGTCAATACCCTGCGCCAATCGAAGCGATCAAGGTTATGCAGAAGCATCACAACCTGACTCGTGACAAGGCACTTGCTGTTGAAGCAAAAGGTTTCGCTAAGCTAGCTAAGACGACTGAGTCTCAAGCACTTATCGGTTTGTTCAATAACGATCAGTTGTTGAAGAAAAAAGCCAAAGAATATGATGCCATTGCTAAGCCTACAAACAAGGCTGCAGTATTGGGTGCTGGTATTATGGGTGGTGGTATCGCTTATATTTCTGCACTTAAAGGCACGCCAATCCTAATGAAAGATATCGCTGAAGCGGGTATCGAGTTAGGTTTGAGTGAAGCAAACAAGCTTCTTTCTAAGCGCGTTGAGCGTAAGAAAATGAAGCCTCTTGCGATGGGTGAAGCCCTTAACCGCATCCGTCCAACTTTGTCTTATGCAGAGTTTGGTGACGTTGATGTTGTTGTTGAAGCGGTTGTTGAAAACCCTAAAGTTAAAGGTATTGTTTTAGCTGAAGTTGAAAGTCATGTTGGCGAAAATGCTATCGTTGCTTCTAACACTTCTACTATCTCTATCGACTTCCTAGCGAAGAGCGTTAAGCGTCCTGAAAACTTCTTAGGTATGCACTTCTTTAACCCAGTACACATGATGCCTCTTGTTGAGATCATCCGTGGTGAGAAGACTTCTGAAGAAGCGGTAGCAACGACTGTAGCTTATGCTAAGAAAATGGGTAAAACCCCAGTAGTTGTTAACGATTGCCCAGGTTTCTTGGTTAACCGTGTATTGTTCCCTTACTTCGGCGGTTTCGCTTCTCTATTGAAAGACGGTGCTGATTTCCGTCAAGTAGATAAAGTAATGGAGAAGTTTGGTTTCCCAATGGGTCCAGCTTATCTAATGGACGTTGTGGGTATCGATACTGGTAAGCACGCTAACGACGTTATGGCTGAAGGTTTCCCTGAGCGCATGAAAGCTGACTTTACATCTGCTATGGATGTATTGTACGAAAACGGTTTCTACGGTCAGAAAAATAACAAAGGTTTCTACACCTACGTTGAAGATAAGAAAGGCAAGCCGAAGAAAGTTTTCGATGAGTCTATTCTTGAGTTGCTTGCGCCTGTATTGGGTGAAGCTAAAGACTTCGACGCTGAAGAAATCATTGCTCGCTGCATGATCCCAATGTGTAACGAAGTTGTTCGTTGTCTTGAAGAAGGCATCGTAGATACTGCTGAAGAAGCGGATATGGCTTTGGTATTTGGCGTTGGCTTCCCTCCATTCCGTGGTGGTGCTCTACGTTACATCGACACAGTTGGTCTTGCTAACTTCGTTGAACTTGCTGATAAGTACAAAGACATTAGCCCTCTATACCACGTGACTGACAAGATGCGTGAGATGGCTGCTAATGGCGAAAGCTACTTCGGTTAATTGACGAACGAGACTAGGAGAATACAAATGAGCTACGAAGATAATGATGTAGTTGTAATTGACGCAGTACGTTCACCAATGGCCCGTTCTCGTAACGGCGCATTTCGTAACGTACGTGCTGAAGACATTTCTGCAAACCTAATTAACGCTCTTTTTGAGCGTAACCCTGGCGCTAAAGCATCTGATGTTGAAGATGTGATCTGGGGTTGTGTAAACCAAACTTTGGAACAAGGTTTTAACGTTGCGCGTCAAATTTCTTTGATGACTTCGATTCCAAAAGAAGCGGCTGCACAAACTGTTAACCGTTTATGTGGTTCAGCAATGTCTGCAATCCATACAGCGGCACAAGCAATTCAAACTGGCAACGGTGATGTATTCGTTGTTGGTGGTGTTGAGCACATGGGTCACGTGAACATGCAGCATGGTTTCGATCATAACCCTGCATCTTCAAAGTACTCTGCTAAAGCATCTAACATGATGGGTCTTACGGCTGAAATGTTAGGTAAGATGCACGGTATTTCTCGTGCACAGCAGGATGCTTTTGCTGAGCGTTCTCACCGCCTTGCACAGAAAGCGACAGACGAAGGTGATTTCAAAAATGAAATCGTTCCTATGTATGCGCATGATGCAGATGGTAAGCAATTCTTGATGACTCAGGACGAAACTATTCGCCCAGAAACAACTCTTGAAACTTTAGCTAAGTTACGTCCAGCTTTCGATCCAGCGGCAGGTACTGTTACGGCAGCAACTTCTTCTCAGATCACTGATGGTGCGGCTGCTATGTTGCTTATGAGCGGCAAGAAAGCTAAAGAGCTAGGCCTTAAGCCTCGTGCACGTATCAAAGCAATGGCGGTTGCCGGTTGTGATGCTGCGATCATGGGTTACGGTCCTGTTCCTGCAACTAAGAAAGCACTTAAGCGTGCTGGCTTAACTGCTGCAGACATCGATTTCTGGGAATTGAACGAAGCATTCGCTGCTCAGTCTCTTCCTTGTGTTAAAGACCTTGGTCTTAAAGACAAGGCTGACGAAATCGTTAACATCCACGGTGGTGCGATCGCTCTTGGTCACCCACTAGGTTGTTCTGGTGCTCGTATCTCTACAACTTTGATCAACGTTCTTGAGCAGAAAGATGCTCAGTTCGGTGTTTCTACTATGTGTATTGGCATGGGTCAGGGTATTGCAACAGTTTGGGAGCGTTTGAAGTAATTTCTTAACGCGCCTAATCAGTATCGGCATGGGGCTCTTGAGTCGAAATATCGCTGCTGGTTGGGAGTGTTTGAAGTAATTCAAGCCTGCTAAATACGTTGTAACAAAAAGCCGCTGTTCTCTTTAGGTAATTAAAGAGGGCAGCGGCTTTTTTGTGGGCGCTATATAAGTATGAATTAGGTTTTAAACTGATCGACCTGTTGATGAATATCGACCGATATAGCACTCACTTCGTCGCTTAAGCCCGTTATGCTAGTAGCGTGTTGCAGTATGGTATCTGAGAGGTCTTTAATTAATAGGACGTTACGGTTAATTTCTTCAGTAACATAGCTTTGCTCTTCTGCTGCAGTGGCAATATGAGCATTCATTTGATCTACTTGATCAACATAACCAGTAACTTCTTGCATTGAACTGACGGTTGACTCGACTTTTTTGATGCTGACTTGTGTGTTTTCCTGCGAAGCCTGAACAGAAACGAGTGCTATTTCTACCCCTTTTTGAAGTGATTCAATTTTGGTTCGAATCTCTCCAGTTGATGAGGCTGTTCGACTAGCAAGTGTTCTTACTTCGTCGGCAACTACCGCAAAGCCTCGGCCTTGTTCCCCCGCACGAGCTGCTTCAATAGCAGCATTTAAGGCTAATAGATTTGTTTGCTCAGCAATGTTTTGTATAACGTCTAAAACCGCTCCAATACCTTGGCTTTCAGTTTCTAGTTGAGCCATTGCACCAATTGCGTTGTCCATATTTTCCTGAAGCTTATAAATGTCTGCCTGAGTCTCATTCGCCACTTTCATGCTGTTATTGACTTGATCTCTCGTTGTGCGCATTTGGTTAGCGGCCTGTTCTGCACTTTGCGCAACTTCACTGATCGATGCGCTTAGCTCTGTGGTGGCGGTTGCTGCGGCATTAACTTCGGCATTTTGTTGATTGACTTGTTCAGCTGCATCCATGGAGGCTTGATTTAATTGACTTGAATTGGTTTCAAGGTGCTCTGCGCTGTCACGCATGTTACCGGTAAAAGTAGTCAGGCTATCGAGCATTGAGTTTAATGCAACACCTAGAATTGAGAATTCATTATCCCCTTTGGTAGAAACGCGTAAGGTTAGATCTTTCTGACTGGTTATCTGTGTGACTTTATCAGAGAAAGTCTCGATTGGACGCACGAGAATGCGAGTAAATAGAGCTCCTAGACCGGCCATCGTTAAAATTAATGCGATTGCTGTAATAAGCGTTGTGAGAATGATTGAATCGATCAGTTCTTCTAGGTGAAAAAAAGCTTCTTTTTGGTCTATTTCACTGAGTAGGGCCCAAGTGTGACCTTGAACTGTGATGGGGGTGTAAGCAGAGATGACGGGTTCGCCTCTGTAATCTTTTAGGTAGCTAACACCAGATCCCCCAGCCCCTGCTCGCTGAGTGCTGATGTTATTAACTGATTGTAAGCCGATAGCAGATTCCGTTGCATTGATTTTCGCTAACGTTGCTTTGTCGGTCTGTGATTTCATTGCGGCTAAATAGCCATTTTTATCTTCGATTAAAAAGCGACTTTGACTGCGTAACAAGTTGTCATTACCGACAAGATAGGTTTCTCCTGATTCACCAAAGCCGGTATCTTTCCATGACTTTCTGTTTGTCATGATGTCATTAATTCCATCAATGGGCATTTGATAAATGAGAATACCAAGACGCTTACCATTACGCATTATCGGTGAGGCGATGAAGGAGGCTGCAGCGCTGTATGAGGGGACATAGGGAGCGAAATCGATGAGTACCGAATCATCAGGGTTTTTGAGTTTCATTCCCTGGTTAAAAGCTTCTGCGAGTCCTGAATTACGATAGGGGCCAGTTAATAGTGATGTTGCGAAATCAAGTTCCTTAAAAACTGAATAGACAATGTGTCCAGAGTCAGGCTCTACAATGAATATGTCGTAAAAACCATAGGTCTTTAAGTATTTGCGTAAAGCAGGGTGATACTCTTGGTGTAATCGGTCGTAGGTAGAGTTGTTGTTGGTTTTTATTAAGCTATCTTTACTGCCAAGAGGGTTTGTATTTAGCGCGATATAGTCTTGTTGAAGAGGAAGTGCATTATCACTGAGGTTGGTAAATAATTTGTTGATGTCAGCACTTTGGCCGTCATTCCTATCTTTATAGACACGATTGAATTCATTGTTGTAATAATGCTCTATGGTCGAGAGTTCAATTTTTTCTCCGAATTGAAGTGGGTAGTCAAAAAATGCTGTTTTAAGGCTGTCTGTGGCATTTATGAGCCAAGGGGACGAAGAGGCGACCTTTATTTGGTTGTTAATGAGATTGAAGTAGTCTTCGACTTGGCTCTTTTTTAGATCACGAGCGGCTACCAGCTTTTGTTCGACTTGATGTTTTATAGCAGCTTCTGATTCTGATATGGCATTAGTGCCAATTAATATTGAAGAAATTAGGATAGACACTGTTGCAATTGCAATAAAGGCGATAATTAACTGCTGCTTAATTTTAAAATTCATGACAAACCTTAGTCAAATTAGTAATTAATCTATTAAGTCTAGCTAGAATTTTTTATCTCGCATGGAATAAAAGTGATAAGAGTGTTTAATAGTTAGGTATTAGATCTGTTAGAATGCTGTAATAAACCTTAATGATGTTAAAAGTGAAATTTTATGACTGATACCAATAACAACGAAGCAACGGCTGATGAAATTGTTGAACGCAACTTTGCCGATCGTACTCCTGAAGACCAGGAAGCCTTTCTAACTCAAACTTGGTGTAATGCCTGTCAGGCAGTCGATTTGGGTATGGTTGAGCCAAAAGAGTATGAATTAAATGGTGTGATCATCGTTGAAGGCAAGTGTGCTAAATGCGGTGAAGTTAGCTTGACTGAAGTGGCTGATGAGAGCACTGACGGTGAGTGGGAAGACGAGCGTTAATACGCTTTAATTTTTCAAGGCTTTAGATATTGAAAAGCGCATAGACTGTTAAGGTCGATGCGCTTTTTTATGCATTTTATAAGCGGTTTACTGATCACGAACGATGTATTTGAAAATCTCAACCACTTGCTCTGGCGTTTCACAGACAGCCTGAGCAGCTGCATCAACTTCCTTGAGTGGGTGAGTAATCTTTGGGTCGTGCATCACGATTAAAGATTTATTCAGTGCTGCGGCATAGCCTGCATCAAAGGCTGCGTTCCATTGCTTATATTTATCACCAAAGCGAACGACAACGATGTCGGCATCGTTGATCAGTTTGCGAGTGCGTAGGGCGTTGATTTTAGACGCTTTGTGATCTTTCCAAAAAGGGTTCTCTTCAGCCCCTAGAATCATTTCGCCGCAATCATCACTGGCTTCATGATTGGTATTTGGCCCAGATAACTCGATGCTTAATGCGGCTGCTTTAATGCCTTCGGCAATGGTTTCACGCCAATCAGAATGAATCTCACCCGATAAATAGACTTTTAACTTCATCATGCTTTTTCTTCCTCTTTTTTCCAACGGGTATAGAGCATCGTTGCGGTAAATAATACTAAGGTTGATATTGGCATCAGCGTGCCCCAGATATTAGCGCCTGCTGTAAACATCAGCAAAATAGCCAATACAAAATAGATCATTGAAACATACGACAACCAAGAGGCTGTTTTATGACTGCCACTGATCAAGCCAGGAATAAACAGTAGCAAAGGTAGGCATTTAAATAACCATAAAACGATTGGCGCTGCGATGCTTGTGCCTTCGGTATGTTCGCCGCCACTGGCGAATGTGCTGACTAATAGAATGAGTATTAAGCTGATGTAGCTCGATAGTAATACGATACGGCTTATTACAACTTTTTTCATGGATTCGTTCCTGCAAGCAAGGCTAGGCCTAATGTTGCGATGCGCTTGCCTTGGGCTTGGCATAGCTTTAATTCATGCTCAGACAGCGAACGCTCACCTTCAGTACCTGCCCAATGAGAGGCACCATAAGGTGTTCCGCCTGTTTGAGTATGGATCAGTGCTGATTCTGTATAGGGGATACCACAAAAGACCATGCCATGATGAATGAGTGGTAATGCCATCGACATCAAGGTGGTTTCTTGGCCGCCATGCAAACTCGACGTTGCCGTGAAGACGCCAGCCGGTTTATTCACTAGTTTGCCCGTCATCCAAAGATTGCTTGTGCTATCAATGAAATATTTAAGCGGTGCGGCCATATTACCGAAACGTGTTGGGCTACCCATGACTAAGCCAGCACAATTCTTTAAATCATCTTCCGAGCAATAAATGGCGCCAGAGCTTGGAATGCTATCTTCTGTGGCTTCGCAGTTGGCAGATACGGCCGAAACCGTTCGCAGTCGTGCTTCAATACCGGTGACTGTTTCGACACCTTGTGCAATTGCTTGAGCCATTTTGGCGGTTGTGCCACCACGGCTATAATAAAGCACTAAAATATAAGGATTGGCAGTCTGACTTGAATTGGTCATTATAAAATTTCCAATACTTGCTCAGGTGGACGGCCTAGTTTGGCGCGATCGCCATTGATAACGATTGGGCGTTCAATTAGCTTAGGAAATTCAACCATGGCTTTGATTAAAGCGGCATCGGTTAGCTCCTTATTGCTTAGCTGGTTTTCTTTATAGGCGTCTTCACCTTTGCGTAATAGTTCGCGTGGCGTGATCCCCAATTTAGAGATCACTTCTTTCAGTTCTTTCGTGCTAGGAGTATCGTCAAGGTATAAACGAATTTCTGGCTCGATGCCTTGAGATTTAATCAGTTCTAATGTTTGACGAGATTTAGAACAGCGGGGGTTGTGGTAGATAGAGACATCCATAATTAACTCGCTCATGTAATGTATAAAAGGCTAATAGCTGTATTGTATAGCAGCATTGTAGCGAAAAGATCGTTATCATTCATCATTCATGGCAAACAGTTAGCTGATCAAGAATTTAAGTATAGGACTCCTGTGTGAAGGCAAACATTCAACATCTCGTGCAAGAAGTACAACAGTTGCCCGTCGTTGCTTTATTAATGGCAGCGGTTAAGCGCTTCACCGTCTTGGAGCATAAAGCCCATGCCGCGGCGTTAACGTATACCACGCTATTTGCCCTAGTACCTTTATTGACCGTTACCTATTCCGTTTTATCGATGATTCCTTCATTGCAAGAAAATCGCAGTGAGATAGAGCAGCTGTTGATCGGCAACCTCGTGCCAGCGTCTGGGGATGTCATGATGAACTATTTACACCAGTTCTCTCAGCAAGCGCAAAAACTTACTGTAGTAGGCATCGCGTTATTAGCGGTGACTGCGATCATGATGTTGCGCAGTATTGAATATACCTTTAACCAGGTGTGGTTGTTGAAGCGTGGACGTAAAGGCCTATCAAGCTTTTTACTTTATTGGGGGATCTTGAGCTTAGGTCCTTTGATGCTCAGCGGCGGGATTGCGGCGAGTTCTTATTTTGCCTCGTTGAGTCTTTGGCAAGAAGATTGGGTGCCGACCTTTGGTACGATGGCGCTCGGGTTATTGATTCCTTTTACTACCAGTTTTTTAGCCTTTACGTTAATTTATTGGGCAGTACCTAATTGTAATGTGCCGTTGAAACACGCGGCTATTGGTGGTGCTTCGGTTGCCTTATTCTTTGAGATAGGGCAAGAAATCTTTGCTGAAGTGACGACGCTATTCCCATCGTATCAGTTGATATACGGAGCCTTTGCGGCGGTGCCTTTATTTTTAATGTGGTTGTATCTTTCTTGGTTATTGATTTTGTTTGGTGCAGAAATCGTCTACATGCTGGGTGCGGGGCGTTTGAATGAGCAGGACGAACTGGCGACGGTTGATCATACTTTGGGGCTTCACCTTTTATCAATGCTGCATGTGCAGCAAGTGAAAGGAGAGGGGCTTTCTATTGAAGATTTTAAGCAATCAATTACGCGTAATAAGCAGTCCAAGACGGGCTATGGTAGCTTACGCAAAACGCTATTGTATTTAGAAAAGTTAAAATTAATTCTTAAGAAAGAAAACGAACATTACTTTTTAATACGCGATCTGAATCAATATTCTTTATATGACTATTTACAGCATATCGCGCCTAAAAAATGGTTCGAATTGATCGATTCTGATTTGACCTTTAAGGCAACACAGGGCGATCTTGGCATTGTCGACTTAATCGAGTTAAAGCAACACATTGAGCAACAACAGAATGCGCTTAAAGGCAATCTTTCAACAGGTTTACAAGCGTATTTATTGCCTAATAATGATGCTATTGATAACAAATCATTAAGCACCTTGGATAATGACGGAGAGGCAGGTAAGTGATTTTTTATGTTAAATATCTTTTATTAACCGCTACTTTAATGTCAACGGCATTATTAACAGCGTGTGATTCGGCTTCATCTGTGAGTTTAAAAAATGATGATCTGACTTCGAATGATGTGACTTCAAATGATTATTGGGCTGGGCAGTGGCGTCTGGTTAATATTTGGGCCGAATGGTGTAAGCCGTGTTGGAAAGAAATTCCAGAATTAAACCAATTTTATGCCGCGCAAAAAGACAGCGATATTAAATTGTTGGGTTTTAACTTTGATGAGTTAGAGCATGAAGAGCTTGTTGTTTTAAAAGAGAAAATGTCGATCGATTTTCCCGTCCTATCCCAATGGCCAGCCGTTTGGACGAAGCCGGATGTTATGGGGTTACCTGCAACCGTGATTATCGCGCCTGACAATATAATCATTGATGTTTTATGGGGAGAGCAGACGGTTGAGAGTTTGAATGTTGCAATTGAAAAAGCTAAACATGTCGCTAAAGATAATCTTGAGCTATTAGCGAAATAGTTTTTTTCGGGAGTATGTAGCTCTGCTAAATAGGCTGAGATCAATTGTAATGAATCAAATTACTGATGATCTACAAACCAGTATTTTTGCCAAAAATTCATGACTTTTTCGGGGTACTTGGTTCGGCCTAAACTGCCGTTATAACGCGCAAGAGCACGTATCCAATCACCTTTTTCACGCTTTAAATAGTGTTTTAAAATGGTGCAGCCATAACGTAAGTTAACCGCCATATTGATCAAGTTGTCGTCGGTTCTGCCTAGCTCTTTTTTCCAAAAGGGCATCACCTGCATTAATCCTTGAGCGCCAACATAAGACACGGCGTAAGGGTTAAATGCACTTTCTACATGAATAACAGATATGACCAGTTCGGGAGATAAGTCAGCGCGTTTTGCTTCTTGATGAACCATTCGCAGCAGCGTTAATCGCTCTTGGGGATCTTTGATAAAGCGTTTTAGGCGAGCTGACATATCAACTAACCAAACTTGCGCATCAAACTGATCAGTAAAACTGTCGGCATCGGCGACGGCTTCCGCTAGTGCTTTTTTTAATACAGGGTCAATTTTTTTAGCCGCGTGGGCTGGGAAGGTGAGAAGCGTGAATGAGAACGACAAAACCAGTATTAGAAATAATGGATGAGTCGTTCTCAGTCGCTTTATCATGATTTACGCTTGAATCGCATTCTTTAAGAAATCAACGATGTCATCAACGGCAATCTCTTGCTTATCGGCTTCACGGCGATTCTTATATTCAATAGTACCTGCTTCTAGGCCGCGATCACTTATAACTATGCGATGAGGAAGACCCATCAACTCCATATCCGCAAACTTAACCCCAGGGCTGGTCTTCTTATCACGATCGTCAAAGAATACGTCAATGCCTAAGCCTTTAAGCTCGTTATACAGCGCTTCTGACTTTTCACGAACAGCTTCTGACTTGTGCGCGCCCATTGGTACGATGCCTAGGGTGAACGGAGCAATCGCATCTGGCCAGATAATGCCATTTTCATCGTTGTTCTGTTCAATAGCAGCAGCAACAACGCGGCTGATACCAATACCATAACAACCCATGGTCATGGTTCTATCTTTACCGTTTTGGTCAAGTACCGAGGCTTTTAGCGCTTCTGAGTACTTGGTGCCCAACTGGAAGATGTGACCGACTTCGATGCCACGCTTAATTTCGATGTTACCTTGGCCGCATGGGCTTGGGTCACCGGCAACTACGTTGCGTAGATCGGCAATGTCAGTAAGCGCTGCATCACGTTCCCAGTTTGCACCGGTCATGTGCTTGTCATCTTCGTTAGCACCACAAACAAAATCAGCACAATGGGCTGCTGCGCGATCAACGATCACGTCGATGCCTTTATCGATTAAACCGATTGGGCCTAAAGAACCTGTGCCGGCACCAATCACATCACGAATTTGCGCATCGCTGGCGAATACTAATGGCTCAGCAACTTGCGCTAATTTTTCCGCTTTGATTTCGTTTAGCTCGTGATCACCACGAACCACTAAAGCAACAAGCGGCGCGGCTTCTTCAGCTTTGATTTGTGCGTCTGTTTGAGCGCCTAAAACGAGTAAGGTTTTAACGACGTTTGTTGCTTCAATACTTAATAGCTTACAGACATCTTCGATGCTGTGGGTATCTGGGGTATCGATGCGGGTTAATTCTGCGCTTGCTGCTGGGCGTTCGCCTGTAGGTGCTAAAGCTTCTGCCAGTTCTACGTTTGCGGCAAAGTCAGAGCTATCAGAGAAGGCAATATCGTCTTCGCCTGATTCAGCTAATACATGAAATTCGTGGGACTTAGCGCCACCGATAGAGCCGGTATCAGCATCGACAGGGCGGAAATCCAAACCGAAACGATTGAAGATGTTGCTATAAGCATTGTGCATCTTATCGTAGGTTTCGTTTAGGCTTTCTTGGTCGGCATGGAAAGAATAAGCATCTTTCATGATGAATTCACGTGAGCGCATCACACCAAAGCGTGGACGAGTTTCGTCACGGAATTTGGTTTGCACTTGGTAGAAAGTAACCGGTAGCTGCTTGTAGCTTGAAAGCTCGTTACGGGCTAAGTCAGTGATTACTTCTTCGTGAGTTGGGCCAACGCAGAAATCACGACCGTGACGGTCTTTAACGCGCAATAGTTCGCCGCCATACTGGAACCAGCGACCTGTTTCTTGCCAAAGTTCAGCGGGCTGCACCGCTGGCATTAAGACTTCAAGACCATCGGCTTTATTCATTTCTTCGCGAACAATGCCTTCAACCTTGCGTAAGGTGCGTAAACCTAGGGGCAACCAGGTATATAATCCGGAGGCTAGTTTACGAATCATGCCCGCTCGTAGCATCAGCTGGTGGCTGATAACAACGGCATCCGTAGGGGTTTCTTTTACGGTGGCGATTAAGAATTGAGTTGCGCGCATAGTTGAGGCTCTTGATTCATCGAGAATTAGGGTAAATCTAATGGGCGAATTCTAATGCTTTTCGCGCGCTGCCGCAATGAGAGTAGGCTTTCATCGATACTTATAACGCTATGTCGATTACAATGCGGGCTAAAATTAGCACGAGCTGTAACTTGTATGAATAAAGCCTTGTATTGATCAATCTGGCGCTGGCATTTTTTTGCTGGTTTGTATGTTGTGCCGTTTATTTTGATGTTGTCGCTAACAGGGCTGGTAATGGTGGCAGGGCCTTGGACAGATGCTTATCAATACGGGAATGAGCTGACGCTTGTCGATGAACCTGTTTCGGTTCAGCAGCAAAGAAGCGAACGAATAAGTGCTGATGCTCAGTTAGCCACGGTAAAAGCGGCGTATCCTCATTTGAAAGCGGCGCAATATGTTCCGCCAATCGATCAATATCAAAGCAGTATCTTTAAAATGCGTGGCGAAAATTTTGCCACGACGCTTGTGTTTGTAAATCCTTATGATGGCGCTATTTTAGGTGATTTTGATAGTAGCGATCGTTGGTACAGTATTGCTGATGGAATTCATGGTTCGTTATTGTTGGGAAAAACGGGCGATGCACTGATTGAATTGTCGACGGGGTTAACCTTTTTTCTCATTCTTACAGGCTTGTATCTACACTGGCCTAGAAAAACGGGTGCTGCTTTAAAGCAATTATTTACTCCATCGTTTGCAGTACGGCCAAAAACCGAATCCCGATCTTATTGGAAAGCCTTGCATGGCTCCTTGGGCGTGTATTCTTTATTATTTTTACTCTTCTTCTCGTTAAGTGGCATGACATGGACAGGGATTTGGGGACAAAAATTGGTTCAGCCTTATAGCGGATTTCCGCTTGAAAAGCGTGCTTCCTCTTGGCAATCAGACATTACCATGACTCATGGCGATTTGAATGATGGCGATTTGAACGAAATACCTTGGGGCTTAGAGCAGGTGCCTTTGCCTACGTCGAATGTCGCTCATGCTGATGATACTGTTGAGGTCAATAGTGCAAAAGCGCAAAAATCTCTGGATGAAATTGTTCAACAAGGCTTACAGCTAGGCTTCACGCTGAAAGAAGACGCACGTTTTCGTATTGCTCTACCATTGAAGCCTGAGGGTGTTTATACCTTAATGTCGATTGCCAGTAGCCGTGATGTGATTGATCCTAGAGAAGACCGTACGATGCACATTGATCAATATTCAGGAAAAGTATTGGCGGATATTGGTTGGGACGATTACAACATGGGCGCAAAAACCATGGCACTGACGATACCCTTACACCAAGCAACGCTGGGTGGTTGGAATATTGTATTGGCGGTGGTTGCTTGTATTGCTCTCATATTGATATCGGTGTCTGGGGTGATTATGTGGTGGCAGCGAAAACCTTCAGCTCCTATTCAATCATCGATCACAGCCGCGAGAGCCGCCGTGACACTTGGTGAAAAATGCTTGCTGGTAGGTTGTATTGTTATAGCAATTCTATTCCCTGTGTCAGGGGCGGCGATGGTCGTGTTTTCTGTGTTTGAACTGTGTCGTCGTTATTGGGCTAACGGATTAATGAAGCCAGGAGATAACAGATCTAGGAAATAATGGGCTAGGAAATAAGGGGCTAGGAAATAAGGGGCTAGTTGAGTTTGCCCTAGCATAAACACGGCAAAGCTATAAAATGATGCAATATTTATTATTGTGGCCATTATTGTGTCGTTAACCTCTTTAGAACAGCTGAAAGCTGGGGAATTTACCTCGGCTTATCGCGCCTCTCACCAGCAAGAGCCTATTACTCGTTTACAGATCTCTGCTCAGCTAACCGAATTCCCATTAGAAATATTTGAATTGGCCGATAGTTTGGAAATTTTGGATCTTTCAAATAATCAGCTGAGCGAATTACCGGATGGTTTTGAGTGTTTGGTTAATCTACGCATTTTATTTTTAACCAATAATAATTTCGAGAAAATTCCAGCAGTGATTGCTCGTTGCCCAAAACTTGAAATGATCAGTTTTAAGTCCAATCGCTTAACACTTGTCGATGAAAATGTATTGCCTGTCGATACGCGCTGGTTGATTTTGACCGAAAATAGTATTGAATCGTTACCCTATTCAATGGGGCAATTACACTGCTTGCAAAAATTGGCGCTAGCAGGGAATCAATTAACCCATTTACCAGAAAGCATGGCCAACTGTAAAAATTTGGAGCTGGCTCGACTATCCGCGAATCGTTTAACTGCGATGCCAGACTGGTTATTTCAGCTGCCTAAGTTGGCGTGGTTGGCGTTTTCGGGGAATGACTTTAATCGAGCGAATAAAACCTCTGATAACGCTTATTCCTCGCAGCCTTCTGTGACCAGTGTGGCGCTGGAAGATATTCAGCTGGGTGAGTTAATCGGGGAGGGGGCTTCTGGTTTAATTTATCAAGCACATTGGCTCATCCAACCGCAGAGTTTAACGGGCACGGATAATCATATCGCAGTAAAAATTTTTAAAGGGGATGTGACCAGTGATGGTTATCCGCAAGATGAGTTGGACTGTTGTCTTAACGCCGGAGAGCATGACAATCTTATTAAAGTTGTTGCGCAATTAGACCGCAGCGATGTTAACAATACATTAGGTTTAGTGATGGCGTTAATTCCTAAGTCTTTTCATAACTTAGGTTTGCCACCGTCATTACAAACCTGCACACGAGATACTTTTGCATCAGACACTACTTTTGATCTTAAAGCCATCACTAAAGTTATTCATCAAATGGCGAAAACCTTATCGCATTTACATGATAAAGGCGTTAGCCATGGTGATGTCTATGCCCATAATACAATGATTAACGACCAAGCCGATATATTGTTTGGTGATTTTGGCGCGGCGACTAATTTGATGTCGCTACCAGAATTACAGCGATCCGCTATGGAACGTATTGAAGTACGGGCCTTCGGTAATTTATTGGAAGATATGTTGCAGCTCAATGAGCCTAAGACAAGTAAAGAGCAAGCTTTGTTTGAAGCTCTTAATCAATTAAAAGATCAATGTATTGCTGATGATGTTGATCAGCGCCCCAGCTTTTTAAACGTACTGGTGAATTTTGAGAAAACTATTTCACTATTAGCAACAATAAAAAAAGGCTGATTATTATGATTGCTATTTTTTTCTTGTTAGTACTGTTTGCTCTAGTTGCATTAACTTGGCTGCCAGAAGCAATAGCTTGGTTTTATAGTGCAATGAGCATTTTTCTATTCTTATTATATGGATTAGATAAAATACTTGCGCTAAAAAATAAACGTAGGATTAGTGAGAATTCATTACAAATGTTGGCATTGTTCAGTGGTTGGCCTGGCGCGTATCTGGGCCAGCAGGCCTTTAAGCATAAAGCATCAAAAGTCGTGTTTATGCGAAAATATTGGCTGTATGTTTTTATAAATGTAGCCATTCTGTCGGTCTATATTGTATGGCAATATCAGCAAGGTAATATCGAATTTTAATAATAAATATTTAAATAATATTAATAAATTTGGAGCGAAGACCGATGAATTCAAAATTAAGTCAGTCACTTAAAGATAAAATAGTCGCTGTTTGTGATAAAAAGATAGCGCAAAAAGGTGATAACGTTGGTCTATCTTTTTATGCATTTTTTGCCAATAAAAACGATGACCCTAAGTTATTAATGTCCGCTGCTACTTGGTGGATTGAAACTCATAAACTAGATCATTTTGAGAAAGCGGTGAAGATAAAGCAGATGGTCATGGCCGAACAATAATTTTATACACTACGAAAGCACAAAATAGTGAAAGTGCTATATAGCGAAGGCGTGATAAAACGAAAGGTCATTAATGAAGCAGAAAATTAACGGTTATCATAAAGATGAAGAAGAACACTGGGTTGCGCAACTTCAGTGTGGCCACTTTCAGCATGTGAGGCATGACCCGCCTTGGACGAATCGTCTTTGGGTAATTACTTCAGAAGGGCGAGACTCTATGTTGGGCTTTGAGTTGAATTGTAAAAAATGCGATCTAGGGCTTGGCCCAGATAGTAGGCCAGCCCTTTAACGCGAATAATAAACTAACGCTTTATAACAGCCATCGTTAAACGTGAAATACAGGTTAATTTACCTTCGTCATTAACAATACGAATTTCCCATACCTGAGACGTTCGGCCTTTATGAATTATTTTAGCGGTGCCCGTCACTTCCCCCGTTCTTACACCACGCAAATGGTTGGCGTTAATTTCTTGGCCAACACAGTATTCCTGCGATAAATCGATGCAGCAGTTAGCAGCCATACTACCGAGTGTTTCGGCTAGAAGTACGTTAGAGCCACCGTGAATCAAGCCAATGGGCTGGAAAGTGCGCGAATCTGCAGGCATGGTACCTGTCATGTAATCATCACCGACTTCGGTAATTTTAATACCAAGATTACTGCAGGCAGTATTTTCCATCTGCTGGTTTAGTACATCAATGTTTGGGTCGATTGACCAAATACTGCTCATAGACATGCTCACTGATAAAAATAAAAAACTATATTATCATTAAGTGCGACTATTGCTACAAGTTTATCAATCAAAAAAAGGAGGGCATCGCTAGTATTCCCTTTATCTCGAAAAGCGACTGAGTTAGGGGGGGATATAATTAATCCAATATTATTCATGTTTAGGTGAAATTATTTCACTGGTGCTTTGTGTATTTTCCCTGCACATTACCGTGAATATTACCGTGAATATTACCGTGAATAGTACAAAAGGGGCTACTATAGCCTTGTGATAAAGCAATATTCATTGACTCACTATTTTTATGCTAGGGATCTACATGACCAAAGAAGAAATTATCGAACAACGAAAGCGCGTTTCCAAAACAACGATATCGAAAGCGGTATTTCCACAAACAACAAATCATCACGATACGCTTTTTGGTGGCACGGCATTACAGTGGATGGATGAGGTTTCCTTTATTGCCGCGACTCGTTTTTCGCGACAGAAAATTGTTACTGTGAGCAGTGATAAAATTGATTTCAAGCATGCGGTTCCTGCTGGAACCTTGGTCGAGTTAACGGCTGAGGTTATCGAAGTAGGGCGTACCAGTTTAAAGGTGGAAGTGAATGTCTTAGTCGAAAGTATGTATCTAGACGGGCAGGAAAAAGCAATTACGGGGTATTTTACTTTTGTGGCAATTGACGACAATAAAAAACCGACTGCAATTTTGCCTAAAGAATTTATTGGAAACGGATAGCTTAGGTTTTTTTAGTTGGAAATAGTCTGAAATCAAACCAACAGGGTAGTGATATTTCTATCCTGTTGGTTTAATGCAGTAGCGTTTTATCTACTCGTTAATTACGTTGCTAGCGGCTTTCTTATGGGCTATATATTGAAGTATTTATTCAACAGTTGATAAGAACTGTTGATAGACCTCTGCACTCTCTTCAGGAATTTCTACCATCGGTAGATGTCCGACTTCTGCGAAAATATGAACTGTTGCATGAGGAATCAATTTTTTAAACGCCTCTGCCGCTGATACGTCAAGAATACGATCTTCCTTGCCCCACATAATCATGGTTGGTAGTGGATCTTTTGCCATTGTTAGTTCGATCTTTTGCTTAAAACTATTTAGGCCCAGATCTTCTTTCGTTGCAATCATGTCGGTAAAAATCTTTTTATTGATCTCTTCACGAGCAAGTGTTTTGCGCAGTAGAGCAGGTCTTAACGGCCAAGGCAAAAATGGCGGTTGAGACATAGTCATATCCATGCGGTATTCAAAGCTTTCTTCATCCGTTGCAATTAATGGGTTTTCTCCTTCAGCTAATGACTTGAAGTATTCACTGGTTGTATCGCCATCTACCCCAGCAGCATCAATTAGAGTCAAACTCTTAATTTTCTCGGGGTGATTCAAGCTATAGATTGCGCTGATTGCCCCGCCCATAGAATTACCTGCGATGTGGAAAGAATTGATACCTAAGCCCGATAAAAAAGCATCTAAGCGCTCTGCTTGTTTAACCAAACCATAATCTGTTGTTAATAGTTGTTCTGAATCACCGTGACCTGCAAGGTCAACTGCGATTACGTGGTATTTTTTATCTAGGGCTTTAGTGAAAAGAATCCAGTTGTCTTTATTCGCAGAAAAGCCGTGTACTAAAATAATGCTTTCCGCATTTTCTTTCTGGGTGCTTTGGCGTTCCATGTAAGTAAGGTTAACATCACCAGCGGGTGCGGTTTTAACTTTAAGATCGGCGCTATTGCGTCCCATAGAGACGACTTCAGTGAGTAGGTAATCTTGCTGGTTATGTGTACAGCCACCAAAAAGTAAGGTGGAGGAGATGAGTGCAGCGCTGGCCAATGCCCTAAAACTAAAGCGCTGTGTAGAATGTATTTTCTTTTTCATGCTTTTCTCACTTCAAAATATATTGTTATTATGGTTTTGATTTAAGCGCAGCTTAAAATCCCTGCTAACTCAGCGACAATATCGACTGCTGATACCAGCGAATCTTCATCAATTAGCTGATTTTTTTTATAGGCGAGTAGCATGCCACTGCTCAACTCAATGTGAAGGTGCGGATGCGCCAAAAGCCAGTGATTTAGCGACATTGAGTTTTCACTTGTAGAGCAAATGTACCTTAAAAACTGATGTGCTTGCCCTGGTTGATTGGCATATAGGATGGTTTTAGAGAGCCTTTCATCGTTTAACCCTAGTTCAACCGGTATTTGATGAGGGGCTAATTTGCTGAGGTTTTGAGATTGATACTGACGTTTAATGATTTGCTGATGACTAGGGTCATGGAAGGCATCTGTATCTTGCTGAGGCTGACTGATAGTGAGGTGAAGCTCTTTGAAATCAGTAGGGATTTTTAGATCGAACAAAATGAGCGTACTATTGTGAATGCCAGACGGTTCAATAGCTCGGCAATCAAACGTCTTAAAGCATCGGTTCTTGTATTCACTATCTGCCTGAATAAAATGTCTGAAAATTGCGTTTTGGCTGTAATTAAGTAAGCCGAAGTTAGCGTATTTAATTGAATCATTTAATTCGATGAATTCTTGGTAATGCCAGTTATGGGTTTGTGCTATTTGCTGAAGCTTAGCACTGCGGCTATTTTTGTTTAGCACAATTAATAATATGGCGATTAATGTGATCATGCTTAGGATGATGAAGGTTAATATCAACTGCAATTTTTTTTTCCTAAGCTGTATCATGATAAATAAATATTTCAGACATCTGTTTTGAAAGTCTGTTTTTGAAATCTATTATTGGATAATAAGAGTCTACCATGTCTAAAAAGCCGGTTAGCAAAAAAACTGAATCTGTTGCTTGTCCTAAAATTGATGACGTTACGGTTATAGCGGAAGAAATATTCAGTCATGACGGTCTTCATCGCATTGGTGTAATGACGTTGAATTCTGCTAAAACCATGAATGCTGTTGATCTGAATATGGTTAATCTTATTGATGACGTGTTGGCGCGCTGGCAAGCGGATGATGGCATTGTAGCAATGATTATGCATGGCGCCGGTGATAAGGCTTTTTCTGCAGGTGGTGATATACGGCAGCTGTATAACAGCATGCAGACAGAAGGAGGTGATCATTTAAAATATGCCGATGCTTTCTTTACCGGTGAGTACAGTAAAAATTATCGTGTACATCGCTTTGGCAAACCTTTAATTGCTTGGGGCCATGGTTTTGTTATGGGCGGTGGCTTGGGATTATTTATTGGCGCCAGTCATAGAGTCGGTACGGAAACATTAAAATTGGCTTGGCCGGAAATTAGAATTGGTTTATTTCCTGATGTGGCAGGCAGCTATTATTTAAGTCGATTACCTTTTCCGCTTGGGCATTGGATGGCGTTAACAGGCAGTCAGATGAATGCGATAGATTGTAAAAAAGCGGGGTTAATTAATTACTGCGTCGCCAATAATAAGTTGGATCATTTGATCGACCAGCTGCGTCATCAGCCTTGGCAAAATAATAAGGCAATGAATAATCAATATGTACGACAGCTATTAACACAATTTGAGCAGCAGTCTGATGCAGAGCAGTCAGAGTCTTCTTTTCCTGAGAGTAAGCTTGAGGGAAATGAAGAGCAGATCAAACAGCTATTCTCTGGAATGCCTGATCAGGCTTTCACGCCTTTTGCTGATAACAAGCAGGCTTTGAAGTGGGTTGCTGAAAGAATCAATAAGATCGACAGTGATAATGTTTGGTTTAACCAAGGCCGGGATAACTTTAATTCAGGTTGTCCGGCAACGGCGTATCTCATTATGCGCCAGCTGCAGCTTGGTAAAAATATGACGCTAAAAGAAGTCGTAAAATGGGAATTGATTCTTGCTCTGCAGTCTGTCCGCCACCCTGATTTCTCTGAAGGCATTCGTGCGATGGTTGTCGATAAGGATTTTAAGCCTAACTGGCAGCATGGCTCTGTGGCCGATGTTTCGGAAGATTGGATAGAAGGCTTGCTCACGCCGCTATGGTCTGTGGATGAGCATCCTTTTGATCAATTATAGTTTTTGATCAATTATAGTTAAGTGAAATAGCACATGCGCTGTAGCTATATGAACTAAAGTGCATTAACTGCAGTGCATTAACGCTCTTTAACTGTTGAATATGTCATGAGCCAGCTCAATTCTAGTTGTCATTTGATAGAACTCCTCATCGACAGTGCTACTATGCCAGCCCATTCTTTCAATAGCAGATATATCGCTCCAAGGAAGTCGTTCATCTTCATTACGCATTTTATTATTGGCAATAGTCACTAGGTCGCATAAATCTACACGACTGGTATGGCGTCCATGGTCTTCGTAATTCTGAGGGATATCGGCGATTGCGCGTGGGAATTGCCAGTGCGTTAAAATATTCTCGCCTAGCATAGGGTGTATTTTATCGATGGTGCTGTTTAATTCTTCTAATGAATATCGATCTTCTTTATCGGCCATGTTGATAATCGGTAAAGCCCCTATTTTATGTAAAAGCCCAGCTAGAAAGGCTTCTTCTGGTACTAGGTGTGCTTTGTCTGCTAATACATAACAGTGGCAGGCAAGGTCTAAACTGTTCTGCCAAATTTTTCGCATTTTGACTTCTGACGACGGATTTTTACTATTGAAAAGTTGTCGGGTTGATAAGCTGATGGCAAGGCGTGCGCAGTAATTTAAACCGAGCAAGCTGATGGCTTTACTTAGATCAGCGATCTTTACTTCGCGCCTGACAAGAGGACTGTTCGCAATTCTTAAGAGGTGAGCGGTGGTCGCTGCATCATGTTCAATAATACGGGTGAGGGTTATAACATCCAGATTCGGATCGTTTTCGCATTGACGAATACGCAAAGCAATTTCGGGCAGGGTGGGGAGAGCCAGGCTGTCATTTTCAATGGCGCTCATTATAGCAGCAGCAAGAGACCTCATCGTATCAACCTCCTAAGGCGCCTTGAGTTTCTAATACTTCTTCATTAATACCTTCCATCTCAGCGATTAAGGTAGTTGGATCAAGCCCTAGGCGGTCAAATGAAGAAATGTTTGTCCAATCAAGTTTTGTATACGGATGATCTGTTCCTGCATAACTTTGCAGTGTGGCAACTTGGACAATATCAGCGTAATCAACGCTGTTTACTTGACGGTCGAATACTAGGTAGTTTTTGGGGACGGCAATCATTGCTTCTGGAAAGTCCCACTTCTTCAAAATGTAACTTCCAAGAGATGTGTGCAAGGCAGTAATGACTTTATTAAGCGCAAACGTATCGTTTAATAACGATTCATTATTTTCGGCAAAGGCCAGAATCGGCAACTTCCCGATTTGATGAAGAAGGCCTGCAAGCAATGCTTGATCTGGTTGAAGGTTGGTGAAGTGTCGGGCGAGTACTTGACTACTGGCGGCAACTTCTACGCTCGAAGACCAACAAGCGCGCATGTGCGTATCCACGACATCGCTGGTTGCTTGAAACATTTGTTCCATTGCAAGTCCCATCGCTAGGTTGCTAGTAAGGTCGATACCTAGGCGAGATACTGCGGTATTGAGATCTGATATGAGTGCGCTGCCGCGAATAAGCGGGCTATTTGCAACCTTAATCATGCGTGCACTGAGCGCAGCGTCTCTGCCTAATACACGGGTTAAGTCAGAAACGCTGGAGGTAACATTTTCGGCAACTTCACGCACTTGAAGCGCAATCTCGGGTAATGTTGGCAGAACCAAGTCATCACTTTCAATTGCTTGAATGATCTCTTGTTTTACTTGCTGAACGAGTGGGTTAGCCATCGTATTATTTTAGCCTTTTATACTTCCTTTAAATCAGTATAGGGCAGGTTTTGCAATGTGAGAGGAAATTCATGAGTTTCTGTTAAATAGAGTATTTCCGGTGGATTTTCACCCTGGCCGACGACTAGAACATCAATGATGCTTTTACTACCCGTTTCTGTAGAGGCCGCTGCGGACTCTAATGAATTATGACTGCGAATAATCAGTACTTCTGCTTTGTTTTTGCCCCCTTTGTCAAATAATTGCTGTGCAGAGATTAATCCTTCAGAGATTAGATTCGTACTTTCTGAAATGCCGTCGATTACCTTGCTATTAATAGCCCCTTGATAGTGTTGAAGTGCTTTTTTGGCTTTGCCTAAATACTGTAAGCGAGCAATGATTTCTTGTCCTGTGTAGCAGCCTTTGTTAAAGCTAATGCCATTTACGCTGTGCCAGCTAATATGTTGTGGAATCCATTGTTCTATTTGAGCGCCTTCAACATAATAAATCCCCTCATTAATATCGGCTAAGCGCCAGTTAATCGATGGACTGAGTGTATATTCAAGTTCACTTAGGTCGCTCACGATGAGGAAGCTGCGGTTATTGCTAAGGGACAGCTGATGGTATTCTTTGGTATGAATGGCGGTGCCCGCTTCAGATTCATTCCATTGGCCCAAAATTAAATGACTTTGAGTGCAGTTTTCGAGGGTGGTTTTAAAGAATACTTTGTATTTTTGCAGATGCTTTTCTAGAACTTCAGCACTTAAGGTTGGCAGAATAAGCCAATAATTTTCACCGTCAAAGCTGATGTTGAAATTAGCAACAATGCGGCCTTTAGCGGTGCAGCAGGCACCATGAAAAACCGAGCTGGTGGTAATGTCGGTCATATTGCAGGTAAGCTGACCTTGCAAGAAACGCTCAGCATCTGGGCCACTAATTTTGAGGGCTGAGAATTGATTTAACCAGCACGTCTGTTGGGCCGAGTTGGCAGTACTTGCATCTTGTGACTGGGGCTGAGGGATATAGTCTCCCCATTGATCAAGTTGACCTGTTTGTTCAAGTGCGGAGCGTGAAACCATGGAATGTGTCCTAATATTGCGATAATACGGCTGAATTATTGCTTTGGCGCAATCAATTTCATTCTACTCGATAAATCACTCCTGTGTCTTGTGCTTGGGCTTATGTATAATATGGCGATTCAATATTAGGAGAAGTCGGTGTGAGTGAGAATCTCGAGCATAAGCGTTTAATGTGGCATTGCCGCCGTGGCATGCTAGAACTTGACGTATTATTGTTGCCTTATTGTCGTGATATGTATTTGACGTTGAGTCCAGAAGATCAAGCAAAGTTTGTTGATCTTGTTGCTTGTGAAGACCCTGACTTATTTGGCTGGTTTATGCAGCACAGTGTAGCTGAAGACCCTAATCATGCTTATATGGTTGATAAGATTTTGAAAGCTGGCAATATTAACCTTTAATATTAACTCTATTATTAAACACGAGTATTAAAGCAGGAATCTCATGGATGAGAATCACCCCCTCGATATATTTCTACAGCCTTCTAAGCGCTTAATTGCCCTTAGTCTGTTCTTTGTTATTTCTTGCGTACTGTTACTGACGTTTATTCCGCTTAGTCAATCCTATAAGGCGCTATTATTTTTAATCATGTTCGTTGGCATTCTAATAGAATTACGGCTGAAGATATTATTAACCAGTTCGCGCAGTATTATTCGATTGGGTTGTGATGGAGGGGTAGTGGATCGTCGTGGCAATGTGAGTGAGTTGTGCTGGTGGTATCAGCGGCGCTCTGGTGGTGATAAAGTCTACATCGAACCGACAGCTAACAGTCGCGTTTGGACTGAATGGGTCTCGATTGATTTTAGCCGTTGGCCTTGGCAATGGGGTCAGAGTGTATTGATTGCTCGTGATAGCGTAGAAGACCCTAAAGAATTTCAGCGATTGAAACGCATGTTACGCAGCCGATAAATCTTTTTACAAAGTGATGAAATAAACAGGTGAGCTAAAGCTCACCCAGTTCTTTTAAGTATTTAGGCGTTAATACGGTATCGAATGCTCTTGGTAACGCTTCCGGATAATCCAATGAGTAATGCAAGCCACGACTTTCTTTACGCAGTAATGCTGAACGAATGATAACGTCAGCGACATCAACCAAGTTACGCAATTCTAATAAGTCATTCCCTACGCGGTAATTGCCGTAAAATTCTTGAATTTCTTCACGCAGTAATGTCACTCGATGTTTGGCTCGAACTAAGCGTTTAGTTGTACGCACAATACCCACATAATCCCACATGAAACGGCGCAACTCATCCCAGTTGTGTGCAATCACTACCGCCTCATCAGAATCGGTGACTTGCGAGTCATCCCAAGCAGGAATATCTGGTAGATCTGCCCCCGCTGAAATTTTATTCGCGATATCAGTCGCCGCTTGGCGTGCAAACACTAAGCATTCTAATAACGAATTACTGGCTAATCGATTGGCACCGTGTAAGCCCGTATGGGCCGTTTCTCCAATAGCGTATAAGCCAGGAATATCAGTGCGTCCATTCATATCGGTGACCACGCCACCGCAGGTGTAGTGGGCCGCGGGAACAACTGGAATTGGATTTTTAGTAATATCAATCCCGAGCTCCAAGCAGCGCTCATAAATGTTCGGGAAGTGAGCAATGATAAAGTCTTTATCTTTATGGCTGATATCAAGATACAGACAGTCAGCCCCTAGGCGTTTCATTTCGTGGTCAATGGCACGGGCCACGATGTCACGCGGTGCTAATTCACCGCGCTTATCAAACTTATGCATGAAACGCTTGCCGTTCGGCAATAATAAGTGGCCACCTTCGCCGCGAACCGCTTCAGTTATCAAAAAAGATTTGGCTTGAGGGTGGTATAAACAAGTCGGATGGAATTGATTGAATTCCATATTGGCAACTCGACAGCCGGCTCGCCATGCCATGGCAATCCCATCTCCTGAAGCACCATCGGGGTTGCTTGTATAGAGGTAGGCTTTACTCGCACCGCCGGTGGCTAAGACAACCGAGCTGGCGGTAATGACTTCGACTTCACCACTGGATTTATTTAAAAAGTAGGCGCCAAAACAGCCTTGGGTTTTTTGCCCTAATTTCTCACCAGTGATCAGGTCGACGGCGATATAATCACTTAATAAGTGCAGATTCTTTTTGGCTTTAGCGGCTTTTTGTAAGGTATTAGAGATCGCTACGCCCGTTGCATCGGCGGCGTGAATAATACGTCGAACGCTATGACCGCCTTCACGGGTTAGGTGAAAGCTCTCTCCATTTTCTCCTTGATCAAAAGGAACTCCGAGATCAATAAGCCATTGAATTGCGGCGGTGCTGTGTTCGATGGTATGGCGAACGCTGGGTTCGTGACACAGGCCAGCGCCGGCGATAAGGGTATCGTTAACATGAGCTTCGACGGTATCTTCTTCGTCAAGAACGGCAGCAACGCCTCCTTGAGCCCAGCGAGTTGAGCCGGCATCTAAGCTGTCTTTACTGACGATTGCAGCGGTTAAGTGGTCAGGCAGTGATAAACCTAAGGTTAATCCAGCGGCACCGCTGCCGATGATTAAGACATCAAATGTATGCTTACGGCTCATTATGATAATTCATCTTGGATTGCAAATGGGGTGGTTAGTGTCACGATTATTCACACTATTATCCGCACTATAATGTAATGTGCTGATAAATGGCAGTGCTAATCTATTTTAGCTTTGAGCTAAGACAAGGTAAGCTAAGTTATCACTTTTGATGATTATCAGTGATTTTTTGGAACTTTTTATTCACCTCAATACTCTATTTACCACTAGCCACGATCTTTCAAGGCGACCATGCATTAACTATCATGCATTGACAAGTGTGCAGCTGATTGAAGGTCATGACGGTAGCAGTTACACAGATCAATATTAGCGAGTTTTCGGCGCGTTTTGAATTGAGAGTTAGGGGGAATGAGTATGAGCAACGTGGCATACGCGCTGCAGCAACCAACAATAATGGATCACCGAATGAGTGACAACCCGCAAACAGATCAACAATTGGTTAGCCGTGTACAAAAAGGCGATCGCCGAGCCTTTGATTTATTGGTGATTAAATATCAGCCTAAAATATTATCGTTAATTGGCCGTTTTGTTTTTGATAGCTCAGAGTGTCAAGACGTGGCACAAGAGGCGTTTATTAAAGCATATCGTGCTTTGCCTAACTTTCGCGGCGATAGCCAGTTTTATACTTGGTTATATCGAATTGCGGTTAATACCGCGAAAAACTATCTGGTCAGTCGTGGTCGTAAAGCACCGACTCAGGGAGTTGACCCGGAAGATGCTGAGCATTTCTCTGAAGATACGACGTTTCGTGATACTGCGACACCAGAGCGAATTTTACAGCGTGACCGTTTAAAGGATGTTGTTTTTTCAGCAATTGCTGAGCTGCCTGAAGAGTTGCGTATTGCGGTATCTTTGAGGGAGCTAGATGGTATGAGCTATGAAGAAATAGCCGATGTTATGGACTGTCCTATAGGTACCGTACGTTCACGAATCTTTCGTGCCCGTGAATCTATTGAAAAGAAAATGCAACCTTATTTAGAAGCCAGTGCCTAAGCAATAGCGTAATAAAAATAGGTAAAACAGTATTAAGACGTATAACGACTGTGTGTTGATACTGAAGAAGTTGAATCCGTTGAGTGGGTTGGAGAATTTAAATGAATGATAGAAATAAAGAATCATTATCTGCATTAATGGATGGTGAAGCGGATGAGTTAGAGATTCGGCGTGTTTTAAATCAGTTAGACAAAGATGATGCGCTGCGAGAGCAATGGAAAAATTATCATCTAATGGGCGCGTTAATGCGTGATGAAAAGTTTGATAGCTTGGATTTGACGAAAGGCATTAACCTAGCGCTGGATGGTGAAATGGCTGAAGGCCGAGATGATGATTCACCATTATCAAATCCTTTTGAAGAAACCGTCGCTCATAAACCACGCCGTGCATGGTATAAGCCATTAACGTCTGTTGCAGTCGCAGCATCGGTGACATTGGCCGTTTTATTGGGCGTACAGTCGATAGAGCCGAACAATGGCTTAGGGCTTGCTGATAATAATCCTAATGCCTTGCAGATGCAGCAAGGTGAGCTGACGGCGTCTTCTTTAACAGCAGAAGAACAGCAGCAGTTAGAGAGTGCTCAGCAACAATTGCAAGAGTATATTCTGCATAACTCGTCTGAAAGTCGTGAAGAAAAGAACGGTATTTTGCCTTTTGCTCGAGTGGTTGAGTTTCAGGGCCAGGGTAAGTAATGACGCTGAAATTACGTATAATTCTGACATTGCGTTAGGATGGCGCAATTAAGTGGCTATACGATGAATAATGGGCAATTCGATGATTGAAGAGCAGGTAGTGATTTCCTCAATAACCCCAAAAGGGGCTTGGGTTGAAGGTATGCAGCAGAGCGCTTGCGGTAGTTGCAGTGCTAAAGCGGGTTGCGGCCAACATACAATGAGCCAGTTAGGACGAAAGGTTTCACTTTGGTTACCTTTGAGCGATTTGAATGACGAAGCCACTCATGAGCCTTTTCGTATTGGGCAGCAGATTGTTGTCGGCCTTCCAGAAGGCGCAATTTTACGCAGTACCGTTGTCTTATATGGACTTCCTCTTATCGCTTTGGTTTTTGGGGCGATTGCAGGGCATGCAATATGGGGCGAAGTTGGCTCGATTACACTGTCGATTTTATCCATGCTGTTGGGCTTTAAAGCCGCACGTTATTGGTCATTAAAAAATAAACAGCACTGGCAGCCGCATTTTATCCGTCATTGTTTTCCGCCGCATTCTTTGACACAGCCAAACAACATGCAAGCCGATAATATTATTCAGCGTCAGAACTAAGTTGGAAAGCAAAGTGAGAACGCTAAGCTAAAGAGCTAAGTTAAACCGCTGCGTTAAAATAGGTATTGTAAATTTAATAGCCAACCTAATATTAAGTTTAAGAGCACGCCTCGACCCTCGACCGAAAATTGTATTTAAAGGAGTATTCTAAATGATGAAAAATTCAACCAAAAATTATAAATCTGTGACATCGATTCCTATCATATTATTATTTTGTTTAAGCTTTTTTAGTGCGTTTAGTCATGCCTCTTTGCCTGACTTTACCGAGCTGGTGGAAGAGACTTCTCCATCGGTCGTGAATATCGCCACCATAAAACACGGCAGTAAATACAGTCATGCGCTAGATGGCATTGCGGAACAGTATAATTTACCTAAAGAAATGCCTGAAATCTTCCGCCACTTTTTTGGTCCACAAGGGCCGCTTGGTGGTATTCCAAGGGATGGTCGTGGGCCGATGCCGGGTCAAGGTGCAGAGAAGTCATCTTTAGGCTCAGGTTTTATTATTTCATCAGACGGTTATATCTTAACCAATAATCATGTCATTAAGGGTGCTGATGAGATTGTTGTGCGCCTTAGCGATAGGCGTGAGTTGGATGCCCAACTGATTGGTGCTGATGAACGCGCTGATTTAGCATTATTAAAAGTCAGCGCAACCGGTTTGCCCGAGGTTGATCTAGGTAATTCAGATAAGCTTAAAGTGGGTGAGTGGGTCTTGGCGATTGGTTCTCCTTTTGGCTTTGATTATTCTGTGACCGCCGGCATTGTGAGTGCTAAAGGCCGTAGTTTACCCAACGAAAGCTACGTACCTTTTATTCAAACGGATGTCGCCATTAACCCCGGGAATTCAGGCGGCCCGCTATTCAATTTAGAGGGCGAAGTCGTCGGAATTAACTCACAAATTTATACGCGCTCAGGTGGGTTTATGGGGGTTTCTTTTGCTATTCCCATTAACGTTGCGATCGATGTCGTTGAGCAACTAAAAGATAAAGGTAAGGTCAGTCGCGGTTGGCTAGGGGTTGTTATTCAGGAAGTGAATAAAGATTTGGCAGAATCGTTTGGTCTGAAACAAGCGAAAGGTGCCTTGATTGCGCAATTGGTTCCCGGCAGTCCAGCCGAGGCTGGAGGCCTCTTAAGCGGCGATATTATCACGGCATTCAACGGTCAAGAAATTAACTTGTCGACAGATCTTCCGCATCGAGTAGGGCGCGTAAGACCAGGCGAGAAAGCCAAGTTGAATATTGTCCGAAATGGTAAGTCCAAGGTGATTTTCTTGGAAATAGGCGCCTTGCCTGAGGGGGATTCTCCACAGGTCGGCCAGTCAAATAATCAACAGAATTTCCAGAAGAATCGTTTAGGTATTACTGTCGGTGAGCTCACTGGCCAGCAGCGCAGTTATGGCGATGGTGTGCTGGTTCAAAACGTGGCAAGTGGTGGTGCGGGTGCCCTATCCGGTATTGTACGTGGTGATGTGATCGCTCAAATTTATGGCGAGCCTATTCGGTCGGTTGCTGATTTTAACCGCATTGTTGAATCGCTGCCTAAAGGGCGCTCAGTTCCCATGCGAATCGTTCGTCGTGGCGCGGTCATGTTCATCCCACTACGTGTGATCGATTAATTAAATCGTCAATTAAGACAGGTAATGGTTCTTAAATGACACAAAATATAAGGCTATGGGACGATCTTCATAGCCTTATATCCCCACTTCTAGTAGACTCCAGCGCTATTTAATCGTTGTCTGTGACAGGTGTTCTTTGGTGAGTAAGCTTAACCATATTCGTAACTTCTCTATTATCGCCCATATTGACCATGGTAAATCCACTCTGGCTGACCGTTTTATTCAGCATTGTGAGGGCTTAACCAATCGTGAAATGCAGGCTCAGGTGCTTGATTCTATGGATATCGAGCGTGAGCGTGGTATTACCATTAAAGCGCAAAGTGTGACGTTGAATTACAAAGCGCAAGATGGTGAAATTTATCAGCTCAATTTCATTGATACACCAGGGCATGTTGATTTTAGCTATGAAGTATCACGCTCTCTAGCCGCTTGTGAAGGTGCTTTGCTGGTGGTAGATGCAGCACAAGGGGTTGAAGCTCAATCGGTTGCTAACTGTTACACCGCAATTGAGCAAGGCTTAGAAGTTGTTCCTGTATTGAACAAGATGGATTTGCCACAGGCTGATCCTGATCGCGTTGCCGAAGAAATTGAAGAAATTATTGGTATTGACGCTTCAGAAGCCGTTCGTTGTTCTGCTAAGAGTGGTCTGAACATTGAGGGTGTTCTAGAAGAAATTGTTCGTTTGATTCCTTCACCCGCAGGTGATCCAGATGGTGAGCTGCAGGCGTTAATTATTGACTCTTGGTTTGACCCTTACTTGGGCGTTGTATCCCTAGTCAGAATTACCAATGGTACCTTGCGTAAAGGCGATAAAATCCGCATGAAGTCGACGGGCCGAGACCATGGCGCCGACGGCGTGGGTATCTTCACCCCTAAGCGTACCGCAACCGGTATTTTACGAGCGGGCGAAGTAGGCTACATGGTTGCCGGTATTAAAGACATTCATGGTGCGCCGGTTGGGGATACGATTACCCATACGAAGACCCCAGGTGTAGAGTCTTTACCAGGCTTCCAAAAAGTTAAACCGCAAGTTTATGCGGGTCTTTTTCCCATTAGCTCAGATGATTTTGAAAACTTCCGTGATGCTCTTGATAAGCTATCGCTGAATGATGCATCGTTATTCTTTGAACCTGAAAGTTCAGATGCATTAGGGTTTGGTTTCCGCTGTGGCTTCTTAGGTATGCTGCACATGGAAATCATTCAAGAGCGTTTGGAGCGTGAATACAATCTTGATTTGATCACAACGGCACCGACGGTAATTTACCAGGTGATTAACCGTAAGGGCGAGACAATCGAAATTGATAACCCGTCTAAACTTCCAGATCCTGGCACCATTGAAGAAATGCACGAGCCAGTTGCTGATGTTAGTATTCTTGTTCCACAAGAATTTTTGGGCAACGTGATTTCGTTATGCGTGGGTAAGCGTGGCATACAAAAAGACATGCAGTATGTCGGCAAACAAGTGTCGCTAACCTACCAAATTCCTATGGCCGAAGTAGTCATGGATTTCTTTGATCGCTTGAAATCGGTAAGTCGTGGTTTTGCTTCTTTAGATTACAGCTTCAGTCATTTCTCGCCAGCGCCATTAACCCGTTTGGATATTTTGGTGAATGGTGAGCGCGTTGATGCATTGGCGGTTATTCTACATAGCGATAACGTTCGTAGTCGTGGCCGTGCGCTGACTGAAAAAATGAAAGAGCTGATTCCTCGTCAAATGTACGATGTGGCAATTCAGGCAGCGATGGGCGCAAATGTTGTTGCGCGTACTAATATTAAAGCAATGCGTAAAAACGTAACGGCTAAATGTTATGGTGGTGATATTAGCCGTAAGAAAAAGCTGTTACAGAAGCAGAAAGACGGTAAAAAACGTATGAAACAAATCGGTAATGTGGAAATTCCACAGTCGGCCTTCCTTGCAGTACTTAAAGTGGATGACTAATTATGAAACAGCATAAATTTCCTGCTAAGCAGTCCGGTGTCTCTTTTATTACAGTATTAGCGTTGTTAGGGCTGTTGGCTTTCTCGCTGAACTTTATAGTGAGAATCGCCGGTATGCATTGGGATGATCGTATATTGGAAAGTATCCTTGATGACCTGCCCGAGGTACTTAATAAAGATTCGAGCGTTAAAGATGTTCAAAAATTGATTAATAATCGTTTGAATATGAACCGTTTGCGCGGGATTCCAACAACAGAACTCGTCATCACGAAGCAGAAGGGTCAGCTTAAACTGGCTTGGCTTTATGAACGCAGAGAAAATGTCATGTCAAACATTGATATCGTCTTAACTTTTAATCACGAGTACAGTTATTAAACCGTGAATAATCCTTTATTAAAGCTTAGTCAGCGAATCGACTATACCTTCAGTGATCAGTCGCTAATAGAATTGGCGCTTACACATCGCAGCTGTGGCGGTAAAAACAATGAGCGCTTAGAGTTTTTAGGCGACTCGATTGTTAATCTTGTTATTGCTGAAGCGCTATTTATTAAATTTCCAGAAGCGAAGGAAGGCAAATTAAGCCGCCTTCGAGCTCGCATGGTTAAAGGGGTGACTCTTGCTGAGCTAGCCCGTGATTTTTCTTTGGGCGATTTTCTACATCTTGGTTCAGGCGAAATGAAAAGCGGCGGCCATAGACGCGAATCTATCTTAGCCGATACCGTTGAGGCCATAATTGGTGCAATCTACCTTGATTCTAATATGGATACGGTTAAAGCCAAGATCTTGCAGTGGTATGACTCACGCTTAGAAGCCTTGAGTTTAAGTGACCCATTAAAAGATCCGAAAACACAGTTGCAAGAGCATTTGCAAGGTAAGCAAGCCCCTTTGCCTAAGTATGATGTGTTAAATATTGAAGGCAGCGCTCATGAGCAGCTGTTTAAAGTAAGTTGTGTGGTCAAAGAACTGGATGACTCTATCGTTGGGAAAGGTGCCAGTCGACGTATCGCCGAGCAAGAAGCAGCGGCACAAGCTTTGAAATTATTAGGTATAAACCTAGAGCCCGGTGAGGAATAGAGTTATGGAAACTGAAACAACAGAACGCTCAGGTTATGTAGCCATTATTGGCCGCCCAAACGTTGGTAAATCAACGTTACTTAATTTTATCTTAGGTCAAAAGCTAAGTATTACGTCACGTAAGCCACAGACGACGCGACATAAAATTGTAGGGATTAAAACGGAAGATGACGTACAAGTGGTTTATGTCGATACCCCAGGTATGCATGAAAATCATGATAAGGCGTTAAACCGTTATATGAATAAAGCAGCATTGACGGCAGTAAAAGACGTTGATGCTATCGTATTCATGATCGACCGTACAAAGTGGACCAGCGAAGATGAGATGGTTTTAAAATCTTTGCAATACGTTAAGTGCCCCGTCATTTTAGCGGTTAATAAAATCGACTTTTTAGCGGATAAAGAAGACTTGTTGCCGTATTTGCAGAAGCTGGACGAGAAAGGCAATTTTGCCCATATCGTTCCGATGAGTGCAAAAACGGGTCACAATATTGATCGCCTAGAAACACTTATTGCTAGCTTTATTAAGCAAGGCGCTCACTTTTATCCGGAAGATCAAATTACCGATCGTAGCTCACGCTTTTTAGCCGCTGAACTTGTACGTGAGAAAATCATGCGTCAATTAGGTGATGAGCTGCCGTATTCGATGACGGTTGAAATTGAAGAGTTTCGTTACGAAGATAGCCTCTTAGTTATCAGTGCTGCGATCTTGATTGATCGCCAAAGCCAAAAACATATTATCATTGGTGATAAAGGCAGCCGTATTAAGCAAATTGGCCGTGATGCACGCTTAGACATGGAAGAAATGTTTGAGTGTAAAGTGATGCTTAATACTTGGGTGAAAGTAAAATCCGGTTGGGCTGATAGTGAGCGCGCATTGAAGAGTCTTGGCTACGACGGTTTAGATTAATACCAGCCATTCAATCTGTTGAAAACGGGTCGTGACAGTGCACAATAATTCGAACCTTACTTATTATGTTTTGCATCGTCGCCCCTATCGAGAAAGTAGCCAGATTGTTGATTTATTTTGCGAGAAACAAGGACGTTTCTCAGCATTACATCGAGTGAATAAAAAACAACCCGCATTACAGCCTTTTACACCTTACCAGATGCAGTTCTCTGGTCGTGGTGATTTAAAGTACTGCCAGCACGTCGAAATCTATTACCCTAGTATCTATAGCACGCCCATAAACCCTGATAATACGGATACTCTTGAGGGTTCGGCTAACCGCTTACCTATTCGCTTACCTATTGGTAATTCATCGGTAAAAGGGCAGTCCTTAAAAGGTCGAAACCTCTATTGCGGCTTTTATCTGAATGAACTCATTATGCGATTAACCTGGAAAGATGAACCGCAAAGAGAGCTGTATCAGGTGTACCAACAAACTTTAATTGGGTTGTTGCAGCTCGATAATGACATGCAATCGGAGCCGTTATTACGTCGTTTTGAGTTTCATTTATTAGCAGTATTGGGTTATCAGTATAATTGGCTTCAAGATAGCGAATGTCGAGATATTCAGCCTGAGCAATTCTACAATTTTGATCCGTTTGCAGGTTTTAATTTAATCACCGCTCATATTCATGAGGGTTCAGCGATGCAGCGTTTTCCTGGGCATGCTATTTTAGCCATAGCGGCGGAAGACTGGCAGCATGAGTTAAGCTGGTCGGTGGCAAAAAATATTGCGAGGCTTGCGTTAACCCCCTTGTTGGGCGATAAACCATTAGCCAGTCGAGAATTGTTTAAAAAGCTTTAGTGCGGGGCGATGCAGGCTGGTTATTTTTAACCGTTTTTAAACAGTAAGATTCTTTAGAAAAACATTAAACATTTTAAATAGGGTGATGATTGTGGCAAAAGCACGAGTTTTATTAGGGGTAAATATTGATCATGTGGCAACGTTGCGCCAAGCGCGTGGAACTCGCTACCCTGATCCTGTTCAAGCAGCATTAGTCGCAGAAGAAGCGGGCGCTGATGGTATTACCATTCACCCGCGAGAAGACAGGCGCCATATTCAAACCCGCGATGTGTATGTATTAAAAGAAGTGTTAAATACGCGCATGAATTTAGAGATGGCGGTAACGGAAGCCATGCTTGAGTTGGCTGAAGAAATTGAACCAGAGCATTGCTGTCTTGTTCCTGAGAAGCGTGAAGAACTGACGACTGAAGGTGGCTTGGATGTGATTGCAAATGAAGCTGCAATCAAAGCAGCTTGTGATCGTTTAGCGGCAATAAATAGTGAAGCATCACTGTTTATCGATGCCGACAAAGCTCAAATCGATGCGGCTGTTCGCTGTGGTGCGCCGGCGATTGAAATTCATACCGGTGCTTATGCCGATGCAGAAAATGCTCAGCAGCAAGCCGCAGAATTAACTATTTTGAAAGACGGTATTGCCTATGCACTTGAGCAGGGCCTTATTGTGAATGCAGGGCATGGCTTGAATTATCATAACGTCGAAGCGATTGCCGAAATTCCAGGTATTAATGAATTAAATATTGGACACAGCATTATTGCCCGCGCCGTCTTTGTTGGATTGAAAGATGCAGTGAAAGAGATGCGCGATTTAATTCATTTGGCGCAAGCCCGTGGCTAATAAGGCTAGCTTGAGTATGCCTTTATTAGAAGGTCTTTCTGCTAAAGGTATCGGTACTGATTTATTAGACCAGCGTCGTATTGCTCAGGTTGTTGAAAAGCAAGGTGAGCGCTTCGCGCGTAGGATTCTTACCCCGCATGAATTATTAATGTGGGAGAATAAAGGACGTAGTATTAATTTTTTGGCCAAACGTTTTGCCGCCAAAGAAGCTATTTCAAAAGCGTTAGGGACGGGCATTGCTAAAGGCGTCGGTTTTCAGCAAATGATGATCCATGCCGATGAGCTTGGTAAGCCTCTGGTTGAGCTTTCAGGTGAGGCGTTAATTCGTGCTAAGTCTTTAGCGGGGCAGGAAGTATTATTGAGCCTAAGTGATGAGGGCGAGATGATTGTGGCTTTTGCAGTACTAACCTAGCGCTCTGCGCTAGGTTAGCTTATTCAGATAATAATCAGCGCCGACTAGGCACTGTTAAACCGTTTCTTTCTCGGCGAGCTCTAACGTATTGCGCCATTGGTTTTCTTGCGCCCACTTTTGTAAGTGAATAATAGAATCCAACGTATTTTTATACAGAGCTTCGCAATCAACCAACTCTTTATTTTTTAATCCGGTCTCAAGCTGTTCTAATTTATGCGTTAGGCAAGGGGTGCCGCAATAACGCGTTGCGCCGTGAATCTTATGAATATTTTGCAATAAGAGTTCTTGTTGCTGCCCTTGCCATAAGCTTT
The DNA here is from genome assembly GCA_963851095.1 of uncultured Gammaproteobacteria bacterium. Taxonomy (GTDB): domain Bacteria; phylum Pseudomonadota; class Gammaproteobacteria; order Pseudomonadales; family Oceanobacteraceae; genus Oleispira. Next base: position 98,971 of record CAWKOX010000004.1, on the reverse strand, counting down.
GAACTTCAGGTAAATCATCGGTTAAGCTATCCAGCAGCATATTAAACATATCGATTGCTAGATCGAGTTTATTATTGGCCAATCGCATGGCATATTTTGGATCAAATATTAGACAATCTTCCTCACTTTCTTTCTGACCAGCTTCTTGTAAAGAATGTTCACTGTTGGTACTTTCAAGTGCCTTATTTTGTGAGGTTTGCTGCGAATAAGGTAGCAGTTTATTAGGTAAACGATTATTTGTTTCTGTTTCGCAATGATAGCCAGTCCAGCGCTCAATACACTGCATCAGCTGGTCATTATTAATCGGCTTTGTTTGGTAGTCGTTCATGCCGACTTGTAATATTTTATCTTTTTCGTCTGCAATAGCATGAGCGGTTAGGGCGATAATCGGCAGATCTTTCGAACTTCTTTTGACCCGAATTAACTGAGTTGTTTCTAAGCCATTCATACCCGGCATTTGGATGTCCATAAAGATCATGTCGATATCGTGTTGCCCAAGTTCTATGAGTGCTTGTGGCCCCGAGTCTGCTGTTATAACGTTGATTCCCATGTCTTCTAATAAAACCGTCACAAGTTTCAAATTAGCTTCGTTATCATCAACTGCCAAAATAGTCGGTGCTGGCATCCGAATACGATCTTGGTTATTACTATTTTCCGACGACAGTTGAATGCCGAGGCTCGAACAAAGCGAACTAAACAACTTTTGACTTTGCAGAGGCTTAGACAACGATTGATGAGCCCCCAGCGTTTGTGCATACTCCAGCTCTTCTGAGATGGCGCTATTCACTAAAGCGATAATAGGGAGGTTGTAGCGGTTAACTTGCTTAAACAGTTCGGCAGTTTTTGCTTGGTACAGTTCTTTACGACTTAACCCTATGATCACCGCATTCGCGGGGTCACCATTGCGATGCTTATGCAGTAGAGCTTGCAATAAAATTTCTGAATTATCGGTATCGCTGTAACGTACATGCCATTGCTCTAATAAATGGGTCATGCTTAGTCGAGTACTAGAAGATGATTCAATAAGAAGCACTTGCTGCCCTTTTAGTTCTTGCATGGGCAGGGCTTGCTGACGTGATTTCTTAAGCGTTACCGAGAAAGAGAAGGTCGCGCCTTCACCTTCGGAGCTTTGAACCCCAATATCCCCTTTCATTGCTTTTACTAGGTGCTGGCTAATGACTAAACCTAATCCGGTCCCCCCAAATTGACGGGTTGTGCTTGAGTCAGCTTGACTGAAAGATCGGAAGAGTTTGGCTTGCTGCTTTTCGTTAAGACCAATCCCCGTATCTGTAATTTCAAACTTCACGCTCGCTTGATTAATGTCTTCATCTTCAATAATTACCCGCACAGTAATATTACCTTGTGGGGTAAATTTAATGGCATTAGAAATTAAATTAGTGAGCACTTGCTTAATGCGTAATGGGTCGCCACGTAAAAATTGTGGGACGTCTGAATAAATAAGACTGACCAGTTCAAGCGATTTTTTATGCGCTTCTGGGGCATTAATTGTTAAGACGTCTTCGAGTACTTCGCGCACATTAAAATCAATATTTTCTAAAACCAACTTGCCGGCATCAATTTTGGATAGATCAAGAATGTCGTTGATAATGGTTAATAGGCCGTTAGCCGATTTCTCAATGGTATTTAGGTGGTCTGTTTTTCGCTGATCGCTTTGATCTTTTAATAAAATACGAGTGAAACCTAATATGCCATTAAGAGGGGTGCGAATTTCATGACTAATATTGGTTAAAAATTCTGACTTAATCCGGCTGACTTCTAAGGCTTCTTTGCGGGCGATGTTTAACTCAATGTTCTGAATTTCAATATTATCCAGCGTTTCACGGATATCATGGGTTGCTTGTTCGATATTTTGTTGGTGTTCTGTTTTGGTTCGTTGAATTGCGATTGCCATGGCGTTAATACCTGCGGCCAAGGTTTGGAACTCGTCACCTCCATTGACGTGTATACGTGCATCAATTTTTCCATCACTGATGGCTTCAACGCATTCCACCATCTCTTGAATCGGCACAGAAATGCCGCGACTCATTCTTATGGCCAGCATAAGGCTTAAAATAAGCGTCGCTAATACGGTGGTAATGCTGGTCGCAAGATGCTGATATTTTGCAATTTGGGTATTTGCAAGGGATAGCTCAATCTCAATCCAGCCTAATAAATTATCCCCAATGTTTTGTTGTTGGTACAGTGGTTCATTATTATTTTCAACAACCTCTATGTTCTGCGCAAAGATGGGTGCTTTAATTCTGATCGTGCTTTCGGTTGAGGAAAGCTGTAACTGGCCGCTCTTGAATTCGGTATTACCAATGAATTTGGTATTCATTTTCGGCCCGGCATAGGCGAGTGCCAGTCCATCTTTATTAAGAATATTAACGGCGCGTAGGTCGCGCTCTTCTAAAAGGTTGTTCGCGAGATTTTGTAATAACTGGTTATTGCCAGATACCACTCCATATTCACTGGTTGGGGCCGCTTGTTTAGCAATGGCCAAGCCGCGCTCTTGTAGTAGTAAATCAAGATCGCTCATACGCTGAATGATGAAAAAACCACCCAAAAATAACGACACAACTAGACCGGGTAATAATACCAGGGTCAGAATTCGATTTTGTAGTTTCCAGTTTTTCATGCTTTGTCCATTATTTAGCAGATCGTTTAATAGTTGATCGGGTTTTTAGCCCGTCAGTGACGAATTTATTCTAATAATATAGAACTCAATTATCATGTGAGGCGAATGAGTATAAGTAAATTTCGAATCGATATTACAATTCAGTTAGAATCAGTATTAGAATTCATTTTTTTAGTTATATGTAATTTATAATTGTCATTATATGTTAACAATAGGACGCCCCTGTGAGCCACATTGTATACCCAACTATTGATGCATGCATCGGTCAGACACCTTTAGTTCGCTTACAGCGTTTAAATGAAGGTAGCAGCAATACGATTTTACTGAAACTGGAGGGTAACAATCCTGCTGGCTCGGTGAAAGATCGTGCGGCGTTAAGCATGATTGTAAAGGCTGAAGCCCGAGGTCAGATTCATTCGGGTGATACTTTGATTGAAGCGACGAGCGGAAATACAGGCATTGCTTTGGCAATGGTTGCGGCCATTAAGGGATATCGTATGGTATTAATTATGCCCGATAACCTCAGTATGGAACGTCGCTGGGCAATGCAGGCTTATGGCGCTGAGCTCATTCTTGTGAGCCAGAAAGAGGGTATGGAAGGTGCTCGTGATTTAGCGCTTGCGATGGAAGCTGAAGGAAAAGGTAAAGTGCTTAATCAGTTTGCTAATGATGATAATCCCTTGGCGCATTACGAAACAACAGGTCCCGAGATTTGGCAGCAAACCCAAGGGCAGGTTACACACTTTGTTAGCGCAATGGGAACGACTGGCACTATTATGGGAACGTCGCGTTTTTTGAAAGAAAAGAACGAAGCTATTCAGATTGTTGGACTGCAGCCTCAAGAAGGCGCCAGCATCCCAGGCATTCGTCGCTGGCCTAAAGAATATTTACCCAGTATTTTTGATGCGGCTCGCGTTGATAAAGTACTTGATATTAGCCAGCAAGATGCCGAAGAAACAATGAAAGCCTTAGCGACCCAAGAAGGTATTTTTTGTGGTGTATCGTCAGGTGGTTCGATTGCGGGTGCTTTGCAATTAAGTGCTCAAGTCGAAAATGCGACTATCGTTGCCATTATTTGTGATCGTGGCGACCGTTACTTATCGACCGGTGTTTTTGCCTAGCAATAAAGTACTTAACACTGTATTTATATTAAGGCTATTTCTGATCCCCTGACGCTGCTAACTCAGGCGAGTAACTGTGTTAAGAAATGTAAGGGCAATTGAATTCAACATAATTGCCCCCATCTAACCGCTAACGCTTGATTTTGTAGGCCATCGTGAAAAAAACACTGACACTAACCGTGCATGACCTTGCATCGGACGGACACGGCATCGCGCGCTCTGGGCGCGATGTATATTTTATACCAGGTGCATTGCCGGGTGAGACCGTGATCGCAGAAATGCTAGAGCGCAAACGGAAAATATGGTTTTGCCGCCTGGTCTCAATAGAGCAGGTTAGTGAGCATCGTATTGACCCCCCTTGTCCTCACTATAAACGCTGTGGCGGCTGTGATTTACAACATCTTGCCTATGATCAGCAAGTCATTCTTAAACAGCAGCGCGTAGCACGGGAGCTCAGCCGTCAAGGCATTGAAGTTGAGCGTTGGGATGCACCGCTGATTGCAGAACAGCAGCAGTGGCATTATCGTCGACGCGCCCGCTTGGGTATTCGCTATAATAAGGCGACCCAAGAAGTCTTTATTGGCTTTCGTGAGAGTCAGAGTAAACATCTTACCAATATTGATACGTGTCCGGTACTCGTTGAGCACGAAGCCCTCGATTGGAAAGCATGGCGTAGCCGCTTGGTGCAGCTTGAAGGCATTACTCGCTTTACTCACATTGAAGTATTACAAGCCAGTGAGCGCTTAGTATTAGTTTTTAGAGTACTTAAAAAACTCACCGATAATGATCGTAAGAAGCTTCTAGGTTGGGCGAGCGAGTTGGATATAGATATCTACATTCGTCCAGATGATGAACAGCCTTTAGCGGCGATTAATGAGGTGATTAGTCCATTAACCCATAATGTATTGGGTCATGATCTAACCATTCATCCAGATTATTTTGTTCAAGTTAATAATACCATCAACCAATTGATGGTGGCGGAAGCGAAAGCTTGGCTTGCACCAGAAGCCGGTTCTCGCGTATGGGATTTATTTGCGGGTCACGGTAATTTTTCAGTGCCATTAGCCCAAGATGCCCTTGTTGATGCGGTAGAGGTGAGCGATGAAATGGTGCAGGCCATTCAGCAGCATGCTCAGCAACTGTGCGCACCTGTCGTCAAGACGACTGAAAATAACGGCGTTGAAGGTGATCGTGGTCTCATTGCCCACAAAGCGGACTTGTCAGATAGTAATAGCTTAAGTAACTTGCCTAACCCAGATTATGTTTTATTAGATCCCCCCCGTGCGGGCGCCAGTGCCTGTATTGAGGAGCTGATTAAACGAAAAGCAAAACGTATGGTCTACGTGTCGTGTGATCCAGCAACACTGGCACGAGACTTGAAAGCACTTAGCAACGATTTTGAGATTGAACGGATTACCGTATTAGATATGTTTCCGCATACTCATCATGTCGAAACCATGGTGTTATTAGTGCCTGCCAGTAAAAGCACTCAGGGCCGCCAGAAAACGATGAGTGACCGCTTAAAAACTCAGACTAAAACTCACATTAATACTCGTCTTAATAGCGGTATTAATAATAAGAGCAAAGCCAAAGAGAAAGGAGCATCTCGTGGTAAAAGTAAGAGATGACCAGCCGCTAAAGCACGATGGCAAAATAAACGTCGATGCTTGGCTAGATAAAATCTGCACTGAAGCAGATATCTTAGAACCAGAAAAACTTCGACACGCATTGGTCGTTGCAAAAATCATCGCGGAAGATGCGGTTCAAAACAGTACGTTTTGGACGTTAGACAGTGCCCAGATGGGCTTGGAAATGGCTCAGATTTTAGCCGAACTGCAGCTTGATGAGGCATCGATTTTAGCGGCGATTTTGTATCGCGCAGTGCGCGAGGGACGCTTGTCTCTAGCCCAAGTTCGTAAAGATTTTGATGAAGAAGTCGCCACTCTCATTGAAGGTGTATTGCGCATGGCAGCGATCAATGCCATTCAAAATACATCCGAAGAAGCCGTATTAGGCCAGCGTGAAGCGCAGGTCGATAATCTACGTAAAATGCTGGTTTCGGTGATTGATGATGTGCGCGTTGCCTTAATCAAACTGGCCGAAAGAACAGCCGCAATTAGAGCTGTCAAAGACGCTCCTGAAAGTAAGCGGATAAAAGTCGCTCGCGAAGTCTTTAATATTTATGGGCCATTGGCGCATCGCTTGGGCATTGGCCATTTAAAGTGGGAGCTTGAAGATGTCGCTTTTCGTTACCTAGAGCCGCTTGCGTATAAAAAGATTGCCAACCTGCTGGATGAAAAACGCTTAGCGCGACAAGAGTATGTCGACGACGTCGTTTCCACGATAACCAGTGAATTAGAAGGCGCTGGAATAGAGTGTGAAGTCAACGGCCGTGCAAAGCACATTTACAGTATCTGGCGCAAAATGAAACTCAAAAACCTTGAGTTTTCACAAGTTTATGATGTGCGTGCAGTGCGCATTTTAGTCCCGACATTACGTGATTGTTATGCCTCTTTAGGGATTATTCACTCACTGTGGCGACACATTCCTCACGAGTTTGATGATTACATTGCCAACCCTAAAGAGAATGGCTACCAGTCTTTGCATACGGCGGTAATTGGCCCAGGCGGAAAAGGCATGGAAGTTCAAATTCGTACGCAAGAAATGCATGAAGATGCTGAGTTAGGCGTCTGCGCGCACTGGAAATATAAAGGCACGGATACCGATGCTAAAGACCAAGCCTATGAGCAAAAGATTGCTTGGCTACGACAAGTCGTTGAGTGGCATGAAGAAATTGGCGATTTGCCTGAATTAATGAGCGATTTACGTTCGGATATCAATCCTGACCGTATTTATGTTTTTACCCCAGATGGACATGTTGTTGATTTGCCACCAGGGGCAACATCGGTCGATTTTGCTTACCGAGTGCATACTGAAATTGGCCACCGTACACGGGGAGCCAAAGTGAATGGGCGTATTGTCCCACTGACCTATAAGCTGAAAACCGGTGAGCAGGTCGAGATTTTAACCAGCAAAGAAGCCAAGCCCAGTCGTGGCTGGCTAAATCAAGATGCCGGTTATGTTAATACCGCGCGTGCGCGTGCGAAGGTCGCACATTGGTTTAAACTGCAAGCGAAAGACACCAATCAAGAGGAAGGTCGTCAACTATTAATGCGCGAACTTGATCGACTCGATCTTGAGCGTCAACCTTTAGTCGAAGTCGCTAAAGCGATGAATATGAAAACCACAGATGATTTGTTTGCAGCGATTGGTGCGGGTGATGTTCGCCTTAGCCAAGTGGTTAGGCATATAGTTCGTCAGACCGATATTAAACAGCCTCAACAAGAATTACCGTTGTTAAAACCAACGTCTAAGGTGAGTAACAAGAGCGATATCTCTATTCAAGGCGTCGGGCATTTATTAACCCAGATTGCACAATGTTGTAAGCCTGTTCCTGGAGATGATATCTCTGGCTATGTCACGCTTGGGCGTGGCGTAAGTGTGCATCGCCTTGATTGTGAAAATTTACTGCATCACGAAATGACTGAGCCAGATCGCATTATTGAAGTCAGTTGGGGTGGCAAGGTTACTCAGATGTATCCGGTTGATGTGGATATCACGGCTTACGATCGTACTGGACTATTACGTGATGTGAGTTTGGTATTAGCGGATAGCGGGGTAAACGTTGTCGCAGTGAATACCAAGTCTGAGCAAAAGGATCATTTAGCGCATATGCAAATTACCGTTGAGATTGATAGCTTGTCAAAACTTGGACGTGTCTTGAATAAGTTGAATCAGCTACCGAATGTATTGACGGTACGTCGAGCTCGAAGTAACGGATAAATTGCTAGGATTGATATTAGGATTTAGTGGATCGCTATGGATACATACTACGAACTCAGTGACCTCGTTTACTTAATGCAGCGCTTGCGCGATCCTGAGAGCGGATGTCCTTGGGATATTAAGCAAACCTTTGACTCTATTGTGCCGCATACTTTAGAAGAAGCACACGAAGTAGCGGAAGCGATTGAGTCTCAAGACTGGCCACATGTTGAAGAAGAATTGGGTGATTTATTATTCCAAGTGATTTTTTATAGCCAGTTAGGCAATGAACAGACTTTGTTTGATTTTTCATCGGTGATCAATGTGTTGGTTACCAAGCTGGTTCGCCGTCATCCTCATGTATTTCCTGCAGGAGACCTTTATGCCAAGCGTGATCCTGATAGCTGTCCGAGTGAAGCGGAAATCCACGCGCAATGGCAAATTATTAAGCAGCAAGAAAAAGCCTTAAAAGCCGAGCGCAGTCAAGGGACGGCAATCAAGTCTAAAGGGCTTGAGTTGGTGGATTATTTGAGCAATATTCCCGCCTCTCTGCCTGAACTGACTCGTGCGGATAAAATTCAAAAAGCGGTCTCAATGCGGGGCTTTGATTGGACTGAAATTCAAGGTGTCTTGGATAAAGTTCGTGAAGAGCTAATAGAGGTTGAAGAAGAAATTGAACAGGCCGATGAAGAACGATTAAAGCATGAAGTGGGTGATCTATTATTTGCCTGCGTAAACGTCGCTAGACACTTGGCTATCAATCCTGAGCAGGCTTTACGTCAGGCCAATCGTCGCTTTAGTGAACGCTATACTTTAGCGGCCGAGAGTTTGGCTGCACACGGTAAAAGCTTAGAGCTTGGCAATAGTAATCAGGTTAGTAGCGATGAGATGGAATACGCTTGGAACGACGCGAAAAAGCGCCACCCACAGTTAATCGCTGCCGCGAATGATGCTTAATTTGCAAACTAAGATATATATTTAGCGTTCATTATTAATGGGCTGAGGTTTTCTTCGGCTGATTAAGCTTTGATTCATTAAGCAGTTTTAGGTGTTTACGCGTTAGACTCAAAAAGTTCGGTGTTGGGCCAACGTCGGCATACATCGGGTCACCTTCCTCATCGAGTGCGACAACCTCTTTCCCTTTTACATAAGGAAAACTGCTAGTGACTTCTGTGAGTGCACTGCTGATTAAGTCTCTCAGTAAGTTTTCTTGCGGGTATTTCGGAAACATTTCGCATAAAGCTTCTAGCCGAGCGGCATCTTCTAATGACAGCTTTATTTCATACCCTTCTTCGCTTAGTTGACCTGAAAATTCTTTTTCCCAATATTTCATTAAAGAACTCAATTTCATAACAACGCCTTCTCTACCAACTGCTGTGATATTGTAAGTTTAGACGTTAAACATTAACTTACCTGAATTAGTAACAAAGTATTACGAAATAGCCAATGGCAATCTGAAAACGGCAATCTACAAAAACGGCATGGCGATAATCAGCGCTTCTGCGGGGGCGTATTTGATGTTAGCACGGCATCTAGCATCAATAGTGGTCAATTTCGGGTTGATGCAGTGGAATGCTGAAGTTTGATTTATACTCAGTTAATACCATCCGTAATAACGCAGTTACTTTCTCAGTATAGTAGTGACTATCTTAATAAAGAGGGCTTAAATATGTCAGATTTGGATCCATTATTGCGAGATAAAGTTCGTAATTTAGGGCAGCTATTAGGACAGACGATTGCCGATGATTGTGGCGATGAAATTTTTGAGTTAATCGAGAACATTCGTAATTTATCTAAGCGCGCTCATAACGGTACCTCCGCAGATAAAGCCGAGTTGATCGCGTTATTAAAAGGGCTAAAAGATAATGAACTGGTACCCGTTGCCCGCGGCTTTAGCCAGTTCTTAAACCTTGCCAATATTGCCGAGCAACAACATACCTTGAGCTGGCGTCGTGAAAATGCGGCTGAAGATTGTATGGAAGTTATTTTAGAAGATGTATTTGCAGCGGTTATTAAGCAACTAAAAGAAGGTGTCGAGTTAAATAAAGAACTGTGCAAACTGGATATCGAGTTAGTACTTACTGCCCACCCAACTGAAATTATTCGCCGTACATTAATTAAAAAATACGATGAGATTGTTGATGTATTACAAATACTCGATGATATTCGTGACGACCATCCTAAGCGAGGCGAATATAATCAACAACTGGATAATTTGATTGCTGAAATCTGGCGCTCCGATGAAATACGCCAGCAAAGACCGACGGCGGTTGACGAAGCAAAGTGGGGGTTTGCGGTAATTGAAAACTCACTCTGGCAAGCCATTCCAAATTTAATGCGAGAGCTGGATGATAAGCTCGCACAGCAGGGAGAAAAACCTCTTCCGCTCAATATGTGTCCTATTCATTTTGCCTCCTGGATGGGAGGAGATCGCGACGGTAATCCAAATGTTACCGCTAATGTCACGGGCGAGGTATTGTACCTAGCCCGCTGGATGGCCGCCGATCTGTATTTAAATGATTTAACCGAGCTCGCTAGTCAATTGTCGATGGTACAAGCAACCGACGAATTAAAAGCGTGGGTCGGAGAGAGTAACGAACCTTATCGAGAATGTGTTAATCAGTTAAAGCGCAAATTACAGCAAACCAAAACGTGGGCGGCAGAAAGTGCGCGTCTGAAGACACACAGCAGTTTGCCTCATATTTCGGATATCACGACGTTATTTGAACCACTTTTACTGTGCTACAAATCACTGTGTGAAACGGGCATGGAAGGCATCGCTAACGGTGAATTGCTAGATGTGATTCGTCGTTTATCGTGTTTTGGTTTAACCCTAACACGACTGGATATTCGTCAAGAATCAGATCGCCATAGCCAGGTAGTTGCTGAGCTTTGTGAGTTCTATCAATTAGGTGATTATCTCAGCTGGGATGAACCCAAAAAACAACAATTTTTATTAGAAGAGTTACAAAGCAAGCGTCCGTTATTACCTGCTCAGGCAGACGTGTGTGATGTATCTAAAAGTGCCAATCGCGATTTGGATGATGAATACTGGCAGCCTAGTGATGAGTGCAATGAAGTATTAAAAACCATGCAGGTCATTGCTGCTCAAGGCGATGAGGGTGTCGGTAACTATATTATTTCGATGGCGAGTGAGCCGTCGGATATTTTATCGGTCGCCTTGTTATTAAGAGCTTCAGGGGTTGAGCGTCGTCTTCCGATTGTTCCTTTATTTGAAACATTAGATGATTTGCAGTTTGCCGCTGAACGTATGGATAAATTATTTGCTCTACCTTGGTATAAAAAATATTGCGGTATGCATCAGCAGGTAATGATTGGCTACTCCGACTCCGCTAAAGATGCTGGGAATATGGCAGCGGCTTGGGCGCAGTATAAAACTCAAGAAGAGTTAGTGAACTGTGCTCAGCAGCATGCAATTGAATTAACCTTGTTTCATGGTCGTGGTGGTACGGTCGGTCGCGGTGGCGGTCCTGCACAGCGCGCGATATTGGCTCAGCCTCCAGGGTCGGTGAAAGGCCGTTTAAGAGTGACCGAACAAGGGGAGATGATTCGCTTTAAGTTTGGCTTTCCTGCAGTCGCATTACGCAGTTTAAAAATTTATTTAGCGGCTGTATTAGAAGCGACATTATTGCCACCTAAAGCGGCTGAAAATGAATGGCGCGACTTAATGGAGTCGATGGCCCAACAGAGTGTGAAATCGTATCGCGGTATGGTGCGTGAGAATAAACACTTTGTTCCTTATTTTAGATCGGCTACCCCAGAACAAGAATTAGGCAAGTTAGCACTGGGTAGCCGACCTGCTCGCAGAAAGGGAAGTGGTGGCATTGAATCGTTGCGTGCAATTCCTTGGATTTTTGCTTGGATGCAAATACGTCTAATGGTCCCTGCGTGGCTAGGGGCTGATCAAGCGCTTTTAGAGGTCAGTAAAAGCGATGACAAAAATCTGCAGTTACTGCGAGAGATGTATGAGCAATGGCCGTTTTTTGCAACCTATATTGATATGTTAGATATGATCGTTGGCAAGACCGATGTTGAAATCGCTCGATATTATGATCAGCAATTAGTCACCGGAGATTTGCAATCTATTGGACAAGAATTACGCGATCGCTTATTAACAATTAATGAGGCTATAAACGTAATAAAGCCAGGCGGTGATGACCAAGCACAATCACAAATCATGCAGGTGAGGGGCACGTATACCGACCCATTACATTATCTGCAAGCGGAGCTGCTTCAGCGTGCAAGAACCGAGGAGCATGACCCTGAGGTTGAGCGTGCGTTGATGGTTTCTATGGCGGGTATTGCAGCAGGTATGCGCAATACGGGCTAATTTCTTGATTAATAATGGCTGGCGGAGTAGAGTTAGGCCTATTTTTTTCATGGCTTGGTTGTTTTTTATACAGCTGGGCTCGATATTGATTTCAGAATCATGAGGAGAATGCGCATGCGCGTAATCTTATTGGGCGCCCCAGGTGCAGGTAAAGGTACACAGGCTCAATTTATTTGTGACGAGTTTAAAATTCCACAAATATCGACTGGCGACATGCTTCGTGCCGCTGTTAAAGCTGAATCTGCATTAGGTTTGCAGGTTAAAGATATAATGACGACAGGCGGTTTAGTGTCTGATGAAATCATTATTGCTTTAGTTAAAGAGCGCATCACAGAAAGTGACTGTGCGAATGGATTCTTGTTTGATGGTTTTCCTCGTACAATCCCTCAAGCTGAAGCGATGGTTGCTGCAGGCGTTGATATTGATTACGTTGTTGAAATTGATGTTGATGATGAAGAAATCGTAGGCCGTTTAAGTGGCCGCCGTGTACATGCTGAATCTGGTCGTACATATCATATTATTTACAATCCACCTAAAGTGGAAGGTAAAGATGATGTAACGGGCGAAACGCTTATTCATCGTGCAGATGACTCAGAAGAAACTGTACGAAACCGTTTAGGTATTTATCACGATCAAACTAAGCCGTTAGTGGCTTTTTATAAGAAGTTTGAAGAAACCAATCCTGCCACTAAATATGTACATGTGGAAGGTGTTGGCAGCTTAGAAGATATTACTGCTAAAGTAATGACCTCTCTAGGTGCTTGATTATTCTAGGATAATCAAAATAATGTAATTAAAAGAAGACCCGTAAGGGTCTTTTTTTATGCCCTTAGAAAATACATTTTAGAGTATAAAATAATGGTATCGATTTAATGTACAGTTTAGGTTGAACACGTCGTTTAGATTTATAATGCTTTTTATTAATGCTTCTCTATCTGATTTATTTCCATTTCTATTTCGATCTCGATGCCACTTGAATGAATGTTATATTTAATGATGAAATTTTTAGCGCTAATGATAGGAAATTAATTAGTTGTTATTTGTTAAGCGCCGTTCATTAAACTCTACTTATTAAATTCTGCTTATTAATAAAAGCTTATTTCATTACACACTCTTTTCTATTTTAACGTTTATGTATTTCATGCATTGTATAAAGGAGTGATTTAAATTCTGGGTAATCTAAGTATTGGTCGACTGCTTTAAGCAATAAAAAGTCTGTTAATGGTTTGTAAAAAAACGGTCGTATTATTTATACGCATCATTTAAAGAGTGGCGCGGTTTGTTGAATATTATTAAATAATTTAATTAAATAGTTGATTGATGGGCAGAATAAGGTGTTTTTTTATGTTTTTTGCATATAAAAACACTATTATTGACTGCGTTAGCTACCGCGCAATAATATTTGTGCTAATTTTAATAAGAATAACTTATTAGCGAAAATGAGGAAATTATAATGGGTAGACCTAAAAAGAATCCTACAACAGTCGCTGTAAAAAAAACTGCAGTAAAAAAAGCACCCGCTAAACGCGGTGCAAAAAAGACCGTTGCTAAGAAAACAGTTGCTAAAAAGACTGTGAAAGCGGTTGTCGCTGTTTCACCCGCTGTTGCGAAAGTACAAGCAGCGGTAGAAAAAGCAAATGCTGCGGTTGATGCTCAATTAGCCAAAGTCGCGGCTGCCACAAAAAAACAAGCGGAAGCAAAAACAAAAGCGGGTAAGCCAAAAGCAACGGCTGCGGTTAAACGTGCTGCTGCTTCAGCAGGTAAAAAAGTCTCTGCTGAAAAAGCGAAACTGTCGACGGTAAAGGCAAAATTACGTGATGCTAAGGTCGCTTTAAAAGTAGAAGAGATTCAAGCAAAGGTAGCTGAAGTTGAAGCTAAAACACAAGCGACAGTCGCTGAATTTGAAGCTTCTTTAAACGCTAAGGCGGGTGAAGACTTACAAAAGGCTTTGGCTGACTTTGAAAAAACATGGAGTAAATCCCGTGAGCGTCAAATTGCTGCCAAAGTGAAAGTGCGTACTGCAAAAGAAACTAAGAAAGCAAAAGCGGCTGCGAAGAAGCTAGTGGCGAAAGCAAAAGCCTTAGTTACTCCCAAAAAAGCGGCTAATAAGAAGGTACCTAAAAAAGCCGCTGCTAAGCCTGCCGCCAAAAAGACCGCAACCAAAGCAAAGGCAGCTCCTAAGAAAAAAGCAGCTCCTAAGAAAAAAGTAGCCGCTAAAAAAGTCGCAACGAAGAAGGTTGCTGCTAAGAAGAAAGCGGCGGCTAAAAAAGTTGCTACCAAAAAGGTCGCCTCTAAGAAATCTGTATCTAAGAAGTAGCGGTGATTAAAAGGTCGCTAATAAGAGCTTCGTTATTCAGATGAATCAGCAAGCATCTCTTGTTGACTGATGTCAGTTTTCTAATGATAGCCTTCAGAATAAAAGCCTCAGTTTAAGCTGGGGCTTTTTTATGCCTGTCTATTACAAATCAGTGTTTTCAACTATACGTCTTGTTTTGCTATACTGCGGGCAATTTCATCCAAGTCAGTAGATTCAATGAGCAATATTCTAGTCTTCGATACCTCCTCAGCTTGGTGCTCTGTCACTTTAAGTGCGAAAGGGGTCATCCACTCTGTTGCGGAAATGCAGCCGCGCAAGCATGCACAGTTGATTATGCCAATGATTGATGATGTGTGTCAGCGTGCGGGTATAAAGCCGACTGAACTCGATGGTATTGCTTTTGGTAAGGGACCAGGATCGTTTACAGGGGTGCGTATTGCTATCTCGGTTGCGCAGGGCTTGTCTTTGGCAACGGGTGCGCGCTTATTCGGAATCTCTTCTCTCGCGGCGCTTGCGTGGCAGGGTATGAAGAAGATGACTGAAGCAAGCACAGACAATCTTGCCGATCAGCAAGTTTTGGCGGTGATGAATGCTCATATGGGCGAAGTTTTTTATGGCGCTTATCATTATTCAGATAATCGACTAGAAGCGGTTATAGAAGATCGTTTAACAAAACCCGCAGGTGTTGATATTTCAACATTAGAAGCCTCAAATTGGATTGGTATGGGGGATGGTTTTCAGTTTTTAACTGAAATGCCCGAAGATGTCTCGTCGCTTAATAACATCGATGAAGATGTTTACCCAATGGCTGAGTCCATGATGGATTTGGCCATTCGTGCTTGGGATGAAGGGTTGTTTACCACTGCTGAATTGCAGGAGCCGGTTTATTTGCGCGATACCGTTGCTTGGAAAAAATTAGCTGAGCAGCCATCTTTACTCAAAAGATAATTAATTTTAGATTTATCAATTATTATATTTAGGAAGTAGTACATAATGGATTTGCTTCAAATTTTTGTATTGGCATTATTGCAGGGTTTTACCGAGTTTTTACCCATCTCAAGTTCGGCCCACTTAATTTTACCCTCAAAAATGTTGGGGTGGGCTGATCAAGGGTTAGCATTTGATGTTGCTACGCACATCGGTACCTTGGCGGCAGTGATCTTTTATTTTCGTCGTGATGTTTTTGCGATTACCAAAGGCTGGCTGACAACAGGCTTTAGTAAGCAGATGGATGATAATGGACGATTAGCGTGGTCCATTATTGTGGCAACTATTCCGGCGGGTTTAGTTGGGCTAATCTATGGTGACTGGATTGAGGCTAACCTTCGCTCCAGTGAAGTTATTGCTTATGCTACGATCGGTTTTGGTGTGTTACTGCTGGTCGCTGACCATAAAGCGAATGAGCATAAAAGTATTTTACAGATGACGTTATTGGCGGCGGTCATAATTGGCTTGTTTCAAGCATTGGCGTTAATTCCTGGTACATCACGTTCAGGCATAACCATTACTGCGGCATTATTTTTAGGTTTTCAGCGCGATTCAGCAGCAAAATTCTCTTTCTTAATTTCCATACCGTTAATTTTGGCGGCAGGCTTATTAAAAACAAAAGATCTCGTTGAGCAAGCTGCGCAAGTTGATTGGGCGACTATTGGTTTGGCGGCTTCTTTATCGGCGGTGAGTGCATATATTTGTATTTATTTTTTCTTAGCACTTATTAACCGAATCGGCATGGTGCCATTTGTTGTCTATCGTTTATTGCTCGGTGCTATCTTGTTGATCTGGTTTGTCTGATGAAAATTTTAGACGGTATTATTCAGCGCGCTCCGACTAAGCTATTCGATTTAGATGAATGGTCGCAGCAATGGCAGCTTGAATGTGTTAAAGAAGCATTGCTAGCAACCGACGGGCTTTATTTAATTGTTGAGGGTGATCGTATCTGCATTCAGCAGGGCGGGAAAAAAGCTCCGGGCCCTGTATTTGTTGATTTTGTTAGTGGTGCTAGTGCTCACCGTCGTAAATTTGGGGGTGGCCGCGGCCAGAGTATTGCGAAAGCCGTAGGGATTAATAGCGCTTATACCCCCACTGTTTTAGATGCAACTGCAGGCTTGGGTCGTGATGCTTTTGTTTTGGCGACCTTAGGGTGTGACGTTACCTTGATTGAGCGTCATCCGGTTGTCTGCTTACTGCTTAAAAGTGGTTTGCAGTGCGCTCAGGGTGATATCGAAATTGAAGATATTATGGCGCGTATGAAGCTGGTAGAAGGGAATTCAATCGACCTATTGGAAAACTGGATTGCACTAGGTCATGCGCAGCCGGATATTGTGTATTTGGATCCTATGTTTCCGCATACCACGGCATCGGCAGAAGCTAAAAAAGAAATGAAGTTGTTTCGAACGCTGGTTGGCGCTGATGTGGATGAGGATGAGCTGTGGGCTCGTGCTGATGCATTAGCTCGATGCCGTATTGTGGTTAAGCGCCCAGCAAAAGCACCTAATTTAGCGGGTAAAGCACCCAGTTATGTTTTGGCAGGAAAAGCGAACCGCTTTGATATATATGTTAAAGCGAAAGTCGCCAAAGCCGAGTAGTTCATCGATATCTAAAGGTGCATCAGAAATCTAGAGATGCATTAGATGTTTAGAACAGTCACTCATCGATATTGATAGAGACTGTTCTAAACTGCGAGCGTTTATTGCTGCCAAGTAATTTGCAAAATGCTTTGACGCAGGCTGGCATCCAGTACACGTTCAAGCTCTTCGGTCATGGCAGTTAAGCTTTCATCAAAGGTTAATAAACCTTCTTCATTAGCGACCAGTAAGCCCTGTTTAAGCAACAAATCAATTAACGTACGGAACAAATTCTTATCAAAGAACTCTGGGGTATTGATGCCGTGGAGAACTGAAATTCGAGACGCTAATACTGAAGATTGCTCTTCCAATTCTTTCGCGTTGATATGCCCACTGCCTACCTTGTTTAATAGCGATAACGTTAAGAAATAACGATCTTGCGTTTGCATGGCGACGCTCGCAATACCTGACAGCTTAACGTATTCATTTGAATTCGCGGCAGGGCGGCTAAATAGATCACCGTGGCGTTCTAATAAGCCAAGACCTACCAAGGCCTCAAGCCAGGTATCAATAACCTCAGGAAGCTCTTCTAATTCCCAGCGTAAAAATAATTCAGCTTTAAAGAACGGATATAAGAACGTACATAATGTTTTGATCTCTTCTATTTGATGTTCGCGATTGTTCACAAACAGGCTGGCTAAAAGAGATGGCATAGCAAATATATGGAAGATGTTATTGCGGTAATAACTTAACGATGTTGCTTGATGATCGTCGGCTTGGATGATGTCACCTAAGCTATGTTTAGCAATCGACACCATTCCCATATTTTCAGCATACTCAATCCAGTCTTTACCATTACCTTCAGGGATTTCAATCAGGTCGGTATATGGGAGAGATTGTAATAGGCGCTTATAATCATCTAGCTGGTTCGCTAATAACTGAGCATCCATCGCTAGGTGAGGGGTTGCCAATAATCCCATGGCGACCATATTGATCGGATTGACTGAGGCTGCATTATTAATTTGGGTGGCGACTTCAAGCGCTAACTTGTTCACGACCTTAGGCGCCCAGTCAGGCTTATAGCCATTCTCACTTCTTTCTTCGCGCCAATTGGGTTGCTCGTTATCCAGCAGTTCATCAAACTTAATCGGATCACCAAATGTCACGCGCACTTTACCGAATGAACGTTTCATGCTGCGTAAGGAGGTAACGAGACTGCCTAAGCCTTCTTTTTTCTTCTTTTTACCCTTTAGTTCGCCTTGGTAGCTACTGGATTCAAATACTTTTTCGTAGCCAATATATACCGGCATAAAAACAATCGGCTTACGAGAATCGCGTAGATAGCTGCGTAACGTCATCGCTAGCATGCCAGCTTTTGGGTTGAGTGTGCGCCCGGTACGGCTGCGTCCACCTTCAACAAAATATTCGGTCGAATAGCCATGAGTGAATACTGAGTGTAGATATTCATCAAATACTGCGGCGTATAGCTTATTACCCTTAAAAGTACGGCGCATAAAAAATGCCCCTGCGCCACGTAAGATTGGCCCAGCAATTGGCATGTTTAAGTTGATGCCCGCTGCAATGTGCGGAACTTGTAGGCCGTTGTGATAAAGAACGTACGACAATAATAAATAGTCGATGTGACTACGGTGGCAAGGCACGTAAATGATTTCGTTATCTTTATTGGCATTTTGTAAGCGTTCAATATTATAAACATTAACGCCGTTGTATATTTTGTTCCAAACCCAGGTGAGCAAAATATCTAAGAAGCGAATGGCGCCGTGAGTCATATTGGCGGCAATTTCATCGGCGTACTTCGTCGCTAATGCTCTCGCTTTTTTACGGCTGATATTTTGGGTTTTCATTTCCTCTTCGATCGCCGCCAGTACTAAAGGCTGGCTAGGAATTTTATGAACCAGGGTGCTGCGGTGAGAAAGGTCTGGGCCTAAAACCGTCGCGTTTACTTGTCTAAAGTGAACTCGTAAAACGCGAGAAAGTTTACGCGCAGTGATTTCTGTATCTTTGCCTTCATTAATCATCTGGCGTAAGGATATAGGTGTGCTAAAACGAAGGGCTGTTTCTCGACCATTCAGTAAAATGGCAAGCATGGTAGAAACGCGTCCGCCTAATTTTCCACTGGTTTGCGACCAGATTTTAAGTACTGAGCGTTCTTTTTCTGGGCTTCTGCCCCAATAAACCGCAACCGGCACTATTTGGATATCTTGCTCTTCTTGATCACGGATTAAATCAATCCAGCGCGTGAGGCGTTTTGAAACTAAAGGCGTACCACGCTTACGAAAGGGTGCGCCTGCTCTTTTATAGGTAGAAAAGAATGGATTTATTTTTTTATTTTGTTCACCAATGCGTGTATCCAGAATGCTGGGTAGACCTGCATCGGTAATGACCTTATCAATCACTAATTCTTGTGCATGCGACTGATACTGCAGCGCGTAGACAATTGGCTTGCTGCTATCTAGACCAAGGTCTTGTGCCGTTGGACCGATAAGCTTGGTTTTCACAAAAGAATGGACTATTCGCTGTCTGAAGCGAAATAGACCATTATTAATGGCTATGATTATGTTCATGTTAACAATTCCAGTGTAAATACAGTGTCAGTTTACCTGTTCAATAAATAGGGTTAAATGACTTTCGCGCCTTTGATACTCGTCAATGGCTGCTTTTTAACAAAATAATGTATCGGTGATCAGGCATTTGGCTATGAGATTATCAATAATGTGGTGGTGGAGGTTCGATGAAGTTATCGGAGTTTTGTGAACCTTGATTACCACCAATGCTTTGTACTTGTTGATAAAGATATTTAAGAGCGTCTTTGGCTGTTTTATTATCGAGCTGTAATTCGACTAAGGCATCATTGAGTTGTTCAATGTGATGTTCAAGGTAGGCGACTTTGGTCTCAAGCTGTTCTATTTGTCGCTGCTCGTTACTTTGAATCGGAGCTTCAGCGGCATTCTGTTTATTACTATCTTCTGTGTGCATGAGTATCTCAATCAATTTTTGGGGATTGTTACAGGCTATCAGGTTTGGGTAAAGCGATACTGTCTAAATTAATGCAATTATTGTACGTTAATTGATCAAAATGAGTTAATAATTACGATGCAAGTGGTTTGCTTTTCTATCGTGTTGATTTTTGTAAAGAATTAGGCTTTCATAGCTGTACTTGGGTACTTTTATTTGGTCTCGGGTAAAAGAAAAACAGACAAAAATTTGCATCGAAAGAGAGAAAAGTATGAAAGGTATTATGATTAGAAAAATTCTAGTGAGTTTGGTGCTTGCACTGATTGCTCCGTTTATTTTGAAGTTGGCTTTAAACAAAGTATTAGCAGGCATTGTTTTAACATCAGGTAGTACGCTAGGAGAGAGTCTTTCAACTCTGCCTAACATTAGTCCTGTTGCTATTTATACAATCGTGGCGTTGATCTTTTTTGCTATTGCTTTTGCATCGGCTTTAGCCGTTCCTACGCATCGTCGCCGTAGCCGTTCAAGCGGTACCGTAGTAGAAAGTGACGTTGATGATGGTCGTGAGCGTGGCATGGTTAAGTGGTTTAATGTTAAAAAAGGTTTTGGCTTTATTACATGGGATGACGGTGAGGATGTATTTGTTCACTTCCGTTCGATTCGTGGCCAGGGTCATCGTTCTTTGACAGAAGGACAGCGTGTTAAGTTTATGGTTGTTCGCGGCCAGAAAGGACCACAAGCTGAAGATGTGTCGGTTGTTCGTGGTTAATAACTGCTGAGTTTAGTAGTTGCACAAAGAAAGGCGGATTATCCGCCTTTTTTTGTGGGCGTTTGCTAATTATAGAAGGTTATTAGTTGTGAGCGAGTGATTCATTCATGTGCAAGCTTTCTACTCTAAGTTATAAAAACTAAGTGGCATCTGCTCATAGCGATGCAGGCCTGCTTTTACTCCTTATGCCTTTGCTTTTCTCTGTGTAGCGAAGCGACTCGGTGCCTTGGTGGTGATTCGCTTTTACCTCGAAACCTTCTCCATCCGGAGCTTGCATCTGTCCTAGGCGGTTAAAAAACTCAACCATCATCAGTTCGATCTGTTTCCATCGTGACATAAAAAAAGCCCCTTCACACTGGTTATACGTTAAGTATAGCCAGCATCAAGGGGCTTGTTTAAAAGCTTTGTTACAAAAAGTAGTCAGTCTTAACTGTTGATCTTAGGACCAAGACTTAAACCTTCTGGATAAGCTCTTTTAATAAGCGTGGGTTAGCCACTAAAATATCAGCTGGCGCTTTAATTAAAGGCTCGCCTGATAGATTGGCTGTTAAGCAGCCTGCTTCGTGAGCAATTAAGCTGCCAGCATTTAATGAGAATTCGTCCATATCGCAAAGCATTGCACCGTTAAGGCGATCTGCAGCGGTATAGGCCATCATTAATACGCTGCTACCTAAAGCACGAACGTCATTGGCTTGATTCATAAGGCTGGTGATTTTTTTGCGATTTTCAAAAGCGCGTTCACCTTCAGTATGATTTGGCGTTTTAAAGCCGATCAATGCTTGGTTGATTTCACGCAGTTGACCACAGCGAAGGCGACGATTGTTTAGCTGGGCGCCACGGCCACGGCTAGCACTAAATTCGTCACCATTCATAGGGTTGATGACAACCGTGTGCTCAGTTTTGCCGTTGACTAGGCAGCTAACGATGATTGCGAAATCAGGTAGGCCTACGCGAAAGTTAACCAAATCATCGATGACACATACTTGCCATTGATTTCTTGGAGTACCTTCAGCTGGGCTGTGAAAACCAGTTTCACGGCCAAGATAGCTATCTTCTGGGCAGGCATTTTTGAGCTCAAAGATAATGCTCTTTTCAAGGCCGATGGCGCAGTCAGCTACAAATTTTGATTTTTCCTGATCGCTACTCTGGTAGGGATCGAAACGGTCCAAGCTACGGACCAAGTCTTGTCCTGCATTACGTGCAGCACGCAGCGCAAGGTTTACAAGCGGTTGCATAGGGCTACTAATCTCTTAAAGAACGGTGAACGCGCGAGTATAACAAAAAAAAGTGTATAAAAAAATTACTATTGAATTTTTTCGTTAGGGCTTTCGTAACATCCTTTCGTATCATCATGGGTTCTACGCTGTTAGAATGCGTTCATTATGTAGAATGTGCGTGCTTTTTCTTCGAATTAAAGTCGAAAGGTGTTCATGTTTTAGAAGACGCCTATTGTTAGTAGAAGATGCCTCATGTTAGATCAGATTAGAATCGTTTTAGTAAATACTACCCACTCAGGCAATATCGGTGCTGCAGCCCGTGCGATGAAAAATATGGGGGTAGTTCAGCTGGTATTAGTTGATCCCATTGCAGAAATTGATGGTGATGCCATTGTGCGTGCCTCGGGCGCCTCAGAGATTTTAGATAGCTGCATAACGGTTTCTTCTTTGGAGGAGGCGGTTGCTGAATGTGGTTTGGTTATTGGAACCAGTGCTCGTGGACGTCATATTCCGTGGCCATTATGCTCGCCGCGTGAATGCGCTGCAAAAGCGAAGCAGGCGGTTTTGAATAATAATAGTGTTGCGTTGGTTTTTGGTCGTGAGTCTCGTGGTTTGACTAATGATGAATTGCATCGTTGTAATGCGCACGTACATATCCCGACTAATCCAGATTTCAGCTCATTGAATATAGCCGCTGCGGTGCAGGTATTGTGTTATGAAATGCGTCTCGCGGCCTTAGAACAAAATGATGCTGAAGAACCTTTGCACAGCAAGGTAGGGCAGTGGGGTGTTGAGTGGGATTATGAAATGGCACCTCATGGTGATGTCGAGCGTTTTTTTGATCATCTTAAAGACTCGCTGGTTGATATTGGCTTCCTTGACCCCAATACTCCTAAGCAGCTAATGACTCGCTTACGTCGCATGTTTCAAAGAACTGCGTTAGATAAAATGGAAGTTGGTATGATGCGTGGCATTTTGGCTGCGGTTCAGCGCAAGGCAAAAGTTGCTAATAAAGTTGAGGCTGTTGAATCAGCTGAAGGCAAAGTTGTCGATAACGATAAAGCAGAAGACAAAGAATAAGGGCTAAGTAAATATTATGTTTCGACGAATTCGACAAGACGTAGCCTGTGTTTTTGAACGCGACCCTGCTGCTCGTAATACGTTTGAGGTATTAACCACCTATCCGGGTGTGCATGCTATTGTTCACTATCGCCTGGCGAACTGGTTGTGGCGCAAGAACCTCAAATGGCTGGCACGGTTTCTTTCTACTTTTAGTCGCTGGATGACAGGTATTGAAATTCATCCGGGTGCGACTATTGGTGATCGCTTTTTTATTGATCATGGCATGGGTGTCGTGATTGGAGAAACGGCTGAAATTGGAAATGATTGTACCCTTTACCATGGTGTAACGCTGGGCGGTACAAGTTGGAATAAAGGGAAGCGTCACCCCACATTGTGTGACGGTGTTGTTGTTGGCGCTGGGGCGAAAGTACTGGGACCCATTACGGTGCGTGAAGGTGCTCGTATCGGCTCTAATGCCGTCGTGACAAAAGAAGTACCGGCGGGTGTCAGTGTTGTAGGTATTCCTGGGCGTATTATTCGTAAGCCAGATCCTGAGCTGGACAAACGCCGCAAAGATATCGCTGAGAAAATTGGTTTTGATGCATACGGGATGGCCGATGAAATGCCTGATCCAGTGGCGCGTTCATTAAATAATTTAATGGATCACATGTTGGCGGTTGATTGCAAGATTAATAATATTTGCAAGTCGCTGAATAAATTAGGCGATACGTCGTGTAATGAAGCAATGCCTGAGCTTAAGGCGTCTCATGTTGAAACTTTAGCGGATAAGGCTGAGCCTGAATCAATCAGTTCTGAAGCAGTAACACCTAAAGACACTAAGCCTATTTAGGCTTGATTGGCTTGAATCGACGGATCAAGAAGCAATCTATTTATTGACTGGCGCGCGAAAGCGTAAGCATAATGCTGATCTGATGAATCATCATAATTATATTTGGGGGTCTTCTCTTTGCGCTTAACCACTAAGGGACGATATGCAGTAACCGCTATGCTTGACTTGGCAATACACGCCGAGCAAGGGCCTGTGAGCTTGTGTGACATCTCAGGTCGACAGGGTATTTCGTTATCGTATTTGGAACAGTTGTTTTCAAAGCTACGCCGTAATGAATTGGTCAATAGTGTTCGAGGCCCAGGTGGTGGTTATCGCTTGAGTCGCCCTGGGGTTGATATTAATGTTGCTCAGGTTGTCGATGCTGTGAGTGAATCGATCGATATTACTCGCTGTGAAGGTGAGGGGAATTGCCAGAAAGGTGAGTCCTGCTTAACGCATCAGCTTTGGTGTGACTTAAGTGCGCAAATACATTCGTTCTTAGAAGATATTAGTCTTCAAAGTTTAGTAGAGCGACAAGAAGTTAAAGAAATTTCTAAGCGCCAAGACGGTTATCAGAAAAACCGTATCGAAGTGGTTGATGAGCTGTAAAAGTCTGGGATCGAATATGTTAGAATACTGCGCTTAGTATTTTAAAATGCCTCATGTTTAATGAGGGAATCAGGTAAAACATGAACCTCGTATATCTTGATTATGCTGCGACGACTCCGGTCGCGGTAGAAGTTGCCGACATTATGGCGCAACACCTTACCCTAGAAGGCAATTTTGCCAATCCTGCATCTCGCTCTCATCGATTTGGTTGGCAAGCAGAAGAAGCTGTCGAGAGTGCTCGAATTACGGTAGCAAAACTCATTGGTGCCAATAACCGTGAAGTTGTCTGGACCAGTGGGGCGACAGAATCTAATAACCTTGCGATAAAAGGTGTATTGGAAGGTTTTGAGTCGGGTCATATCATTACCTCAGAAATCGAACATAAAGCAATTTTAGATACCTGTGCTTATCAAGAAAGCAAAGGCTTTGATGTCACTTATCTAAAGCCAAATGAGCAAGGGCTTATCACTGCAGAGCAAGTCAGTGAAGCACTACGCCCTGATACTCGCTTAGTTAGCTTAATGTTGGTTAATAACGAGTTAGGCAATATCACGGATATAAAATCCATTGCTCAAGTGCTGACTAAGCACGATGCATTGCTTCATTGTGATGCGGCACAAGGGACAGGAAAGCTGGCGATTGATGTGGCTGACTTGGGTGTTGATCTTATGTCGATCTGCGCCCATAAAATGTATGGGCCAAAAGGCATTGGCGCTTTGTATGTGCGTAAGTCTCCTGAAATCAAAGTTTACCAGCAGATACACGGTGGCGGACATGAGCGTGGAATGCGCTCGGGGACGTTAGCGACCCATCAAATTGTTGGCTTCGCAAAAGCGGCAGAATTGATCATTGAGCGTTTAGAATCAGAAATATCTCATAATCTTCATCTGCGCGAGCGGTTATGGCAGGGCTTAGAGCCCTTAAATGTATTGCGAAATAGTCATCCAGTTCAATGCAGTCCTAATCATCTTAATGTCAGCTTCTTTGGGGTTGATGGTGAGATCTTATTGGCGTCTCTTGCGCAGCTCGCCGTTTCTTCTGGGTCGGCCTGTAATTCAGCCAGTATTGCGCCATCGTATGTATTGACTGCGTTAGGCGTATCGGATGATTTAGCCCATGCGGGCATTCGCTTCAGTGTGGGTCGTTATACCACTGAAGAGGATGTGGATTTTGCGATAGCGGAAGTGAGTCGTGTTTTGGCGGCCTTACGATAGCGCTGCTTAGCACGAAAGATCTTTTATAATTAACGACTTGGTTGTTTAAATGTTGAACAATTAAGTAGACTCGTCGAACTGACTGGTCACATAAGCAAAACCTGCGTATACTCCGCAGGTTTTTTATACCCTACAAATCCCATATTGGAGAATAATCATGGCGATCGAACGCACTTTTTCTATTGTTAAGCCTGACGCAGTTGCTAAAAACGTAATTGGCGAAATCTACAGCCGTTTCGAAAAAGCTGGCTTGCAAATCATTGCATCTAAAATGATCCACCTAGACGACGAAAAAGCTGGCGGTTTTTACGCTGAGCACTCTGAGCGTCCTTTCTTCAAAGATTTGGTTGGTTTCATGACGTCTGGTCCAGTTATGGTTCAGGTATTAGAAGGCGAAGGCGCTGTTCTTAAGAACCGTGACCTAATGGGCGCAACTAACCCTAAAGAAGCTGAAGCCGGTACTATCCGCGCTGATTTCGCTGAAAGCATCGATGCTAACGCTGCTCACGGTTCTGATTCTTTAGAATCTGCTGCTCGTGAAATCGCGTACTTCTTCTCTGACGAAGAACTTTGCCCACGCGGTTAAGTTTTAGTTAGAAGGTATTATTAAATACCTGCTTTTGAGAGCAGTGTGCAATCTTTGACTGCACGCTGCTTTCTCAGTTTTAGCAAGCCTATAAAATTGCCATTCCCCTTGTGTTTTTCTTCTTTTAGAATCGAATCAAGCAAGAATACAAGGGAAATGGTTTATCCGCCCAGGATGAGACTCCCACTGCCCGGTGACCAAAATGACAGATACGCAGACGACAGATAACCAAGCAACAGATTTCGAAGCTTTAGACCGCTTAGAAGCAGAGCAAAAAGCTCAAAAACCGACTGAAAAAGTTAATCTATTAGGTTTATCGCCTAAGAAGATGGATGCGTTTTTTGAAGGTATTGGTGAAAAGAAATTCCGCACGCAGCAAATGTTGAAGTGGATTCATCAAATGGGTGAATCTGATTTCGATAAAATGACCAATATGAGTAAGGTCATGCGTACTAAACTGGCCGAAGTCGCTGAAATTAGTTTGCCAGAAGTGATGCTCGATAAAACCTCTAAAGACGGTACTCGCAAATGGGTCATGAAAATGCCGGGTGGCAGTTCGATTGAAACCGTCTATATTCCTGAAAAAGAGCGTGGCACGTTATGCATCAGCTCACAAATTGGTTGTGCGTTAGATTGCAGTTTTTGTTCTACCGGTAAACAGGGCTTTAACCGCGACTTAAGTGTTGCTGAAATTATCGGCCAGTTGTTTGTTGCCTCGCAAGCGTTAGATACTCCTGGAGAGAAGCGCGTTCGCCGCATTACTAACGTAGTCATGATGGGAATGGGTGAGCCGTTATTGAACTTTGATAACGTTGTCGATTCGATGGAATTAATGCTGAACGACTTTGCTTATAGTTTGTCGAAACGTCGAGTGACCCTGAGTACTTCGGGTGTTGTTCCCATGATGGATAAGTTAGGTGATGTTGCGGATGTTTCGCTTGCTGTCTCTCTTCATGCGGGTAACGATAAACTGCGTGATGTACTTGTGCCAATCAATAAGAAATACCCTATTAAAGAGTTGATGGCTGCAACCAATCGTTATTTAGATAAATTGCCAGATCGCCGTAAAGCGACGATCGAATACACCATGATGAAAGATGTAAACGATAGTATTGAAGACGCAGAGCAAATTGCCGACGTATTAAAAAATACGCCGTGTAAAATCAACTTAATACCGTTTAACCCATTTCCGAACTCCGGGTATGAGCGTCCGAGTAATAATCGTGTTTATCGTTTCCGTGATTTATTGCATGAGCGTGGTTTTATTGTCACTATCCGCTCTACTCGTGGTGACGATATTGATGCCGCGTGTGGGCAGCTAGTGGGTCAGGTTGAAGATAGAACACGTCGTCAACAGAAGTACATCGATTTACATCAGGTTAATGATTAAAGGATATTCTGAATGAAATCTTTACATCTTGTGGTTTTATTATGCAGTAGCCTATTTTTATCGGCCTGTGTAACAACGATTGAAAGTCGCTTAACGCGTAAAGCAGATCCTGCTAAGGCGGTCGATAATTATACCCAGCTAGGTCTTGGTTACATAGGCCAAGGTCGCTACGATCGTGCCCGTGCGCGTTTGAATCGTGCATTAGAGATTAACCCAGATTATGCCCCTGCCAATAATGCGATGGCTTTATTGCTTCAATCTGAGCGTGAACCAGAATTAGCAGAAGAATACTTCTTAAAAAGTATCGATCTGGATGATGAATTTAGCCAAGGCCAGTTTAACTACGGTATGTTCTTGATGCAGCATAATCGCTATAGCGAAGCGTGCGAGTATTTGAAGAATGCTGCCGACGATGTTGAATATCAGCAGCGTGCCAAAGCGTCTCAAAATTTAGGTTTGTGCTATTACCGCAATGGACAGGTGGATCTTGCGATCACAACGTATGAGCGTATGTTAAAGTCGAATCGTTTCAATACCCCAGTATTAGTGAACTTAGCAACTTTATTATTCGAAAAACGCCGCTATGACGAAGCTCAGCATTATTATGATCGTTTCACCCAAATAGTTGAACGTAAACAAAATCAGCAATCAGCCAACTCATTGTGGCTAGGGATTAAGCTAGGGCGAATCAATCAAGATGGAGTAGCGGTTAAGAAATATGCCGCTCAACTAAAAAATGACTTTTCAGAATCTTCTGAATATAAACTCTATCTAGAAACACTTTAGCGCGTGCCTATAAGGTTCGCTTTTTTAGTGATCAATAGCCCTTTATACTGGTGCTGTTAAATTGCTGAATAAAAGTGCTAAGTAAATAACACATGTATTCATTCATTTTTAGAGAAATAGGTAACGGCGGCCAGTTATGAGTATTCATTCACATTCTCCAATTGTTAGACGAAAAAGCCGTAAAATCTGGGTAGGTAATGTTCCTGTTGGTGGTGATGCTCCGATTTCAGTGCAAACTATGACCAATACTTCGACGGAGGATGTTGCTGCTACCGTTGCACAAATTAAACGTGCTCAAGATGCCGGTGTTGATATTGTCCGTGTTTCAGTACCTTCTATGGATGCGGCCGATGCTTTTGGCGAGATCAAAAAACAAGTATCTGTGCCTTTAGTCGCTGATATTCATTTTGATTATAAAATTGCGTTAAAAGTTGCCGATTTGGGCGTTGATTGCCTACGCATCAATCCGGGTAACATTGGTCGTGAAGATCGTATCCGTGAAGTGGTCGCCGCCGCACGTCATAATGGTATTCCTATTCGAATTGGTGTGAATGCCGGTTCTTTGGAAAAAGATTTACAAGTAAAATACGGCGAGCCAACGCCCGATGCTTTGGTTGAATCGGCCATGCGTCATATTGATATTTTAGATCGCATGAATTTTCCCGATTTTAAATTAAGCCTTAAAGCATCCGATATTTTCATGACAGTCGCCGCGTATCGCAAAATCGCCGACCAAATTGAGCAACCTCTGCATTTAGGTATTACAGAAGCGGGTGGTTTGCGTGGTGGTACGGTTAAGTCCTCAATTGGTCTTGGCTTGCTTATGTTTGATGGCATCGGCGATACCATTCGAGTTTCTTTAGCTGCCGACCCCATTGAGGAAGTTAAAGTGGGTTGGGATATGTTGAAGTCTCTAAAATTACGCTCACGTGGTGTTAATTTTATTGCTTGCCCATCGTGCTCACGTCAGAACTTTGATGTGATCAAAACCATGAATGAATTAGAAAACCGTTTAGAAGATATTCGTACCCCGATTGATGTTGCGATTATTGGTTGTGTGGTTAATGGTCCAGGTGAAGCGAAAGAAGTGGATGTGGGCTTAACCGGTGGTTCGCCAAATAACTTGATTTATATTGATGGTAAGCCAGCTGAAAAGTTGAAAAATGAAAATTTAATCGATGGTCTTGAAACCATGGTGCGAGAGCGTGTTGCTAAAAAGCAGCAAGCACTTAAAGATGTGATTATTACAGATAGCTAGGTTTTCTTAATTAGGTGCTTTTAACTAGGTGCTTTTAAGTAGAGCGGCTCGTTATTTTATAAGCGGCTATTGAACATCGTAAACGCGACATATCGTTAATAAAGAATAGAAGGAACAATCTCTTGGCGAACAAGAAGATTAAAGCCATTCGTGGCATGAATGACGTATTACCAAGTCAAACGCCAGTATGGCAGTATTTAGAAAACAGTGTGAAAGCGGTTCTAGGTGGTTATGGCTATCAAGAAATCCGTATGCCGATCGTTGAGCAGACACATTTGTTTAAGCGCTCTATTGGTGAAGTTACCGATATTGTTGAAAAAGAAATGTATACCTTTGAAGACCGTAATGGCGATAGCCTAACATTACGCCCTGAAGGTACCGCCAGCTGTGTTCGTGCTTGCGAAGAACACTCACTGCTAAGCAATAACCAAAGCCAGCGTTTATGGTATTTGGGCCCTATGTTTCGCCATGAGCGTCCTCAAAAAGGGCGTTATCGCCAGTTTTTCCAAATTGGTGTAGAAACCTTCGGCATGGCTACCGCTGACATTGATGCAGAAACCATCATGTTGACCGCGCGTCTTTGGCAGCAACTAGGCATTCAAAATGCGGTTGAATTGCAGCTTAATACCATTGGCAGTGCACAGACTCGTATTGATTATAAAGCTGCCTTAGTGGAATATTTAACGCCGTTTGCTGATCAATTAGATGAAGACAGTCAGCGTCGTTTAGCGACAAATCCTTTGCGAATTCTCGATTCTAAAGATCAAAATACTCAGCAGTTGTTGAATGATGCGCCTGAGTTGCATGATTACCTGGATGATGAGAGTCGTGACCATTTTGCAAAATTGACGGCAATTCTAGATGCCGCCGGTATCCAATATAAGATCAATCAACGTTTGGTGCGTGGATTGGATTATTATGGCAAAACGGTATTTGAGTGGGTCACTGATAAACTCGGCTCTCAAGGAACGGTTTGTGCTGGCGGTCGTTACGATGGGTTAGTTGAGCAATTAGGTGGTAAGCCTACGCCTGCGGTTGGTTTTGCAATGGGCGTTGAACGTTTGATCTTATTATTAGAGACATTAGACGTTATCCCTGCGGCTGTTAATACAACTCTTGACGTTTATATCACTGCCTTAGGTAGCGATACGGATCAAGCTGCGTTACTGTTAGCGGATAGTATTCGCCAGCAGCAGCCACACGTCCGTGTGCAAACACATTGCGGTGGTGGTAGTTATAAGAGCCAGATGAAAAAAGCTCAAAATAGCAGTGCGCGTTTTGTCATCCTTTTAGAAGATGATGATGTGCAAGCTAAGCGTGTTCGTATAAAACCGTTAACAGAAGGCGGTGAACAAGTTGAGTTAAATAATGATGAAATTTCGAACTGGTTAGCTAGCCAATTAGGCCAGTAGGGCCAGTAGTTGTATTACAATAAAAAGTATTTTTAAAAGGGGAATTTAAAATGTCTGAAGAGATTAGAACTGAAGAAGAACAAGTAGAAGCCATTAAAAACTGGTGGAACGAAAACGGTAAAAGTTTGATCGTGACGGTTGTTGTGGTTTTAGGCGGTTATTTTGGTTGGAATGG
The DNA here is from genome assembly GCA_963851095.1 of uncultured Gammaproteobacteria bacterium. Taxonomy (GTDB): domain Bacteria; phylum Pseudomonadota; class Gammaproteobacteria; order Pseudomonadales; family Oceanobacteraceae; genus Oleispira. The sequence goes on along the minus strand of CAWKOX010000004.1, from coordinate 67,875 downwards.
CTATCAAGAACAGCAACGCACCCAAGGTGAAGCAGCTTCAAATGTTTACCAGCAGCTAGTGAATAAAGCGACCAAGCCAGTTACAGAGCAAACTGAAGCCGATAAGCTTGAGTTAGAAACCGTTGCCGCGCAGTTAAAAGAAGAGTTTCCAGGTAGCCTATATGCAAAATTTGGTGGATTGTATTTAGCTAAGTTTGCCATCGAAGCGAATGATTTTGAAGGTGCAGCGGCTGAACTAAAAACCTTGGTTGATGCCGGTGATAAAGGCCCAATCACTTACTTGGCTCAGGTGCGATTGGCACGCGTATTTATTCAATTAGAAAAGTTGGATGAAGCGTTAGCGTTAGTGAAAACGACACCAGAAGCGTCTTTTACTACGCAGTACGAAGAAACTAAAGGTGACATATTATTTGCCAAAGGTGAGTTAACAGCAGCATTAACGGCCTATCAAGCAGCCCGTGCTTCAGCCACCGCTTTAGGTATTAATACGCAAGTATTACAGCGTAAGATCGACGATCTTGCTGGCGCTAAATTGGCCAATACGGACGCTTAATAAATGAAACCTCAATTACTAATCGCCATATTGTCTAGCCTGTTGTTATCGGCTTGCAGTAGCCAAGATACCAAGTCTGAGGCATTAGCAGGCGAGGTTGAAAGCGGGCCTGCTGAACTGATCAGCTTTGACGAAACCGTTGATATCGATGTCGAATGGCGTCGATCATTAGGTAAAGGCTCAGGTTCTAAGAATATTCGCCTTCGTCCTGCGGTAAGCGGTGAGAGTATTTATGCCGCAGACTATAACGGTCAGTTGTGGGCGCTAGAGCTATCCTCGGGTAATAAAATCTGGTCGCAGTCATTTGATCAGAAGATTACCAGTGGTGTGGTGGTTGCCGAAAACGATCTGTACATCGCAACCCAAGATGGCATCTTGCACAGCATTAATAAGAGTAATGGTGAAGTTCAGTGGTCACAGCCACTGAGCAGCGAAAGTATTGCTCCTGTTGCGGTTGATGATAGCCAAGTTTTTATTCGTACGATTGATGGTCATCTGACGGCCTTTGAACGTAATAATGGTAAGCAAAATTGGACTTACGAAGCGGCATTGCCGGTATTAACCGTTCACGGAACAGGTGCCCCGGTATTGCTACAAAGCCTTGTTATTACGGGTTTTGCTAACGGTAAGTTGGTTGCATTAGATCGTGAACTAGGCATTCCCCGTTGGGATAAACGCTTAGCTATTCCGCAAGGCCGTTCAGAGCTGGAGCGATTAGTCGATCTAGATGGTACGCCTTTGATTGAAGAAGGCATGGTTTATGCTGCGGCATATCACGGAAAATTATCGGCCATCGGTTTTGATGGCCAGACGCAATGGGAAACTGAGCTTTCAAGCTATTTTGGCCCGGCGTTAGGATTAGGAAATTTGTACGTCACCCGTGACGATGATCATGTTCAAGCCTATGATCAAGTTAATGGTGCTTCTGTATGGAGTCAATCAGCACTACAAGGACGCTTCTTAAATCAGCCTGTTAAATACGAAAATTATGTCGTAGTGGCCGATTTTGAAGGTTATGTGCATGTATTAGCGCAAGTTGATGGTGAAATGCTAGGGCGATTAAGTGTACGTCCTAAGCCATTACACATGACCTTGCCAAACCAGCCAGAGATGAATAACTGGCGTCCTTTGCGTGGCAAAGATTTTGGTATCCGTAGTGTGATGCAATCGACCTCTCAAGGTCTGCTAGCCTATACCAATGCGGGTGAATTGCTGCTTTTGCAGCTAGCTAACTAACTCAGTTAGTCAGTAAGTATTTGAAGACAAGATAACTAAATTATTATGGTTCCTGTAATTGCCCTTGTAGGGCGTCCCAACGTTGGGAAATCTACCTTATTTAATCGCTTAACTAAGACGCGTGACGCCTTAGTAGCTGAGATTGCCGGTTTAACGCGCGATCGTAAATACGGTGAAGGCCAAATCGGCGATGAGCCTTTCATCGTTATTGATACCGCGGGTATCAGTGGCGAAGAAGTGGGTATTGATGCGGAGATGGCTTCACAGTCATTTTTGGCCATCGAAGAAGCTGACATCGTATTATTTATGGTAGATGCACAGTCGGGGATCATTCACGCCGATCATCTGCTTGCAGAGTATTTGCGTAAAAAAGGTAAAGAAGCCTACGTTATTGCCAACAAAATTGATGGTCGTAACCCGGATGTTGTTCTTGCTGAATTCTATGAATTGGGTATGGGCGAGCCTATCCCAATTGCGGCGGCGCATAACCGCGGTATTAATACCTTAATTGAACACGTTCTCACTGAGTTGCACGGGCCTAAAGAAATTGAGCCAGAACGTGAGCTAACCGGTTATGAAGAGTGGGAACAGCTTTACGGCGAAAAAGAAGCACCGCTTGATATTAAAACTCAGCACGAAGAGTTAAATGTTAAAGGGGTTAAAATTGCCATCGTTGGTCGTCCGAACGTGGGTAAATCAACGCTTGATTAACCGCTTCTTAGGTGAAGAGCGCGTTGTGGTTTATGACCAAGCGGGTACTACCCGAGACAGTGTTTATATTCCTTACGAGCGTCACGGCCAAGACTATACCTTGATCGATACGGCGGGTATTCGTCGTCGTAAGAGTATTACTGAAGCGGCTGAAAAATTCTCGATTATTAAAACCTTGCAAGCAATTCAAGATTGCCATGTGTGTGTTTTAGTTCTCGATGCTAATGACGGCATTGTAGAGCAAGATCTTGCACATGTTGAGCTTCGTATTCTGAACGCGGGTCGTGCATTGGTTATTGCCATTAATAAATGGGATGGCATGACCGCAGAAGATCGCGAGAGTGTTAAAAAAGAATTGGATCGTCGCTTAGAATTTATTACTTATGCCGATATCCACTTTATCTCTGCGCTACACGGTACCAATGTGGGTAACTTGTATCAGTCGGTTGATAAAGCGTATGAATCAGCCATGGCAAAATGGTCGACTAGTCAGCTCACACGCTTATTAGAAGATATGGTGAAGAATCACCAGCCGCCAATGGTTAACGGTCGTCGTGTTAAATTGCGCTATGCACACCAAGGTGGCTCTAACCCACCGATTCTGGTTGTTCACGGTACGCAAACCGATAAATTAACCGATGCCTATAAGCGATACTTAGCGAATACTTACCGTCGTGTCTTGAGCATTCATGGTACGCCGATTCGGATGAACTTTAAGAGCGCTGAAAATCCTTTCGCAGAAAAGAAAGATGGGCCTTCTATGCACCGTCTTAGCGAGAAGAAAATGGCGCGTACTCAGAACATTCGTGCCATTAAGAAAGAAAAAGCACGTAAATTACGGGCTAAAAAGCGTTAGATTGTATTAAGCTGAATTTTTCTGCATACTGCATTAAGTCATAATAATAAGTATGCAGGGGAATTCCAGTGAGATTTTTTTTACTGATTAGTTTAATGTTTTTATCAATAGTCGTGCGAGCCGAAACGACCAATAATAATCTTGTCCAATTTAAGATATCCAGCCTACAGCTCTTTTCTTCCTTCTCTTCTTTTACCTATTTTCAAGGTGATGAACGCAATCGTACGCGTTTATTAAAAGCTAAAGATCAAGCTAATCGCGATTTAGCCACAGTAGAAAACCCTGAAGCTGCACTTGTTAATAAGTGGAATGACGTGATTGCTTATGTTGAACGTTATGAAGGTTTTAATTTCGATGGGGGCGATATGGGTCTAGAGGTAAGCTGGAGTATTCTGCGTAGAGAATTCAATATCATCATCGATCCGCTTATCGCACAAGAAATGAATCCGATTGATGTTTTGCAAATTAATATGGAAATTATATTAAGCCAATATATGGGATACGCAAATTCAACTACCGGTGGCTATAACGTTAGTTCTTCTGAAGAATCTTTGGAAAAGAAAATAGAATCGTTCACTCAGTCGTTACAGCAATTTGCTAAAGCAGATGGTAAATTTCAGCCGCTGAACAAAAAGTGGGGCTACATCAATGGCACATTATCAGCGTACAATTCTAATGTGGCCCCCTTTGTTGTGCTTTATACTTATGACAGTATGCGTAAGATGATTGCCAGCTTATAACGCTGGCTTATCAACTATACACCTTGATGCTCTGACCGTTTATTTGATTGCGCGAATACCTTTGCTTTCAATCACGATCTTCCGATCTTTATAAAGCTTACCAATCGCCATCTTAAAGGCGCGCTTACTCACACCAAAATGCATTTCAATCAGTTCTGCAGGGCTTTTATCACTCAGAGCTAAGAATCCATTTCCCTCTTCAACTTTTTGCATGATCTGTTCAGACAAACCACCCACTTTTTGATAGCCGATAGGCTGTAAGCTTAAATCTAAGCGCTTATCATCACGCTGCTTGCGGATATAGGCATCTACTTTTTGGCCAACACGAATCGCTTGGCGAATATCGCTATGGTGAATTAATCCCCAGTATTTATTGTCGACAATCGCTTTGTAGCCTAGCTCTGTACGCGCTGCGATAAGAATACGAACTTTATCACCGGGATTGTAGTTGTCATAAATCGTTGCGACTTCATCTTTAATAAAGCGGTTTAAGCGGGTCGTAGCAATAATTCGGTCAGTATTGTCCATGTAAACATACACAATACAGTTTTGACCGGCTTCTAAGCGTGTTTTTTGCTCAGCGAAAGGTAAAAACAGGTCTTTCACTAAACCCCAGTCTAAGAAGGCTCCCATCTCGTTAACGTCGGCTACTTCAAGATTGGCTACTTGGCCGACCGTTGCGCGAGGTCGCTGGCAGGTTGCGATAACCCGATCTTCTGAGTCTAGGTAAATAAATACCTTAACAATATCGCCAACTTTGCAGTTGTCGGGTACTTGTTTATTTGGCAATAAAATATTGCCAAATTCTCCTGCAATTAATAACGCCCCCATTGGTAAAAGTTCGCCCACTTCTAATGTGGCGTATTTACCGACTAATGGAGTAGAGGTTAGGTGGTTGCTTGCAGCTTGGTTGTCTGCAGGAGAGTTTGAATCTGTCATTAGGAAAGTCCGTATCAGATTACTTAATCAGTACTATAGAGTTAACTAGGCTGAGATTAAGTGGATTAAAAGACACTGATTTCTGCATCAGTGTGTACCGGACTATTATAGCAAAGAAGTGGTGGTAAAGAACTAGAGGAGTACTAATTCATGGTCAGGGGATTGTTAAACTTTATATAGAAAAAGCCGCAAACTTTCGAAAGCGACTTTTAGCGTAACATTAGGTATTAATTAAAGTGGAATTAGGTATAAATTGGACACGACGTTTGGCTTGTAGAGCTCATATAAGCGTTCTAATAATGAAGCATCCACTAGTATTAATAGCTTATTATCGCTAAGAGTCGTTTTTTCCACGGTTGATTCCAGTTATTGTGGCTAGCAAATCTCTGCATTAATTAGAGGATTGATTTTAATACGTACTAAAATTAGTCATCTTGGAACTGAAATTTAATGGCTAATATTTTATCTAATTCACTTTCTAGCAGTTCTATAAGCTTGGGTTCAAACTGTCGATCACTTTGATCTTTCATATATTGCATGGTTTTTTCAATGCTCCATGCTTCCTTGTAGGGACGTTTACTGGTTAAGGCATCAAACACATCGGCTAGTGCAGATATTCGACCTTCAATAGGGATCTCTTCCCCTTTAAGGCCTTTAGGGTAACCACTGCCATCCCACTTTTCATGGTGTGTCATTGCAATTGATTTTGCTAACGTAATGAGCTCTGAATCATCATCACCTAAAATTTCAGCGCCAATCTCTGGATGAGCTTTCATCGTATTGAATTCTTCATCGGTGAGCTTGCCTGGCTTTAGCATGATGCTATCAGCAATCCCAATCTTACCTATGTCGTGCATAGGCGCTGCGTGTAGAAGGTTATCGGCTTGTTCCTCGTTTAAGCCGTAAGCTAGAGCGAGCACTTTTGTATAGTGGCTCATGCGCATAACATGCATGCCGGTTTCATTATCTTTATATTCAGCCGCACGCCCTAAGCGTTGAATAACTTGAAGGCGGGTAGCGCGAAGCACATCGGCTTGAACGAGAGATAAGTGTGTTCGAATGCGAGCTTTCATAATAGGTGCTGAAACGGGTTTGCTAATGTAGTCGACAGCTCCCACTTCGAATCCTAAAGCCTCATCAGCTTCATCGCTTAGGGCCGTGACGAAAATAACCGGTATTGAAGCGGTTTTAGTATTGTCTTTCAGTTGTTTACAAACTTCGATTCCCGTCATGTCGGGCATCATTATGTCGAGTAGTATAAGGTTAGGCTTCTTTTCAGTGGTTAGGCGCAAGGCTTCTGCGCCACTTTTTGCAAAAATCAGATGATAGTCCTGCTGCAGTATTTGTTTCATAACCCTTAAGTTGGCTGGCTCATCATCAACTAGGAGCAGGCTGGGTTGTTGGCATTTATTCATTAGCAGTTCTCACTGTATATCACGTAATTTATTATTTTCATTTGCTATTAAGGTTAACTAATAGAGCATCGATTGATTGTTCAGCTTGTTCAAATTCAAAGTCATTCAATGCTTGGTATATTTGATTTAATTCTACGGTATAGCGGGTGTTTGATTTATCTAATAGCTGCAATAGAGGCTCTTCATTAACTTCATTTTGGCTCGCTTCACTTTTTAATTTTTGTAAAAGTAATATTAGATCACTAAAATCTTCATTGCTTTTGTCTATAAGGTTGGACTGATTTAGAGACGGCGAATTACAAATTGATTCGACGGATGTTAAGCGCTCAGAACTAACTTTCTCTTGTACTTGGTTGAACAGGTTTTGAATGTTCGAAATTATGTGTTCGCAGTTGTCCAGTTCATTTTCTAATATTTCTAATTGGTTCATTAAGCTCATTAAGGATAGATTTGCGCATAACCCTTTGAGCTTATGGACTGATTCCTTTAACGGGATCCATTTTTTTTGTTCGGCGAGTATCGATAGCTCTTTGAAGTAAAGCGCTTGTTGTTGACAAAATAAGTCTAATTGATGGTAGTAGGCTTTTTTACTTCCCCATAATGCACTGCCTTTGATTTCATGAATGAGCGTATGGCGACCGTGAGAAACTTCGATGTCGTTAGTTGGTTCGAACTCAAGGTTTAGAATGCGAGCAATTTCATTTGATAAACTTTGGTAATCGATAGGTTTATTAGCAAAACCGTCCATACCGGCAGCTTCTGCAGCCTGTTTGTCACCCTCTAAAACACTGGCGGTTAATGCGATAATAGGCATGCGCGAAAGGTTTTCTTCTTGCTCAATACGTCGTCTTTCTTTGGCGGCGGTTAGTCCGTCCATAATAGGCATTTGAACGTCCATTATTACGGCATCTAAGTTTGGCTCTGCCTGCATTTTAATTAAGGCTTGCTGACCATCACTTGCCGTTAATACTTTATGCCCGCTTCGGGTAAGCAATATGGAAAGCAAATCTATATTTTGTTGAATATCATCTACTATTAACAACGTGAGTGGAGGCAATTGAATATCCTTTTGAAGCTCAATTGCGCTCTTTTGGCTAGGTGTTAATGGCAGCACAAAACGAAATTTTGATCCATTATCGATTTCGCTTTCTGCATTGATTTCGCCGTTCATTAATTCAACCAGTTGTTTGCTGATACTTGTGCCTAACCCTGTTCCACCAAAACGGCGACTCATTGAAGCATCTGCTTGAGTAAAAGGGTCAAATACGGTTTGAAGCTGAGCGCTACTCATGCCTATGCCACTATCTTCAATTATGAACTCAACTAGATGATTGTCGGATTTTGAACCTTCTAATAGGTTGACTGTGAGAGTCACAAATCCTTCAGGCGTGAACTTAATGGCATTATTGATCAAGTTGGTTAGCACTTGGCGAATGCGCTCGGGGGATCCTAAGTAGTTGTCATTCAGTCTGGGAGATACTTTGGTATTAAGAGCTAAGCCTTTATTTTTAGCCTGAAGCCATAGCGTGGATATGATAGCGTCGACTTCTTCGATTAGAGAAAAGGGTCTGACTTCTAGCTCTAGCTTGCCTTTGTCCAACTTGGCGCTATCTAATACATCATTTAAAATATGCAGTAATGATTTAGCAGCTTGATTGATCGTTTTGAGGTGACGTTGTTGATCTTGTTCGAGTTCGCCATCGAGTAAAATATCACTAAAACCTATTATGGCATTCATGGGAGTGCGTATTTCATGGCTCATGTTGGCCAAAAAGCTTGCTCTGGCTTGGGCAGCTTGCTCTGCTCTATTTTTAGCTAAACGCAGCTGAATGACCATTTGGTATCGGTCCGTAATATCCATAATAAAGCCATCAAGCCAAACTTCTCCCGACTCATCATCCTTAATGCAGGTGCCGTACTCCATTAACCAGCGAACTTCACCATCACGTCGAATTATGCGGTATTCAAGGCTATAGGATTCTTGGTCGACGATGGTATTGTAAATTTTTTCATAGTCATCGGGGTGATACAATTCAGAAATATCACGTACAGGGTTTGGCAACCTAAAATCGTCAGCGGGGTAGCCGGTGATAGATTCAACCGCATCACTAATAAAGATCATGCTCCATTGCTTGTCATTCTTACAGCGAAAGACGATTCCTGGAATGTTACTAACCAGTGATTGCAGTTTTCTCTCGTTTTTTTGAAGTGCAGCTTCCATTTTTAAACGCTGTCGTATATCAGAAATGAACGCGACAAAAAAATCTTTTTGAGCGATTTTTACATGCCCAATACTTAATTGAATATCAATCAATTCGCCATTTTTATGCAGAGCTTGCACCTCGCGACCTTTACCGATTATGCGAGCTTCTCTCGTTTTTAAATAGCGTTCAAGATAGCCATCGTGAGCCGATGCATGCGGCTCAGGGACAAGAACTTTAACATTTACGCCCAGTAGTTCTGATTCGGCCCAGCCAAGAAGTTGCTCTGTGGCTTGGTTGGTACTTACAATTTTACCCTTGCAGTTAATCGTGATAATGCCGTCAATCGCAGTATCTAAAGTGGCTTTAAGACGACGCTCACTTTTTAAAGCACGCAAGGATGTATCTTTATAACGATAAATAAGGTTTATGCCTAAAACGAGAAAGATAATCATGACTGTGGTGGCGGACACTGCAAGTGCTAAATAGAAGGACGTTTCAGCAGGCTGATTACTCAGTTCAAAGCCAATAGGTTTAACGAAACGAGCGGCTGCCATACCTGTGTAATGCATTCCAGCAATGGCTAATCCCATAATGATGCTGGCTACTAAATTCGCAAGCCACTCTTTGGATTTTTCTTTCCATAGATGTATTAAACCAATGCGAATCCACAGCGATAAAATAGCCAACGAAACGGCGACGATAATCGATAAGCCGAACATCCAGGGGTTGTAACGAAGCAAGGGGGCCATTTCCATGGCTGCCATGCCAGTATAATGCATCGTACCAATACCAGAGCCAACGAGTAAACCTCCTACAAGCAGAGGCTTTATCCCCTTTTGATGGCTATTAATATGACTCAGAGCGACCCAAGATGCAGCGAGACCGGGTAATAAAGAGAGCAGGGTAAGCGACCAGCCGTAATCGACGGGGGTACAGAGGTTAAAAGCCAGCATGCCAATGAAATGCATGCTCCAAATCCCTCCTCCTAAAGCAATACTTCCTAGCCCCAACATCACCTTTGCCCGCTTTCTGGTGGATTCAGTAGAGGGCTGAAGTGCAACTTGTAACCCCATGAAAGACGCGAGAATGGCGATAGAAATAGAAAGAGCGACCATGCCGTAGTCGTAAGTACCGAAAATAAGAATACTGTTCGACGAAATTAAAAAGGGCGTGATGATTGAATCTAGCATAATGGCTATCTGGTTTTCCTGTTTTAATATTTATCGCAGCGCTCAGCAACGATAATTAAGTAAAAATGTAGCGGCTCATACTGAGTATAGATCCTAAATCACGAAGTGTTATTGTGATGCAAATCGCTTTATTGCGTCGCAGCCTTTTTTATATGGGACAACTAATAGCGGCTTAGTAAGAAATCCCTTAATATGCATCTATTGGTAACATGGATCGTTAACGTAAGATTGAATATTATTAATAGTTATACCGTTATCATTCAAGGGTTGTTATCGTCTACATGCTAAAGAATACAATAAGCCTTTTTGCACTGCTCTTGCTTTCAGGGTGTGCGTTAATGAGCCAAGAAGAGATATCACAAAGAAATATCGCTGCGATTCAGCAGAGTGAACAGAATATATCAACTCGTATAGAAGTACTTGCTGATAATTTAGCTAAGCAAAGTGATTATATTAACGGTGTAGAGGCAAAGCTTTCGGCAATAAGCCAAGAAGTTGCCTTACTCAAGTTGAGTAAAGAGACAAGCAGTACCAGTCAACGTAACGAATTAAAGGCACTGGGAAAGACTGCTGTCAATATCGCTGTTGATGCATCCGAGCCTAAGGTTTCTTCAAATATTGTGATAACGGATGCAGAACCACAAGCTCGCTCGGGAATGGTGATGCTGGGGTCATTAGAAAAGATTTATATTGATATTGTTAAAACTCATTTCATTGCACGAGTCGATACCGGTGCGACGACATCCTCCATTAACGCCATTGATATGCAAAAGTTTGAGCGTGATGGCAAAAAGTGGGTGAAATTCCATGTCTCTGATGACGAAACAGCGACGAAAGATCGTAAATGGGTCGAGGCTCCGATTGTTCGGCACGTTAAAATACGTCAGTCCACGACTAACGAATTAGAGCGACGCCCCGTCATAGAATTATGGGTAAAAATTGGCAGTGTGCATGAGAAGTCACAATTTACCCTCACAGACCGCCGCCAAATGGATTATCCCATTTTATTGGGACGTGAGTTCATTCAGGATGTTGCAATCGTCGATGTAAGTCGCGATTTTATTGAATCTAAAGCGCCCAAGAAGCACTTAAAGAAACTTATAAAGTAGCTTTATAAGTAGCTTTATAAGTAGCTTTTAAAATAATGTAGAAAGCAGTCTTAAAAGTAGCATTCCAAAAAATAATGATAATAAACTTAGTCTTATCTAAGGGAACCGTATGACATCTAGAGTGCCATTTTATTTTCTCATCGCGATGCTTTTGATTATTGGGGCTAGTTTAAGCATCATGCGTCATCAAGATTATGGTGTGCCGTGGACGCCAAGCGAATCAAGACAAGTATGGGATATAGAAGCGCGAATTGAATTTGATGCTACGGGCGGGCCTGCTAAAGTATCCTTTGCAGTCCCTCATACACAGACAGGCTTTACCCTGGTCGATGACAGTGCATCTTCATCGGGTTATGGGCTTTCGTATCTCGAAACGGATACTGGCCGTCGTGCAGAATGGTCTATCCGCCATGCCAAAGGCGCTCAAACTATTTATTATAAAACTCAGTTTTTAATAGACCCTCAAGCCAAGGTTTCGATTATTCCACCAGCAAGTCATGACTTAATTATTCCAACCTTTAGTGCACCTCAACAATCGGCCGTGAAAGCGATTATTGCCCAAGCGACAGAAAGATCGGCCGATAACATTACATTTACTCGAGAGCTGATTAAGCAGTTAAACGATCTAGATAACCAGAATGCCTCACTCTTATTGAATGATGTAAGTAAAGTTGAAGCGCTGTCCAAATTGCTTGCTAACTCTAATATTTATAATAAAACGGTTGGGGTAGTAGAGCTAGAAGATGGTCGCCGCAGACAATCTATTATTCCCATGGTTGAAGTTTGGGATGGCTTGAATTGGAAGCTTTTTAATCCAGAAACGATTGAACAGCGAGTTGAAAATAACGTACTCATTTGGGATGAATCTAATGTGTCTTTATTGGACGTAATAGGCGGTAAAAACAGCAAGGTTTTTTACTCCATGATTTCGCAAGATATAACGCCTACTTCTGCAACAAAGAAGAAAGCGGTAGCCGATAATTTATTAAACTTTTCGATTCATAGTTTGCCGTTAGAAGAGCAAGCGATGTTTAAAACCATCATGCTGATACCGATTGGTGCGCTTATTGTTGTCTTTTTACGGGTATTAATCGGTTTAAAAACATCTGGCACTTTTATGCCGGTACTGATTGCAGTAGCTTTCGTTCAAACTCAATTACTGCCGGGCATTATTGGATTTTTATTAATTGTTGGAACCGGCTTAGTGATTCGAGGGTATTTATCCAAACTCAATTTGTTATTAGTTTCGCGAATATCGGCGGTGATTATTTCAGTGATTTTGATTATTTCGGTCTTCACAATCGTTTCATTTAATATTGGATTGACCCAAGGATTAACGATTACTTTTTTTCCCATGATTATCTTATCTTGGACCATCGAACGCATGTCTATTTTATGGGAAGAAGAGGGCGCTAAAGAGGTGTTTATGCAAGGAGGCGGCTCATTATTTACCGCCGTATTGATTTATCTAGCGATGACTAATCCTTATGTGCAGCATGTTACCTTTAATTTTATTGGCTCTCAGTTCATTGTTTTAGCCGCGATATTATTATTGGGTAACTACACAGGTTATCGCCTGCTTGAGTTAAAACGATTTAAATCACTTGCGGAAAACTAGCCCATGTTTTCTGTTTTTTCACTGTTTTCGTCACCCAAAAAATTAAACGCAAAAGGCGTAATGGGTATGAACAAACGAAATGGTGCTTATATCGGGCGTTATAATGATCGCTCGAAATATCCTTTAGTGGATGACAAGCTAAAAACCAAAATTATAGCCCAAGCCCATGGTGCAACGGTGCCAAGCTTAATTGGTGTGATTGCGCATCAAGCCGAAGTTAAGCGCATTCATGAAATGGTGAAGCATTGGTCTGGCTTTGTGATTAAACCCGCTAGAGGTTCTGGCGGCAAAGGCATTTTAGTGATCAGTTCTCACAGTGATGGCATCTATATCAAGCCTTCTGGGCAGGCGATCAACGAGCAAGATGTTGAACGTCATATCAGTAATGCTTTGGCCGGTTTGTTTTCGTTAGGTGGCAAAAATGACGTCGCGGTTGTTGAGAACTTAATTAAATTTGATGATGTGGCTTTTAATGGATTCAGCTATGAAGGTGTACCTGATATCCGGGTGATTGTCTTTAAAGGCTATCCTGTTATGGCGATGATGCGCTGTTCGACATCGGCATCAGATGGTAAAGCCAACTTACATCAAGGTGCAGTCGGTGTTGGGCTTGATATTGCTACAGGGCGAGCGGTAAGAGCGGTTCAATTCGATCACCCTGTCACCCATCATCCTGATACCGGAAAGGCGTTAAAAGATTTAGTTGTTCCCAATTGGGTAGAGTTGCTAACCCTTGCCTCTAGCGCTTGGGAAATGACAGGCCTGGGCTATATGGGAACGGATATGGTGCTCGATAAAGAAGCTGGGCCGATGGTGCTAGAACTGAATGCAAGGCCGGGGTTAGCGATTCAGATTGCCAATGGTGCAGGCCTATTGCCTAGGCTGCAGAATATAGAGAGACTCCCTGTACCTGCTCTATTTCAATACCCGAAAGCGTCAGAAAGAGTTGCTTATGCGATGGAACAATTTTCAGCGGACTCTCAATTTTAGAACAGTATTAACAATCAATTTAAACTATTATCTTAACTCTTATTTTAAACTATCAACTTTAACAATCCGTTTTAAATGCCAGGTTTAGAAATTAGGAATTATTATGTGTGAACTGCTTGGCATGAGTGCCAATACACCGACCGATTTGTGTTTTAGTTTTACAGGGTTAACCCAGCGTGGTGGTAATACCGGCCCACATAAAGATGGTTGGGGTGTCGCTTTTTACGAAGGGAAGGGCATTCGCAGTTTTCATGAATCTAGCCCAAGCTCACAATCTAAAATCGCCGATATGGTTCAGCGACATCCGATAAAAAGTAAAACCGCGTTATGTCATATTCGCCAAGCAAATGTGGGTGATATTTGCTTAGCCAATACACACCCTTTTATTAGGGAGCTTTGGGGGCAAAATTGGGTATTTGCACACAATGGGCAGATTAATGATTTTATTCATCGAGCAGGTATTTATGAGCCGATTGGCGATACCGATAGTGAGCGTATTTTTTGTGATTTATTAAACCAGATTCGACAAACTTTAACGCGAGATGCACAGCCTGCGGAATTGGCTAAATGTTTGGTTGAGCTGGCAGAAGATTATGCTGAACGCGGTGTATTTAATTGCTTATTAAGCAATGGCGACTGGCTATTTACTTTTTGCAGTACCAGGTTAGCGAGTATTACTCGTCGTGCGCCATTTGGCCCAGCATGTTTAACCGATGCTGACGTGAGTATCGACTTTGCTGCCGAAACGACTCTTAATGATGTAGTAAGCATTGTTGCGACCCAACCGTTGACGTCGGATGAAGCATGGGAAATTTATGAGCCTGGCGAGTGGCGTTTATGGCAAGCGGGCGAGGTGATTGCTCAGGGAAGTACGCAGAAGAAGTGAAGGGCTGTTTCGTAACGTTAACCTATAAAAGTTAAAGCATAAAAGTTAAAACATAAAAAAAGCCCCGTATTCGAAAAGAATCCGGGGCTTCTTTTTGAGCTAAATAATCTCAGGGGCTATTTAGCTCACTATATTACAGATCTTTCAGGGCGTAATATTAAAGATCTTTCATCGCACCAATCGTATCTTGCAATACTTGCTTAGCATCACCGGTTACCATTAACGCATTGTCACGGATGAACAATTCGTTTGGAATGCCCGCAAAACCTGGCGATAAACCACGCTTAACCACAACAACGGTTTTAGCGTTATGTACGTTAAGAATGGGCATGCCGAAGATAGGCGAATTTGGATCTTCCGCAGCGCCTGGGTTAACCACGTCGTTAGCCCCTAATACGATGGCAACATCGGTCTGAGAGAACTCAGGGTTGATGGTATCCATTTCAACCAACTGATCGTACGGCACTTCTGCTTCAGCCAATAATACGTTCATGTGGCCAGGCATACGACCGGCAACTGGGTGAATCGCGTACTTAACTTCAGCGCCGTTTTTCTCTAGCATAGAAGCCAGTTCACGAGTAGCGTGCTGTGCTTGTGCTACTGCTAGGCCGTAACCCGGAACAAACACAACTTTCTGTGCGCTGTCTAACAGCATGGCGAGTTCATCGGCATTCGAGAACTTAACTTTACCTTCGTAGAAAGCGTCGTTTTCAGATTTAGAAACACCGCTCTGTTCAGACATTGAACCACCAAACAAAACGTTGGTTAGTGAGCGGTTCATTGCTTTACACATGATGCTAGTCAGAATAATACCAGAAGCACCTACTAACGAGCCCACAACGATCAAACCGTTGTTACCGAGTACGAAACCTGCCGCAGCACCGGCTAGACCTGAGTAAGAGTTCAATAGAGAAACAACAACTGGCATGTCGGCGCCGCCAATTGGCATTACTAAACAGACACCTAGAATCAAACACACAACGATTAAACCAAGAATCAATAAGTCTGAATTCAGTTGGCTAACGGTCGTAAAGTATACGGCACCAGCAATCAATGTTAGGAAACATAATTTAACGATGGCTTTGTATAATTTAACTTTATTTGAATCACCGATTTTTCCTTTCAGTTTGCCCACGGCAACGAAAGAACCGGTTAGTGTTACTGCACCGATTAAGATAGAAAGAATCACCGCAACAGACCAGTCATAAGTCACGGCAAAGTTGCCCATTTCTGCAAGCTTTTGGCTTTCTAAATAGTTAGCTGCGGCAACTAATAAAGAAGCTCCACCACCAATACCGTTTAGGGTTGCTACCATTTCTGGCATGTCAGTCATGGCTACTTTCTTCGCTGCGTAAGCGCCGATCGCACCACCAATTAATACGCCTAAAAGAATGTATTCATAAGTGATTACATTGCTGTCTAGTAAGGCGGAAATAACAGCAATCAACATAGCGGATGCTGACATTCTGTTACCATTAACGGCTGTTTTAGGAGAGGTTAATCCCTTTACACCCAAGATAAATAATACTGCGGCTACTAGGTAACCAAGATTAATTAAAACGTCCATTAGTCTGTTACCTTATTTTCTTTTAAACATGTTCAACATGCGGTCGGTTACCATGTAACCGGCGACGATGTTGATAGTGGCAAGTGCAATGGCGATAACGCCAAGTACCGTTGAAAGAACGGTTGTGTGGTCAGAACCACCCGAGCTGATGATTGCGCCAACGACTACGATGCCAGAGATGGCGTTAGTGCCACTCATTAAAGGAGTGTGTAATGTAGGCGGTACTTTGTTAATCACTTCTACACCAACAAAAATTGCTAGTACAAAAATGGTTAGGGACATGATGAACATTTCCATAACGTAAATTCCTTATCTGTGTGAGTATCAGGTTAAGCTTCTATTTGAGCTTTTAAACCTTCGTGCTTAATTTCGCCCGCTTCAGTAACAAGCGTTGCGGCAACAATGTCATCTTCCATATCGATGTTTAGCTGGCCGTCGCCTGCCATGTTCAATAAGAAAGTGGTGATGTTTTTAGTTAATAGCTGAGAAGCATGTACCGGGACACGGCCAGGGTGATCGGTATAACCAATAATGGTTACGCCATCGACATAGGCTTTATGTCCTGCAACAGTTCCTTCAACGTTGCCGCCACGCTCAGCCGCAAGATCAACAATGACCGAGCCTTTTTTCATGTAGTGCAACATGTCTTTAGTGATTAAGCGTGGAGACACCTTTCCAGGAATCGCCGCGGTTGTGATCACTAGATCTGCTTGCGCAACTTTCGCTTGCATTTGTTCGCGCTGCATTTTGTAGAACTCTTCAGATTTCTCTGTCGCGTAACCACCGGTTGCACCGCCTTCTTCTTGCGGTAAATCAAACTCAACAAATTTAGCCCCTAAAGACTCAACCTGTTCACGTACTTCTGCGCGAGTATCGTAAGCCTCAACGACTGCACCCAAACGACGAGCCGTAGAAATAGCCATTAAGCCTGCGACACCTGCCCCCACGATGAATACTTTAGCAGGGTGAATAGTGCCTGCTGCAGTCATTAACATAGGGAAGTACTGTGGTAATTCCATTGCACCCGAAAGGACAGAGCGGTAGCCGCTGATTGCGCCCATCGAACTTAATACGTCCATGCTTTGTGCGCGAGTCGAGCGAGGAATGAATTCCAAAGCAAACGAGCGAACTTTTTTCTCCGCTAGCTGTTGAATCAGCGGTAGATTAAACCAAGCATCTAATAAACAAATCAGGGTGCTGTCGGCTTTTAGCAGTGCAACTTCTTCTTCCAAAGGCTGACGTACTTTTAATACGATATCTGCTTGCTCGTATAACGATTTAGAATTGGGGGCAATACTGGCACCACAGTTACGATAGGCGTCGTCATCGTAGTGCGATTTATCACCAGCACCTTCTTCAATAACCACATCGAAACCCGCGGATAGTAAGACATCAATACCGGTGGGTATTAAGGCTACGCGGTTTTCCCCAGGATAAATTTCCTTAGGTACTCCGATTAACATAGTGAACACTCCTAACAGTTTCTAATTTTAAAAAGGTTTTAATTTCAACGTTCAAGTTCAACGTTCAACGTTTAAGTTCAAGACTCAATGTTTAAGGCTGAGTATTTATAGACCGATTTTCTGTCATGCCTTATTTAAGCCAAGAACACTTAAGGTATTTTCACGGGTACTCATCAATAGTTCGCGGTTGTCGATCAGTGATTCACCGTAAGAAGGGATCCACTCTTTTAGTCGATTTTTCCAGCCACCTTCTAATTGGGCATCTAAGCGAGAAGCTAAACAACGTTCAATCACCTCGATCATGGCTTGTGCAGCAACCGAGGCACCTGGAGAAGCACCGAGCAAAGCGGCGAGAGAGCCGTCTTTAGCGGCGACCAATTCGGTACCAAACTCTAGCTTGCCACCCGCAGAACCCTCTTTTTTGATGATTTGAACGCGCTGACCCGCTTGGGCAAGGGTCCAGTTTTTAGACTGAGCATTCGGGAAGTATTCACGCAAAGATTCCATGCGGTCTTCATGTGACTGCATCACTTCGCTGATTAAATACTTGGTTAAATCCATGTTATGGATACCAACATCCATCATCGGCAATAAATTATTGCTGCGCATCGACTTGAACAAATCCAGCTTAGAGCCGGTTTTTAAAAACTTAGTGGTAAAGCCCGCAAATGGGCCGAATAGCAGGGCAGGCTTGCCATTGATGATACGGGTATCCAAATGCGGAACTGACATCGGTGGTGCACCGATGGCCGCTTTGCCATAAACCTTAGCGTGATGCTGCTTGATGGTGTCTTCGTCTTGGCATACCAACCATTGGCCCGAAACAGGGAAGCCGCCGTAGCCTTTGCTTTCATCGATGTGTGATTTTTGTAGCAAAGGTAAAGCACCGCCACCTGCGCCTAAAAAGACGAAGCCTGCCTTAATGGTCTGACTTTCACCTGAGGTTCGATCTTTTAACTTAACAATCCACTTACCGCTTTTGCTTTTTTTCAGCTCAGAAACTTCGTTGTTAAGTAATAATTCAAATTGATCGCGTTTTTCTAATGAAGATACAAGATTGCGCGTTAGTGAACCAAAGTCGACATCGCTACCAAATGGAATACGGGTTGCGGCGATTTTGTCGTCTGGGTTGCGACCTTTCATCACCAATGGCATCCACTGGCTTAAAACTTCATGATCTTCACTGTATTCCATACCCGCGAATAAATGATGTGCGGATAATTTTTCCCAACGTTTACGTAAAAATTTAACGTTGTCTTCACCCCAAACAAAGCTGATGTGCGGTGTGCTATTAATAAACTGCGCAGGGGCGGGTAAATCACCGCTACTGATCAATGCACTCCACAATTGTAAAGAAACTTCAAAATTGGCATTGATCGCTAACGCGCGATTGACTTCTACATCGCCATTTTCATCTTGTGGGGTGTAATTAAGCTCACAATAGCCTGCGTGGCCTGTGCCAGCGTTATTCCAGCCATCGGTGCTTTCGTGAGCTACTTGATCTAAACGCTCCACCATGGTCAGTTTTAGCGAAGGGTCTAATTTGTTTAGTATTGTGCCAAGCGTGGCACTCATTACGCCGCCACCAACAAGTAGCACATCAATTTCTTTCGTAGTCATATAGATTTCGCCTGTAGGTAAAAATCTGAATCCAAGCGGCACCGATTAGCGCCTACCCAATATCAGCTTTTGGCTGATTAAGGGTCACGGGTTAATTAAAACGAGCGTTTTATACATTTGTTCTTCGAGATTGACAATCTTGACAATGAAAGTAAGTAAATTATCAGTATTTTGAATCGTCTGTATCTTATTGATTTATATCAATTTTTTAATAAGTATTCAAATTATTTATAGTTGCTATAAGGTGATATATAAAAGTGGTAAAAATTAATTCAAACGCAGAGACCCAAAATACTAAAGATAAATTAAGCCTGGGAAGTCTTACGATAATGCGATTCAAACACTCCGTTAACGAAAGTGTTTGAATGAATAAAGGATGGTTTTGTTGAGCTGTGAATAAAACGTGATTAATAAAAATAATTCACTATTTGATGGTAGAGCGGAATACCGAGAATGGCGTTAAACGGAAAGGTGATACCAAGCGACATTAACATGGCTAAACCTATGTCCGCCTTTGGAATCGCCGTTTTAATCGCGGCGGGTGCGGCTATATAAGAAGCACTGGCGGTAAGCGTGGCTAATACAACGATAGAGCCTATTTCTAGCCCCAGTGCGATACCTGCGCTTAAGCCTACAAACGATAAGCACAAAGGCGCTACAAGAGCAAAAGTGAGTAAACGCCATTTCTTCCAAGGTATGGGTGATAGAGTCTCGGCCGCGGTTAGTCCCATTTCTAATAAGAATAATGCGAGTACCGCTTTAAAAGCATGAGTAAATAACTCGGTGACTGCAGCCCCCTCTGTTGGGCCGTACATAAAGCCAATAATGACCCCGCCGACTAATAATACGACACCACGATTGGTAAATGTTTCTCGCCAGAGTTCACTCTTACTGTGTGAGGGAGGGGAACCCATTTGACTGCTGGTATGTCTACGATAATAAGCCAGAGCAACAAGAATGGCAGGCAGCTCTAACATCACAAGGTATAAGGTAACTTCAGGGTCTATTGGTAAGTTTTGGCTATCAACGTAAGCCAAAGCAACCGCGAAAGTACCTGCACTGACCGATCCATAATGTGCTGCAAGGCTGGCGGCGTTAGCAGTGTCGGCTCTGGCTAGCTTGATAAGAACAGGAATCACAATAAAGGGAATTAAAGCCCCTAAAGAGGCGATAGCGACCAGTTCAAAGACTAATGACCATTCAAGTGAACCATGTAGCGCCATTCCTCCTTTAAGCCCGATCGTCAGCATTAATAGTAAGCTAAGCGTATCGTAAGCGGCTTTAGGGATTTTTAAATCTGATTTTAAAATTCCGGCAACAAGGCCAAGTACGAAAAACATGACAACGATATCAGGCATGGCTAAATCTCTACTTAAGTTGAAATGGCAGGTTGCACAGGTTGTGCGCGCAATCATAGAGGTTATAAGTATAAAGTAAAATTGAAATTCTTATGCTTATGTATAAACTATTGCTTATATATATTAACTTGCGTATCAATAAATGCCGTTATCCGTACAAAAATTAGTGAATCGATTAACCTTTAGGCAATTGCAGGTATTCTTAACCGTTTATCAGGCTGCAAGTTACTCAAAAGCGGGTGAGCAATTGGGCTTAACTCAGCCTGCTGTTAGTAGCCAGATTCGACAACTAGAAGCCGCCATTGATGTGCCTGTATTTGAATACGTAGGTCGCAAACTTTATTGTACCGCTGCGGGTGAAAGCCTCGTAAAAAGCATACATGTAATGTTTGATGAATTGCGCTTTCTACAGTCAGACTTAGCGGCTATGAAAGGCCAGGTTGCCGGTGATTTAAATATTGTGGCCGTTAATACCGCACAATATGTCGTGCCATATTTGTTAAAAGAGTTTTGTCAATTACACCCAAAACTTAATGTGAATGTCAGAGTGGTTAATCGTGCAGAAGCCATTAAACGCTTAAATGATAATCTAGACCATTTGGTTATTATGGGGATCGTGCCAGAAGAGAAGCCGTTAGCCTCGTTACCTTTTTTAGATAACGAACTGGTTGCTGTAGCGAATGCTGACCATCCTATTCACCAGCAAAAAAATCTAAGCGTACAAGATTTTCTCGATGCGGGTTTATTAGGGCGAGAATCAGGGTCGGGTAGTCGATTGGCCCTTGAACTGTTTGCTCAAGAGAATCGTTTATCATTATCTCCGGTGATGGCCCTTGGGTCTAACGACGCGGTGAAACACGGCGTTTTAGCAGGGTTAGGGGTCGCTGTGCTACCTAAGTTAGGCATGCTACCTGAATTGAAACTAGGTCAGTTAAAAGTTATCCCATTAGAGGGCCTTCCTCTCAGGCGTTCTTGGTGTGTTGTCTATCCAAAAGGAAAACACCCAACACCTTCCATGAGAGCTTTTTTAGAGTTCGTTCAAGAGCACTTAGGGGATATGGACAAGTTTTTCTGCGAGTCATGAGCTACTAATAATGAATGAAGTTGCAGTGTTGGCTTTAATAAAAGAATTTTAGATGGTGATTTTAATTGTATGGCAAACCATTTCTTTAAACGTACTTATTCGAAAGTAGCGGAATTAACCGATGATAGCTTAGCGAGCATCGATAAGCTCACTGACAAACTCAGAGATAAGCGTTTCTGTATCGGTATTACAGGGCTTAGCCAAAGTGGTAAGTCGACGTTTATTACCAGTTTAATTAACCAGTTGTTGCAGCATAAGAGCGCTAGTTTGCCCGGATTTTCTCCGGTGCTTTCGGGTCGTTTGTTAAATGTGAAAGTGCACCCCTTAGACGATAAGCATCTAGCCGCTTTTCCTTATGACTTAGCCTATCAGGGCTTAACTCAATCCGAGCCCCAATGGCCAGAGTCGACCAAAGATCTTAGTGGCTGTTTATTAGAATTAAGGTTGGCAAAAAATGTCAGTAAACTTAATCCATTTGGCCGAGAACAGTTTTCACTGTTCTTAGAAATTAGAGATTACCCAGGCGAATGGCTGCTCGACTTACCTTTACGAGACATGAGTTATTCTCGCTGGTGTGCACAATGCAGCGCGCAATATACCCAATCACCGCGCACAGAGTTATTAGGTTCACTGCTAAACGATTTACAGCAGTTAGACCCATTAGCGGAAGCGGATGAGCAAAAACTAAAAGCACTCAATGCGCGCTTTATTCAGTTTTTAAAAAACTGCAAAAATCACTCCGTGAGTGATAGCAGTAATAGCGGTAATGGAAATAAAAGCCTCAGTTTAATTCAACCAGGACGTTTTTTAATTCCTGGTCAGGTAGACGATGCCAGCATCTTATGTTTTTTACCGTTATTAAAATGCGGCAGTTATACCGAAGGCCAATTAAATAATGCCAGTCATAATAGTTATTTTAAATTATGCGAACGCCGTTATAAACGCTACGTAAAAGAGCTAGTCGATCCCTTTTATAAAACCTTTTTTAGTCGCATTGATCGTCAGTTGGTCTTAGTGGATGTGGTCAGTGCATTGAATGCAGGGCCGCAGTACATTGATGATATGCGCCAAGCACTGACCAATATTACCGACAGTTTCGCTTATGGCAGCCAAAATCGGTTATTACAATTATTTAATCCTAAAATAGACAAGGTAATTTTTGCCGCGACTAAGATAGATCAGGTCGTTTCAGAAGATCATGAAGCCGTACGAAATGTATTGGAAATATTGGTCAATCAGGCTTATAAAAATGCCCAGCATGAAGGTGTATCACCCTTGTGTGAAGCAACCGCAGCGGTACGTTCGTCAAAAGAAATAAAGCACGCGGGTGAGTTGGGAATTACTGGAGTTGATACCGATGGCTCGGCGATTGGTTATACCCACCCAACCATTCCGTCACGCATACCAGAAGGTGATGAATGGCAGCCCTTTTTAGAATGGACGATTCCCAAATTGAATCCGCCTAAGGGTTTGTCGTATCAAAATTCAGATGCCATTCCACACATTCGTCTTGATAGTGTGTTGAACGCATTGATAGGGGATAAGTGCGTATGAATATTAATAATGGTAAAGATATGAGTTCTAAAAAGAGTGAGAGACAGGCAAAGACGTTTATTCCCAATCAACAAGAAGCGCTCAACGAAGTGCCAGAAGCGATCACCTCAGGTGAACGCTTACCTCATGTTTCTGAATACTCTGCCATACGTTTAGAAGCCATACCGGTTAAAGGATTGAAGTCATTCTTGTATGGTGCAGGTTTAGTATTCGCAGTGCTGGTGGCGTGGGAAGTTTATAGCGTTGTTCAACGTGCCCTCGCGGTACACTGGTTATTAGCGGCGGGCTTTATTGCCTTATTGGTGGTAGTGGCAGGTTTGGGTATTCGTGCATTACGCGGATATTTACACGATAAAGAAAACTTTGGTGCATTAAAAGATATTCAAGCTCATGCTCAGCGTTTAAGCGAAACTCATGATGTGGGTAATGCTCAACCGTTTATCGACGAGTTAAATACGTTTTATGCCGATAAACCACAGCACATTCACTTCCAACGCTGTACTAATGCGCTACCGGATTACAGTAACGATCGTGAAGTGATAGAACACATCGAACGTGCTTTTTTACAACCACTTGACCAAGAAGCTCTGCGCAGAGTATCTAACTTTAGCTTACAAACTGGTGCGGCCGTGGCGGCAAGTCCGTGGGCTTCTTTAGACATGCTACTGTCGTTATGGCGTAGCATTAAAATGATCGATGACATTGCACAGGTATATGGCATGAGGCCATCACTGAGTAATCGTTTGAAATTATTAAAATTGGTGATTCATCAGTTGGCTTTTATTGGCATGAGTGAAATTGTGATTGATCAAGTGATGGAAGAGTTTGGTTCAACCACCTTAAGCGGCATGGCGAGCGCTCGATTAGGGCAGGGACTCGGCGCGGGTATTTATACGGCTAGAATTGGTATTGCGGCGATGAAAGTGAGTCGTCCTATTGCGTTTTCAAAAGAACGACAGCCGAAAACTAAATCTGTGATTGTTCCTATGCTAGAAAATCTGAAGGCGATAGTAGGGCGAACTCGAATGTAAAGTTACCGTGCTTTGCATAAAAAGACTAATTAAGCATGGGTTGCGGGATACTCCAACGAGCTTGTAAAATTTCCCCATTCCAATTTTCTATTGTTAACCAAATACTGTCTTCCGTTGATATTTGAGGCTTTGAAATGGCATGAACATGTTGGCCATGTTTACTTCCATGTAAAAAGCCTTCGCCTCCAGTGCTTTTTTGTATCTCTGAAATAAGAGCTGGCTCTTGCCCAATGTTTAAATACCCTTGTCGAATATTGTGAATATCACCTGCTGTAAATGTGAGTAAAAAATCTTTCACATAGACGCCGTCATGTTGATATGCCGGGTCTAAATCATAAGGCATGGGCACAATGCTATATTCTCCCACTGTGACTTCAGGTAGTGCATCCGGAAAAACAGGGTTTAAAGATTGATATAAAAAGAGAATAGGTAGCAATAATACGATGCCACTGAGTAAAAATTTATACCTATTCCAAGCTGTTGCATGTAAACGTGCCATTATTTATTTTCCTTTGCGTCAACTAATCGATAGCGCCAAATCATAAACCCAGCAACTGACATACCACTCAAAATCAATCCAAATATAAACCATATGATCTTGGTCCAGATTCCACCAATTGTGCCGTAGTGAATGGGGTCTGTAATGTGCGAAACAGTTTGTAGTACTGTCATGTTATCTGGATCTTGGCGTGCTTCTATATTTCCCTTCCATGGATTAATGCTGAGTCTATAGCTTGTATCGTCGTATAAAATAAAGTCGCCTTTACCTATTAACTTGTAAGTATCCCGGTTATGTTCAGGTAGCATAATAAATGTGGGCATAAAATCAGGATGTGTTTGCTTAGCTGTTAGTATCGCTTGATCAAGCCCTATAGTGAATTCGGGTGCAGTGACTTGATAAGTCGGGATTACTTTATTATCAAGAAGCGGAGCGTGGGGGTCGATATCGACATCGTTATGCCACAGTACCGCCTGAGTAAGATACCAAAGCCCTGTGATACTTATAATGAATAGAAACCACATAGACCAGACCCCACTAAAACGATGTGCGTCTTGCAAAAATATTCGCAAACCTTTACGGGCTCTTAGTTGAGGTTTAAATAATGCTCTCCAAAATTTTTTATAGACCACTAACCCTGTAATCAGGGCACCCATCATGACAATAGCCATTAAAGAAACTAAGTAATAACCAATACTAAAATTATGGTGCCATGGAAATAATAACCAGCCGTGTAAAGACCTCATAAAGCCGATGAACGTCATTCCTTGAAATACTTCCTGAATCTCACCGGTATACTGATTTACATATGCTTGAGCGGCTGGTTTATCGATATCTGTAAAGCTAATGACATAGCTGAGATAAGATTCTCGAGTCATTACCCAACTAACATCGGCGGTAGGGAATTTATTTTCAACAGCTTTAACTAGGTCAGCAATGGGTTTCGCTGCTAATTGCTCTGGATTACTGGCTCGTGAATCCGAGTTAGTTAACCAAGTTATTTCATGACTCAGTACTGAAATAGTTCCAGTTAGACAAACAAAACTAAAAATCACCCAGATTGGTAAAGAAAGCCAACCGTGTAATTGAAACCAAAAGCGTCTATTGATTTTAGCCATTATAAATACCGTATTTTTTAAATAACGAAAAACAACCCATAAATACTTTCTAGCCAACGAAGGTTTTAAGCTTGATGCTGACAGTGGTCGCTTAGAATTTCCGGAAGGTTACTACATTTTCATTATATCTTAAAGCTAATGATAGCAATTATCATTAGTATTTACTTGCCTAGCTTTGATATTTGCTTATAATGCGAACAATTATCATTAGTAAATGGGTGAAACTTCATGCTTCTCAAAAACTCCACTTTAGCAACGGCTATTTCTTTAGCATTTGTATCAAGTCACACATACAGTGAAACAACTGAAATAGATCCATCGAATACGGTTGATTTAAGTGCTGTGACCGTATTGGGTCAGTACTCAGTTAATAAAGTTATCGATACGGCTACAGGTTTGGGATTAACGCTAAAAGAGACCCCTCAATCTGTCAGCGTTATGACAGAACAGCGCATACAAGACCAAGGTTTAGATACGGTCGTTGATACTATTAAAAATACGATTGGTGTCTCTCATTCTGCTTGGGATAATGTGCGTAATGAATTACAGGCGCGAGGGTTCAAAATTGAAAACTATCAAATTGATGGTGTGCCAATGGCTTGGAGCATTTTAGGTGATTCAGGAGAAACCATTGCTGACGTTTCAATTTACGAACGAGTTGAATTTGTTCGAGGCTCGACAGGTTTATTGACGGGAACAGGAGATCCTTCCGGATCTATCAATTTAGTGCGTAAACAAGCTGATAGTGTTGATTTTAACGGTCACGTCAGTGCTGTAACAGGCAGTTGGAATCGCAAAGAGTTGAATGCGGATATTGCATCGGGTTTGAGTGATGATGGGTCGTTACGCGGTCGGGTTGTGGCAAAAGCGGTTAAAAGCGATTCGTTTACTGATTCATTTGAGCAAAATACTCAAGTTTTTTATGGCGTTATAGAAAAAGACTTATCGCCAAGCACCTTGGTTCGCGTTGGTGTAAGTTATCAGCACGATGATCCTATCGCACCAGTTTGGGGTGGACTACAAGCCAAATATAATAATGGCAATGATACCGACTTTAAACGATCTGTAACGACCGCAGCAAATTGGACTCGATGGGAAACAACCAGTACCAACGCATTTACCAATATTAATCATCTTTTTAATAATGGCTGGGAATTGGCTGTTAATTATAACTACATGAAATACGAATCAGACAGCAAGTTGCTTTATATGTACGACGCAGCGAACAGTTTTGATGAGAATACAGGTGATGGCCTGACCTCTTGGCCTTACAAAAGTGATGGTGAATCAACACAACACAGCTTAGACGTTCAATTGCGCGGTCAAGCAAATGCTTTTGACATAGACGCTGATATCGTACTAGGTGCAATCTACAGTGAACAAAAATCAAAAGCTTACAGTTATGCGCCTTTGACGAATGCATTTTTACCCGTCACAAACTTTGATGACTGGAATGGAGATTTTCCTGAGCCAGAATGGTCAAAAGAGGGCAGTTTAGATAAAGACATTGAAGTAACTAACGAGGGCGTTTATGCCGCGACACGTTTGCATTTAACGGATGATCTAAAAGTTATTTTAGGTGGACGAGTGACCAGTTGGAACCGCAAAGGAGATTCATACTCGGATACGGGAGATTACGGCAATGATAATGTATTCGTCCCTTATAGCGGTGTTCTATACGACTTAACCGATGACCACCGTGTTTATGTGAGCTACGCAGAAACCTTTAACCCACAAAATAAACAAGATGCAAATGATGAGTTGCTAGATCCTTTAGAAGGTAAAACGTACGAAGCGGGTTTGAAAAGTAGTTACTTAGATAACATGCTACAAACGTCTGTTGCTATTTTTAAAGTTGATCAAGATAACGTTGCAGTGCAAACAGGCGTTCACCCTGATGATGCAGCACGTGCCGTTTATACTGCCGCAGAAAGTGTTAGTAGCGAAGGTTATGAACTTGAGGTGATTGGTCAACCGATTAAGGGGTTAAATATTAATGCGGGTTATTCTGAGTTCAAAGTGAAAGCAGATGACAGTGTTTCACTTGACGTGAATACAAATCAACCTCGCAAACAAGCCAATATTTTTTCTACATACAGCCTTGTAGATTTGATGCCAGAACTGACTCTTGGTGGCGGTATTAACTGGCAAGACAAAATATATGAAAATGACATTGTTCAAGATTCGTATCAGCTGGTTAGCATAATGGGACGTTATGACGTGAACAATAATATGAAAGTACAGCTTAATATTGAAAACCTTTTAGATGAGAAATATTATAGCTATATTAATAGCGGTCAAGTGCGTTACGGAGCACCTGTGAATTGGAAACTTGCTGTTTCCTATAACTTCTAATATTTCTAGTGTGATCATGAAGTAAAAACGAACATCTGTTCGTTTTTACTTTTCTGTAGTTAGTAATTTTATTATCGATGTAAACGTAGCTTAAATAAGATAACTGCAGCGATAATAATACCTGATGTATTCGCGATTATATCGGCTAAGGACATAAATCGTGAAGGTACAAAGGACTGAAGAATCTCCATTAATACGCCATAAAAAGCGATAAAAATACACAGCCAAATAAACGTTCGTTTTTTTATGGTGCAGCCTGCAGCAATGACTGTGAATACTCCATAAAAAGTAAAATGCAATGCTTTATCAAAATGCTCAATCGGCTGAGGCCCACCGCCAGTTCTTAATGATGCCCAAATTACTAATAGGGCATAAAGTGCAAAGCCTATGCGAAATAGAATAGGGGAGGCGAGTAATAATTTCATATGTTAGTCTGCGCTTTGAGTCGTATTTTCATTAGTGTTCCTAAAAGGCAAATATTCAGTGGCTTGAATCACATAGTTATTAATGTCTGATTTCTCGACGGTTAAGAATTCATCGATAGCTTCACTAAATTCAGGATGAGCAATCCAGTGTTGGCTATGACAAATAGTCGGTTCAAAACCACGACTTATCTTGTGCTCGCCCTGAGTGCCAGGGTCAAAGTGGCTGAGGTTATGTTCAATACAATACTCAATGCCTTGATAATAACAACACTCAAAATGCACACTATCAAATTCTTCTAAGCAGCCCCAATAGCGGCCATAAAGATTATCCGCATCTTTAAAATACAAGGCATTGGCAACCACTTTGTTACTGCTATTGTCAGTATCATGATAATGAGCTTGAACCAGTAATATTTGCTCAGGCATTGTTTTAACTAACTGTTTGAAAAAAGCCAGAGTGAGATACCCTCTAGAATTTCGCTTGGCGTACGTCAGCTGATAGCAATGGTAAAAATTTTCTATGTCGCTTTCACTGATCTCGAAACCTGATTTTTGATGAAAAGAAAATCCTGATTCAAGTAATCGAGCCCGTTCTTTTTTTATGTTTTTACGTTTACGACTGGTGAACTTGTCAAGGTAGTGCGCGAAGTTGGTGAATCCTTGTCCATTAGCATCGCCGTTAAACCAATGAAACTGGCAGCTGGTACGGCTCATTGTGCCGTTTATAGTACGATTAATTGTATTGTTAGTTGTACTGTCAGAAGATTCAAAGGCTTGTTGCGCGACTGCATTTGGAAATAAACAGTGCCAGCCAGAAAAATTATGAGTGTGGCAATACGCGGTTAAACCTTCTGCAATCAGTTGATGATATAGCCTGCATTCATTCTGATTACCTTGGCTAATCATTCTTGGGCCGGTAGAGGGTGTAAATGGAATTGCCCATACCAGCTTGGGATAGTACTGAAGGCCATGGCGTTGATAAGCGTCAGCCCAAGCCCAATCAAAAACATATTCCCCATAAGAGTGTAACTTTTGAAAAACGGGTGCGATGGCCAGTGCAGCGTGTTGTTCATTTTCGACTATTACGTACTGTGGTAGCCAGCCGCTATTTAATGGCATGCGTTGAATCGGTGAATCAATGCATTGGCAGTCTTCCAACGCCGCCAAAAATTCAAAGCGCAAAAACGGGTTATCAGAAGTGGATAACGCATCCCAAGACTCTTTTCCGATGTCGTAAATGCTATGAGAGAAGCGAATCGTATGTTTCATTGTTTAGCGATCTTTTTCAGGTGAATAATCTTTGACGTATCAATCAGTGACATATAAATGGTCTTTTTGCCTATTCGCACGCTGTGGATGTCATACATAACAGTAAAAATATTGAAAACCAGAAAACTATTTGAGAACAGTGTGCAGAAGATTCACTTTGAATTCAATTCATCTGCTGGTATCCTCCGCGTTTTCAGGTGCCTTGTTCTAATTTAATGTGATTTAGTTTTTAACTAGTTTTTAACTATTTTCTAATGACTTTAGACAAAAAGGGATAATCGGGAAACAGGTGAAAAACCTGTGCTGCCCCCGCAACGGTAATAAATATTAATCTATTTTAATATTTTGAGTCCGGAGACCGGCCTGTAAAACATGATATCTCAGGCGGGGTGGTCCTGAAACGCATGACAGAATTAAATTTTCTATTAATACATTTGTATTCGAGATACATGTGTAGGGTAGACAATCTGGTTTTGCACGCTTATTTCCTCGCTATTGCTGTTTTCGCATCATCACGTTGCACGCTTAGTTTGGGGAAGGAAAATGTCACTATTTTTACCATTATCACGATATCTGTCTCTACGACCGAATTTATGGTGGGTGACGCTGCTGAGTCTTGTCTTAGCGAGCGTGAATACTGTCTCTGCTAATACCTCTCAAGAGAGTGTTATTTTACCGGCAAAAAACATTGTCAATATTGTCGCGTTTGTCTCAGACCGCTCCAGTGGCAGCTTGGTGGTTGCCGCTCATCGCTTTTTAGATACTCACCCTCAGCATACGCTTAACATTCGCTCGGTCAGTCAAATTAACTTAATGAGCGACCAGGACTTGTTAACGTTGGTGAATCAGGCCGATGCGATTTTAATGGCCGCCGTTTTTGCTGAACCCGTAGAGCGCTTGCTCAATCTTCATTACCCTAAACGGCAAACCCGAATTGCGATCAATGGTGACCGCCGCTTGCTGCAGCTCAATAGTGACCCGTATAACGATTATCAATTAGGATTATTTGAGGGGTTAACCAATGAGCAAAAAAAATCCTTATTTAAGCGCCTTACCAATAGCGAGCAAGGCAGTTATGCTCAGCAACTATCGCAACAGCAAAAGCAATGGCCGCAGTTTGCTTATTGGTTGCAGGCAAAAGCATATTGGCAGAATCATAACGATGATAATCGCTTTTCGTTATTCAGTTTAATCGCTGATTCACTAACAGACACATCAGCCGACTCATTAAAAGACGCTGATTATCAACACGCGGCTGATACAAATACTTGGCCCAAGTTGCAAAACGCCGAAACGTTGCGTTTTTATTTAAACAGTCAGAATAAAAAAACACAGCAAGAACTGATCAGCTTGATCAAAACGCAACAAAAGCCCATCGTTTATATTCTTGATCATGATACCGGTGATCGCCCAGGAGACTGGCAGTTGCATCAGCGTCTTTGCCAAGGAATAGCGGGCAATAATCATTGTGTATCGGTGCTGTCAGCTTGGGGGGATGCCAGTATTCAAGCCGTTGCAGCGATTAAAAATATCAATGAACAAAGCACTCAGCCATTTGTGATTATTTCTTTACAAGACTTTGTTGTGGGTGGTGGAGATGGCCGCGAACAAGTCAGCGAACTGTTTACCCAGCTCAATGTGCCTGTTTTTAAAGGCATTCGGGTTATTGAATTAAATAGCGCCTTATACGATTTATCCAGCCAAGGTTTACCTGCCGACAGTGTGCATTATCGCATTGCTATGCCAGAGTTGCAGGGGATTGGCCAAGCTCATGTATTAGCCTTGGCGGCAGCAACCGATATTGATGATTTAACCGGAGCGCAGGTTGCTAAAACTGAACCGGTTGATGTCGAAGTGCAACGCTTAACTCAGCGCATTGAAAAATGGCTAGCGCTGCAAACCAAAGCCAATAAAGACAAAAAAGTGGCCATCGTTTTTTATAATCATCCTCCAGGGCGCCATAACATTGGGGCCGATAATTTAAATGTGCCAGATTCCTTATGGCAAATGCTGAATGCGTTACAGCAGCAAGGTTATGACCTTGGACCAAAAGAAAACTTTCCTGCCAATGCCGAAGCCTTATTGGATTTATTGCAGCAAAAGGCGGTTAACTTACCAGAAGATGCTAAGGCATTAGATGAGATGTCGGGGCTGATTCATAATATGAGCGCCAGCAGCTATCAAGGGTGGTTTGAAACACTGCCTGAGCCTGTGCAAGCAGAAATGCAGCAAGGACCATTGGGGTTTATGCATCAGCGCATTGAGTATTTTTTATTCGGTGCGGGTCATGACTATTTGTTAGGGCTTTCTCACCCAGAACGCCAGAGTATCTTAACGGAATTGTATGAGTTAATGGATTCGACAATGCATGATTTGCATCATGCTTTAGATGGTATTCGTCACCCTGGACGTGAGCGTGCGTTGAATCTATTAGAGCAGTTAGAAGAAGAGTATGTGGTATTAATCGAAGCGCAAAAAGCGAACATTAATATTCATAACGCAAGTCAAAATAATACGGCCAGTTGGCAGCAGGCAGACAAGCTACAAACTGCGATTGTTGATATGCACATTGAAGGCATTCGTGGTTGGGGCAACGCTCCGGGTAACATCATGGTTTGGAATAAGAAGTTACTTATTCCAGGGGTGCAGTTTGGCAATGTATTTTTAGGCCCTCAGCCGCCTCGTGGCTGGGAACTGAACGAAGAACTGTTGCATGCCAATATGTCATTTCCGCCGCCACATCAGTATTTGGCTTTTTATAAATATTTGGCCAAAGATTTTGGCGCCGATGCCTTAGTGCATGTGGGTCGCCACTCAACCTATGAGTTTTTACCAAAACGAGGTACAGGATTATCGGCCATCGATTATCCCTCAATCGTCGTGCAGGATATTCCGAGCATTTATCCATATATTGTTGATGGTGTGGGCGAAGGCATTCAAGCCAAGCGTCGTGGTCTTGCCATTATGGTGGATCATTTAACGCCGCCATTAGCCATTACTGAATTATACGACGGCCTATTGCAGCTGCGTCAATTGATCGAAAGTGCCGAAGCGGCCAGTGATGAAAGCACACAGAAAAAAGCCATTAAAGCATTACGACATAAAATCGATGCTTTGAATCTTCGGGATGAACTGATTGCCAGTATGGATGAAGAACTTGTCGTTCGAGGGGTTGGATTCAGTGATGTTGATGACGACTTTTTATTACACGAAGTCGGGCACTATTTAACGCATCTGCAAGAAGAATTTATGCCACTCGGGTTGCACGTATTTGGTCGTGATTGGGAAAAAGAATCCATCGATACCATGATGCAGTCGATGGCAGAAGGAGACAATTTAAAAAATAAAAATAGCGCCGCCATCCGTAGCGCACTGATGAACTCTCCTAAGTCTGAAATGAGCGCATTCATCAATGCACTAAACGGCGGCTTCGTGGCACCAGGCAAAGGTAATGATCCGATTCGTACGCCAGAAGCGTTGCCTACCGGACGTAACTTTTATGCGCTTGATGGCAGTTTATTACCGACTCAGTTGGGCGTAGAAATTGGCCAGCAGTTAGCGCAAAAAGCCCGTGCAGAAAATGCCGTTAGCTTTAAACAAAATAAGGCAGGGGTGAATACCTTTGCCGAAAAAGAAGCAATTATTTTATGGGCCTCCGACGCCGTGCGTGACGAAGGGGCAATGATTGCGTTTGGTTTGGATATGTTGGGGGTGAAGCCGGTTTGGAATAGCCGAGGCATTCTTAAAAGTTTGCAACTATTACCTTTAGATGAAGAGCGAACACAGCGACGAGATGTGGTTTTTACCAGCTCGGGATTGTTTCGAGATCTTTATGGCTCACAATTAGAGTTACTGGATAAGTCGGTATTATTAGGGTTAGCCGCCAGTCGTGAAACCATTCATCAGCAGTATCCTGCACTGACATTAATGTTGTTATCGGCCCTTAATCCGGTTGATGATTTAATCGAAGCTCTTGATTTACAGAACAACGATGCCCCTGCTGGGGATAAAAAAGAACGCTGGGATAGTGAAAGTTTAGACCACAACCTGATTGCCCGTAACTGGGTTTTAGAAGCCAAAGCATTATTGGCTGCGCATCCAAACAAGGATGTAAACGTATTAGCCCGCCAAGCCAGTTTGCGTATTTTTGGCAGTGCGCCAGGTGCTTATGGCGCAGGAGTAAACCGCTTGGCCGAACGCTCGGGGGCTTGGGATGATCGCAAAGAACTTGGCCATGTTTTTATTAAACGCATGGGCCACGCGTATGGTATTGAATCGGATGGTTTTGTTAGTGGCACCGGGGCACAAGATTTATTCAAATCTCAGCTATCGAATGTCGGTAATACCTATTTAGGTCGAGCCAGTAACTTGTACGGACTGATCGATAATAATGATGCTTTTGATTATTTAGGAGGTTTAAATTTAGCGATTGAAACGGTCACGGGCGAACAACCTAATAGCTTTGTTATTTCGCATGCCAATAATCAAAATTTGAAAATGGACCCTTTAAAAGTGGCGCTTTTAGGAGAGCTGCGAGGGCGATTCTTAAATCGCCAGTGGATTGAGCCTTTGATGAAAGAAGGTTACTCCGGCGCTCGCACAATGGGCAGTGAATTTGTTGAATACCTTTGGGGTTGGCAAGTGACCAGTCCTGAAATTATTCAATCTTGGGTTTGGGAAGAAGTTAAGTCTGTTTATATTGATGATTCATTGGATGTTGGTTTGGATGAATTTTTAGCCGACAATCATAATGTGCATGTGCAAACGAATATTCTAGCGGTGATGTTGGTCGCCATCGAAAAAGACTTTTGGCAAACCGACGAGGCAACCCAGCAGCAATTAGCGGAGGCTTTTGCCCATAATATTATCGAAAAAGGCATTCCTGGAAGCGGTCATACCCACGCAAATCATCCGATTTACGAGTTTATTAAACCGTTGCTGGATGATCAAACGGTGGTCAAGTTAGAGCAAATATTAGCGGCCAGTCGTATGAATAATCCAGCAGAATCTGCACCGACCTCACCCGTGCATATTCAGGAAATTGAAGTTGGTAATAGCGCTAAAAATACAGCAGATGCTACTGATACAAATGCTAGTGATATAAAAGCAACTGAAATAAAAACGACTGAAACGAATAAAAATGATTCGACTTCAAATACTGAAAATGACGAAGCATCGGAAGATAGCAGTGGTGAGACGTATTTACGAATTGTATTGGGTTTAGCTTTATTGTTGATGTTTGGCGGTTTTATTCGTGCTCGCCGTTTATAACGCAGGCATATTGCTTGTCTAGTACTCGTTATTATTTGTCCGTTATTACTTGTATTGTTTAAAAGGTTATTGATTATGTTTTCGTCTATTTCATTAAATGTTATGCATCAGATTACAGGCTTTTTATTAGAGCCAGTGGTCTGGGGTTTATTATTGTTTATCGCCTTAGCTGTGTATGAGACAGGGTTAGCAATGGGCGAGCGCTTTGGCGGCATTCAGCGTTTATCTGATCGCTCTGGGCTGGCCGGCTTACGCCAAGCAGGTAAGCGTCGTATTGAACGTGCTGATTTTATTACCCGTATTGCTCCGATGTTAGGATTAATGGGAACCCTTATTCCGTTAGGCCCTGGCTTGGCTGCGTTAGGAGAAGGCGAATTAACTATCTTAACCACGGCCATGACAGTCGCATTTGATACGACAGTGATTGGTTTGTTAGCCGGGATCATCGGATTTGTTTTAGGGCGCATGCGACGTCGCTGGTATGACGCTGCTATGGAGGCTTGTGAACATGGATAAGTGGCGGTCGAGTTCGTTTGATGCTCAAGATGATGAGCCGTTAGGTCCGTTAGCAAACTTAGTTGATATTATGTTGGTTTTTGCCTGCGGGCTCATTGCTGCATTGGTTGCGCAAAGTGCAGATTTGAAACAGCACTTTAATGTTGAAAATTCAAAGCCTATTCAGCCAGGAAAAGAATTAATTGAAGTGCCTGAATCTATAAAGGACTCAGTGAAAGGCCGCGAAGGTTATCAATCTATGGGGCAGGTTTATAAAGACCCAAGCACAGGAAAACTGATATTGATTAGCCAGTAAAAACCTCGTTTATTGACCAAATACGGCCGGCTAAATACGTATAACTTCAAATAGATCTGAAATTTATGAAGTTAAGATGACCCTTGAGTAAAAAGCGCCTAAAATGAATTTAATGCGAATGTGTTAATTCCTGATGAGAGAATGTCGTTATGTTTATTTTAGATCCTCGCTTACAAAATGATACGGTTTTAATTGGACGTTTTCCTTTGTGCCAAGTATTGCTGATGAATGATAAGCGCTACCCTTGGGTTATTTTGGTACCAGCGCATAATGATGTGTATGAATACTATCATTTATCGTCTGAAGATCAGGCACAAATGATGAAAGAATCAGCGATGGTTTGTCAGAATATGGCGGACCATTTTTCCGCAAAATCAATGAACGTAGCCGCCCTTGGCAACGTTGTTCCTCAGTTACATCAACATCATATTTGTCGCTATAGCGATGATCCAGCATGGCCTGGGCCTGTTTGGGGGCATAGCCCTGCGGTTCCTTATGAATCCGATGAGTTGGAAGTTCGAGTTAAGGAATTACAGAACATTCTGGGTTCACATTTTGTGGCAGATTTAGAAGCAGAAGATGATGTTGAGAATGTTGCCTACTGGTAATCGCGAGTGGTCTTTTGAGGGGCGCTAGTCCCTCTGTTCAGATGTGCCTTAAAATATGAGGCCTTAAGCAACGAAGCCTTGAAAAATGGTAGGTAGTCAAAGCCATGAAAGTCGTACGTCTATATATGAACAACCGATTACGTAATTTTAATTACATTATTGGTTGTGAAAAAACCGGTCAAGCAATCGCGTTAGACCCATTGGATGGAGAAGCGGTTTTATCCGCAGCCAAGGCCGAAGGTTGGCAGATTAAGC
Source organism: uncultured Gammaproteobacteria bacterium (assembly GCA_963851095.1). Lineage (GTDB taxonomy): Bacteria > Pseudomonadota > Gammaproteobacteria > Pseudomonadales > Oceanobacteraceae > Oleispira. The sequence goes on along the minus strand of CAWKOX010000004.1, from coordinate 31,140 downwards.
TCATCATTAATACTCATGAACATCACGATCACATTGAAGGTAATCCCGCCGTGCAAGCCGCTACAGGCGCGCCTATTTGGGCCAGCGAGCATGCAATTGGTAAAATTCCTAATGTTGCTAGAGGGTTGATTGCTAATGAGGTGTTTGAGCTTGGCAGTATGGTATTCAAAGTATTACCAACTCCGGGGCATACTCCTGTTCATGTGTGCCTATTAACGGTGAGTGAAAAACAACCAATTTTATTCTCGGGGGATACGCTTTTTAATGCCTGTGCAGGTAATTGCTTCAATGGCGGAAACGTTGACCAGATGTATGAGACCTTCAAAACGGTCCTAAAGCCTCTACCAGATGAAACCATCTTGTATCCTGGCCATGATTATATGAAGACCAATTTGGGCTTCTCATTAGCGTGGGAGCCTAATAACGAAGATGCAACCTATTGGCAGAGAAGTGTTGAAAGCCTACAGCCTAATGACATGCCATATATGACGTTAGGTCAGGAGCGCTTATATAATCCATTTTTACGCTTAGATAGCCCTTCGTTAATCGCCAAACTGGAGGCTAATGGCGAGAGTATTACTTCGTCCAGAGAGGTATTTACAGCACTGCGTTCGCGTAGAGATAAGTGGTAGTTTTTATCTCTACGAGTGGGCGCAGATATTGAATCGCAGCTTTATGGTGAGTTTGTCCTCTTCTTGAATCAAGCTAGCAGAGCCGTTATACCGATCCTCAAGCATCGCATTGCACATACTTAAAATAATCATTTCATTGCTGTTGCCTTTAACGGTTTGGTTATCGGCCTGATCATTGATTTGAGCATCAGGATTATCATACGTTAACGTAATAAGCCCATTATCTTCTTCTATCTGCAAACTAACAGTTAAGAATTGATTATCGAAGCTGTCGGGGTTGAGTGCTCTCATCGTAATTAGACAATGATTAAAGCAATACGTTAATAGCGTTTGGTGACTATCAAGCATTAATGAAAAAGGAAGGCGGGTATTGGCTTCATAAGTTAATGAAAATTTGTCTTTGAACTCAATGAGTGAATCTTGAATCAGTGATACAACATCAAATGTTTGCGTATGAGTATTGTGGCTGGCAGCAAGGTGAGAAGACAATAGGTTGATCAAGTCATTAGCTTGCTGAAGTTGCAGGTTCGCTTCCACATTATTAATATTAGATGAGTCAATATTGGTCAGTTTTTGCAGCTGAATTAACGCATCTTCTAAAGGACGGTGACTACCTTGATCTAATTGACGTTGCTTCTGCTGTTCACTACTCACCAGTTGTTGCTGTAATTTTTTAATTTCTGCTTTGGATTGAACTTGTTCGTACGTCAGCTCTTCTGTGCGTTTGGTCACTTTTTGTTCGAGCGCATAGTTTAACTCTGAGGCTTGATTACTCGCGTTTACCTGTGCTGTTTTATCCAAGAGGCAAATGACGATGGTTGTGGGTAGGCCGTTATCATCCCAGTCAGAGGCTTGAATGGTGGCATCGAAATGTCGAACCTCGCTATCAGGCGTTGCCATGCTCAGTGCTGTGCATATGCGTTCCATATGACCGTGGAGTAACTGGTTAATACGTTCGCGCTGCTCAATGGCTCGATCTCCTGTAATTAGGATCTTAAACCAGTCAATCGGGTTTTCAAGTGACTCTAACTCTTGGGGGGTGATACCCAAATGTTTAGAAAAGTGTTCGTTACCGATAAATCTGTCAGTTTTTTGATTGTATTCGCAGAAGCCCAGTTCGGCATTATTAATCGCGATTGATAATTTATATTGAGATTTATTAAGAGCAGCTTCAACTAATTCGCGCTTTTGAATGTCGCTTTTGAGGCTAAGGCGCATGCTATTAATAGCACTGGCGACAGCGTCTATTTCATCAGCACTAGAGGTTGAAGGGCTAGGACTTAGTGATAATTCATAATTTAAGTTATTCAAATTAAAGTGGCTTGCCCAGCGGGACATGCGCACAAGTCTCTGGGTTACAAGGCGCTGAAAAATGAACAGGATGAAAAGAGATACTGAAAAGGTCTTAATAAACTGAGTGGTAATAATGTTTAAGGCTTTGTTAAACAAAGTCTCGTAGAGGCCGTTGTAGTCAATATTGATGCTTAATACCCCAAGTGGGTATTGTCGGTCAGCGCTAGTAAAGAATAGGTCAAAGGCGTGCTTCTGAGAGCCTGATTGCTCGAAATCACCGGCGCTATGTAATAAACCTTCTTTTGTCTCTATATAAACGTTTAGAACGCCAGGGAAATTTAGAATGCCAGCAAGCTGAGTTTTTATTTGTGGGCTGTCAAAATTCCATAAGCTGTAACTGATACTTTCTTGGTAGCCCGCTTTGATTTGAGAAATACTTTGGTCTAGCTCATTGGTCGCTTGGAGGTAGTCTGAGTAGATAATATAGCTAGAAGTAGCAAGTGTTACGAAAGAGCTGAATAGCAAAACGTAAGTCAGCAGTTTGACGGCGAGTTTCTGTCCGCCTGGATGTTTTTTGGTTTTATCCTTATTTACCGCATCTGACACTGAAGATTCCTTTTCCGCTAGTCATTATCCGTATTAGCCGTTATGAATAGAAGTATAATAAAACGGATTAAATATCTTTTGTGATAATAGCAAACTTTCAGTGAATTGTGCATTTTATAGGCACTTGAACCATTGGATGACTTAAATCGGCTCATTAATTAGGATTAAGAGGAGCCGATTTGCATAAGATTACCAACTGAAAGGTCGGTAGAACAGGGCTTATAAAACTATTGAACAGAGAGCCAAGCTCGGTTCTTATCTATAAATTTTGAGCCAATACCTTTGACCTTGGTGAGGTCATCAATCGATTCGAAATTACCATGCTGCATTCTATAATCAAGAATGGCTTGTGCTTTTTTGCTACCAATACCTTTAATGTTTTCTAATTGCTCAATGCTGGCGTTATTAATATTTAACGCAGTTGTGGTTTCATCCGCTTGCACAGATGTTAGGGAACAAACAACAGACAGTAATAAAGCACTCAGTAGAGTATTCAATGGTTTCATCAGAAAATTCCTTTTCTTTATTATTAGGAATTTAAAAAATAGCAGAAGAAAACGGGAATGCATTAAGACAAAAGAATGAAATTTAGGCGCTATATAAAAAAACACCCAGCATAATAAGTGATTATGCTGGGTGTTGTTTTGATCTGCTATGGCCTAAGCATTACTTAAAAATAACCTAAGTATTAACTTAGTCTTATATAAGCAATGACTGAGGCATTCGCTTTATTCGGCGTCTTTTTTAGTCGTCGATTTTTTAGTGGCTGCCTTTTTAGCCGGTGCTTTCTTCGCAGCGGCTTTTTTAGCAGGCGCTTTCTTTTTAGCAGGGGCCTTTTTCTTCGGTTCGGTCTCTACCCACTTGCCATCTTCAAATACCGCACTCCAACCAGACGCTTTGCCTTCAATTTCAGACATAACATACTGAGACTTCGTCTTACGGCTATAGCGAATAACCGCTGAGTTGCCGTCTTTATCAGAGCGAGGTGCATCTAATAAAAAGTGGTATTTAGGATCAAGCTCAGCCTGGTGTGGAATAATTTCCGATACCAAAGGCGCACGTGTTTCACGATTCTTCGGAAACTGACTGGCCGCTAGGAATAAACCACTGGCACCGTCACGTAAAATATACGTATCGTCTACCTTCACGCATTGAAGCTCAGGCATTGGGATAGGGTCCATCTTAGGTGGCGCTGCTTCGCCGCTCTTAAGCAATTTACGCGTATTTTTACATTCATCTGCCATACAGCCAAAATACTTACCAAAACGGCCTGATTTCAACTGCATTTCGCTGCCGCACTTATCGCACTCTAGAGTAGGGCCGTCATAGCCTTTGATCTTGAATTGCCCCAGTTCAACTTCGTAGCCTTCACAATCTGGGTTGTTACCACAGATATGCAGCTTACGCTGTTCGTCCAGCAAGTAGCTGTCCATGGCGGTATTACAAATAGTACAACGACGCATGTCGTTTAAACGGCGGCTTTCCGCTTCTTCATCACCATCAAGACTAATCGCTTCATCACCCGCGGTTAAGTTCATGGTGGTGGTGCAGCGTTCTTTGGGTGGCAAGCTATAACCCGAGCAACCTAAGAATACCCCCGTAGAACCGGTACGAATTTGCATATTACGCGAACACGTTGGGCATTCGATGTCGGTATTTACCGGATCATTCGGACGCATACCGTCTTCGCTATCAGCGATTTCCAGTTTGTTTTGGAAATCAGAGTAGAATTCGTTTAATACATTTTTCCAGTTCAGGTCGCCTTCCGCAACATGGTCGAGCTTTTCTTCCATGGTGGCGGTAAAGTTGTAATCGAGTAGATCTTTGAAGTTTTCGACCAAGCGGCTGGTAACAATATCGCCCATTTTTTCAGCGTAAAAACGACGATTTTCTAAACGAACATAACCACGATCTTGAATGGTTGAAATAATCGCAGCATAAGTCGATGGACGACCAATGCCTTGTTTTTCTAATTCTTTTACTAACGCCGCTTCCGAGAAACGAGGAGACGGTTTAGTGAAGTGTTGCTTTGGCTGCAATTCGTCTAATTTAAGAACATCACCGACTGCTACGTCAGGCAATAAAATATCTTCATCGCCTTTGCCGCCTGTTGGTAGTGCGCGCAAGTGGCCATCAAAACGAATCACGCGGCCCTTAGTTTTTAATTCGAAATCAGCCGCTTTAACCGTAATAGTTGAACTGGTGAATTGCGCATCGTTCACCTGACAAGCTACAAATCGACGCCAGATCAAATCGTAAAGGCGCTGAGCGTCCGGTTCCATCTTCTCTAGGTCTTCACCTGAGAAATCTACGTTAGAAGGGCGGATGGCTTCGTGAGCCTCCTGAGCGCCTTCCTTGCTGCTGTATGAACGTGGTTCTTCAGGTAAATACTGTTCGCCGTATTCTTTCGCAATGAACGCGCGGGCATTTTCCACGGCTTCAGCACTCAAATTGGTTGAGTCAGTACGCATGTAGGTAATGAAACCGGCTTCGTATAAACGCTGAGCGAGAGTCATTGTTTTCTTAACGCTGAAACTTAAACGTGTGCTGGCGGCTTGCTGCAATGTCGAAGTAATAAACGGTGCGGCAGGCTTAGATTTAGTCGGGCGATCTTCACGATTAGCAACTGTGAAGGCAGAATTCTGCAATACTGCCATCGCTTTATCGCTGTGCTCTTGATTGCTTGGCTTATATTCGGCGCCATTTTCTTTAACCACCTGGCAGCGGAATTGTTCGCCTTGCTTGCTATCAAGTCTGGCAAACGCTTCCCAGTATTCAACCGGAATAAACGCACGAATTTCACGCTCACGCTCAACGACAATACGCACGGCAACCGATTGCACTCGACCGGCTGATAAACCACGGGCAACTTTCGCCCACAGAAGTGGTGATACCATGAAGCCCACAACACGGTCTAAGAAACGACGAGTTTGCTGGGCGTTAACGCGGTTAATATCAAGATCAGACGGTTCTTCAAATGCGGCTTTAATCGCATTTTTTGTGATTTCGTTAAAAACAACACGACGATAGCGGCTGTCATCACCACCAATAACTTCCCGCAGGTGCCAAGCAATGGCTTCCCCTTCGCGGTCCAAATCCGTCGCGAGATAGACGGTATCGGCGTCTTTCGCCAAACGTTGTAATTCTTCGACAACTTTCTCTTTGCCCGGAAGAATTTGATAGTTTGCAGCCCAATCATTATCAGGGTTAATACCCATGCGATTAATCAGCTGTTCTTTTGATTTACGCTTTTTATGGATGATTTTGTCTTCTGGAGACAATTTACGAGTAATTGCAGCCTGGCGTGCACGTTCTTTAGGGTCGCTTTTAGTACCGGACCCAGAAGTCGGTAAATCACGAATATGACCAACACTGGACTTCACAATGAAATCTTTGCCCAGATACTTGTTGATGGTTTTAGCCTTGGCAGGCGACTCCACAATAACCAGCGATTTGCCCATATTGATCTAAAAAACCTTATTTGAAGAAGTAAGTAACTGATACAAATCAGTCTAAAATGTCAATTTATATGCACTCAGAGCTCTCGGGTCAAGCTTTAGTGAAATGATTTTTCATTCGACAACAAACATGCATGTCTCGAAATCGTTGCTAAACTGCTTAAATAGAAGCAGGTTAATGCATCGTTATTAGCTAAGCTAATAATTAAGAATAAGCAATAAAGCAGGAAGTGAAATGTCGGCGTTTGGGCTAGTTATCTCCATAACAATACCTATTCTAGTTTTACTGGGAGTTGTTGTATTTGTGAGCAAGCAACAGCAAAAGAAACTAGGACAGAAGGCGCGTGCGCGAGCGATTAAGGATTTTGTTATCGAATTAACCGAAGCATTTGAGTTTTTGCTAAAGGTCGATAATCAGAAGGAAATTCAAACGCTAATTCTTTCGCGCATCCAGCAATTAAATGATCGATATGTTGATTCTTTACCCAAAGAATTACAGTCGGGAGCAAGTGCGGTTGATATAAATGAATTGAAGCAAAAGCTTGCAAGCGGAGGAAATAAAAAAAGTATTCTCACCAGTGATCGTGAGATACGGTATGCCAAAAAACAGTTTTCCAAAATTTTAAAATCGTTTGGGCCCATGATTAAAAGTAAAATGGTGTCGGAAGCCACTATTATGGAATTTCGTCGGTATCTTCGGATTTCGGTTTTAGAAATGGAGGTAGATTCGTTTACTGCTCAGGGGGATTTAGCCGCACAGCGCGGAGATGTCACTTCAGCAAGTGGATATTACAAAGAGGCTAGAAAGCATTTAATCAATTTTAAATTGCAGTACTCAGAGAAAAACGAACGCATAAAGTCTTTGGCCAGTAAAACCGCTGCTCTATTTAATGGTGGTGAAGAAGAACAAGGGAGCCTGGCTAAAGGGCTGTCGGAGGAGGAACCTGAAAAAGACGAGCATGGCTTTCCAATAGATCCAAACGAAGATACTAAGCAAAAATTCTAAGATTTGTAGGTGCGGTGGGGCTTTAGCCAGTGCCTATGAAATTTCAGACTCGGATTCTGAAAGATTGTATAGTGCATACAACCTGATATTAAAGAGTACGCAGTCAATTGATTGAGTTCAGTAAACCGCAAATAGAAAACCTTCCATTACGTTTAGATCTTGGCAGTCTTAAGCCAAAAGTCGATATTCTGAGACTTGATAAGATACACCCTTTGGTTTCGGGCAATAAATGGTACAAGCTAAAATATAATCTAGAGCATGCCCGTGAGCTAGGTTATCAACGAATATTGTCATGCGGAGGACCACACTCTAATCACTTGCATGCGCTGGCTTGTGCGGGTAAAGCCTTAGGCTTTAGTACTCGGGCTTTCGTTAGAGGTTATGCCCACTTACCCTTAACAGAGACCCTGCTTGAGTGTCGGGAAATGGGCATGGAGCTGATCTTTGTCGATAAAAAAACCTATGTAAATCGCTACGAGCCTAGTTGGTGTGAACAACAAGCTGCCCGTCATAAAAGCTATTGGGTTCCTGAAGGCGGCAATAATGAATTGGGCATAAAAGGCTGCGCCGAAATAGCACAGCAATGTAAGGGCTATGGCGAGGTCTGGATGAGTATTGGGTCTGGCTGTACTTTTACGGGTCTTGCCCAAAACTTAATGAGAGATTCATCAAACGCAGATGTTGCAAGCGCAGCCAAGCTAAAAGGAGTGATGGCGATAAAAGGAGGCGAGGCACTAGCGGCTAGCCTGCTGTCTGGCTATGAGAACCAATGCGCGATTAATTGCGACAGTCACCTGGGGGGATTTGGTAAGTGTCCCGAAGAGCTGATTACCTTGATAAATTACTATGATACCCAAGGATTACCGTTGGATCCTGTTTATACTGCCAAGTTAGTGATGGCTTTTGAAAATGAATGGCGTTTGGGCCTGCTCGACCCCGCTAAGCGTTATTTATTGATTCATAGTGGTGGATTACAGGGGCGAAGAGGCGTTAAGGCACTGTCTGAGAACTTGCCGTAGGGCCAAGTATTAGGCGTTATAAAAAAGGCTTCTTGCTGTTGCCACTGGTTATTGCCCTCATCAAATGCTAACGCAACCAGCATGAGGGTTGGGCGTTCTTTATCCTTACTTTTAGTCTCAGCTATCTCACCATTAAAGTGATGAGTTATATCCTGTTTGATTTGATTGAATGTTTTCAATGCTTCTCTGCTCTGAATAAGCGGAGACAGCCAGAGGTGCTTGTCAGCAATGCACCAGAGAATATCCTCGTTTTTACGCCACGGCTTTGGTAATGAGTCGAGAGTGTCTACTGTAAAGTAATGCGTAATAGGGAAAAAAGTACCACGCCAGATACCTATCTGGCGTACAGGGTTTTGGTTAATCGCATGCTGCTGATAATTTAGTTGGCCAAGTTCCGTTTTCAGTAAAGGTAATTGATGCGTCTGGGTTTTATGGTATTTGAAGTCCAAACGATCGCCACAGTTAGGCCCTAGCCATAATCGATTGTTTAAGCTGTCTTTCCATTCTAGGTAAAATTTACACGTTAATTCCACATGAAAATTCTGCTCGTTCGTATCCGTAACCAGCACATCAAATTCGCCAACCGTTCTATTTTGATCGTTGATTTGAAGGTTGCAGATACTTTGCTTAAAACTTGGGTGGAAGCTGAAGTAAAACTGCCAGAGCGCCTCGAAATATGTTCCTAAAAGACGAGTGTTCTTAGCATCAAGATATTCAATTAAGAAGCTCGGCTGATCATCTAGTTGCTGTAACCAAGGCACATCCACTGTGAAATAAGTTTCTTGGGTGGCGTCTTCATTATAAGGTGTTTCATGAATAAGCAATGCAGGACCCCAAAGGCTCCAAGCCAGATCTCGCACAACTTGATGCTTAAACTGGAGAACTGTATTTTTGCTTATTTGATTGTGCATCTCGGCAAGCCTTTATTAGACAAATATGATATAAACAGTAACAAAATAGTGATTTGGATCCATCGAAATGGAAGAGTTTCGTAACATCGGTATTATCGGCCGTTTAGGCAGTAAAAAAGTAGTTGAAACCGTACGTCGCTTAAAGCGCTACTTGGTCGAAGAAGGGTATCATGTAATTTTGCAAGATCGAATTGCTGAAGTGATGCCAGGCCATGGAATGCAGGTCAGTACGCAAAAGCTATTGGGTGAGATTTGTGATCTTGTGATCGTAGTTGGTGGTGATGGTAGTTTGCTTGGCGCCGCGCGTGCCTTGGCAAAACACAATACACCGGTACTTGGGATTAATCGAGGTCGCTTAGGTTTCTTAACCGACATCAGTCCTGATGATGATATGGAAGAATCTATTCAAGCGGTTTTGGATGGTGAATACATTGAAGAACAGCGTTTTTTACTGGATGCCGAAATTAAACGTAATGGCGTTTCCATTGCGACGGGCGAAGCGTTAAATGACGTAGTATTACACCCAGGTAAATCTGCACGAATGATTGCTTTTGACCTGTATATTGAAGGTCAGTTTGTTCATCATCAGCGTGCCGATGGCATGATTGTATCTTCGCCAACCGGTTCTACTGCATATGCTTTATCAGGTGGTGGCCCAATCATGCACCCAAGATTGGATGCGATTGTCTTGGTTCCCATGTTTCCTCATACTTTGTCTAGTCGCCCAATTGTAGTTGATGGTAATAGCGAGATTAAGTTAGTTATTGGTGAAAGTAATGAAACTTACCCCACCGTAAGTTGCGATGGGCAGAAGCACATACCCTGTGCGCCTGGAGATGCGGTTACCATTCGTAAAAAACCTCATAAGTTGAAGTTAATTCACCCTAAAGATCATAACTTTTATGAAATTTGCCGTAATAAGTTGGGCTGGGAAAAGTCAGGTGCTAATTAATGCAGCAAGGTTATGATTTAATCGGTGATGTACATGGCTGTGGTGAGACCCTTATTGTTCTATTGGAACAAATGGGCTATCGCAAGATTAATGGCGTATATCAGCATAAAAGCCGGAAAGTCGTCTTTTTAGGTGACATTATCGATCGCGGACCGCATATTCGACTTGCCTGTCAGGTGGTGCGTTCTATGGTGGATGCTGGTCATGCCCATATGATTATGGGGAATCATGAGTACAACCTCGTGACCTATATGACCCCTGCACCTGCTGGGGTTAGTCGACCTTACTTAAGACCTCATACCGACCGCAATAGCTTTATCGTTAAACAAACGGTTGAGCAGTTTGCAAATCATCCACAAGAATTTAAAGAATATTTAGAGTGGTTTACCCAGCTGCCATTATTCATCGATTTTGAGCACTTTCGAGTCGTTCATGCCTGTTGGGATCATGCGATGATTAATGAATTCTCAAGTCGTTATGGCGGTAATCAGCTGCATAAAGGCTTGTTATCGGAGTCGGTTCACCCTGAAACATTTCTGTATCAGTTTTTAGATCGTATTTTACGAGGAACGTCTTTAAAGTTACCGGGTAATCGATCGATGACAGCAAAAGATGGCATGGTAAGACAATTCTTCCGAACTAAGTTTTGGTCACGTAGCCCTAAAGTTTATAGCGATGTTGTTTTTCAGCCCGATCCGCTTCCTGCAGATTTAGCGCATGCGCGCCTAACAGAAGAAGAGAAAGACAAGCTGCTGTATTATTCTGAAAGTGAGAAACCACTTTTCTTTGGTCATTACTGGATGTCGGGAGTTCCTGCCGTAATTCGCTCAAACATCGCTTGCCTAGACTACAGTGCGGTCAAATATGGGCGATTAGTCGCTTATCGAATGGACAGTGAACGCCATTTAAATAATGGCAAGTTTGCTTGGGTTCGTGTTGATAAAACGGAGCGCTAATTCATGGATTCTATTCTGGTATTCCAAGCCAGCCCAGATATTAACTTAACCCCCATTACAGACCGGCTCTGGCAGGCTAAAATCCCTCATAGAGTGGTACTGAATGAGGGCAGTCAAGACTTATGGGTAGCGCGAATTGAAGATGCTGAACAAGTTAAAATCTGGGTTCAGCAATGGCAAGCCGGTGAATTATCGGCCAAGCCAGAAAATGAAGAGACGCCTTGGCAGATTAATGCCCAGCAGAAAGCGATTATATTCAGTCGCTTTCCCATTACCGTTTTTATGATGACGATCTTATGGCTTATTTTTTTAGCGCAGCAGGTGGGTATTGTTTCTCAGCTCGATTGGTTAATGGACCCAGCCTTATGGTCTGGTGAGAAATTAGACCTAGTCAGTTTTTGGCAGAATGATATCGTCCGCTGGTGGAGCCCTGCATTAATTCACTTATCGTTAATGCACATAGTGATGAACAGCTTTTGGTGGTGGGTTTTAGCCAAAGAAATAGAAATAAGTGATGGCCATTTTGCCCTCGTTTTATTAACCCTAGTCCTTGCGCTGATTGCAGGTTATGCCCAATACCTCGCAGTGGGGCCATATTTTGCAGGTCTTAGTGGTGTTACTTACGGACTGATGGGCTGGGTTTGGGGTAGACAGTATCGCTATCGCGGTTCTCCTATGCCTCGATATCAACTACCCAGTTGGTTATTCCCCTTTATGATGGTCGCCATGGTGATCATGATTATGTTTGATGGGGTATTGGGTGGTTCAAATATAGGGCATGAATCCCACGTCGCAGGTGCGGTATTTGGCGCACTGATCGCAATAGTTTGGCCCATTAATAGTCGTGCGTTGCAAGCAACATCAGTACAAGATAATGAAGAATAGTTAAGAGTAAAGGTAAAGAGAATGACAACAGTAGACGATCTAATTAAGACAATGACACCAGAAGTTTTTCAAACAATGAAAGGTTCTCTTGAGCTAAGTCGCTGGCCTGATGGGCGAAAAATGGATAAAGAACAAAAGGTATTGTGCATGGAAGCGTTGCTTCGTTATGAAGACATGACGGACATGCCAGCCGAGTTGCGCATTGGCTATATGGAAGCGGCTTGTCCATCAACTCAGGAAGAAGAAGTTCAGACATTAGTTATTAAATAATACTGCCTAAACTTGTTAATAAATTGAATAAATAAGAAGCAATATGCCGACAATATCTGGCCATCTTAATAAGATGGTAACTCAGCTAAGCGCTGAAACGGGCTCTCACATCCAATATCAAATGAGCCTGGATGATCACCGTGTTGACCTTAACCCATTATTGGGTAAGACAATAAAAATGCACTATGTCGGCGAAATACATTGCAGTCATTGCGGGCGTAAAACCAATAAGAGTTTTAGCCAAGGTTATTGCTACCCATGTTTTAAAAAGCTACCGCAGTGTGATTTGTGCATTATGAGTCCTGAGAAGTGCCATTTTCATCTTGGCACATGCCGTGATGAGCAATGGGGTGAAGACTTCTGCATGCAAGATCATTTTGTTTATCTGGCTAATTCATCGGCGCTAAAGGTAGGCATAACTCGCGGTACTCAAATCCCGACACGTTGGTGTGATCAGGGGGCAACTCAAGGTCTTCCCATTTTTAGAGTGCGTAACCGCTTATTGTCAGGCTTGGTTGAAACCCTGTTTAAACAGACACTGGCCGATAAAACTAACTGGCGAGCGATGTTAAAAGGCGAAGCTGACTCCGTCGATCTTACCTGTATTCGCGATGAACTATACCAGCAGTATGAGCAAGGTTTACAGCAGATTGAACTTGAACATGGGCCGGGTGCAATTACCTATCTTCCCGATAGTGAAGTCGTAGAATTAAAGTATCCCGTTTTAGAATACCCGACCAAAGTAAGCAGCTTAAACTTTGATAAAACACCTGAAGTAGAAGGCAAATTGATGGGCATTAAAGGCCAGTATCTATTGCTTGATAGTGGTGTGATTAACCTAAGAAAGTTCTCGTCTTACCATATCGAATTTACTTATTAGAATAAACCTAACCAACATTTAAGCTAAAGGGTTTAATAATGCGCGATGCACAGCCAGAAAGTATTTATTTAAAAGATTATCAGCCACCTCATTTTGTAATCGAAGAAACCCATTTGCGTTTTGATTTGCATGAAGATTATTCGCAAGTTGATAGTCGACTAATGATGCGTCGCAACCGAGAGCAGCATGAAAGCTATGAAGGGCCTTTAATGCTAGTGGGTCAGCAGCTTGAACTGCTATTGATTAAAGTGAACGGTGAGCAACTAAGTTCTGATGAATATCAGGTCGACGAAGATGTTTTGACGATTCACAACGTCAATAATGAGTTTGAATTAGAAATATCAACGCGTACTGAACCACAAAATAATACGGCGTTAGAAGGCTTGTATAAATCGGGTGGTATGTTTTGCACCCAGTGCGAAGCGGAAGGGTTTCGTCGAATTACCTATTACCTAGACCGCCCTGATGCGATGAGTATTTTTACGACTGAGGTCATCGCAGACAAAGCCAAGTATCCAGTCTTATTATCCAATGGTAATGCCATTGCGCAAAGCGAAGTTGCAGAAGGGCGTCATAGTATTACTTGGCACGATCCGCATAGAAAACCTTGTTATTTATTTGCCTTAGTTGCAGGCGATCTGATGGTAAAAGAAGATTCGTTTACGACGATGAATGGTCGCGACGTTGAGTTGAAAATCTTTGTTGAGCCACAAAATATCGACAAAACTGATTACGCTATGGACGCGCTAAAACGCTCTATGAAGTGGGATGAAGATAAGTACGGCCGAGAATACGATCTGGATATTTTCATGATTGTTGCGGTGGATGATTTCAACATGGGGGCGATGGAAAATAAAGGGCTTAATATCTTTAATTCCTCTTGTGTTTTAGCCAATCCGCAAACGGCAACCGACGCATCCTATTTGCGCATCGAAGCCATTGTAGCTCATGAATACTTTCATAACTGGTCGGGAAACCGAGTGACCTGTCGTGACTGGTTTCAGTTAAGCTTAAAAGAGGGCTTCACGGTTTTTCGTGATTCTCAATTCACAGCCGATATGAATTCTGCAGCGGTTAAGCGCATTGAAGATGCTTCGATCATGCGAACAGTCCAGTTTGCAGAAGATGCTGGTCCAATGGCACATCCAGTTCAGCCAGATTCTTTTATCGAAATTTCGAACTTCTATACCGTGACAATTTATGAAAAGGGTTCAGAAGTCGTGGGTATGATCCATAAACTTGTGGGTGAAAAAGGTTTCCGCAAGGGCTCTGATTTATACTTTGATCGCCATGACGGTGAAGCTGTGACGATTAACGAATTTGTTAGCGCAATGGAAGATGCCAATAACTTATCACTGACCCAGTTTAAGCGTTGGTATAAATCCGCAGGCACTCCGGTCGTTGATGTTGAAAGTTATTATGATGGCGAGGCGAAAACGTACAGCCTTACCTTTAAGCAGTCCTGCGAAGAACCCTTTTTGATTCCTATTGAATTGGGCTTGATAGGACATGCTGGCGAAGAACTGGCATTGGAGTTGGCACCTGGACTAATCAATAAACGTGGCGCTTTCAAGGATGGTATTTTTCAGCTAACCGAAAAAGAACAAGTCTTGGTCTTTAATAATGTTAAAGAAGAGCCTGTACCTTCTTTGCTGCGTGATTTTTCAGCGCCTATTAAACTGCATTATGACTATACGCGTGACCAGCTCATGTTTTTAATGCAGTATGATCGTGATGGTTTTAATCGTTGGGATGCCGGTCAGAATTTAGCATTAGATGTCATCTATCAAGTTATGGAACAGCTTGAAGAAGGTGAAAAACCTGAGGTCGATGCACGATTAATCTCGGCTTATCGTAATGTCTTAACGCGTGCTGATATCGACTATTCAATGCTGTCAAAAATGTTGGTACTTCCTGGAGTTTCTTATATCGCAGAAACCCAAGATATTATTGATATTCAGGCCATCAGCCAAGCTCGCAGTATTGTGCAAACCGTATTAGCTAATGCACTGGCAAAAGATCTTTCAGCCTTGTATTTGAAATTGAATGTTAAACAAAATTACTTGCCCGAGCCTTTGCAGATGGCGCAGCGTGGATTAAAGAATGCAGCATTAAGTTATTTGCTAAAGACCGATAACAAAGAATATTGCAATTTAGCCATTGAGCAGTTTAATAGCAGCGATAACATGACTGATAGTATGGCGGCTCTCGCGAGTTTAGTTAATTCTGAACATAAAACGGAAGCAGAAAACACTTTGGCGTCGTTCTATAAAAAGTGGCAGGCAGAGCCTTTGGTTGTTAATCAGTGGCTGGCGGTTCAAGCTGGTTCGGCTGAATACGGCACCGTGGATAATATTCATAAGCTTTTAGAACATGAAGCTTTCGATATTAAAAACCCTAATAAAGTTCGATCTGTTATTGGGGCATTCGCAGGGCAGTCGCTAATTAACTTTCATGCAGCAGATGGTTCGGGTTATAAACTGCTAGCGGATAAAATCATTCTATTGAATACCCTGAATCCACAAATAGCGTCCCGCTTGGTTGCTCCGCTGAGTAAGTGGCGTCGGTATATTGATACTCAGGCTCAGCAAATGAAGCAGCAGCTTGAAAGAATTATGGCTCAAAATGACTTATCAAAAGATGTGTTTGAGGTTGTAAGTAAGAGTTTGGTTGAAAAGTAGGTTGTTTTTTGACCAAAAATAAATAAGTTTTCCATCTTATAATAAATTACTGGGCTAGGCGCATTGAGCCTAAGCCCAAGTTTCTTTATGCTAACGGCATAGATAACTCACATCAGTGGGTTTAATTAGAGGTCGCAGAATGAAAAAGTATAATAGGGTAGCGGCTTGCGTTTTGGTTTTGGCTTCCTTTTGCCAGCATGCCAGCGCAGCAGTATCGGTTCAGCAAGCAGAACGTTTAAAAGATGATTTGACACCATTGGGCGCAGAACGTGCCGGTAATGGCAAAGACATCCCACCTTGGCGTGGCGGATTGACCGTGCCTGCATTGAGTTATCAAGAAGCAGGACAGCATCACCCAAACCCTTATCCGCAAGATAAGCCATTATTGGTGATCACTAATGCTAATAAAGACAAATATAAAGAGCATTTAACTGATGGGCAGATTGCCTTATTTGAGACGTACCCTGATACGTTTAAAATGCCTATTTATAAAACACGTCGCACCGCTGCGGCGCCTGAGTGGGTTTATGATAATACCTACAAAAATGCTATACGTTCTGAAATTAACGACAATGGTGCGGGTCTGCGTTATGCCTACGGCGGTATTCCATTTCCGATTGCCAATAATGGTTTAGAAGCTATTTGGAATCACATTACTCGCTGGCGTGGTGTTTTCTTTAGTCGTCGTTCTTCTGAAGTAGCGGTTCACCAAGATGGTGGTTACTCTTTAGTGACGGTTCAACAGGATGTTTTATTTAACTTTTACAATCCTAAATCAACGATTGAAGATCTGAACAATATTCTTTTCTATTACCTATCATTTACCAAGGCGCCTGCGCGCTTGGCAGGTGGTGCGGTATTAGTACACGAAACGATTGACCAAGTAGAAGAAGCTCGTCAAGCATGGGGTTATAACGCAGGTCAGCGACGTGTTCGTCGTGCACCTAACTTAGCCTATGATACACCTATTGCAGCCGCTGACGGCCTTCGCTATGCCGATGATACCGACATGTATAACGGTGCCCCAGATCGATATAACTGGAAATTGGTCGGCAAAAAAGAAATATATATTCCTTACAATAACTACGATCTTGCCAGTAATAACCTAACCTATAAAGAGATCCTTAAACCAGGTCATTTAAATCCAGATTTTACTCGTTACGAAAAGCATCGTGTTTGGGTAGTAGAAGCAAATTTAAAAGACGGTGCCCGTCATGTCTATAAGAAACGCCGTTTCTTTATTGACGAAGATAGCTGGGGCATAGCGGTGGCTGATCAATACGATAGCGCAGGTGAATTATGGCGCGTCAGTATGGCTTATTTGAAAAATTACTACGAGATTCCTGTGACTTGGACAACACTAGATGTATTCCATGATATCAAAGCTCGCCGATATCATGTGCAGGGTCTAGATAACGAAGAACGCGGAACAGTAGATTTTAGTTTAGAAATGCCTAATGACCAGTATTTCACACCATCAGCACTGCGCCGTCGTGGTAAGCGCTAACAATAAAGTCATTAACATTATGTAACATATGGGTGTTAGATAATTGACAAAGGGTCGGCTAGACTAGCGGCCCTTAAAAAAAATTATAAAAATGGAGCCTTTTATGAGCTTTCACTCGATTCGAAATCGAATCGTTATAGCTGTTCCACAATTATCAATGTTTAAACTGGCGATATTTGTAGCGACTCTATTAACAACTATATTCGCACAGGCGCAATGGAAGGATCCACTTGAATCCCCGTCTTTTGCAACTGATAAAGCACATAAAAGTTTGCTACTAGACATTACCCGAGTGGGTAATCGATTAGTGGCCGTCGGTGCACATGGACACGTGGTATATTCTGACGACAGCGGCCAAAGCTGGATTCAAGCTAAAACTCCTTCTTCAGTTACCTTAACTTCCGTATATTTTCCAAACCAAACAATGGGCTGGGCTGTTGGTCATGATGGTTTGATCTTGCATAGCAGTGATGCCGGTGAAACTTGGGCTAAGCAGTTTGATGGTTACCTAGCAAACAGAGCCATTGTTAAAGGTGCGCGTGAAAATAAAGAACTTGCGATTAGAGCGTTAGATCAAGCAAAAAATATAGATGATGCAAGTGCAATTGATAAAGCAGAAATGCATCTTGAGAATACAACTTACGCATTAGAAGATGCACAGTATGATCAAAATAACGGATCGACCAAGCCTTTCCTAGGTGTTTGGTTCTATGATTCCAAGATTGGTTATGCTGTAGGCGCATACGGCATGGCCTTTCGAACTCGTGATGGCGGTAAAAGCTGGATTGATTGGTCGGCTCATTTAGAGAATAGCGACAGACTGCATATAAATGGTTTAACCATGGTTGGCCCGCGATCCTTGATGCTCGTCGGCGAGCGTGGATTAATCCTTCGTTCAGACGACCTAGGTGAAAGCTGGCGTGCGTTGCCTTCACCTTATGAAGGCTCATTCTTTGGCATTACTGCAAAGTCAGACGATGTTCTAATTTACGGCTTACGCGGTAACTTATTCAATTCTGAAGATGGTGGAATTCAGTGGCAAAAGGTTTACACCAAATCTGAGCAAACGTTGATGGCAGGTGTTACAAAGACCGACAAAACCGCTGTTATGGTAGGCAATGGTGGTTCTGTGATTTTACTAGACCGTCGTACAGAAAATCCTAAATCAATCATTCTACCTGGTCGTACAACGTCTGCCGGAGTAGCTCAAGCCCCTGATGGTTCAATAGTGATTGTTGGTGAAGCAGGTGTCGAACGTATTGACATCAATGGCACCGTGATTAAAGAAACAATCACGATGGCGAAGGGAAGTTTTTAATTATGTCGAAGACAACGAACTTGAATAACAATAATTCTAAACCAGAGCACTTTTTAATCTCACCAGAGTCAGAACCTTTTTTAGAGCGTGTACTGTTTGCTGCGCGCCCTGTTGTTCTGCTGATATTGGCGATTTTAACAGTCGTGTTTGCTTACGGCTTAACTCAGATTAAGCTTGATTCTAGCATTGAAAAATACATTCCTTTAAAGCATGAGTTCATTAAGAATTACCTTGTTCATAAAGATGAATTAGGCAGCGGCTTATCAAACATCAAGCTATCGATAGAAAGTACCGACGGCGATATATTCAGCAAAGAATATATGGCAACGTTACAGAGCATTAACGACGAAGTCTTTTTCATTAAGGGTGTAGATCGCTCTGCGATGAGATCACTTTGGACGCCGAATGTTCGCTGGACGGAAGTAACTGAAGAAGGCTTTCAAGGTGGCCCCGTCATTCCTGCAACGTATGATGGTTCAGAAGAAAGCTTAGAGCAGTTAAGACAGAATGTACTGAAGTCTGGCCAAGTAGGGCGCTTGGTCGCGAATAACTTCTCTTCAACCATTATTGATATTCCTTTAGTCGAAGTTGACCCTGATACGGGTGAAAAACTGGATTACCAAGCATTCTCACATGCAGTAGAAGAAAAAATTCGTGACGCGTTTACCAGCGATAAAATCACTATCTATGCGACTGGTACGCCGAAGAAACTAGCCGATCTATTAGACGGGGTTAAATCGATTGTTTGGTTCTTCTTAGCCGCCATCGTTTTTACTGCTATTTTGTTATTCCTTTATTCTCGTTGTATTCGAGGCACGTTAATTCCAATTGTTGCTTCCTTGATTGCGGTTGTTTGGCAGTTAGGTGCATTAGCGTTAATGGGCTTCACCATTGACCTATATTCTGTACTGGTTCCATTTTTGATTTTCGCTATTGGTATTAGCCATGGTGTACAAATTATTAGTGGTATTGCCATCGAATCAGGTAAAGGCGCCAATAAACTCATGGCATCTCGTCTAGCGTTCCGTGGTCTCTATGTTCCGGGCATGTTGGCTTTGTTGAGTGATGGTCTTGGCTTCCTAACACTATTGTTCATTGAAATTGGTGTTATCCAAGAGCTTGCGATTGCTGCGAGTGTGGGTGTTGCCATGATTATTGTGACCAATCTGGTATTAGTCCCCTTGGTTATGTCGTATGTTGGCATTAGTCAGTCAGGTGTTCGTCATGCTGAGCATAATGAAAAAGCCGAGCCAAAGCTGTGGAAAATATTGTCAAAAGTTGCCAGTAAAAAGGTTGCGCCTTTCCCCATTGTTATTGCAATTGTTATGGCTGTTGGTGGTATCTATCAAAGTCAGTCACTAAAAATTGGTGATCTAGATGCGGGAGCACCAGAGCTACGACAAGATTCACGTTATAACTTAGATAATGCCTATATGGTTTCTAACTACTCAACCAGTTCAGACGTATTCTTGGTGATGGTTGAAACCTCTAAAGAGCAATGCAATAGCTTCAAAGTCATGGACGCAATTGATCGTTTTATGTGGTACATGGAAAATGTCCCTGGCGTTCAATCAACAGTATCGATGGTAACCGTTTCTAAACTGGTTACTAAGGGCATGAACGAAGGTAATATTAAATGGTCAGCGTTATCCCGTAACCAGACTATTCTAAATACATCTATTCAACGTGCTCCTGCGAGCTTATTGAATCAAGATTGTTCAATGGCACCAGTGATTGTTTACCTAAATGATCATAAAGCCGAAACACTTGAACGTGCGGTTGCCGCGGTAGAGTTATTTAAAACAAAATACGACGATAACGTAGATCAAAAATTCTTTGATATGGGGATGGCCGATGTTGAAGCAGCCATTGCGTCTGGTGAACTAACGGATATTCCAGTCCGATTCCAACTTGCTTCTGGTAATGCCGGTATTGAAGCTGCGACAAATGAAGTGATTGGTGATGCACAAAATACCATGCTGATTTTTGTTTATGCTGTAGTATTTGTTCTATGTTTTGCAACGTTCCGTTCATTCAGAGCGATCGCGTGTATTTTGATTCCATTAGCATTGACCTCAATCTTATGTCAGGCGCTGATGGCTTACTTAGGTATTGGTGTGAAGGTAGCGACGTTGCCAGTAATCGCGTTAGGTGTAGGTATTGGTGTTGATTACGGCATTTATATTTATAACCGTCTAGAAGTGATGCTAATTGCAGGTAAGTCTCTACAAGAAGCTTTCTTCGAAACACTTAAATCAACCGGTAAGGCCGTGAGCTTTACAGGGATCACACTTGCGATTGGTGTGGGTACTTGGATCTTCTCGCCTATTAAATTCCAAGCGGATATGGGGATTTTATTAGTCTTCATGTTTGTATGGAATATGTTGGGCGCATTGATCTTATTGCCAGCACTAGCAACCTTTATTCTTAAACCTGAGCAAATCATTGCTCGTCATAAGAAAATCCATGGTGATACTAACCCAGCGGGTTAATCATTAGCGTGATACGTGTGATCAAAAAGCAGCCTTTGGGCTGCTTTTTTTTGCCTGATTTTTGAGTGTCGCTGGCTCGAATTTACGGATTAAGAATTTTCTAGTTTGTTAGCTATTGAGTTACACTGTAATGATCAAATTTGAGTTAATTCTATGCGCCTTCTTCATACATCCGATTGGCACCTTGGGCAGTTTTTTATAAATAAAAGCCGAGCGCAAGAGCACCAAAAATTTATTGTTTGGTTATTACAGCAAGTACGTGAACACGATGTGGATGCCGTCATTATTGCCGGTGATATTTTTGATACGGGTTCACCACCGAGCTATGCACGCGAACTTTATAACCAATTTGTTATCGGTATGAATAAACTGGGTCGCCAGCTGATTATTTTGGCGGGTAATCACGACTCCGTTTCGACCCTAAATGAATCCAAAAACATTCTAGCGCAGCTGAATACCCAAGTAATTTCTGCCGCTTCTGAAGACTTAGCATCGCAGGTTTTAACGCTTAAAAATAAAACGGGTGAGGTAGGAGCGATTGTTTGTGCTATTCCTTACCTACGTCCAAGAGACATCATGCAAAGCCGCTCAGGAGAATCTGGTCAGCAGAAACAGCAGGCATTAGGACAGGCAATAGGCCAGCACTATCGCGATGTTTTTGAGCTGGCAGAAAAGCAACGTGATGCGCTCAATAATACTTCTCCTAACAATCCTGTACCGATCATTGCGACAGGGCATTTAACGGCGATGGGGGTAACTACTTCAGAGTCAGTTCGCGATATTTACATCGGTAGCTTAGAAGCTTTTCCGGCGAAAGACTTCCCTGCAGCGGATTACATTGCTTTGGGGCATATTCATCGCCCGCAGCGCGTCGCCAAAACGGATTACATTCGTTACTGCGGATCACCTATCCCATTAAGTTTTGATGAGTTGGGCTCTGATCCTACCAGTTCCAAAAAAGAAGTTTTATTAGTGGATTTCAAAGATGGGAAATTAAACCAAGTTGAGTCACTAACCGTGCCACTCTTTCAGCCGATGCAGGTAATTAAAGGCGATCTTAATAGTATTGAACAACAACTTGCCCAATTTACAAGCGATGCTATCGATGAGAATGAAGATTGTCAGTTGCCAACCTGGCTTTCCATCGAGGTGGATACTCAAGATTATTTAAATGACTTACAGCAGCGTTTACAAACCCTGACTGCCGATATGAACGTTGAAATCTTGCAATTAAGGCGAGCACGTAAACAACAGCAACAGCGCATCGAACGTGAAGATAAAGAACTATTGGCTGAATTAAGCCCAGAAGATGTATTCGATCGTAGGCTCGCCAGTGAAATATTCGAAACGGAAGATGAAAAAGAACGTTTGTCGCGATTAAAAATAGCATTTACCCGTATTGTTGATGAACTAAAAACGGAGCTGAATGATGAAGATTAATAGCGTTCGTTTTAAAAATATTAACTCACTGCAAGGCGAGTGGAAAATAGATTTCACTCAGCCTCCTTTTGTCGATAACGGCGTATTTGCCATTACAGGGCCAACGGGCGCTGGTAAAACAACCTTACTGGATGCGATTTGTGTTGCCCTGTATCAGCAAACTCCACGCTTGGGCAGCATCAATAAAAATACCAACGAATTAATGACACGCGGTACCGCTGACTGCTTAGCCGAGGTTGAGTTTGAGGTTAAAGGCATTGGCTATCGTGCTTTTTGGAGTCAGCGCCGTTCGCGCAATAAAGTGGATGGTAATTTACAAGACTCAGTGGTTGAGTTGGTGCAAATAAGCGATGGAAAAATACTCGCTTCGCAAGTTAAAAAAATGAGCGCTCTGATTGAGACCCTTACCGGTTTAGATTTTGCGCGTTTTACAAAGTCGATGATGTTATCGCAAGGACAGTTCGCCGCCTTTCTAAATGCCGCAGCTAATGAGCGAGCAGAGTTATTAGAAGAACTCACAGGTACTGAAATTTACGGCCAGATTTCAGAGCGCGTACATCAAAAATTCAGCGATAGTAAAAATGCATTAGCGCAGTTAGTCGCTCGCTCTGAAGGGGTGGAGTTATTAACCGAAGAACAAGTTGTTGAGTTACATGAACAACAAAAAGAAATGTTAGTGACGGTGCAAGGAGCTGAAGCTGAATTAAAGCAATTGCAAGCATTGCAACAGTGGCTTTTCGCTTGTGATAAAAATCAGCAGAGTCAGAAACAATTAGATCAGCAGTTAGCGCAAGTTCGGCAAGAACGAGAAGCACAAACAGAAAATTTATTACGTTTAAAACAATCAGAGCCTGCAGAAAAACTACAGCCGAGTCATCAGCTATTACAACAAGCCAGTGCCTCATTAAACCAGTGTAAAGAACAGCTGGCGTTATTGAGTGATAATAAAAAGTCAGAAGAGGCGAGCGTACTAAGCCTATCTAATATCGCATCTGAAAAAGAAACAGGGTACAACCTAGAGAAAAACAATTTTCAAGCTTTTGAAACGTTATTGAATACCGCCGTCTTGCCGCTGGATGTAGAAATACAGCAATTAGCGAACAGCTTGATAAAAGAGCAGCAAGACATTGAACTCTTTAAGCAAAAACAGTCAACTGATCAACAGAGAATCTCTCAACTTAAAAATGATTTAGACATTGAACAAAATACTCTAGTCGCTTGCCAATCGTATTTAACCCGTCACCCGCAGGCGGAGAAAATTTCGTATCAACTGCCGGTTTGGAAAAATCAAATCATCCGCATTGAGCCTCTGCAAAACAATAGCCAAAAAATTAATCAGTCTCTATTGCAGTTGCAAAAAGATAGGGCTATCGCTGAGCAGCAGGCCACTGATTTAAATAAGAGTATTGTTCAAAAAGCCAATCAAAAGGCTCAAACACAAGCGCATGCCGAAATGTTGCAGGGGATCATTGCACAGCAGTTATTACCGCATTTAGATGCAGAGCAAACGTTAGTAGAGTTTCGTAAGCAATATGCAGAGTATGCCCAGCAGCTAAAAGATGTCGACGTTATGCTGGATCAAGAGCGCAAGATTATTGATTTAACTCAGCAGCGTAACCAGTTACAAAAAAATCAAGAATGTCCTTTATGTGGCTCGCTTGAACATCCTAAGGTTGAGTTATATCAGGCACTGAATGTGTCTGAAACTGAGCAGCGAAAAATTAACCTCACGAATACACAACAGCAGTTAAAAGAGCAGGCTGAAAAACTAAAACAAGATTCTGCAGATTATCAGCAAGCACTTGTAACGATTAAAAATCAACAGCAGCTGCTTGAAGCTGAAGAGAAAAATTTAGTTTTATTACAGCAACAGCAAGACAAACTGATTCAACATATTGATCGTGAAAGTCAGCAGCAAGTAGCCATAAATACTGAACTGTCTGAATTGTTACAGACATTAAATGATCAACTTAACGAGTGTGGTTTATCGTTACCAGAAATCCATCAGTTAACGGATTGGCTTAATTATCAAACTCAGGCTTTTGAAGAATGGAAAAAACAAAAAGATTCTGAGCAACGATTAACTCAAGCAACAGAGCTGCTGCGTCAGAAAATAAGCCAAGCTCAGCAATATTGTGAGCAAGAGCAGTCTAAACTCTCACAACAAATTCAAGCCTATAATGAGCATGAAACTCATCTAGCGCAGTTACGTGATAAACGTCTTAGCTTACTGCCAAACCCCGATGCTAATCACGCTCGAGCCCATGCTAAAGAATTGCTTGGGCAAAAAGAAAAGCAGATGAAAGAAAGCTTAATGGCGCGTCAACAGGCTGAACAAGCATTACAAAGCACATTGGCACAAATAGAACTTACACAAAAGCAATTAGACAGTTTTGAAACGGCTTTTTCAGACAAATACCAGCAATGGCAAAGCTTGCTACAAGCCAGTTGCTTTGAAAGCGAAGAGGCGTTTATAGCAGCTCTGTTGGAACCAAAGCAAAAAGAAGTCTTGCTAGCGCTAGAGCAAGATTTAAAAGAACGCACAGCCCACTTTACGACGTTGCTAGATCAGTCGAAATTAGAACATCAAGCTCTAAAAGAAAATCAGCCCGAGCTGTCTCTAGAGAAGTTTAACCAACAGCTTAGCGAAGAGTCTGCTGATCAGCAGTTCGATAAGCAGTTTGATGAGCTGTCAGCGCTAGAAGGAATTGAAGCAAGCATTCAAAACCTGCAGCAAAATTTAAAACATCATGCCCAAGCCCAAGGTGAAGTAAGGCATTTACTGGCAAGTGATCAACAAAAGCGCGAACAGCAAGCTGAACTATTCAATCAAATAGATGTGGCACGACAAGACTATGATGATATTACCTACTTACACAGCCTAATTGGCTCACAAAAGGGTGATAAATTCAGACGCTTTGCTCAAGGCTTAACCCTAGATCACCTCGTGTATTTGGCGAATCGTCAGTTAGACCGCTTGCACGGTCGCTATTTACTGCAGCGTAAGCAATCTGAAGCCCTTGAATTACAAGTATTAGATACCTGGCAAGGGGACAATGTACGCGATACCAAAACCTTATCGGGTGGAGAAGGCTTCTTGGTGAGTTTGGCCCTAGCGTTAGCGTTATCAGACTTGGTCAGCCATAAGACCAGTATCGAATCCTTATTCTTAGATGAAGGTTTTGGTACGCTAGATAGTGAGACCTTAGATACCGCTTTAAACGCGCTAGATCAGTTGAATGCTTCGGGAAAAATGATTGGAGTAATCAGCCACATCGAAGCGATGAAAGAGCGAATTCCAGTGCAGATTAAAGTGCAGAAAATGAATGGTTTAGGCGTAAGCCGTTTAGAGCCCCAGTTTAAATTTGAGCCTGTATAGGTTCAAATTCAAACTGGCTAGAGATAAACCGAACTATTAGGTTGTTCAAAAGGGAGCTTTAGGCTCTTTTAACAAATTTTGCGGTAATCATCATTTCACCGGCGCCATCGACTTTGCAATCGAGCTGGTGATCTTTACCTTCAACGATGCGTTTGATCACGGCCTTGGTTCCGACTTTAAGAACTTGAGAACTCGCTTTAATTTTAAGGTCTTTAATCATGGTGATCTTATCACCTTCATTTAACGGCGTGCCATTTGAATCTTTAACGATATACGCCTCATCTTCAGGCTCCGATGGATTCCACTCATGGGCGCATTCTGGGCAGATGAGCAAACTTTGGTCTTGGTAAACGAATTCAGAACTGCATTTAGGGCAGGGTGGTAATGGCATAATTGCTTTCTTTTAATGAGTCGCACTTGTTAGTTGAATCTGCGGTTTATGTGAGGACAGTTTCATACAGACTCAGGATAATGCTCTATAGTTTACCTTTAAAAGGCATAACCAACAGACATAGAGCGTATGCCAATGGAACTATCAAGATTAAAGTTATCCCACATCCATGTTTTACCAAAGGTAAGATTGATACTACTAGCATCAACTTCTAGATAATTCACAGCATTTGAAACGTCACCCGTGCCGGTTACATAAGAGGTATGTATATAAATATCTTGAGTTAACGCTTCAGTAAAATAGTATCGAGCATTGATACCTAAGCCAGTTGTTCCTCCCGTCACATCTCCTGAACTGGACGAAATGGTTTCAGAAGGTGATTATTTTTTTCATCATTGACTAATACTTATTCGTTATCTGTTTGAACTCGTGTTGATCTTATAGCCTTTACTGCTGACCATGTAGATACACTATAAGGTACAATATAAGTAAGCACTATTCTGAACGTATCTTCAGCCGTTAAAGACATAACCAGTATTTTTTCACCGTGATTTATAAAAGCTAGAACCGTGCCTACAAGCAAACTCACTCTTATAGCACTAGGCATAACCTTTCTGGAAAATGCTATAGAAGAAAAACTTTCATAATTCATATCAGTGATTCCTTTTATGGTTGAGAATAACATTCTCATTATTCAGAACGTATGCAAAATGCTTACATTTTCGGCTGTTTTGAGCGCAATGGAAAATCAGTCCAACAGCATACGCTTGCGTACGCCCTGAATGGACATGAGCTAATGAGGTGAAAGTCCTCTGTAGGAAGATCACCATCATTAGCGATTTAATATCGTTATTAGATGTTAACTACTCGCGAATGGCAAGGGCTTAACTGCGACGTTAGCTGATCATCAAGCGTATACTATGAGGCGGAGGCCCATGGCGCGGCCCTAGAACTTCGGGAATCTTTCAATAAAGAGAAGCAGGCATTATCAAATGCGTATTTAAACATTGAAGGATCATGTTCGTTGCGCGATGGATGCTTTTTAGATTAAAAGAAGCTTCACCATTCTAAGTGGAACGTCCTGTGCCCATTTAGATTAGTAGGGCATTGTAGGGTGGCTGGAGGTTAGATATCTCTGGCTATCTGATTATAAGCCAATATACGAAAAAGCCACACGTTGTTTTTTAAAATCTATGATTGACTGGTTATGTTCGAGCCTATCACCAACTAGAACAAAGTTAACACCTAGCTCCTTGCAAGCTTTCAAATCCCAACTTCCATCACCAAAATATGTAAAAGCTAGATCTGATCTTTTAATTGCTCTTTTTTCAGCAATTTTCATAATCTCTATTCTGGAGTGATGATCATTTGATGACGCTATTGATATATTTGAAATATCTATGCCAGCAGACTGTAGTTTTATAATTGCACTCTCATACCAACCACCAGTTGCAAATGAAATTATAACATTATCTAGCGCTTTTAATTTATCTATAAATTTTGAAGCGCCAGAAATTTCGGAGATTGATTGTTTTTCAATCCTCGCTTGTATTTTCTCTATAAATGCTGACTTAATTCTTCCAGCAATAATTTCTTTGTTATCAATGCTATTTTCTTCAAAAAACTCTCGTAGAATTCCTGCATCTGTAACATGTTTATAGCGAGCCCAGTTAGTGTCTATATCATAACCAGTAACTTCTTGAACAGCCTCAGATAAACACTCCGAGTCAAAATCGTATGATTCAATAAGTGTTCCATCAATATCAAACATTATGTGGTGCACCGTGCCGACTCCTTTGGCTTATAGCGCTTTGCTAACCAACTTGTGTACGCCCAGCATGGGCATGAACTAATGAGGTGAAAGTCCTCTGTAGGAAGCTCACCATCTTTAGTGATTTAATATCGTTATTAGATGTTAACTACTCGCGAATGGCAAGGGCTTAACTGCGAAGTCGGGTCCGGAGGGCGTAGCGCTAACACTACTGGTAAAAATCAGGTGATCTAATGAACAAGAACCTACGATGGGGAGGTAGTAGGCTTTATTTAACTAAGATTGGTGCACTCTAAAGTCAGACTTTCGAATTATAGAATAGTAATGAGACTAGGCGTTCGCGTTCAAGTTACGGCTGTAGCATTACGAGTACCAAAAGTAGGCACCACGAGGCGAAGGCCCATGGCGTAGCTCTAAAACTCCGGAAATCTTTCAATAAAGAGAACCAGGCATTATCAAATGCATATTTAAAAGCTGAGGGATTATATTCGTTACGCGATGGATGCTTTCTAAGTTAAGAGTAGCTTCACCATTCTAAGTGAAACGCCCTGTGCTTATTTAGATGAGTAGGGCATGCAGGGTGTTGTGGAGGTTAGATACCTCCAGCTCCCCGATTAGAAGACTCATTCGGGAACCTCATGTTTTTTATATTTAACAGGCACAACTTCGTTGCCCGCTTTGTCAATGTAGCCCCATAAGCCGCCCTCTACAGGTTTATGGCCGTCGCAATCTGGCTCTCCGATTTTACAGCCAGAGCAAACTAATGCACGACCATTATAGAATGGCCAGCCCCAGTTATATTTAGGTGGGATAACCATTTTAAAGTTTTGATCATAGTAAGCAATTTTTGAATTAACCATAGTGCGGACAAAACCCTCACGATAGCTATCTGCACCATTGTCATAAGGTATTACAGGAAGAAAATCACCGTTGTTTTTAATGTAGAAGTATTGTCTTGAAGCCCAAAATGGAGCTAAGCCAGAAGAACCAAAAGCAATGCTGCCTTGGTGAGTTGTCTTAATTTTTAGATTACCACCTTTGTAGTTGGCACAGTTTTCATATGGTTGCCATTCGGGGTATGGATTTTCTGGGGTCACTTTTGCGAAATAGGCGCAGGTTTCCTTTGCCTGTATGGAAAAGGATGATAGAAGTAATAATGTGAATATTGCTATCTTCATCTAAAGCCTTCTAACGTTCCTCTTTGAGCAACTTGTGTACGCCCAGCATGGGCATGAACTAATGAGGTGAAAGTCCTCTGTAGGAAGGTCACCATCCTTAGCGATTTTAATATCACTATTAGATGTTAACTACTAGCGAATGGCAAGGGCTTAACTGCGAAGTTAGGTCCGGAGGAAGCCGCTAGCAAAACTGCGAGCTGATGAACAAGAACATCATATGAGGCGTAGGCTGGAGGCGAGTTGGCACAAGACGACGAAGCCATGTGACTCTAACGGCCACCGTAAATGATGCAGTTGCCTACATGGATGTAGGTAAGGGGCGTGAGCAGGATGCGGTAGCTTTGCGCAGGGAAAGTTCATGTTCTTATCTGGGGAGATCTGCTTAACATGCGATCGGAAACTTAAACAGTTCTAAGCTACTGATTTAAACAGGCTTGGCAAACAGAATTCATCAAACTGTTTGAGCAAATACGATGAAACCGATAGCGCTGATATAGGTAACTATATCGGTGATTAAGCAGAAGTCAGCAGACGGCATAGTAGCCAAATGCCCAGCGTAATGGCTGGGACACGGTGGCCGATATATTGCTCCTGCAATATCGGCATTCACGCCATCCATGGCGATCAAGGCCTGAACATTTAGAATAAAGGAGGAGCCTTGTCAGATTTGAACACACGAATACCGTCCGGTAATGACGTGACTCAGCATTTTAGCTTGCAGCCATCCTTTAGCGAAAATCTATTCGAACGCACCTTACAGCGAGAAAATATTCAAGCCGCGTGGAAACGTGTTCGAGCCAACAAAGGAGCCGCTGGCATCGATGGCATGACCATTGAAACTCTCTAGTATTAAAGAGGCCTGACTGGGTAAGATCTGGTCAATGGGAACAAGTGACGCAAGAACTCAGATCAGGAATTTATAAACCTGATCCTGTTCGTCGTGTAGAAATTGAAAAGCCTGACGGTGGTACTCGTCAGCTTGCGGCTTGTAGATAAGAGGCTACGATTAAAGACCGCGTTATTCAGCAAGCGATTGCTCCCCCTCATTTTAAAAGAAGAGGCTCACGCCTATTTTTGATCCTACATTTTCCAATAATAGTTTTGGATTCAGACCGAACAGAAATGGGCAGCAAGCCGCACTCTTTAGCTAAAGGAAGAGTACAAAGCATCATCAAGGAAGGCCGACGTTTTGCCGTTGATGTTGATCTCTCAAAATTCTTTGATCGAGTAAATCATGATTTATTAATGACTCACTTAAGCTACAAGCTGAAGGATAAAGAGTTATTAAAATTGATCGCAAAATATTTGCGCGCTGGAATCATGAATAAGAATCACTTTGAGGAAAGTCGTGAAGGCGTTCCGCAAGGTGGCCCACTTTCACCTCTACTCGCGAATATTATGTTAGACCCGCTCGACAAAGAATTAGAGAAACGTGGTCATAAGTTTGCTCGCTACGCTGACGACTTTACCATCTTGGTGAAAAGTAAGCGTGCTGGCGAACGCATCCTCAACAGCATTTCTAACTACTTAGAGCGTCGATTAAAATTAATCGTTAACAGTGATAAAAGTCGAGTAGTTAAAACTTCAGAAAGTAAATTTCTTGGTTTCACTTTTCGATCAGGACGAATTCAAATTCATCCAAAAACACTGCATCGATTTAAGGAACAAGTACGTCGTTTAACTAACCGTAACTGGGGCGTGTCGATGCGCTATCAACTCTTTAAAACCAGTCAGTATTTACGAGGCTGGATTAATTATTTTGGTATCGCTAATTGCTATCAACTTTGCATGGATCTAGATCATTGGATCCGACGCAGAGTGAGAATGGCTTATTGGCGACAGTGGCGAAAGCCGCGTACTAAAGTAAGAAATTTAATGAGGCTAGGCGTTCGCGTTCAGGTTGCCGTTGGCTGTGGCATTACAAGTAAAGGCCCATGGCGCAGCTCTAAAACTCCGGGGATTAATCAGGCATTATCAAATGCTTATTTGAAAACTGAAGGGTTATATTCGTTGCGCGATGGATGGATTAAGCTTCACCATTCTAAGTGAAACGCCCTGTGCGGATCCGCATGCAGGGTGTTGTGGGGGCTGGAGGTTAGATACCTCCGGCTACCC
>CAWKOX010000003.1:0-85466 GCA_963851095.1 uncultured Gammaproteobacteria bacterium | reverse complement strand
TCAGACGATGGAACAAATTCGACAGTAAACGAAGATCTGCAAGATTGACTTGTTAAGGCTTTAATTCTATAGTGTACGGAGTTACCGTACTATTAATAATGGTGAATATATGGAAAGTGTAAGTGTAAACAAATTTAGAGACAACCTAAAAAGCTTTGTTGAGAAAGTTGTCATAAACCATATGCCTATGAAAGTTACACGACGCAGTGGTGAAGACTTTGTTGTCATTAGTGCAGATGATTGGGACAGAGAGCAAGAAACATTATATGTTTTACAAAATACCAATTTGATGGAACAAATTGCAGAATCAGCCAAGTCACATAGTAAAAATGATGGATATAAACCTACCAAGGAGGAACTGGATGAGATCATTGGTCTTTGAAGGAAATACTTGGCAAGAATATGAAAACTTACGAGAAAAAGACCAAAAACTTCATAAAGTTCTGCGGCGCCAACTTAAGGAAATGCTAAGAGGCAATCCAACTGAAGGAACTGGCAAACCAGAACCTTTAAAGCATAATTTGACAGGTCTATGGTCCAGAAGGATTAGCCAGAAAGATAGATTAGTATACAAGTTTGATGATGACTATCTTTACGTTTTTGCTATCGGTGGACACTACGGCCAACATTAGGCCTTAACGTCGCAATCACGCACTTGTCGCGTGCATTGCCTTGTTAAGTTTGAGCTTCATAGGCTGATAAACCAAGCCTGCCGATTCGGCCACTTCGCCACTAAGCTCAAACCCATAATTTTCATAAGCCGCCACTGAAGATAGCGACGCGCTGACGGTAACAGTTTCAACCTTCGCATGATTTAAGGCGGATATAAGCAGCTTTCTTCCAATACCACTTTTCTGTGATTTTGGCCGAATAAAAAGCATCGCAACATGGCGACCTTCCTTTAGCTCGATGACGCCCTCGACATTTTCGTTGTTCTCAGCAACCAGCATCAAGTTATCGCCTCTCATCCTGTCGAGGAATGCATCGCGCGCAGCGATATTCGAAAAGGTTGTAATCCCCTCATCAGACAATGTACTTGCAACAGACTGCAAAAAAGAATCCATGCAAATTTCACTTGCAGCTTCAAGGTCCTTCTCTTCCATCTTCCTGATAATCATCAATGTCTCCCAAGAACTTAACGCTAACCACAACTGCGTAGCAAGCTGGCACGTCTTTTTGCACAGAAAAAAACGTGACAGATTGCGGAGTCAGATTGCTGGTTCTTGTGTACGCCCAGCATGGGCATGAACTAATGAGGTGAAAGTCCTCTGTAGGAAGGTCACCATCCTTAGCGATTTTAATATCACTATTAGATGTTAACTACTAGCGAATGGCAAGGGCTTAACTGCGAAGTTGAGGTCTGGAGGGCGTAGCGCCGTGAATACCTGCAACGGCTGGGATGCCGCTAGCACTACTAATAAAATCAGGCGAGCTGATGAACAAGAAAATCATATGAGGCGTAGGCTGGAGGCACTCTTTAATTAAATTCAGGGCACAAGACGACGAAGCCATGTGCTGCTGTTTATTAGGGAGTAGGGCCACCGTAAATGATGCAGTTGCCTACATGGATGTAGGTAAGGGGCGTGAGCAGGACGCGGTAGCTTTGCGCAGGGAAAGTTCATGTTCCCCTTTCTATTAATAAAGAGTGGGGAGATCTACTGCTTTCAAAATAAAGAGACGGCGATCGGAAACTTAAACAGTTCTAAGCTACTGATTTAAACAGGCTTGGCAAACAGAATTCATCATGTTGGTAGCGAAAATCTATTCGAACGCACCTTACAGCGAGAAAATATTCAAGCTGCTTGGAAACGTGTTCGAGCCAACAAAGGAGCCGCTGGCATCGATGGCATGACTATTGAAACTCTCTAGTATTAAAGAGGCCTGACTGGGTAAGATCTGGTCAATGGGAACGAGTGACGCAAGAACTCAGATCAGGAATTTATAAACCTGATCCTGTTCGTCGTGTAGAAATTGAAAAGCCTGACGGTGGTACTCGTCAGCTTGCGGCTTGTAGATAAGAGGCTACGATTAAAGACCGCGTTATTCAGTAAGCGATTGCTCCCCCTCATTTTAAAAGAAGAGGCTCACGCCTATTTTTGATCCTGCATTTTCTGCATTCAAACCATCCCTGGTTATTATCGAGTAAATCATGATTTATTAATGACGCACCTAAGCTATAAGCTGAAGGATAAAGAGCTATTAAAATTGATCGCTAAATATTTGCGCGCAGGAGTTCTTTTAAAAAGAGAGGGGAATAATAACCACTTTGTAGAAAGCCGTGAAGGCGTTCCACAAGGTGGGCCTCTTTCGCCCCTGCTTGCGAATATCATGCTCGATCCGCTCGACAAAGAATTAGAAAAACGAGGACATAAATTCGCTCGCTACGCTGACGACTTTACCATTCTGGTGAAAAGTAAGCGTGCAGGTGAACGCATCCTCAACAGCATTTCTAATTACTTAGAGCGTCGACTAAAATTAATCGTTAACAGTGATAAAAGTCGAGTTGTGAAAACTTCAGAAAGTAAATTTCTAGGCCGATTTATATACAAGAGTCTTTTCGATCAGGAGGAATTCAAATTCATCCAAAAACACTGCATCGATTTAAGGAACAAGTACGTCGTTTAACCAATCGTAACTGGGGCCCTATTTATATAAAAAAATATGCGCCACCAGCTCTTTAAAACCAGCCAGTATTTACGAGGCTGGATTAATTATTTTCTGCTGTTATATAACGAGAGGGCCAATTGCTATCAACTTTGTATGCCGATTTTAATTAAAGAGTAGATCATTAGATTCGACGCAGAGTTAGAATGGCACGCTTTTTATTAGAGAGATGCGACAGTGGCGAAAGCCGCGTACTAAAGTAAGACCTTTGATTTATAAAACAGTAATGAGGCTAGGCGTTCGCGCTCAGGTTGCAGTTGGGTGTAAAATTACGAGTACCAAAAGTAGGCACCACGAGGCGAAGGCCCATGGTGTAGCTCTAAAACTCCGGGAATCTTTCAATAAAGAGAATCAAGCATTATCAAATGCTTATTTGAAAACTGAGGGATTATATTCGTTGCGCGATGGATGCTTTCTAAGTTAAGAGTAGCTTCACCATTCTAAGGGAAACGCCCTGTGCCCATTTAGATTAGTAGGGCATGCAGGGTGTTGTGGGGGCTGGAGGTTAGATGCCTCCGGCTACCCGATTCAATGTTGCGCAAACCATAACGTTTTCCGCATATTTAATTTTCCGCCGCAATTTTTGCAGCTCATTACAGGTAGCTTTAACATTTCTTGCCTAGCGTCATCCGCTCTCTTGGCACCTGCATAAGATACAAAGTCTGCTGTTGCCGACATTCCGCTTCTCTTATTGCAGTGCTCACAGATTACATCCTCAAAATGAACTCGATATAGAACACCATCGATATTAAGCAAGCGAAGGTATAAATATCTTCCTGGATGATCAACTAAGGCTAATACTACATCTGAGTTTAATTCGAAGTCTATCAAATCTCTTTCAGCAGACTCGCAGACAACTCTTCCTAGGTCATATCCATTGTACTTCTTCTCTCGAAGTAATACTGCCCATTCTTCTTTCGTAGGGAGGAGAATACTCTGCCCCCAGTTATCTAATTTCTGCATAGTGTTTTTATATTGAACGCTTAGCTAAAGGGCGTGCGTCTAGCACTTCTAGTGGAAGCCGTCTTTTTGGCCGGAACGCATTTGAACGTATTGTTAGTAGCTTTGTCATTTCCAAGTAGCATTTACAATAATCCCATTCGAATGATTAAGAGAACAGAATCTATCTGACAGCAGAAGATTATCTTGATAGACCCTAATCACTCCATCAGTTTTCGCATGTTTCCACGTTACTTCACTAACGGGTTGATCCACAAAATCACCACAGGTCTCGACAAAAGAACTTGCACCATATATTTCTGCTACCACTAAGGCAGTTGCCATTAACACTAAAGCAGTCAGAACTGAAAAAAACTTTTTCATTTAAAATTAATCATAATTAGCTACTAACGCCTGCCATTACGGGTTAATCCCGTACATGGCTCGTCTCATTTGTGTACGCCCAGCATGGGCATGAACTAATGAGGTGAAAGTCCTCTGTAGGAAGGTCACCATCCTTAGCGATTTTAATATCACTATTAGATGTTAACTACTAGCGAATGGCAAGGGCTTAACTGCGAAGTTAGGTCCGGAGGAAGCCGCTAGCAAAACTGCGAGCTGATGAACAAGAACATCATATGAGGCGTAGGCTGGAGGCGAGTTGGCACAAGACGACGAAGCCATGTGACTTAACGGCCACCGTAAATGATGCAGTTGCCTACATGGATGTAGGTAAGGGGCGTGAGCAGGATGCGGTAGCTTTGCGCAGGGAAAGTTCATGTTCTTATCTGGGGAGATCTGCTTAACATGCGATCGGAAACCTAAACAGTTCTAAGCTACTGATTTAAACAGGCTTGGCAAACAGAATTCATCAGGCTGTTTGAGCAAATATGATGGCAGATATATTGCTCCTGCAATATCTGCATTTCCGCCATCCTTGGCGGTCAAACCGATAGCGCTGATATGGGTAACTATATCGGTGATTAAGCAGAAGTCAGCAGACGGCATAGTAGCCAAATGTCCAGCGTAATGGCTGGGACACGGTGGCCGATATATTGCTCCTGCAATATCGGCATTCACGCCATCCATGGCGATCAAGGCCTGAACATTTAGAATAAAGGAGGAGCCTTGTCAGATTTGAACACACGAATACCGTCCGGTAATGACGTGACTCAGCATTTTTGCTTGCAGCCATCCTTTAGCGAAAATCTATTCGAACGCACCTTGCAGCGAGAAAATATTCAAGCTGCTTGGAAACGTGTTCGAGCCAACAAAGGAGCCGCTGGCATCGATGGCATGACCATTGAAAAGTTTCCTGACTGGGTAAGATCTGGTCAATGGGAACAAGTGACGCAAGAACTCAGATCAGGAATTTATAAACCTGATCCTGTTCGTCGTGTAGAAATTGAAAAGCCTGACGGTGGTATTCGTCAGCTTGCGGCTTGTAGATAAGAGGCTACGATTAAAGACCGCGTCATTCAGCAAGCGATTGCTCCCCCTCATTTTAAAAGAAGAGGCTCACGCCTATTTTTGATCCTACATTTTCTGGATTCAAACCATCCCTGATTCTTATCGAGTAAATCATGATTTATTAATGACCCACCTAAGCTATAAGCTGAAGGATAAAGAGTTATTGAAATTGATCGCAAAATATTTGCGCGCTGGAGCTCTTTTAAATAGAAAGGGGAATAAGAATCACTTTGAGGAAAGTCGTGAAGGCGTTCCACAAAGTGGCCCTCTTTCACCTCTGCTCGCAAATATTATGTTGGATCCACTCGACAAAGAATTAGAGAAGCGAGGCCATAAGTTTGCTCGCTACGCTGACGACTTTACTATTTTGGTGAAAAGTAAGCGTGCAGGCGAACGTATCCTTAAAAGCATCTCGAACTACTTGGAGCGTCGATTAAAATTAATCGTTAATAGTGATAAAAGTCGAGTTGTGAAAACTTCAGAAAGTAAATTTCTAGGCCGATTTATATACAAGAGTCTTTTCGATCAGGAGGAATTCAAATTCATCCGAAAGCACTGCACCGATTTAAGGAGCAAGTACGTCGATTAACCAATCGTAATTGGGGCGTGTCGATGCGCTATCAGCTCTTTAAAACCAGCCAGTATTTACGAGGCTGGATTAATTATTTTGGTATCGCTAATTGCTATCAACTTTGCATGGATCTAGATCATTGGATCCGACGCAGAGTGAGAATTGCTTATTGGCGACAGTGGCGAAAGCCGCGTACTAAAGTAAGAAATTTAATGAGGCTAGGCGTTCGCGTTCAGGTTGCCGTTGGCTGTGGCATTACAAGTAAAGGCCCATGGCGCAGCTCTAAAACTCCGGGAATTAATCAGGCATTATCCAATGCTTATTTAAAAACGGAGGGATTATATTCGTTGCGCGATGGATGGATTAAGCTTCACCATTCTAAGTGAAACGCCCTGTGCGGATCCGCATGCAGGATGTTGTGGGGGCTGGAGGTTAGATACCTCCGGCTACCCGATTATGCATTTTTTATCTCATTCGCATTTTTAACAACGTATTTTCGGCCATCGATTAATGCAAGGTCTAAATAGCGTGATAACTCTTTTGACTCAATTTCTTTTAATACAGATAGAGCCATGATTCGTTGGTACTCATGATTTGTATCCCACGCCTTAATACAGAGTCTTTCTGTTTGCTCAGCACCTATTCTACCGAGGCTTTGCAAAGCTCTCCTACTAGTATATTCATCACCGTCATTTACCAGACTAAGTAAAGCTTCTTCTGCAATAGCGTGACTTAATGTACCTTCGCCTATAGCAACCGCAAATTGCCATTTAGCCTCATTTTCTATTGATTTTATAACATGAGGTATTAGTAGTTTAAAAAGTCCTTCTTTCAACGCTACATCTTCAACTAATTCCTCCATCTCATTATCTCTAGCGATAACGTAAATTAGATCTGTAATTTCAGCGTCAGTTAACTCTGAAGGAACTTTGTTTTCAATAAAATTTAGAAATGCTGAGTTAAGCGAAGGCCAATCTTCGTAGTCGCACTCCCACTCTCCAGAGCGATGGTCCTCTGGATATTCTGAAGCCCACAACCTAAATTTATCAACTTCTATTTTCAAGATTAAATCCATGACTTGATTGCATAACGCCCACATAAAAGGCGGAGCGTCAGCGACGTCCAGCGCAACGAAGTGGAGCGATTTCTGATGTGTTTGTTAAGCCTTGCACACGATGAAGAATCGTTTTTCATCTATGTTTTCTCCAAAGCCAATTATTGGGTTGTCTATTCTTACCCGCGAGCCGTCAAAATTTTTCTCTATTGCAGAAACAAGTGAAAATCGTGAATCAATCGTTTCTATTTCCGCATACGCCTCAGATATTGTTAGTGCCTTTTCGCTAGACGTTATATGAAAAAGACACTCTTCACTGTCGATATCGGCATCAATTTTACCAACTGGTTCTATGGACTCCGTGGATGTTATTTCACCAGAGTCGTCAATATTTAATGAAACCACGAACAAACCAAAATCGTTATCTACAACTTCTGACTCTTCAAGCTCATTGATTATACAGCCAACATACTTACTCAATGGTGATTTTCCTTTGTAGGCTTAACGCCTGCATTTGCGGCGGTTTTGTAGCGAGGCACGAGCGGAAAAAGCGTCCAAGCCACGCAGGGGCTGAAGCACCAACTGATTGTGTACGCCCAGCATGGGCATGAACTAATGAGGTGAAAGTCCTCTGTAGGAAGGTCACCATCCTTAGCGATTTTAATATCACTATTAGATGTTAACTACTAGCGAATGGCAAGGGCTTAACTGCGAAGTTAGGTCCGGAGGAAGCCGCTAGCAAAACTGCGAGCTGATGAACAAGAACATCATATGAGGCGTAGGCTGGAGGCGAGTTGGCACAAGACGACGAAGCCATGTGACTTAACGGCCACCGTAAATGATGCAGTTGCCTACATGGATGTAGGTAAGGGGCGTGAGCAGGATGCGGTAGCTTTGCGCAGGGAAAGTTCATGCTCTTATCTGGGGAGATCTGCTTAGCATGCGATCGGAAACCTAAACAGTTCTAAGCTACTGATTTAAACAGGCTTGGCAAACAGAATTCATCAAGCTGTTTGAGCAAATACGATGGCAGATATATTGCTCCTGCAATATCTGCATTTCCGCCATCCTTGGCGGTCAAACCGATAGCGCTGATATAGGTAACTATATCGGTGATTAAACAGAAGTCAGCAGACGGCATAGTAGCCAAATGCCCAGCGTAATGGCTGGGACACGGTGGCCGATATATTGCTCCTGCAATATCGGCATTCACGCCATCCATGGCGATCAAGGCCTGAACATTTAGAATAAAGGAGGAGCCTTGTCAGATTTGAACACACGAATACCGTCCGGTAATGACGTGACTCAGCATTTTAGCTTGCAGCCATCCTTTAGCGAAAATCTATTCGAACGCACCTTGCAGCGAGAAAATATTCAAGCCGCTTGGAAACGTGTTCGAGCCAACAAAGGAGCCGCTGGCATCGATGGCATGACCATTGAAACTCTCTAGTATTAAAGAGGCCTGACTGGGTAAGATCTGGTCAATGGGAACAAGTGACGCAAGAACTTAGATCAGGGATTTATAAACCTGACCCTGTTCGTCGTGTAGAAATTGAAAAGCCTGACGGTGGTATTCGTCAGCTTGCGGCTTGTAGATAAGAGGCTACGATTAAAGACCGCGTTATTCAGCAAGCGATTGCTCCCCCTCATTTTAAAAGAAGAGGCTCACGCCTATTTTTGATCCTAAATTTTCCAATAATAGTTTTGGATTCAGACCGAACAGAAATGGGCAGCAAGCCGCTAAACAAGTACAAAGCATCATCAAGGAAGGCCGACGTTTTGCCGTTGATGTTGATCTCTCAAAATTCTTTGATCGAGTAAATCATGATTTATTAATGACTCACTTAAGCTACAAGCTGAAGGATAAAGAGTTATTAAAATTGATCGCAAAATATTTGCGCGCTGGAATCATGAATAAGAATCACTTTGAGGAAAGTCGTGAAGGCGTTCCGCAAGGTGGCCCTCTTTCACCTCTGCTCGCAAATATTATGTTGGATCCACTCGACAAAGAATTAGAGAAGCGAGGCCATAAGTTTGCTCGCTACGCTGACGACTTTACTATTTTGGTGAAAAGTAAGCGTGCAGGCGAACGTATCCTTAAAAGCATCTCGAACTACTTGGAGCGTCGATTAAAACTAATCGTTAACAGTGATAAAAGTCGAGTTGTGAAAACCTCAGAAAGTAAATTTCTGGGCTTCACTTTTCGATCAGGGCGAATTCAAATTCATCCGAAAACACTGCACCGATTTAAGGAGCAAGTACGTCGATTAACCAATCGTAATTGGGGCGTGTCGATGCGCTATCAGCTCTTTAAAACCAGCCAGTATTTACGAGGCTGGATTAATTATTTTCGTGTATCAAAGGCTAATTGCTATCAACTTTGTATGCGATTTTATTAAAGAGTAGATCATTGGATCCGACGCAGAGTTAGAATGGCTTACTGGCGACAATGGCGAAAGCCACGTACTAAAGTAAGAAATTTAATGAAGCTGGGCGTTCGCGTTCAAGCTGCGGTAGCTTGTGGAATTACGAGTAAAGGCCCATGGCGTAGCTCTAAAACTCCGGGAATTAATCAGGCATTATCCAATGCTTATTTAAAAACGGAGGGATTATATTCGTTGCGCGATGGATGGATTAAGCTTCACCATTCTAAGTGAAACGCCCTGTGCGGATCCGCATGCAGGGTGTTGTGGGGGCTGGAGGCTAGATACCTCCGGCTACCCGATTAACTGTGATCATAGCCACGCTCTTTGAGCCAATACTCTGCACCCATTGAACTTAAACTAGAACCTACAGCTAAATCTTTAATTTTACTGATACAGCGATCTTTCTGCTCAGCGCTAATACCAATCTGATCCGCCACCGAAAATGCAACCCAAGATCCAGCTGTTGAATGAGTAATTAAACCTAATAGTTCTTCTATGCGGCCAGCCTCAATGAATTCGACAGCCACAACATTCATTGCTTCTGCGGCAACGTTCGCTTTC
Organism: uncultured Gammaproteobacteria bacterium; assembly: GCA_963851095.1. Lineage (GTDB taxonomy): Bacteria > Pseudomonadota > Gammaproteobacteria > Pseudomonadales > Oceanobacteraceae > Oleispira. The sequence goes on along the minus strand of CAWKOX010000003.1, from coordinate 75,781 downwards.
TTCACACTTGCTGGGTTGCCGTAATTTGTATCAGCATGTATTTGAGCTAATTCGATAAATTTTTCGATGTTAATACTCATAAACAGTTAACGCCAATATTGTGGGGCGCTGTAAGCGTCCCAGTCCCGTAGGGACGTTCACCAATGTATTGTTAGCAGTTTTTAAGTTCATTTAAGAATTCCTTAAACCTAGCATGCCATTCATCAATGGTCTCCCCAATTCCTCTTAATGCCAATTCATATCCATCATCAAAAAAACCAATTTCAGCTAATCTTTGACTTACCTCATAGTTCTTATCTACATAATAGCTATAAAGTTTTATTGCTAAGTCCCTGCAAAACTCAATATTTTCTATAGGTTGGGCTTCCAATTCAGTGAGAACTTCGATTAGAACATCATCTTCTTCTGGCGATCCATCCAGATCACAAAGTGCAGAATAAATATCATGAACTCCCTTAGTCGTAGCAAAGGATAGGTCTAGTAATTTATCACTGGGTTCGTCAGATTGGTCTATTTCAGCGACAACCCAATCTACTACTTCTTCTTTGGTATAAATACCTAAGCGAAAGCCCATTTTTAATTTTTGAGATGATTTATTCATGACTGCTAACGCTTTTGTTGTGGGGCGGTGAAACGTAATGAGGAACGAATGAAGTGTAACCGTCCCAGCACCGTAGGTGCGAACACCAACTCATTGTTATACGCTTCCTGCTCTTTGTTCGATTTCTGACTTCAACTCATTAATCTTATCAGGAGTAAGTGTACTATCGAAAGCATACTTATCATTATCATTTGTGTGCACAAATACTTCGTAAGAATTTTCAAGTAATGAGCTAGGAGATAGGTCCTTTGGTAATTCCAAATACCCCAGCCTCATATATTCTATTTCCCATATAGTGGCATTGCCTTTGTGATAAGAAAGATTCTTTTTATCGAAAATAAGGCAATGCTTTATGCGTTCTTTGTAGTCTCTCGGCTTGAACAGGAAATGAAAGATTCTGACAAGGGGAAATACAGCGCTATTTAATTCGACTTCCCATGTAATCTTCAAATTAACCTTCCTGCGTATAACGCCCACAGCAAAGGCGCGCAAAGCGCGTCCAATGGAGCGTAGCGGAATGAATTTGCCTGTGCTTGTTATACGTTTTACTGCCAACCACTGACATTTTTATAAGTCTCATAATCTGTTGAAGATACATAGCCCCACTCTTTATCATTTTTTTGTTCGTAGGCTTCTTGGGCAACGTAAAGTATTGCCTCAAACTCCATGTCTTTTGGAAACTCTTTAGGATTTTGTAATATATGATTGAATAGCTCTTTGCCATTTGCCACCACAATGCATCTTGAATAAAGAAAGCTATCAGGTGAGAAATACTCATCGTCGTTGATATAGGCATCTTCTCCAATTTCTTTGGCGTGTGCTTTTGTATCTAGAGCAAACAGTTTTTGAGATAGTAGCTCTTCAAATTGAAAGATATCCTCATCTGACATTTTAGATAAAGCATCAACGACGGGCTCGACTACACCTTCATCATCTCCTGATTGATCCCAATCCAATTTCCCTATGATGTTCCAGAATTCATTTTCGTTCATTCTTCTTCCTTCGTATAACGCCTGCCAGCAATGGCGAGTTTACGAGTCCAGCCAGCTTGCTGGCGAATTGGCTGGCTTTGTTATGTGATTGTAATTTACTGTTTAAAATATCCTGCCCTTTGAAGGGATTCAATTTTAGTCTTAAACAAGTACTTAAAGCTTGGGTACATCACTGCAAAATAGCTAATGAATGCAATAACAATTTGCCAATATGCGTGGGTTACAGCGATAGCTTCTCGGACATCCCATAATAGAACCAAGAAGGGGGCGACAATAACAACATTGTAGAGAGCATATGTGCACATACTTAAGATAAACTTTAATCCCCCGCCAAATACATTCGCGATACCAAGTAGCAAATTTACATATAATATTGTTGCTAAAAAGACTAAGGGTGTAGAAATAATAATTGTTTTAGCAATTTCAAATAAAGTTATCAGCATACTAAATATTCACATAACGCCCGGCTCACCGAGCAAATTTTTGATGGCGGCTTTTGTGCGTGTTTTTGCACAAAAGGTGACAGCGGAAATTTGTCCGATGCAGCCGTTTGTTAGCTCTTACTCCGTAGATTTCACGGCAATTTGTGCGTTCACAGCTGTAGCCCTAGACATTGCTTGCTTTAGTTTCCCTTGATTTTCAATAATTTCTACTAGCTGGGCTAAGTTCTTTACTGCCGATGGATTCCCCTGCTCTGCTGCGTATTGCATCCAGGCATACGCTTCGACGAAATCGTTTGAAACCCCTTGGCCTTGCGCAAACATCAATGCGTATTCGTTAACACTGGATACGTGGCCATATTCAGCACCGAAACGATAATACGAAGCTGCTTTTTCATAAGATATATCAACATCATGCCATCCTTTTCGGAATATTTGACCGAGGTTATACGAAGACTGAAAGTCTCCAGTTTTAGCAGCTTCACTATAGTGGAACAGCGCCTTTTCTGAATTTGGCTCAACCCCGTCACCTGAATGGTACATGAGACCAAGATTGGCATGGGATGGTGCGTACCCTTGGCTTGTGGCTCGTTCGAATAGCTTTACAGCTTTTGGAATGTTTTTTTCTACACCGTGGCCTTGGTAGTACAGGCTCGCTAGTAGATGATGGCCAAAGGCGTCTCCAGATTGAGAGGCATTTTCAAATTCAGTATAAGCTACTGAATAATTACCTTTATTGTATGACTCAATTCCAGCATTTATATCGGCCATAGTAATTCCGCTGAAAAATAAAATCGTAATAGTTAAAAAAATCTTAGTCATATGGTGACAATCTCCTTAGAGCTAACGCCTCGCTAAAGCGCGCGTATTTTTGCGTCGCCTTTCAGCGACTTGTTATGACTTTCGACCCATTTACCTATATTCGCGATCTGAGTCTCTAAGTCTTTCTTTAAATGAGGTGCGCTACTACTTGTCCAAGTATCATCGCACCAATCACAGCTATTATAGAGATTTCCTAGCCAATCAGGATAGTAAGCAACGTCATCAGGCAGTCCTCTAGCGGCACCCAAGAAACCACCGTCAATTTTACCTACGACTCTACAAACATCCATTGGAGTAGCTTTGTCATTTAAATACTTGGAAGCTACTTTCATTAAGTGCTTAGCTGCCAAGATTTCAGCACTTATGGATTGTGGTGAAAAACCAGAATCTATTACTCTCGACAATTTCAGGAGAAGGCTTTCAAATTGATATTTATCAGCGTCAAGTAATTCAAATACCTCTTCAGGAATATCATCATTATTTTCAATGTACGTGTAAGCCCACTGCTTGATCGATACAAGATCAACTTGGTCATACCAACACTCAACTAATATTTCCTGATAATTTTTCATAATTCAATTTGAATCATAACGCCCGCCATTATGGGGCATCCCATACATGGCATTGTTAGCCCATTTATATTCGAAATGATGATTTCTTAGCTTCTCATTATGAGCTAATGGCATATTCTCATATTCATTTAGCTTAAATTCAAATTTTTGTGAAAAGCACCCGCCATCACGAGATTGTGGATAAATTATATATTTTAAATATGCACTCATCATAAGAGTCAATTTAGAGTCGATTTCTTCACTAGTTTTCTTAACCGACTCCACCTTTCCAAAATTATCCACGCATACCGAACGAGTAAATTCCACTTCTAAGTTTTTATTATTACTTAATTCAGACTGATATATGGCTTGAAAATTAATATTATTTCTAGATTGGCACTCAACAAATTTATCTTTTAAAAATTCATTTTGTGGGTGATCTAAGTCAGTGCATGAAGAGATAGTTACCCTAGGTCTTGGGTTTTCACTTATATTGCTACAGCCACTCAGAATGCTTAAAACACTTAATCCAATATAAAAATATACTTTCATTCTACCTATTAGTTCCAATTTAAATACACCAGCACATGGCTAACAGCGGTTTATGCGACAGCATGTCGCATAAACCCTTATATCTGGGAAAGGCGAACAAGAGGAAAATTCCTTTAAGATCATAGCACTATCCCTGTTAATAATTTAAACAACACTATATTCAGCTGTCGCTTTTGTCAATTTGATATCAAGTAATGCCCAGTGTCGCTTAATCTAAGACTCATTTATCTCAGCCATATTTCTTATATTTTTCAAATGCTTAGCAACTACCCCTAAATATTGATAGGCGAACCTGCTTTTTAGTTGCCATTCATTTGTGGGTGTTTCTTGACGGGTAGGGGTGAGAATGGTGTTAATTTCTTTTTAATCAACGGTTAGTTCAGTGTTTGCTGCTTCTATCTTGAAAGTGAGAGATCTGAGTTGAGCGTTTTTTAATCAATTAACTTGCGGCTGTCCTCGACAAATCGCCATTAACTCTTTATCATGCGCGCAATTCTTATGTGTGTACGCCTCTTTCTCTGCGTTCTTCATACCTTCTGTTTCTTCTAGGAAAAATCCCTTTGTTATCTACCGCTAATATTACAATGCAATTCGGCGCTGAGCCTTTGTTTGAAAACATCTCAGCAAAATTTGGTAATGGCCATCGCTATGGTTTGATTGGTGCCAATGGTTGCGGTAAATCAACATTCATGAAAATTCTAAGTGGTGAGCTTGCGCCAACGTCTGGCAACGTTTCTCTTACTCCAGGTGAGAAGCTAGGTACCTTGAGTCAAGATCAGTTTGCCTTTGAAGAATACAGTGTCATTGATGCTGTGATCATGGGTGATAAGGCGCTTTGGGAAGTTAAGCAAGAACGCGATCGCATGTATGCTTTGCCGCATATGTCGGAAGATGACGGCATGACGGTAGCGAACCTTGAAGTTGAATTCGCTGAAATGGACGGTTACAGCGCTGAATCTCGCGCGGGTGATATTTTGCTTGAAGCGGGTATTGCTGAAGAGTTCCATTTTGGTTTAATGGCTCAGGTGCCACCGGGTCATAAAGTGCGTGTATTATTGGCGCAGGCGTTGTTCTCTAATCCTGATATTTTGTTATTAGATGAGCCAACCAACAACTTGGATATTTACACCATTAACTGGTTGTCTGATGTATTGAATCAGCGTAAATGCACCATGGTTATTATTTCTCACGATCGTCATTTCTTGAATTCTGTGTGTACGCACATGGCCGATATCGATTATGGAGAATTGCGTATTTACCCAGGTAACTACGAGTACTACTTAGAAGCTTCTGGCCTTATTCGTGAGCAGTTGCTTGCGGGTAATGAAAAGAAAGCGGCTGAAATTGAAGAACTGCAAGCGTTTGTTAACCGTTTCTCAGCAAACGCTTCTAAGGCGAAATTGGCCAGCTCGCGTGCTAAAAAGATGGATAAGATTTCTTTAGATGAAGTTAAGTCTTCAAGCCGTGTAACGCCGTCTATTAGCTTTAAGCAAGACAAGCGTTTGCACCGTCAGGCGTTGGTTTTGGAAGATTTGACTCATGGCTATGAAGGCGAAGAGATCTTATTTAAAGATGGCAACCTTATTCTAGAAGGTGGCGCTAAGCTAGCGGTTATTGGTGAAAACGGTGCGGGTAAAACGACGTTCTTACGTTGCTTAGTTGACGATCTAAAAGCCAATGGCGGTGTCATTAAGTGGTCTGAGAACGCGACCATCGGTTATTGCCCGCAAGATAGCACCGAAGACTTTGATTGCGATTTGGATTTGTTCGAGTGGATGTCTCAGTGGCGTACGGCTAAGCACGATGACCTTATGGTTCGTGGCTTATTAGGTCGTTTGTTATTCGGTGCTGATGACATCGTTAAGAAAGCTAAGGTATGTTCGGGTGGTGAAAAGAACCGTTTGTTGTTCGGTAAGTTAATGATGATGGATCTTAACGTACTGGTAATGGATGAGCCAACCAACCACTTGGATATGGAAGCGATTGAAGCGTTGAACGAAGCGTTAAAAGCGTTTGATGGTACGTTGATTTTCGTGAGCCACGATAGAGAATTTGTTTCTTCTTTGGCGACGCGTATTGTTGAAATTAAAGATCAAGAAGTGATTGATTTTCACGGTACTTATGATGAATACCTAGCAAATCAAAAAGCGGCTGAAAAAGAAGCGAAAAAAGCGGCTAAATAGATTTTAGTTACGTTGTGTTTTTTGTAGGTATGGCTCTTTAGTTCGTACTTATTTAAATAGGCTGTGAGCAACGTTCTTGGTATATTTAAAACCAGCAGCCTTAAAGGTTTTGCTGGTTTTTTTGTGTTTACCGTCTGTGTAACGTTAACCCATGCTGTTAAGTGGATGGAATTGATATGTTGATAGAAACTAATTCTGATGTTGTACAATTATCGCAATTATTAACTTTGAAAAATGGCGAGCGGGTAGAAGCGCTTACCTTAATAAACACCCAGATACTGCTATTGGCGCATAATAGTTTGAGTCTTTATAAAGATCTCGCTTCAATAGAAGACCCGTTAGCAAACGGACTTTTACATTCAGCAGCTTTAGAAGAATCGAATTATCTAGTACAAAAAGAAGGGCGTTTTATGGACATGACACGCTCAGGCCTAGTAGGGTTATTTGATGAGAAAGTGATTTTACTGACCCCTAACGATATTCAGCTATTTCCTAATCGTGCGAGTGCTTTGCGTAACCAAGATGAAATAATGGTATTCCACCTTGGTTAGTCGTTTTATTCTTCGAGTGGCGTCACTCTCACTAAGATGCCCAGCATTGGGTGATCTATGTAGTGCAGTTCGTTACTGCGCATACGACGGCTTTGGTTAATTGTGGCAGCCCTTACGGGAATCTCATCAATCGGCGTTAGCGGTGTGCTATTGCTAGACGGGATAATGTTATCAGTAAGGGTTGGGTGGCTCGGCAAAATATTGGTCGATTTATCGACCGCTGTGATGCGGTCTAAACTTTGCCAGTGCTGAATAGTTAAGTTAGAAACTAGGTGTAAATATCGGCTGCGATATAGGTAAAGTTCTCCAGTAACTTCTGCTTCCAAAAGTGGGGCGGATGATTTTAGTGCTTTATTCAGATTCAATGCGGTTCTAAAATTAATTTTAACGGCATTTTCTTCTAATGTTGTATCTTCTTTTTCTGGAATTGGCTGCTGCCACTTACGACTCCAAAGCAGTTGTAGGTTTCTGGCCTTTGCAAATCTCCCAGTTTTCTCTTCAAACGCAATCCCCTGTTCGGCAAAAGGGACTTTTAGCTTTAAGCGGGTTGCGTCTATGCGGATAGACTCTGCATTTGTCATGGCTGATTTGCCGGAGGCCTGAAGACCTTTAACGCTATATAACGCTTGGCTGTTATTATCGTCTGTGTCGCTATTCCACCAACTGACCCATGACCATGGGTCATCATTGTTATTATTGGTTGTATCTTCGCTGTTGTCTTCTTCAGTTATTGGCGTTTGGTTGGTAAGAACTTCTGGCCAATTCTCGTCATCAAATTTCTGATTATTTTGATAACCAATAAGTGCAACTTCAACGTTATACCAGCGTGGTGCTTCTGCGTGGGCAGGTAAGCTCAGCATTGAAATACATGCTGTGCCTGTACTCATGAGGAGTGAGTATAAAAAGGATGAAAGCGTTAAACGATTCATTATGAATTAGGGTCCTTTTGCAGATCGAGCAATAAACGTTCGATGACTGCGAGTCTTTGATCAATTTCGGGCATCTTCTCAATAAACTTAAGGGCTTGTCCACCTTCAAGTTTATAGGTTGCTGGTCGTGTTTGAACGATTTGAATTAAACGGAATGGGTCAATATTGGTTTCGCGACCAAATTCAATGCGTCCAGATTCTGGCCCAGCATCAAGCTTTTGAATGCCGAGAGGTGTTAGCTGCAATTTAAGAGCGGTTACTTTAAATAGGTTTTTAACCTGTTCTGGCAGAAGGCCAAAGCGATCGATCATCTCGACTTGAAGCTCTTTTAGCTCATTGTCATTTTGAGCGTTAGAGATGCGTTTGTAGAGCGTGAGGCGGCTATTAACGTCAGGCAGGTAATCATCAGGAATTAATGACGGTACATGCAGATTGACTTCTGCGCCTTGGTGCAGCGGAATTTCAGCATTCGGGTTCTTACCCGATTGAATCGATTTAACGGCTTGCTCTAACATTTCCATATATAAGCTAAAGCCAATGCCTTGAATGTGACCACTTTGTTCTTCACCCAAAAGTTCACCTGCACCACGAATTTCTAAATCGTGTGATGCCAGCATAAAACCTGCCCCTAAGTCTTGAGAGCTTTGGATTGCATCGAGACGTTTTTCGGCATCTTTACTGAGCTTTTTACCATCTGGGGTCAGTAGGTAAGCATAGGCTTGGTGATGCGAGCGTCCGACTCGACCGCGTAATTGGTGCAGCTGGGCTAAGCCAAACTTGTCGGCGCGATCAATGATCATGGTATTGGCGGATGGAATGTCGATACCGGTTTCAATGATGGTGGTACAGACCAATACGTTAAAACGCTTGTGATAGAAATCACTCATTACGGATTCGAGTTCGCGTTCGGTCATTTGGCCGTGGGCAATGCCGACTCGTGCTTCAGGAATTAATTCGCTGATTTCACGACCTGCTTTTTCAATGCTTTTGACTTCGTTATGCAGATAATACACCTGGCCACCACGAAGGATCTCACGCAATAGTGCTTCTTTAACGGTTGGCTTATCATACTGACGCACGAAGGTTTTAACCGATAATCGTTTTGCTGGCGGTGTGGCGATGATGGATAAATCACGTACGCTGGCCATGGCCATATTAAGTGTTCGAGGAATCGGTGTTGCAGTGAGGGTTAAAATATCGACTTCTGAGCGTAAGGCTTTGATGCGTTCTTTTTGCTGAACACCAAAGCGGTGTTCTTCATCGATCATTAATAAGCCCAGCTCATGGAAGACAATGTCTTTTTGTAGCAGTTTGTGAGTACCGATTACGATATCGGCTTTGCCATCACGCATTTTATCCAGAGCCGCTTGAGTGTCTTTGGCTGATTTAAAGCGCGAAAGCACTTCAACTTGTACCGGCCAGTCGGCGAAACGATCTTTGAAATTTTCATAATGCTGCTGCGCAAGTAGCGTAGTCGGCACCAGAATAGCGACTTGTTTACCGCTTTGTACGGCCATAAAGGCGGCGCGCATGGCGACTTCTGTTTTACCAAAGCCTACGTCACCACAGACTAAGCGATCCATGGGTTTACGGCTGGTCATGTCGGCAATAACGGCTTCGATGGCCGCTTGTTGGTCAGGAGTTTCTTCGAAAGGGAAGGCCGCAGCAAAGCGGTCATAGTCTTGGTCGGGTTTTGAGAATTTAAAGCCGACACGGGCTTCGCGGCGGGCGTAAATGTCTAGCAATTCTGCTGCGGTATCGCGAATTTTCTCTTGGGCTTTGCGTTTGGCGACGGCCCATTTCTCTGTTCCTAGCTTGTTAAGCACAGGCCCGCCTTCACTATCACCACCGTATCGTGAAATTAGGTGCAATGAAGAAACAGGCACATACAGCTTAGAATCCCCAGCGTATGCCAGCATCAGAAATTCGTTGACTTGGTTGTCGATCTCAAGGGTTTGCAGGCCTAAGTAGCGGCCAATGCCGTGATCTAGGTGAACAACGGGGCTGCCTTCTTTTAACTCGGTCAGGTCGCGAATAACGTTCTCGGCCTGAGTTTTTCCTTTTGTGCGTCGGCGACGCTGCATGATGCGCTGGCCGAATAGCTGATTCTCACTGATGATGATCAATTCAGAAGAATCACTTTCGTTGTTTACTACTAAGCCTTTATCGAGCGGAGCAATGGTGATAGCAATCTGGCTATCGTCGCTTAAAAAGTCTGACCAGCTGTTGAGCTCGGTGGGACGAATGTGAATGCGTTGCAATAACTCACGAACGGCTTCGCGTCGACCTGCTGATTCTGTGCAAAATAAGATGCGATTTTTTTTGTTATCCGCCGCGCCAGAAATGGTGGTTTCTATGAACCCCTTTAGAAGCGTCATAGGTTCTTCGGCTTGGGCATTGATGCTGATATCACCAATGTCGCGGGTCGCGAACTGTTCGCTTCCAGCCCGGTCAGGCGCATTCTCGCTATACCATTGAATGCGTGGATACTGATTAATGGCAGAGAATAATTCTTCAGGGTTAATAAATAGGTGCTTAGGGGCTACCAGCGGTCGGCGGATGTCGTGGCTTCGATCTTCATAGCGCAGTTGCACATCGTCACGAAATTGCTTGGCGGTATTTTCAACATCGCCATCGTGAATGATTAAGCTATTATCAGGAAGAAAGTCGAATAAATTACTCAATTCACCAAAGAATAACGGAAGGTAGTATTCAATGCCTGCAGGTGCAATGCCTTGGCTAACATCGGTATAAAGAGAAGATAATTTAGGGTCGGTATCAAAAAATTCATACCAGTTTTGGCGGAAGTTACGCTGGCCTTCTTTATGCAGAGGGTATTCATTCGCGGGTAATACCCGAATTTGTTCTATTTTATCAGCGGTGCGCTGTGTCTCTGGGTCGAAGGTGCGTAAGGTTTCCACTTCGTCATCAAATAATTCTATTCGAAACGGCTTGTCTTCACCCATCGGAAAGATGTCAAAAATGGCTCCGCGCAGGGCAAATTCACCGTGTTCATAAACATTGTCGACGCAGCTGTAACCGGCGCTTTCTAGTTGCGCTCTAAGTGTTTCAACATTAAGGGTTTGTCCCATGTTGATCACTAAACTGTTGGCTTGTAGGAAATCTTTAGGCGCAGTCTTGTGAAGTAAGGTGCTGATAGGAACGATTAATAAGCCACGCTTGATTAGCGGCAGTTGCGAAAATGTGTACAGGCGTTGAGAAATAATGTCTTGGTGCGGCGAAAAAGTATCGTACGGTAATATTTCCCAATCAGGAAGATGAAGTACCGGCAGTTCCTCTGCAAAGAAGGCAATCTCTTCTTCAAGGCGCTGTGCCGTGAGCGTGTCTTTGGTAATGACCAGTGTTAAACCAGGGTGTTTCTGCGCGGCACTCGCGATGGCAAGTGCTTGGTTGCTATTATTCAACGCTCCCCAAAAGCGACGGTCCCCAGCTTTGATGGGGAGGGAAGGGGAAAGAGGGCTAGAAACAGACTGCTTGGGCATCGAGTGGCTCTTCTTAAAATGACAAATTTAAAGTGCAAAGCAAATGACGCCTAGTGTAGCGGATTAGGAGCTTGTAACAAAGTGTGGGTTGTTTGTGGTGTGCAGCCTTTGAATAACCCTGCATTTGGAGGGTTTTTCTGAGGGTGTTTTTCAATTACTATGGCGTTAAGTAGTTCTGAAGCACCTGTGTTTCTGAATGATACAGCGTGTATTTATACCTATGCACCTCTATCTTAAACCGACTAAAAATACACCTAGAAAAATAAAAAACTAGATTTAAGGATTGATAATGAAAAAGAATATTGCGGCTGTCGTTTTAATGGGTGCTTGTATTGCACCAGTAATGGCTGATACCTCTGAATGGGCTGATGCTGGTAAAGAAAAGCTGGCAGCAGCAAAAGAAATGGCTGCAGAAGCGGGTGAAACTGCTTCTGAAAAAGCTGGTGAGATGAAAGAGAAGGCCAGCCAGTTATTAAAAATGACTAAAGAAGAAAAGAAAGAGAAGAAAGAAGAACTTAAAGCCTTAAAAAAGAAGGGCGAACAGACGCTAGAAGAGGCCAAGGAAGCAACGGCTGAAAAAGCGGCTGAGATGAATGATGTCAAAGAAGAAAAAGTTAAGCAGGCTAAAGAGGTTGTTGCTGACAAAACAGAAGCGCTAGAAGAAAAAGTTAAAGAGAAGAAAGAAGAAAAGAAAGAGAAAAAATGGTGGCAATTCGGTAGCTAGTATTCTGTTACTGGCTGCTTGTGGTACTTGCTCAGTCATTTTGTATCACCCATTGAAACACTAAAGCGCCATTGCCAGCTGCCAGGTAATGGCGCTTTTTTATGTTTTTTTTGTCTAGTTTTTTAACTTTTATTCTAAAAATCTTCCCCTGTCATACCGCTAATTTCATTTGAATTATCAGTGGAATCGGTAAAAATCATACACCATTTAAGACTTTGGATTGTCAAAACAAGCCAGAACAGGCATAATTTGCGCCCTAATTTTGATGGTGAGGGTTGCCGGAGAGCGCCCTCATTGAAATGTATTACATAGATGGAAAGGTAGACCCATGAGCCAAGATATGACTGATGCTTGCATGCTGGACTGGACAGATCGCGAATCAACCGCTGAAGCGATGATTCCGATGGTTGGTGCTTTGTACCGTAAGAAGAACATTGTTACTTCTGTATACGGTCGCCCAATCATTAACCGTTCCGTTATTGATTTGTTAAAAGCGCACCGCTTTGTTCGTCACATGGAAGACCAAGAGCTATCTGTATTGGATACCTTCCCAATCGTTAAAGCGATGATGACGATGGATCTAGATCGTGCTCACATTGATGTGGGTAAGTTAGCGGTTAAATTCAGTAACGAAGCAAATGGTCGTGATCTTGAGACTTTCTTGAACGAAGAACTAAATGATGTTCTTGGTGAAAGCAGCTCTGCGACTAAAGAGAACCGCGATGTTGTTCTTTACGGTTTTGGTCGTATTGGTCGTTTATTAGCGCGCATCATGATTGAAAAGTCTGGTGGTGGTAATGGCCTGCGTTTACGTGCAATCGTTGTTCGTAAGGGTAAAGGTAAAGATCTTGAGAAGCGTGCGAGCTTACTACGTCGTGATTCTATCCACGGTTCTTTCCGCGGTACTATTTCTATTGATGAAGAAAAGAATGCAATTGTTGCCAATGGTAACTACATTCAAATCATTTATTCAAATGCCCCTGAAGAAGTTGATTACACCGCTTACGGCATTGATAACGCATTAGTGATTGATAATACCGGTATTTGGCGTGACCAAGCAGGCCTTGAGCGTCACTTGCAAGCTAAAGGTGCTTCTCGCGTATTGCTTACGGCTCCAGGTAAAGGCGATATCAAGAACATCGTTTATGGTATTAACGATGGTGATATCGAAGCAACTGATACGGTATTGTCTGCCGCGTCTTGTACGACCAACGCAATTACCCCTGTATTGAAAGTGATCAATGATGAGTATGGCATTGTAAATGGCCATGTTGAAACGATCCACTCGTATACTAACGATCAGAACTTGATTGATAACTATCACGCGGGTGACCGTCGTGGCCGTGCTGCGGCATTGAACATGGTTATCACCGAAACAGGCGCGGCTTCTGCTGTTGCTAAAGCACTTCCTATTATGGAAGGTTTGCTAACGGGTAACGCGATTCGTGTTCCTACGCCAAACGTTTCTATGGCGATTTTATCATTGAACTTAAAGAAAGATATTACGACTGAAGGCGTTAACGCTTATCTTCGTGACGTGTCTTTGCACTCTGAAGTTCAAAAGCAAATTGATTGGGTTAACTCGCCTGAAGTTGTTTCGACTGACTTCGTGGGTAACTCGCATGCAGGTATCGTCGATGCACAAGCAACGATTACCGCTGATAAGCGCGTTAATCTATATGTTTGGTATGATAATGAGTTTGGTTATAGCCGTCAGGTTGTTCGTATTGCACAGCAAATGTGTGGTGTTTTCTACCCAACTTACCCAGCGGCGAAATAATTGATTGCTGATTAGTTGAGTAAAAAAAGAATAAAAAGAAGCCGTTGCCAGCCCGCAACGGCTTTTTTTTGTCTAAGCTTTGTACAACATGACGTTTCTATACAGCCGATTGAGCTTAATCAAGGCTTTTAATAGCATTTAGGTGGAAAAAAGGAATTGTCATCTTTATACTTAGCGCGATTTTTTAACTAAATATAATAGGCCAAGTATTTGTTTCTAAATAAAAAATTATTTCTAGCTGTTTAGTGTAAATATTAAACAACTGAGAATAGGTTTTTATTAAAAGCAGTAGGCGGCATATAACTGTGGTTAGGCAAGACGTATGATCAATATTAAACAAGGTCTCGACTTACCCATCACTGGTACTCCTGAGCAATCGATTAGTCCGGCTAATTCAGTAACAGAAGTTGCTGTTGTGGGTCCAGACTATGTTGGTATGAAGCCAACGATGGTTGTGAAAGAAGGTGATCGAGTCAAAAAAGGTCAGGTACTTTTTACTGACAAGAAAACGGCTGGTGTCCAATATACTGCTCCTGTGAGCGGTGTAGTTAAGGCTATCAATCGTGGCGACCGACGCGTATTTCTTTCTGTGGTAGTAACAGCTGAAGGTAATGACGAAATTACTTTTCAAAGCTATGCAGCAGATAAACTAAATGAAGTGAGCCGTGAAGCGGTTCAGAAGAATTTAGTCGACTCTGGTTTGTGGACCGCGTTACGTACACGTCCATATTCAAAAGCACCCGCACTCGATACAACACCAGCGTCTATTTTTGTTACCGCGATGGATACTCATCCATTAGCCGCAGATCCTCAGCTGGTTATTGCTGAGAAAGCTGACGCTTTTAAAGCCGGTGTACAAATACTAAAGCGTTTGACCGATGGTCAAGTCTTTGTATGTAAAGCACCCGGTTCCAGCATCCCTACAGCGGGTGTTGAAACAACAGAAGAATTCTCTGGTCCACACCCTGCAGGTTTGGCCGGTACCCACATCCATAAGTTGGATGCGGCAAGTGCTTCTAAAACAGTTTGGAGCATTGGCTACCAAGATGTGATTGCGATTGGCCAGTTGTTTACAACAGGCTTGTTAAATTCAGAGCGCGTGATCTCTTTAGCAGGTCCACAGGTTGTTAAGCCTCGCTTAGTTCGTACTGTATTAGGTGCTAACTTAGCTGAGCTTACTGCTGGCGAATTGGCGGAAGGCGAAAATCGTATGATTTCCGGTTCTGTATTCGGTGGCCGTACTGCTGCGGAAGGTCTTGGATTTTTAGGACGCTTCCATAATCAGGTTTCTGTATTAGAAGAAGGGCGTGATCGTCCAATGTTGCATTATCTTCGCCCTGGTTTTGAGCGTTTCTCGGTTATGCCGATTTACATCTCTCGCTTCTTAAACAAAACGTTTAATTTCACCACGTCTACCAACGGTAGTGAACGTGCAATGGTTCCAGTAGGAACGTATGAGCGTATTATGCCGTTAGATATCTTACCAACGCAGTTGCTTCGCGCATTGATTGTTGAAGATATGGAAGTGGCTGTGAATTTAGGCGCTTTAGAGTTAGATGAAGAAGATTTGGCGTTATGCAGCTATACCTGCCCAGGCAAGTATGAGTTTGGTCCTATCTTGCGCACTAACTTAACTCGCATCGAACAGGAGGGCTGATAATGGGTCTACGTTCACTATTAGATAGCGCAGCGCCTCACTTCGAGAAGGGTGGTCGCTTTGAAAAAATGTATCCTTTGTATGAAGCATTGGATACGGGTTTATATTCTCCGCCGAATGTAACCAACAATACCGCTCACGTTCGTGATGGTATCGATCTTAAGCGTATTATGATCACAGTTTGGATATGTACTTTCCCTGCTATGTTCTTTGGTATGTATAACCTTGGCCTACAAGCCAACATGGCAATTGCCGGTGATGCGACGTTAATTGAAGGCTGGCGTGAATGCCTAGTTCAGTTACTGGGTGCGGGACATGATGCGGGAAGTATCTGGGACAATATTGTCTTTGGTGCGGCTTACTTCTTACCTGTCTATGCGGTCGTCTTTATCGTGGGTGGTTTCTGGGAAGTCTTGTTTGCCACAGTTCGTGGACACGAAGTTAACGAAGGTTTCTTCGTAACGTCTGTGTTATTCGCGTTGATTCTTCCTCCGTCTATTCCTTTATGGCAGGTTGCTTTAGGTATTACCTTTGGTGTGGTTGTCGGTAAAGAGATCTTTGGTGGTACGGGTAAAAACTTCTTGAACCCAGCGCTTACCGGTCGTGCTTTCTTATTCTTTGCCTACCCAGCTCAAATGTCGGGTAACGCAGTATGGACAGCGGCTGACGGTGTTTCGGGTGCAACGCCTCTAGGTCTTGCTAACGAAGGCGGTATTCAAGGAATTCTTGATTCAGGCATTACTTGGATGGATGCGTTCATCGGTACGATTCAAGGTTCTGTGGGTGAAACATCGACTCTCGCTATCTTCATTGGTGGTGCGGTTCTATTGGTAATGGGTATTGCTTCTTGGCGTATCGTTGCCGGTGTTATGATCGGTATGATTGCTACTTCTTTACTATTCAATGTGATCGGTTCGGATACGAACCCTATGTTTGCAGTGGACTGGACGTGGCACTTAGTATTGGGTGGTTTTGCCTTTGGTATGATCTTTATGGCAACAGACCCTGTATCAGCTTCTATGACGGATTTTGGTAAGTACTTCTTTGGTGCTTTGATCGGTTTCATGGTGGTGATGATTCGTGTGATCAACCCAGCGTTCCCTGAAGGTATGATGTTGGCTATTTTGTTTGCTAACTTGTTCGCACCGCTAATCGACCATTTTGTCGTGCAGGCTAATATTAAACGGAGAATGGCTCGTGGCTAGTAATAACGATTCAATTCAAAAAACACTATTGGTTGCCATTTTATTGTGTTTGTTTTGTTCTATTATTGTGGCAGGTGCAGCGGTATCGCTGAAGCCTCTACAAGTTGCTAACAAGCAATTAGACAAAAACAAAAACATCTTGGCAGCTGCTGGCCTTCTTGTTGAAGGTGAGTCTGTTGAAGAGCAGTTCAAGCAAATTACGACGCGTATTGTTAACTTGGAAACAAGCACCTATGCGACGGATGCAGAGTTGGCTGAGATCAAAGCAGCGGGTTTTGACCCTCTAGCGTTTGATCAGAAGAAGTCTGCTAAAGATCCTGCGTTATCTGAGAAGCTTGATCCTGCAAAAGATATCGCAAGTATCCGACGCTTAGAGAAGTTTGCTGCTATTTATACTGTTGAAAAAGACGGTGTGGTAGAGACAATGGTTCTTCCTATTCATGGATATGGCTTATGGTCTACCTTGTATGGTTTTGTTGCCCTTGAAGGCGATCTTGAAACTATCGTTGGTTTAGGCTTTTACTCTCACGCTGAAACACCAGGCCTTGGTGGCGAGGTGGATAACCCATCTTGGAAAGCTCAGTGGGTTGGTAAAAAATTATATGATGCAAAAGGTGAGTTAGCGATTCAGGTTGTTAAGGGCAAAGCAGCGCCTGGCGATGTGAACAGCGTTGATGGCTTATCAGGTGCAACCTTGACCAGTCGTGGTGTTTCTAACCTTGTTAATTTTTGGTTAGGTAGCGATGCGTTCGGCAAGTTCTTATCAACTGCTAAAGCTGGGGGTGCTTAATGTCTCTTAAATCTGTCATTACTGAACCGGTTTTTTCCCAAAACCCGATTGCAGTACAAATCTTAGGTGTGTGTTCAGCGTTGGCTGTAACCACCAGTTTGCAAGTGACGATGGTGATGTGTATTGCATTAACCGCCGTTACGGCTTGTTCTAACTTTGGTATTGCGTTAATTCGTAACCACATTCCAAACAGCATTCGAATCATCGTACAGATGATTATTATTGCCTCGTTGGTAATCGTGGTGGACCAAATTCTGAAAGCATACGCTTACGAAATCAGTAAGCAACTATCGGTATTCGTAGGTCTGATTATCACTAACTGTATCGTTATGGGTCGTGCAGAAGCGTACGCTATGAAGAACGGCCCTGTGATGAGCTTCTTCGATGGTATCGGTAACGGCCTTGGCTATTCAGTGGTATTGATTGTTGTCGCAACGGTTCGTGAGTTGTTTGGTGCAGGTAACTTGTTTGGTTTTGAAGTATTACCATTGATCACTAATGGTGGTTGGTACCAGTCAAACGGTCTGTTGTTATTGCCACCAAGTGCTTTCTTTATTATTGGTTTGTTCATCTGGGCACTTCGTACCTGGAAGACTGAACAAGTTGAGCAGCCAGATTTCAAAATCTTGCCTAATACAGTTAACTCGGAGCAGCACTAATGGAACATTATATTAGTTTGTTCATTAAAGCCGTATTCGTAGAGAACATGGCATTAGCGTTTTTCTTAGGTATGTGTACCTTTTTGGCCATCTCTAAGAAAATTCAAACAGCTATTGGCCTTGGTGTTGCAGTTATTGTAGTACTTGCGATCACCGTGCCAATTAACAACCTGATTTATACTTACGTTTTAAAAGAAGGTGCTTGGGCTTGGATGGGTGCTGAATACGCATCGGTTGATTTGAGCTTTTTGGGTCTATTAACCTATATTGGTGTAATTGCAGCCATCGTACAAATCTTGGAAATGTTTCTGGATAAGTATGTACCTGCACTTTATAACGCTTTGGGTGTATTCCTACCTTTGATTACTGTGAACTGTGCCATTATGGGTGCTTCTTTGTTCATGGTAGAGCGTGATTACAATTTCGCAGAATCAACCGTTTACGGTATTGGTGCGGGTGTAGGTTGGGCATTAGCGATTACTGCACTTGCAGGTATTCGTGAAAAAATGAAATACAGCGATGTTCCAGCAGGACTTCAAGGCTTAGGCATTACCTTCTTCACAGTTGGTTTGATGTCTCTTGGCTTTATGTCGTTCTCTGGCGTCTCATTGTAAGGGAGCAATATTATGGATTTACAAACTTCCACGCTGATACTAGGCGTTGTGATGTTTACCGTTATCGTATTAGCTCTGGTTGCTGTGATTTTAAGCGCACGTGCCAAGCTGGTAAGTTCCGGTAATGTAAAAATTGTTATCAACGGCGAAAAAACTGTTGAAACGGAAGCGGGCGGTAAGTTGTTGCAAACACTTGCGGCGAACGAAGTATTTTTATCATCCGCATGCGGTGGTGGTGGTACTTGCGCTCAGTGTAAGTGCCAGGTAACAGATGGTGGTGGCTCTATGCTGCCAACTGAAGAATCACACTTCACTAAAGGCGAGGCCCGTGAAGGCTGGCGCTTGTCCTGCCAGGTTCCTGTTAAACAGGACATGGTAGTAGAAGTTCCTGAAGAAGTATTTGGTGTTAAGAAATGGGAAACGATTGTTGAATCGAATCCTAATATGGCAACCTTTATTAAAGAGTTGACCTTGCGTCTACCTGAAGGTGAAGTTGTTGATTTCCGTGCTGGTGGCTATGTTCAGCTTGAATGTCCTCCGTTTGAGATTAATTTCTCTGATTTTGATATTGAAGAAGAATACCGTGGTGATTGGGAACACTTTAAGTTCTTCGATCTGAAGACGGTATGTACTGAAGATACAATTCGCGCATATTCTATGGCGAACTACCCAGAAGAGCAGGGTGTTGTGAAGTTCAATATTCGTATTGCAACGCCACCTCCAGGCACAACGGGTATTAACCCAGGTATCATGTCTACTTACGTTTTCAATTTGAAGCCAGGCGACAAGGTCACTGTATACGGTCCATTTGGTGAATTCTTCGCGAAAGAAACTGATGCTGAGATGGTTTTCGTAGGTGGTGGTGCGGGTATGGCTCCAATGCGTTCGCACATCTTTGATCAGCTTAAGCGCTTGAAGTCAGATCGTAAGATCAGCTTCTGGTACGGTGCTCGTTCTTTGAAAGAGTTATTCTACAAAGAAGATTATGACGGCCTAGCCGCGGAGTTCCCGAACTTCGAATGGCACGTAGCCATGTCGGATCCACAACCAGAAGATAACTGGGAAGGTTTAACAGGTTTCATCCACAACGTATTGTTGGAAGAGTACTTGAAAGATCACCCAGCCCCTGAAGATTGTGAGTTCTACATGTGTGGACCACCTATCATGAACCAATCAGTGATCGCTATGCTGGAAGACATGGGTGTTGAACCTGAGAACATCATGTTAGATGACTTTGGTTAAATTAGATTTGGTTAATACTAGATCTGGTTAAGCATTAGCGTCGACTAACGCTAACCAAGTACTCAAAAAAGCCGCCTTAGAAGTAATTCTAATGCGGCTTTTTTGCTTTTGAATTTTATGAAATTATGACATCTCGTGATAGTTTTGTTAGAACTTCGTGAAATGTTTGTTAATTATAGTGTTTAGTCTTGTAAGGGTTCCAACAAGAATCTAATAAAGGACAGATCATGAAAACCAAATTATTACTTTCAGTTTTACCCCTAAGTCTTGCAAGTGCTATGGCATTCTCTCAGTCAATCGATGTTGAAGTAACTAACCTTACTCACGGTATGACTTTTACACCTGTTTTAGTCAGTGCACATGATAGTGATACTCATTTGTTTACGGCCGGCCAAGCTGCGACAGCTGCACTACAGGCAATGGCAGAAGGTGGTAATACAGCCCCATTAATCGAAGCCAGTGCTGATTCGGTTGTGAATACTAATAATATTGCAGCGGGCCTATTGGCTCCTTCTGCTAGCTCGCCAGCTACCGCGATTGATACCGGGGTTAATACTCACTTATCAGTCGTAGCCATGATGCTGCCGACCAACGATGGCTTTATTGGCCTCGATGGTTGGGAAATTCCATCGGAAGTAGGTACATATACTATTTATTTGAATGGCTATGATGCTGGTACGGAAGTGAATGATGAAATCATTGATACCGTTAATGGTGGCGCGGACGATGGTATTCCAGCTGCTCCGGGTATGGACGCGGGGACGGGCGCAACCGGAGTAACGGATATGGAGGCTAATCAAACTGTTCATATTCACCGTGGTAATACAGGCGATACCAGTTTAACGGCAGGTATTAGTGATGTTGACAGTCGCATTCATCGTTGGTTGAACCCTGTAGCCAAAGTGGTTGTGACCGTTAAATAGGAGCCTTGCATATGAAATATTTAAACCGAAAAGCGGGTTCTCTGGCATTTGCTATCTTTAGTGCCAGCTTGCTGAGTGCGTGTGGCGGAACGAGTAATAGCAGTTCTGATGTAAGTAACGATACTGAGTCTGCGTCGTATAATATTACCGTGACTAACTTAACAAGCAACCAGCCACTATCACCTCTATCAGTTCAGCTTCATAGCAGTGACTACCGTGCGTGGATAATCGGGACGCCAGCGTCAGAGAACCTAGAGATATTGGCAGAAGGTGGTGATAATACTGCTTTGCTAAATACACAATCTTCGAGTGTATACAGTGCCGTGTCTGGGGCAGGCGTTATTGGTCCTGGGGCGGGCGGTATGCTTACGGTGGGGGCAGATGTTCGTTCCGATATGAAACTGACCCTTATTAGTATGCTGGTGAATACCAATGATGCTTTCATCGGTAAAACGGGCGTCGACTTATCAGGCTTAGCCGTTGGAGAAAGTGTAAAGCACTCCTTGCCTATTTATGATGCAGGCACCGAAGGTAATAGTGAGCTAGAGGGAACTATCCCTGGTCCTGCTGATGGTGGGGAAGGCTTTAATATGGCACGAGACGATGTGGATTATGTAGCAAGGCATCCTGGCATCGTAGGTAAGGATCATGGTTACGGTGAGTCAGTACTTAATAGTACTCACGGTTTCGATTCACCTGCCGCCGTATTAACGATTACTCGTACCGAGTAAAACTGCTCAGTTTGAAGCCCATGACCTGATGTATTTTAAAGTGAGTCAGGTTATGGGAACTTCCCTTGTTTAATTCCATCAAACGAAGTTGTCGCTAAGTAATATTTAGCCTATTGCTCTATTAATTTTTGCTCTTAATTTATTGCTAATAATTGGTGGTGCTAACTAACATGGTATTGTTGGCAATAAATGAACAAACAAATATTAGTGGTTGAAGACGATCTAGATATTAATAAATTGATTGCCATGAACCTTAAAGATATGAATCACGATGTAGAGTCTTGTGATAATGGCCGTCGGGGGTTTGAGCTGGCGAATAATGGTCAATATGATTTAGTCGTACTGGATTTAATGTTACCAGAAATGGATGGTCTAGAGATTTGTCGAAATTTGCGCGCGGCCAATATATTAACACCAATTTTGATGCTAACCGCACGAGACAGTGAAGCTGACCGAGTTGTAGGTCTTGAAATGGGGGCTGATGATTATTTAACCAAGCCTTTTAGTGTGCGTGAATTACAAGCTCGTGTGAAAGCCATGCTACGTCGCATGGATATGTTAAATAAACCAGTAGCGCCATCAAATGAACTGCTGATTGATAGCCTAATGATTGATGTTGGCCGACGTAAGGTGGTATTACACGATCAAGAAATAGAACTCACCAGTACCGAGTTTGACTTACTTATTTATTTGGCTCGACAGCCCGGAATGGTTTTCAGTCGCGCTCAATTATTGGATAGCGTCTGGGGTTATCAGCATAGTGGATATGAGCATACTGTAAATTCTCATATCAATCGTTTGCGCAATAAACTAGAGCAAGATCCCTCTAAACCTGAATATATTTTAACGGTTTGGGGAGTGGGTTATAAGTTTGGTGGCTGTCATCGTTAAAGGCATTTTATATGCGTAGTTTAGTATTTTCATTTTACAGTAAACTGTCGTTAGGCTTAATTATTAGCTTTGTTGTTATGGGTATTATTTTGTTAGTTCTTGCGCAGTATTTAACCCGCAGCTATCAAAATGAAGTAGAGCAAAAGTTACACTATCAACTAGCTGAGCACGTTGTACATGATAATGAATTATTAAAGAATGGCGAGATTGATCATACCGCATTGAAAAATGCTTTTCATTCTATGATGATTCTTGGGCCAAGTTTTGAGTTTTATATTTTAGGCCCACAAGGGCAGGTGAAAACGTATTCGGCCGAACCTCAGCGTATTAAAAAACAAGTTGTAGATATTCAACCTATCCAAGCATTTCTAAGTAATCAATCTAATCTTCCCATTCTAGGGGAGGACCCTAGAAGCGAAGATACTCATAAAATATTTTCCGCAGCCCCGATTCTTGAAAATATTCAAGGTAAGGAAGTTTTGCAAGGGTACTTGTACATTATTATTGGTGGCGAAATTTACGATGGTATCGTCGATTTGTTGCAACAAAGCCATATTCTATCGTTAGCGGCTTGGAGTTTAGTTTTAGCCATGCTATTTGGGTTGGTAATCATCCTTATACTGTTTGCTCTATTAACTCGGCCGTTACGTCGCTTAACCCAAGACATGCAGCAATTGAGACAAAAAGGTTTTGAACAGGGCCAGTTACCGCTTTCTCAGTGGCAACAAAATTCGGCTGATGAAATAGAACGATTGGGTAGCACCTTTAATGAAATGGCAAAAACACTCAATGTTCAATATCAAAAAGTAAAAAATACAGATGAATTACGTCGTGAATTAATCTCGTATGTTTCTCATGATCTGCGTACGCCATTAGCATCCTTGCAAGGGTATTTGGAAACATGGCATTTAAAAAATAAAGAACTTACGCCACAAGAGAGTGAAGAGCTTATTAATGTCGCGATGAGAAATGCACAGCACATGAGTCGATTGATTGAGCAGCTTTTTGAATTAGCGCATTTAGATAGTGAAACGGTGATATTGCATACCGAGCCTGTATGTATCGCTGAGTTTGCGCAAGATGTTTTACAAAAGATGGCGCTAGAGGCCAGTAAACAACAGATAAGCTTAAACATCGAGCCAAAAGATTCTTCAATTATGGTGATGGCAAACATAGAAAAACTAGAAAATGTCATCACCAATATCATTGATAATGCGTTACGTCACTGTGAGGCTGGCGACAGTATTAACATTGAGGTATTACCTTCAAAGAATGCTGGCCATTTTAGCGTGAGTATAAAAGACACCGGTCTTGGTATTGCCGAAAAAGATTTACCGTTTATATTTGATGCTCATTTTAAAGCCAGTAATAGCGTGTGTGGAAAAGGTCGCAATAGCGGATTAGGTTTGGCCATTAGTAAGCGTATTATTGAGTTGCATGGCTCGGAATTAAAAGTTATCAGTGTGCTGGGCGAAGGAGTTCAGTTCTCATTTGAATTGAAGTCGGCTTAATTCGTAGGCGTACTCTAAACTATTTAATTTAGGGTGCGTTGAAAATCCTTAGGTGTTAAACCGGTCCAGCGTTTAAACGCTTTATGAAAAGCACTGTTATCGTTAAAGCCCATTTTAAAAGCGACTTCACAGATGGTTAATTGCTTATTATTTAAAAGTTGTTTTGCTTGTTGGGTCCTGAAGTGCTTGAACTCATCCTGGAAGCTTGTGCCTTCTTGCTGAAGCCTGCGCTGTAGAGTTCGAGGTGTGATGTTGAACTGCTGGGCAATACTATCTATATCCGCGGTAAAACTCGCTCTCTGCATTTGAAAAAATCGCCAAAGCCTTAACGTTAAAGTGTCTTGGTTTTCGACATCATGTAAGAGCTGATGCAGTTCAATATTTAATAATTCAACGATTCTCGGGTTCGGATTATAAATAGGGGATTCAAGTATCGCTAAAGGAAAAATAGCTTGATTATGCTCTTGTTCAAACAGCACTTTGGTTTTTAAAATGCGTTCATATTCTGCAATATTCGCAGCAGGCTTGTGGCGAAAATGTATTTCAATTGGACGATTATGATCTCCATATTCTTTGTTCATAACAAAGAGACCAATATTAATTAAAGCCGATATATCTTGCTCAATGATATGTCGAATATTCTCAGCTTCGTACTGCTGGGAGTGAATGCGATTAACCGCGCAATCATTTTCAATAATAACTTCAGAAACAAAAATATTGTTGATTATAAATTCAACAGAAAGAATGCTTTCTAGCGCTTCAGCCAAGTTATTACAATTCATCATGATCTGACCTAAAAGCCCATAATCATTAGGGTGAATTTTTTCACCCACGTGTAGGCCGATAATTGGGTCTTGAGTGATCCGTTCCGCACTCTGCCAAGTTTCATTTAATGTCGCTAAGGGAACGCGGTTAAAATAATACTCTTGCTCGGTATATTGCTCTGTGAGTGTATTGATTTCAGGCGACTGAAAGCCTATTCGCTCTAACGCATTATTAATAATGTTTAGGTAATGAATACTGACTGAGGGGTGCTTGTGAGCATTAGGCATAGTTTTGTTTTTTTATTTTTTTAGATTAAGCATTATAGATTTAAATGAAACGATAGTACCTGCATATAATGATATTGGCTTAGTTTGACCTATATTGAATTTATCAGATTCTATGGTCTATATACTACTTTAGCATGACAAAAATGTAGTTATTTGTTAACAGTTTAGCTTAAGAAGGTGGCGCGATAGTTCAGAATATTGTCATCTTTGGATGATGTGTTCATGGTCAAAAACTCTTATTTTTGTGGGGAATTATAAAAATAAGAGATAAACATGAAAAAACATCTTATTCAGACCCTTTTGGCAGGCGCTTTAATGGGTCTTAGTCATACAGTATTAGCTTTTAGCGGCGCACCGTCTGTTATAGCTACCGATAATAGTGCCATTGCTAACCATCAGCAGAGTTGGGAGTTCAAGGCATTAGCCCACCAAAATAGGCTGGATAATGCGACCCCCATGTCACAAGGTTTTAATGTTATGGGGCACAACGCCTATAACAGTTCAGCTTATAGCTCTTTGGTTCATATTGATCCGAACCACACATTAACCATTACCGAATTATTGGATTTGGGTGTGCGTACCATAGAAATGGACTACCACTGGGTATGGCAAACAAAAGATCTACCGGGTGGCAGTGCACTATTAATGTGCCACGCGGGTGATGATGACTTCGGTTGCAGCGGTCTTGAGCGTTACTTAAAAGACGGTGTTAATGAAGTGAATAACTGGATTCGTAAGAACCCCAAAGAAGTGGTCACTCTCTATTTCCAAGATGATGCTGAAGGCCATGATGCTGAGTTAGTCAGTGCCGTAGCCGCTATCGATGACTTAATTTACAAGCAACCTGCGGGTCAGTGCGATGACTACTCAACAATGGTGAAAACCACAACCGAAGAAGATGTTTTAAAAGCTGGTAAGCAAATTGTGATTATGGGTAGCAGCTGTGCTGGCCGTGGCCCCTGGACAGGATATTCTTGGAATAGCATTCACAACTGGGTATCCGGTGGTGGTCAGTCTATTTTAGATAAATCAGAGGCTGATTGTTTAGCCGATACAGCGAAGCAAGATGGCGCTCACCGTATCTGGGAAGATATGACTAACTTAGGTCGTGCTTTTGGTGATCCTGGTCCTAAAATTGATGCTGCTTTAGCGGCTAAGGCTGGACGTTGTGGTATTACCGCTTTGTCTTTAGATATGATCACTATGGGTGATTCACGCATGAAAGCTTCTATTTGGAGTTGGGGTGAGTTACAGCCGAATAATTACAATAATGCTGAAGATTGTGCTCTTTCTATGGCTAATGGTCGTTTTGATGATTGGGCTTGTGGTGCAACGCATCCTTACGCTTGTAAAACTGAAGGTGGTAAACAGTGGGCTATTTCTCAGCAAACGGGTGGTCATTCAACTGGGGCTGGCCAAACGGCATGTCAGGCTTTAGGCAGCCAATGGCAGTTCGCGGTTCCCACTAATAGCCAGCAAAATGAAATTTTAAAAGCTGCAAAAACAGCTAATAATGCGGCTTATGCTTGGTTGGACTACAGCGATGTAATAGAAGAGGGGGTTTGGAAAACGTCTAAGCACGAGATTGATTATGGTGATGGCACGGTTTCTTTAAAGTCGCTGAAATCTGGCCTGACGTATGAATTCTTTATGAAAGCGACGCACAATAATTGCGAGCTACAGTGGCAAGGTGGTGACGAAGGTACGGGTGAGCGCAATGCTAAGTTTGATTGCATGGCCAAAGGCGATCCTATGTTCTTTTCCGCCGATAGTGCACCTATAACGAATAGTGACGGTAGTGTAAGCATTCACGGTGTGATTAAAACGCGCGCTGGTGGACATACTTGTGGTCTTGAGTGGGACGGTTCTGAGTCGGGCGGCGAACGCAATGCTAAGTTTGATTGTTCGGGCAGTGCTGATCCTCTAACGATTACCAGTTATGCCGGTGGCTCTACCGAACGTGTCCGTATTACCTCTGATAATAACTGTGGTTTACAGTGGGCCGGCGGTGATGCAAATGGCGACGGTGAGCGTAACGCTAAGTTTGATTGTGGTCCTGCTTGGGATGACATGACGCTATATGGTGTTAAGTTGCCTTCAGAATACCGTGAACTGAAAGTGCTGGGTAAGTGCATTGATGTTGCACCGAGTGATTTTAGTAACGGAGCCAATGCTTACTTGTGGGATTGCCACGGCGCTGATTGGCAGAAGTGGTTCCATGAGCCAGGTACGGGTTTAATTCGCAGTAAGCATAACCCTAACTTCTGCTTAGATAGCACTAACGGTAACGAGAATTTCACTAACGTCGGTATTTGGGCTTGTGAGAACCATCCTAACCTGCAGTGGGATGTGGTTGGCGATACTATTCGTCCGCGCAAAAACCATTCGCTAGCATTGGATATTCTGTATGGCAGTACTGACAATGGTGCAAATCTTCAGCTTTACAGCGCTGATGGTAATTCTGCTCAGCAATTTAGCTTCGGTAGTAACTAATCGCTTCATGTTAAAAGTCGAATAAGCCGCGCATTATGCGGCTTATTTTATGGCAGGTTTACCCACCAAAATACGACCGAGTAGGACTGTTAAACTTCGTAAACTAGTGCTGCTAAGTATTGATCTACAGGAGCTATCACGATAAATTTATACAATCATTAAACACAAACTTTTGGTCCGTACCCATGCCTCAGCTAGAACTTAGCAATATTAAAAGCGATTTATTCTGGAACTTACACAACGTTTCGAATAAAAGAGCGGGCCAAATATTAATAAAAACCCTGTGTAAATATATTCCTACCTACTCATCAGGGGCTCAGCAAATATACTCGGAAGGAAAATGCCAATTTACTTCTGTTGATCGTGTTGTTTTTCACCCAAATACTGAAGACTATACCAAGACATTTAGCCGTATTCCTGCCGAAGCTGTTAGAAATACTTCTATACACTTGTTCGCATCCGGAAAGGAAGGGTTAACCTTTCTGCAGAAAAAATCAGGAAAGCCTACAAGTACCTCTGCCTTTTCAAGCACTTTGAATCAAATTCTGAGCAATATCGATAAAAAGCAGGGTTTCATCCCCATTCTGCAAAAATCGAATGTTGAAGATACTGAAGATAAGCGACCTTTGCTTAAACTTAGCAGTTTGGATGTTAAATCCTTGGAACTAGAGTTCTCAAGCTTTGAAATATCTACGATGTTGAATGAGCTTAAAAAAGGCTTTATGGAGTTAAACGCGCTTTAGCGTTAATTTCCTAAAAATGTCGTGTTAGGCCATTAGAATGTCGCTTGCTGATCATGCAATTTCTTAGCTAAAAGATACAGTGTGACTAATTATAATAATTAGGCATGTATCCAATATGGCAGCAATTTTTCAGCTAAACTATAAAGTACCTATTCAAGCAAAAAGTGGCGTTACTGGTATGTCTGATGAAGTCACGGGGATCGCTTTTAAAGCGCTTTATGATGCAGTATTCAGTCTAGCGGGAGAAAAGAAGGCAGAATTTTTTACAGGAATCAGGACTCAATAGTCAGGATGTTGGTGCTGAGAGTGTCATTATTGAAATTACTACCTATTATAACGCCTGGAGAATTGCAGAATATATAACGGGAGATACTTCCTTAGGCTTTCACATTGGTTCACATTTTCATCCTTCATACCTTCAGGCCTTGATGGGGTACGTTATACAAAACTGCAAAGATATTCAGCAAGCGATGACACTCATTATCAAAACAAATCCATTTGGAAATAAAACAGTTTCGTTTGGGTGCGCGGTTAAGAACGCATCAATATCTTTTAGCACATCATCAAAATAAGTATTTTGCGCAATCATGCCGTGATGCATACGGAACTTGTGATCGATGTGACGGGTACGCATATCAAATACACGTAAGCCAGACTCTAACTGTTGTGACAGTGATATAGTCTGGTTTTGCCAGATAGCGCCGCTTTTAATCGACATCATATTGTGGGTACCGGGAATGGATAACTCACTGATACGTTTATTGCCATCAACAAACTTCATCCAATCTGGGTTAGAGACCACCGCACTGGACTGGTGTGTGTAGGCTCCGTCTGTATGGGTTAAACCGATTGAGGGAAAGCCTGCAAGGCCGACTATCGCAGCGGATAGCAACCCCGCGAGCTTCATGCTTCGCTTTGTATTCATAATTGCACCTTAATTATTGTTATATTTTTCACCGACTTTATTAGAACGAAAGTAGGTCAAGGAATAAACGACAGCTAAGGTTGAATTGATGACTTTAGAGGTCAGGGAGTGGAGTGTTTACAACTAGTCATCGAGTTGTATATCCAATCAGCCGTTACATCAGTTGCCGCATAAAATGACTGAGAATCTGCGTAAAAAGCCTTTATGTGCATTCTGTGTCTGTATTTTAACTGCATTTTAAAAGACTGTGTTTATATACAGTTGATATTGGAGGGTGATGCTTTTTTATGCGCGTTTGCACGAAAGAAGTTGTAACCATGCCTGTTTGCACTGGAACAATTTAAAAAACTCGTGCAAAATCAGTGCATTATCAATATGGACCCTGACATAACGAGACCCTCGTTATTTAGGTAAACGCGCATGCGCGTATTTCTGGGATGGAAAGATGGAACTTGGAAATGGACTTTGAAAATTACCGAATGAAATCAAATCGTTGCCACGAATCCGTGGGCTCTTTTAGCGAAGAGTCACTTCCGTGCAAACGCGCATGCGCACGATTAAAATGTTAAGTTCTATTTATGAATAAGCTTCAAGTTTCGTTATTCGCTGCAATTACAATAGTTGTGTGTAGCTTAATTATTACTATTTCTAATGAACACTTTAGGTGGCTTGCATTTAATGGAGTTACAGCAACATCGTATTCGAATGAATTGTTTGAAAACCGAAAGGTTAAAGTACCTGACGCTCTAATTGATAAAATAATACATTTTCCCGCCGATGGGGAGGCTGTATATTTTTCCGAACACTGGGGCTTCTATAGTTATGCGATATAGCCCGAATAATAGGCCTGAGGATGCAAAGCATTCTTGGTCATAATTAATAGGATCGTGGTATGTTGGTAAACCTGAAACTTAACAAACGCATGTTGCATCAGCCACTGCGTGGCTTGGACGGTTTTTCCGCTCGTGCCTCGCTACAAAACCGCCGCAAATGCGGGCGTTATAGCTCTGTCTTAGATATAACCAAATAATGGAGAAATTATGTTAGGAGAAAAACTCTTAATAAAGCTTTGGGAAACCTTGGCAAAGGATGGTGTTGGCTCTTTGGCTTCTCCATGGCAGATAAAAAGAGAGGGTAAAGCACACGCTGAAGTAAGGCGTGACGAAATGTTAATACTTGCGCAAGCTGAAATTGAGGCTGATCAAATTAAAAAGGGAAGTAAGAAGCTTCTTCCAGATGGTCGGCTTATTGAATTAGGTGACAAGGATGCTCAAGTAACGCCAGAATTTTTAGGTAGAATAGAACCAACGCTTAGCTTGGAATCATTTTCAGAGAAAGTAGAGCAGCAAAATAAAGCTGAAAAAATACAGCAGGAAATTAACATTAACAAAACGATTTCACTTGCTGAAGAAGAATTACTTAGATCACAACAAGAACCATCTGAGAAAGAAGTTGATTCAGATTGGCTGCATAGGTGGCGAGATCATGCTAAGACAACTAATAATGAAGAGTTACGCCAAATTTGGGCGCGCACATTAGCAGGTGAAGTCAAATCGCCTGGATCATATTCACTGAGGACTTTGGAGTTTATTAAAAATCTTTCTCAGGATGAAGCCCAAGCGATATCGAAATTAGGAAAATTCGTGATTCATCGCTCTATATTTAAATGCCCATGTTTAGAAAAGGAAGGAATTAATTTCAATTTTCTCTTACAAATGGATGACTTAGGTATAGTTAGTGGTGTACAGGGCGGTCAAGTTAGCGGTTTAGAATTTTGCTTTCCCAGTAGGGAAACCGAAAGATTCTTTAATACTTTGATAAATAGAAATAAAATACTCCTTATCGAAGGAGAAGATCCTAATAAAAAAGTGAAACTAGGTTGCTACCAAATATCAACAATTGGCGTTGAAATTTTATCACTTGGTGATTTTAGTGCTGACGAAACCTATATGAAAGAAGTTGGTGAGGAAATTAAAAAACAAGGGTTTGAGGTGAAACTTGCCTTGTGGGTGAAAACCCACGCTGATTACGGTCAATTTTTTAATGCTCGCCCATTATAAAGCTATAACAAAGCCAGTCAGGGGGATGCAGCGAAGCTGCACCCATGCTGGCAGGCGTGAGGCTGTAGAAAAACCTTATTTTCACCTCGTATTTTGTTAAAATACCACCTCTTATCAAGAGGTGAAAAATGCCTAAGTTTATTCCTTATAATTACGATCAAACATCTATGGTCGTCATAAACTATAAAGATCAATTGCAGCCAGGAACATTTGAGCACGCAGTTCACTTTTTGATAGATACCAAACTCGATCTCTCAATATTTTATCCTAAGTTTAAAAATAATGACGGCGGTCGGCCTGCTTATGATCCCGCTATTCTCTTAAAAATAATTTTGTTCGCCTATTCAAAAGGCATTACTTCTAGCCGTGAAATTCAGTGGTGCTGTGAAACTAATATCATATTTAAAGCGCTCTCTTGCGATACGGTTCCTCACTTCACTACGATTGCTGCTTTCGTAAGCAGTAACGCGAAAGAAATAGAAACTCTATTCGAACAAGTACTTCTGATCTGCCAAGAACAAGGTCTATTAGGTAATGAACTGTTTGCTATTGATGGCTGTAAAATGTCATCGAACTCTGCAAAAGAATGGTCTGGCACATTAAAAGAACTAGAAGAAAAACGCGCGAAGATTAAACGCTTAATTGGCCATCATGTCAGTGAACATAAGAAAATCGATGGCAGTGATACGCTGGATGAACAGCGTAAGTTAAGGGCAGAGCAAGCAATTGAAACTTTAAATAAAGCACACGATAAAATTGATAATTTCCTAAAGATGCAACCCCAAGGATGGGGCAAGGAAAAAGGCCAAAAGAAGTAAAGAGTAATATCACTGATAATCAATCTGGAAAGATGACAACCAGTAAAGGAACGATACAAGGTTACAACGGCGTTGCGACTGTGGATAAAAAACATCAAATAGTTATTGATGCTCAAGCTTTCGGAGAAGGCCAAGAACACCACACTTTAAAGCCTGTTTTAGAGAATATTAAAGGATAAGTATCAACGTTTAGGTATAAGTGAAAACATATTTTCACGAAGGTACAATTGTGACGGCAGATACAGGCTTTGCGAACGAAGCAAATATGAAGTATCTGCACGAAGATAATATTAATGCATACATACCTGATAATAAATTTAGAAGTCGTGATCCTAAATTTATTAATCAAAAAGAAAAATATGGTAAGCGCCATCAAAATGAAAAGAAGAAAGGCAGTATTCGTAATGTCATTCCACCAAGTGAATTTGATTTTGATCCAATAAATCTTATTTGTGTATGTCCCGCTGGAGAAACACTGAGTTACCAAAGTACAAGAGCTTCAGAATCAGGCGCACCAAAAGCATTTTTTAATGGCCGTTTAATGCAGTGCAGAAATTGTGATTTAAAAACTAAATGCATGCAGAATCCAAGCTCTGCTGATCACAGAAAAGGCAGTGGCAGGCAGGTATCATTTATTCTCGACCATAAACGTAAGCCTACTTTTACTGACTGGATGAAGCATCGCGTTGATAGTCCGTACGGGAAACAGATTTACAGCCATAGAATGTCAGTAGTAGAACCTGTGTTTGCAAATATTGGCACGAATAAAAAACTGAACCGCTTCAGCTTGCGTGGAAAAAAGAAAGTTGAAGCACAATGGCAACTGTATTGTATGGTTCATAATATCGAGAAGTTAGCGAACTATGGGCAATTAACAGTCTAATAGGGCTGCATAGAATGAGTTGTAAGCATTTTTATCATTATAGTGATGAATTGAGTTGCAAGTTACGTAATATCTGGCAAATTAGTGTGTAAATAAATTTAGAAAGAAGGCGTAAGGGATGACTGGCTTGAATGTGGTTTTCCTACAGCCTCGTTATGCAATAAGGAAGTGTAGTGCGATTAATTGAGCAGTATGGCAACATTGTGCAAGCAGAAGATGCTGCAGAAAAGTTAAGAGTCCTTGGCATACTTACACATATATCTTCTAAGAATTCATATGGAATATCCCGAGCATCTACTGGTGCGATTAAAGTTGGTCTTTGGGCAGTGTTGGACTTTCAGTATAAAGACGCATGCAGTGTTTTGACGAAATCTAAGCATGTTGTTACAAGTGGTTTGTCCGAAGAAGAGCTAATGAAAATGGAATCTGAAGTAAAAGAAGCTTCTGTTAAATTTTTTAATGGTATTTTGATTAAGGTGGGACTTTCAGTAGCTATCGTTATCGGGGTTCTACTGTATACCTACTCAAAAATTGCATAACAATACGCTGAAATACATTCCGGCCAAAAAAACGGCCCCCATCGGACGTGCTAGACGCACGCACTTTAGCTAAAAGCGTTAGTAGTCAAAATATGGGAATAAGAGATACTCAAATGTTAGATCGAATAAAAGGTGCTCTGGTTGGACTGGCCTGCGGCGATGCAGTAGGGACGACGCTTGAGTTTGAAGCAAGAGGTACATTCGAGCCCATCACTGATATGGTTGGTGGAGGTCCATTTAAATTGGAGCTTGGGCAATGGACTGACGATACTTCGATGGCATTGTGTTTGGCTCACAGCCTGCTTTCTAAAAAAGGGTTTGACCCTATTGATCAAATGAATCGATATTGTAATTGGTATCAGTTCGGTTATATGAGCAGTAATGGTGAATGTTTTGATATTGGCATTACGGTTTCTAGTGCACTGAGAAATTTTTTGGAAACTAAGGATCCATTTAGCGGTTCCGTTGATGAGTATTCAGCTGGGAATGGTTCGATCATGCGACTATCACCAGTTTCGATTTTCTATAACAATAATTATGAAGACTGCATTAAATTCGCAGGTGAGAGTTCAAGAACAACTCATGGTTCTGCCGAATGTATTGATTCCTGTAAATTACTTGCAAGTCTTTTGTATAATGCATTTCGCGCGACTGATAAATTGAGTATTTTTAAAAATAGTGCATATCTGCCTTATTGCAAAAAAATCATCTCAATTGCAAATATGGATTTCCTCGATCTAAGTTACTCCCAACTAACTGGGAGTGGCTATGTTGTAGAAAGTTTAGAATCTGCACTGTGGTGCTTCATGAATGGAGATTCCTTTGAAGACTGTATTTTGCTTGCTGCAAATATAGGAAATGATGCAGATACAACAGCTGCAATATGTGGCCAACTTGCAGGTGCTTATTATGGTTTCTCCAATATACCTAATAAGTGGCGGACATCGATTTCAATGGCAACTGAAATAGAGGAACTTGCTGTTGATCTATACAACTGTGAAAACTACTAACAAACACATTCGCCCTGCGGGCTGGGCTTGTTTCACTCGCCAGTGCTGTGGGCGTTAAAGATGGAATCTAATGTTAAGGAAGTTTGAGTTTTCATTAAGAAATACTGATTTTGGCTTCATGGTATTTCTATTGGCGACACTTATCCCTTTCTTGGTACTCACTGGGTGTTGGCCCCATATGTGTTTTAAAAAACCGACGAAAACTCCCTATATCTTTAAATCCTAAAAGCTGACTAATATCTTCATTCTCTAACTCAGAGTGTGTTAAATAAAAACACGCTTCGTTAACTCGAAACTGAATAAGCTCCTTATTAAAACTCGTTTGGGCTAAGGCTAATTTCCGCTTTAGCGATGTCAGGCTGGTATTTAATAACAATGCGCACCGTTCTTGGGAATACTCTTGTTGGCGGAAAATATCATGCAGGGCGTGCAAGTCGCCTTGCGTTATACTCGCATTGTTTGAACCAGACTGCTGCGCTAACTGGCCACGTAATAACGTAATCATGCTGTTTGCGGCCACCGAGTTAGCCGCATGGCCAGAATGTATTTCGGTATCGAGGTAGCGTTTTTGAATGACGATTTGATTGCCATAGCTGTTATCAATGCAGTTGCCGTGGAAGATTTTTTCTATCTCTGTTTTCGCAAGCCCTCTGTCGGCTTTCATATGAATCACCAGCTCGCTGGTATCACTTTTTAATTCTTCTTTAAAACTGCTGAGCTGATAAACCACCTGATACACAATGGTGAAAAAACAATCAATGTAATGGGGTAGCAGTTCAGAGCGGGTGAACTCTGGATGCAGTTCTAAAATAATGTGCGAGTCAGTTTCTTTCACTTCGATATAAAACAGGGCGGTGACTAGGTTCTTGTATTGAATCATTAAGTCGAGTGCTTGCCGCCACGTGCTGCAGTTCATAATCGCTAGGCTTAATAAGCCGTGACTGGCCATGGTTAAGCGCTGGCCCAGTTCTAGCCCCCAATACGTTGGAGGCTTTTCAGTTTTATCTAGATCTGCTTTATCAAGACTCCCTTTATCAAGACTCCCTTTATCAAGAGCCGCGTTATCAAGACAGTTGGCAATGGCGCTGTATTGCTGCCAGCTGATAAAGAGTTCGGGCTGCTTGATGTCTTCTGGGGTGAGTTTGCCTGCAGCGAGTAAATCATTGCTGTTAAGGCCAAATTCCATCGCCATTGAATAGAGTTGTGCAGGGTGCAAATGCCACGGAAAGACCTTGGATTGGCAATTAATAAAATAATTCATGGGCTAATTTGCACGTTGTAAGGTGAGTATCCCCTCAATGGTATCAGTGTTTTCAGCCCAGTCGTTGGCCGTAGGGGATTTTAACTTGGGCTGTTCTGCCTTTGTGAAAGGGTGAAAATCGAGCACACTGGCCGCATAACAAATGGCCGCGCAAGCCGTGATAGCGAGCTTGATGAGCTAGATGAAGAAGCCAGTTGATGATACCGAGAGATGATACCGAATGATGAGACAGGGCACTGATATGACTACCGACTTAGATAATCCAATAGAGACGACTTCGTTAAAACCGACCGCCTGCGTTTTGTGCTCTATGAATTGTGGCCTTAACGTATCGGTCACCGATAACACAATCAGCAAAGTCGAAGCGGATAAAGACAACCCCATTACTCAGGGTCATATCTGCAATAAGGCGTTTAGCATTGATCAATATGTGAATCATAAACAGCGATTAAAAGCCCCTGCGAAAAAAAATGCGAATGGAGTGCACCAAGAGGCCAAGTGGGACGATGTTTTGCCTGAAATTGGCCAGCGCTTAAAAGCGATTAAAGATCAGCATGGCGGCGATAAGATTGCTATTGCGGGGTTAGGGGGCCAAGCCAATCATTCGGATGTGCTGTATGGTTTGTCGTTATTAAAGTCGTTTAACTCCCCATGGTTTTTCAGCGCGTATGCGCAAGAGAAAACTCAGCATCATATGATCGAACGCTGGATGTTCGATTCACCGCCGCATTCTATGTTGCATCCTGATCCTTGGAATAGCGATGTGCTGATTATTATTGGCTGTAATCCTTTGCATTCTAATCGTGGTTATAAAACCGCCGAGAATTTAAGGCAGTTTAAAAAAGCCGGTAAGCAGTTGTATGTGATTGACCCGCGGGTATGTGAAACCGCTAAAAAAGCCGATGTGCATGTGGCGCATCGACCCGGCAGTGATGTGTGGTTATTAACCGCGATGATCGCCATGGTGGTGCAAAATAATTGGCAAGACCAAGGGTATATCGACCAGTGGGTGACCGGTAATGAAGAATTAATCAGTCACTTTAAAAATATTAATATTGCCGAGCAGTGCGCTAAAGCCGATGTGGATGTAAGCACGGTATTTGAGATGACTCAGGCTTATGCCCAAGCGGATAAAGGCAGCTTGTTTTGGGATACCGGCATTGAATGGATTCCAAATACCAGTGTGGTGAGTTGGTTATTGCGGGTTTTATTGGTGATTACCGGTAACTATGGCCGTGAAGGGGGCAATGCTTTACGCCCCGGGTTCATGGCAGATGGTGAAATACTGAAATCAGAATCTGTTATGGCACCGGCCTCGGGCATTATGGGCATTCCCGCGTTGGGTCCGTTTGATATGTTTTCGCCGAATTTATTGGTGGATGAAATAAACGCAGGAAATGTGCGTGCGTTAATCGTTTGTGGTGCGAATCCCCTGCGCTCTTATGCCAATTCAGAAGAAATGAAAAAAGCGTTCGAGAAGCTCGATTTGTTGGTGGTGATGGATACGTCGTATACCGAAACGGCCATGGCCGCCGATTATGTATTGGCGACACCGGGTGGTTATGAAAAATACGAGTGGAGTACTTTTGGCCGTAAGTTCCCCAAATTAACCGTGCATCTTCGACCGCCGGTTGTTGAACCCAATGGCGATTTAAAAGTAGAGGCTGAGATTTTTAATCAAATATTGCACCACAGTGGTGGTGCCGCTAAGGCGCCTAAGTGGCTGAAGGCTTTGGGCAAAAGAGGCTGGGAAAATAAACTCATTGGCCCTGCGCTTCTGATAAGTGCCTTGGTTGCTGCTAAAGGTAATCCGCTGCAAGCGTTTGTTCGTTGGGTGCATTGGGCATACGATGCAGTAGGCGATTCATTACCCGCAAAACATACGGCCAGCTTGTGGCTGACGTGTCAGTTGGTGGCATTTACGCGATTTCGTCAGTTCGCGAGTTTTCCTGGTTTAGAACAAGCGGGTAAAGCATCAGGCGCTAAAAATCCTCTTGTTTTGGGTACGCGTTGGTTTAGGCAAGTTCTTGATAATCCAAACGGAACGATCATGGCGACTCTGCCTTGGGATTGGCATTACAAAGAAGCGCTGGGTCATAAAGACAAAAAAATTCGATTGATGCCGCCTAAGTTGGTGGACGTATTTAAGCGAGTGGTTAATGAATCGTTCGATACTACGGAAGAATTTCCGATGTGGCTCTCTGCTGGGGAAAGAAGCCCAGGTACGGCGAATACTATTATGCGTGACCCCTCTTGGCGTAAAGGCCGCACCAGCCGTTGTTTGCTGAAAATTAATCCAGCCGCCGCAGAGAAGTTGGACTTAGTGAATGATGATTGGGTCGAGATTATTACGGTTGCCGGTAAAGCCAAGGTGCAAGTGATTTTAGATAAGGCGATGCGCGAAGATAATGTCTCTATCCCCAATGGTTTGGGTTTATTGTACCCTGATGAGCAAGGCCAGCTTAAAGCCTTTGGGGTGAACCCAAATGATTTAACCGATTACCGCTGGCGCGATGAGCTAACGGGAATTCCTTCGCATAAGACGGTTCCTTGCCGGCTTTTAAAATGTGATGCTTGAACTTATAAATAAGAAAAATAATAAAAAAGGGCGCTGGCGTGAGTCATGATCTGAATGCGTTAAAAAACTTGTTCGTTTTATATCGTGAGTGTAGCGTCACAAAAGCGGCTCATATTATGGGGTGACTCAGCCTTCAATGAGCCGTGTATTGAATAAATTGCGCAACGAATATGATGATCGTTTATTCGTACGCGAAAAAGATACTCTAGTGCCCACGCCAAAAGCCGATTTATTAGTGACTAAATTGGCGCCGCTATTCGAGCAAGTTGATCAAACCATGGATGCGACCTTGCCCATGCAGCCAGAAGTGGCGACGGGCACTTAAACAATACGTTATTAGCGATGATGAATTTGTCTTATTGCATCGCCCAGAACATCCAGTCGTGAACAAGGGCGAAACTGTTGAAAGCCTACTGGATTACCCGCACATATCGATTCGAGATTCCGGTTTCTCGGATGATTTTTTTGATAAGGCCTTATTAGCAAAAGCGCTTGTTTGGCAATGTGATTGATAAGGATGTTATTGCGATTGATGCCACTGTTTATCAGTCGAGCGATCGCTATGATTCTAATGAAGGCAAATTACCCTTCTTTCAGCCTTCAGATACCTAAGTACTTGAAGCTGAGTGTGAATAGACGTTTCAAATAGATATTGGTAGTACCAATATCTTGTCTTTATCTGAATGGTTTAGCGCTGTTTGCTTATTATTCGCTTAAATAAGCTGATTTAGGTGAAATACCTAGAATTGATATTGTGCTGGCTAATCGATACTGCTTTAATCTGACTTAAGTACAAATTCTGTACTAAATAATAACAATAAAACCGTTGTCAGGTGAAAAATGAAATATTCCCACGTCAAAACAATTGCGTCAGCGATTGGCTCTAGCGCTATGGTAGGCCTAATCTCTGGATTATTAGCATTCTCTCCAATTTCCAATGCCCATAACGATGGTGCTTATAGCCATGATTATCGTGCAGTGGCTTCAAACCCGAGCTGGATGGCGGGTGTTGATGGTAATAAGCGAGTCAGTGAACTTTCGCTTCCGGGTACGCACGATACTATGTCTATTCGTGCGGGTGATGCTTGGCAAAATCAAACCATGACCTTAGCGCAGCAACTAGAGTCTGGTATTCGTGTTTTTGATATGCGTACCCGCCATATCAATAATGGCTTACGTATGCATCACGGGATTATCGCCCAAGATACTTATTTTAATAATGTATTGAATGATATCGATGGCTTCTTAGCAGCTAATCCAAGCGAGACTGTTTTATTCCGTTTGCGTACTGAACATACGTCTGAGAATAATACTGAAAGTTATACTCAAACCTTGAATAAATATTTAGCGGCGAAGGGCTCTAAGCGCTGGATTCCGACTAATTCAAACCCTACGTTAGATGAAATTCGCGGAAAATTTGTGATCTTACAAGAATTCTCTGGCTATGCCCCTGATGGTAAACCGTATGGACTTTCTTATGGTGCGATTGATAAGCAAGACGACTATGCAATGTCGACTAACTGGGCCCTGTATGACAAATGGACAGCGGTTAAAAATCATTTGAACAAATCAAAGAATGGTAACCGTAATACGATTTACATGAACTACTTAAGTGGTGCTAACGGTTCGTTCCCATACTTTGTTGTCAGTGGTCACTCTAGCCCAGGTACTTCAGCGCCGCGTTTGGCAACGGGTCTTACGACTCCGGGTTGGAACAGCTCTTATCCTGACTTCCCCCGAGTAAGCTGCTTCATTGGTATTTGTACCATTGCGTTTGAAGGCACGAATACTTTGACGGCTGATTACATCGCTAATGCTTCTTATGGCTCAGGTGTTGCGGGCATGGTGATGACAGACTTTCCGGGTAAACGTTTTATTGAAAATATTATTCGTTTAAACAGCGTGGCGGACTATCGTGAACTTCGTGATGCTCGTACGGGTAAGTGTTTAGATTTTGAAGGTGTTACACCTTCTAACGGTAAGAAAGCGATCTTGTGGGATTGTGCAGGGGTTGCTTGGCAGAAGTGGTCATATGATGCAAGTACAGGACTATTACGTAACAAGGCTAATCCAGCTTATTGCTTAGATAACATGGGTCAGCCATATGCGGGTGGTGGTATTCATATGTGGCAGTGTAATGCGTCAAATGTGAACCAGCAGTGGAATTTTGTTGGCAATAACATACGCCCTAAAGCAAATGGCTATATCTCTGTCGATGCTTATGGCCGAGATAATGGTTCGAAAGTAGGGCTTTGGTCAAACCACGGTGGTTCTAATCAAAAGTGGAATTGGGGTAACTAGCCGTAAACAGAACATGTTTGTCATCTTTTGGCATTATAATGTCATCAGATGGCAATGTATTTTTAGGATAATTGTTATAGATTTGAATTCTTATAGTGAAACCTCACGCAGGAAGCATCTGAGTTTCGTTAAATAAAAAGAATAAATATAACACCTAAAAATGAGATGCAAGCATGCGTAAATACTCCTCCAAATTAGCTTTTTCTGCAGCGTCGGTTTTACT
Organism: uncultured Gammaproteobacteria bacterium; assembly: GCA_963851095.1. Classification (GTDB taxonomy): domain Bacteria; phylum Pseudomonadota; class Gammaproteobacteria; order Pseudomonadales; family Oceanobacteraceae; genus Oleispira. Next base: position 35,044 of record CAWKOX010000003.1, on the reverse strand, counting down.
GACGGCAGCGGCCACCTTGTCCAGTGTATCGGTCTGGGCTGAAAGTTATGTCTACCTGACCAATAATACTCAGCAAACCTTAGATTTAACTATTAACCAACGCGGCTCGGCCTTGGTAAAAGGTACTCATTGGCAGCAGCATGCGACGTCAGTTCCGCCCTTAGGCACGGTTCGCTATTTAGAAACCAATCGAGATACCGGTATTAAGTGGGGCAAAGACTATTACTTTGATACCACCGTTACGGCCGAAGATGGCAGTACGGCCATGTTGCAACAGAAACTAACTGGAACATGGAACTTCAGTGAAATCTGGCACGGCACTCAGCAGTCTCCTTGGTATGACGATCGTAACATTCATTCAGTGACTCAAGATTTTGTCGGTGCCAATAGTACGATTGCTTTCAAAGCAGAAAGTGCTCGCGCTAACGGTGACGATTATTATTATGTGATTCACCCGCAAGCAGAAACCGTGACCCGTGGTTTGAATAATAACTTTAATGTGTTGGCTTATAACGTATGGGCGCTATTACCAGGCTTGGTTTCTAAGAGCGTGAGTGAACGTTTAAATTTGTTAAAGGATAAATTAAATGGCTACGATGCGATTGTATTTTCAGAGCTATTTGATAATAGCCGTCGTTCAACATTCTTGAATGCTCTTAAAACAGAATACCCTTATCAGACATCGGTTGTAGATCGTTCTGGCTCAATTGAAGATGGTGGTGTGTTAATTGTTAGCCGTTATCCAATTGATACGGAATCACAAATGGCTTTTGATGATTGTGATGCAGAAGATTGTATGTCAGCTAAAGGTGTTATATACGCGAAAATTAATAAAGGCGGTAACCCTTATCACGTATTTGGCACTCATACTCAAGCGTGGACGGCTGAAAAAAATCAAGCGACTCGTTTAAGTCAATTTCAGCAAATGCGTGATTTTATCGATAGTCGTTCAATCAGTACAAGTGAGCCAGTAATTATTGCGGGTGATTTAAATGTCGATAAAATTAACTTTCAGCAAGAATACAATACGATGCTGAACGTATTGAATGCGGCAGAAGTTCCTCGTAATGGTGGTTATGCCCATTCATATAACGGTAATGTTAATGCTTGGACTGACGGTGCTCCTGAGGATTTGGATTATGTTTTGTATTCTACTGCGCATCTTCAGCCTGTTAGCTCTGAATCTAAAGTGATTACTCCTCGTAGTATTCATGCCGATGTATTCACTAAATACGATTTGTCGGATCACTTTGCGATGGTCGGTAACCTAACTTTTGATACGCCCGCTGGAGAGGCTAACGTTTCTTTAGTTTATAAAGAATTACGAGATGGTCGTTCGAACAAGTGCTTAGATTTCGAAGGCGTTAGTCCTTCAAATGGTAAGCAAGCGCTGCTATGGAGTTGTGGGAATGTCGCATGGCAGAAATGGGCCTTAGATCAATCAACAGGTTTGTTGCACAATCAAGCTAACCCTGAATATTGCCTTGATAATATGGGCCAAGCTTATTCCGGCGGTGGTATTCATATGTGGCAATGTGATGAAAATAATACCAATCAGCAGTGGGATTTTGAAGGGGATCAGTTAATGCCACGTTCAAACAATGCAATTGCTGTTGATGCTTATGGTATTGATGATGGTTCACAAGTTGCTTTTTGGTCAAAGCACAATGGTAGCAACCAGAAATGGTCTTGGGGTAACTAATAGTTCATAAGCGCCGACTGAATCGATTGCGATATTCAGTCGGTGTTAACCCTGTTTTCTTCTTGAATAAACGCCGGAATGAGCTTGAGTCTTCATAGCCAATGTTATTCATAATCGTATCGATATTAAAATCGCTTTCTTCTAGCATTTTTCTCGCGTGCTCAATGCGCACCGATTGTAGATAGGTATTGGGTGGCATGCCCAGCGCACTGTTGAAACGCCTAATTAGGGTGCGTTGAGAAACGTTATGTTCGATGGCTAACGCCTCAATACTCAATGCTGTTGTGCAATCTTGTTCTATCTTTGCTTGAATGCTTCTGACCATTTCATCTTGGTGAGGTTTGGCAATGCGCATTAATGAATAGGAAAGCTGGCTATCGCGGCGATAATCAATCACAAAGGCTTTTGCTGTTTGCATTGCGGTTTCAAAATCGACATTACGTTCAATAATGTGCAAACCTAAATCAAACCAAGCAATGCCACCGCCCGCACAAAAAATATTGCCATCACGGGTAATTAATTGATCCGCTTGTAAGGTGACTTGAGGATAGCGCTGCTGAAACTCTGTGGCGAAACCCCAATGAGTTGTCGCTGATTTTCCATCTAAAATGCCTGCTTCAGCAAGTAAAAAGTTGCCAGTACAGTTACCAGCAATTGTCCAACCTGCCTGGTCGGCTTTATTGAGTAAATGGATGAGTTCTGGGTTGTTGTCGAGTGTTTGCTGAATAGGGCCGCCAATGGTCGGAACAATTAATATGTTGTTAATAGGTGAGTTATCAGCTGGCTGTTCATTTTTAAGCTGTTTAGTGAGACTTTCAAAACTGCAATGCGCGCCTAGCTGTAAGTTATTAATGCAACGAATGTTATTCCCTTGCTGGCTGGCGAGCTGAACATTAAAGGCCATAACCGTGTCTTGCTGCTGAATGCGATTCCAAGTAACGCCAGCTAAGGCAAATAAATCAATCACTCCGGTAATCGCTGATGCCAGCGCTTGATCAAATCCTAATACGTATATATTTATCATAATGTCATTTTTAGCCTTATCTGTGGCCATAATGACAATTCTCACGGGTGTAATCAAGGTGGATACTGAATCCAGTAATAAATTAATAGTTTCCTATTCAGTTTAAATAGAAGGTGAAGGCCGTGTCGAATTTGATCAATGCCAAAGATTTAGAGTTTTTACTGTACGACGTATTTCAAGCAGAGCAGTTAACCGAATTGCCTTTTTATCAAGATCATGACCGTACAACTTTTGATGGCGTGATTAATACCGCTAAGAAAATTGCGACTGAGTACTTTTTACCGCATAACGCCAAAGCTGATGCGAATGAACCGCAGTTTGATGGGGTATCGGTTACTACGATTCCTGAAGTAAAAGAAGCGTGGAAGCACTATTCTGAGTCGGGTTTATTGGCTGCTCGCCATGCTTATGACGACGGTGGTATGCAATTACCCGCCATTATTAATACTGCTTGTGTCAGCTATTTTATGTCGGCGAATCCATCGACGTCTGGCTACCCATTTTTAACCAGTGCAGCGGCGAACCTGATCAATGCCTTTGCCGCCGACGAGCATAAAAAGAAATATTTGCCAGCCATGTTTGATGGGCGTTTTTCGGGCACCATGGCGATGACGGAGCCTGATACCGGTTCTTCTTTAGGAGATCTAACAACCAAAGCAACTCTGCATGAGGACGGCAGTTATCGCATTCGCGGCCAGAAGATGTATATCTCGGGCGGCGACCAAGACATTACCGAGAACATTGTTCATCTGGTCTTGGCAAGAATTGAAGGTGCACCCCAAGGGGCGAAGGGTATTTCATTATTCATCGTGCCTAAAATACATACCAATGATGACGGTTCATTAGGTGAAGCTAATGATGTGAAGTTAGTGGGCTTATTACACAAGATGGGTTATCGCGGGACGACCAGTACAGTCTTGCAGTTTGGTGATAATAATCAGTGTCAGGGCTTTTTGATTGGTGAAGCGAATCATGGCTTGAAGTACATGTTCAAAATGATGAACGAAGCGCGTATTGGTGTAGGTACGGGCGCGGCGACGATTGGCTATCGTGGTTATTTGGAATCGTTAGAGTATGCCAAAAACCGTCCGCAAGGGCGCTCTGTTGCGAGTAAAGACCCGAATAGTAAGCAGCTGAATATCATTGAGCATACCGATGTGAAGCGTATGTTATTGGCGCAAAAATGTTTTGTTGAAGGCTCATTGGCACTGTGTTTATTGGCGGCGCGGTTAGTGGATGAATCAGAAGTGGGTGGTGATGGCGATAGCGGTTTGTTATTGGATTTATTAACCCCAGTGGTCAAATCATTTCCGTCGTATTACGGCCCTAAAGCCAATGATCTGGCCATTCAAGTACTAGCAGGTGCGGGTTATACCAAGGATTATCCAGTTGAGCAGTGCTATCGTGATAACCGATTAAATCCAATCCATGAAGGTACTCATGGTATTCAATCGTTGGATTTATTAGGGCGTAAATTGTGGCTGCATAACGGCAAAGGCCAGCAGCTACTGTTGCAAAAAATACAGCGTACACTGAAGTCAGCTAAAGAAAAAACTGAGCTGCAGGTACTGGTGTCTGAGTACCAAGGTTATCTTGACCTGTTCATTAAAACCACCATGACCTTAGGTGGCTCACTGCAAAAAGGTGAGGTAGAAAAAGGCTTGGCAAACTCAGCGGTTTACCTTGATATGATGGGTAAGATGGTGGTTGCTTGGTTATGGATTGAAATGGCGGATAAAGCGGTTGAGCGCTTTACGGACTCCAGTGATGACGAAGACAAACAGTTTTTAGCGGGTAAGTTACAAGCCGCGCAGTATTTTGTGCGCTGGGAATTGCCAAAGGTTCAGCACCAAGCGGACCTGCTACAAGGCTTTGATGAAACCTGTATGGCCATGCAAGCAGATTGGTTCTAATTCGCTCATTAAGAGAAGGAAAGTTTAGCAATGAATAATAAATTATTAGTAGACGTTAGCGACCACATCATGACGATTACCTTTAATCGCCCTGATATGTACAACCCATTAGACCCTGAGAGCTATTTTTTATTGGCTCAGGCGCTGTATCGTTTACAGCACGAAGACGATTTACGCGTGGCGATTATTCAAGCGGAAGGTAAGCATTTTACTTCGGGTTTGGAGTTGGATAAGTGGGCGCCGATTTTTGCTAAAGGTAAATTTCCAGAAATGCCAGAGGGGCATCTTGATCCTTATGGCCTTGAAGGTGAGGTATTGACCAAGCCGGTGATTATGGCCGTGCAAGGCATTTGCTACACTTCAGGTTTGGAGCTGTTGTTAAATACCGATATCCGCCTCTCGACGCCCGATGCACGTTTTGCACAGTTAGAAGTACAGCGTGGTATTTATCCGTGTGGTGGTGGAACCGTGCGCCTAGCCAGTGAAATCGGCTGGAGTAATGCCCAGCGTTATATTCTGACGGGTGATGAATTCAGTGCAGAGCAAGCGTTAGAGTGGGGCATGGTGCAAGAGTTGGTTGAATTAGATCAGTTGCAGGTTCGTGCGCGAGAGCTGGCTAAGAAAGTCGCTAAGGCCGCACCGCTTGGCATTCAGGCAGCTTTGAGATCGTCTAAGACGTATCGTAAGCACGGGCAGGATGTTGCATTGAAAGAAGTGTTTAATGATTTGCCTCGAGTTATGAGAAGCCAAGATGCGCAAGAAGGGGTATTGTCTTTTATGGAGCGACGCGAGGCCAAGTTTACCGGGAAATAAGCCATTTTAGGTCTGCTTGGTACTTATTTAAAAGGGTCTATGTATGGCCTGACATATAACCAAAATACTGAAGCTAAATGCTGCTTATAAAATTAATGGAAATTAGCCAGTAAGAAATTGCTGGTTTGCGTTTTTCTGATCTGAATTGGGTTATTAATTGATCTGAATTACGATTTAATCAGACGGAACAGATGTTCGCCGAATTAAAATCGGTTATCATGTCTTCAGAACTTACATGCTCTTAATATGCGCATGGTTTAAAAAGATTTTTAGTTAGGTAGTCTATGAGCACTAATAAAGCAGAGCAAAAGCCCCCCATTAACTGGTTACCCGTGATTATGTTTTCTGTAAGCACGCTAATCTTGCTAACGTTAGTACCTTGGTACGGAATACAATACGGCTATAACACATCAGCCGTTATTGCATTTTTAGCCATCACTTGGCTAACTGGCATGTCTATTACAGGTGGTTATCATCGTCTTTGGTCTCATAATGCCTATGAAGCACACCCAATACTGCGCGTTTGGTATGCCTTATGGGGCGCTACTGCGATGCAAAATACCATTTTGGACTGGTGCTCAGGTCACCGTGTTCATCACCGTCACTGTGATGATGTTGATTTAGACCCGTATTCCGCTAAACGCGGCTTGTGGTTTTCCCATATGGGCTGGATGTTGCGTAAGTATCCAAGTGGCCAGGTGAACTTCGATAACGTTAAAAACCTCATGAACGACCCTATCGTTATGTGGCAGTACAAGTATTACACCCCCATCACTTTGGGCATGAACTTTGGTATCCCTATTATCTTAGGTCTAATCTTTGGTGATGTAGTGGGTATGTTGCTATTGGCTGGGGTTGCTCGTTTGGTTCTTGCGCATCACATCACCTTCTTTATCAATTCCATCGCTCATAAATGGGGTTCTCAGCCCTATACGGATGAAAATACCGCGCGTGATAATACTTTCTTCGCCTTTTTAACTCATGGTGAGGGCTATCACAATTATCACCATATCTTCCAAACTGATTATCGTAATGGTATCCGCTGGTTTCATTGGGATCCAACTAAGTGGTTCATTAAAGCCTGTTCTTGGGTTGGCCTTACTACAAACCTGAAAAAAGTACCTGATTTTAAAATTCAGCGTGCAAAAGTGAAAATGCAGTTTAAACGAGCGAATGCTCAACTCGCAAAAGCGAGTAGTACTGACCAGTTCTCTGATAATATTGAGCAGTTGAAATTAACACTCGAAAAAGAATATGAAGATTTCAAAACCCTATTAAATGAGTGGACTGAGCTGCAAGCGGGTAAATACCAGCAGACCTGCAAAACGTTGCAAGAGAAGTGGCAGGGGGCATCTATTCATACTCGTTTTAAAGAAATTGAAGATGGCTTGAGACTACAAAACCAGCGTTTGCAGCAATTTAATGCTCAGTTTGCGTTTTCTTAGGTCTGAAGTAGGCAGGATTTGAAACAGGCATAAAGCGTTAAAACTCGAGTATTGTTAAGATTGATTAGGGTGGTTTCTTTTGTGAGCCACCTTGGTTTGATTTTATTGTGGGGAGTAATGAAAGCTCAAGGATGTTAGTTTACCAAACTAGCGTTGTTGAAATGCTAGGTATTGAGTAAGCTGTAACCCATATATACAACGCAAAGGGTAAGGAATATGGCTTTTAGCTGGATGAGGGGCTCGTTTTTCGTTAACCATAGAAACAGCTGTTTCTCTATGCGAACTCTTCTATTCTTTATAATTCAATTTTTTGCACTGCAAATCTGTGCGATCTTATTAAACCTATCCTCTGCTTTTGCTTCTGAAAGCGAGTCTGTTCATTCTATCGCTTCACCCCCTATTAATAAAATAACGATAGCCCGTGGTATTGGTAATTACGCTCCGCTAGAAATGATTCAGGACGGTAAATTAACAGGCCTTCATATCGACTTGATTAACCACGCCGCTGCTCAGCTTAGTATCGAGGTTGAATTTATCTCCCTTCCTTGGGGAAAGGCACTTAAAGCATTCACCGCGGGTGATATTGATGCGATTAGCTATTTTGGGTATACAAAAGAGCGATCAGAATTTGCTTATTATTATGCTGGAAATATTCTTTCGGATGCTAAATGGGTATTTATTGCACTAGAAGAGCGAGCGCAGGAGTTTAATTTTGATCATAGTCTTACAGGTTTAGGCGACTATATTATCGGTGTCGAAGACGGATATAGTTATGGCGAGTATTTCGATTCTAAGAAAGATTTACAGCGTGATACTGTCAGTAATTTTAAAGCCTTAGAAAGAAATTTGAAATCTAAGAAGAATGACTTGGTGATGATAAGTTATCAAGAATTGTTAGGTTTCAAAGAGCAAGGCTTTTTTGACGGTATCGTTGCCCTTACTCCTGCAGTTGGTTCAGACCCGCAATACATTGCCTTTTCACGGGCTAAAAAAAATAGTAGCCAATTAAAAAATATTGCGAAACTCTTTGCGAAAGAACTAGAATCATTTAAAAGCAGTGATGAGTATCGTGCATTATTAAAGCACTATAATTTTTATCATTATCAATAAAATCAAACTTTAGCCGCCAGCTACGTTTATTTTCTGTGTGAGGATTACTCTTTATCGAATAATCTGTTTTATAGCTGATTCGCTTTTCGATAGTGACCTTGGTAATCAAATATTCTGTCTTTTATCTTCCAATAATACTTTTGCTTTCGTGCAATAACAAAGTCTGGGCTAGGGATATAGTCTGCAATTTTAAGTGCTTGGTCCAAATGAGTAATTTCAATATTTTCAGTTGTCGATAGGTTTATTTTTAGACGCTGAGAAAAAATCTGATTGAACAGTGCAAGCTGGTTCTTCTTGTTAAAATCAAACCATTCGCTCAGTTCACTGCCTTCTTCATCGTGATAAATAACTTTTAATTTACCATCTTGTTCTTGAAGGCTTGTGCCTGCGCAGCGTAGAACTTTAGCATCTTTTAATTGCAGCGCTTTTTTAAGCATTTCATCAGGGTCAACTAAAACCGATTTGCACTGCAAACAGGTTCTAGCCGCAATATCGTTTTCTGATCCACAATGCGGACATTCTTTAAAGACAAAGCGATAATCACATTGATGTTGATTGGAAGCTGAAGCCGCTTGTGAGACAGATTTTGAAGTAATGCTATCTTCAATTAACCCTTGGCAACGGCGGCCATAATGCTCAACAAGGTGGCCATCATCATCACAAATCCCCCAGAATATGTTTGGAAATTCGCAACTAGGGCAAGGGACTTGTACGGGCTGACTTTGGCTATTGGGTTTCTTTTCGCCTACTTCTGGTTGATAAAGGTCGAAGTCATTGCCGGTGTAATCTATAACCAGGCAGTCTTTTTTATTATCTGATAAACGCAGACCACGACCGATAATCTGCTGATATAAGCTAACCGATTGAGTTGGGCGCAATATAGCAATCATATCAACGTGGGGCGCATCGAAACCGGTTGTTAATACTGAAACATTAACCAAGAATTTTATATGCTTTTGTTTGAACGCGTTAATTAACTGATCACGGTCGGCATTATCTGTTGCCCCTGTGATGAGGGCAGTTTCTTCAGCCGGTAAGTAACTATAAATCTCTTTTGCATGATCAACCGTTGCTGCGAATATCATGATGCCTTGGCGGTCTTTGGCAAGCTCTATAACGTGCTCAATGATTCCTTGAGTTACGCGGTGGTTTTTATCTAACAGCTCATTTAGTTCAGAGACATTATAGTCACCGTTGGCATTCTCTTTAAGGCTACTAAAATTATAATGTTCGATTGTGGCATCAATCAGCTTGGGTTCGGTTAAGTATTGACGCTTGATTAAGTAGCGCAGAGGTAATTCGTAAATACAGTGTTCGAAAGGGCGAGGGGCTTCACTTCGAACGATACCTCGATAGTGCTTGCGGTAAATCCACCCCATCCCTAGGCGATAGGGTGTTGCGGTTAAACCGAGTAATTTAATATCTGGGTTAGAGGCTTTTAGGTGTTGAATGATTTTCTGATATTGATTTAAACGCTCTTCCTTTTCTTTTTGATTTTCTTTTTCGACGGAATCCTTGTTTGAAGTCATATTGACGCGGTGGCATTCGTCAATAATGATCAATGAATACTGTTGCCCAAAATCTTGTAAGTTTCTCGCGGCAGATTGAATGCTGGCAAAAGTAACCTGATATTGATTCTCTTTTTTCTTTAAGCCTGCCGAATAGATGCCCGCCGTTAGCCCGTAGCTCTCGTATTTTTGGTGATTCTGCTCAACGAGTTCTTTAACGTGAGTTAATATAAGAATCTTCCGCTTCGCTAAACGTGCAAGTTCAGCAATGACCAAGCTCTTTCCTGAGCCTGTCGGTAAGACGATGACCGCGGGTTCATTGCTTTTTCTAAAGTGCTTTAGGGTCGCAGAGACGGCGTCTTGTTGGTAGTCTCTGAGTTTAAAACTAGCCACTTTAGTGAAAATCCTATGATGCGTTGAATCTGCTTATCATAGCAAAATATGATCAAAGAGAGTGGATGTTTCTAGAAGCAATTTTTATAAAATAAGTGCTATTAAAAGTAAGTAGTGGGGTAATATTATTTTTCCCACGGCTTACTTTTATTATCTGGTGAGGTGTTCTCTGGCTAAACCGTATCCGATTAGGGGCGCTATAGCGACTGAGGCGGTTTATTCTGAAAAATGGTTGTGCGATTTCGACCATTTTCTTTTGAGTGATACAGGGCTTTATCGGCCGCCTCAATCCAATCACCATGTCTTTTAAAGTTGGGTGAATATTCGGCAATACCTGAGCTGATGGTAAATTTGATATCGTGATTGTCAGTCTTAACGATTAAATCATCTACTTTTTTCCGTAAGCGCTCGGTGAACAGTGCGGCAGATTGTGCGTCAGTATCGATAAGCAATATGGTAAATTCTTCTCCACCATAGCGTCCACAAATGTCAGTTTCTCTGACCGTTTGCCTCACAATAGAGGCGAGAGTTCTAATAACTTCATCACCTGCCGGATGCCCATAGTTATCGTTCACATTTTTAAAGTGATCAATATCAAACATGACTAATGAGCTGGGGTTATTTGAGCGTATACAGCGTTTATGCTCTCGCTGAAATTCTTCTTCCCAATGACCACGATTAAATAGCTCTGTGAGACTATCGGTTTGGCTTAAATAGGCTAAGTTTCCATTCGCTTTCGTCAGATCTTCTTTATTAATTGCAATATCGGTAACATCGTAAATGATTAAACAGATATGTTTAACCGAGCCATCAATGGATTCCAGTGGAATAATCGTGCTGTTTTGAAACATATTGGCAGCGCGGCCGGTAATTGGCCGATAATTTTTGAACTTAAATAAGTAAGGACGTTGTTCCCAAATAGTGAATGTCCGCGTTTTAAGTTCAAACACGGGTTCAGCTTTTTGACGAAACCATGTTTCAGGAATTTCACTGAACGATCCAAATAAAGGTTTATCATGAACATCATTGGGGCTCAGGCCGCTATGATTTTCCATAAAACCATTCCATAGCTGTATTTTGTAGTCTCTGTCTAAAATTACTAAGCCTACATCAATACTTTGCAGTACATCCATTAGCCAGTGCATTTCTGCAAATTCAAAGCTTGCTTTGGTCATACGAGTATTGATCCCTTAGTCTAATAAATAGTCGACTTGCTGATTAATTTTAGCAACAGAATCTTCTGTGAAAAGTAATAGCAAATCACAGTTTATGTTCATGTTTTCAATTTTGTAGTTGATTTCAATGGCTAAGGTTTGGCTCCATTGATGATTCCCTGATTTAATAAGATCATCCACTTGGCAATGCTGTCCTAATACGACAGGATGCCCCTGATTAAACGTTATTTCTAACTGTTCACCGATACCTTGAATGCATGCACCAATAAGTACGGAGCTGACGTCCATCAGTAATTCAAGTTCGCCATGAGTATCAAGGGGGCCTTTATAATTCATCAGTTGCGCAAGGTCAGAGAAGCTCGCATCGTTAAAAACAAGCAGTGCTTCGCCTGCGATTCCTGATCCTATAAAGCCTTGGCAAACTGCTGAAACATTTTTATTGCTTGATGTATCAGCGAGTGCCATTTGTAGCTCACTAGAGCTAATCATATTCACTTTGGGAATAGGGAGAATAACGTAGACGTTCAATAATCTTGCGAGGCGGTCGGCAGCTTGGCCCATTGCCACGTTAGTGATCTCTTGATAGCAGTCTCGTTGGTCTTCACTTATTAACGTCTTCACAGCAGTAGCCCCCATTAAACTTCTCCCGATAAAATACCAAACTCGGTCAAAATTTGAGTCGCTTTTTCTTTATCGATGGGCTTTTTTATAAAGGCCATAGCGCCTAGTTTTTTTACTCGTTCTTGAGCATCTGGTTGAATGTCACCCGATACAACAATAACCATCGCGGGCAGGTCTTCTTTGCGGATGGCTTCTAATACGCCGTAGCCGTCCATTTCAGGCATGGTTAAATCTAAAAACACAACTTCACCAAGACCTTTACGAATGGCTTCAACGCCTTCAAGGCCATTTGTAGCAAAGGTTAAATCGATATCCCAGTTGTCTGGAAGTGCTCGTTTCATCTGTTTGCGCGCAAAACTTGAGTCGTCACAAATTAAAACAGGAAGTGCCATGATATTGGTTCGCCGAAGATGTCATTACTTAAGTAATAGTCTGAAAAAGCGAATCTCTCAAGAAATTGCAGATAATTGGGCGAATATAAGGTGTGATTTAAGGTAAAAATTAATTGATGATTTAGATAATAAATCGATGCAAGTGATCAAATTAGAAATGAAAGCGGTTACGAAGGGTGACAAATGCCGCGATTAGGCTAAAATGCGCCACTTTAAATTTTGTTACTTCCGAGTTGACTGTTTATGATCCGCGAAATATTACGTTGTATTGTGTTGAATAAGCGAAATGAATTGAGCAAACGCTACAAGTCACAGCCGTTTATGAGTGCTATTAAGCGTGATTTTAGAGTAGGGCTGTTTGATATCGATTTTAATATGCATATTAACAACTCCCGTTACATGGTTTTTATGGAACGAGCTCGTTGGGATCATCCATTACAGACTGATACCTGGGATGTAATGTTAAAAGAAAAGCTCAATTTTATTGTGGCGGGTATCGAGATGGGTTATATCCGTGAGATACGAGTAGGAAAAAAATTCCACGTAGAAAGCCGTTACTTGGGTTGGGATGACAAGTATGTCTATCTTGAACAGCGCTTTATTGCAGATGGGAAAATTCATGCGTATGGCTTGGTTAAGGGGATCTTTCTACAGCAGGGTAAAAAGGCTCTACCGCAAGAAGTCGCGAAGCTTTTAGGCATCACTCGCGCACCAGAAGCTTTGCCTGAGCACATGGAATTGTGGAAGCGTTTAGCCATTGCTAAACGGGAATACTCTTCGGCGAATCACTAAACGTTATACTGCATTCAATTAGCCCCTAATACCTAATCAAGCCTAGCTGATGGGTTTCAGCTAGCTTGGGTATTAGAGGGCAACGTACTGTGCTGGTATTTAATTCGTGTTATTACACAGCTCTTTATACTATTTTGTATATAAAGGGCTCAATTCCGCTTGATTCGTCGGGCGACTAGTCTGCATTTTCTTAATGGCTTGGGATAGATTATTCCATAACATCTGCCCATTAAACGCGCTATTTTCACTGTTTTGATAAAGTACGCTTTCCAGTTCATTCAAACTATTACTCAGGGCAATACTATTCAGTTGTTGGCCTAGCTGATCCATTGCGCTAATGCCAAGCTCTTGCTGGGACCATTCTTTCAATGTCTGGCGAATAATAAGAGGATCATTCTTCTGACAAGCCTTTTTTACCTGGCGTAACTTATCTTTGCTAGAGGTTGGTACAGTGCCTGGCGTTTTATCAATGGCCTTGTCTTGGCGACGCCATAATAGAAAAGCAGTAATAATATTGGTTAATAATAATAACAAGGTTGCCGCTATCCAATAGCCATCACCAGAATGTGTGGTGGCGGCAGAAGAAATTGAAGGCGCAGCAGCTTTATCGTTTTCTATTGTATTTTTGTCTTTTAATACCGTGCTTGCAGCCGCAACCGTGATGGTTTGGGTTGGTAAAATAGCATATTCAAGTTGATTCGTTTCTAAATTCCACCAAGGAATGCGCATTTCTGGAATGGTCACTCGGCCGCTTTGTGTCGGAACAATAGCAATGGATTGTTGTAAGAAGCCATAAATACCTTGGGTATCGGTTTTATCGTTGTGGTCAGATTGATCAGGGTAGTATTTTAAGCCATCTACTTGGGTTAAATCGATGCTTGGTAATTGACTACCTGAAAGACCGCGGGCATTCAACGTGATGGTTCGAGTAACGGGTTCGCCCACTTGCCATTCGCTATAAGATTTACTCCATCGGTCAGAAATAGTGAGTTGTTGGCTGGGTAACCAAGGTGCTTGAGGGTAAGTAGAAGGCGTTGACTCAACGTTAATACGAATTGGCTGGGCAACAACCGAAACCGGGCGGCCTCGGCTCCAGCGATTATATGAATTAACAATATTGGCCGTGAATTTTTGTCCGGGGATAACAAGCTCCCCACTTTCTTCTGCAAAAATGGCAAACCGGCGTTCGTATACGCCCATGCGTTGACCATTAATATTGGTATTGTATTGACGAACATCACCTAGCGGTATGACGTGTGCATCGGTGACTTTAAATTCTGATAGCGTCGCATCTTCATGGTTAACGCTGTAGTAGAGTTTTTCGGTATAAATTATTTGTGCTTGAACGTAGGTGCTTGAACGATCGACTTCAATATCAAAGAAAAATTCTTTGGCTATTTGGTCTTTTACTGTTTGTGAAAGCTCGTTTACCGTTACTTGTATTTCTTGGCTGAACTGGCCATCAAATTCAACTGCGGGAATGATCAAGGTGCCTGTTCTGATAGGAGATAGCATCAACGTCCATTCAGTGAATGAAACCGTTTTTCCATTCATTGACCGAAATTGATTTGAACGCTGCTGACTTAATACTCGAAAGTCTTTTTTTAATACGGTTAAATCTGGTTGGCCATAACCTACTTGTTCGTCGTATCGTAAGAATAAGCGAAAGCTATCATTCTCTGTGATTTGCTTACGATCTACGGTAGCCGTTAAGGTGCCCGCCGAGGCTATTTGAGTTAGCAGCAAGAATACTAATGCCAATATTGGGCGCAACATTGAAGTGGTGAATTGATTTACCATGATACTTCGCCTTCGTCTTGATGATCACGTTGTTTATATTGATATAAGAATTTACGTTTCAATAGACCACCTGGGTCATCTGGTATGCGGTTGAGCCATTGCTCTAACGCTTGTTTTTCTTCGCGAGACATATTGTCTTTAGCTTCAGCTTGCTTTGCCTTTCTTTCTTGCTCAGCTTGCTTTTCTTCTTCGGTTTGTTGTTCATTTTTATCAGACTCAGCTGATTGCTCATCTTTAGAATCTTCATCTTTAGAATCTTCATCACTTTTTTCTTTTTCTTTTTCTTCTTCTTTTGAATCGTTATTCTCTGACTCTTGCTGATCTGAGCTTTGATCATCAGGGTCTTGATTATCTGATTTTTTCTGATCTGAATCTTGTTGTTGATCAGACTCTGTCTTTTCGTCTGAGTCCTGCTGATCGTCAGAGTTCTGATTCTCATCTGATTGCTGTTGTTCTTTTTCTTGTTGAAGCAGCTGCTCAACCAAAGACTTGTTAAATTCAGCATCAGGGAATTCTTCATTCAGTTCTAATGCTTTTTCATAAGATTCAATCGCTTTTTCTAGTTCACCCGCATGGGCGAGGGCATTGCCGCGGTTAAAATAGCGTTCAGCATTTTGAGCCGGTAAGGCGTCTTTATTCGCATCAATTTCAGAGGCAAGAATTTCAGAAGCTTGTTCAAATTCTTGCGCACGATATAAGCTAGAGGCTTTCCAATTTGGGTCTTCAAACAATTCTGCAGCCTTGGCTGGGTCGGTTTTAAAGACTTGCTGAGCTTGTTGATCTTTAGTTTGCCAAGCATCGTCCCATAAACTGGCATAGCTGGTTTCGGGTTGAAGAGTAATAAGGAATGCTATAGACAATAGCCATCCTCGGCGGAATGATAATGCCGCAATAATAATGATAATAAAAATAAGCCAATATCCTTGATCAGCCCATAAATCGAATTGTCTTTCTAAGGTATTTGTATCGTTCATAATACTTTGCGAATTAGAACCTTGGTTCTTTTCACTAAGGCTATTCTCGTCGAGTAGATAGTGCCAGTCAGAATCATCAAAACTCATTTGGTGCCAATGGATATTTAGTTCGTTAGCAAGCTGCTTAATAACCTCTAAATCAAGTTTTGGTAAAACAATATTACCTTGGCCATCACGTTTAAAGCCGCCGTCTTGCAACGCAATCGGTGCGCCTTCTTCAGTGCCTAGTGTTAAGACTGAAAGCTGTTGCTGCTTACTGCCTAGTACTTTCTTGATACGACGAATATCTTTAGTTTGAATACCGTCAGTAATTAATAAAAATTTTGCGCGTATTAAGCCGGCATCAATGATTAATTTATCGGCCAAGGCAAGTGCCTTATCAGGGCGACTGCCCATTGCTGGCATGATGAATGGCGATAAAGACGGCACCAAGTTTATGATGGTATCCGCGTCGTCGGTTAAGGGGGTTACGGTATACGCGTCACCCGCATAAACGACTAAAGCGGTAAGGCCTTCATTACGTTGCTTTAATATATCGATTACTTTTTGGCGCGCTCGTGTTGCGCGGTTAGGGCTGACATCTTGAGCGGCCATGGATAACGACATATCCATAACGATCACGAGGGCATCTTCTTTTTTCTGGATTGGTTGTGGTAGCTGCTCCCACGCAGGGCCAGCAAGGGCAATAGCGGTGATGACCCAAGTAAATAAAATAAACCAGAGTGGCCAGCGAGATTGCTCACTGGGCATTTGGTCGAGTACATGTGGCATCAGCGATTCGTCAATGATGCCATTCCAGCGTGCAGAAGCGAGTCGACGTTTTAGTAAAAATACAAAAAGTAATACGCTAGGTATCAGTGCTAACAACCAGAGCGGACGTAATAAATGAAATTGAGAAAGAAATAATTCCATTATTTAGCCTTCCTAATAATCGACGTTAGATAACGGAAAAGCCCTAATGCTTGAAGTGCAATTAGGAAGCTGATGAATAATGCTATTGATAGCGGCCAGTAATAAATATTAATCTGCGGGCGAAAAATCTCAGGGTCTTTTTCGGTGGGCTCTAACTGATCAATCATGTCATAAATTTTTTCTAACTCTTTGCTATCGCGCGCTCTAAAATAATGTCCGCCGGTCATGTCGGCCATTTTTTGTAAGGTCGTTTCGTCAAGATCTCTAGAAGGGTTGACCTGACGAGAACCAAAAAAGCTGGCGACTTCCATTGCGTCGGCTCCTAGGCCAACAGTATATATTTTAACATTGCTCTGTTGCGCAAGTTCGGCGGCTTTTAAGGGTTCTACTTCCCCAGCAGTATTGGCACCATCGGTTAACAAAATCACAACTCGGCTTTGTTCAGGATGAGACTGCAAGCGCTTGATCGTAAGGCCAACGGCATCACCGATGGCGGTCTTTTTACCTGCAAGGCCAATTTGAGCTTCATTCATTAACGTTTGAATGGTTTGCCAGTCAAACGTAAGTGGCGCTTGTAAATACGCTTGGCTACCAAATAAAACCAATCCCAAACGGTCACCTTGTCGCTGGCTAACAAAATCATTTAATACTTTCTTAACGGTGAATAAACGATTAACTGGGCGATCTTGCCACTTCATATCTTCGATCGCCATACTGCCCGAAATGTCGACAGCTAACATCAGGTCACGGCCAGAGGTTGGCATTTCAACAATATCCCCCAGAATATGGGGGCGCGCTAATGCGGTTAATAATGCCAGCCATAATACAAGCGGCAGAATTAGGGAAGGCCAAGTACGCTGAGTATGTATTTGCGCTGATTGAGTCGATGTTTGCCACAAAGTAAGGCTCGGTACTTTTAATGCCGCTTCTTGCTGTTTTACTTTGGGCAATATCCAGAAAAATAAAAGCGGTAATGGCAATAACAAGAATGCCCAGGGCCAATGCCAATCAATCATTTGTATGTCCTTTGCTTGCATTGTCAGCGTTTGCTTTAGCGGCGGGTTTATTATTTTTTAACCATGCGGTACTGGTTTTATAAAGTGTGTGCGCATCGAATTGACAGCTTGGTTGATAGAGGCCTTGGCTCAATGCGTTGATGATTTCTTCGCTAAATGCATCTGTTTTATTGTGCTTTTGATAGTGTTGAATTAAAAAATCAGTCCAGGATGTACCAGATAGGCTAACCGCTTCTGGGTAGGCTTTAAGGCAATAGCGTTTTAATGTCTGATTTGTGCCCAATAGAAATGATGGGGCATCTTGATCGACTTTATATTGAGCAAACTGTTGTTTTAGTACTTTTAGAGCCGCTTTTCTATTGGCCGTGTTAGCTTTATATCGCCGCAGCAAATAAATGCCCGCTGTTAGGCCAAGTACGATCAAAATCAACAAAGTCCACCAGCCAAATGCGATAGGCCAGTCGTGGATCGCTTCCGGTAGGTGAATGTCTTTTAATTGTGATAAATCTGCAGCGGGTGCTGAGCTAGGATTTACTAAATTAGGAGCAGATGCTTGCATGATTAAATACCTTTCCCACCCTCTATTTTTGAGGAATTCGCTTTCCCCATAGCAATTTGGCTAAGGCCTAAGCCTTTGCGAAGCTCGGTGATAATGTCATCTTGAGCTTGAAGGTTAATCAGGGGAATGCCCAATTTTAACGTCCGTTGTTTTAGCATTTTCTGGCGCTGTTCAAAGGCTCGCTGATGCTCTAAACCTTGTGATTTTGAGTAGCACTCCAGCTGCAAACGCTGCTTACCATCCGTTAGTGGGTAGCTGCCTAACGGTAAAATGTTCTTCTCGAATGCGTCGAAAATATTAATTGCGACGACATCGTTATGTTTACTAATTTGATGAAGCTGGCGTTCACAGTCTTGATCAACATCTTGCCAATCAGAAATAAAATAAATAGTACTGCCAGGGCGAGTAACTCGACGAGTATGGCGTAGCATGTCGGCCATGCGGCTGGTACTGGCTGACGATGTATTAGACTGGGTGTCAGCCACTGAATCAGCAGGTTGCTGGTCTTGCGTAAACTGAGACAGTTCGTGCAATACGTGCATGACCTGTTTACGTCCAGGCTTAGGGCGAATATCGGTTTCATGATGATCATCAAATAATAACGCGCCAATGCGATCGCCATTATTTAACGCAGACCAAGAAAATAGGCTCACAATATCGGCCGCCAGTACCGATTTAAACGCATGTTGAGTACCAAAAAACATACTGGCGCGTAAATCACAGACTACCATCACAGGGCGTTCACGCTCTTCACGAAAAACCTTAATGTGTGGCGACTGGGTGCGAGCAGTTACCCGCCAATCCATTGCACGAATATCATCACCGGCTTGGTAGCTTCGGACTTCAGAAAAGTCCACACCTCGGCCCCTTAGGTTTGAGGTGTGAACGCCAGCCATCTCATTCAATACTTTCTTTTGCTTATGAATCGGCAAAAGCTTGGCGAGGTGTCTTATAGAGACCAAGTTATCGGTATCGATCAGCGCACCTTTGGATAAGCCGCCTTGGCTGTTATTAAT
Organism: uncultured Gammaproteobacteria bacterium; assembly: GCA_963851095.1. Lineage (GTDB taxonomy): Bacteria > Pseudomonadota > Gammaproteobacteria > Pseudomonadales > Oceanobacteraceae > Oleispira. The sequence goes on along the minus strand of CAWKOX010000003.1, from coordinate 15,879 downwards.
TTGAGAAGCCCCCATGATTAAGCAACCGGAACGCGAGTAATCAATTCGTTGATTACCTTGTTAGTGGTCATGCCGTTGGCCTCTGCTTCAAAGCTCAGCAGAATACGATGGCGTAAAACATCATGAGCGATCGCTTGAACATCATCTGGGCTAACAAAATCACGGCCATTAAGCCACGCGTGCGCTCGTGCACAACGCTCTAGGGCGATTGTTCCTCGTGGGCTAGCGCCATAATCGATCCAATTCGCAAGATCTTCACCGTATTGCTCTGGATTACGCGTTGCCATCACTAGCTGCACTATGTATTGCTCGACGGATTCACTTAAATGTAAATTCAACGTTTCTTGGCGAGCAGCGAATATATCTGCTTGGGTCATCTTCTGCGCCTAAGTGAGGCGCTTGCTCCATCGCCTCACCTCGGACCAAACGAAGAATTTTTTGTTCAGCCTCAGCATCCGGGTAGCCAATGACGACATGCATTAAAAATCGGTCTAGCTGCGCTTCGGGAAGGGGGTACGTTCCTTCTTGCTCAATGGGGTTTTGAGTCGCCATGACTAGAAAGAGCTTTTCTAGCTTCATGGTATTGCCACCCACAGAAACCTGACGTTCGGCCATGGCTTCTAATAAAGCACTTTGCACCTTGGCAGGCGCTCGGTTGATTTCGTCGGCTAAAATTAGGTTATGAAAAATAGGGCCTTGCTGAAATTTAAAACTGCCTTCTTCTGGGCGATAAATTTCGGTGCCGGTAATGTCACCGGGTAATAAATCAGGGGTGAACTGAATGCGCTTGAAGTCACCTTCAATATGATCGGCCAAAGCATTAATCGCTTTGGTTTTTGCAAGGCCTGGAGCACCTTCTACTAATAAGTGACCATCGGCCAGTAGGGCGATTAATAAGCGTTCAATTAAATGCTGTTGGCCAATGATGTTGGCGCTCAATGCTTGCGATAGCTGTTTGAATCCTTGCTGCATTTGGCTGCTCACTTTCTATACAATGTAATTGTTTGATTTCATACAAGATTTTATTGAATGAAATGCTCAGGTCAATGCTTATGAGCAGAGATATTGAGTAAAAGTTCTCGTCTTCACACTACTTTACAGCAAGGTCTGTCCATTTTCGGAAAATTCATAGTTTGCTGATGGTTTGTTTTTTAAATCTGACTGTTTGTTATTTGACCATTACTGCACTGGAGCGGGCATTAAAAGAAAACTTTGGTCTACGCTACTTTGGTCTACGCTAATAATAAGGAATCATTTTGCCGACTTGCAGGTATAGCTTTCATGAGTAATAGCAATCCAATGAATAAACCCGATTTGACAGCGCTTAACCGATTGATTGATGAGCGCAATGATAAAGCACAAGCAGAGCGAATAAAGTTATTTGCAGAACTTTATTATGATGGCGCGCCTTGTGCGGATTTAAATGCGCGTAATACGGAAGACTTGTACGGGGCAACCGTGTCATGTTGGTTGTTTATACAAAATAATAATATTGCAACGCCAAAAGTGCGGGTTTTTAATCCAGATTTCGAAGCACACGGTTGGCAGTCTACTCATACCGTGATTGAAGTCCTTTCTAAAGAAATGCCTTTTTTGATTGATTCGGTTCGACTAGAACTGAATCGTCGTCAGATGTCGCTGCATTCTATTATCTCGTGTGTTGTACATTTAGAGCGTGATAAAGGCTTTAAGAAACTGTCGTCTTCTCCGCTTAGTAAACCCTCAGAAAGTAGCCAGTCAGAATCGATTATATATATTGAAGTCGATCGCCATACTGATATGGATATGTTGGATGATTTATCTGCAACCTTAGTTGAAATAGTCAACGAAGTAAGCCACTGCGTTGAGGACTTTTCGGCATTAAAAGACCGAGTGGCCAAAGCGTCAGCTGGGTTAAGTGAATTACCCTGTGAAAAACCGAAAAAAGAGATTAAGGAATCACAAGATTTTCTTACTTGGTTGGCAAATGATCATTTTACCTTTTTAGGTTGCGATGAGTTTACGATCGAAAGACAAGCAGGAAAAACCTTTATTGAACGCAGTGAAAGCGGTGATTTAGGCAGTTTTAGATACCATCAAATCAGTAATAATCGTCGTAATTTAGAAGAGCTGCCGGGAGAGATTCAGGATTTCGTTCTAAGCCCTGATATTGTTAACTTCTTCAAATCTGGTGAGCGAAGCCGCATACACCGTCCAGCGTATCCTGATTATATCGTAGTAAAACGCTTCAATGAAAAAGGGGAGGTCATTGGCGGCATTCGCTTTATGGGGTTATATACTTCGATTGTTTATATTGATAGCCCTAATAACATTCCTTTGATTCGTCAGAAGTTACAGCAAGTTAGAAAATTATCCGGATTCGATAAGAGTAGCCATAACGGCAAAGAGATTAACCGTATACTTGAAGCGTACCCAAGAGATGAGCTGATACAGTCAACCTCAGAGCAACTTTATAATACCGCCCTCGGCATTCTTAATATTCAAGAGCGTCGACAAACTCGTGCTTTCTTGCGTAAAGGCACGTATGGAAAATTTTTATATTGCCTTGTGTATACTCCACGAGATATTTACAACACCGAATTACGGACAAAGATTCAGGAGGTTTTGGAAGAAGCCTGCGATCCCAAATTTGTAGAATTTAATACTCATTTCTCTGAATCGATTCTGGCTCGTACGCATTTTGTATTACGCTTAAAAAATAGTGAAAGTGGGGATGTTGACCATAAAGAAATAGAGCGAAAAATTCAGCAAGTCTCGCGCAGTTGGGGGGATGATCTTCATACGGCATTGGTAGAGCAGGTTGGTGAAGAAAAAGGGAATCGTTATCATCAAATATACCGTTCAGCATTTCCTGTCGGTTATCGCGAAGATTTTGGTTCACGCACTGCTGTGGCCGATGTTCAGCATATTGAAGATCTAAGGCAGCACCCTGAAAAAGGCATCGCGATGAGTTTTTATCGTGAGCTAGAAGAGGGAGAAAATCAGCTACGATTTAAGCTTTTTAACCTTAACGATGTACTGCCTTTGTCAGATGTATTACCCATTTTAGAAAACCTTGGATTACGGGTCATTGGTGAGCACCCCTATGGTGTGCATTATGAAGACGGCAGTAAAGTTTGGATTCATAATTTTGCTTTAGAATATACCTTGGCAGAACGCATTGATATGCAGGCAGTTAAAGGGCTATTCCAAGAAACGTTTAAAAATATTTGGCATGGTCATGCTGAAAGTGATGGCTTTAATAAACTGGTTTTAGGGTCAGAAATCGGTTGGCGAGAAATTGCCATGTTGCGTGGTTATGCGCGTTACATGAAACAAATTCGTTTTGGTATTAGTGAAGTATCGATTGCTGCGACCTTATGCCGGTACATCAATATAAGTCGTTTGCTGGTGCAAGCTTTTGAAGTGAGGTTTGGCCTGCATCCAGAATGGACGATTGAACAAAGACAAACAGCGTTTGCCGTTCTTGAAGAGCAAATCATGCTCGCACTGGATGGCGTCGAGCAATTAAACGAAGACCGAATTGTACGTCGTTATTTAGAACTAATAAAAGCGACATTACGAACCAACTTCTATCAGTGCAATGAAGACGGCAGCGCTAAAGATTATATTTCGTTTAAGCTCAACCCTCATCAAATTACAGATATGCCATTACCACGGCCAATGTTCGAGATTTTTGTATACTCACCTCGAGTAGAAGGTGTGCATTTGCGTGGAGGCAAGGTTGCACGTGGTGGCTTGCGCTGGTCGGATCGTGATGAGGATTTCCGTACAGAAGTATTAGGCTTAGTAAAAGCGCAGCAAGTTAAGAATGCAGTCATCGTTCCAGTTGGTGCTAAAGGGGGTTTTGTTGCTAAAAAACTCACTCCAGACATGTCGCGAGACCAATGGTTAGAAGAAGGCATTGCGTGTTACAAAACGTTTATTAGTTCACTGTTAGACGTCACGGATAACTTGGTTGATGGCGCGGTTGTTCCTCCTGTGGAGGTGGTGCGCCACGATGAAGATGATGTCTATCTGGTAGTGGCTGCGGATAAAGGAACGGCGACTTTCTCAGATATTTCTAATGGTATTGCCGTTGAGCGTGGTTTTTGGCTGGGGGATGCATTTGCCTCCGGTGGCTCAATTGGTTATGACCATAAGAAAATGGGGATTACTGCCAGAGGCGCTTGGGTTTCTGTTCAGCGACACTTCCGTGAGCTTGGCTTAAATGTGCAAGAAGAAGATTTTACTGTGGTCGGTGTTGGTGATATGGCGGGGGATGTTTTTGGTAATGGCATGCTGTTATCAGAACACATTCGCTTAACCGCAGCGTTTAACCATATGCATATATTTATTGATCCTAATCCTGATTCCGCATCAACTTATGTTGAGCGTAAACGTTTATTTGAAATGCCTCGATCAACTTGGGATGACTTTGATAAAGGCTTAATTTCGAAAGGTGGGGCGGTATTTTCACGTAGTGCTAAATCCATCAAGATTAGCCCAGAGATGAAAGCGCGATTTGATATTACTCAGAATGAACTTGCCCCCACAGAATTGATTAAGGCACTGTTATTAGCCCCCGTCGATTTAATTTGGAATGGTGGTATTGGTACCTACATCAAAGGCAGTCGCGAGAGTCATGCGGATGTTGGTGATAAAGCCACCGACGCCGTGAGAATTAATGGCAATCAGGTTCGTGCAAAAGTGATCGGTGAAGGCGGCAACTTAGGTATGACACAGCTAGGGCGTGTAGAATATGCGCTGTCTGGCGGCTCATCTTATACCGATTTTATCGATAACGCCGGTGGGGTTGATTGCTCTGATCATGAAGTAAATATAAAAATTATGCTGAACGAAATTGTAGCTTCTGGCGACATGACGATGAAACAGCGTAATAAACTATTTATGGATATGACGGATGCGGTATCGACACTTGTGCTGTCTAATAACTACCGCCAAACCCAAGCCATTGCTCTAGCGCATCGAGAATGTGAAGAGCGCATGGATGAATATGTGAGTTTAATTCGAGACTTTGAAGAGTCAGGGAAATTAAACCGAGCTTTGGAATACTTGCCTGATGAAGAAACGATTTCTGAGCGTAAGCTAAATGGCCAAGGTTTAACCAAACCAGAGTTATCGATCTTAATTTCTTATGCCAAGGCAGATCTAAAAGAACGTCTTAATTTAGAGGCAATCAGTCAAGATACCTACTTAAGCACGATTGTAGAAACGGCGTTTCCACAAAAGCTGGTGGATGATTATCACGGCCCTGTGATGAATCATAAACTGCGCTCAGAAATTGTCGCTACCCAGCTAGCGAACGATTTAGTGAACTATATGGGGATTACTTTTGTAAACCGCCTGACTGAATCGACCGGCGCCACTGTTGTTGAGGTGGCGAGGGCTTATGTTGCAGCCCGTGATGTATTTGGATTGCACGAATTGTGGTCACACATCGAAGCGTTAGATTATCAAATTCCGGCCCATGTTCAGGCTGATATGATGAGCCGCTTAATGCGATTAGTAAGACGCGCCAGTCGTTGGTTCTTACGCAACCGCCGTTCTGATATGGATGTTGCGGCTGAAGTTAAATCTTTCAAAGCGAGTGCTGATTCGGTTAGGCAGAATTTGGCGCAATGGCTTAAAGGCTCGACACAAAAATCGTGGCAAAAACGCTTTGATGGCTATCAGGAGCAGAACGTTCCTGAAGACGTATCGTCATTGGCGGCAGGAGCGAGTTCTTTATTCTCTGCATTGGGCATTATCGAAGCCTCTAACGAGACCGACCTATCAGTCGAGCGAGTCGCTGAAGCGTATTTCTGTGTGGGTGAAACCTTATCGCTTAATTGGTTCTTAGAGCAAATTAATAATTTAGAGGTTAAATCAAACTGGCAAGGTTTAGCACGTGAAGCTTTCCGTGATGATATGGATTGGCAGCTGCGCTCGTTGACGGTGTCTGTATTAAATACGGCAGATAGTGGTGAAATGGGAATGGTTGAGTTAATGGATAAATGGAAGACCGCCCATCCGCATCTCGTCAGTCGTTGGCAGCGTATGTTAGATGAGCTTCGAGCGTCCGACAAAGCGGAATACGCGATGTATTCGGTGGCGTTGCGTGAGCTGCTGGATCTGGCACAAGCCAGTAAGCATCTTTCTTCCGATTGCGGCTGATGAGTATTTTTAACAACGAGGTAATTTTGTCAGACTAACAAAAAAGGGCTAATACTATTCAATAGTATTAGCCCTTTTTTCTGCGTTTAAATAAACCAATTAATCTGATTTATTAAGGCCAGAGTTATCAGAGCCAGAGTTATTAAAGCAAAAGTTATCACATGAATGACAACGCTAAAGCTGGCAGATAGCAATTTTTAAAGGTGGATTACCGTCTGGGCTAGGAAAGTCAGCATCGGGCAATAACATTTCAATACTCTTAAGAGGGCGGCCTGCTTTAATTGCACAACGTTTTAATGATTCTAACCACTCATCACGATCAACCTGAGCGACGTTATTGCAGCAAATTAATTGACCGCCGTCTTTCGTCGCTAACAAGCTTGGCTTAAACAGTGATTGATAATCTCGAATTAAATCGACATTACCAAAGGCACTTTTAGCCCAGCGAGGAGGGTCTAAAAAAACCAAATCAAACTGTTCGGGCTTATGTTTAGGATACTTAGGCAGTTTTTTACCACGGCGTACGGTAATGGGCATATTAGCGAATTGTTTAATCGCTGGAAATACATCCGATTGAATAAACTCAACCTGTTTAAGATTATTCAGCTTCGCATTCTCGATGCCAACCGCTAATGACGACTCGGCAAAATCAACATTGACGACGCGTTTCGCGCCGCCCATCGCGGCTGCAATGCCAATGCCACACGTATAAGAGAATAAGTTTAAAACGGTTTTCCCTTCGCTTTGGGCTTTTACATAGCGTCGACCTGCGCGCAGGTCCAAAAATAGCCAAGGGTCTTGTCCTTGATGGCGACCTTGAACGCGATATTTAATCCCTAGCTCCTGCGCATCCATCGGGATGCTATCCAACTCATGCGCATCATCATTGCCTGTTTCAATGCGCGAATTGTCACGACTGCGATCGTTGTAGACAAAGTGAAGCTCTGGGAAGGTTGCATTACTAAATGCTCGGGCTTGAGCTAATTCATCATCGCTGAGCGAGGTGTGAAAGGTTTGTAATATGATTAAGGGGCCGTAACGATCGAGGGTCGTTCCAGGTGCACCTTCGTTGGTACCATGAAATATGCGGTAACAATCGGTATGTTCATCTTGCCACTGTACGCGAAGGTCACTGCGGGCTTGCCAAGCTTGGCTAATTAGGGTTTTTAATTCATTCATGCGCCATTCTATCAGTTTCGGACAAGTGCTTGAAGCCGTTAAGCAGGTTGGCTATTATCCGGAGATGAAAGAAATTATCGTTTCCCTCCATATATCTCGTGAAGATTATCTCAACTTTTATCAAGGGCAGGTACATACTGTAGTGGCTACCGCGACAGATGGTCGTATTGTCCGCTTTCCGGCAGGGATTTTAAAAAATGTGGTAGGCCATGAAGGCATTCACGGCACGTTCAAAATATGCTTCGATGGCAATAATAAGTTTGATGGTATTTCCCGGCTGGCTTAAAGCAGTGATGCTTTAAGCGCTTCAACACGTTAAACGAATATATCCCTCTCATATAACTCTAATATCACTATAAATAGCCTTTTAATGCCTGACTCGAAGGCTTTAAACGTTTAAAAATTAGCCTTGCTGTCGTATACTGTGCGCGATTTTTAGCGTGTGCAATCTTAAGAAAATTTCAAACTTAAGCAAAACTCAAAAGGCGAAGATAATGTCAGGTTTCGATTGGTACGGTTTAGTACGAAAAGTAATGTTCAAAATGAGTGGCGAAACGTCTCATGAACTTGGCCTTGATATGCTTGGCGCTGCAGAGCGTTTATCTTTATTGTCTTATATGGCGCCTAAAATCCCAGATTGCCCAATTGAAGTGATGGGTATTACTTATCCAAACCCAGTAGGCCTAGCAGCCGGTTTGGATAAAAATGGTGATTATATTGATGCATTCGCGCGTTTAGGTTTTGGCTCAATCGAAATTGGAACCATTACTCCTCGCCCTCAGCCCGGTAATCCTAAACCACGATTATTCCGAATTGCTGACAAACAAGCCATTATCAACCGCATGGGCTTCAATAATAAAGGTGTTGATCATCTAGTTGAACAGGTTAAAAAAGCTAAATTTAAAGGCGTATTGGGCATCAATATCGGTAAGAACTTTGATACGCCTGTAGAAAAAGCCGTAGATGATTATCTGATTTGCTTAAACAAAGTCTACGAATACGCGACTTATATTACGGTGAATATTTCTTCACCAAATACCCCAGGGCTGCGTGACTTGCAGTTTGGCGATACTTTAGATGAGTTGTTAGCACCTATTAAGGCACGTCAGCTAGAGCTAGCTGAAGAATTTGGCTATAAGCCTGTATTGGTGAAAATTGCTCCGGATATGGACGAAGAGAATGTTCGTTTGGTAGCAGAAACGCTGATCAAAAACAATATTGATGGTGTGATCGCGACGAATACCACGCTATCTCGTGAAGGCGTAGAAGGGCACAAGTTTGGTGCAGAAGCGGGTGGTCTAAGTGGTGCGCCATTAGAAGACTCCGCGACCGAAACTGTGGCTGCGTTGGTGGCTGCATTGGATGGTAAACTGCCGGTGATTGGCGTAGGCGGTATCTTGGATGGTGCCGGTGCGGTAGAGAAGATAGAAGCGGGTGCTCAATTAGTACAGATCTACAGTGGCTTTATCTTCCGTGGACCCGAATTGATTCGTGAAAGCGTCGATGCCATTTCGGCTCATATCGCGCGTAATAAATAATACCGCAGTATATGAGACAAAAAAGAAAGCCCAGAACTATGCTGGGCTTTCTTTTTTTACAGTCTCCCGAAAGGGAGAAATGAATGAATTATTTTAGAAGTGCGTTAGAGAGTTAGTTTGTGAATGCCTGATACCCCGGTCATTCCGTCCCAGTTATCTGATCGACCTTCTCGCCAGCCCGACATCCATGATTCGTGTGCTGGGCCCGATGGGGCAAGATCTTTGGAGCGACGCTCGGCGCCGGCTAGGTAACCACGTGTAAAAGCGCGTTGCTGTTGGTCACGTTTCTGTTTCTTCATAGAGTATTATCCTCACTCAAAATATTAAACAGTAAGCCTGCTAAACTCAGAAAAGCTAAAGGTTAGACGCTCAAGGTAAATTTCCTAAAGCAAACCTACGCAGGCTTTTAGTCAGGCATCAAGAATGTGCACTCATGTTCTTAATGCCATGACATGTTGTACCGCGTTAACGGCTCGGCTGTAACGATTATTTTTATCTATTAAATCTGGTTCTTAAAACAATCAGCTATTTGACAAATTAGGTGTGCAGAGCATGCAAGAATTAACAATGGGTCAACCGCGCGAAATATTTGCGGTATGCCCAAAAGGCGCAGAACAACTTTTAGCTGATGAAATCAGACAGTTAGGCGGAGAAGTGATTAAAGAAAATCACTTAGGTGTTAGCTGGTTGGGCGACCTTGAGCTGGCGTACCGTTTTTGTTTATGGACAAGGCTCGCCACGCGATTATTGTTGCCTCTAAAAGAAAGTCAGGTAGACGATGTGGACCAGATGTACGATGTGGCGTATGACATCCCATGGTCAGATTTATTTACTGTTGATAATAGTATTCGTATTGATTTTCACGGTAAATCAGAGTTCGTCAATAACACTCAGTTTGGTGCTCAAAAAATTAAAGATGCGATCTGTGACCGTTTCCGTGCAGACGTGGGGGCGCGCCCTGATGTTGATAAAGACGCTGATGTTAAAATTGAAGTTCAGCTACGTCATGGTCGTATTACCATTAGCCTTAATATTGCGGGCGACAGTTTACACAAGCGTGGCTATCGCCTTATTCCTGGGCAAGCACCTCTTAAAGAGAACCTAGCAGCCGCGTTATTGATTCGTGCAGGATGGCCAGCACGCGCCGCCAAAGGTGAAAATCTGCTAGACCCTATGTGTGGCTCGGGTACGTTATTGATTGAAGGTCTGTTAATGGCCGCGGACATTGCGCCGGGCTTGAATCGTAAAGTGCAGGGATTCGAAACACTCAAAATGCATGATCGCGGTGTTTGGCAAGATATTGTCAACGAAGCGCGTCAGCGTCGAACTGATGGTCTAGCGAACTTAAAAAGTCAGTTTTTTGGTTATGATAGCAACCCTGATCAAATTGAAGCGACGCTTTCGAATTTCTCCCGCGCGGGAACGGGTGATGATGTATTGGATGAGAACGTACAAATCCAATCAAAGCCTTTCCAAGAGCTATGGTTGCGTGAAAAAGCAATTAAAACGGGTGGTTTGATCATTTGTAACCCACCTTATGGTGAGCGTTTAAGTGAACTTCCGCAGTTGGCTCCTTTATATAACGAGCTGAATGAAGTAACGCGTGCGACCTTACCCGACTGGGGAATGGCGATGATCACCGGTAACGTTGATCTTGCACGTTCAATTCGCCGCCCATTGCACAAGAAATACAGTTTTTATAACGGTGCTATTCCGTGTACGTTCTTAGTTTTTAATGCCTGTGATGAACGCTCGATGGTTGAGTTAACCACGGCCATTCGAGGTCCAGTAGAAGCTTTTGCTAACCGTCTTAAAAAGAACCTAAAGCCATTGCGTAAATGGGCTAAGCGCGAAAACATTAGTTGCTATCGAATCTATGACGCTGATTTACCTGAATATTCAGTCGCCATCGATATGTATAACGACTCGCTTCACGTACAAGAATACGTTGCGCCTAAAACCATCGACCCTAATAAAGCTGAACGCCGCATCTTGGATCTTCTTGGGGTTTTGCCGGAAGTGACCGGGATTGCAAAAGAAAATATTGTTTTGAAGCGTCGCGAACGTCAGTCGGGCAAGAAGCAATACCAGCGTAATAGTGACTTCCAGCAAGAGGCCGAATCGCGCCGCATGGAAGTGATCGAAGGTAATGCTAAGATTTGGGTCAATTTACAAGATTACCTTGATACGGGTTTGTTCTTAGATCATCGCCCAACACGCCTAAAAATCGCCTCGATCGCTAAAGGTCAGCGCTTCTTGAATCTTTTCTGCTACACCGCTACCGCCAGTGTTCATGCAGCAGTTGCAGGTGCTAAAACAACGACCTCGGTTGATTTATCAAAAACATACTTAAGCTGGGCAGAAGATAACTTCCGTTTAAATGGATTCTTGAAAAATACGACTCAAGGTAATCAGGGTAAGGTTGCGGCGATGCACTCAGCCAGTGGTACCAAAGGAAGCTCTCGTGGGGCATCAAATCCTTGGGGTCAGTCAGAGGCTGAAAAGAAAGACGAAAAGCATAAGTTCATTGAGGCGGATTGCCGTGAGTGGCTAAAAACTATTCAAGATCAAACCGAAGAAGAGAAGTACGACTTGATCTTTATGGATCCACCAACTTTTTCTAATTCAAAGAAGATGGAAGGGGTGTTGGATATTCAGCGCGACCATGTTGAGTTAATTGAAATGGCGATGGCGCGCTTAACCAAGCACGGTCTTTTGATCTTCTCGAACAACTTACGAAAATTCGATATGGATGAGGGTGCACTAAAACAGTTCACTATTGAAAATGTAAGCGCCAAATCAGTGCCTAATGATTATGCACGACGCGCTAACATCCATCACTGCTTCGAAATAAAACACGGAAAAAAGAAGTAAGAAATTACTAGGCTTCTTTCTAGGGCGCTTCATTACTGTCATTGCACAGAAATGAAGCGCTTTTTTTTGCTTCTAATTTTGCCAATGATGACAAATTGGTACGATACCTGCTTTGCCTAGCTAAATAGTCATTGTCTGGTTTGATCGCTAGGCTTTATAAAAATGTGTAAAGGGGCCTTAACGTGGCGACAGAAAATATAGCAAGTGTATCGAGTGCGGTTGAAACTTTAGTTCAAAGTTCAAATACGATGTTCATTCTACTAGGGGCGATCATGGTATTAGCCATGCACGCAGGTTTTGCCTTTTTAGAAGTAGGAACCGTTCGCCATAAAAACCAAGTGAATGCCTTGGTTAAAATCTTAACGGACTTTGGTATTTCAACCATTGCTTATTTCTTTGTCGGCTACCAAATCGCTTACGGCATGGATTTTTTAGTAGGCGCTAACGAGTTGGTCGAGAAAAACGGTTATGAGCTGGTTAAATTCTTCTTTCTATTAACCTTCGCTGCTGCTATTCCTGCCATCGTATCGGGCGGTGTTGCAGAGCGCGCTAAGTTCTACCCCATGTTAATCGCATCGTCATTTATTGTTGCTTTGGTATACCCATTTTTTGAAGGCATAATCTGGAACGGCAATACGGTATTAGGCTTCAACTTTCAAGGTTGGTTAGAAGCGACTTATGGTGCAGGCTTCCATGATTTTGCAGGTTCAATTGTTGTTCATGGCGTGGGTGGCTGGATTGGTTTTGCCGCGATCTTGATATTGGGTTCTCGTAAGGGCCGTTACCGTGATGGCCGAGTAGTTGCTTTCGCCCCTTCAAATATTCCGTTTTTAGCTTTAGGTGCTTGGATCTTAGCCGTTGGTTGGTTTGGTTTTAACGTGATGTCAGCACAAACCATTGAGGGCATTTCGGGCTTAGTTGCAGTAAATAGCTTAATGGCGATGGTTGGCGGAACTATTTCAGCGATGGTTGTAGGTAAGAAAGACCCAGGCTTTATTCATAACGGTCCGCTAGCGGGTTTGGTTGCTGTGTGTGCTGGTTCTGATGTAATGCATCCTATTGGTGCGTTATTCGTGGGAGCGCTGGCCGGTGGTCTGTTCGTATTTGCCTTTACGTATGTACAAAACAAATTCCCTAAGTTTGATGATGTATTAGGTGTATGGCCATTGCACGGTCTGTGTGGTTTATGGGGCGGTATTGCGGCTGGTATCTTTGGCTTAGAAGCCTTCGGCGGAATGGGCGGCGTGAGCTTTATGTCTCAGCTAATTGGTTCGCTAGCCGGTGTTACTGTTGCTTTGACCGGTGGCTTTATCGTTTATGGCTTAGTCGATAAAATTGTAGGTATTCGCTTAGATGAAGAATCTGAGTTTAACGGTGCTGATTTATCGATCCATAAAATTGGTGCTAACTCAGACGATTAATGAATGTTTGATACTAGTGCTTGAATTAAGGTCAGCTTTTGCTGGCCTTTTTTATGCTCTCATCAAGGGGTCATCAAGGGGTCCATCATCAAGGCATCAAGGGGTCCATCAAGGGGTCAGAGTGCTTGATTTTAGACTTTTACCTGATTGATTGCTGAAAGCTAAACTGATTTTATAGGCGTGACTATAATTTAGAAAAGGAATTTCTAATGGCGCGCCTACCTCGTATATTTATACAAGGATGTTCATATCACATTGTTCAGCGTGGTAATAACCGTGAACCTTGTTTCTACACCGAACAAGATTACGCAACGTATTTAACCTATCTAAAAGACTCGGCAGAATCATCGGGTATTGCCATTCATGCCTACGTTTTAATGACGAATCATGTACACATGTTGGTGACGCCAATGGAGATGGTGACATAAGTCGAATGATGCAAAGTTTGGGGCGTAAATATGTTCGTTATTTTAATTCTGCGCATCAACGTACGGGTACTTTATGGGAGGGTAGATTCAAATCTAGTGTTGTAGAAACAGAACGATACTTATTAACCGTGTATCGATATATTGAATTGAATCCAGTACGTGCAGGTATGGTCGCCCACGCAAGTGAGTACCCGTGGTCTAGCTTTCAACATAACGGGGTGGGTCGCCAAGTAAAATTAATCACGCCGCATGAGGAATATCTCAAACTTGATAAAAACAGTGAAAAAAGACAACAGATTTATCGAAGTTTATTTAAAGGGCTGATGCCTGAGTTGGATTTAAATGAAATAAGGTTAGCACTTTCAAAAGAGTGGGTTCTAGGTGATGATCGATTCAAGAGAAAGATAGAAGAAAAAATTGGTATCAGTCGTGATAAGCATGGAGGGGATCGTAAGTCTTTAGCGTTTTTGAAGAATCAAGTACTCTGACCCCTTGATTGCCTTGATTGTCTTTCATTTGGAGCAGACAATCAGGGTCGTGTTGATATTGCACTTGGTTTTAATCATGAGCCTAATACTGATGTACTTGGTTTTGAATTTCTTGCTGGTGCGAATGTCGCTAAGGCTTGGGGAGTTGACTCAGTAAATGATCTTGTGAGTGGACACAGCGCCGCTTATGATGGTTTTGTTAGTGGGCAATATGTGGCTGGTGCAGAGGCAAGCTATGGTCAAGGACTTTTGTTTACGGATAAGGGAGATGTTCCTTTTGCTCAAGTGGGAATTGCAGTAACAATAGAGGACCCTATAGAGTCTCCTGTTTGGGGAGGGGTTGGTGTTGATTATGAATATGCGATTTCAAGTTCTCAGTTTTTAACAGCAGAGGAACGTGGTTATGATTGGGGTTGGGCTGGTAAAGCTATTTACGGATTAGTTAACTTAACTTATGGTAACGGCATTGATGGGGTGGCGAGTAATAGAAATAACGGAGTTACAGTGCCAAGTAATAGAGAGAATAGATGATTGTTTTTGAGATGGAACCTCCTTCCATTATAGGAGGGATATTTTATATTCTGTTTAGTGTTTGCGCTTTTTTGGCTATTATTTATAGCTTGTATAAATCAGTAGACTACATTAAGCAGAGGTGCGGGCCTTATAAAGCATATCTATTTATAGCTATTGTTTTTTTTGTTGCTTTGATCTGGTTACCTATTGCTGGTGTTGTGTCCTTTAAAACAGAAAATGGTATTTGGAATAGCTATTCTGAGAAGGATTACAAAGAATATTCTGGTAAGTTTTCTTCTATGAAATACGGTACTAGAGGAGTTAGATTGTTTTTTGATGCTAAATTCAATCTTTATGCTTCATCATGGAGAAATTATTGTTTTTCGTTTGCATCCGATGATGGTTATGATGAAACTAAAGCAATTTATATCCGCTACATAGGTTTTGGTGAGGGTGAGAATTCAGCGCAATGTGTAGTGTATGCTGAGCAGTAAATGGGAATAACAAACAACAAGAAAATAGGACAAACAACAAGTAAATACAAGCAAATAGGACATCCATTATAGTAGCTGCCTAATGTAACGCTTTAAGTAGGATAATAAAGTATTGATCTAAAGTTAAATTAGTCTTTTAATTTAGCTTGGTGATAATTATGCCTAAACCGCGAAAGTCACTCATCGCTGCAAACAAATAGGACATCCATCATAGTAGCTGCCTAATGTAGCGGCCAGGTTCAAACATGAATTGCACCACCCTCTATAATCAATGAAAGGATTTTGGGTGGTGAACATTATGAAAAGCTATACACATCTTAGATTAACCGAACGTCAGTTAATTTATTCATGGTTTCACTGTGGCAATGAGTCAATTCGTGAAATAGCTAGGAGATTAAACCGCTCACACAGCACAATCAGCCGTGAAATAAAACGGAATGCAACTGATTATTACGTCCCTACTTATTATCCGAATCCAGCACATTCAATGTATAAATGGAGGATGAAATTTCGCTCCCAGAGGCCTCTTTTAAAAAACAACACAAATAGCACAGCACAAATAGGACATCCATCATAGTAGCTGCCTAATGTAGCGCTTTAAGTTGTATTTTTAAATATTGATCTAAAGTTAAATTATTCCATTAATTTAGCTTGGTGATCATTATGCCAAAACCACGCAAATCACTCATCGCTGTAGAATCAACACCTTATCTCACACACACACAAATAGGACACAGGACACACACACACACACACACAAATAGGACATCCATCATAGTAGCTGCCTA
>CAWKOX010000002.1:0-25653 GCA_963851095.1 uncultured Gammaproteobacteria bacterium | reverse complement strand
TGAGTTATTTGCAAACCGCGGCGAGTGCAGAATAATGACCGACAGCAAGTCGATCTTAAGGACTTGCTAGTAACATTGGCGCGCCAAGGCATTAACGAAGTATTGATCGAAAGCGGCGCGCAATTAGCCGGTGCTTTTATCGCGCAAGATTTAGTCGATGAATTGGTGTTATTCACCGCACCGACATTATTAGGCAGCGACGCACGACCTGCGTTCACCCTTCCGTTCGAAACCATGGGTCAGCAAATTCGCTGGTCTTGGCAAGACGTGCGAATGGTGGGAAATGACCTAAAATTAGTATTAAAGAGCCAAGTTAGCTCTAAAGAGAAGCCTTAATGTTTACAGGAATTATTGAAGCAGTAGGCCAAGTCGTTGCGAGCCAAAGCAAGCAAGGTGATATTCGCTTACGCATTAATACCGGCAAGATGGACCTTAGCGATGTAAAGCTAGGGGATAGCATCGCCACTAACGGCGTATGTTTGACCGTAGTGGAATTACCGGGTGATGGCTTTTGGGCTGATGTCTCGCAAGAGTCGATCACTCATACCAATATAATGGATTGGAAAAGTGGTCAGTCGGTAAACCTTGAACAAGCGCTGA
Organism: uncultured Gammaproteobacteria bacterium; assembly: GCA_963851095.1. Classification (GTDB taxonomy): domain Bacteria; phylum Pseudomonadota; class Gammaproteobacteria; order Pseudomonadales; family Oceanobacteraceae; genus Oleispira. The sequence continues at coordinate 25,053 of CAWKOX010000002.1, read as the reverse complement.
CGTTAGCGACCCGTTTAGGCGGCCACATGGTGACAGGCCATGTGGATGGTTTAGGGGCTATTTTGAGCCGCAGTGAAGATGCGCGTTCGGTGCGTTTTAAGATAAAAGCTCCGGCTGAGTTATCGAAGTACATTGCTGCAAAAGGTTCAATCACGGTTGATGGTGTCAGCCTGACGGTCAATGCGATTGAAGATGCAAGCTCTGGTTCAGATAAGGGCGCGACGATTTTTGATTTAAATATCGTTCCTCATACCGTGCAAGAGACCGTGATTAAAGGCTACCAAGTTGGCCACAGCGTTCACTTAGAAGTCGATGTCATCGCGCGTTATTTAGAGCGTATGATGCAGCAAACAAACGAACAACCAAAATCTGGTATCAGCCAAGCGTTTCTGGCACAGAATGGTTTTTGGAAATAATACAAACGGCCTGACAGCGTAGACCGTATTGATGAAAGATTAGGATGAGTTCAAATGGCTTTAAATAAGATCGAAGAAATTATTGATGATATGCGTCGCGGTAAAATGGTTATCCTTATGGATGACGAAGATCGTGAAAACGAAGGCGATATCATTGTTGCTGCCGAAAAAGTAACGCCAGAAATCATTAACTTTATGGCGACTGAAGCGCGTGGCCTTATTTGTTTAACGCTTACCGGCGACCGCTGTGACTTTTTAGGTTTGCCTGCGATGGTTGCTGGTAACGGTGCTAAATTCGCGACACCGTTTACAGTATCAATCGAAGCCGCTGAAGGCGTGACGACGGGTATTTCTGCAGCCGATCGTGCGAAGACAATTCGTGTTGCCGTTGATAGCAATTCAAAAGCGGAAGACATTGTGCAGCCGGGTCATATTTTCCCGTTGCGTGCTCGCCCTGGCGGTGTGTTGAGCCGTGCTGGCCATACTGAAGCAGGTTGTGATTTGGCTCGCCTTGCTGGCTTAACACCTTCTTCGGCGATTGTTGAGATCATGAATGCCGATGGCACCATGGCACGTCGTCCTGATTTAGAAATTTTTGCTGAAAAGCACGACATTAAAATTGGTACCATCGCGGATTTGATTCACTACCGCATGGCGAATGAAAAGACGGTTGATTCCGTCGCTGGCGAAACCATCAATACAGAATTTGGTGAATTTCAGCTGCACAAATTTGTTGATACGATTCAAGGCGAAACCCACATTGCTTTAACCAAAGGTAATATCAAGGGTGATGTTCCTTGCCTTGTTCGTGTTCAAACCGGCGATTTTTTACGTGATATTTTGGGCGCGGTTAAACCCGATGCTCAGTCTTGGTCTAGCCAAGCAGCACTGAAAAAGATTGCCGAAGAAGGCACTGGTGCATTGGTAATTTTATCCGCAGGCCAGACTGAAGATATTGCCTCGAGCATCGAACTTTATCTTGGCAATGCTAAGCCGGCTAAAAACCCGAACGTTGATAGTTCAGGTACGTTTTTAACGATTGGGACAGGCTCTCAAATTTTGCGTGAAATTGGCGTGAAAAAAATGCGCCTACTGAGTTCACCTGTTAAGTATGCGGGTATCTCAGGCTTCGATTTAGAAGTAGTGGAATATATTCCTTACGCTGAGTAATGAAACAAAAAAATCTCAGCGTATTAACGCTGAGAATGTTCGATAGAAATTAGATTAAACAGAAGAGAAAAGAAGATGAGTGTAGAAATTATTGAAGGCGACTTAACCCCTAACGATGGTAAGTACGCAATTGTTGTTGGCCGTTGGAATGCGTTTGTTGTTGAAAGCCTATTAGAAGGCGCGGTTGATTCTTTAACGCGTCACGGCGTTGAACCAGAAAACATTACCGTTGTTCGCTGCCCTGGCGCAATGGAAATTCCATTGGTTGCACAAAAAGTTGCTCAAAGCGGTAAGTACGACGCGATCATCACTTTAGGTGCTGTTATCCGCGGTGGTACACCACACTTTGAATACGTTTCAAGCGAATGCACTAAAGGCCTTGGCCAAGTTGCTATGCAGTTCGGTATTCCAGTTTCTTTCGGTGTTTTAACCGTTGATTCAATCGAGCAAGCGATCGAACGTTCTGGCACTAAAGCTGGAAACAAAGGTGAAGAAGCGGCCATGTCTGCTTTCGAAATGGTTAACCTTCTTAACGCATTAGAGGCATAAGTTATGTCTCGTCCTACAGGCACTCAAAAAGCCAGCCCAGCGGCTCGTCGCAAAGCACGTAGCTTTGCCCTGCAAGCCATTTACCAATGGCACATGGCGGGCGCAGATTTAGCAAAAATTGAAGCTGAATTTCGCGCAGATAACGACATGAGCAAAGTGGATCTAGAATACTTCCACGAAATTCTGCATGGAGTGCCACGCGAGTTATCCGCGTTAGATCAAATCATCAAGCCACTATTGGATCGTGATTCTGAAGAAATGACGCCGGTTGAGCTTTCTATTCTTCGATTAGCCACTTACGAAATGATACACCGCATCGATGTTCCGTATAAGGTTGTTATCAACGAAGCGGTAGAACTTGCAAAATCGTTTGGCGCCACCGACGGTCACAAATACGTGAACGGCGTTGTCGACAAAATTGCTCAGCAAGTGCGTACGGTTGAAGTTAAGCAACCTAATGCGAACAGCAAGCCTAAGAACGTAACTCAAAAAACGACTAAGCCTGTATTTAAAGTGCCTTCGGCCAAAATCAGAGCGAAAGGCGGTAAGACTAGCGAAAGTAAAAATACACTTTCGATTAAAAAGTCTTAATTTTTTATGTTCAACCTTAGGTAACGATTGTGCTGACAGAGTTTGAATTAATTAAACACTGTTTTAACTGGCCGCAAAATAATAAAACCATTATTCGCGCGGTCGGTGATGATGCTTCAATCGTTGAAGTGCCGAGCGGTTACCAGCTGGTACAGAGTATCGATACGCAAGTTGCCGATATTCATTTTCCCGCGACAGCACCTGCCCAACTGATTGCACAGCGCGCCTTGCGTTGTGCCATTAGTGATTTAGCGGCAATGGGGGCAAAACCCCAAGCCTTTCATTTAGCTTTAAGTTTACCCAAAAACACCTCTCAGACTTGGCTAGAATCTTTTAGCGCAGGTTTACGTGCTTGTGCTAATGAGTATTCCATTGATTTGATCGGTGGTGATACAACCTCCAGCCCGACCCTCGTCATCACGATTCAAGTTCAAGGCTTAGTCCCCAGCGGAAAAGCATTAACTCGAAGCAAGGCTAACGTCGGTGATCTCATTTGGTTAAGTGACGAGATTGGTAAATCTGCGGCGGCGCTTGAAAGCATTTTGGCGAACCCAAAAGCCTTCGTAGAAAATAGACCCGATGTTAGCAATTCAGAACTCGCAGCGGCTTATTATTATCCACAGGCTCAAATAGATTTAGGGCAAAAGCTCATTGGCTTAGCCTCTAGCGCTATGGATATTTCAGACGGACTACTGCAAGACGCGTCACATATCGCCAAGGCATCTGGCGTATGTTTAAACTTTACCTCCGCCGATATTCCGATTAGCCAATCCGCTATAGCTGTGCATGGTACAGATGCAGCATTAGAGTTTGCACTATGCGGTGGTGATGACTATCAGCTATTATTTAGCGCTCCACAAGACGCCCAATCCGCATTAAATGCCTTGGGCTGCCACTGTGTTGGGCGAGTAGAAAAAAGAAGCTCAGACTGGGTTTTATTAGACGGACAATCCGTAACAAAATAAGATAACAGGCTACCAACACTTTTAACGTAAACGCTACGCAGAAATAGATAGGAAATACTCATGTCAAAATTAGAATCAAACATCGAATTAGAAGCGGCTGCCTTCCGTCGTTTATTAGCACACCTTGATGAACGCAAAGACGCACAAAATATCGACCTAATGAACCTTGCCGGATTTTGCCGTAACTGCCTATCAAAATGGTACAAAGCGGCTGGTGAAGAACGTGGCATTGAAATTGAATACGAAGATGCACGTGAACTGGTTTATGGCATGCCGTATTCTGAATGGAAAGAAAATCACCAGCAAAAAGCAACACCGGAACAACTAGCACGCTTTAACGAAATTGAAGCGGCTAAAAAGAATGCTAGCGAAGGAAGTAAATAGTGAATCAACTGAACAGTTCGGCGAAGAAACCCGATATTAAGAAAGGACTTTACCGTCATTATAAAGGCGCCGAGTATCAAGTCATTGATATTGCTCGTCATAGTGAAACCGAAGAATGGTTGGTTGTTTACGAAACTCGTTATGCCGATGAAGCACCGTCCACTTGGGTACGTCCTGCTGATATGTTTGCCGAAACGGTTGAAATTGGTGGTGAAATTATTGCTCGCTTTCAACTTATCGATTAATGTTACCTTAGACTATTAAATTTAAGACTTATAAGGGCTGAAATATGGATATTCATTCTTTAATAAAAACGGCAGGACTAGTGAGTATTTATCTTAGTTCTGCTTTTTCGTTTTACGCACTTGCAGATGTTAACGCCGATACGAATAGCGAAGATCGTTTTTGGATTAATCGCGGCCATCAAAACTTAAACAAAGTTGATCATTTTAGCGCGGTTTCAGAACAGACATTAACAGGTCAAGCAGAACCGATAATAAGCCATATTGTATTTCAGAAGCCCGATAACTTTTATCAGCAAGTGGTGCAGCCACTATCGTTAAAAGGCCTTGAAGCAAGCTACCGTGACAATACTCTTACTCTTCACAACTCCCCTCATCAATACGCACTCATCATTAAGGGCCTTACTCCGTTTAAAGAACGTTCGGCATACTCTAGAGTCAAAGGTATTTACCTTTTTAATAAAGAACACTACGAACAAGTTTTCACGCCATCGATACACGTTGCAGATCGCTTAGCGGTTGGCATCGACTTAACGGCCAAGGAGGATACGTCGACGATTAGAAAAATTGAAGGGTTTGCCGATTATCACTATTCGTTATTTATGCAGGCAACCTTTATCTTTAGCAGTGGTTTAGACGTTAAAACACATTATAAGAGTATTGAATTTAATGCTGAAAATTTTACATTGCCAGAAATTAATCTAGCAAAAGAAACATCGATAACATCTTGGGATTTTAATCATAAAGCTTTAACAAAGAAGCAGAGAGAAAAGCAAATCAGCCAAGATATTATTTGGCCAGATGACGCCGACAATACTTGGGATTTTGACGAGCATAAATACTTTCAGAAAGAGAATGAAAAAACGGCAGCGGCTTATTTTTACAGCGATGATTTTTTCTTAATTACAGTAACCGAGGCGCAGCAAAAACCTGCCACTAAACAGCTCAATACTATGGGTGCCCCCCTTGTCGTCGAAAACACTCCTGTATTGCTTAATCAATTCCCAACCTTCTCTACGATTGAGCTTAATCATCAAGGGATTCATTACCGCCTACTGTCTAACATTCACCCCGAAAGTCTTATTTCGATGGTGAAAGGAATTATTAAAGAATAGTAGTCGGTCGATGGAAACAGTCGTCAATAAAAATAAAAACTCCGACTAGACCTTCGCATTCACCTGACAATTAAACGCTAAAACAATACGATCAGTATCGCCAAAGTACGGCATTGCTGCATGCTTCAAATAGGATGGGAAAATAATAATTTGACCAGCTAATGGCGAAAAATCCATAAAGCCATCGGCACTCAAATAGGCCGTACCCGCATCTTGATAATGATCAGCACCGTGGCGTGGATCATAAAAGCGATTCACACCGTTACGACCATCGATGCTGCTCTCACCTTCTTGCAGATAGTAAATACCGCACCAAGAACAATTCGGGTGTGAGTGCGTATCGTGATAACCACCGTTCTGAGTTATGTGATACCAAGATTCAACCACATCGACTTGAGCTTGTGCGCCTTCTGGCCAATAAGGTTCATTCACCGCATGAGCAACCGTACCGATGAGATCTTCGACATGAGTACGAAACTTTTGCAAAGGCTCATACGGCAAGGTTAATAAATTCAGTTCACTTTCAAACAAAGCATGCTTAGCAAATACCGCTACTTCGCTATCAATTTTGCTAGCTTGCTGATCTTTAATTTCGTATAGCACTTTTTGTAATTCAGCCGCTTCTGCTTCGTGACCTGGGTAATGGCTAATGAATAGCTTACTGTCCCACATGGCCATATCTTCGATATAAAATTCGTCTTGCATACATCACCCAACCTAAAAATCTAATATAGCTATTCTAAAACTATTTTAGCCTGATATATAGCAAAGCAAATCAACAACGATAAAAGGAATATAAGGACTCAAAGTGTACTCAAGAGTTGCTTAACGATTAAACTCAATTTGATAAACCGTTGTGGTACCGCTAACTTCATTACCGACAGCAATAAAGTGTTTACCCAAGCGGGTAAAGTAATCAATAGATTCTGGCCCTAAGTCGCCAGCGGCTGGATTATAAACACCATTGTCACAATCACCGTCATCAACAAGAGTACAAACCGATTCAGTAAAATCACGGTTATTAATATAAGACTGATAAACGGGAGCCGCTGGCACAGAGACATCATAAACAATAATACCGCCCTGACGCTCAAGACCAATAAAGGCGTATTGCTTACCGTTAATTTCTGCGACTTCTACCGCTTCAGGCTCAGTACCCTTATCATCACTGCGGTTATCCGCCGTTTCAGCAGGGTCGTTATTATCGTTGGTGACATTGAAGTTCTGACTATCAACTGCAAACACTTTCTTCGCAATATCATCGCCGCTATCAAATACTAATTCAGCCTGCTCATTCCAAATTGAAAAAGAACGACCACCAAAGGTAGTAACATTATCGTTAGCCGAATATTGGTCTTGATCAGCCACCACTTTAATACGCTTGAGCTGATCATTATCATCTAGCGCAGCTTTTAATGGGTGAGAAGCATCAACAGAATCAACGATATCTTTACCCCGTTTTTCATCGGTAAACGAAATACAATCATCTAATTCATTTGCAAATTTAGTCGCGTCTTCATCATCGCCGCCCACTTCATACTCATCACCATCCCAGCTATGCTCAGCCGCTTCACATACCTGCTGGGTTGCTGAATAGATATATTCACGGCCATCACCTTCATTGGCAGAAATAATATACCCTGCACCATCAACACTAAAGCTAGCAATAGTGTCAGGCATGTATAAGCCAACAAGCTGCTCGTAACTCGCGAATTCACCCACGCCATTATCTTTGTTAGAAGCATCTAGCTTATTGCCACTGGCGGCATTCCAACTTTTCTCACCTAAACCTTTTATTGAATCGACGCGAGCAGTTGCGATATCAATAATCGCCATCGCATTATTTTCCTGCAAGGCAACATAGGCTTTCGTATTGTCACTATTTAGCGCCATGTATTCTGGCTCTAAATCTTGTGCGACTGAAGTACCGTCTGGTCCTGCGGTTCTGACACCCATACTCAACTCAGCGTGACGCGCTTGACCTAGGTTAAAGGCTGCAAATGAAACCTGCTTCACCTCCGCTTTTTCAGCATAGCCTTTCGAGATGTCAACAATCGTAATCGACCCTTCAGGGTCTACGGAATAATCTCCGTTTGGTTCACCTTCATTCGCCGTTAAAATAGTCTGGCCATCGCTACTCAATGTCACCATATCTGGCAAAGCACCGGCAGAATAGGTTCCCAATAAAGAAAGGTCATCCGAGCGGTATAAGGCAATCAACCCGGGATTTTGTTTTACCTTAGCTTCAATCGCTACAGCCACTAAACCTTGCTTAGCAGAAACACTGTTCGCTGCACCAATCTCGATACCTGCCGAAGTTGCTGCTAAAGATAGATCAATAGTGCCTACTTTAGACGGTGCGCTATTATTGGAACTTAGTTCTAATACATCAATGCTCGCAGCCTGAGAATTAACAACATAAAGATGATCAGAGCACGAGTCGTAACTTACAATTTCTGCCGAAGACGTCGCGAAGTCACTTCCCGAGAAATACGAATCAACCAATGCTAATTGCAATATGCCATCATCGGCCACATCAACAGCCTTATCAACGGCCACACAATTAAGACCAAGCTCGGCTAAAGGCGATTGCGTTTTAAGTGCTTCAGGTGCCGAAGAAGAGGAAGAAGAACCACCGCATGCAGTTAAAGCGGTGCTTAGAATAGCGGTTAACAAAATAGAATGTTGAGATGTCATTTATGAACGTCCAGTAATTTTAAAACTGGTACTATCCTATGAAGGAATTATGACAATAAGATGTCAGTCACCGCATCCTGACGGCATTACAAAAATTTCTTAACATACCAACAGCTGGCTTCTATTTGATAGCCCTGTTCTTTTGCCCATGCTAAGCCAACTTCGACAAGTTGTTCTGCTAAACCTTGACCACGCAATGCAAAAGGCACATAAGTATGTGTGAAGTCGATCATCAATTCAGAGCCGGTGTGTAATTCATAATCCAGAACACATTCATGAGTATCTTTAGCTAATACAAATCGAGTGCGTTCTACCTGATGCTCAATGTCGTATTTTTGTTTCGATTCCATATCGCTCCCATTAATCACAATTACGTTTTATAAAACGACTCTCAATGCGACCGCTAATAATACTACGCCTGAGCACTTTTCAATCACATTCATATTTTGGCGTAATTTATCCAACATCAAAGAGTGAGATAAAATTAAGGCGACTAAACAGTACCAAAGCGTATCAATACCTGCCACCGTTGCGACCATAATAACACTCTGTTGCCAACCCGCAGTATCATCAACAAACTGACTGAATAATGCCAAAAAGAAGATCGCAAGCTTAGGGTTCAAAAAAGAAATCATTAATCCTTCAGAAAAACTTTGCTTTAAAGAAAGTCCATCATCACCGGCTAACAGCGAAGAGCTCTCGGCTTTCGATACCAACGCCTTGTAGCCTAGCCATATTAAGAATGCCGCACCGAGGTAACGAATAAAATCAAACAACCATGGCGTCTGCTGAATAATAACCGCTAAACCCACGACCGTTGCAATGGCATACAGCATAACGCCAAGGCCATGACCGAGACTGGCCACTAAACCATTTAGGCGTCCTCCTGCAACAGAGTGTTTTAAAATAATAATTAAACTTTGTCCTGGGGTGATTGCACCCAAGATGCAAAGTAACGCTAATGAAAGCCAAGCAGTTAATTCCATAATGATCTCAATAAAAATTTGAGTAAATAGTACAACATTTAACATCCGCATTCTTTTATATATTGCTCATTGCATATACTATTCGTACCCAAGATCTCACTCCCAGATCGAGACACTAAGTCAAGACACCAATAAAATATGGATATTATTTAGAATGCTAACAATAAAAAAGCTCATTGCCGCGATCGTAATTCTTTCAGCGGCCGTCACTGCATTTAATTGGGATAACATCGTTAACCTTAATAAAGTAATCACTCTTTTTGACAAAGATAAAATTGTGCACAACTTTGTTAACATGAATGAATCTTTCCCTAACATCACCATTAAAAGTAATAGCGAACCTTATTACTTTGAATCGTCTCCGCAAGCACTGCCAGAGAGTTTCGAATTTAAAGGTAAGACAGTTTCCGTCAAAGAATTTTTAGAGCGCACGACAACCACAGCACTTGTCGTTCTAAAAGATGAAACCATCACCCATGAATCATATTACCTAGATACCAAAGCCGAAGATAAACGTATTTCTTGGTCGGTCGCTAAGTCCTTCTTATCGGCCATGGTCGGCATCGCCGTTGAACAAGGTAAAATTAAAAGTTTAAACGACCTTGTTACCGACTATGCTCCTTCCTTAAAAGGCAGCGGCTACGATGGCGTAACCGTTAAAAACATTCTACAGATGTCGAGTGGCGTGAAATTTAACGAAGATTATAAAGACTTCTTTTCAGACATTAACCGCATGGGTCGTTTGTTAGCGTTAGGCGGTTCATTTGATGAATTCGCAGCCAGCTTGGTCGCCGAAAGAGAACAAGGTATTTATCTGCATTACGTCAGCATCGATACCCACGTTTTGGGCATGGTACTTCGTGGTGCAACGGGTGAGAGCATTGTTGATTACTTCACCGAGCATTTATGGAATAAAATTCATCCAGAAGCCGATACCTACTTTTTAACCGATGAACTAGGTGAGCCAATGGTATTGGGTGGCTTAAACATGCGAGCAGTAGACTATCTGAAGTTTGGTAAGCTATATCGCGATAATGGCCGCTGGAACGGTGAACAGGTTGTTCCCGAGTCATGGGTTAAGGCCTCGGTAACTCCTGATGCTCCTCACCTGATGCCAGGTAAAAGAGAGAACGCTGATATCGATCTAGGCTATGGCTATCAGTGGTGGCTACCGGTTGATGCTGATCAAGAGTTTATGGCACTGGGTATTTATGATCAGTTTATCTATGTGGATAAAAAATCGAACATTGTTATCGTTAAAAATTCAGCCAATATCGACTTCACTGATAACAACTTTGAGTCGGGCCATGAAAGTGCTGAGTTCTTTAGAGCGGTTATTAAATCGTTGAGTAATTAAGATTTAAAGTACTACTTTTTTCTTAAGTTTTACTTGGGATTTAGCCACAACTAATGAGTTCGTTTGAGTTTGTTTATTAAATACTATTTAATACGCGCCCTAATAAGGAATGTTAGGGTAATCACATTACTAGCCTATTAATACAGGTGATTGAGAGTGGTTATCCATATTGAATACAAACAGGACGTGAAAATGAAACCACTTTTCTTACCAATTGCTTTAGCCACTTCGACTTTATTAACCGCATGTATGGGGTCGGACTCTGGTTCAAAGAAAGATTCTCAAGTCGATGCAGGGCTTGAAAATAATACTAAAACCCAAGTCGTCTCTACCGAAAGCCATAATATTTATGTTCCCTCTGGTATGGATGATATTACCATTGGTGATGAATACTTAAATGGGCACGTTTTTGGTGCCGGATCGAGTCTTGGTGATGCATCATCACTACTGCAAGAGTCTGAAGAAACTGAAGAGAAAAAAGCATCTATTCAAGCATTTGCAGCTGAACAAGAAACGCCTAAAGTCATTTCTTTAGGAAACCGAGACTTAGTTTCTTTTGCTGCGGCCCGCGACGCTTCTTTTATGGAGAATAAGGCACAAGACATCATCGAAAACATAGAAGATGTATTAAGTGATTTCGGTACAACATCCAGTATCTTCAAACAAAACTTAGCCTCGACTAACGAAATTGTAACAGGCTATATCTTTGAAGCGGATGCTGAAGCAACCGCGACGGATATTGTTAATAAAATCCTTGGTGGTGCAGCACTCTCGCCTGATGCAGATAATAATGAGCTCGATAACCCTGCTGAGTCATTGGAAGATGAATTAACGTCTCAAAAATTTGAAGTTTTCATTGGGGTTCTTTTTGTACCGAGTAGTGATTTTGAAGAGAACATTTCGGAAGAGAGCATTTCTGAAGAAAGAATGTTTGCAGCCAATGTAACAACGGGAACCGACAAGGTTGTTATCCTTGGCGCAGTTGTTCCAACAGAACTTGCTCCTGCTTACTCGGGCCTATCAAAAGGTGTTGCTAGTACCTCTAACATTGGCGCTAAGGGAGCAACGCCAACGACTACTTCAGAAACGTTCACCATTCCACAAGAAACGCCTAAAGTTGACTTCCTGTTTGTGATCGATAATTCAGGAAGCATGTCGGATGATCAAGATACCATTAGTGAATGCCGCTGATACGTTTTTCAAAACAATCTCTGGCCAAACTCTAGATTACAGATTAGCGACCATCACTACCGACTCAAGCGAACTTAGAGATAGTAGTGAAGACGGTGGATTCACTGTCATCAGAAGACGAATTCAAACTCGACGTAAAACCAGGTACTTACGGCAGCGCAACAGAAACTGGGATTTACTTTGCTGAAGAAGCGCTTAAAGATGCAAGCAAGGGCGATGATTCAACAGGAACGGTTATTGACGAAGGCTATCCTCGCGTAGGTGCCGCTTTATCCATCATCATGTTTACGGATGAGCCTGATTTTTATAACAGCATCTCATCTCGAAATTCTGGTACAACCTTTGATGCGGCCGATAATTTATTCATTGACCGCAACTACCAGGTGTATGGCATTCTTAATGAGTACCGAAGTGAGAGCCGCGACGATGGCTATGTAGATCTAATTAATAATACCAATGGTTCTTATGCCGATATTAGAAACCTACAAGCTCTTGAAAGAATTATGGAGCAGATGGCTTTAGAATCCAGTACCGCTAGCTCGCCTGTTAAGCTAACTAAAACGCCTATTTCGACCTCATTACAAGTGACTAAGAATGGCTCACCCGTGGTTAAAAATGCCGACAACGGCTGGCAGTATAACGAAGGTAATAAAACACTTTCGTTCTACGGAGACGCCAGCTTATCGCCTAACGATGACGTAAAAGTAAATTATCTTTATATGTCTGAAGAGTCAGAATAAGTAAAATCATAAAGAAATAAACGCTCAACAAAAAAAGCCCAATGAGCCTCCCATATTAGGAACACTCATTGGGCTTTTTTATGCGATCAACATTTTATTCATTAAAAATATTCGTCAAAATTGTCCATCAACACTGTCCGTCAACATTGAATACTGCCACTCTCTTCCAACCTTCTCTCGCTGAAAAACACCTAACTCCGTCAACCCATTTAGAACAGACGCCGCGGTATTGTACGAACAAGCCAGCATTGTCTGAACCCAAGCCGCATTGACTGTTTTTATACCAATATTGTGCACTAGAATAATAACTGCTCGCTGCTTTTCATTGGTTTGTTTATAAAGTGTTGAAGATTCAAATTGCTGTTTGAAGTTTTGATAGCGATCAACCAGTACCGAGAAATCCTGCAAGAACTGATCAATCGCCCTGCTAGCAACCTTGCTCTGGTAATCAATAAAATACGTCATATCCATATTATCTGTTTCAGTATGAATATAACTTTTGCCATACTTCACCGGTGCTTCATTCAACAACGCACTAATAGAAATATAACGAAATGCATGATACCCATACTTAAACATCGTCCAATAAAAAAGCGCTCGCGCTAAACGCCCATTACCATCATGAAATGGATGCTCAAAGCCAATAGTAAAATGTAAAGACGTTGCAATGACAAAAGCAGAACAGCTAGGGCTCGGTTCAATCGTATTAAACCAGTCAGCAACAAACTCTAAACGCGATTCCAATTCTTGTGCCAACGGCGGGGTATGTACGACATCACCCGCAGCATCCACGACGACAACATCATCAGTCTGGCGCAACCTTCCTGGTTGGTATTGTTTGTCATTAATATCACTCATGCCAACATGATGAAGCTGCTTAATCAGATCTAAAGAAAGTGGCTGATCTTTTTCAGCCCATGCTGCTTGCATTAAACGGAAATTTCCCAGAATCATTTTTTCTGACACGCTTTCTGGTTTGCGACTATTCAACAAAAAATCACGCGCGACTCTTGTCGTTGTTGCAGCGCCTTCTAGCTGACTACTACTAATAGCTTCGTCTTTAACAAGATTCTCGAGCACATTCCTGAAACTCCCCCTTTCAACATCGCCCTCACCTAGTTGATGAGCCATCCACTCTAACGAAGCAAACGAAGTATGACGTTCAATGGCTATGTTAGCTTCTTGGATAGTAGGACTAATAAAATACTCAAGCGAAGACAAAGAGGCATTAACAGGTGCCAGCGTTGTTAACTGAGCTTGCCTAGCATTGCGTACAACAGACCATGCGAGCTGCGGATCTAACGCACTAGGAAAGCGACGATATAACTCATTAAACGGCAAGTAGCGCCCTTTCTTATCCACAGGACTGTGCAGATCCACATAAGCCGATAATAGCTCTGGCTGAGCCTTCACTATTTCAATAAAGAGACTTTTTGAGACTTGAGGTGGTTTTTTCACTGAATTAACTCAAAAATGGCAATAATTGAGTTAATTAATAGCATAACCTCACTTATAACTCAATTTTGTCTATTTTTGAGATATCGCTTTTTGAAATAGAAAGTGAACACCCACAAAAAAACCCAATGAGCCTCCCTTATTAGGAACACTCATTGAGCTTTTTTATAACCAACTAATCGCTAGTCTTGCTAGCTAGTCTTTCTTAGCAATCTCAACCATATCCACATTCTGGAATCCGCGCGGTAGTTTATTACCACGGCGGCCACGTTCACCAAAGTAGTGTTCTAAATCAGAGAACTTCAACTTGGTATGACGCTTACCGGAATGCACTAACAAGGTATCGGTTTCGCTAAAGGCAACCGCTGCAATCATTAGCTCTTCACGGCTGCTTGCGCGCGGCCCTGGAATGCTAATCATCTTGTTTCCTTTACCACGACCCATTACAGGAAGATCGGCAGCTGGGAATACCAACATGCGCCCTTCGTTACTGATGGCTGCGATCCACGCTTTTTCGATAGCATCGACTTTCGCAGGGGATAAGACCTTGGCATTGGTCGGCACCGTCAACATCGCTTTACCGGCTTTGTTTTTGGTTTGAATATCTTTTAGTTGGGTAATAAAACCATAGCCCGCGTCGGTCGCCATTAGGTAATGATCTTCATCAGGCCCCATCACTAAGCCTTTAAAGCCCATGCCCGCAGGAACGGTTAAACGGCCCGATAACGGTTCGCCTTGCCCTCGTGCTGACGGCAGAGTATGGCTTTGCACAGAATAGGCTCGCCCTCCGTCGTCAATGAAAATGGCATTTTGATTGCTCTTTCCTTTGCAGGATAATAAATACTTATCGCCAGATTTATAGCTTAAGCCTTCAACGTCTACGTCGTGGCCTTTGGCAGCGCGCACCCAACCTTTGTCAGAGATAACAACCGTTACAGGGTCACTGCCCAGCAAGTCAGTTTCAGAGAAGGCTTTGGCTTCACCACGCGCAACCACAGGAGAGCGTCGATCGTCACCAAACAATTCTGCATCGGCGGCCAGTTCTTTTTTGATTAAGGTTTTCAAACGACGATCACTGCCTAGAATTTTTTCTAAGTTATCGCGTTCTTTTTCTAATTCATCTTGTTCGCCACGAATTTTCATCTCTTCTAATTTAGCAAGATGACGAAGTTTTAATTCTAAAATGGATTCCGCTTGAATCTCACTTAAACCAAAGCGATCCATGAAAACAACTTTTGGTTTTTCTTCGGTGCGAATAATTTCGATCACTTCATCGATGTTTAAAAACGCAACCATCAAACCTTGCAAGATGTGCAAACGCGCCAGCACTTTATCTAAACGGTGCTGTAAACGACGGCGAACTGTTTGAGTACGGAACTCTAACCATTCAACCAATAACATGCGCAAATCTTTTACTTGTGGACGACCGTCTAGACCGATCACATTCATGTTTACACGATAGCTGCGTTCTAAATCAGTCGTCGCAAACAAGTGCGCCATTAAGGCTTCAACATCAACACGGTTCGACTTAGGAATAATCACTAAGCGCGTTGGATTTTCGTGATCAGATTCGTCACGTAAATCGGTCACCAACGGTAATTTTTTCGCCGTCATTTGCGCAGCAATTTGTTCTAATATTTTAGAACCCGATGCTTGGTGCGGCAAAGCGGTAATTACAATATCGCCATCTTCCATTTCATAAACGGCACGCATTTTGATCGAGCCTTTGCCCGTGCGATACATTTTTTTAATTTCAGATTTTGGCGTAATAATTTCAGCGTCAGTCGGAAAGTCCGGTGCTTGAATGTGCTCAAGTACCGCGTCGATATCGGCTTTCGGCTCATCTAATAAATGAATACACGCACTGGCTACTTCGCGCAGGTTATGAGGCGGAACATCCGTCGCCATACCCACCGCAATACCCGTTGTACCGTTTAATAATAAGTTCGGTAAACGCGCAGGAAGAACACAAGGTTCGTCCATGGTGCCATCAAAGTTTGGCTGCCAATCAACCGTACCTTGGCCCAATTCTGATAATAACGAATCGGCATACTTGGCTAATTTTGCTTCGGTATAACGCATGGCTGCGAACGACTTGGGATCATCGGGCGCACCCCAGTTACCTTGGCCGTCGACTAACGGGTAGCGATACGAGAATGGCTGCGCCATTAATACCATCGCTTCATAACACGCGCTATCACCGTGTGGGTGATATTTACCCAATACGTCACCGACGGTACGGGCGGATTTTTTATGTTTTGCTGTCGACTTTAAACCCAGCTCGCTCATGGCGTAAGTAATACGACGCTGAACCGGTTTTAAACCATCGCCAATGTGGGGCAAGGCTCGATCAAGAATCACGTACATAGAATAATTTAAGTACGCACTTTCAGTATAATCTTTTAGCGTTTGGCGTTCGATGCCATCGTCTAGGTAGCTGCTTGAACTGCCAGACTCATCAATAATATCTGTCATATCTGTTGCCTAAATTGAGCTCAGCCCTTAATTAATTTCAGCCTTGTTGCCGCTATCTTCTAACCAGTTTTTACGATCACCGGCCCGTTTTTTCGATAACAACATATCCATCATTTCCATCGTGCCATCACCTTCATCTAAAGAAAGGCGCACAAGACGACGCGTATTCGGGTCCATCGTGGTTTCGCGTAACTGCAGTGGGTTCATTTCACCCAACCCTTTAAATCGCTGCACGTTGGGCGTACCCCGTTTTTTCTCGGCTTGCAGGCGTTCTAAAATGCCGTTCTTTTCCGCTTCGTCTAACGCGTAATAAACTTCTTTACCAATATCGATTCGATACAAAGGTGGCATCGCAACATACACGTGCCCCTCTTCTACTAATAAGCGGAAGTGACGCACGAATAACGCACACAGCAAGGTGGCAATGTGCAGACCATCCGAGTCGGCATCGGCAAGGATGCAGACTTTACCGTAACGAAGGCTGTCTAGGTTATCGGCTGCCGGATCAATATCCAGCGCTACCGCAATATTATGAATTTCTTCAGAACTTAAAATCTGACCCGAGTCGACTTCCCAAGTATTTAGAATCTTACCGCGCAACGGCATAATCGCTTGGAATACCCGATCGCGTGCTTGCTTGGCGGAGCCGCCCGCAGAGTCCCCTTCCACCAAAAATATTTCGGTGCGATCAGAATCTTGACTGGTACAATCCGCCAATTTACCCGGTAGCGCTGGGCCTTGAGTAATCTTTTTACGCGATACTTTTTTCGCTTTACGTAAACGATTTTGCGCACTGGCAATCGCCATTTCCGCGAGCAATTCAGCATCGTTAGTATGTTCGTTCAACCACAAACCAAACGCATCTTTAGTAACGCCCGAAACAAACGCCGACGCTTCACGAGAAGACAAACGTTCTTTGGTTTGACCCGAGAACTGAGGATCAGCCAACTTCGCCGATAATACATACGAACAACGATCCCAAATATCATCTGGCGTTAACTTCACACCGCGCGGCAATAAATTACGGAATTCACAAAACTCACGAATCGCATCTAATAGGCCCGAACGGAAACCGTTAACGTGTGTTCCACCTTGTGCGGTTGGAATTAAGTTCACGTAACTTTCTTGAATGCACTCGCCACCTTCAGGTAACCAGAATACCGCCCAATCGGCTGCTTCTGTTTTACCCTGCATCGAGCCGGTAAACGGCTCCTTCGGTAAAACGTCTAACCCCGCACCATGAATCTTTAAATAGTCGGTTAAACCGTCTTCGTAATACCACTCGGCATTATCTTCTGGGTTCGGCGCTTTAAAGGTAATTTTTAAGCCAGGGCACAAAACCGCTTTCGCACGTAAGTTATGCTTAAGACGAGGAATCGAAAACTTCGGAGAATCAAAATACTTAGGGTCTGGCTTAAAGCGAACACTGGTTCCGGTGCGTTTCTTACCACAGGTATCAATGGTTTCTAATTCCAACGCTTTTTCACCGTCTTGAAAACCAATGCGCATCACTTCGCCACCACGCCAAATCTTAACTTCTAGCAAAGTCGATAGCGCGTTTACGACCGAGATCCCCACCCCGTGCAAACCACCCGAAAACTGATAGTTGTCGTTGGAAAACTTACCACCGGCGTGTAGCTTGGTTAAAATAAGCTCAACCCCCGATACCCCATGCTCTGGGTGAATATCCGTCGGCATACCACGGCCATTATCGACGGTAGTTAACGAGCCATCTTCATGCACAGTCACCGTAATCTCACTGGCGTGACCCGCTAAGGCCTCATCCACCGAGTTATCAATCACTTCTTGCGCTAAATGGTTAGGACGGGTTGTATCGGTGTACATCCCAGGGCGTTTGCGCACAGGATCAAGGCCACTTAAGACCTCGATCGACTGAGCGTTATATTCTTTATTCGCCATTAATACCTTTATCCCCTGATATTGATTTCACGGACACAATTTTGACTCCAGTATACTGAGGACATCGATAATTCCTAGATCAAAAATAAAAATGCTAGAGATTCAGAGGGTTAAACCCCTGTATAGAGACATTTGGCACAGGATTACTAAATGAATGTACAAATAATAATCACCAGCACGCCATCCATTTAGCCTGCACTGCTCTTTTTTAAATAGCTAAGCTATCAGGCGGGCTATTGGATAAATATGATAAAAATTGCACAACATGGCCTGACGTTAGATTCATCGGGTGCTAGCGATTATGGAAACGAATATAGCCTCTAATCCAATAAAGGCATGCCTTCTCAGTGCGCAAAGCTATAACCACGCATACGCACATTTTGCTGAAGTTTCTGCATAAAAGAGCTTCGTAATTGCATAATCAGGCCTTCACAGATACTCAGAATGTGCATTTTAACTGCATTTTAAATAGCTGTATATACATACAGCTGATATTGAAAGAGTAGGACAATCCATGCGCGTTTGCACAGGAAAAGATGTAACCAATGCGCGTTTGTACTGGCACCCTATTAAAAAATGTAGCAAAATCAGTGCATTATAAATACAAGCCCTGACATAACGAGACCCTCGTTATTTAGGTAAATGCGCATGCGCGTATTTCTGTAATGGAAAGATGGATCTTGGAAATGGACTTTGAAAATTACCAAATAAAATCAAATAGTTACCACGATTCAGTGAGCTCTTTTACAGAAGAGTCACTTCCGTGCAAACGCGCATGCCTACGATTAAAATGTTGAACATGCCGAGCTAGCTCGGAGAGTTAATTCTCAAAAAGCGTCAAATTTTTAAGAAAAGCTGGATAAATGACCAGTATTATTCTATACCTTTAGAATGACTGCGTTTACTGTACAAAATTTACTCACTCAATACTTTCCTGCTTTCAAAGAAAAGCACGTACTTCCTCTGTATCAAATTAAAGCCGCTGAAAAACTGCAAGCTTGCCGAACCTCAAAGTTAGGTGGGCACATGCAAGTTTGCCCTAAAGGCCATCTTAACGGTATTTGGTACAATTCCTGTAAACATCGTGCTTGTCCACAGTGCCGAGGTATACAAGCTGAGCGGTGGTTGCAACGAACACGCAATACTTTAATAGAATGCCCGCATCACCACATAATTTTCACCGTACCTCATGAACTCAATTTTCTTTGGTTGAATAACCGACAGCTCATAGCTGATGTATTATTTCATGCAGTACAGAACACAATAAATACACTAAGCAAAGACAAAAAACACTTAGGCGCAATCCCTGGATATATTCTAGCACTGCATACTTGGGGCAGAAATCTCACACTTCATCCCCACATTCATTGTCTGATCAGCCATGGTGGTTTAAATGAATCGACTCAAGCTTGGCAAGAACCCAAAAGAAAAAGTCTATTTCCCGCAGAGCCAATGAGGCGTTTGTATCGAGCAAAATTTATTGCAGATTTAAAAAATAAATTGGATGAAGAAAAAATTAATCTGCCTGAGTCCTTAAGTAAGCAGCAATTCCTTAATTTATTAAACAAATTAGGCCGCCAAACTTGGGTTGTGCATTGCTGCCCTCGCTACGACCATGGTGACGGTGTGAGTAAATATTTAGCGCGCTATATACGGGGCGGGCCTTTCAATAACTCACAAGTTCTGGATATTATAAAAGGCAATATAGTCTTTCGTTATTTGGATCACCGTACGCATAAAACGACAAAAATGACTTTGTCTGTTGATGATTTTTTACAGCGATTATTGTTACACATACCAGAACCACGAAAAGTCTTGGTCCGTCATTATGGTTTATACCATTCAAAATCGAGAGTTAAGTTGAATGTTGCGAGAGGCAATTTCAAGCAAGAGAGCGTAGGTGATATTGTCTCTCTGGATTGGCAAACTTACCTTGGGAAACTTGATGGAATGCCATCGTGCAGTGAGTGTGGCGCGTCTTTATTAATGCATCTTGAAAGTGAGAAAAAGGAAGTTGCTGAAATGAGCTTGTAGTCAAGAATACTACTTTAGCATTAATGAAGTGGTAGCATCGAGTGCGGGTGATAGAAAAGGATGAGTTGTGAAAATAAAGTTAAAAACTAAATTGTCATTGATTAGCCGCTACAGCTCACTCATAATCAGGGTCAAATAAATAATAGAATCGCCATAGTTGGTCGGCAGTCCAACAATACGATGAACCGCCCACCAATCGTGTGGGTTTTTTTTAGGGGTCATTGGTGGGCGGTTATCTAAGCGTTAGGGCTCTGACCTTTTTATAAAAAGTAATCACGAACTTTGAAAAGTACGATTTTTGGGACGTAAAATGAAGATTCATGTTGCATGTAAAAAAGGTAGTACCAATAAAGCAAAAGGCGACCTTTTAGAAAGATTAGCGAAGAAACTCCTATTGGCGCAGAATTATGATGTCATTGAAGAAATAAGAATTGTTGGCGCTGAATTAGACCTTCTTTGCAAGCATAAAGTGAATGGGAAAGAAATATATGTAGAATGTAAGGCTCAAAAAGACCCAATTTCTGCACCTATATTAAGACAGCTGTGGGGCACAGTAGATTGTGAAGAATATTCGGAAGGGTGGATTATTTCGACGTCTGAATTCACTAAAGATGCGAAAGGATTTGTTGAAAGCTGGAAGTCAAAGCCTAAAGAAAAATCTGAGAGGTTAAGTTTTTATCAGCCATCAGTAATTGTTGAAGCTTTGAAGAGTTCATCAATTATTGGTGATCCACCAAAAAAATCTGCTGAGCAATTTATAGGTGATCCAGAGGACCTTGGTGACTGGACTCTCCTATTATCTGATTTCGGTATGTTTTGGTGTGTCTATACGCTGAAGGGCGGAGCACCTCATGGGGTTTTGGTTTATAATGCTTCGAGTGCTAAGCATATTCGTGACGAGGATACTATTCAAAATCTATCTACGTTAGAAACAACTATTGCAGACTACGATCTCAGGGTTGGTATATACGAAGAGAAGGGAGCTGTTAAACCTATACCGAAAAAACTTCCACCTGTTGTACAAGTTCAAATTGGCGAATCATGGGATGATTACCGGCCAGCTCGCCCGGAGGATTTTGTTGGTCGAGACACTTCCCAAAAAGAAATATTGAATTTTCTAAGTTCAGCAAAAGAGAATTCAGGAACAAGAATATTCGCCATAACCGGAAATTCAGGACTCGGAAAAAGCTCTTTAATTGCGAAGCTTAGAGATAGGTCTAGAAATAAGCATCACAAAAATAAGTACTTTGTCTATGCGGTAGATATACGCGGAGCGCGTGAGCCGTCATATATTCCAGCCTCATTGGTTGCATCTTTAAGGGAAGCGCAAAAAGTTGGTTTCGGCGACAAAATTGAAATTAGTCTCACGGACCCGAGTTCACCTTTAAATTCTAGTAGTATTCAGGACTATCTAGAATCGTTAGGGAGAAAAGGTCAGATTGTTTGTTTGATATTCGATCAGTTTGAAGAGCTTTACTCTAAACCAGAGTTATTCGGGATATTCAATGCTGCGAAAGATTTAATGCTAGACGTTGCAAGCAGTCAAAGTAATTTAGTACTTGGGTTTGCTTGGAAGACAGATAGCACTACGCAACAGGATCATCCTGCCTATCACTTATGGCATGAACTGGCTGATCACAGGAAAGAGTTCCGGTTAGATGTTTTTGAAAATGGTGAAATTTCAAATTCAATTACCAAATTTGAAAAGGAAATCAATCAAAAAATTTCTGCAGAAATTAGGCATCAAATTTCCGAGGTTAGCCAAGGCTTCCCATGGCTGTTAAAAAAGCTATGTATTAACTTATATGAAGGTATGGCAAAAGGTGAAAAAGCAGATTCGGTGCTTCTCGATTTAGATGTCGAGCGCCTCTTTCAAGCAGACTTAAATAATCTATCGCCTCAAGAAGCCGCATGCTTAAAACTTATTGCTCAGAAAGCTCCTGCTGATTGGAGTGAGATCATAGAAATGTCCGGTACGACAGTTTTGAATAGCCTTGTTCACAAACGATTAGTGATAAAAAGTGGTGATCGGCTTAATGTGTATTGGGATATTTTTAAAGATTATCTTTTAACGGGGCGGGTTCCGGTAGTACCTTATAACTACATACCGACATCAGACGCATCCTCGATTTTAAATATATGCACCAAATTAAAGGTAAATGAATTTACTGATTCTGAAAGTATAGGGAGCATGGTAGGGCTAGGTGAAAAGACAATATGGAATATTGGTGCTGATCTTGTGATGCTCGGTTTGGCGGAACGAGATAGCACTTCCTTTAAGATAAGTAAAAAGCTTGGATCAAACGACGAAAGTTCCATATTGAACCTTCTACGCGAAACTCTTGGAAAGCACGCGCTAAAAGTATCTTTATTTAAAAGTTATTCTGGAAAAACAATAACCTCAAATACGCTACGTGAAACTTTTAAGGAATGTATACCAAAAGGCAAGTTCGGGGTAAAAACTTGGAATACCTATGCGAATAGGCTAACAAACTACCTTATTTATACCGGATATCTATTGAGAGCTGGAAACGATCTGATCGTGCAAGACTCCGGATCAGCTGTCTTGGATAGAGCTGATCTAGCTCGGCGTGGTAAACAGCGCGGAAAAGTTTTTTCTATTTCTGTTTCTCCTTTTTCTGCTTTTACTACAATCAACACTATCCCTTGCACGGGAGCGAAAATTGAAACTATTAGTAGAAATGCACTTTCCGTCTTAAAAAGATTTGAGCTGGTGACTATTAGGGATGGAGTAGTATTTCCAAATTCAGAATCAATTGATAAATCTGGTGGTGCAAAAGAAGCAATTTGGGCCGCCGCGAAAAATGAAAGCTCGCTATTGAGGTGTGTTGATATTTTGCAGGATAATTCAAATATTCTTGCTAAAGATATGGCAGCCAAAATTTCTGACGAAAACAATTTAAATTGGTCAAAAGGATCAAACACAAGAAATGGCGGCATACTAAAGCAGTGGTCCCAGTGGGTTAAAGAAGGTATGGAAATGTCGGTAATACCTACGCCGCCCGGTCGCCCTAACAAGGCAATCTACCCGACCCCGAAAGCGTCGCTGGCTTAGTTTACCATTCCGCTGCGCTACATTATAAACTAAGCCAGCGCCACTTTCGGGGCTTGTAATTGCGACGTTATGTGCATAAAAACGCAAAAGTTTAGTCCGCAAAGCGTTATGTGTAGCGTTTGTATTTAAAATCAGCAGAAGAAAATGGGATATTTGAATGTTTGAAGTTATGGTTTTAGCGGTAGCACTGAGCATGGATGCGTTTGCGGTTTCTATAGGGCTTGGTTCTAAGCAGGTAAAGAAAACTAGCTCCTTAGCATTTATGGCTGCACTATATTTCGGCTTGTTTCAAGCGCTAATGCCACTGATTGGCTTCTTTGGCGGCAAAGGCATTTTTGGTTGGGTCGAGAGTTATGCTCATTGGATTGCATTTTTTCTTCTTTTGCTAATTGGTGGGAAAATGATCTATGAATCTATTTCTGAGGGCATTGAAGATGATATTGCACAAATTACTCATAAAGTAATGCTTATACTTGCAATTGCTACAAGTATTGATGCAATGGCGGCTGGATTTACGCTTACGCTACTTGAAGTAAATCCATTACTTGCTTGTGCAATAATTGGGGTAGCGACATTCACCTTCAGCTGGGTTGGAGTATTTGTTGGCGCAAAAAGCGGGACGTGGTTGGAAAGTAAGGCTGAGCTTTTGGGAGGCATAGTATTAATTTTAATAGGCTTCAAGATGCTGTTTTTTTGAAGGGAAAACACATAACCAGCAGCTCCACCGGACAAATTTTAGCTGTCACCTTTTGTGCAAAAAGACGCATAAAAGCCGCCATCCAAAATTTGCGCGGTGAGCTGGGCGTTAGCTGTTGTCAGAGTTTAACTATATGTACAAAGAATTGGGTAAAGCAAAAAACTGGAAAAGAACAGTTGTTCCGTCAATTATCCTTTTCGGTATGGTTTCTCTTCCAGTATCAGCGTTTCTTATATACGTAGCCGTCGAATCAATGGAGTTAAAAACATTTATAGCCTCAATCTTAATGTCGGCTATTGTATTCTTCATACCAACCGTTCATATTAAAAATATATATGTTTTTCCGCCAGTAGAAATAGATAATAATTTTTTAGTTGTTAATCAACCTTTTCAAAAGCGGGCTGTCTATACGATAAAGAGTATCACGTGGATAAAAGTAATCTTTAGGGGGGTAATAATGGTTCATAATGGCATTCCTGCTTTCGTCAATCTGAATTCAATTAGCAAAGAAGAAATGGTGAGCCTTATTGATTTAATCAAAGCAGCTAATCGGGTAGCCGGAGGTATCTAACCTCCAGCCCCCACAACACCCTGCATGCGGATCCGCACAGGGCGTTTCACTTAGAATGGTGAAGCTTAATCCATCCATCGCGCAACGAATATAATCCTTCAGTTTTCAAATAAACATTTGATAATGCCTGATTAATCCCCGGGGTTTTAGAGCTGCGCCATGGGCCTTTACTCGTGATTCCACAGCCAACTGCAACTTGAACGCGAACGCCTAGCCTCATTAAATTTCTTACTTTAGTGCGCGGCTTTCGCCACTGTCGCATCTCTCTAATAAAGAGCATGCCATTCGCACTCTGCGTCGAATCCAATGATCCAGATCCATACAAAGTTAATAGCAATTAGCCCTCTCGTTATACAACAGCAGAAAATAATTAATCCAGCCTCGTAAATATTGACTGGTTTTAAAGAGCTGATAGCGCATCG
>CAWKOX010000001.1:0-109899 GCA_963851095.1 uncultured Gammaproteobacteria bacterium | reverse complement strand
TTAGGTGTGTATGACTTCCAGAAACGTTCGTCGCTGATTATGTGTTCCCCAGAAGGCGCATCCGAACTGGGCAAAATAGCCTCCGTTCTAGCCCGTGGCGAGCAACTAGAAGGGCACGCACGATCTGCAGAATACCGCATCAAAAAACAATAATTCTTGTTAGAAAAATTACGCAAGATTAAACATCTAGAAGCATGACGAAGTATTTATTCCACAAAACGGCGTAAATACTTCCATGTAGCCTTGGGCTCGGCCTCCATGCCTCCCACATTTGTTACATAAACACCCCGTCATGCTTCAAGTTTTATATGACATTTCATATCATCATTGAAATGTTTTTTCCCAAGCTTTGAGAGCATCCCATGACATCAATTACCCAAATGGTTGAAAACCTAGTCCGCCCAGAAATCCGTGCACTATCAGCTTACCCAGTGGGTGATGCTAGTGGCATGGTAAAACTCGATGCCATGGAAAATCCACACCAGTGGTCAGAAGAATTAAAACAAGCCTGGGCAAAAAAACTACAACACGCCAACATCAATCGCTACCCACACCCGCAAGCGCCTAAAGTAAAAGCAGGCCTGCGCAAAGCGATGAACGTACCCGAGCAATTCGATTGTTTATTAGGTAACGGCTCAGACGAAATAATTCAATTATTAGCCATGCTGGTAGCACCGCTAAACCCTGAGAAAAAAGCAACCATCATGGCGCCTGATCCAGGCTTCGTCATGTACAAAATGATCGCCACATTTTGTGGCCTCGATTATATTGGCGTACCGCTAACATCGGAATTTGAACTCGACATGCCCGCCATGTTGAAATGCATTAACGAACAACAACCAGAACTAATCTTCCTAGCACAACCAAACAACCCAACCGCAAACCTATACAGCGAATCACAACTGCGCGAACTGATTCAAGCCAGTAAAGGCTTAGTCGTAATGGACGAAGCCTACCTGCCATTTTCTAGCCGCAACCACCTGCATTTTTTAGAAGAATTCGACAACGTGTTAGTAATGCGCACGCTATCAAAAGTCGGCCTAGCAGGATTACGTCTAGGCATGATCTTTGGCCGCAGAGAATGGCTAAACGAACTTGATAAAATTCGTATGCCGTACAACATTAATGTACTCACACAAATCAGCGCCGAATTTGCACTAGAGCATTACGATATTTTATTAGGCCAATGCGAGCTGATAAAACAACAACGTACGCGCATGCACAATGCATTAACCGAGTTGGGTTTTAAATGTTACCCAAGCGAAGCGAACTTTATTTTAGCTCGCGCTGATATGGAATTTGAAGGCCAAGCGAAAGAAATATTTGAACAGCTTAAACAGCATAATGTATTGATTAAATGTTTAGCGGGTGGGCATCCGTTATTGGAAAATTGCTTACGCTTTACCATTGGTACTGAGAGTGAGAATGGATTGTTGTTGGAAGCGTTGAAGGATATTTTGTGAGAGGCTAGTAAGTAGAATTAGTAAGAGAGTTCGCCTATCACTTTTGGGCTGTATGTCGTAAGTAATTGAAATTTATAATGATTATTGCTGAGATATTAAAGTGCTCTTGATAAGCGAATATAGTTGAAAGTGATATCAAATTGACAAAAGCGAACAGCGAATATAGTGTTGTTTAAATTATTAACAGGGATAGTCGTATGATCTTAAAGGAATTTTCCTTCTCGTTCGCCTTTCCCATATATAAGGGGTTATGCGAACCGGTTCGTATATCCCACTGTTAGCAGTAAATTATGAAATTCTCAGATTTTAAGAAAATTGTATACTCACTCAAGATGTCTAAGGAAATGGAAATTATTTCCTTTTCTGAGGCAGGAGTTACTCCTAATTTTCATTTGGCTTATGTTAAAGAGGGCACTTCTGAATATTGTATCTTGTGTTCTATTCAAGGTGAGTGGGCTTTTAGCGAAACCCTTGCTGAGTTCTCATGTGATCTGAATTTTATAGATAGAGTCGACTTGGCTTTTGCTTTGAAAGAAGGTTTTGGGATTATTGCTCGCAATAAAAAAGAGCTGGAGGCTTCATTTGCTTTGCAGGATTATATGCATGAATCAGATGTAAAATACTGGTCCCCGAAATCATTGGGCGTGGGGATGTTCAATTGGTGGGATTAAAAACTGCTAACAAGTGCATCATGATCGCAGCCTTCGGCTGCTGGGACGGCTTAAACTGCGCTCGTTCCTCACTCCATTTAATCCACCCCATATGCAAGCGTTATGTTTCAGATGAGAGAGAAAGATGAATATTAGAGAGGCTACAAAAGACGATTGGGATTCAATTTGGCCAATATTTCAGGAAATAGTATTAGCTGGTGAAACCTATGCCTACGAAACAAATACAACAAAAGATCAAGCTGAGAAAATCTGGTTAGATGCACCGCGAAAGACCTACGTCTTTGAAGAAGATGGCAATATATTAGGTACGTATTATTTAAAAACTAATCAGGCCGGCCCTGGTAGTCATGTTTGCAATTGTGGCTATATGGTTTCTTCTCTCGCTAGAGGTAAAGGTTTAGCTACATCCATGTGTGAGCACTCGCAAAAAATTGCATTAGAGTTAGGGTACAAAGCTATGCAGTTTAATTTCGTTGCATCAAGCAATGAGGGTGCAGTTCGCTTATGGGACAAGCTTGGCTTCGAAACTGTTGGTCGCTTACCAAAAGCATTCAATCATCCTAAACAAGGTTATGTAGATGCTCTAGTAATGTATAAGTGGTTACAAACATAACAAGGCCATTAACTTCGCGCCTTCGGCGCCGGACGCTCGTACCTCGCGCCGGTTATGGCGGCGTTAGGTGAATGAAATAGTATGAAAAATATAATATTCCTTTTAATTACACTCTTTTCGCTACCAGTTTTAGCTAAAGAAGAGCAGGTACAATTTCTACCTGTACCGACTTGGAAGCCAGACTTTTCCGTTTCTGTTGAATCTGAAGAACATGAAGAACAAATAGGACACCCATCCTAGTTGAAAACTAAAATTCATGCCAGGTTCAAGCATGAAGTGCACCACCCTCTATAATCAATGAAAGAATTTTGGGTGGTGAACATAATGAAAAGCTATACGCATCTTAGATTAACCGAACGCCAGCTGATTTACTCCGGTTTGCCCTTCTGAACCTCGAGTGAAGCTAAATTAATAGGAACTCTGGATATGGATGTTAAGAAAGACTACGGACAACCATTACTCATTTTTGTGTTTGGTTTATTGTCGTTAATAGTAGTTGATTATTCGATGAAACAACTAGGAGAAACAAATAGGACACCAAAACAACTAGGACACCCATCCTAGTTGAAAACCAAAACTCATGATCTACAGTTAAATTAAGCCTTTTAATTTAGTTTGGTGATCATGATGCCTAAACCTCGTAAAACCCTCATTGCCGTCGAATCCACGCCTTACTACCACTGTGTTGCACGTTGTGTGCGAAGAGCCTTTCTTTGTGGCGTTGATACGCTTACAGGCCAGAATTACGAGCATCGTCGTGCTTGGCTAGAAGATCGCTTGTTGGAATTGCCAAAGGTCTTTGCTATCGACATTGCCGCTTATGCCATCATGAGCAACCACTACCATGTGATCCTTCATATCAATACCGACCGAGCCAAGAGCTGGTCTGACTATGAAGTTGTGGAGCGCTGGCATCAGCTTTTCAATGGCACAGTACTTTCGCAAAAGTATCTTAAAAATGAAGGTGATTTGTCGAAGGTTGAGATGCTGGTATTTCAGGAAACCATTGATGAATGGCGTTCGCGTCTTCTAGATATTAGTTGGTTTATGCGCATTCTTAATGAAGCCGTGGCGCGCGAAGCGAATGCTGAAGATGGCTGTACCGGTCGTTTCTGGGAAGGTCGTTTCAAATCACAAGCGTTGCTAGATGAAGCTGCATTGATGGCGTGTATGGCGTATGTCGATTTAAATCCTATTCGTGCAAAGATGGCGGCTACTCCGGAAAAATCTGATCATACCTCGATTAAAAAACGCTGTGAAAAAGCGGAAGAAAGTTCAAATCCCAATCATATAAATCAGCAAGAAAAATCACTTTATCCTTTTGTCGGCAATCCAAAGCAGAACCAGCCTGAAGGTATTCAGATGAAGCTGAGTGATTACCTTGAACTGGTCGATAGTACCGGAAGGGTTTTAAGAAAGGATAAGCGCGGTGCGATCAGTGCGAGTGCTGAAAAAATTCTAGATAGGTTGGATGTTGATGAAGACCAGTGGTTAGAAATGACTTCCAACTTTGAAGGATGCTTTAGCTCATTTGTGGGTGGTGAGAGTAGTTTACGTATGGCTTGTGAAAATCTTCACTACCAAAGGCCTCCAGGCTTAGCGACTTGTAAACTGATGTTTCATTAGTTTTTAATAATAAACGTTATAAATTGATCATCAGACGATTTCTGAGAAATTATTGTGTTTAAAAATCACACTACCTCGTTAAATTCTAACCCAAAAAATATAACCAGCGTTAAAACGATAACACTGTGACGTTAAGATTAGTTTTATGTCAGTATTTTAAATTACTGACTTGAGATTAACATGGGTGTCTTGTTTGTCTCTTAAATTACTGACTTGAGATTAACATGGGTGTCTTGTTTGTCTCTGATTTGCCGACATCCATTGCGTCAGCAGCTTCTCGTATCGAATAGCCTTTATCTAAAACTAGCTGCGCAACTTCTAAACGAAATTCAGGTTTGAAATTGGGTCTTTTAGGTCTGCTCATTGTGTCACCTTAATATTTACGAGATGATTATATCATCTCTAATTAGGTGGCCAAATTCACCGTACCACTACAACTTTCAATTATGACTCATTAATATAGAATTTCCGGCTCTAAACAAGGAGGTGAGTATGACTATATACGTTGGTGCTAGGGATTTAAGTGGTCTACCATTTGGAACACACCAGTTTGTCGTTATTACATACTCTAGTCGTAAATCTATAAAGATTGGGCGAAAGGTATATGAAACTAAGCTACTAGGCCATAATGTTTATGGGATAGTTATAGGTGCACAGAATAGAGGGACATTGAAAGTAGAGATGTTTGAGGGGGCTGATACAATGGCTGCTCAAGAGCATTTTGGTGAAGCAAAAAAAACATGGTATAAATCTGACTTTGATACAGAAATGCAGCTGGTAAAATTCAAAGGAGCTGATCTATCATTGGAACATGAAAGTAAGCTTATATCTTTAGTTGATGCCTACTTGATCAATCAGTCCTTAGATCCAATCAGCTATCCAACTGCTGGGGCTGGGTATAATAGTAATAGTTGGGCTCAGTCGTTAATTCAACACGCAGATGGTAAGGTGAAAGAAAATATGAAGGGTTTGGATATTTTTCATAATCGTCGAATCCCTAAAACATACTTTACTCCGATTTGCCCTTCTGAACCTCGAGTGAAGCTAAATTAATAGGAACTCTGGATATGGATGTTAAGAAAGACTACGGACAATCATTATTCATTTTTGTGTTTGGTTTATTGTCGTTAGTAGTAGTTGATTATTCGATGCGGCAGTTCTCAGGCTCATTGAATAATCTCGGTATGTCTGAGATGGTATGGTTTTCTCTTCAAATTATTATCACGGTAGTTTCACTTTTTGTTTTTACAAAGAATATTAAAACTCTGTCCGTCAGTAAAAAGATACTCAGCAGTCTACTGTTCATACTCTTGGGTGCGGTTGTGTACCTCTGCGTTATCTATGGTTATGTATTTTCTACTCAGATAGATGGTTTTTAAGCCATCTATCTGGAGAACAAATAGGAAACCAACAACTAGCAACAACTAGTAGAACAACTAGGACACCCATCCTAGTTGAAAACCAAAACTCATGATCTACAGTTAAATTAAGTCTTTTAATTAAGCTCGGTGATCATGATGCCTAAATCTCGTAAAACCCTCATTGCCGTAGAATCCACGCCTTACTACCACTGTGTTGCACGTTGTGTGCGAAGAGCCTTCCTTTGTGGCGTTGATACGCTTACAGGTCAGAATTACGAGCATCGTCGTGCTTGGCTTGAAGATCGCTTGTTGGAATTACCAAAGGTCTTTGCTATCGACATTGCCGCTTATGCCATCATGAGTAATCACTACCATGTGATCCTTCATATCAATACTGAAAGAGCCAAGAGCTGGTCAGATCATGAAATTGTGGAGCGCTGGCATCAGCTTTTCAATGGCACAGCCCTTTCGCAAAAGTATCTTAAAAATGAAGGTGAGCTGTCGAAGGTTGAGGTGCTGGTATTTCAGGAAACCATTGATGAATGGCGCTTACGACTTCAAGATATTAGTTGGTTTATGCGTATTCTTAATGAAGCCGTGGCGCGCGAAGCTAATGCTGAAGATGGTTGTACTGGTCGCTTCTGGGAAGGTCGTTTCAAATCTCAAGCGTTGCTAGATGAAGCTGCATTAATGGCATGTATGGCTTACGTGGATTTAAATCCAGTTCGAGCAGGAATGGCTAAAACGCCAGAAGGATCTGATCATACTTCGGTTAAAAAACGTTGTGAGAAAGCTCAGAAGAGCAAAGCCCCGAACCAAATTAGTCAGCAAGAAAAAACACTTTACCCCTTTGTCGGTAATCCTAAAAAAGATCAACCCGAAGGCATTCAGATGAGGTTGAGTGAGTACCTCGAATTAATTGATAGCACAGGGCGGGTCCTTAGAAATGATAAGCGGGGTGCTATCAGTGCGGGCACTGAAAATATTTTAAACAGACTCGACATTGATGAAGATCAGTGGCTAGAAATGACATCAAACTTCGAAGGTTGCTTTAGTTCATTTGTAGGCGATGAAAGTAGTTTACGCATGGCATGTGAGAATCTTCATTACCAGCGTCCGCCAGGTCTAGCGACTTGTAAGCTGATGTTTCATTAGCTCCTAATAAGAACTATAAATTAACTATCAGATGCCTTTAGAGAAATAGCTATGCGTGAAAAGTATACTATCGTGCTAGAGGCTAGCTTATAAGGATAATTAAAATAAAAAATGATAACATTGTGATATTAGGCTAGTTTTATTTTTTATAATAAAATTATCTTAAAGTGGGTGTCTGATTGGAAATTTTCTGATTGGAAATTCTTGAACGTAAGAAAAATGCGTCGATGTTAGACGTTAAGGACCGGATACCAATGTTGCGAATATGGATCATATCTACCGTAGCTTATGCTGTTGTAGTATTAGGAATGTTGAAATTCTTAGAGTTGAATTTAATATTAGTTCAAATTGTACCTCTGGTGTTTTTGTCAGTATTTTATTATTTAAAGAATATAATTATTCCCACAGAGAACAATATTTTGATCTTGGTACGATTATCTTATGCAGCGGGACTAGCGGTATTATCGTGGGTTAGTTGTTCCGTAGTGGGTTTGATTGGGTTTATGATTATATTCAGTGGTGGGTTAGCTTTGCCGTAGTGAGTTTGATGTAATAAATAAGACACCCACTCCAGTTGTCATTTACTCTCGACCATAAAAGTAAGCCTACTTTTACTGACTGGATGAAGCATCGCGTTGATAGTCCGTACGGGAAACAGATTTACAGCCATAGAATGTCGGTAGTCGAACCCGTATATGCAAATATTGGCACGAATAAAAAACTGAGCCGCTTCAGCTTGCGTGGAAAAATAAAGTTGAAGCACAATGGCAACTGTATTGTATGGTTCATAATATCGAGAAGTTAGCGAACTATGGGCAATTAGCAGCCTAATAGGGCAGAATAGAATGAGTTGTAAGCATTTTTATAATTATAGTGATGAATTGAGTTGCAAGTTACGTAATATCTGGAAAACTAGTGCGTAAATAAATTTAGAAAGAAGGCGTAAGGGATGACTGGCTTGAATGTGGTTTTCCTACAGCCTCGTTAAGTGCAAAGGAAGGCAAAATGTTCGGAATGACTATTGATAACGATGATAACCTTCATGTCATTGAGAATGGTAATGAGCATATAATCCCTATTGTAATGGAGTATTGGAATAACAAAGATTTGTTGCTTCATTGGGGCTATGAAACATACGGTTTAATGGATGGCTATGCGCTAAGATTTCTTTTGACAGGAATGCATGTCATTAAAGGGCAAGGTTATATCAGAACTTTTCGCACAGTTCGTACGCGTAACAAAGTTCACTTTGATGATGTTCTAATAGTTGTTCCATGGGAAGTGCGGAAATGGGAACCAATCGAAGCTATTGAATATGTTTTTTCATCACAATTCCCAACAGTTTATGATTATCAATTTAAACTTGAGGGTAGAATTCCTGAATTTTCAATTTCCCATGATGAATTATCTAATTGGAATTGTGAAGATGTAGAGAAAAATCCAATTGCAGGCAATTATGAGTCAAAATATAGGCTGTATGCCGAGCAACCAAGCACTTAATCGGGTAGCCGGAGGTATCTAACCTCCAGCCCCCACAACACCCTGCATGCCCTACTCATCTAAATGGGCACAGGGCGTTTCACTTAGAATGGTGAAGCTACTCTTAACTTAGAAAGCATCCATCGCGCAACGAATATAATCCTTCAGTTTTTAAATAAGCATTTGATAATGCTTGATTCTATTTTTTGAAAGATCCCCGGGTTTTAGAGCTACGCCATGGGCCTTCGCCTCGTGGTGCCTACTTTTGGTACTCGTAATTTTACACCCAACTGCAACCTGAGCGCGAACGCCTAGCCTCATTACTGTTTTATAAATCAAAGGTCTTACTTTAGTACGCGGCTTTCGCCACTGTCGCATCTCTCTAATAAAAAGCGTGCCATTCTAACTCTGCGTCGAATCTAATGATCTACTCTTTAATTAAAATCGGCATACAAAGTTGATAGTAATTGGCCCTCTCGTTATATAACAACAGAAAATAATTAATCCAGCCTCATAAATACTGGCTGGTTTTAAAGAGCTGATAGCGCATCGACACGCCCCAATTACGATTGGTTAATCGACGTACTTGCTCCTTAAATCGGTGCAGTGCTTTCGGATGAATTTGAATTCCTCCTGATCGAAAAGACTCTTGTATATAAATCGGCCTAGAAATTTACTTTCTGAAGTTTTCACAACTCGACTTTTATCACTATTAACGATTAATTTTAATCGACGCTCCAAGTAGTTCGAGATGCTTTTAAGGATACGTTCGCCTGCACGCTTACTTTTCACCAAAATAGTAAAGTCGTCAGCGTAGCGAGCAAACTTATGGCCTCGCTTCTCTAATTCTTTGTCGAGTGGATCCAACATAATATTTGCGAGCAGAGGTGAAAGAGGGCCACTTTGTGGAACGCCTTCACGACTTTCCTCAAAGTGATTCTTATTCCCCTTTCTATTTAAAAGAGCTCCAGCGCGCAAATATTTTGCGATCAATTTCAATAACTCTTTATCCTTCAGCTTATAACTTAGGTGGGTCATTAATAAATCATGATTTACTCGGTAATAACCAGGGATGGTTTGAATGCAGAAAATGCAGGAGCAATTTTCTGCCAAAGAACTTTGAAAGGTCAACATCAACCGCAAAGCGTCGGCCTTCCTTGATAATGCTTTGTACTCTTCCTTTAGCTAAAGAGTGCGGCTTGCTGCCCATTTCTGTTTGGCCTGAATCCAAAACTATTATTGGAAAATGTCGGATCAAAAATAGGCGTGAGCCTCTTCTTTTAAAATGAGGGGGAGCAATCGCTTGCTGAATAATGCGGTCTTTAATCGTAGCCTCTTATCTACAAGCCGCAAGCTGACGAGTACCACCGTCAGGCTTTTCAATTTCTACGCGACGAACAGGATCAGGTTTATAAATACCTGATCTAAGTTCTTGCGTCACTCGTTCCCACTGACCAGATCTTACCCAGTCAGGCTCTTTAATACTAGAGAGTTTCAATGGTCATGCCATCGATGCCCGCGGCTCCTTTGTTGGCTCGAACACGTTTCCAAGCAGCTTGAATATTTTCTCGCTGTAAGGTGCGTTCGAATAGGTTTTCGCTACCAACAGTAGGCGCTTTTAGGCGAAGGATGGCTGCAAGCTAAAATGCTGAGTCACGTCATTACCGGACGGTATTCGTGTGTTCAAATCTGACAAGGCTCCTCCTTTATTCTAAATGTTCAGACCTTGATCGCCATGGATGGTGTGAATGCCGATATTGCAGGAGCAATATATCAGCCACCGTGTCCCAGCCATTACGCTAGGCATTTGGCTACTATGCCGTCTGCTGACTTCTGCTTAATCACCGATATAGTTACCTATATCGGCGCTATCTCAGCTGCGTGGGAAAAAGAAAGTTGAAGCACAATGGCAACTGTATTGTATGGTTCATAATATCGAGAAGTTAGCGAACTATGGGCAATTAACAGTCTAATAGGACTGCATAGAATGAGTTGTAAGCATTATATGTCTTGCCTACCAATTAACAAAGCCAGAGGGACGCATTCTGCGCACCTGCTGGCAGGCGTGTGTGCCAGGCATGGCATTTAACTCGTCGGGTGAAAGTCCGAACAACTAGGACACTCATCCTAGTTGGCGATAAAAACTCATGATCTACAGTTAAATTAAGCCTTTTAATTTAGTTCGGTGATCATGATGCCTAAACCTCGTAAAACCCTCATTGCCGTCGAATCTACGCCTTACTACCGTTGTGTGCGAAGAGCTTTTCTTCGCCGTGCTTGGCTTGAATATCGCTGTTGGAATTGCCAAAGGTCTTTGCCAAGGTCGCAAGTGCTGAAAATTTAATTACTGAGTTGTAGCGGCTACTTGCTCGTAGCGGCGATCCATTCTTCGCTATTAGCGCCCAACACACACTCACCATTCACTCTTAAGGATAAACGTATTACACAGCGTTCGCATACCTCGGTAAAATCTTCTTCGGGTAAATAGCGTACCGAGTCGACAAGGCCTTTACAGTGTGGCGCTGTTTGCTTGGTCAGTGTGTAGTAAACCCACTTACCTTTTTTTTCAGGGGTTAATAACCCAGCCTTGTATAACATTTTTAAATTACGCGAAACGTTATATTGCGTATCGCCAGTGACGTCCATGGCTTCAGCAACGTTAATGCGTTGATCAACATGAAGTAAAAGCCAGAATAAGCGCAGACGATTGGGCTCCGATAAGGCCTTGAGTGCATCAATGTATTTTTCGTTCATTCTTGGCCTTTTTACTTTTTTATAAAATATTCTATGGGCATTATACCTGCACGTTACAGAAAGACTACAGAGCTCTCAATTTGCGCCATTCAGATGAATGACGCTTTCCGGTTACCGATTTTTTGCTATCTACATAAGATATTGAAAAATAGCTCCGCCAGTAATCGCCGTCGTTAGAATAATTAATACGAATGCGATCACGGCTTTACGTTTCAGTACAGCTGAAACCAAGGCAATCTCAGGTAGGCTTGCCCCTGTTCCACCAATAATCAACGCCATCGCTGGTCCCATTCCCATACCTTTTACGATAAGCACATTCAATAATGGAATGGCCATTTCAATGCGCAAGTAAAGTGGGATGCCAATAACCGCAGCAATAACGATTGATAGAATGTCGTCGCCCCCAACATACTTTTCGACCAGCTCAGCGGATAAATACGCCGCCGATATCCCGCTAATCAATGCGCCGATGAGCACGTAAGGAATAATTCTTTTAAACAGGGCCCAAGCAAAAACCAGCGCTTTATTAAATTTTGATGATTGCTCTGCTTCTAGTTCGACGACCACGCTGCCATCGCAGTTTAACGCGATTGCACCGCAAGAAGATTGAGGTTGAGCTGAACTGCTGCAACTTGGAGCGGTCGCACCTTCTAGTTCTTCTCCGCGTTTTATTTCATTTCTCCAAGGTGATTTTGAGATTAACCAGCCACCCAGCACAGCAGCGGTGAAGGTGATAACAAGGTATGTGAGCGTCGCTTTCAAACCAAACGCAGAAAAGATCATGGCCAATACGATGAAGTTACATAGCGGTGCGGATATTAAGAAACTTAATACCGTTCCAAGCGAGGCCCCCATTGATGCCATTCCCATTGTCACGGGCACGACAGCTGCACTGCAAAAAGGCGTGAGCATGCCAAAAGCTGCGCCGAGCAATGATCCCCATTTTTCGTGCTTGGTTAGTTTTGCTTGAAGCTTATCTTGCGGAATGAATTCACGCATTAACCCGGTGAAAATCGACACCACCGCAATGATAATGACTAACGCTCCGCCTACATGAATGAACTCATTCAATGCAATCATCATTTTTTCAGTATTCACTATTTTATCTCATTAAGTATTTAGGACTTAGGGATAATATATACACTTGCATAATTGCGCAAGTGTACTTCTGTATGGAGGGGAAGCAGAGCAACAACTAGGACCCCGTCCTAGTTGAAAACCAAAACTCATGATCCACCGTTAAATTAAGCCTTTTAATTTAGCGGATGATCATAATGCCTAAACCATGTAAAACCTTCATCGCCGACGAAGCCACGCATTACTAACACTGTGTTGCACGTTGTGTGCGAAGAGCTTTTCTTTGTGGCATTGATACGCTTACAGGCCAGAATTACGAGCATCGTCGTGCTTGACTTAGTAATGCTAATCATTATCATTAGCTAGTGATAAAATAGATATTAAATTACTGGGAATAAGATGAATAAGAAGTACTTACTTGTAGCAATGTTAGCTAGCAGTTTATTGACTGCGTGTAATAACAATCCAAAAAACAGCCAGAAAACGACAGCCACTGTTGATGAATATGCTCAAAACTATCGAGGAGCACAGTTGCAATTGGTCAAAGAACCAGAGTTTGTGATGACAAAGAGCACGAGTTCTGTAAATGACCAGATGCACTTTTATCTTACCCGTGCTGCTTCTCTCGATCTTAATATCTATAATGCAAAAAATGAGATCATAAGCACACGAACGGATACAAGTTTAAGTTCAGAGCATACGATCAACATTGGATCTACCTATGATGATTCTGCTCTAGAATATGGTGCATATACCTATGAAGCGACTTTTACTCTTATTAACAGCGAATACAAAGAAACATTTAAGGGAAGTTTCACGAAGCAATTAAAAGAAATAAAACATTTTGAAGAAAAAATTTCTGACATCAGTATTTTAGGGAATGAGCTGTTAATCGCAACGGGCGATATGATGGATCCGATTAAGCTTTTTAGTCTTGACATTAATACGGCCAATGTAGATACCGATCTAAATGAATTAACTGCTGACATAGCTGAAACTTTGCCAGCTCCTATTTATGATATGGCGAATACAGAAAAATTCATCTACATTGGCGGACGATTTAGTGAGTGGATGGGGGGGCAATTGTTAGTAGAATATAATAAAGAAACTAAAACAGCGCGTAGTCTTGATGGTTTGTTTGCTTGTAAAACAGTAACAGAAACACTTCCTTGCACCTCGGTTTTCAGTTTAGTTAATACTGATAATGGGCTTTATATTGGTACCGATAATGGATTGTTTTTACTCAAAAAAGATGAAAGTAATCAAGACCAGTTAGTGAAAATTATCGATCATGGTTTAGATGAAAATACCGATATAAAAACACTTTACCAAGATAGTAAAGGTTATGTTTGGGCAGGCTCTATGATCAACGAAGGTATTACCTTCTTTAATGGAACGAATTGGCATCCGTTGACCTCTGAAACCTCAGCGATCCCCGCAGGAGGCTATCTTGCAATCGCAGAAGGCGAGAACAACGATTACTATTTTGCTAATAATGTATCGGGCCTTGTTAAGTATAATATCGAGGCTGAAACAGCCGAAATATATACCCCGCGTAATTCAGATATTATTGACCATAATTTAGTATCAGTGGCTTATACCGATAGCGTTATTGTGGGTTCCCATGATTACGGTATTGCTAAACTGCAGGATACGAACAAATGGGTTATAACGAATAATGTTAATTCAATGATGCAAACCATTGAAACAAGTAGCTGTCAGTGGTCGCCAGATAGTCCTGCTTGCAAAGATGTATTAGTAGTAGAGCGGATAATACAGAATAGTGAAGGGCGCACCTTTACTGCCGTTGGAAAATCAATCTATGAAATATTCTAATTAAGTTAAGTCTCAGAATGACAGCAAGGTTTAATTGGCCATGCTGTCTTTCAATGTAGAGAGAACAAATAGAAGAATAAATTGAGTATATCCTAAAATAAATTTAACTCTAATCACTCTCGTCTTACTGGCCGTTAAACTGCTCAATATAAGCATTCACGGTTAAAGTCATCAATGACATTAAAAGTTCGTATTATTACTGCTACTAATTTTTTGAAAATTGAAAAATGATGTCTAATTTCTGAGAGTGTTCCGCACACTTGTGGGGGAGAGTAGCTTGCGTATGACTTGCGAGAATATGATTACCCATGATCTTCAGGGCTGGCAATCTGTAAATCAATTATTAGATGTCCCCTGAGAAATTCCTGTGTCTTATGCTTAGATCAGTTGACTCTTCATGCTGAATTTAAATAAGAGCAATGCGAACTGCGTGCAGTGATTGACATCGGGTTTATATTCTTCTGATAAGGCATTGATATTTTTGGGGTTCTTTTATTAAGCTGGCTATAATTATGTGGAATAAAATAGCACGGAATTTTCAGTTATCCCTTTGCAATAATATTAGTCTCCACAAGATTAAAAGAGAAATCACAGGGCTTGCCATTTATGGCTAATGTATCAACCCGTTTGAATTCGACATTAGGTTGATGCTTGTCGAAATACATTTTATCGGCTTTGCAGAATATCGGCCCAAGGTTTTCATAGCCAAGCTGTTTGCAGTAGGCTGCGAATAAGCAAGCGTCTACGGTAAAGTGATACACTTCATTT
The DNA here is from genome assembly GCA_963851095.1 of uncultured Gammaproteobacteria bacterium. GTDB lineage: Bacteria > Pseudomonadota > Gammaproteobacteria > Pseudomonadales > Oceanobacteraceae > Oleispira. The sequence continues at coordinate 95,096 of CAWKOX010000001.1, read as the reverse complement.
TCGTCAACGTTTAATACTCCAAAAGTATTTGGAAACCGTTCGACTATTTTTGTAAACATCCGCTTTCGATCCGCTAATCCCTTTCGTTGTATATTTTTCTGTTTAATGGCAGGTACCGTGAATTTCAAAAACTCGTTAGCGACGCCAGTTACAACCTTTTCAACTGCCAAAACAGATTCATCAATGCTGTACCCTTTTGAGATAAGTGTGTCATAGAGGATGAATGCGGGAAGTATTTGCTTTTGAGATAGGCGTTCTTTCCAGCTAATGTCGTCACGATTTGCATTCATTATAGTAAATGGATTATTGAAAAGCATATGCAACTGCATTTTAAATACAATGGCGACACCTTTTACCCAGCCAAATTGATTTACAATGAGTCTGAAACCTTTTTGATTGCCGATAAGGCTATTAAATACCCACAGTTGAATATCGTTTTTCATGTTATTCACTTACACCTATAGTATTTACTTCGACAAATCAGGGGTTTTGACTTTATTATTTTAAAAATCATCAGGCACTCGATTAGAAATGCTCAGTTCAATAGGTTACAGGTCCTTTACCAACGATAAAGTTACTATTAACAATCGTATTGGGGCCCAGAGCTTAATGTCAATATTCACACCTAATAAACCGATATCTGAATGGTACTGAGTATTGAGAAAAATAACTAGTAACAACTAGGGCATATATAGTTGTGGTTAGTTGGTGTCTGATTAGTTTTGAATGCCGTAAAGTCAGCGCACTGGGCTTGGTGATTGAGTCATAGTCCTGCACTGTACAAAGTGCTTCCAAATAGATACTTTAGAGGCTTGGGGCTGTCAGGATTGGCAGCAAGGCAGTGAATTGATATTTAAACCGCCTGGCATGTGACCCAGTATGCCAGGAGGTGTGGGAGTAGGGACGTGTGAAGCACCTCCCTATCCCGATTAGGCATTAGGGGTAACGTCACGTTAGGAGGTCAGGCTATTAAAAATAGCCTGAATCCGTAGGAGTATAAGTCGCTTTACGGATTTTTTTAGAGTAGAAAAATATGTGTTTGAGCGTTCTTAAATCTAATGCTATGAACGGCCACTTTTTGTAATTCTTCTAAAGAGCAAACTTCATGCTGCTTTATATTCTGTATGCCAGATTTAACTATAGCTCCAAGCTTTAGTAATCGGCTTAAAATAGTGTCGGTGCAATTGCATTATGTAATAGCTTTCATTACAGTTTCATTTATTTTTAATAAACAAAGGTTCCGATAATGCCTGCCTTCTTGAAAATACTCGTTCTCCTTTTTACTGTAATGATTGCAAGCATGGGTATTGCTGTGATGGTTTATTGGACTCCTGATCGTTCAGTTGAATCGCTCTCGGTTCGTTGGGCACCATCACCGTCAGAATTTATTACTGTTGCTGGTATGCAAGTTCATCTGCGTGATGAAGGCCCGCGCGATGATCAGACTCCTCTCGTTTTACTGCACGGTACGTCCTCCTCTTTGCATACTTGGGAAGGGTGGACGCAATCATTGAAAGGGCAAAAGCGTATTATACGTTTCGACATGCCTGCTTTTGGTCTTACAGGGCCAGACCCTGATGACGATTACAGCATCGAAAATTATGTGGCGTTTGTAACCGCAGTGCTTGACCAATTAGGTGTGCAAAGTTTTGCTATAGCGGGTAATTCATTGGGCGGTTATATTGCTTGGGCGACTGCGTTGGAGCATCCAGAGCGCGTGAGCCGTCTTATCTTGGTGGATGCAAGCGGATATCCTTATAAATCCTCATCGGTGCCTCTTGCCTTTCGTATAGCCCGCACGCCTGTACTAGGCTCGTTGCTTGGCCCTGTATTGCCTCGCAGTATTGTGGAAAATAGCGTGGCAAATGTCTATGGTGATCCTACAAAGGTGACGCCAGAGTTGGTAGATCGTTATTACGATTTGGCTACGAGAGTCGGTAATCGACAGGCTCTGGTGCAGCGTTTCAACCAAACACAGCCTGGTCCGCTTGCGGATCGAGTGGCCGAATTAAAAATGCCAACGCTGATCATTTGGGGAGGTAAGGATTACCTTATTCCTCTGGAACAGGGTAAGCGCTTCAACAAGGAAATTGCGGGTAGCCAGTTAGTGGTATTTCCTGAACTGGGTCACGTACCGCAGGAGGAAGGTCCGCTGCAAACGGTAGCGGTGGTTAAGACCTTTCTTGGCATCTCGAATTAATGATACAAAATTCCGTTCACTCAGTGTGACGCTTTCCTCCCAAATAAACTGGCGATTAAGGCTCAAACGGAACCCCTTTTAGATCGAACAATTTTCCTGAATCTTGCAGCTCTAAAACACTCATCACTTTTATAAGGTGCTTAGCGGTGAAGTCGGGTGTTTGTAATTGTGCTTCGGTTAAGCCTCTTTGAAAAGGTGCCGATAGCGGGGTGTCGGTAGTGCCTGGTTGTAGTCCAACAATGGTAATGGGTTTGCGAGAATTTTTACCTTCAATCGCAATGTTTTTAATTAACATATGCAAGGCTGATTTACTGGCGCGGTAAGAGTGCCATCCGCCTAAGCGGTTATCGCTGATGCTTCCGACTCTGGCTGATAAAATGCCTATTTTAATCGGGTGTGTCTTTTCTACTTTGTTCAGGAGGTGGCTGACAAATAGAGCAGGCCCTACCGCGTTGATGTTGTAAGATCGTAATAGATGTTCACGCTCTAAACTGCGGCAGGTCTTTTCAGGCTTGGTGAATTCGTCATGCAACCAGCCAGATGCAATAAACACCCAATCAATTTTTTTGACGTCGACTAAAGCCGACATCGCAAGGTCGATACTTTTTTCAATACTATCGTCGTCACAAAGGTCGATTTCTATATCGACAATATTACCTTTTAAGGGCAGTAGTTTATTAATATCTCGCGCCATTCTGATTAATTGGATATCGGGATATTCGGCCATGATACTCTCGCAGTAGGCTTGTCCTATCCCTCCGCTGGCTGCTAGTACTAATATAGATTGTGGTTTTTCAACAGGGGTATTGCGAGTACTAATAATCGATAAGTTAGAGATTTTTCGATTTATGGTTGAGATTTTTTTATCGGGCTTGGCATAGCTTAGACTCGCGATAGTATTGGTCGAGTGGTAGGTATCTAAGCTGCTTATGGCCAGCGTTCCAGCTTTTTCTAATGAGACAAAACCATCTTCTGCAATAACGTCGTCGGGTATTTCAATACTTACAATTTCACCGATAATAAATTCGGTGCCATTTATATCTAAGCTGTGGCGCTCGCGAAATTTCATGCCCATTTTAATGTGGCTTTCTTGTACAAAAGGCGCGTTAAATCCGTCTTGCCATTGTTCTGATAATCCTACTTCTTCGAATTCTGATACCTCTTCATCATAACGTGCAGACGCTTGATGGGCTTGCTTGTAAATATCGCTATTAACATGATTGAGTGTATATACGCCGGTCTCGAGAATGTTTTTTAAGGTTCCTTTTACCGCGCTGCTTGGTCGCATCATCATACCCAGTAGTGGCGGGTTTGAGCCTAGATGTACTACCGACGATACGATTGCTAAGTTGCTGTGTTGCGAGGTATCGGTTGTGCCGACCAGATTCGCGCTTTTGAATCCTGACAGCGAGTTGATGAAAAAAACTCGTTCATGGTCTTCTAATACAGATATGTCGTGGTGTTTTAGCTTCATGATGTCACTGATTTTTTTGAGTAATATTGAGTATAGAGGTTATACGTATAAAGTATGCAGTATGGTTTATCGAAGAGGTCTATTTAATTTGGAAGTGAGCTTGCACTCGATACTGTGCACTTCGAGAGTTGCAAGAAAAATGCCGAGGTTGTATTGTGCTTCGAGCATGCCATGATTGGAAAGCTCGTTGACAAAGGGGGGCATACTTCCGCTTTTTTGCCTCGGAAGTTGTGATCGCCTGATTGAATTACCTAGTCGGTGATCGTGGTGATGATCCTGATGTTCAGAAAATAGCTAGAGAGGACGAGGATGCCTATCCTCGTTAAGCGTACAGAGTCGTTAACTGATGGAAATGTTATGAAACACGAAGAGTTGCCCGAGAATACTTCTGATCCACTATTGAATGTGCTGCACTCTAGTATCAGATTTGCGATTAAAATTCTTGCCGTATTAATGGTTGTGGTTATTTATTGGAGCATTGCAGACGTTGTTTATGTTCTATATATGAGACTTTCTTCTCCGCCTTATTTTTTGTTGGATGTGGAGGATATCTTGCAAACTTTTGGTGCTTTTATGGTAGTGCTAATAGCGGTTGAAATATTTATTAATATTCGATTATATCTGGGCTCACATGTTATTCCTGTCGAATTGGTTGTGGCGACCGCTCTTATGGCTGTGGCGCGAAAAATTATCGTATTAGACCTTAAGATTGTTTCTGCAGAGCATGTTGCAGGCTTAGCCTTGGTAACTATTGCATTGGGCATAACCTATTTTTTATTGAAATATAAACGCTCTTCAAAGCCTGATGAATAAAGAAAGCTCGTGCTAGTGAGTTTTCTTATCTATTTTTATAGCTCTTCTTTTATAGCTCTTCTTTTATAGTTCTTCTATATCCCTTCGAGCCTAGTTAATTAGGCTCGATATTTACTATTCAAGATAGTTTACGATCATATCTTCTAAGCGGCTGTTTAGCGGCTCTACCGATGATTCAAAGTGATTAATTTCTTTCATGTCTTTACTAATAAGATATTTATTAAAATTCCAACTGGGTTCTTTTCCTGCTTTTTCGGTTAAGGCTTGGAAGAATGCATTTTTGTTTTCACCGGTTACTGCGCTTGTTGAAACCATGGTAAAGGTAACTCCGAAGTTTATAAAGCATACGCTAGCCGTTTGCTCCTCGGACTTGGATTCTTGGTTAAAATCATTCGATGGGAAGCCAACAATCTCAAGGCCCTGATCCTTGTATTTTTGATAAAGGCTTTCCAGTTTTTTGAATTGAGGGGTAAATCCGCAGTGGCTTGCCGTATTCACGACCAGTAATACCTTGTCATTAAATTTTTCGCAAAAGTTGACGGTCTTTTTTGAATGCAATTTGATGGTTTCAAACTCAAGTATTGGATCGCAGCTTGAATGCTCAGGGCTTGAGTGCTCAGGGCTTGAATGCTCAGCGCTTGAATCGGCAGAGCTTGAGAAACTGGCGAGGAGTACTACTAGAAAGCTCGCTAATATTAAGCTGTTTTGACCTAGGGTTTTCGAAAAAATCGAGTTCATGGTGGTTGTTCCTGTGTTTCTACATTTATTTAACTATTACGGATATTGTCTTAAAGTAGATCACCGCTGCAGCGCTATAGACTGTCTAGGTTATCCAGCAGTTTTTTAGCGTGCTGCAAGATTTCAGATTGTTGGGTTTCATCAATACGTTGCCATGTTTTATAGGGGAAGGCCATTCTAGGGTTTTTCTTAAACGTTTCTTTATGAGTATCTAAAAAATGCCAATAGAGGCTATTAAAAGGACACGCTTTAGCGCCTGTTTTGGTTTTCACTGAATAGTAGCAATTCTTGCAATGATCACTCATCTTATTAATGTAGTTTCCGCTGGCAGCATACGGCTTTGTCGCAATTAAACCGCCATCCGCTGAAAGTGCCATTCCTCGGGTATTGGGTAATTCAACCCATTCGATCGCATCAATATAAATGCCCAGATACCAAGCATCGACTTGATCGGGATCGAGTCCTGTTAGTAGGGCAAAGTTTCCGGTAATCATTAAGCGCTGTATGTGGTGGGCGTATGCATAATCCAGCGATTGAGTAACCGCTTTGTTAAGGCAGTTCATGTGTGTCTTGCCATCCCAAAACCATTTAGGAAGGGGGTGGTTTGCTTGCAGTGCATTGAGTTTAGAAATTTCGGGCATGTTAATCCAGTACATGCCACGAACGTACTCGCGCCAGCCCAATATTTGGCGAATAAAACCTTCCACTTGTGACAGGGTGATCGCGCCTTCAGATTGTTCAAATGCCGTTATTGCCGCATTAATTACATCGAGCGGGTGAAGCATTTTAGCGTTGATAGAAAAACTTAAACGCGAGTGGTAAAGACTCCAAGCATGGTCTGAATTTTGTGTCATAGCATCTTGAAAGCGGCCAAAGTTGGGCAGGCAGGTTGTGCAAAAGAAGTGCAGTATTTGTTTAGCTTGTGCTCGGCTGCAAGGCCATAGCAAGGCGGTTTCTGCTTTTCCCATAACCGGTATGTTATGGCGCTTTAAGCGTTTAATGATTGCGCTGACATCGTTCGCAAACACAAAGGGTTTTGGGATTGCCGCCAGGTCTTCTTTTTTAAAGCTGTTGCGGTTGTCAGCATCGAAGTTCCATTGTCCACCTAAGGGCTGCCCATCTTCCATCAAAATATTAAAGCGTTTTCGCATGGCGCGATAAAAGTTTTCCATGCGCACATGTTTATCTTTTTTGAAATATTGGGGGATATCTTCTGCGGGTAAGATAAAGTGTTCGCTGTCGAAACGCTTTAGTTCGAGCTTGTGATCTGCTTTTATAGTGTGTGTTAATTCATCGAGCTGTTGCTTTAACCGATATTCGTCAGGGCGCTGATAATGAATTTCTGTGCTTTCATACTGTCTAGATAGCGCGATAAATAAATCACTTAAAGCCGAATGATCGGCTGTATCATCGAGGGTGAGATGCAGAACATGATGGCCGGCTTTTTGTAGGGCTTGTGCGAAATTTTCCATGGATTTGAAAAACGCGCAGGTTTTCTGTATGTGATGTTTTACGTAATGTTGTTCTTGGTGCAGTTCGGCAATGACATACAAAACCTCGGGATCTTTTATTTTAAACCAAGAGTGGTCGGCGTTTAACTGGTCGCCTAAGATGAGTCGCAGGGTATGATAGCTTTCATTATGTGTGTGCATGCTAATTCTTGTTCTTATATTGAGTCGGGCAGTACGCTCTGCCTGCGGTAAAAGACCTTAAGGCGAGATGCTTGGTCTTGCGGCCGCTCACACGCTGACGCCAGTTTTTGAAGGTCTTTTGTTTTAATCTAGCGCGCATTAACGAAATAACGTGGGGCTCTGATAAACCAAATTGCAGCTCAATGGCTTCAAAGGGTGTCCTGTCTTCCCAGGCCATTTCTATGACTCTTGATGTCTCTTCAATCGTTAATACGGTTGATAAGTTGGGGTTTGTGATCTGTGTCATTATCATTAAACCTGCTGGTTTGTTGCTGCTCTATATAAGACTTACTGATAAAAATCGATTTTGGATCATGCAGTATTAAAGTTTTTTCTGTTAACCTCTGTGAGGTTTTTTAACTGGTCAGTAAAAGTACGTTGGCAACAGATATTAATGAAAATGCTATACAGGTTAATACGCAATCTGTTGTTGATTTACCGTTAACGATACGCTCATGCAGCTAAAAGTCGGTCGATGATGTATCCGAATTGGGAGGCCGACCATTAATAATAATTAGTTTAATGCCCTCAATATAATAGGCTTTTCTCTATTGTGGGAGGCGCTATTACGACGAGCACAATTTGTGCTCTAGTACAATAATGTCTTAAGATGAGTAATCTATCTAATCCTTCATGAAAATTACAATAAGGTGCAATGATGGGTGATTTTTATATTCAAAATGAATACTGGTTTTTAGTATTTCAGCTCGTTACCAGAATGGTCGGTATGGGCCACGTTAACAGTTAAATATTTCCGCGAACTATTCTAGAACCACTTTTTGTTAAAGTAGTTCTTTTATTTTGGCTTTAAGAGCCTTGATGTTCATGGATAAATTATTAATTTATTTATGCTTGAGTGTTTAATAAATAGAGTAAAGCAGACTGATTATAAGATAATTTTTCGTTTTAATTAGGTAGCTGAAGAATGACAGCAATAAGTATTAAGATTGATTTATGTCTGCTTGTTTAGATTGTCAATATATAATTAACATCAAATTGTTGATTATATTGTTTTTTATGCTATCTTTGCCGCGCCTTTTATCTGGGCCAAGATAATAAACAATGGATGGTATAAGTATGAAAATTAAATTAGCTGCTGTATGTCTACTCGCTTCATCGAGCGTTTTTGCTCAAGAGAATAAAATTATTGCAGGTGTAAACTATGCAACTAGCCTCTCGGCAGAGGCTACAGCGACGCTCGATGAAATTGATGATGAAATTACTGAAGATATTGATATCTCAGATTTAGGTTTTTATCTTGGTTATGTTAGTAACAGAAATAATCGTTTTCTAGTCTCTTATTCTTCTGCTTCTGTTGATTTTGATAAATCAGATGGTGAGGAAGATGTAACAGGTTTCGATTTTGATTGGCAGTTTGTTTATGGTGAAGAACAAGTTAAGCCATATTTGGGTCTTGGGTTAGGCTTGCATACTATTGATGAAGCATTGATTCTAAATGGTACTGATAAAGAAGGTGAGTCCTTAAAAGGTGTTTCTGTTCAATTAATGGCGGGTATTAAGCTAGCGGTTAATGAGCAGGTTGAGCTAGATGTTTCTTTTAAGCGTAAAGCATATGCTTGGCAATCAGTTAAGGTTTCAGCTGGATTCTTTAGCGATACTTTAGATACTTCCTATGTTACAAACTCATTAAGTTTTGGTGCTGGATTCAAGTTCTAGTTTATCCAGAAGGGGGCGCAATCAAGTGCCCTTTTCGATTTTTTTATTATTTCCCTTCTAAATAGCGTGTTAATAATCGACATCAGCCTGTTTAATTCGGTTTTTACCATAGCGGTATTATTTTTCTAATTACTTTATTCTTCTGAGTTATAAATCAAAGGCATTTTTCCTTGCCACTTTTCCCATAGATGCGAATCCGATAATAAACGGGTCATGGCGACTGCTACGTTTATTCGGCTGACTTTACCTGCGTCAAATATAGCACTACGAATGGGTGCTGGGTGAAGTGAGTATTGGGTTGAGCTGACCTCATCTATTAATGAATCAGGTCGAACGACTACCCATTGAATGTTGTGTTTACTTGTATCAAGTGTGCGCAAATAATCGGCGGCTTGTTCATTGTCTTTGTGAGGCGGTAGCAATAGTCTAAGAGCTGCCAGTACAAGGTGCTGAATGAATGAAATAGGTTCGTATTGATCTTTATTTCTCACACCGCTGGAATTCATTAGTACGAGTTTTAAAGGAGTATTACGACTGAGGCAAGCTAAGCTGACTATTCTCTTAATACTGTCTCGTACCATCATTTGAGGAGCGCCATAGACTCCTTTTAACGTTAGGTTATGGCCTAGGCAAGATATTACGCTATTAGCGCTTTTAATTAGGCTAGAGAGTTGAGCATCTTCTAGCGTTAACGCTGTGCCTATGATTAGGGTGAGTTGTTCATTAAATTGTGGCTTCAGTGTTTCTAGTGCTTCTGTATTTCTCACTAATGCGATGACTTGGTGCTGCTGTTTTAATAATTCCGTTACCACGAGTCGGCCAGTCGCTCCTGTTGCTCCTAGTACTATTACTTTCATATTACTTCTCTAACTCATGATTTGTGGGCGGATGTTTTAATGAGTATATTGATTCATAAGTGTTTAGATACTGTTGATGATTGCATTGTATCCATTCATATTTGAATGGATTTTGTTGTTGTCTGATTATGCTGGTGAGCTATTATCGTAAATAGATTAGGGGTGGTTTGATGGATTGGAAGCACATTCAGTTTGATTGGAATCATGCTCGGGCATTTTTAGTGGTGGCTGATGAAGGCTCTTTATCAGCGGCAGGCCGAGCATTGGGCATTAGCCAGCCAACGTTAGGACGGCAAATTACGTCCTTAGAAGAGCAGCTTAAGGTGACGTTATTTGAGCGAGTCGGTAAAGGGCTGTCTCTTACTCAAAGCGGTGTGCGTTTATACGAGTACGTAAAGCAAATGGCTGAGGCGGCGAATCAGTTCTCTTTAGTTGCCCAAGGGCAAAGTCATGACGTGAGCGGTGAGGTGTGTATATCGCTAACCGAACTCGATGCATATTTTAGCTTTGCTCCTTTGATTGCAAAGTTTAAAGAATATGCACCCAATATTCAGTTAGAGCTGCAAGTATCGAATGAAATTAGTGATTTAAAACGACGTGAAGCTGATATTGCGATTCGCTACAAAAGACCGACGGACCCCGATTTAATTGCTAAAAAGATAGGCACCGAAAAAGCGTTTTTATATGGCCATAAAGATTATATAAAACACTTTGAAAATAAAGCCCCAAAAGATGTGAGCAATTTACAATTAATCGGTTTTGATCACAGCGATCAAATGAAAGATTATTTACTAAATATGGGGTTTCCGGCGAGTAAGGATCAATTTACTGTTATTTGTAAAAATCAGTTAGTTCAACTACAGATGATTTTACAAGGTGGCGCGTTAGCATTTTTGCCGGATCATATTGCATCACGCTTTCCTGAATTAGAGCGAGCATTTAGTGAGCACTTTGTACCCATTGAGTTGAGCATGTGGTTGGTATGTCATAGAGAATTACATACCAGTAGAAAAGTGAGATTGGTATTTGATTTTTTAAGTGAGCAGTTAGGTCGATATTGAATCGTTGTTATTAAATTCTCGTCGATACTGTGCTGGTGTCTGACCGTACCAACGTCTAAAGGCTTTATAGAAACTACTATTGTCTTTATATCCTAGCTTAATACTGATGGTATCGATTGACTCAGTATGTGAGCGCAACAATATGGCAGCTTGCTCTTTTCTGATTAAATCAAATAACGATTTGAAATCTGTATTGTGTTCTCTTAGTTCTCTATAGAGTGTTTGGCGGCTCATGTTTAGGCGGTCACTGATAATGGTAACGCTGATAGGCTGCTGATTATTGATTAATTCTTTAAGTAAAAGAGATACTTTTTGGTAAATAGAGGTTGCAGAGTTTAAATCCTGTAGTGCCAATTTGGCTTTGCTTTTAATGATGTCTTTTAATAAATGGTTGCTACTCATAATAGGCATCGCTAATGCCTTATTACTGAAAATCAAACAGTTTTTATTACAATTAAAAGAGATATTTTTTCCAAATGTGCTGTGAAATATTTCACTGTACTGCGGTTGAGGAAATATGAATTCGGCCTTGAGTATGTCTATTTTCTTTCCACTTAATAGTTTTGCCCAAGCAATAATAGAGCTCATACTTCGCTCTATGGCGAGGTTTGGATAACCTTTGCCGTTAGTAAATGAAAACGTTAATGCACATGTGTTTTCAGATTCAGATAATAGCCAGTGTTCAGACGCATTCATGAGTGGAATGTGTTCAATAAAAATATTAAGGGCTTCTTTTAGTGAGCTGGCTTGACTTATCCAACTGGCTAGCAGTCCTTTAGCGTTTGGGTTGATGACTCTCCCGACTCTTAAGCCGATGTCGTGACTCTTTTTATGTTGAGCGACTTTTTGCCATAAAGCGATAAAGTCAGCTTCAGCTATGCGATCTGTTAATTCTGTTAGCTTGCCGAGAGGGATGTTTAACTGCTCAAGATCTTGGTGCGTAAGGATGTTGTCTGCAAGACATAGTTGGATTAAGTCGATAGCAGCTGCGATTGAAACGGAGTCAGTGCCTTTTTGTTGTGTCATGCATGTTACCAATGGACAGTTAATTGTTACGGCTGAACGTGGATAGAAGTGTTTAGCCTTTTTAATATACACACTTGGGCTTTTATTGAAGGAAAGAAAGTGAATATAGTAAAAACAGCATTCATCCTTATCATTGCGACTCTGCTGAGCGCATGTGGTGAAGAGTATACCGCTGCTTGGCTTGAAGCTAAGTATAGCGATAAAACATCAAATTTTGTAACCATCGACGGTAACCGTATTCATTACCGTGATGAGTGCGAGAGCAATGATGAAAATGCGTGTGATCAGCGAGATGTTATCGTTTTGATTCATGGGACTTCTTCATCTTTGCAAACCTGGGACAAGTGGACTGCTGGGTTAATAAAACAATATCGTATTGTGCGTATGGATCTAACCGGATCTGGGCTTACTGGGCCTGATAAGAAGGATCGTTATGAGGTGAAGGATGATGTGGCGTTTATTTCAAGGCTCTTGCAGCACTTAAATATTCAGAATGCCCATATTGTAGGCAGTTCTTTAGGTGGACGTATTGCTTGGCAGTACGCATTGGATTTTCCTAGTCAAGTCTCATCGCTAACGCTTATCAATGCATTAGGCTATCCCCAAGATTCTTGGCCACCTGGAATTGAAATAGGGCAGTGGCCTGTTGTCGATAAATTAGTTACACGTTTTTCGTCTAAGGTTATGTATCAATATGGTTTAGAGGATGTGTATTTTTCGAAGGCGTTAATTGATGATGAATTAGTTGATCGATATTTTGAACTGTCACAATACCCTGGTAATTCTGATGCGTTTTTGAAGCGAGTAAAGGCGCGTTTAGATAAAGACAGCTATCTCATTGCTGGAATTAGTGTACCGACGTTAGTGCTTTGGGGGGATAATGATATTTATTTCCCAGTAAGAAATGCGCGTCGATTTAAAAGCGATATTAAAAACTCGCAGATTCATACCTATTCGAATGTCGGGCATTTACCTATGGAGGAGGTGCCTGAGGTTTCTTTAAATCATTTTCTTTCGTTTATTACAACGGTGGAGCCTGAAGATGAAAATTCCCGTAATCGATAAGAAAATGAAGTGGGTTTCTAGGCTATTTTTTATGGCTTTTTCGATCATGCTATTTCAGATGATATGTATGGGTGAGTATTCCTATTACTCCATGGGGCATGAACGGTTTGTTTCTGCGCAGTCTCATCCGGTGAAGTTTTATTTTGGAATTATTTGGTGCAGTCTAATGTTGCTGGTTTCAGGTGTTTTTGGATTTGTTGTAAAAAGAAAATAAGCTATTAAAAGGAATTAATATTATGAAAGTATTTAAACAAAAATATTTAATGTCACAACCATTACTCTTGTTAGTTTCTGTGTTGCTTGGCTTATCAGGCTGTGGCGGTGATTCAAACTCTAACAGAGCTGTTGGGAAGGATGTCCCAAAAGACATTCCAATTGAAATTCCTGATGAGACTCCTGATGACAACCCATTATTTACGGGTAATGCTTGGCTAGCTGGCCCTGGTGGTGATGAAGAAGAGCAATGGGAGTATGACGGTATTGATCGACCTTTTATTTCGATTAAACGGATAGAAGGTTTATGTACTTTCGATAATGGATTGGTGAGTGTGACGGATATGAAAAATGAGCGTGACGAGGCTTGGCATGGTCTGCAATATCCTAGGCCCGCTAATCAACCTGATGAGATAGCGTTTCCTCCTTATTCATTTTTATGTAATGAGCAGCCCTATAGTGATTATCGTAAGGTGATGGACGGCGAATATGTTTGGACTTATTCAAACGTGAACGATGCAATGTTTTACGGCAATATTGTTTACGATACGTTTAAAAAGTACTTAGGTGAGCCTGGGCTTGATCATAAAATTCGTTTACGGGTTCATTATGCGGGCCGCTCTAGAGACTACGCGTTTTGGGATGGTGCTTACGCTAATTTTTCAGATGCATTTCCTTTTTATTATTCAATGTTGTCACTTGATTCAGTCGCTCATGAAATAGGGCATGGTGTGTTAAATCGAATTTCAACACTCAATTCATTTGAACGAGAAATCAGCACCGACGCTAGAACATTGCATGAAGCGTTTAGTGATATTTCAGGTTTGATGGCTAAGTATGAATTTACCGGTCATACTGATAATTGGATTCATGGTGAAAAAACTTATGGATTTTCACGCCACTTAAATAAAATTCAAACTGAAAGTGGAGCCATTGCCAGTTTATTGGATTATGACGATGCAGGGCGTAATTATTATTTACGCATAGGCATGATGACCTATCCTTTTTACCTGCTAACAAACGAATGGGGTATTGAAACAGCTTACGATGTGTATGTTAGCGCGGCTAAAAACTGTTGGTCGCCGATGACGGATTTGACTCAGGCCGCTGCATGTATTCAGCTTGCGGCAGAAGAAAAGGGATTATCCAAAGAGCTTGTCATTAGTGCATTTAAAACAGTGAAAATTAAGTTATTCGATGATGGGGTTTTGAGTCATTTTTATGTCGAGCCTAATGTAGAAACTAGTGTAGAGACTAATGCAGTTGATAATACAAATGCTAGTATCGAAACCAATAGCCTTAGTTTTAAGTTTATCGATAATAGCCAAAGCACTAACCAAGTGATTGATTGGCACTGGGATTTTGGTGATGGTGCAGAATCGAACCAGGCATCGCCACAGCATGTTTATACGCAGGCGGGTACTTATACGATCCGTTTAACGGTAGAAGATCAATCAGGAGATTCAGATTATTTTGAGCGATCTCTTGAGGTGGCACATTGAAGTGACAGTATTGAAGAACAACAAATCAATAGGAATGATTAGGAGGTAAATTAATGGCAAGACTTAAAGGAAAAGTGGCCCTCATTACAGGGGCTGCGCGAGGTATTGGACAGGCCATTGCAGAGTTATTTGCGCTTGAGGGTGCGCTTGTTATTGTCTCTGATATTAATGACGCCGCAGGAGAGCATGTTGCCCATAACATGGGGGATGCTGCGCGTTACATTCACCTGGATGTAGCGAAAGAGTCTGAGTGGAAAAATGCGTTTGCGCTAATTGAAACCACGTATGGAAAACTAGATATCTTGGTTAACAATGCTGGCATCACGGGGTTCTTAGAATCTACTGGGCCTCATGATCCAGAAAACTTAGATCTCGACAGCTGGCATACGGTTCATAAAACAAATCTCGATGGTGTCGCTTTGGGATGTAAATATGGCATTAAGCTAATGAAGCATTCTGAAAATACCAGCATTGTGAATATTTCATCGCGTTCGGGGATTGTTGGTATTCCAGGAGCTGTCGCCTACGCGTCTAGCAAAGCGGCCGTACGAAATCATACTAAGTCGGTGGCTTTATATTGTGCCGATCAAGGTTATTCTGTGCGCTGTAACTCTATTCATCCTGGAGCGATTTATACGCCAATGTGGGATGCCATGTTAGGTGAGGGCGAGCAGAGAGAGGCCGCATTGAAAGAGGTTTCTTCAGGGGTACCGATGGGAAGAATGGGAGAGGCTAATGATGTTGCCTATGCTGCTTTGTATCTTGCTTCAGACGAATCTAAGTATGTCACTGGCATTGAGTTGAATATCGATGGCGGTATCTTAGCAGGTAGTTCTGCGGCGCCTTCTAAAAAATAGCGATAGGAGAATATTTGCGAGGCGAGAGGCGTTGCTTGAACGACAGCACCGCTCCTTAAGCTAGAAGAGCTATTCTTGGCATAATTGATATTTCCCACTTATTACACTTAAATTTAATAGCTGCTCTTTGAATGAGCGGCCTGAGTGCGAATTTGATGTACGTTAATATTAAGCTTTTGATGTCTTTATGTTAGCGTTTAAAGGGTAAATATGGATAATCTTGAGAAGCAATTTTCTGCGTTAAAAGTATTGGTGGTTGACGATATGGACGCTATTAGGAATTTGGTGAGCTCTACACTCAAAGAACTCGGTGTACGCACTGTTTTACAGGCGCCTAATGGCAGTGTTGCTTGGTCTCATATTCAAGGGTCGCCGGTCGATATGATTGTATGTGATTGGGATATGCCACAGGTCTCTGGTTTAGAGTTGCTAGAACTTGTCAGAAATTCTGAAAAGTATCATCATATTCCCTTTCTTATGTTGACGGGCAGTACCGAAAAATCAAAAGTGATGGATGCCGTTGTAGCGGGAGTGAGTGACTTTTTATCTAAGCCATTTGCACCTAAAGACCTAGAGTATCGAGTGATTAAGTTGATGCGCAAAGTTAAGTCTGACTAGGACTGTTATGAGTGCTTTCTTACAGGCGAATGAAAATATGCTGTTTCACGATGGCTCCTCGATAAAAATATTCATGCTTTTAAGTGCTAGCATAAATGCACTGGGTAACTTGCGATAGGCTAATGCGATTGATCTGGTTATCGGAGGATCTAGAATAATAGGAATATAGGTTAATTGATCATCATTTTTTATATAGGATTCGGGGATAACCGCTACCCCTAAGTTTAGTTTTACTAAACCCTGTAGCTGTAAATCATGAACGGCCTTGCCTTGGTAAGTGATAGAGACATTGTTCTCGCTAATTAGTCGATTAAAGGCTTTACGATTTGTACAATAAGGCCTTTCAATAAAAGTTAGTCCTTCAAAACTTTGAAAATCAATATGTTTTTGTTGCGCGAGAATATGATCGTTACGAACTAAAAGCTTATAGTCTTCTTTATTTATGATTCTAAATTCAAATTGTGAAGGTAATCTCTCTTCGTCAATAATAGCGATTTGTGCTTGCTCGATCGAATCTGCGATCAAGATATCAATATCATCAGATAGACTTTTAATCGATTCAATTACATTTGAATAATGCTCGATATTAATATCCGGCTGAATATAGATAGGAATCTTTATTTTACTACTAGGGATGAACGCTTCTTCTAAGTGTTGATTTTGTAATAGGAAATCACTTGCAAGCTTGTAAAGTTTATTCCCATCGCGTGTTGGTTTTATTCCCTGTTTACTGCGCTCAAATAAAGTCACCCCTAAACTGGCTTCTAGCGATTTAATCGCATGGGTTATTGAGGGCTGCGCAATGAAGCATCGAGATGCAGCTGCTGTGATAGAGCCTTCTTCATAGGCCGCTAAAAAATAACGAAGTGGCTTTACTTCTATCATATAAAATACCTATGTATGATTAATATAAACAATATTATATCTATACTTTCTCTATTGCTAGTCTGATGGCTTATCGATAAATGCATTGGTTGAGCAAGTTGTTTAATCAAGCTGTTTTATCGAGTTGGTTTTTGAAAAGCAAAGGATAGATAACAATGATTGAACGACAGGGTGATATCGCAATTCATCAATTACTGAATCGGTTTGAGCAAGGGGACATGTCATTACTTGATTTAGTCGCCGATGATATTGATTTACGAATTGACCACTACAAAGATGATGCCAATACTGACTGGCAGCAATGTACGAATAAAAGTGATTTTATAGCGGTATTAACACGACTCGGTGAGGAAATATTTCCTAAAGGAACAGTTATTAATACACTGAGCTCTGAACCATTAGGGGATGGGTGGTACATCACCACGTTTGACCAGTCCTTTTGGTATGGCTTGGCTAAAAAAGATGTACAGAGCCGAACTTATATTGTTTCTCATGAACTAGGGGGACAGATCGACTATTTCCGAGAGAATGTCAGTACGCTTCAGTATTAGGCTGATCAACTCATTCTTGGAATATATGAAGCTGCAGAATATAAAAGCCGTTAACAAAACAGCTGTTTATATTCTGTAGATTTAACGCTAAGGCCTATCGCTTTTTAAGCGTTGAGCCTCGGTTATCTAGACGAGCCATAATCTCGCGCATCTCTTTTGCTTCTGCAGCGGCTTTGGCGAGTTTTATCGCTTCGCGTTCTGCTTTTTCTTCAGCGATGGCTTCTTTGATAGCGCGTTCTTTTGCGGCAGAGTTTGTGCGACCCGAGGAAACCTTTGGTTTAACTAATTTAGTCGTTACTGGGCCGCCACTTGTTTTTGAGGCAGTTGGTTTTTTAGCCACAGTCTTTTTGGGTGCTGCTACCTTGATCGGTTTTGGCTTGGTCGTTTTAACGCCGACTAAGCTAGTGCCTTGGTGTTCGTCCATGGCTTCTTCGAATAAATCTTTTAAGTCTTCTCTATCAAAAGCAACGGCATATTCAGAGGCCGTGAAACTTTTGGCCCCAAAGTCGCGTATATCTTTAAATAAGCGAGCAGCGGTATGGTCTAATTGTGCGGCTTCTTGATATTGTTTCCAGCGTTCTTCAACGCTATCTTTGGTCGTTCCAACATAGACTTCGTCGGTTACATCATTGGTAATAGTAAAAACAATCAAAATACTTCTCAAATCTTGGATAGGAAAAAAGGTTGAGCATTCTAATCGACCGAACGAAAAAGACTAGGCCAATATTGTTATTTTTAGCGAATATTCGGACTTTTTTTGCAAAAAAAAATTTATTGCGGTTGATCGTCTAGTTTGAGAATTTGCAAGTGTTTATTTGCCCGGTTTTTCTCTTTTTCCTGCGATTGCAACGGTGCTTTGCAAGCGACCTGAGCGTATAAACTCAATGCTTATATTTTCACCAGGGCGTAAGGCTGCTATTTGATTCATCGCGGATTTAGCATTTTCGCTGGGTAAGTCATTAAGCGAGGTAATGATATCCCCAATCATTAAACCAGACTGCTGTGCAGGGCCGTTTAACGCCAAACCCGTGACGATTAAACCTTCTAGTGCGGTGGGGAGTTCGAGGCTGGTTAACAGTGCTGGGCTGGCTTCTTGAACTTCGATGCCCATCCAACCGCGTATGGTCTGGCCAAATTGGGTGATGTCGGCCAATACTTGTGCTGCACTGTTGGCGGGAATGGCAAACCCAATACCTTGCGACCCTCCCGATTTAGAATAAATTGCGGAGTTAATACCCACTAACTCGCCAAATGGATTGATCAGTGCACCGCCAGAATTTCCTGGGTTAATCGCAGCATCTGTTTGAATATAATCTTCGTAGGTATTTAATCCCAGTTGATTGCGCCCCATTGCGCTGACAATGCCCATGGTGACCGTTTGACCAACGCCAAAAGGATTGCCGATGGCTAATACCACATCGCCGATGCTGAGTGGGGCTTGCTCGGCGATTCGAATATACGGTAAATCGCTTAGGTTAATTTTTAATACGGCTAAATCGACTTCGGCGTCGCTGCCAATCAAAGTCGCTGGAATTTCACGGCCATCGTGCATTGATATTTTAATTTCAGAGGCACCATTGATCACGTGATGATTGGTTAAAATATAGCCATCAGGGTTCATAATTACCCCAGACCCGAGGCTTGATTGCATACGCTCACTGGGTTCTGTATCGAAAAAACGGCGTAAAAAAGAATTATTTAACAGCGGGTGCTGTTGCTGCTTGATGATGCGCTGAGTGAAAACGTTAACAACGGCAGGAGCTGCTATTTCTACTGCGCCAGAGTAACTCACGGGGCCTGTGCGATCGGTTGTGTGTGGTGCGGGTATGACGCTGGTTGGAGCAAGGTTCGTCGCGTATTGCAAAGAAGGGCGAATCTGTGGAAACCAATCGGGTTTGATCAATATTATTAATAAGGCAATAATTAGTCCGAGTAAGACCGGAATTAAATAAACAGTTAACCAATTTTGTGATTGTTGCATTGCATCTCTACCGCTTAGGGGTGCTTTTTAAGGTGTACATTATTTAGAGCGTATTCTGTATTTAAAGAGTGTACTTTATTTATGCTTGCCATACCGACTAGGATTTTTTATGAGTATAAAACGTATCGATTTAATGCAGTACCTTAATCGTGTATTGCAGCCAGAAAAGTGCAAAGACTATTGCCCTAATGGCCTGCAGATTGAAGGTGCGTCAGAGATTAACAAGATCGTTACCGGTGTGACTGCAAGCCAAGCGTTAATCGATGCCGCCATTGCTGAAAAAGCCGATGCCCTATTGGTACATCATGGCTACTTTTGGCGGGGTGAAAACGAATGCCTGACGGGCATTAAAAAGAAGCGTATTCAGACACTGTTAGCGCATGATATTAGCCTTATTGCCTATCATCTGCCGTTAGATAACCATTCTGAACTGGGCAATAACGCTCAGCTGGCCAAAGTATTAGGTTTGACGATTGAATCAGGACTTAGTCCGACGGACCCCTCTGTTCCAGGACTCATTGGACGTTTGCAGAAGCCTATGACGGCTCGTGATTTTTCTGCGTGGCTAGAACGGTGTTTGCAGCGCGAACCCTTACATCTTGGGCTAGATAAGGAACAGATGATTGAAACCATTGCATGGTGTACTGGCGGCGCGCAGGGCTATATGCAATATGCGGTTGATGCAGGTGTGGATGCGTATTTAACCGGGGAAGTTTCAGAGCCAAGTCATCACCTTGCCGTTGAAACAGGAACGCACTTTTTTGCCGCGGGGCATCACGCAACCGAGCGTTATGGCGCAAAAGCATTGGGTGAGCACTTGGCAGCGAAGTTTGATGTTGACGTGTGCTTTATCGATATTGATAACCCAGCATAATCGAGTAAGTATAAGGCTACATTTCTCAACAAATCGGATGAGGAATTAAGCGGCTAAATAAGCAGGGCCTGCTAAGCTTTTTTTAGACCTCGTCATTTCTGACGCGACTGGCTAGAAAAAGTGGACCCTGTTATGCCTATTAAAAAATATCTGGAAATTCTTGCTAAACACGATGGCTCAGACTTATACCTAAGCACGGGCGCACCTCCTAGTGGTAAATTCCAAGGGGTTCTTAAGCCGCTGAGTAAGGAGCCGCTTAAGCCTGGGCAGATCTCAGAGATGATTAGTGGGGTTATGGATGACGATCAGAAAAAAGAGTTTGAACAAGAATTAGAGCTCAATATGGCGATTAGCTTACCCGGAGTAGGGCGCTTTCGTTTGAATATGTTTCGCCAGCGCAATGAAGTTTCGGTTGTGGCTCGTAATATCGTGACGGATATCCCTAAATTTGATGATCTAGGCTTGCCCGAAATATTGAAACAGGTGATTACCTCTAAGCGTGGTTTGATTTTGTTTGTGGGGGGGACGGGGTCCGGTAAATCGACCTCGCTCGCCTCATTAATTGATCACCGTAATGCGACGTCTGCAGGTCATATCATCACTATTGAAGACCCTGTAGAATTTGTTCATAACCATAAAAAATCGATTATCAATCAGCGTGAAGTCGGTGTTGATACTAAGTCGTTCCATGCAGCGTTGAAAAATACCCTGCGCCAAGCCCCAGATGTAATTTTGATTGGTGAAATTCGAGATGCTGAAACGATGGAGCATGCTTTGGCTTTCGCTGAAACAGGGCACTTAGCCATCTCTACTTTGCATGCTAATAACGCCAACCAAGCATTAGACCGCATTATTAACTTCTTCCCTTCTGAGCGCCATGTTCAAATTTTGCAAGACCTTGGTTTGAATGTGCAGGCCATTGTCTCTCAGCGACTCGTGCCTACGATCGATAATAAGCGAGTTGCAGCGGTTGAGGTATTGCTTGGAACAAAAACGATTCAGGACCTCATCTATAAAGGTGATATTGATTCGATTAAAGAAATCATGGCGAAATCGGAAACTTTGGGTATGCAAACCTTTGATGCCGCCCTCTTTAAACTGCATCAAAGTGGTAAGGTGAGCTTGGAAGAAGCCCTAAAAAATGCAGATTCGGCCAACAACTTACGCTTACGTATCAAACTAGCAGAAAGAGAAGAGGCTGGTGAGTCACCCAGTCATCAACCGGATAAATCGAGCTCCAAAGAACCGTCTGGCTTTGAAGGCTTGTCGTTAGAGAAAACGGCTGAAGAAATGTTGGCTGATGAGAAAAAAGCCATTGAAGATGCAGAGCTTGAGCGCTTTAAAGCGAATAAAAAAATCTAGTCAAAACAAAAAAGGCCGTTTTATTTAAAATAAAGCGGCCTTCATTTATGCAAGGAAAATAGATTAAACGTTAAAACGGTAATGCATCACATCGCCGTCTTTAATCAAATATTCTTTACCTTCTAAGCGCCATTTCCCTGCATCTTTCGCACCAGCTTCACCCTTGTATTGAATGAAATCTTCATAGGCGATTACTTCTGCGCGAATAAAACCTTTCTCGAAATCGGTATGAATTACGCCAGCGCCATTAGGAGCCGTTGCGCCTACCGGTACTGTCCAAGCACGCACTTCTTTAACGCCTGCAGTGAAATACGTCTGTAAACCTAATAGTTCGTAACCTGCACGAATTACACGATCAAGACCGGCTTCTTCCATGCCCATGTCGTCTAAGAATTCTTTTTTCTCATCGTCATCAAGTTCAGAAATTTCCGCTTCAATCTGGTTGCATACAGCAACGACTACTGCTTGATCAGCTGCGGCAATTTCACGTACGGTATCAAGATGAGGGTTGTTTTCAAAACCATCTTCGCTAACGTTCGCGATGTACATGACTGGCTTCAGTGTAATCAGGTGGAACTGGTCAAAAAGAGCGTAGTCGCCATCTTCTTTAACCAATGTGCGAGCCGGTAAACCGTCGCTTAAGTGAGCCACTAATTTTTCTAATAAACCTTTCTGCTGTACAGCATCTTTAGCGCCGCCTTTAGCAACACGAGTCACGCGTTGTAATTGCTTTTCGCAAGATTCAAGGTCGGCCAAGATTAATTCAGTATTGATGATATCAACATCGTCAGTAGGAGAAATTTTGTTGGCTACGTGAATAACGTTTTCGTCTTCAAAGCAGCGTACAACGTGAGCAATGGCATCGGTTTCACGAATGTTGGCTAAGAACTGGTTACCAAGACCTTCACCTTTTGATGCGCCTTCAACTAAACCGGCAATATCAACGAATTCCATCGTGGTTGCTAATACACGCTCTGGCTTAACGATTTCTGCTAGTGCATCAAGGCGTGCATCTGGCATAGGCACCATACCTGAGTTAGGCTCGATGGTGCAGAAGGGGAAGTTTTCTGCGCCAATGCCGGCTTTTGTCAGTGCGTTAAAAAGAGTCGATTTACCTACGTTGGGTAGACCAACGATTCCGCATTTAAAACCCATCGTGATGTCCTATATTTGTTTAGCTATTTGTTCGCAATCAATAATCGGTGAGCGATTATTATGCTTTAAAAGTATGAAGTCTATTCATGGCTTTGCCCCAATCACCTTTTATGGCATCGGGTAATACGCGACTGGCTTCATCAATGGTCGCGTCCATTTGTGTCTTTTCTGTAGCGCTGGGTCGACCTAGTACGTGCCCAGTCACTTGGCTTTTATCACCCGGATGGCCAATGCCAATACGCAGACGATGAAAGTTTTTATTGTTGCCTAGGCAAGCAATGATATCACGTAAGCCATTCTGACCACCGTGACCACCACCGGTTTTTAATTTAGCGACGCCAGACGGTAAGTCTAACTCATCGTGGGCGACTAAAATTTCTTCGGCGTTAATTTTGTAAAAATTGGCTAAGGCTTGTACCGCTTTGCCGCTGTCATTCATGTAGGTTGTCGGAAATAATAACCATACATCATGGCCATCAATACGTCCTTGACCACTGATACCATAAAACTTTTTATCAGCTTTTAAGGAGATATTATAAGCGCGAGCAATCTCTGAAATGAACCAAGCACCAGCATTATGGCGAGTCGCTTCGTATTCAGAGCCTGGGTTGCCCAGACCGACTATGAGTTTAATTGTGCTCATCGTATTGCCTTCAGTGTAGCCTTTAGCATAATCGTTTATGTTTATTTGTACTCGCTTTAAAAAGATAAAAGCGTTAATACAAAAAAGGGCTCATAAATGAGCCCTTTTTACTGTTTTCTCCGTGGGCCAGCAACCTCGCGGTTGTGCTTTAGAGAAAGAAGATTACTCTTCGCCAGCTTCTTCTTCAGCGTCGTCTTCCGCTACACCTTTAGGAGTAAACAAAGAAACAACGGCTGTGTCGTGATCAGCACCATGAGACAATGCTAAAGATTCAACGCCTTTAGGGAACTTGATGTCTGACAAGTGAATCACTTCACCCGCAGCCGTTTCAGCAAGATCGATTTCGATGAACTCAGGAAGGTCACCTGCTGCACAAATGATATCGATACTAGTCATCTGGTGGTTGATTTTAGCACCGCCAGTTTTAACTGCAGGGCAGATATCTTCATTAATGAAGTGAACAGGAACCTGAGCTTTAATAATTGTAGACTTACTTACACGCAAGAAATCAGCGTGCATTACGTCGTTACGAGCAGGGTGACGCTGCATATCTTTTAAGATAACTTGCTCAGTCTTATCACCAATGTTCAAAGTGATGATGCTGCTGTAGTAAGCTTCGTTTTCTAAAGCTTTCTTCAACTCATTATCTTTCAACGTGATGTTGGTTGGCTTACGAGCGTTGCCGCCAGTTTTTCCGCCATAAATAATTGCTGGAACTAGACCTTCTAAACGACGTAGGCGGCGGCTCGCACCTTTCCCTACTACTTCGCGAAGTTCTGCGTTCAATGTTAAATCAGACATGGTAACTACCTTTCTTTATATATAAAGTCGCTTGCATGCTTAACATGATTGTTAAAGCTATGAGCGACTAAGTGCAGAAAACCCCAAGGGTAAAATACCCTTGAGGTTCTCTATATGTTGAAGAGTTTTGCGACCAAACTCCTCAACGTGAAACTGTCGATAGCAAATGTCTTTACGACGTTTGCTTATCTAAAGTATGTTTATCTAAGTTGGACTTATCTAAACATTGCGCTGATTGATTCTTCGTTATTAACACGACGAATCGATTCAGCTAATAGACCAGCGATTGTCAATTGACGAACGCGGCCAGATTTTTGTGCGGCTGCAGACAATGGAATCGTATCGGTAACGACTAACTCATCAAGAGCAGAAGCTTTCAAGCGATCAATGGCTGGGCCAGATAGAACAGGGTGAGTACAATAAGCAACAACGGCTTTAGCACCACGTTCTTTTAATGCACTCGCTGCGTGGCATAAAGTGCCTGCAGTATCGACCATGTCATCAACTAAGACACAAGTTCGACCTTCAACATCACCGATAATGTTCATGATTTCGGCAACATTGGCTTCTGGGCGACGCTTATCAATAATCGCTAGATCAACATTTAACTGTTTAGCGATAGCGCGTGCGCGAACAACACCCCCCACGTCTGGAGAAACTACGATTAAGTCTTCGTATTTCTGACGGGCAATGTCATCTAATAAAATTGGAGAGCCGTATACGTTATCAACAGGAACACTGAAAAAGCCCTGGATTTGATCGGCGTGTAAATCAACCGTTAGTACACGGTCGATGCCTGAACCTACCATCATGTCTGCAACTGCACGGGCACTAATTGGCACACGAGCACTACGAGGACGACGATCTTGACGTGCATAACCGAAATAAGGAACAACAGCGGTGATACGAGATGCAGAAGCACGACGTAAACCATCTGCCATTAGCAGAAGTTCCATCAAGTTATCGTTGGTTGGGGTACAGGTTGGCTGAATAATAAAAACGTCTTTACCACGCACATTTTCATCAATTTCAACGGTGATTTCACCATCACTGAATTTACCTACGGACATTTCGCCCATTGGAATATCTAAACGTTCAACGACTAGCTTGGCTAATTTTGGATTGGCGTTGCCGGTAAATACCATCAGTTTGGACACTATGGGTCACCTTTAGATTTTTCAATAATGGATAAAAAAGAAGTTGGCTGAGGTGGCAGGATTTGAACCTGCGCATGACGGGATCAAAACCCGTTGCCTTACCGCTTGGCGACACCCCAACTTTTTAAAACCGTTTTTTCAAACGGAGCCGAATAATACCTTATGTGCAGAAGAAAGGTTAGTACCTTTCGCAATAAAAATATCTAATTCAGCCGGAAGCTTACTTGCAACTTGCGTTGCTTTGTTCTCTGAAGCTAGGCTTAAGAAAACACAAGCTCCAGTTCCCGTCATCTTAGCAGAGCCGAATTTGTTTAGCAAATTCAATGTCTTACCAATTTCAGGGCTGAGTTTCGAGGCAACTAACTGACAGTCATTTCTAACGGTGTTTGCTGCTTGTCCCTCAAGTGCGTGGCGCATATTAAGGATCTCACTGTCCCTTGTCAACTCTTTATGCGAAAAAATTTCTTTGGTATTTGAATGTGCGTTTGGACAAGCTACTAAAAACCAGTTTTCAGCGAGGTCGGGTAGTGGCGTGATCTTTTCCCCTATGCCTTCTGCCCAACAGGCGTGCCCCTTGATGAATACTGGCACATCGGCGCCTAGCTGAATGCCTAACTCGGCTAATTCTTCTAATGATAGATCGAGTCGCCATATAGAATTTAAAGCAAGCATCGTGGTTGCAGCATCTGAACTGCCCCCCCCCAAACCTCCTCCCATCGGTAATATTTTTTCTAGGCGAATATTAGCACCGCATTGTTTATTGCTGGCGTTGGGGTGGTTTTGTAAGCTGCGAGCGGCCTTGATAATTAAATTATCTTCAAAATTTACGCCGACTATTTCTGGGCTCAGGGTTAATTCGCTATCGTTACGTGATTGAAAGCTGAGCTGGTCGCCATACTCTAAAAACTGGAAAATGGTTTGTAATTCATGATAACCATCAGCGCGCTGGCCGGTGATGTGCAGCATTAGGTTTAACTTTGCCGGAGCAGGCACGGTTAACCATTGGGCGCTGGCGTTATTAGGGGCTGATTTATTCGGAGTAGGGTTATTCATAAATAGACCATTCTTTAATCACCAAAACAAATTTAAAACCGTGGCCGATGATCTTGATACGGCCGGGTAACCAGGTTTCTCCTTGCGGCTGATAGCGAGAAAATTCAACCTGCCAATCATGCTGCTTCAGGCTTTCTAATAACCCTAAACTATTACGAACTTGGGTAAAGTCTGAGCTTGGGCTCGGTTGACCTTTTACCCAATAGCGCAAATCCAGCACAGGAAATTCCCAACCTAAATAGGCGGCGACTAGGTATTCTGCTGACGGAGCACGAACAGGTTCTTTGCTTGGCAATGTTAATGTTGCGTGGCTGCTGTTGCCTTCAAGGCGGCTTGAACCTTGGCCAAACGGGCCTGACAAGAATAAATCAAAATTCTCATTATCTTGCTGCCAGGTTAAATAGCCGGTGACCGCATCTTCTGGGCTGATAACAGAGAGTTTGCCGCGTACCTTCCATTGTTGAATTTGATTCAGTTGGTATTCTAGTTCTTGATCATCTTGCTGCAGGTCAAATACGCTGCAGCCAGATAGACTCATACTAATAAAGAGTATGAGCCCAAAATAGGAAGCTTTCATGGGTCTGAGGGTCACTTTGGTATTAACTGGAAATCAGAATCTAAATTAAGACGTTGTAACGTTTCTTTTATAATAGGGCTATCGGAATTTTGCTCCAAGCCCTGTTTCCAAATACTTTTTGCTTCATCATTGCGCCTGAGCTGCCAAAGCACCTCACCTAAGTGTGCAGCGACTTCGTGATCTGGGAAGTCTTTATAGGCCTGTTGAAGTAGTTCGGCTGATTTTTCTAAGTCCCCTAATCGAAAATAAGCCCAGCCTAAGCTATCGATAATGGCGGGGTTGTCAGGTGATAGCTCGATGGCTTGTTTTATTAATACCATGGCTTCATCGATACGATCGGTTTTGTCGGCCAAGGTATATCCCAAAGCATTAATCGCTTCTGCGTTTTCAGGCATGAGTTTGATGATGTGGCGCAGGTCTCTTTCGAGTTGCCCTAAATCCCCAAGCTTTTCCGCCAATAACCCTCGGCTATAAAGTAATTTGGTGCTATCAGGTGATTCAATTAAAGCGGTATCAACAAGCTGGTAGGCTTCAAGAGTGAGTTCGCGCTGAATCAATAATTCTACTTCTAACTGGACGAGTTCAATGTTGCTCTCTGGGAACTCACTGCGGCGATGAGTTAAATAATCCCGAGCGGCGTTAATGTCCTCCAATTCAATTAATAACTGAGCCGCTTTATATTGCGCAGGTAAAAATTGACGACCTTTTTGAACTGACTGATAGTTACGAATGGCACGAGGGAGGTCTTCTTGGCTTTCGGCAATACGAGCAAGATAAAAATAGGCTTCGTCGGCCATGTTTCTTTGTAAGGTTAATGGACTCAGGGCGGCGATTGCTTGATCGTACTCTGTTAGCTCTATGTGCAGTAATCCTAGTGATAGTTGTATTGAATGATCATTGGGAAACTGTTGTGCTAGGTATTGAAATGCCGCGCGGGCTTCACTAAAACGCTTTAGGTCGATTAATATACGAGCGCGCAATACGCCGATGCCTTTATTTTTTGGCAGTTGTTCGTGTAGTTCGTCAAGTAAGGCAAGGGCTTCTTCGTGCTGCTCTAGCTTGTGTAGTACCCTGGCTTTACTGATCGCTGCGGCAACATAGCCCTCTCTTAATGACAGTGCTTGGTTTAGGGCGGGGAGCGCTGCTGAATAATCTTCTAGCTGTAATAATAAGGCGCCTTGGGCCATCCAAAGAGGCGCGTATTCATTGTGCTTTTGCGTTAATTCTTCAATTTGATGCAGAAGATCAAGTGTTTCATGGTTGCCTAGTGATTTAGCGTTTAAGGCAAGGAAATCAAATTGACTGGCTCCGACTAGATTAAAGACGGCTTCTAGGTGAGTCAGTGCTGAAGAAAATTGCCCTATTTTCATATAAGCAAGCGCTAAGGTTTGATGTGCTTGAGCTTCTTCTGGGGCGATTTTGACCCAAAGCATTGCGGATTCTAAAATGTATTCGTTAATACCTAAGTATTGCGCGATGCGTGTTGCACGTTCAGCAATACCTGGATCCTGAGTTTGTTGCGCTTGATCTAAATAGTTTGCTAAAGAAATATCGAATTGCTGGCGCTGCCCTGCGACTTCTGCGACTAGTAATGAATACAGCGTCGCGGCTTCAAACGGTTTGTCATAATTTGGGCTGAAAGGGGCTTGAATCGTATTATTATCTGCCTCATAAATGGCAGTTTCATGATCAGCCGCCTTTTCTAACGAGGTGGTATCGCTGTTCATTGGAAGAAGTGAACAGCCTGCAATTAGGCCATTGGCGATTAATAAGGTAACAATCCGAAACAACATAACGACCTATATCCATTTATTCTGTCAACAGCATACTCTGAAATTTAACTAAAAGTCAGCGTTAAGTCTTCATTGTGGGTGAATTTATAGTAGACAAGGCAATGTGGAAAAGATTTCATCATTATTTCCCGTTATACTGTGCCGCTTTCGTCGATGTGTCATTTATTAAAAGGTCAGATTTAATCTCAGATGGGAATCATAGCGCTTGGCATTAATCACAAAACAGCCCCTGTGGCCGTGCGTGAGAGAGTATCGTTTGATCCAGCAACCATGCCGGATGTTCTTCAGCAGTTGCTGCATACCCTCACGCCTGTCACAGAAGTCTCGATTCTATCAACCTGTAACCGAACCGAAATCTACTGCTCTTATACCGATGAAGGAGAGGAAGTTGATGCGCAAGCTGGGCAAGTTCTGCTGGCATGGTTAAGTCAGCATCATGATGTTGATGAGAAAACCTTATTAGATTCGTCGTATATTCATCATAATAACGATGCTGTTCAACATATGATGCGTGTTGCCTGCGGACTAGACTCGTTGGTACTTGGCGAGCCTCAAATTTTAGGTCAGTTTAAATCGGCTTATGCTGTTTCTCAGCAAGCGGGCACAACAGGCAGTGATCTTGGCCGTTTATTTCGCCAAACCTTTACCGTCGCAAAAGAAGTTAGAACGAATACGGCGATTGGGCAAAATCCGGTTTCAGTAGCGTTTGCCGCAGTGAGTATGGCTAAACACATCTTTTCTGATTTGAGTCGCAGTACTGCGTTACTTGTTGGTGCAGGAGAGACGATTGACTTAGTTGCTAAGCATCTGAAAGATGCGGGTATTAAGCAAATTATTGTAGCAAACCGAACGTTGGCAAGAGCACAAAAACTGGCGGAGCAATTTCATGCAGAGGCGGTTTTATTAGAAGATATTGCACAAGAGTTACCCCGTGCTGATATCGTTATTTCATCGACGGCCAGTCCTTTACCGATTTTAGGTAAAGGCACGGTTGAGCGAGCGATGAAGAAACGCCGCCATTCACCGATGTTTATGGTCGATATCGCAGTGCCACGAGATATTGAAGAAGAAGTCGGTGATCTAAATGACGTCTTTTTATATACGGTAGACGACTTAAAAGACATCATTGAAGAAAATGTAAAGTCGCGCCAAGACGCTGCGGTTCAAGCTGAGCAGCTGATTATTTCAGGTGTAGAGCGTTTTATGCGAGAATTACGCTCATTAGATGTGGTTTCAACGGTGACGTCATTACGCACTCATATTGAAAGCCTTAAAGATGAGTGTCTTTCGAAAGCTCGCAGGCAGCTCGCGAATGGTGATGATCCTGCGAAAGTTTTGCAGCAGTTTGCTCATACGTATACCAATAAAATATTACACACTCCTACCAAGCAAATGCGTAAAGCAGGGGCCGAAGGCCAGCTTGAGATTATGGATTGGGTTCAAGAATTATTTCAGCTCTCGGATGATACTAATAACAGTATGACTGAGAACAAAGAGAAGAATACATCACAATGAAAGAATCATTAGTTCATAAGTTGCAGCATTTATGTGAGCGCTACGAAGAAATTGGTCATCTACTCAGTGATAATGAAATTATCTCTAATCAAGATAAGTTTCGTGGTCTGTCAAAAGAGTATGCCGAATTAGAACCTGTTGTGCAGGCCTATGAAGCGTTCACCCAAGCAGAAGAAGATTTTGCTGAAGCCGAATTGTTATTAAAAGATGAAGACCCAGAAATGCGTGAAATGGGTCAAGAAGAATATAAATCAGCAAAAGCGACCCTAGAAACATTAGAAGCTGATTTACAGGTCTTGTTACTGCCAAAAGATCCGAACGATGGTCGCAACGTTATTCTAGAAATTCGTGCGGGTACCGGTGGTGATGAAGCCGCGATTTTCTCGGGCGATCTTTATCGTATGTATTCTCGTTATGCTGAAACACAGGGATTTCGTGTTGAAATATTAACCACCAACGATGGCGACCACGGCGGTTATAAAGAAATAATCGCTCGTATTTCGGGTTCTGATGTTTATTCTCAGTTAAAGTTTGAGTCGGGTGCGCACCGAGTACAACGTGTTCCTGAAACTGAATCTCAAGGTCGTGTTCATACATCGGCCTGTACCGTTGTCATCATGCCTGAAGTTGAAGGCGAAGGTGAGATTGAAATTAAGAAGGCTGATTTACGCGTTGATACGTTCCGTGCTTCGGGTTCGGGTGGTCAGCACGTAAACAAAACGGATTCGGCTATTCGTTTGACGCATTTACCAACAGGGTTTGTGGTTGAGTGCCAAGACGAACGTTCTCAGCATAAGAACCGTGCGAAAGCGATGACGGTTCTTGCCAGTCGAATTAATGATGCGGTATTGCAAAAGCAGCAAGCCGAACAAGCGGCAGAGCGCAAGAGCTTGGTGGGTAGTGGCGACCGTTCGGAACGTATTCGTACGTATAATTATCCACAAGGTCGTGTGACTGATCACCGAATCAACTTAACCTTATACAAGCTGGATGAAGTGATGCAGGGAGATTTAGGTGCCGTTTTGAAACCTTTAATTACCGAGCATCAAACTGAGCAGTTAACCGCTTTAGGCAGCCAAGAACAATAGTTTATGGGCGCTTTAATGCTAGAGCCGTGGATGATTCTATTGTTCTTCTCTTTGCTATTGTTAGTCAGCTGTTTGGGCTGCCTAGCGATAGGAAAACAGATCGGCAAAAAATCAGGTCATGCTCTAGGTTTTGATGCTGGCTTTAGCGCGGGTTTCGAATCGGGCCAGCAACCGCTTAAGGTTGAAAATGCACTATTAAAGCAGCAAATTCAAAACCAACAGCAACAGCACGCGCAACAGCACAAGTACAATCAAGACTTGCATCAACAGCAACAACAAGCTTTTGAAAACCTCTCGCATAAAATATTCAACGAAAAACAGCAGCAAAATAAACAAGGCTTAGATGCGATTTTGCATCCTTTTAAAGATCAGTTAGAAGGGCTACGCAAAAAAGTTGAAGACGTTTATTTGCACGATACAAAAGATCGGGCGGTATTAAAGAGCCAAATCAGCGACCTATACCATTTAAATCAAACCATGACGGCTGAAGCCAGCGCGTTGAGCAAAGCCTTGCGTGGTGATAAAAAAGCTCAAGGTAACTGGGGCGAATTGGTATTAGAAACCGTATTAGAACGCTCGGGCTTACGCCTAGGTGAAGAGTATGTGCGCGAGCAAAATCATAAAGCCGATAATGGTCAAAACTATCGTCCTGATGTGATCATTAACTTGCCAGAAGATAAGCATATTATTGTCGATGCCAAGGTGTCGTTAAATGCTTATAACGATTATGTGAATTCAGAAGACGATGCGCTAAAAAGCCAGTTTTTGAAACAACATATCGAGGCTATTCGACATCATATCAAGGCGTTATCTGCCAAAGCGTATCAGCAACTGCCAGGGCTGAATTCCCCTGATTTTGTCTTTATGTTTATGCCAATCGAGCCCGCGTTTGTTGCAGCATTTCAGCATGATGAACAGTTATTTATGGATGCCTTTGATCAGCGAGTTGTCGTGGTGACGCCAACGACATTATTAGCCAGTTTGCGTACTATCGAAAGTTTATGGGCCATTGAGCGCCGAGGCCGTAGTGCCGATGAATTAAGCCAGCAAGCAGGAAAGGTCTATGACCGCTTACGCATCGTCGTAGAAAAAATGGATAAGTTGGGCAACCAATTAAACAGTGCCCAGAAAACCTATGACGAAACTTACAGTTCGTTAGCGCAAGGTCGTGGCAATCTAGTGAATACTGCCAATCAATTTGTTGAGCTTGGCGTAAGAATTAAGAAAAAAATATCCCAGCCTATTGCTGAAAAATCTGGGCTAAAGGAAGACTCTGATGACATCACATAAATCGACTCATCCAAATACTTTTGCAACCAATAATGTGGATGGAAACGTAGAGGGAAGCGTAGAGGGGTTAAACGCCGCGGACGATATATTTGCCGACAGCGAGGGCATTGAGCTGTCTGGACAGTTTACTTTTGATGGTGCGGTTGCCCGTGTATTTCCTGACATGATTAAACGCTCGGTTCCGGGCTATGCCGAAACCGTGGCTATGTCAGGGGTTATTGCCGGCGAGTATGCTAGAGATAATACCCATTTATACGATTTAGGCTGCTCGTTGGGGGCGGTTACTTTGGCGATGCGCCATGGCGTAAAAGCGCAGAACTGCAAAATATTGGGTATTGATAATTCAACGGCGATGATCGAGCAAGCGGGACACTATTTAGCGCTTGATGATGGTGATGTAGACGTTGAGTTATTGTGTGCGGATATTACGGCGCAAACCATCGATAATGCATCTGTGGTTGCGCTGAATTATGTGTTGCAGTTTATCGCGAAAGAGCAGCGCTTAGGTTTATTACGTCAGATTGCTCAAGGTCTGAATCCGGGTGGCGCGTTGATCTTATCCGAGAAAATTTGCTTTGACGAAGATGAACAGCCTTTACAAGATAAGTTACATCTCGACTTTAAACGTGCAAATGGCTATAGCGAATTAGAAATCGCACAAAAGCGCAGCGCCATCGAAAACGTATTGATCCCAGAAACAGAAAATACTCATATTGCCCGGTTAAAACAGGCAGGTTTCAGTCAAGTCATTCGCTGGTATCAATGCTTCAATTTTGTTTCTTACCTTGCGATAAAATAAATCCCAATTTTAATAAATCCAAAATTTAACAAGATAGAATTTCCTTATGAACGTAGATGTATTTTCTTGGTTTGATGATATTCAATCGGCTATGGAACAAGAAGGCAGCTTATTAAAGCCTTGGGCCAAAATTTTACCGCAACAGCTGCATGCTATTTTTAACGAGAAAGTACACGGTGATCAGCAGCGTTGGTTGGATGCGTTAGAAGGCTTACCTGCGGTTGAAAATGTAGTTGCAGATTTGCAGCAAGATCGTATTCAGCTAGCCAGTGCGGCGCTCAATGAAGCAGAAAATACAGCAGCAGTTAATGCAGAAATCAAATCAGGATTACAGCAGCTAAGCCCTTGGCGCAAAGGTCCGTTTCAGTTTTTTGATACTCATGTCGATACCGAGTGGCGCAGTGATTGGAAGTGGCAGCGCATTGCATCTCATCTTGCCCCCTTAGAAGGTCGCACTATTTTAGATGTGGGCTGTGGTTCGGGTTATCACATGTGGCGCATGTTGGGCGCGGGTGCTTATCGAGTGGTTGGGGTTGATCCGTCGCGCTTGTTTTTGGCGCAATTTCAGGCGTTCAAGCAATATGCGCAATCAGGGCAAGGCAAGCCGTTAAATATTGATTTATTACCGTTAAAAATGGAAGACGTGCCGCGTCCACTGAAAGCCTTCGATACGACTTTTTCGATGGGGGTTTTGTACCATAGAAAATCTCCGATCGATCATTTAGCAGAATTGAAAGATACCCTGAAGCCGGGTGGGCAGTTAGTACTAGAAACCTTAGTCATAGAAGGTGAACTGGGTGAGGTATTAATGCCGGAAGACCGCTATGCACAGATGCGTAATGTGTGGTTTTTACCTACCTGCGATACGCTTTTATTGTGGGCGCGACGTGCGGGTTTTAAGAATCCTAGAATTGTGGAAAAGAATATCACTAGCCTAGAAGAGCAGCGCTCGACTGATTGGATGCAGTATCAATCTTTAACTGATTTTTTAGATGCTGAAGATAAGAGTAAAACAATAGAAGGGTACCCAGCACCTTTACGTGCAACATTAATTGCTGAAGCGTAATGGCTACAATTTTTTGTTATAGGGATTAAATCACTGCGAAATTGTTCGAATCTGACTTTACTGACTATACTAAATGAATACCTAATCACTATAGTGTTTATTCGCGTGGTTAATCCAATAGTTGATGTCGTTGTTAATGGCCTAATTAATGCCGATAATTAGATGAAGAGTAGATTATGTCTGAAACCGAAGAGTTAACGGATGAGCAGAGACTCAGTATTTTAGAAGGAAAAGTCGGTAAAAATAGAACGGTGATTGTTGTGATTTCCATCGCAGTAGTAGTTATTCTATCGGTCTCTTTAACCCTAACATTGCTGAGTTTATTAGGAGGGGATAAAGATTATGCTACTCAAGCAGCCTTCGAGGAACAAAAGGTCGTCATAGCGACACTCAGCGCTGAACTTGAAAAACAGCGCAGTCAATTAGGCACATTATCGTTAAACTATAAGCAGAGTGAAGCATTTGTTTTCCAGCAAACGATGATAGAGCAAGAACAGAGCTATCAAGAGTTCTTGAAAACGTTGAAGTTAGGTATGTATGACCTAGCCAAAATGATACAAGGGTCACGTACTTGGCTGGATGTTTATAATGAAAAAGTCGATGATGGTTTGGATGCGAGTAAGCAGCGAGAGAAAAATCTTAAGCGAATAAAATAAGTTTTCTCATGCTTGTTTGAATGAGTATTGCTAATAGCAAGCGGAGTGCGGGTTGATAAAGAACTATTCAATCCATACTTCGCGAATAGGCTCACCAAAATCGTCATAAATAATTTTTTTCTTCGGGCGGTTACTCTTCACTGGCGCTGTTGAACTTGCAGGTTTCTTGCGCTCATCGACTGCTTTCAGTTCATCTATTAGAGGTGTTCTTTTTTGCTTCCCTTGTTCAAAACCACTACTGCGGTCATTAAGCTTGCCATTTACTAAGCCACTTTCCCCACGCTGAAATTCACGCACTTCTCCGCCTTGATTGAGATATTGGTCAACCTCGTCGTTCATTTGTTGGCGTATTTCACGTTTGGTTGGGCGTTTATTCATGGAAAGTTATCATTAAGGGTGGCTGTTAGCTTTTAATTATTGATAGTGAAAGTATATATGTCAAAACTCACTCTACCACTTGATGCTTAATCTTGTTAGTTTAACGTACATTAACCCATTCATATATGATGAGAAAAACGATGAAAGCTAACCGTTTATTATTAAGTCTTACTCGTAAAACCCCCCTTATTTTAGTGGCCGCGTTGATGATGACGGCGTGTACAGAAGAAACAATGAATAAATGGTCTCGTCAGGCGGACAATTTTTTAGGTGAAGATTTAAGAGTATCGTATGTTGATGGCGGTAAGGTGGTTAAATCATGGACCGTCAAAGATGGAAAAATTACCACAGGGCGTGATGATCAAGGGCGAGCGATTGGTTATTATTATTTTTGGAGCCTTGAAACGGGTTATGTTCAGCTACCGATTGAACGAACCTTGATAGAAGAGATCAAATAGTCACTGATGCAGATATCGAGGCTAGGCATCAAATAATAACAATCACAAAAAAGATTAAAAGACTCACTATGACCTTTGCTTTTAAAAAACATCTACAGCCTTATGCGGCCCGCTTAATATCGAGTAATGCATTACTAGTAATGAAGCGTCAGTTGCACGAGGGCTGGCGTAAGCTTTTAAGACGCGAGCATCAGGTTGATGTCTACCTTAGAGTTAACGATCCCTACAGCTATTTATTGGTGCAAGTATTGGCCGATGTTGAGCGGCGCTTTGATGTGCGTCTGCAATTTAAAACCATTTTAAATCTTCAGCAGGATATGTATCCAGAAGAGCAACTTTGGCACCATAATGCATTTGTCGATGCGACTCATCTTGCTAGGTTGTATCAGCTCGATTGGCCTGAGGAATCTCCGCAAGATGAACGAATTCGGGCAGAGCAGGCTAGCCAGTTATTATTACAGCTAGAGGCGCAAGGCCTTAAAGATCAGCATTGTGATTGGGCTGCTATCGAAAGCGTTTTTAAAAATTATTGGTTTCAACAGGCTCTCGATAGCTTAGGTAATTCAAACGAATCTGAGTCGATTGTGCATGTTTGGAAGGATCTACTTCGAGCAAATGAGCTGTGCTTGGCTAAGAATGGTCATTATATGAGCGCGATGCTGCATTATGCTGGAGAATGGTACTGGGGGCTCGACCGACTAGACCATTTAGAGCGACGCTTATTAGCTCTTGGTCAGGGTGAGGCGACAGAGGTTCTCTTCGATAAAACCTATGCCCAGTTTTGCCAAACTAAACCTTTAACTCAGCCAGATCCAAAACATAAAAAACTGATTCTCTATTTTTCTATTCGCAGCCCTTATTCTCACCTTGGTTTACAGCAAGCGGTTACATTGGCACAGCACTATCAATTAAGCCTAGACGTTAAGCCTATATTACCAATGATCATGCGCGGCTTATCTGTGCCTGATACAAAAAAGATGTATATCTTTCATGATACCAAGCGAGAAGCGCAGAAGTTGGGGATTGATTATGGCAGGGTGGCAGATCCTTTAGGTGTGGGCGTTAACCGTTGTTATTCGCTGTTTAAGTATGCGCAATCACAAGGAGTGGAAATTGAATATCTATTGAATTATGCACAAGCCGTCAATGCCCAAGGTATTCATTCTGATACCGATAAGGGCTTAAAATTGATCGTTGAGCGTACAGGGCTCGATTGGGCTCATGCACAAATGCTGCTCAAACAAAGCGATTGTGATGAGCAGTGGCAAAGCTGGGCAGAAGACAATCGCCAGCAGATGTTGGCATTAGGATCTTGGGGAGTGCCAACTTATCAATACGGTGATTTGGTCCTGTGGGGGCAAGATAGAGTGGGATTGATTGAGCAAGCGATCCTGCAGCAAGCGTGATCCACGAATTAATGGTTAGATAGGATATTGTTGTTTAAAAAACAAACAGCTGGTGGCCAAAAAGGCATTTGTATCGGCGGTATAATGAAAATCATTACTAAAATGTGTCTTTGTTTTCACAATATGGCATAAAACTCCATTACACTACGGCTCGCATTCAGTAGAATGCGGGTTAATATGCAAAAATAATTAAAAGAGATAATTTTGAAGGTACTCTTGTCTGCTATATGGTCTGTTAAATGGTATTTGTTAATCGGGCTATTCAGTTTTGTTATATTCTTGGGACTCACTGCGCCCTTGGAATATGTTTGGCCTAAGGTTCAGCCGCATGTAGGAAACTTACCTGTTAAAGTTGAGTTGGTTACTGGCACTCTCTGGCAGGGCCAAGCGCGCATCAATATTCCCAATGTTGGCAAGGTCAACGGCCAGTGGGATATTCAAGTAAGTGAACTGATCACTGGGCAGCTTGCTGCCAATGTCAAAGTCTCAGGCGATGAGCTCAAATTTAAAGGACTCGTGCGCGGTAATGCTGATCACATTGAAGTAAGCCAAAGTGAAGCCTTTATGTCTTCGCGTTATCTTGCTCCGGTATTACGGCAAGGGCGCTCATCATTGGTGGGCAATTTTGAACTGAATAAGTTTAATGCGATTTTCTCCATTCATGATAAGCAAGTACTCACCGCCGACGGCCGATTGCTGTTTAGTGGAGGCGATGTGAGTTTTCCTTTAGAGGGAAAGACGATTAATGCTACCTTACCTATTTTAGTGGGTGTTATTCAGAAACCTGCCGATAATGTTGAGCTAGAGATTACCAATACCGATGGTCAAGATATTGGTAAGGGGTATATTCAGCCAGATGGCTGGGCCGGCATTGGCATTCGTCGCCGATTCTTAGATATTTTAGGGCTTCAATGGCCAGCAGAAGTCCCGGCAGAGAAAGTCATATTTGAAGCGTCACAAAAACTGCTATGACCTTAATAAGAAACATATAGACGATACAAATACTATGGATAGAATCATTAAACAGTTGGCAGCCGGGAGTGCAGAGTGACTGAGCAAACAATCATAATTTTGCCTTGGCAGCGACTGACTTTAATTTTAGGTAAGTTAACTTTCACCGTGTTAATCTCTAGCCAGTTGGCTGTATTCACTTGGATGTTTTTAGCCCCTAGCACCTTAGTATTGTCTGAGCCTACGCGTGCTAAAGGCGCAGCGGTCGTCGCTCAAAACGACAGTATTGCAGACATGCATATCTTTGGTGATGCGACGGTCGCTGTTGTTGAAGTACCCAAAGAATTAGATGCGCCAACGACGCGTTTACGGTTAGCGTTATTAGGCGTTATGGCCGCAAGTACTGCAGAAAATTCCAGTGCGATTATTGCTCCTAAGGGCGGTGCGGGTAAAAATTATCGCATCGGTGATGTGGTGCAAGGGCGAACAAAGTTAGCCGCCGTGCAGCAAGATCAGGTGATTCTGGATAGCAACGGTAAGTTAGAAGCGCTAAAATTTGAGCTCGCGGGCAAACAGGGGATTCAGCAATCCAGTAAGCCGACACCCGCACAAAGACGGGCTCAAACCCGCGGGAGTTTTAAAGAAAGGTTTAGCGGTATTCGCACGCCTGCAGATGCGGTGCAGTTATTGAAAGATGAAGTCAGTAATGATCCTGCGGGCGCATTAAGAAAGATGGGGCTAGAAGCTTCTGGCAATGGATCAGGTTATAAAGTTTCAAGTTCCGGCTCAATGCTTACTCAGTTAGGTCTAAGACCTGGCGATATAATATTGTCTGTTAACGGACAGGCATTGGGCAATTTAGAAGATGATCAGGTGCTATTAGAAGAGGTTACTAATAGTGGGCAAGCGCGTTTGGAAATTCAGCGTGGCAATGGTCGTTTTGTTGTTAATCATACCATTAAATAAGGACTTAATCGGTGCTCAAGCGTTTTTGTAAAATTGCACTGTTGGCTATGACGATTGCCATCAGCACGCCTGTAATGACTGTTCATGCAGAAGATCAAAATTGGCAAGTGAATCTTAATGATGCTGATATTTCAGCGTTTATAGGGCAGATTGCTGATATTACCGGCAAAAGCTTTGTCATAGACCCTCGAGTCAAAGGTAAGGTCACAGTAGTTTCTACAGAAACTATGAATACCGAAGCCGTTTACGAGCTGTTCTTATCCGTCTTGCAAGTGCATGGTTATGCTGCCGTTCCAGCAGGCGATGTGATCATGGTTGTGCAGCAAAATTCGGTTAAGCAGCAAGGCCGTGATTTAGAAAATAAGTATAAAAAACAAAGCCAAGAAATGGTTACGAAAGTGATCACGATTAAAAATACGCCAGCTTTGGATTTAGTGCCTATTCTACGCCCGCTGGTTGCAAAATATGGACATCTAGCTGGGGTTAAGTCTGCTAACGCTTTGATTATATCTGATCACGCTTCAAACATTAATCGTATCGAGCAGATTATTGATCGTCTTGATAAGTCTGGTTCTGAAGAGTTGGAAGTTATTCAGTTAAAAGAAGCATGGGTCGGAAACGTGGTCACCATGTTGCAAAGTCTTGATCCTGATAAAGTTGCTCAAGGTAAGGGCGCTAAGAGTGGCGGCGCGGGTAGTATTCGAGTCGTTGCCGATGAACGCAGTAATCGCCTTATTATTAAAGGTGAGAAAACGTCGCGTGAACGTATTCGTACCCTGATTAAGCAGCTTGATAAGCCTTCTTATTTCTCCGGTAGTACTAAGGTGATCCGTTTAAAGTATGCCGATTCTAAAAAGCTGGCCGAGCTATTAAAGAATGTTATGTCTGATTCCGATTCCGGTAAAAAAGATGCTAACAAAGCGAAAGGTAAGGCAAGCATCCATGCGGATGAAGAATTAAACGCGCTGGTGGTTCGTGCTGAGCCTTCGGTCTTAAAAGAAATTGATGAAATTATTCATGAGCTCGATGTTCGTCGTGCTCAGGTACTGATTGAATCGGCGATTGTTGAAGTAACCGGTGATGTTACCGATTCTTTAGGCTTTCAATGGGCTGTGGGTGATACAGACAATCCTGTAGCGGGTACTAATTTTGGAAATGCAGGACAGTCGCTTTCATCGATTGCCACTGGGGTTGCCACAGGCGCTCCAACATTGAGTAATGGTTTAACCGTTGGTGGCTTTAAAGAATCCAATGGCCAGATTGACTTTGGTGTCATTATTCAGGCACTAGAGAGCCAGAGTAATACTAACTTACTATCGACGCCAAGCATCATGACGTTGGATAACCAAGAAGCAGAAATTGTAGTCGGTCAGAATGTTCCTTTCTTAACGGGGTCGACTACCTCTAGTTCAAACAGCAATCCATTTACGACTATTTCACGTGAAGACATTGGTGTAACGCTAAAAATTAAGCCGCATATTCACGAAGGTAATGAGTTGCGCTTAGAAGTTGAAGTCAGCGCTGAGTCGGTTGCTAATACAACGGTTCAAGGTCAGGCCGATTTAATTACTAATAAGCGTAAGCTAAAAACAATGATTTTAGCGGCGGATGAAGAAACCATCGTCTTAGGTGGTTTGATCAGCGACGACATTACCGAAACGGAAAGTAAGGTGCCAATCTTAGGTGATATTCCTCTACTAGGCTGGTTATTTAAGAGTAAAAGTACGCAGCACGTCAAACGTAACTTGATGGTTTTCTTAAGACCAACAATTGTATTGGATAAGCAAAAAGCGACAACGTTAACCCACGATAAATACAATGGTATCTGGGAGTTTGAATTGTCGGGTGATGTTGAAGTTGATGCTGTCGACAAACGAATGAATCGTTTATTTCAAGGCGTTCAGTTAGATAATTAATTGCTTCTAAACTATAAGCAAAAATAAAAAAGACCAGTCCAGACTGGTCTTTTTTTATGCCCGTAGAAAACTTGATATAAAGTAATCGCAGCCGCGGTTAACGAACACAAAATGTATGAGTTCATAATTAAAGAACTTGAACACCATGCTGCTCCAGAATATCGACTAGGGCAATTAAGGGTAAGCCGACCAAGCTATTGGGGTCTCGTCCTTCTAAAGCGCTGAATAAGCGAATGCCCATCCCTTCAGACTTAAAACTGCCCGCACAATCTAGCGGCATTTCTTGTTCGATATAGCGACGGATTTGGGCCTCGGTTAATTCACGAAAATGAACAGTAAAAGGCTCTACAATCGATAAGGTCTTTTTGGTATGACTATTAAAGCAGCATAAACCTGTTAAAAACGTTACTTTTTGACCACTGCAATCACTTAGCTGCTGAACCGCATTTTCAAATGAGTGTGGCTTGCCTAAAATACGTTGTTGGCCATTAACGTCTAAAACAGCGCATTGATCACTACCGATAATAATATGCTCAGAAAAGTCGCTTTGAAGCGCTTTGGCTTTTTCTATCGCTAAGCGCTCGACGTAAGTACTGGCATCTTCGTTGGGCAATATCGATTCGTCGATATCTGGGCTCGCGTAGGTAAAGGGCAGCTGTAATTTCTCTAATAGCTGTTTGCGATAAGCCGAGCTTGACGCGAGTAAAAGCGGTAAAGACATTGTTAGAGACCTTATTAATACATCGTCTATGAAATAAACAAAAAAAGAGCAAAAAAAAGGAGCCGAAGCTCCTTTTTTATATCACGGGTTTGCACCAGTGAAAATAGTTACTGATCACTTACGCTAGGTTAGCGTTAGCGAATTCCCAGTTAACTAGCGCCCAGAAACCTTTAAGGTAATCAGGACGTACATTGCGGTAATCAATGTAATAAGCGTGTTCCCACAAATCAACAGTGATCAGCGGAGTAACGCCTTCTTCTGTGATTGGCGTGCCAGCGTTAGACGTATTAACAATGTCTAAAGAACCGTCAGCTAGTTGAACCAACCAAGTCCAGCTAGAACCGAAGTTGTTAACCGCTTTGTCGTTCAATTTTTCTTTCATTGCTTCGAAAGAACCGAAAGAAGCGTTGATCGCATCAGCGATAGCGCCAGTAGGTTCGCCGCCGCCGTTAGGGCTCATGCTGTTCCAGTAGAACGTATGGTTCCAGATTTGTGCTGCGTTATTGAAAACAGGACCTGTAGAAGTCTTAACGATTTCTTCTAGAGATTTGTTTTCATCAGCAGTACCACCAATTAGACCATTCAACTTAACAACGTAAGTATTGTGGTGCTTGCCATAGTGAAATGACAAAGTTTCTGCAGAAATGTGTGGCTCTAATGCATCTTGTGCATAAGGCAATGCTGGTAATTCAAACGCCATGTTGTCTCTCCGTTTATTAGCTAAGTGATGTGGTGAAATTGCAGACTTCTATTATGATGCGAGCCTTACAACCACAATCTGGTGTGAATCATAGCACACCTTACGTTATCTTCTAGGTATGCAAAAGTGTGGTTTTAGTTTGATCCGCTTATCCGTTATACTGGCGCAACAAAAATACGTCCGAAAATGCTCAAATATTCAACTGAGTAAGCGTTAAGTCGTCAGTTCGGAGTATTAATAATCATAATAATGAATAAATAAGACCCTGGGGGCACTATGTCAAACGAACAAGATTCCATACCAAA
Organism: uncultured Gammaproteobacteria bacterium; assembly: GCA_963851095.1. Lineage (GTDB taxonomy): Bacteria > Pseudomonadota > Gammaproteobacteria > Pseudomonadales > Oceanobacteraceae > Oleispira. The sequence continues at coordinate 52,257 of CAWKOX010000001.1, read as the reverse complement.
GATGCAAGCATCACAAGAAGACATGGCAATGCGCAAAAAGCAGCTTCAGCAGCGTCGCCTAGCTGCACAGCGTGCCGCAGAATCGGCTCCTGCCGCTGCAGTCTCAGTGCCTGCGCCCAAGCAAACGATTGCGATTATTGCGTTGATATTAAGTTTGGCCATGGGTGGTTTTGCGGGCTTCTTATTTATGCAGCTACAAGAAGCGAATGCTCAGTTGGTTAAAGCAGAAGGCATCTTGAATGACCATGCGACCAATTTAGGGGTTTTAAATGATAAATTATCGGCTTCTGATGAAAACTCAACATTATCACTGGGCGCTTTAAAAGTATTATTAAAAGATAATGCGACAGAGATTCGTAAGCTTTGGGATCTAACAAATAAAACCAACAAACCTAACATTGCTAAAAATACTAAAGCGATTTCAAGCGTTAAAGCGTCGGTTGCTCAAGTAGATAAAAAAGCAGCAGGTATTGAAAAGAAAGCCGCGGGTCTGGAAAAAACTACAGTCGGGCTAGAGAAGAAAATCGTTTCAGCGAATGGCGAAATCAGCGGGACTAAAACCAGCATTTCTGCTTTAAAAACTAGCTTGGCAAATAATCAGCAAGCTTTAGAGGCTAAAATTGCGGCTTTAAAAACATCGGTAACGGGATTGCCTGAGGCGACCGAGAAGCGTATTGGTGATAACGAGCAATCTATTCGCTCTATTGATGCGACGCGTAAAAAGCTGAACAGCTCTATGTCTGAAGTTGAATCTCAATTTAATGAAATGAAGCTTGAGATTGAAGATATTCAAATTCGCTTAGATCGCATGCAAAATGCGATGACAGGCACGCTTTAGTCCTTTGTTACAGTCATTCAATAAACAAAGCATGTCTGCAGTCTTGCAGCATGCTTTGTCATCTCCTCAACTTCACTTCTCCGACATACAGATCTTTCGTCAGCAATTCATGCAGGGTTCTCAGTACTACTCTACCGCGGTCAATGCCGTATATTTGGGTGCGCAGTCTGCAACTCCAGGCATGGCTTTTTTAGCAGGCTATCAAAATGCCATTCGTTGTTTAGATGTGAATTGTCCTAGTGATGAACTCGCTGCATTTTGTGTCTCAGAAAAAGGAGTTAAGAAACCTTGGGATATGGCGACGCAGCTTTCTTCACAAGGTGAGCGCACGGTTCTTGATGGGCAAAAGGGCTATGTGATGCTTATGCCCAATGAATTAGATCGTTTGTATGTGGTGGCCAAAAACGAAGAGGGCCAACTTTGCTGCGTTTATTTACCCAACAATAGTCTCGGTGTCTCGGCATCGGAGCCATTAAAGGCACCTTTCGTAGAAGATATTCCACATAGTGGTGTGAGCTTTGATCAGGTAGAGATCTCATCTGAGCAGCTATTGGATATCGATGGACATCAACAGGCCAATAAACCCTTTCGTTATTGGGAGGATGTGCACGTTGCTCTGGCTATGTTGGGCTGGGTATTACGAGAGCAGATTGAGAGCGGTAAATTATTGCAGGAATTAAGCGGTGAGATGCTGCTGATTGAACAGTTAAATGAGAGCTTTGAAGAGTCGCCAGATTATTACACTCTAAGCAGTATCGCATTATTAGATCAGTGCCATGAAATGATGGATATTGGCTCTAAAAATGTGTCTGAAAGTGCTCAAAAACTGTGGATGAAAGACAGGTTGTTATTGCAGATGGGGCAAAAGATACGCCACCTAGTTCGTGCAAAATTAACCCGCTAAGCCCTCTTTTTATGAAACTGTGTAAAACCTTTGTAAATATCAGCGGGCGATGATATTTGTTCTAACATTGGGTGAAATAACGTTTGGATTACTAATCAATGGTGCCACGGTATTAATCGGTAAAGCTCTTACTTCTGTTACCCCATCATCATTAACTTCATAGACCTCTTGGTGCTGATTACTGACCGGAGTATCGGCGGCGGTAACCAAATTTTCATCCTTACTATCAATACTGGTAATACTCATCTCTTTATTTAAAAGTCTAGGAATATCAAGGCTTTGCGTCGTAGAGCGGTTATAGCGCTTAGCCGTACTGTAATCGTAATGATGTGGTCTTTTTTTCGCTTCATTAATGGCAGTGAAAATATCATCTGCATAGTATTCGTCATGAGGGTTTACGCCCCAGCTTAGTACTGGAGTTAAGCTCATGATTATTAAGGCGATTATGTGTTTAGTCTTCGTCTTCATACCGCATTACCTGATTTAAGGTTCTGGAGTGTAATAAGCTCTTGAGCGTGACGTAGAGCGAATATCTTTGGCACTTCCAGAGAATGCGCCAGAAGTATATTCAATCTTATCAATTTCAAAGGATACTGGTGTAATATCTTCTTTTTTAGAAGATGGCTGTATCGCTGTATCGATGCTGATTGTTTTAGTATCGGCTAAAAATTCTAATTCAGCGTCACTCTGTTTGTTGACAATGATGTTCTCAGCACTGAGTTCTAAAGGCGATGTTCGAACGGGAGCAACGTCTGCAGGGCCCGAGGCAGTAGCATCTAACGCCCCGTCGACGATTTCAGAAGACATCTCTGTATTCATCAATTTAGGAAAATCAAAGCTTTTTGATGTGGTGCGGTTATACCAGCGATTACCAACGTAAGTCTCGTCGGCAGGGCTATTTTCAGCTTCTTGAACAGCCGCATCAATGTCGCTTGAATAGTAAGGGTTGTCACTCGTTTGTGCATTGGCTAGCATGATGCCGCCACTAACGCATAAAAATGAGGCGATAATGAGTGGGGTTTTCATTGTTCAAACTCCCTGTTCTCTTGTTGTTTTTTGTTATTTTTTGTTATGCATGGCATCATACAAGCGACAACAAAATGATGCAAATGATCCCTGTGTGGATAGGACATAATAATGATAAAAATCGGATTATTGCTGCTGTCGGTATTTTTGCTACCGAGCTGCACAATTTACCAGTCTATTGGCCATAACTTTGGAAGTTTTGTCGCTGCTCCTAACGGGCAAGATTTTCAACCCGTCGGCTACCGTTGGGACTATGAACACACTGCTTTAGTTTATGTCTATCGCCCGGGATCAACGTGGGCGAATGATGAACTTGAAGCACCAAGTTTTTACTTGAATGACGACCGCTTATTCAATATTAAAGGGGGGAGTTATACTTGGTACGAACTAAAACCAGGTAAGCATGAAGTTAAAATTCGTCGACCCCTTTTGGGCCTCGAAGGAATCGAAGTAAATAATGTGATTGATTTCACCTTAAAGATGGTGACGGAATTAGACTTGAATGCCAAAGCGGGCACGGTCTATTACCTTCGTTATTCTGAAGTTGATAAGGATGCCGCAAAGTTCGAAGACATGACGTTCCACCAAAATCCTTTGCAGGTTGTTACTCCAGAAGTCGCAATGGCTGAAATCCAGGAAACCAACATGCTGGATTCCGGTCGTGGTTTGATCGCCAGTCTTGATGAAACCAAGACGAAAGAAGTCGTATTTACAGAAGACGCTGTTGAAGAAACAAGCGAAGCGGAAGAAGAGGACGATAGCGCTCCTAAGAGCTGGAATCCTTTCTAATAATCAGGCAAGCAAAGGCAGCATTTGCCTGACGCTCCGTTTTAATTGAGTTACAATAAGTAATAACCTAATACCCACCTCCCAGTGGGTATTATTTTTTACAGTGCTGAAAAGTACCGAGCTACTTTTACTATTGATAGAATAGCGCTAATAACTTGATGAGGACGTGAGCCATGGCAAATGCCGTCACCGTTGTTCGCCAAGATGATCTGATTGAGAGCATCGCGGACGCACTGCAATATATTTCGTACTACCACCCAAAAGATTTCATCGACGCGGTTCATGAAGCGTACCTAAAAGAAGAATCAAAAGCGGCTAAAGATGCCATGGCTCAGATTCTGATTAACTCCCGTATGTGTGCCCAAGGCCACCGTCCAATTTGCCAAGATACCGGTATTGTTACCGTATTCTTAGAAATTGGCATGGATGTGCGTTTTGAAGATGCCACGATGGGCATTGAAGACATCGCCAACGAAGGTGTTCGTCGTGCTTATTTGCATCCAGATAACGTATTACGTGCTTCTGTGCTTGCCGATCCTGATGGCGCACGTCGTAATACTAAAGATAATACCCCAGCGGTTATTCACGTTAAGCTTGTTCCTGGCAATACGGTAGACGTTCACGTTGCAGCGAAAGGCGGCGGCTCTGAAGCTAAGTCTAAGTTTGCTATGCTGAACCCATCGGATTCTGTGGTTGATTGGGTATTAGAGCAAATTCCAAAAATGGGTGCGGGCTGGTGTCCACCAGGTATGTTAGGCATAGGCATCGGCGGTACCGCTGAAAAAGCCATGATGATTGCTAAAGAAGCGTTATTAGAGCCTGTAAACATTCAAGAGTTGCAAGCGCGTGGTGCTGAAACCCGTGCAGAAGAGCTACGTTTAGAATTGTTCGAAAAAGTGAACAAGCTAGGTATTGGTGCGCAAGGTCTTGGCGGCTTAACAACGGTTGTTGATATTAAAGTGGCTGATTTTCCAACGCACGCGGCTAACAAGCCGGTTGCGATTATTCCAAACTGCGCCGCAACACGTCATGCACACTTCGTACTAGATGGTTCAGGCCCAGCTGCATTGCCTGCGCCTAAGCTTGAAGACTGGCCTGAAATTACTTGGGAAGTCGGTGATGGCGTTCGTCGTGTCAATATGAACGACATCACTCCAGAAATGGTGAAAGACTGGCAGCCAGGTGAAACCGTATTATTGTCTGGCAAGATGCTGACGGGCCGTGATGCTGCACACAAGCGCATGGTTGATATGATTAACAAAGGCGAAGAGCTTCCGGTTGATCTGAAAGGCCGTTTCATCTACTACGTTGGCCCAGTTGATCCAGTGCGCGAAGAAGTAGTAGGCCCTGCTGGCCCAACGACGGCAACGCGTATGGATAAGTTCACTCGCACAGTATTAGAAGAAACGGGCTTATTAGGCATGATCGGTAAAGCCGAACGTGGTCCAATGGCGATTGATGCGATTCGTGATAACGAAGCGGTTTATTTAATGGCTGTCGGTGGTGCTGCTTACCTAGTATCACAAGCGATTAAAGGCGCTGAAGTCGTTGGTTTTGCAGACTTGGGTATGGAAGCCATCTACGAATTTGACGTAGTTGATATGCCAGTAACCGTCGCGGTTGATTCTCGTGGTTCATCTGTACATATTACAGGCCCACAAGAGTGGAAAGCGAAGATTGCTGCCAAGCAAATCGATTAATATTGGCAAGACCCTAGTCTGTTGTATTAATTACTCCCTATAAAGAAGCCGGCCTGAGTTCAAAACTTAGGTCGGCTTTTTTATTAGGCGTCTTAACTAATTCCAGTCTTAACTATTCCAGTCTTTGTATTATCTCTTTCTGCTGCGTCCAGCGCTAAGCCCAATATAGTCAACTAACATCGCAGAGCCTTCACACTCAAGCGGTTTAATACTGATCGAGTGTTTAAAATTGATTGCCGAAAGAATTAACTGAAACTTCCTCTCAGCCACCGTGTCATGATCGCTATAAGATCGAAATCTATTCGATAATTTGCCACCACATTTATGTGATTTAACCGACGTAAAAAAGTCAAAACCCGCCTTTGTATCATCTTCAATTTGATAAATAGAAATAACGTTTAAATTGTTTTTTATCTTACTACTGTCAGCGAATGCCGTATGGGAATTTGCCAGACTGAATAAAATTAAAAAAGCTACCTGAATCAATGACTTCATAAATCCTCCGTTGGATTAAAAGTATAGCAAATTGTTCTAATTTTTCCTCGAAGCTGAATATCTGAACTATGCTGACATTAGAAATCTGAAAAAACATCAGGGTTAAGGAATGTTGATGCTTGTGCGAAATATAAAATTACTGTGTATAGGTCTGCTGTTCTCGATCACTTATGCTCATGCGGCGGAATCCGAACTGCCACTTATAGCCGAGCCCCCGGCAACGCTTTATACCGGCTTTGGGCAATTATTGGATGATGATAAAACCCTAGTCTTAGAAGAACTGATCGACTTAGACCAAGAGGTTAAACGCATCGCGCTTTACCATAATGGCGATCGCCTACATCGCTTAATTCCTAAGCAAGTTCATCAAATGATTGAAAACAAACTGATGGGACGCTTAATGGAAAGTGGTCGCTTTGAAGTGATTCAATGCATTGAATGTAGAACCACAAAAGTAATGATGGCAGAAGACGAGCTTAAAATATCGCAAGCCGCCGAAACCAACCAAGAGTTACGAGTCTTATCAAAGAAAGTACGAGCGGATGCCTTTATGTTTTGGAGTGCTTCGGTACATCAGGATAAATTCACCATTAATTTGCGTTTAGTAGATGGTGGCAATAATGAACTGCTATGGCTGAAAGAATATTCTAAAAAAACAACAAAAGAAGCTGAACTAGAAGATTTTGACAAGGTTCAGTATGAAGTCATTGTTGGCGCTTGGGGCATTGAAGGAGAACGGAAAGGCCTTGTTGCCGCTGACGATGTTGAGCTAAATGGCGCAACGGTATTTGGTATTCGACGTAGAGAAAGCACTGGGCTAAACGAAAATGTTGAATACACTCTAGGCCTTGAATACTTTGCTAACTACTCATCTGGAGATATTTTTGATCTAAGTGGTTACAACCTAGAAGGGCGAATCATTGCCGATGTCTCTTCATTGGATGATGTCTTAGAAACCAAGGTGTATTTAGGTATTGGGCAATCATTTTTTAATGATGCGAATAGCTTGGTTTTTCGGTTTGGCTTTGAATTTCCCTTTTTCAAAGACGGCTTTATGGACTTTGGCGTGATCTATATGCAAGACACCGTCGTTAAGTGGAAAAAAGATACTGCCTATGAAGAGACTGGCACATTTGGCGGTGCAAGTTATGACTTAACACTGGGCATGCGCTTTTAAGGACACATTATGAAACAGTTAGCGATCGTATTATTAGTAGTATTAATCAGTGCCTGTACGCATGAAAGAACCAATCGAACTCTGACTAAGTATGGGACTTATCAGCCTGAGTTAAAGGGGATTGGAGAGCAAAGCACAGAAGCGACTGCAGAGATCTCATTAGAAACCATTGAGAAGCGTAAGCAAGTTGCAGACTTAGCCAAAAAAAATCATGGCTTGATGCACATTCACCGTTACGGCCCAGGCTTTGATGTATTAATGACCCTCGATGCCGGTGATAGTGATGTGAGCTTCAGCATGAAGCTACCCAAAACTGCAGGCGCAATGGAAGATTCTATAAGCGGTGATTTACAAACCACCGCTGAAGAAATTGCAGAAAAAAATAAGCAAGTGCTCGCCAGCTTAAATGATGAGAAAGCGGAAGCGCATCATGAAGAGTTTGAGCAGCGCAACGATCTGGTTGAACAAAAGAAGATTCAAGATTTTAAAGCATCGACTAAACATATATTCAGTGCACAATCGCTCTTCTACAAAAAACAGTATTGGCAATCACTGGATGAAACCAATAAAGCGTTAGAGCTGGTACCTGATTCTGCGCAAGCTCATGCTTTAAAAGGCAGTATTTATTACAAGATGGGATTGATACCAGAAGCCAAAACGAGCTGGCAGCAAGCGTTAGAAATTGATCCGAATATGGAGCAAGTTAAATCCAGTTTGGCACGCTTGAGGTAGGGAAATGATGATGAATAGAGTGTTAAAAACTGCCATCAAGTTATGCCTGATTATTTCAGTGGTATATCCCGCGGTGAATGCTTATGCCGAAACGGGAAAAACCTTTGAAGTACCCGCTAAAAGGGACGAGGTTGAAGAGGTTCGTTTTAAAGATGAGATGGAAGCGCGTTTAAATCGTGATCTTCAAGCCTACCTTGGTAATAACCGTTTTATTATTCATGTTGAAGCTGAGCTGAAGAAGACACGTACCATTGTTAAAGAAAGATCGAGCACGGGGTCAAAAAATATTCCTGAGCGTCCAGTATTTAGCTCAAAGCCTCTGCCTTTTACTATTACCAATAAACCAAGAGAAGTTGAAGAAACTTTGCCAGGGTTGCCGACGAGTGATCTTCCGATTTTTGAAGATAATAGCGAAGAGCTTAATACACTTAAACTTCGCATTCAGCAGCTTGAGGGGGAAAGGCAACAAGCATTAAATTATGCCGAAACTTTACGCCAAGAAGCTGAAAAGCAAATAGAAGACATTAAAAATAAAACATTAGGGTATCGAAATACAATTAACAAACTGACGATTACGTTGGTTCTAGATAAGGAGCTGAAGGATGATCAAGTTGAATTTATTCGCAACTTAATTACCCGTAAAGCTCGCTTAGATGAACTGCGTGGTGATTCATTTAGTATTGTTAGAACAACGTTTAAAAAGGCCGAGAATCCTAATGGCGCATTAGAAGGTTGGCAGAAGTACCAAGGCTGGATTATGTTGGGCTGCTTTGGTTTTATGATGCTGCTATTGCTACTGGCGTTGTATTTATTTAATAAACGCTTAGGCGCGAGTCTGCAAGACACGTCTAAAAATAGTCATGGCAACCCGAACTCGACGCCGACGATTACGTCAGATGCGGTGGCTGAAGAACCGGCCAATAATGATTATCGAGAGAAGCGCCGACAGTTAAATGAATTAAGACAAGAATTGGTAACCATTGGCCTAGGTCAGCCACAGCTATTTCAACAGCGAATTAATGAGCAGTTAAACAGTGGTAATAATCAGAACGTGGCTGCACTGCATGAAGTGTTAGGAAAAGGGCTTTTTCGCAGTTTATATCCCAAGATTTCGAATGAAGATGCAGAGGCCTTTGCTGAACAAGCCGCAAGGGAGCCGCTGGATAACGAACAGAGAATCACTTATCTGAACAACCTTCGGCATGAAATGTTAAAAGCGCTAGAGGATGATGAAACCGGTAATGCGCCTTTTGCTTTCTTAGATAAGTTAAATGATTCACAAGTCTTGTACCTTATCAAAGATGAAGAAACACGAATAAAAGCGTTAGTTTTTTCTCAGTTGTCTGCTAAGCGCGCCGCCAGTTTAGTGCAGCGTTTAGAAGGGCAAGAGCAATCTGCGGTTGCCTATGAGCTGGGAGAGTTTGAAACTTTACCAGTATCTACCTTTAAGGATGTTGCTGATCGCTTAGCGCAAAAATCATTACATGTTCCGAGTTTCGAAAATGTATCTGCCAATGGTTTATCGGTATTGATTAACATGCTTGATACCATGAATAGTGGTGAAGAAGCTCGCTTACTCAAAACGTTGAAGTCTGATAAGCCAGAAACGTATTATCGTTTACGCCAAGTTTATTATACCTACGCCGATCTTATACGAACCCCAGAGCGCATTATCGCGAATGAACTCAGAGAGATTGATCGTAGTATAATGGCACTGTCTTTATGCAATACCCCGATTGAATTTAAGCGACATGTATTAACCGGCCTGCCCGTAAAACTTCGCTCGGCTGTTATTGCTGAATTAAAAGTTCAAGAAGGCCAAGCGGCACAAGAACAGACTGAGCAAGCCAGAAATCAAGTCGTGGCTAAAATGCGAGAAGTATTAAAAGCAGGTCGTTTCTCAATGGAAGAATTGATTGCGGTTGCAAATCCAAATTAAGGATCAAGTATGAATCGATTTTCATTTAGTACGTTATTTGGGATTACGGTTGCGATCAGTCTGTTTATGTTCGCGATTGTCTCAAGCACTGATAATTATTTAATGTTTCTTAGTCTATCGAGCTTTGCTTTAGTCGCGGGTAGTACGTTTGCAGCGTCGCTGATTAGTTACACCACAGCGGACGTACTAAGAGCGGTAAAAGCCATATTTGAAACCTTATTTCATGCGCCCACTGATACAAAACATTTACGCAAGCATGTTGAGCGTTTTATTGAATGGGCACACATTTATCGCCAACAAGGCATTGCGGGTCTAGAAGGTTCACTGACTGATAAAGAACGTAAGGACCCCTTTTTAGCTCACGGTATGGAGCTATTAAGCAGTGGTTATAAAAACCACGATATCCGTACCATTCTAACCGACGACATGGACGCTTTCTGGCAGCGAATGACGTTAGAGTCAAAAGTCTTAAATACTATGGCGGTATATTCACCGGGCTTCGGTATGGTGGGGACCATTATTGGTTTAATCATCATGCTCGATAATATGAATGGTGATATGGCTGCGTTAGGTAAGGGCTTAGCATTAGCGTTAATTACAACGCTTTATGGTGTTGTCTTGGCCAATATTCTATTTCGCCCTGCGGCCAATCAAGTCACAGAAAAACAGGAATCGCTGTACTTTCGTGACCAGATGATTGTTGAAGGCTTTGTTTTATTAGCCGAAAAACGCGATGCACTTTTTATGCAAGACCGGTTAAATGCTTATCTTAAACCGAACGCTCGTTATCAGCCTGTAGAAGAAGAGCTGTAATGACAGATTCTATTTCTAATAAGCATCGTAGTTTAAGGCGTCGCCGCCCCAGCTTTGAAGACTCATCCAGTTCTTGGTTAATTACTTATTCTGATGCTGTCACCTTATTGTTGGCATTCTTTGTGATGATTCTCTCTGTCTCAGATATTAATCAAGGCAAGGTCGAAGCTCTAAAAGAAGGCCTGTCTGAAATGATGACAGGAGAAACGCAACCAACGCCTTTTACTGATATTAAATTAGGTCTTGAGCAGTTGATTGCGGAAAAGGGGCTGGAAGATCAGGTTTCCGTAACGCTTGATGCTCAAGGTGTAAAAATCGAATTTGCGAATGTTGCTTTATATGAATCGGGTTCTGCTGATATTAAATCAGAAGCCATATCAACACTAAAAGAAGTGACGCAGGTGATACGAAAAACCAGTCATAAAACTCACATGGTCGAAGTGGAGGGGCATACCGATGATGTGCCAATTCATACAGAAAAATATCCTTCAAATTGGGAGTTATCCTCCGTACGAGCAACCAATATTGTGAAATACCTATTGGCTCAAGGGATTGAAAAAGAACGTCTAAAAGCCGCAGGCTATGCAGATAGTCGACCCAAGGAAGGAATTGATGACCTTCCTCTCAATCAACAACGTCAAGGCAATCGACGTGTAGTGGTTTTTGTAAAACGTTATTGATGTTACTGCGTTGTTGAAACGGCTATTAATACGTCATCAAAATGTCATTTATATCGACTAGTCTGCTCTCACCCGTTATTAATTTATAATTATCGAGAGAGAATAGATGATGGAACTCCTTCAAAAAAATACCTTATACAAAGCGATTATTCTAGCCATGACCAGTAGCATGCTCGTCGCTTGCGGTGCAAGTGATGATGGTGCTGATGGAACCCCAGGCACAGACGGTAAAAGTGCCGGTGGGGCAGTATCCGTCGTCGATCCTACCAGTTTGGTATTCAGCGGCGTTAGTGCTCCTAAAACAGATGCAGAGAAACGTACCGTAATGGCATCTGACGCAATAATCGATGGCAAAGTTTATGGTGGCGCTTATAAAACACTAGTGCGCTCTGGTGATGATGTTAATGGTGTATATTTTGGCCAGCTTATTGATCAATCGGGCAGTGTATTAAAAGCCGACGATGGCTCGATTAAAATTTCAGACTCAAACGAATTTACGTCACTATTACCGATCGGGAAAAAATTATTTTCAGTATCGCAATTTGAAAGTAAGCCTGGCGCCATGTTTTTGATGGAATTAAATCAAGATAAAATCAATGGTGAGTTAAGTGTTAAAAACATGAGCCAAATTGATCAGTCTGGAGTTGATGGTGGCTGGGTACATTGTGCAGCATCCGTGACACCTTGGACAACGCACTTAGCATCGGAAGAATATGAGCCGAATGCACGTTCACTGGTCACGGGCACAGATGCGCAGTCGGATGGTTATACCAAGGGTATGTTGGATTATTACACCGATATCAATCAATGGAACCCTTACTACTACGGCTGGAACATTGAGGTTGCAGTAACAGAAGATGCCGACGTTACCAGTACTAAGCATTATGCGATGGGCCGTTTAGCGTTCGAGCTGTCTTATGTAATGCCTGATAATAAAACGGCTTATATGACCGATGATGGCACCAACGTTGGTTTGTACATGTTTGTTGCGGACACGGCTAAAGATCTTAGCGCGGGAACGACCTATGCCGCTAAGTGGAATCAAACCTCTGCTGAAGGCATTGGCGCTGCAGATCTTGAATGGATTTCATTAGGGCACGCGACGGATGCTGAAATTCAAGATTACGTAAAGGGTACTAATGGTAAGAGTATGGCTACTTTTGCAGACATATTTACCAGCGCTGACCCTGTGGGTTCTACTTGCCCTGATACGTTTACGGCAATCAACGCGGGTGGTAAAGGGCTTGAATGCTTGAAAGTAAATGACGGGATGGAAACCGTCGCGTCACGTTTAGAAACCCGCCGTTATGCAGCAATGCTAGGCGCAACGACCGAGTTCAGAAAAGAAGAAGGTGTTACCTTTGATGCGAAACGCAACACGTTATACGTTGCGATGTCTTCTGTTGAAAAAGGCATGATGGACGACGATTCTTCAAGTGACTTTGGTGGTCCCAATCACATAGCACTGACTGAGGAGAATAAATGCGGTGGTGTTTATGAATTAGACCTTGCGGCGAATGCGGGAATGGGATCAGAATTTGTCGCACAAAATATGAAAGGTCTAATCGCTGGTCGCCCAGTTGATGGCAGTGGTTATGGTGCGACGACAGAGCCGCAGGCCGTGGGTTACGAGAATGGAAATAAATGTCATATTGATGGCTTATCAAACCCCGATAACGTTACGTATATGTCGGGCTACGATAAATTAATTGTGGGTGAAGATACGGGCTCAGGCCACCAGAACGATGCGATCTGGGCTTACGACTTCAGCACACAAGATCTTGTTCGCATTCAAACAACGCCTTATGGTGCGGAAACAACGTCTCCATACTGGTACCCGAATATCAATGGCTGGGCTTATATGATGTCTGTTGTTCAGCATCCTTATGGCGAGTCTGATCGTGATGAAAATACGGGCGCAGGTGAAGCGCGTGCTTATACGGGTTATGTGGGTCCTTTTCCTGCTGTAAACTAATCGTAATATTTGCACGTTAATATTGAAAGGGTGGCATTGGCCACCCTTTTTTTATTGGAAACGAGTGAATTATGCTGCGTATTATTTTTTCTTATTGTGCAATCTTGTGTCTTGTTGCGTGTGAGTCTTCTCAATCTGAAAGCAATGAATTGAAAGCTTAATGAATCTGAAAACAATGAATTAACAAACAATGAATTAACAAGGGACGTTTTAGAAAATCCGACGGCTTATATTCCCCCACAGTGTTATACAAAAACCACAGATACCGATGGCACCGTTCATAATCCCTGCTATGTCTGTCATACCGAAAGTAAAGCACCTAACTTTTTAAATGATATCGATGTACAGCAAGAACTTGTATTCCCCGAGCCAGGCGTCATAAATCGCTGGCATAACATGTTCAAAGATAATAGTGAAAGAGTTGAAGAAATAACAGACGATTTTATTTTGAATTATGTTCGTCAAGACAACTATAAAACGAATAATGGACGCCTAATTTTAGCGGATGCCTTAAATGAAGTACCCGCAGAATGGGATAGAAATAAAAATGGCGAATGGGATGGTTTTATTCCTGATAGTTATTATAACTTCAATGAAAAAGGATTTGATGTGGCTCCAAGTGGCAAGCTAACAGGCTGGCGTGTCTTTGCTTATTATCCTTTTTTAGGCACGTTTATGCCCGTTAATGGTTCAACTGATGACGTGATGATTCGCTTGCCCGAAGTTTTTAGAAAAGACGAACAAGGCCTTTTCAATCAAGACGTTTATGAATTGAACTTATCAATTATTGAATCTCTATTAAAGCAAAAAGATATAGTCATCTCAGAAGTAGATGAAACACTTTATAGCGTCGATTTGAATAAAGATGGCAAGCTGTCTCGTACGAATACAATACGCTTTGCTTGGTCGCCTAATGATAATGTTTTTATGAGCTATGTTGGTTTAGCAAAAACTAAATTAGAAAAGGATGACGTGAAATTAGCGGCCGGCCTTTTTCCTGTGGGTACCGAATTTTTACACAGCGTACGCTATCTCGATGCCAAAAATGGTAAGACCGCGATGGCCAGTCGTATGAAAGAGCTGCGTTATGCGCGCAAAGATAACTGGCGTAATTATTATCAGTTAGAACGGATTGCGACTCAAGAAATTAAAGAGCGCCATGATTTCCCTGATCGAACAAAACAAGTGCTGGGTAATATGGAAATTGGATTAACCGTGCCGCAGGGGTGGACATATCAAGGTTTTATTGAAGATAAGCAAGGGGACCTTAGGCCGCAATCTTATGAAGAAAGTTATTTTTGCGTGGGTTGTCATAGTGGAACAGGAGCGACTGCGGATACGACATTTTCTTTCTCGCGTAAATTTGATAGTAATCACTTTAAGCAAGGCTGGTACAGCTGGCTTGAAAAAGACTTATCTGGAGTATCAGATCCATTACGCAATGATGGAATTGGGGAATATGGATACTATTTAACGCATAACCCAAGTGGTAATGAATATCGTAATAGTGATGCCGTAAAAACTAAGTTTTATGATAACAACGGTGAAAAAAATACATCGGCTTTTAAAGCATTAGAAACCGACATTAGTACCTTATTGATGCCTGAAGTGACGCATGCGCTATTGATGAATAAAGCTTATAAAGTCATTGTCAATGAACAAAGTTATCGTCATGGCCGTGATGGGCATGTCAAAAAAATTGATAATATTCATAAAAACGTTGAGCTAGGTCAGGATACCGGAATTGTTAATGTACTTAATTTTCATTGATTAATAATAGACGGAGACGGCAGATATTTTTATGATCAACGTAGAGTTTTTTTCAGAGATTATTGTAGCCTGCGTGATTATGGGCTGTGGTATTGGGGCTGATGTTGCTATTGCTACTTTTGTTAGAGCTCAGCAATTGGCCAAACAGAATCAAACAGGACATTGGATTATCGGTGTGACGTTGACTCATACTATATTTCCAATGTGTGGTTATCTTTTGGCGTATTTTAGCATACAGTCAATTCCGTTATTAACCCCAATTATTGGTGTGTTGGCCTTTTCATTTATTGCGTACTTTTTACTGCAAGAACTTAATGGTTATTTGAGGGCAGATGACGCCTCGCAAAGCGAGGGTCAGTCATTGGTTACCTTTGCCTTGATTTTAGCGGTAAGCTGGGATGCTTTATGGTCGGGGCCTGCTAAATCTGCACAAGTCATGAGTTGGCCAAATGAATGGGTTTTTCTATCATTTTTATTGGTTGGATGTATTGTTGCATTGTGTGCTTTTGTTGGATTATTTTTTGCTAAAAAATTCAATCATATGAGTTCTAAATTTTCGACATTTATTGCATTGGGTTTGTGGGTTCAATATTCAGTAATAGCGTACTTTGGTTTTTTGGCCTTAATACGCTACACCCTGTCTATTATGATCAGTGGCTGGCAAATTTTTATGCTTTCATTTGTAATAACTGCCATCGTGATGATGTTTCTGTTCATTAAAAATGAAAGAAACCAACTCAGTCAGAACAGCATTATTTAACGATTTCGTAGCATGGAATATAATCACCGTTAATTTTCATGCGTCTTTGAGCTGCCATATTTGTGAGTAGTTCATCCATTGCGTGCATGATGTCTTCGTCCCCTTTAATCTGAAACACACCATGCTCTTTAACCGCGAGTACACCTTCTTCTTTTACGTTACCGGCAACAATGCCAGAAAACGCACGGCGTAAATTTGCGGCAAGCTCGTGGATAGGCATCGTCTTAGAAATCTCAAGACCAGCCATATTTTGATGAGTCGGCGCAAATGGCTGCTGAAAACTTTCGGCAATGGTAATGCCCCAATTAAAGAAGAAGGCATCATTGGTTGATCTTCTATAATCTAAGACGTCGGCTAAACCAGACTTCATTTTTTTGGCGACTTTAACCGGATCATCGATCACTATGTCGTATCGTTGCTGAGCTTTTTTACCTAAGGTTAACCCAATGAAGGCATGTACTTGGTCAAAATAATCGGCACTTTCTGCTGGGCCCGTTAGAATCACAGGAAATGGCATGTCAATATTGCTAGGGTGCAACAAGATACCTAACAGATAGAGTATTTCTTCTAGTGTGCCTGGGCCACCCGGAAAAATAATAATACCGTGGGATAAGCGAATAAAGCTTTCAAGGCGCTTTTCAATATCGGGCAGAATAACGAGTTCATTCACAATGGGATTAGGCGCTTCGGCGGCAATAATTCCAGGCTCGGTGATACCAATATAGCGGCCTGTTTTAATATGCTGCTTTGCATGGCCAATGGTTGCTCCTTTCATCGGGCCTTTCATCGCACCTGGGCCGCAACCGGTTCCTACATCTAAACCACGCAATCCTAATTCATAGCCTATTTTTTTACTGTAATTATATTCATCACGAGAAATAGAGTGTCCACCCCAGCAGACTACTAATCGTGGTGAGTAATCAGGTTGCAAAATATTGGCGTTGCGTAAAATGTGGAAGGTCGCATTGGTAATATCTTCGCCGCTATTTAGATTAAAGCGTTGGCTTTGAAAAACAGAATCTTCGGTATATAAAATATCGCGTAATACCGAAAATAAATGTTCTCGAATGCCTTTGATGATAACGCCATCCACAAATGCATGTGACGGTGCACCTTTAACATCAAGTGTGATACCTCGGTCTTCTTGGCTGACGCGGATATCAAAGTTTTTAAACTCTTCAACCGACGATGAGTAATCATCTGAGTTACTGCCGCAGTTAAGCACAGCAAACGCACAGCGACGAAATAGCTCGTAAGTTTTGCTATTGATGTCGCATATTTGTGAGACTTCATGCTTCGATAAAACGCGTAAGTTTTTCTTAGGGTGTATGTGTGCATTAATAGTGCGCATTAAAAATCCTTCTTGTTAGCATTGTGATCGGTGTGATTATAAGTATTAAAGTAAAACCATTAAGCCCAAAGCTCTAAAGGCCCATAATGACTAACGGTTTTAATAATATCAGTGCGAGTCACAATGCCTAATAGTTCATGTTCATCTGAAATAATGGGGAGTGCATCAAGGTCGTATTCGTAGAGAATACGAGTTGCTTGACGAATATCGGTATCTGACGAAAAACAAAATACGCGTTGTGCCGCAAACTGCATGATGTTTTTCGGGTTAATATTTTCTTGAATGCCAGGCCCTCGTAGAATAGCGCGTTCGGCCAGCATGGCTAAAACGGTATTATCTTCATCGATAATAGGAATACTCTGAAAGCCATGCTGCTGAAAAAGTTGCCAAGCGTCGGCAACCGTTGCTATTGGACTCAGTGTGATAACATTTTTAGACATAATGTCGGCAAGCAAAGAAACTTGGCTAGGTTCTTTTTCAGCTTGGCGTTGTTTCTGAATGCTATAGGGATCTTGGCGGTAAGCCTCTGCTGCTGAATGTTTTTTTGCTAACGTTTGGGCAGTGTTGTTTTGCTGAGCTTGCGGATCATTTTCCGAGAAGTCATTGTATTGATCAATACCAGAGCTGCTTTTAGTCGCATGTACTTTTATTGAGCTTCGGTTGTCTGTTTTTTGCGGCGTAGCAATACGCCGGCCCATATCTACAACGATCAGTGCCAACTGGATTCCCTATTCTTTTAATATATACAAATCACTACTTTCTTCATAAGACCACTATCTATATTCTAGTGCAAGTTTAATGGTCTTGAGTGGTGCTTGTATGAGTACGAGCACCTAGTAAAATACTGTATAGAGAGTGTATCGAGTAAGCAATGGAACAAGTGTATAGATTAACCATATCGTGCCCAGATCGGGTTGGAATTGTTGCCAAGGTAGGAGGGTTTTTATCTTCTCACGGCGGCTGGATTGTAGAAGCAAATCATTATGCGGATCCAGTCAGTGGTTGGTTCTTTATGCGACATTGCATTAAGGCCAGTTCATTACCGTTTGGCTTAGAAGAATTTAAAGAAAAGTTTGCCCCCATTGCTGAAGAATTTCAGATGGATTGGCAAGTCAGTGATAGTGCACAAGCCAAGAAAATAATCTTAATGGCGAGTAAAGAGAGCCACTGCTTAAGTGACTTATTACACCGCGTGCATAGCAAAGAATTATTTTGTGATATTCCCTGTGTAATCTCAAACCATGACGACCTTCGCTCTATGGTTGAGTGGCACGGTATTCCGTTCTTCCACGTGCCGATGGTGCGCAGTAATGACGCAGACGAGCATGCAGCGAATAAGCAAGAACACTTTGACCGAGTGAATAGCATCATCGCAGAACATAAAGCCGACAGCATTGTACTTGCGCGCTATATGCAGATTTTACCTGCAGAGATTTGTCAGCAGTATGCGGGGCAGGTGATTAATATTCACCACAGTTTCTTACCGTCTTTTGCGGGTGCCAAGCCGTATCATCAGGCTGCAGAGCGTGGGGTTAAATTGATTGGTGCGACGTGCCACTATGTTACAGAAGAACTGGATGCTGGGCCGATTATTGATCAAGACGTGATGCGCATTAGTCATCGCGATACGATTGAAGATACTGTGCGGTTAGGTAAGGATGTTGAGAAACGTGTTTTATCCCGCGGTGTTCGCAGTCACGTAGAAGATCGCGTCTTGCTACACGGCAACAAAACAATCGTATTCTAAAAGTAGGGTGTAAAAAAGGCATAAAAAAAGGAGCTAATTAGCTCCTTTTTTTATTTTTTGAGTACCTACAAAAAAGCTTATTTTTTATGGTAAGCCATTGCGGTATCAACTTCGTCGGCTGAACCCATTACCACAGAAACACGCTGATGAATGTCGGTAGGGGTGACTTCCATGATTGGATCGAATGCTGTGCTGGCTTTACCACCGGCTTGTTCGATGAGCATGCTCATTGGGTTACCTTCATACATAAGGCGTAATTTCCCCGGCTTTGATGGATCGCGTTTATCGTATGGGTACATAAAAATACCACCACGGGTCAGGATGCGGTGAACTTCTGCAACCATCGCGGCAACCCAGCGCATGTTGTAACGCTTACCTAATGGACCTTCTTCGCCTTGTAATAAATCGGCAACGTAGTTTTGCATTTCTGGTAACCAAAAACGCTGGTTAGACATGTTGATGGCAAATTCTTGAGTTTGAGCAGGAATTTGAACATTTTCGCGCATTAGCAAAAACTCACCCGTTGCTGGGTCCATTGCGAAAGAGTGAACGCCTTGGCCAGTGGTTAGCATCAAGATTGTTGATGGGCCATATAAAACATAACCTGCTGATACTTGCTCAGTACCCGCTTGTAAATAGGCATCCGCTTTAGCAGCATCAGCGTCTTTGGTTGTTTTTAAAATAGAGAAAATCGTACCAACGGTAACGTTCACATCGATGTTAGACGAACCGTCTAGAGGGTCAAACAATACTAGGTATTCGCCATCTTCGTTACAGGCAACCGGAAAATCTTCTTCTTCACTGGCCATACCTTTAACCATGCTCATACTAGCTAACTGGTCTTTGATGATGTCGTTAGAAATAACATCTAATTTCTTTTGCGTTTCGCCCTGAATGTTCTCTTCACCGGCGCAGCCTAAAATGCCTGCTAATGCACCTTGTTGTAATTTATTGGAGATATCGACACAAGAAGTCATAAGACCGTTAAGAATGGCAGCAATATCGCTAGGAGTATTGTGCGCTTGCAGGAAAGAAGGCAAAGATTGCATATCGGGTTCTCGAAAGTGATTAGGCAAAGAGTCTATGAATATGGAAAAAGTGCTGCATCTTACCTGAATTCTCGGTCATTTTGAATGCCTAAAGATTGAACAATGATCTAAGACAAGCGCGGAATGAACTGCCCATAATACTAAAGCACTAATAGTGCGGTGCTAGGCCTGTATTTATCGACCTTAATAGTCACTCAAATTGTTACTCAAATAGTCACTCACTAGCGACGAAAGGCAAGAGCAAGTACACTAGCGGCATACGATTTTTGTGGTAGTGGGTATGCATCTTCATATTTTAGGTATTTGTGGCACCTTTATGGGCAGTCTTGCTCAGTTAGCGAAAGCTCAAGGGCATAGAGTGACTGGGTCTGACCAAGGTATTTATCCACCAATGAGCGATCAGCTTGAGAAGGCGGGTATCGAGGTCATTGCGGGTTTTGACCCTGCTCAGCTCGACCCCGCGCCAGATTATGTGATCATTGGAAATGCGATGAGCCGTGGTAATCCTGCTGTTGAATATGTATTAGATCGTGGCCTGCCTTATATCTCTGGCCCAGATTGGATGGGTAAGTACTTACTTGCCGATAAATGGGTGATGGCGGTTGCGGGTACTCACGGTAAAACGACCACCGCGAGTATGCTGGCTTGGCTATTAGAATTCGGCGGAATGAATCCTGGCTATCTTATTGGTGGTGTTCCTGAAAACTTCTCGACGTCTGCACGCCTAACTGATTCCAATTTCTTTATCATCGAAGCCGATGAATACGATACGGCCTTCTTTGATAAGCGCTCCAAATTTGTACATTACCACCCACGTACATTAGTGATGAATAACCTAGAGTTTGATCACGCAGACATCTTTGATGATCTGGCCGCGATCGAACGTCAGTTTCATCATCTAGTACGAACGGTGCCGTCGACGGGGCAGGTTATTTACCCGGTTGAAAATGATGCTTTGCAACGTGTGATTGCACAAGGTTGCTGGAGTGAGCAAGCACTTCTTAACCACTCCGGTGGTTGGATGGTTGAAGCGCTATTAGCCGACTGCAGTCAGTTTAACGTTTTGTATCGCGGTGACATTGTCGCCACGGTTAAGTGGGCATTAAGCGGCGAACATAATATGGCGAATGCATTAGCCGCGATTGTTGCTGCGCGTCATGTTGGCATCGAACCCCATACCTCTGCTGAAGCCCTTGCACAATTTCAATCGGTTAAGCGTCGAATGGAATTGGTCGGCGAAGCAGATGACATTCGAATTTATGATGATTTTGCGCATCATCCAACCGCAATCAAACTGACCCTCTCTGGGGCGAAAGCGAAAGGCATTATTGAAAAACGTGCCGGTCGTTTGATTGCCGTATTAGAGCCTCGTTCAAATACCATGAAGCTGGGTGAGCATAAGACTAAGCTGGCCGCCAGTGTTGAAGATGCCGATGCGACTTATTGGTTAGAGCCAGAAGGTTTGTCGTGGTCGTTAACCGATGCACTTGTGGGCATGAATAATCAAACCGTCTGTCAAAGTGTCGAAGCCTTAGAAGCGCAACTTCTGCAAGATTTACGCACCGGAGATGATGTGGTCATTATGTCGAATGGCAGCTTCTCGGGTTTGCATCGTTCGTTATTAGCCAAACTGAAAGAGCATACTGAGCGATGAATACGGGTTCTGTAATGAAAGAACATGCGCCTGATGTGAACGCGGCAACTAATATTTGTGTGGCGATTACCGGGGCGTCTGGTTCACCGTATGCTATGCGTTTGATCGACGTTTTATTAAAAAGCGGCTGTACCGTTTCGGTGATTATTTCCAAAGCGGCGCAGTTGGTTATGGCAACGGAAACTGAATTTAAAATACCGCCGAAAGTTCGTGCCCAAGCTGAATACTTAAGAGAGTATTTTGGTGCGGATGAGCAGCAGTTAAAAGTTTATGATCGAGAAGACTGGATGTCGCCTTGGGCATCGGGTTCTGGGCGCAACGGCGCCATGGTGATTTGTCCTTGCAGTACTGGCACACTTTCGGCGGTTGCCACCGGTGCGAGTAACAACCTTATTGAACGAGCAGCCGATGTGGCGTTGAAAGAACGTCGCCAGTTGATACTGGTACCCAGAGAAACGCCGTTCTCGACCTTGCACTTACAAAACATGCTCACGCTTAGCCAAATGGGCGCGGTGATTTTACCTGCAAGCCCAGGCTTTTATCGCCAGCCTGAAAGTATTGCTGATTTAGTCGACTTTTTGGTTGCGCGAATTCTTAATCAATTAAAAATCGAACACACTTTATTACCTCGCTGGGGCGAGTAATAGACGTTCAAACACCTCCTTTTTTATTATTACTATTTTTGGAAGCACAATGAGTCAAGTAGAAAAACGCGTCTCACAAGATGGCGACAAAGTGAAACACATCATCATGGGCTTAGTTGCCGGTATTATTATTTCGGTGGTATCACTGGAATATTATGGCTATTTACGTCATTCCAAAGAAGCCGATTCTGCGATGATTGAAGATTTCAAACTGCTAACGCTGAAACCGGGTTATGACGTAAAAACATCGTCAAAACCCTCTGGAAAAACGGCTTTTTGTTCGGGCGGAAGCTTATTGATGAGAGCCGATAAAACCCCAGGGGTTTCGGGTATTCTTGTGGATAAAAAAGGTCGTATTATCAATTGCGATAATAAGCAAATGTAATCATCGCGATACGCAATGATTAACAACATGATCTTTAGCATGTCATTTAATATGTTAAAGGTTTATGCAGATTTGATTGATAAAGATAATAATTATGAAATCACCACATTTAATCTTATTGGGCAGTGCCTTTCTTTTAGCGCTAAGTAGCCCTTTAGCGGTCGCGGCCATTGATGATATCGATAACGATGGTATTGCCGATAGCGTTGATACCGATCGCGATGGCGATGGGCTGTCTAACTTTATGGAAACGGCCAGTGGCACCGATCCCGATGTGCCAGACCAATACGATATCGACAACGATGGCATTCCAGACGCGATCGATTCTGATCAAGATGGTGATGGAGTACTGGATAAGTATGATGATTTTCCGCAAGATCCTACCGCCATAAGAGATACCGATGGTGACGGCATTCCTGATCAGCGTGACCAAGATATTGATGGTGATCTGATTCGTAATGAATTCGAGCAACAGCTCGGCTTTGCCATGGACGATGCCAACGATACGCCCAATGATTATGACCGAGATGGTTATCCTGATGTCCTTGATCCTGACATGGATAACGATGGTTATAAAAACCAAGAGGATGCATTCCCTTTATTAGAAACCGAATGGCGTGATTTTGATGGCGATGGTATTGGTGATAATACCGATGAAGACTGGGATGGTGATGGCATTAGTAATGAGTGGGAGCAAACGCTAGGAACTAATCCTCATGATGTAACTAATCATCCTAAAGATTTAGATCGTGATGGTATTCCAGATCAACACGATAATGACCGTGATGGTGATGGTAAGCGTAACGATGATGACCTTTACCCAGATGACGCAAAAGATTGGGCCGATAATGATGGTGATGGTGTTCCTGATCAACAAGATCAAGACGCTGATGGTGATGGCGTGCCCAACGTATTCGAGCTTCACCTAGGCACTGATCCGTTAGATGCAACAAGCCGCCCTATTGATAGTGATGGCGATTCTATGCCTGATTCGTTTGATACTGATCGGGACGGCGATGGTTTTGCAAACAACTTGGATGCTTACCCAGATGACCCTAAAGAATGGGGTGATCTAGATGGCGATGGCATTGGTGATAATGCAGATACTGACCGCGATAATGACGGCTTTTCGAATGACGATGAGATAGCCGCTAATAGTAACGATCGTGACGCTAAGAGCATGCCAGCAGACTTGGATGACGATGGCCTCGCGGATGCAGTCGATGATGATATTGATGGTGATGGTCACTTAAATGAAGTCGATCTATTTCCGCGTGATAAAAATGATTGGCTGGATCTAGACGGTGACGGTATTGGTGATAATGCCGATGGCGATCGTGATGGTGATACGATTAATAATGACTATGAACTACGATTGGGCTTTGATCCTAATTCCGCCACAAGCGTTCCGAGAGATTTTGACAAAGATGCGATTCCAGACGATCTAGATGAAGACATTGATGGTGACTTTATCGCTAATGCCTTGGATATGTTCCCGCTAAATAAATTTGAATGGTTGGATTTTGATGGCGATGGCATAGGCAATAACGGCGATCCAGATCGTGATGGTGACGGCATCAGTAATGATTACGAAAAACTTTTAGGGACGAATGATCTAGATGCTAGTGATGTGCCTTCAGACCTTGATGGTGATGGTATTCCAGACAGCTTAGATGACGACCGTGATGGCGATAGTGTATTGAATCGTGAAGATGCTTTTCCTGATAACCCCTTAGAATGGGCTGACATGGATCGTGACGGTTTAGGGGATAATTCAGACCTCGATGTCGATGGCGACCGTATCAGTAATGCCCATGAAATACAGCTTGGTTTTAATCACCTCGATAATACTTCCACGCCTTCAGATATTGATGGCGATCAACTGCCAGATGCACTAGACAGTGATAAAGATGGCGACGATGTATTAAATGCTGACGATAAATTTTCCTCGGACGCGAGCGAGTGGGCGGATTTGGACGGTGATGGCCAGGGTGATAACTCAGACCAAGATCGTGATGGTGATGGCATAAATAATGATTATGAATTAAGCCTTAACTTTGATCCTAATGATGCCCGCTCAGTGCCTGGCGATTCTGATGGTGATGGTATCCCTGATGCTTTAGACCAAGATCGTGATGGCGATGGCATTGATAATGCGGTTGATGCTTTCCCAGATAATAAGTCAGAGTGGTCCGATCTTGATAAAGACGGCACGGGGGATAATAGCGATAAAGACCGCGATGGCGATGGTTACAATAACCGCTATGAAGTGCTGCAAAAAACAGATCCATCAGACTTTTCTAGCTTCCCTGATCTATTGAACCCTGTTGTTGAAAAAGTACGCTGGAGTAATTCAACGACGCTTGCGGGTATGGCCTTTGATGATGGTATGGGCGTTGACAAAATATGGCTTAAAGATGCTGCAGGCAGTATCTGGACAGGGAAGTTCTTGTATGCAAGCCACTTCAACATATCGGTAGAGGGAAGTGTACAAGAGCCACTGACCTTGATATTAGTGGATAAAGCAGGCAATAAAGTCACTCAAACCATTAGCGCGCCTTAGATTCTTATTGAGGCAGTAATGGATGAGCGATTCGTTAGAGGGTTGGTTGATGAGTAAAACACGGTTAACCTACGACTAGCCTAGTCGGCGCGCATCGAAAGATGACGCGCTTTTTTATTGCCTATAACAAGGCTATACTCGGCCACGATTGTATAAATAATAATAAGAAATACTTACCTGAGCGAAATTATCGGCTCATAGGGAAACAGGTTAGAGAATGGAACAAATTAACGATATCGATACCGCTACCGATACGTCACGCATTAGTATTAGTGCTCATTACACGGGTTACATTTGGTATAAAAACGGTTTATCTCATAAACAGTTTGTAACGCCAATGGGGCGCGCGGCTTATTGGGCATTAAAGCCGATGAATATCTTTATGCAAAAAATGGTGGGTGCGAGCATCGACACCTTTTTATTGCAGCGTCACTTTGTATTAGACCATTTGGTAGAGCAGGCTATTGAAGAAGGCTTTGAGCAAATTGTCGAGCTGGCGGCTGGTTTATCATCTCGTGGTTACCTCATTAAAAAAGCACATCCTAGTATTCATTATGTTGAGGGTGACTTACCAGGAATGTCGGTCCGCAAAGCAGAATTACTTGATCAGCTGGGTCGTGCAGAAGGGCATATGACTCAGCCTTGTAATATCTTAGATGAATCAGGAACGCATTCCATTGAAGCGTTGCTAGGAAGCCTGGATAAAACGAAGAAGACATTAATTATCACCGAGGGCTTGGTGAATTATTTTGATCTGCCAACCATTCGTAAAGTATGGGCACGAATGGCTGTCGCGTTGAAGCAATTTCCACAGGCACGTTATGTAACCGAAGTTTACCCAAAGCTCGAACAGCATCCGTCTTATAAATACGTCAAGGTTGCACAAAAAGTAGTGGGATTTTTCACCCAAGGGGAATACCCACTGCATTACGATTCTAATAAAGCGATGCAGCAGGGCTTTCTTGAAGATGGTTTTGCACAAGTCGCGGTGACGGCTCCTGAAGATTATTACGATAAACTCGATATGCCAACCAGTTCACGACAAAGCTTAGTACGCTTAGTCGCTGCTGATGTTTAAGGTTTAGTCACAGATTAAAATCAGGCTCGGTATTAATAGTTAGTACTAATAGTTAGTACGAACAGTTCTAACAGACTGTGCCGAGCATAATTGATTACTGCTCCGAAAATGCCCCTATCTGCAACGTTGTTCGTTGTTGCTTGGTTAAACTTTGCAACAAGCGTTTCTTTAATTCGTCAGATGTTTCACCCGAAACCCCCGTCGCCGCGCTGGTGGACAAGTTAAGCTCAGGGATTGGATCCCAAGGCTGCTGTTGCAAGTTACGCTTAATACGCTCCATTAAAACAATCGCACCGTCATTAGGGCAGTGGGGTAGTAGCAAAATGAATAAGTCTTCTTCTAAGCGAAACACTTCATCGCCTGCTCGAATAATATTGCGTGCTCGTTCGGTAAAGGTCGCAAGAAACCCATTAATAGAGCGGCGTCCGTGAATATCCATCATTTGATGATAATCATCAATGGTCAATGCGATTAGGCTAATAGGGTCATTAGAGTTTTGGCTGCGGCTAATTTCACGGTCTAAAGTATGGTAAAAATGGCGCTTATTATACGCACCGCTTACTTGATCGGTTAGTGCCAAGCGGCGCAGCGATTCTTGTTTTATTTGCGTTAAATACGCATAGCACCAAGCAGAGCCCAGAAATAAACAATAGTTAGTGGCCCAGCGTAATCCATCTTGCCAGCCTAGACTGTTCCAAAGCATCAGTGCAGAAACCGCTGCAACAATAATGTTAATAAGGGTCGCGTTGATGATGGGTAAGCAAAAGAAGCTAAACAAAGGTAAAGCATATAGAAAGTGCATCATCAGCTCGGAGTATTCAGGCATCTGATACAAGGCTAGAGAGGCCAGTAATATGATTAACAGGTGGTGTACCCATAACGATGGGCTATGGTCACGGTTAATGTACAGATAAATCGCACTGAATAAAAAAGCAGGAACACCAATCGCGTTTGAGAGTACCAACGAATACAGCCCTTGCCGGTATTGGTCGATCATGAGAATACAAATAGCAAAGGCGGCTAAGGTATATAAAATAATCTGAATGCGAAGGGTGAGTTGTTGCTGT
This sequence comes from uncultured Gammaproteobacteria bacterium, assembly GCA_963851095.1. Classification (GTDB taxonomy): domain Bacteria; phylum Pseudomonadota; class Gammaproteobacteria; order Pseudomonadales; family Oceanobacteraceae; genus Oleispira. The sequence goes on along the minus strand of CAWKOX010000001.1, from coordinate 25,121 downwards.
TCCATTATTTCGTCTCCTCAAATTGAGACGCCGCGCGTTTTAATAAACTGTAGCTATCATCCTCTGGTCTATAGGTGGCCAGCTTGATTAAAAATACATTTTGGTGCGCATGTCGCGACCGACTAATATCGGCCAGTAGGTTTTTGCATAAAGCTTCACCGTCTTCACGGTTACTATTAGGCAGCATCACCACAAAATCATCGTTGTTTAAACGGTAGCAGGTATCAAACTCTCGAATGCTCGATTGTAATCGGTGCCCTGCATTGGCAATTCTATTTTCATATTCTTCGGCTTTTAACTGCTGCCAGACCGCTGGCAGACGAATTGCGATTAGGGCAAGCCCTGTGCGCTGACGATCGGCTCTGGTAATTTCTTTGCTCATGTTGTGATGAAACTGATGTTCGTTATACACCTGGGTTAAGGGGTCGGTATTAATGAGGTTGGATAGCATCATATTACTGCGTTCATTGACCAGTGCGTAAACCAGCGAGAATGAGTAGCAGGCGGTATAGGTGAAAAGTAGCTGCAGGCGAATGTAACTATCAAAGTTATTCAATACGACCAAAAAAATCACCGCGCTGTATGTGAGGGTGATGTAGTTAGCAACGTTGAAGGGAAAAAGGAAAAAGACATAAATGGGGAAAAAATAGACCCATTGAGCCACGTAGCTTTCTTGTTGCATGCCAAAAATTGTGAAGCAGCCTAATAACAATGTGAGCGCCCACTCGACATAAGGGGCGGTGCGTTTTTTTCTTCTTAGTAGAAGGTAGCTGGCATACACAATAAGCAAGGCACTAAACGTTGCGGCAACAATGGCAAATATTTTCTCCTGTTTTAGGTAATCTAACAGCGCAATAATACTGAGAGCGAAAGCAGCCAATAAGCAATAAACAACTTTGACTTGAAGAATGATAACTTGCTGAAGGGCAGGCTTTTCCATAAACGATGAGACAACTGTAGAGTTCAATTGCTATAAGTGTAGTGGCAATCAAAGGATAGTTGCAAATAAGAGTGGATGAACAAAGCTTTTCTTCACTGTATACTGAGGCCATCTAGAGATTATTAAAAGCCGTCCACATATAAAGAGAACGATGATGGAAATTCAACAATATATGCAAACCCTAGGTCAGCAAGCGCGTAAAGCGTCTCGAGCGATGGCTCGTGCGACAACAGGGGTTAAAAACCAAGCATTATTGAATATTGCACAGCAGATTGAAGCGAGCCGCGAAGCACTAAAAGTCGCCAATGCAAAAGATATGGCACGCGGTGAAGAAAATGGTTTAGATGCCGCATTATTAGACCGCCTAGAATTAACCGATGGTCGCATCGATACCATGTTAGAAGGCTTAAAGCAGGTTGCTGGTTTAGCCGATCCTGTGGGGGGTATTACCGATTTGAACTATCGTCCAAGCGGTATTCAAGTGGGTAAGATGCGTGTGCCGTTAGGCGTTATCGGTATTATCTATGAATCGCGTCCAAACGTGACGATCGAAGCGGCAAGCTTGTGCTTAAAGTCGGGCAACGCAACGATTTTACGCGGTGGTTCAGAAGCGATTGAATCCAACCAAGCGTTGGCTTTGTGCATTGCTAAAGGTTTGGAAGATGCAGGTTTACCCGCGCAAGCCGTTCAAGTTATTGAAACGACTGACCGTGCAGCGGTGGGTGAGTTAATCACCATGCCAGAATACGTAGATGTTATCGTTCCTCGTGGCGGCAAAGGCTTAATCGAACGCGTTAGTCGTGATGCCAAAGTCACGGTGATCAAACACCTTGATGGTATTTGCCACGTTTATATCGATGAAGAAGCTGATCTAGCGAAAGCAACTAACATCGCAATCAATTCTAAAACCCATCGCTATGGCACTTGTAATACCATGGAAACCTTATTGGTCCATGAGAATATTGCTGAAAGAATTTTGCCAGACCTAGCATCGGCTTATATTGCGATTGGCGTTGAGTTACGTGGCTGTGAAAAAACCATGGCGCTTTTATCCACCGCAGTCGCGGCGACGGAAGAAGATTGGGATACGGAATATTTAGCACCGATCTTATCGATTAAGATCGTTGCAGATTTGGATGAAGCCATTGACCATATTAATACTCACGGTTCTCATCATACGGATACCATCGTGAGTGAGAATTACACTAAATCGCGTCGCTTCTTAGTTGAAGTGGATTCAAGCTCGGTAATGATCAATGCGTCGACGCGCTTTGCGGATGGCTTCGAATATGGCTTAGGCGCTGAAATCGGTATTTCTACCGATAAAATTCACGCCCGTGGCCCCGTTGGCCTTGATGGCTTAACATCGCAAAAGTATGTGGTATTGGGTGATGGTGAAATCCGTAAGTAATTCATTAACACAAAACGTTTCCTAGTCGTATGAATAGGTGTTTGTGTAGCAAATGTGGGAGCCATGGATGGCGAGCTCAAGGCTACATGGACGTATTTACGCCGTTTTGCGGAATAAATACCTATTTATGCGACTAAGCTTGCTAAAGAATGAACCCATTTAAATGAAGCACATTGCGATATTAGGCGGCACCTTTGACCCCATTCACATCGGCCATTTACGAATGGCGGTAGAATTGCGTCTTGCAGGGTTTGATGAGGTTCGTCTAATTCCCAACAACGTCCCACCACACCGCGAACAACCTAAAGCCAGCGCTCAGCAACGTTTAGCGATGGTGCAGTTGGCCTGTGAAAGTCTTGCGCAGCAAGGGGTAAGCGGTATCATTGCTGATGATATCGAACTAAAACGCGATCAACCGAGTTACAGTGTCGCGACGTTAGAAGAATTAAAAAAACAATTACCCAAAAACACAGCGCTAAGCTGGGTAATTGGGGATGACGCATGGGAATCTATCCATCAATGGCATCGAATTAATGAGTTTTTGGGTCTCGCCAACCTCGTAATTATTAACCGAGGTCACGAAAATCAGTTCCCATACACTACATTACAAGGCCAATGGCTGAAACAACACGCCACAGAGCTGGATAATTTGTTAGAATGCACAAACGGAAAGCTAATTCGCCTAAATTGGCGCTTATTAGATGTATCTGCAACGTATTTGCGTAGCTTGCTAGCGCAGGGTAAAGGGGCTCAATTATTAACCCCTGATGCCGTATTAAAGTACATAGCAGAATACCAACTTTATAAATTTGACTGAAAGCGAAAGCGAAGACTCAATGCAACCTGAAGAAATTAAACAATTAGTTATCAATGCTCTAGAAGAACTGAAAGCTAAAGACATCACAGTAATTGATGTACGAGGCCGTACTTCGGTAACTGATTACATGATCCTAGCGACGGGTACGTCTAAAAAACACGCCCAAGCCGTTTGTGATAATGCGTCTGCCGAAGCAAAAGCAAAAGGTCTAAAACCTCTTGGTGCTGAAGGTCGTGATTCATCTGATTGGATGTTATTAGATTTAGGTGATGTGATTGTTCATGTAATGACTGAGCAAGCGCGTCACTTTTACGACCTAGAACGCCTATGGGGCGAGCCTAGCGAAGAGCAAGCTGAAGAGTCGCAAGACGTAGAATAATCGTAGACTCATAAGAAAGTAGACCTATGAAATTACGATTATTAGCCGTCGGTCAAAAGATGCCATCTTGGGTAGAGCAAGGCTATAAAGAATATGCCAAGCGTCTACCTTCTGATTGCAGCTTAGAGCTGGTGGAACTCGCCAGCGGTCACCGAGGTAAAAGCACCTCCGTGGCTAAGGTTAAACAGCAAGAAGGCGAAATGCTGTTAAAAGCCATCAAACCTCAAGAATGGGTGGTGGCTCTCGATGTTAAAGGCAAGCCCTGGAGCACCGAGCAGCTGAGCGAGCAATTAGCCAATTGGCGAATGGATGGCAAAGACATCTGTTTATTAATTGGTGGCCCCGATGGCATGAGCGATGACGTTATGGCGCGTGCTAACCAGCGCTGGTCACTATCAAATTTAACCTTGCCACATCCCCTCGTCCGTATTGTAATGGCAGAGCAGGTTTATCGTGCTTGGACGATTCTGCAAAATCATCCGTACCATAAATAAGATCAACCTAATCAGTAGCTAATAATAAAAAAAGCGAGAAGTAGGAATGCGGGGGAATTCGTTCAGAAATAAACAAGCAGAACAAAGGCTGTTTCGCAGTCGCGCCATCTTCATCACGATATTTATCTTTATTTTACTCTCCGTGTTAGCGAGCCGCATCGCATTTTTACAAATTGTTGAACACCAAAAATATCAAGACCTGTCTGAAAATAATCGCATTCAGCTTAGACCTATCGCCCCCAACCGAGGCTTAATCTACGATCGCAATGGCGTATTGCTGGCTGAAAATGTGCCTAGCTACAGTCTGACGCTTATAAAAGAACGGGTGAGCGATGTTGATTCAACCTTATCGTATTTAAAAAGTGTAATTTCAATCAGCGAACGCGATGAAGAGCAATTCCTTAAGCGTTTAAAATACAGACGTCGCCCTTATGAAGCCGTCGTTGTTAAGTATCAGCTAACGGAAGAAGAAATTGCACAAGTGATGGTAAACCGTTTTTATTTGCCAGGCATCGATGTGGAAGCACGCCTCGTACGCCATTATCCTGAAGGTGAATTGACCGTTCATGCCCTTGGGTATGTTGGCCGTATTAACGAAAAAGAAACGCAGCGACTCGATAAAAAACAATACAGTGCGACTAAGCATATCGGTAAATTAGGCATCGAAAAACGTTACGAAGAGGCGTTGCACGGGCAGGTTGGTTATCAGAAAGTAGAAACCAATGCCCGAGGGCGAATCTTACAAGTGATCGAGCAAGTTGACCCCGTGCCGGGTAAAGATTTGGTATTGCATTTGGACTTACGCTTGCAAAAAGCGGCTGCTAAGGCGATGGAAGGCTACCGTGGTGCCGTTGTTGCCATCGATGTTGCGACAGGAGGCATTTTAACGCAGTACAGCAACCCGAGTTATAACCCGAACTCATTTGTGACGGGGATTTCCCATAAAGAGTATTCAGGCTTACGTAAAAATCCCGACCTACCGTTATTCAATCGCGCGATTCGCGGACAATATCCACCGGCGTCGACCTTGAAACCATTTTTGGGTTTGTCGTTTTTAGAAGCCGGAGCGGTTACTTGGAAAGATAAAATTGCCGACAATGGTTGGTACAAGCTAGAAAACGATGACCGCTTATATCGTGACTGGAAACGAACGGGTCATGGCCATGTAGACCTGCATGATGCGATTGTAGAGTCGTGCGATACCTACTTTTATGATGCCGCGTTTAAAACCACCGTTGATGAAATCTCGCCGTTTTTGGCCCAATTTGGCTTTGGTCGCAATATGACCTTAGACGTGCCTAATGCATTGTCGGGTTTATTGCCTGACCGCGAATGGAAAAAAGATAAACGTCGCCGCTCTTGGTATGCGGGCGATACGTTGAATTTAGGGATTGGCCAAGGCTTTATGTTGGCAACCCCTATGCAGCTAGCAACCGCTACCGCAGTGCTAGCGGCAAAGGGTGAATGGCACACGCCACGCTTAATGGACACCTTAGGGGGCGACTCCACGGTTGATGATTCTAAGGCCCTCGATAATATTATATTAAAAGATCCTAAAAACTGGGACAAAATGTTTAAAGCGATGGATGCCGTTATTACTAGCTATAAAGGCACAGGGCGTTCCTTGAGACATAACTTGAACTTCACCATGGCTGCTAAAACAGGGACCTCGCAAGTTGTGAGTATTGCACAGCACGAAGAATACGATTCTGAAACCATGGCCGAGCGTAATCGAGATCATGCATTATTTGTTGCGTTTGCCCCGGTCGAAAACCCAACCATTGCCATTGCCGTGATTATTGAAAACGGAGAGTCTGCTGGTCGAACAGCTGGGCCTGTTGCGAAAGCGGTTATGCAGGAATATTTGTTAGGAGCACAAGGCTAATGGCAAGTACTGATTTTAGTCATCAAATGCCCGTTGCGGGAGCTAACCAAGCAGGCTTTGAGCGCAGCAAGGTATTATTTGCCCGCATTCATATAGATCTTCCTTTGCTTATTTTACTTATCGTACTCTGCGCTTCGGGCTTGCTGATACTTTATAGTGCCAGTGGACAAAGTATCGCAATGGTGCAAAAACAAGCGATCCATTACCTGATTGGCTTTACGGTATTGGTCGTGGCCGCGCAAATACCGCCCAGAATTTATCAACTACTGGCCCCTTGGGCATATTTGTTAGGAATCCTTGCCTTGGTCGGCGTATTAGTAATGGGCGTGACAGGTAAAGGCGCTCAGCGCTGGTTGGCCATTCCGGGTTTGCCACGTTTTCAGCCGTCAGAATTAATGAAGTTAGCCCTGCCGTTATTAGTCGCCTGGTATATGGCAACGAAAGGCTCGCCGCCTAAGTTATTTACTTTAGCCAAAGCGATGGGACTGATTGCGATTCCTTTGGTATTGATTTTGAAACAACCCGACCTAGGGACCTCGATTCTTATTGGCACCTCGGGGCTGATTGTGCTCTTTTTTTCAGGCATGCCGTGGTGGATTATCTTTTCGATGATTGGCACGGTTGCCGCTTGTGCGCCCTTAATGTGGTTTTTTGTGATGCACAGTTATCAGAAGCAGAGGGTACTGACATTTTTAAATCCTGAAAGTGATCCGCTGGGCTCGGGCTGGAATATTATTCAATCAAAAACAGCGATTGGTTCTGGCGGAATTGAAGGAAAAGGCTGGATGCAGGGAACTCAATCGCAATTAGAGTTTCTACCAGAGAGTCATACGGATTTTATTATTGCGGTATTGGCTGAAGAATTAGGGCTGATCGGCGTATTGCTATTGCTCACGTTATATTTTCTCATACTGCTACGTGGTCTTCACATCGCGGCAAAATGCAGTACGCTCTTTGGGCGCTTGTTATCAGGCAGTTTAATTGTAACCTTCTTCATCTATATTTTTGTGAACATCGGCATGGTTAGTGGGCTATTACCGGTGGTCGGAGTGCCTTTACCTCTGGTAAGCTGGGGCGGAACATCGGTCGTTAGCTTATTGGCTGGTTTTGGCATTATGATGTCGATGTATACTCATGATGTTAAATAGACACTTTAAAATAATCATCGTCACCACGTTATACCGAAATTAATAGGAGTTATTGTGAAAAAAATCGCATTACTGATTAGCACATGTGCAGCACTTATGGGCAGCACCGTAGTTAATGCAGGCTACGAACAGCATGAACGTTTCAACGAATTTGCAAAAGAACTAGAAGCAGAACACGGCATAAAGCCTGAGCAAGCAAAAGCCTGGCTCTCTCAAGCTGAGCGTTTAGAGTCAGTATTGACCGCTATTTCTCGCCCCGCTGAAAAAACCAAAACGTGGGCCGACTATCGCAAAATTTTCTTAACAGAAAAACGCATTGAAGAAGGTAAGCAATTTCTAAAAGATAATGCTGAACTGTTAGCGAAAGCAGAAAAAGAATTTGGTGTACCTAAAGAAATCATTGGCGCCATTATCGGCGTTGAAACCTTCTATGGAAAACGCCAAGGTAATTATCGCGTACTGGATTCTTTATCGACCTTAGCATTTGACTACCCAAAGCGTTCTCTATTTTGGCGTGAGCTCAAAGAGTTCTTTGTATTAAGCCAAGAGCAAGGCGTAAACCCTGGTGATGTTAAAGGCTCTTATGCTGGCGCTATGGGTTATGGTCAGTTTATTCCTAGCAGCTACCGTTATTACGCCATTGACTATGACGGCGATAATAAAAAAGACTTATGGACCAATAAAGCGGATGCCATTGGCAGTGTGGCTAACTACTTTAAACGTCATGGCTGGAAGCAAGACGAAGCGGTCACTCAGCGCGTTAAGGTAAAAGGCACTGACTACGAAGAAGCGGTTAATGATCGTTTAAAGCCTAAGTGGACCGCTGGCGAACTAAAAGCATTGGGCGTTATGCCAACCGAAGAGGTTGCCGATGATGCGAGTGCAACCTTAGTAAAACTGATGGGCGAAGAGGGGGCTGAGTTCTGGTTAGGAAATCATAACTTCTATGTCATTACTCGCTACAACCACAGCAGAATGTACGCCATGGCCGTTTACCAACTAAGCCAAGCGATTAAATAATTTAAAACCCCTTATGAATATTCCCCACTCTATAAGGCTGATCACTTTGATCGGCCTTTTTATCAGCTTATTGAACATAAGCGCTTGTAGTACTGGGCGTTATCAACACGCTCAAGACTTTCTACCGAATCCGATATTAGACCCTGCCTCTTTGAAAGATGCAGAAGTGAAAGCAGAACCCTTAAGCTCAATGGGAAATCCGCGTCGCTATACGGTGCTAGGCCAAGAATATGCCGTGATGTCGCAAGGCGCAGGGTTTAAACAGCAAGGTTTTGCTTCTTGGTACGGCATGAAGTTTCATGGTCATGCGACCTCAAATGGTGAAATTTACGATGTGTATCAGATGACGGCAGCGCATAAAACCTTGCCGATTCCGAGTTATGTCAAAGTAACGCGTCTGGATAATCAAGAATCTGTGATCGTACGAGTGAATGATCGTGGGCCATTTCATGAAGGCCGAATTGTCGACTTGTCTTACGCCGCTGCGGTAAAGCTGGGGATTCATAAGATGGGAACGGCAGCCGTGAGTTTAGAAGTTATTTCTGCTCCGTCTAAAGGCCCAGAAAAATGGCTGCAAGTGGTTGCGTTAAGTAACGAGCAATCAGCCAAAGCTTTACAGCAAAAACTTCAAGCCTTGCAGCAGTGGCCTGTGGATATAATAACGAACGATACCCGTAGCTTGCATAAAGTAAGAATTGGCCCCATACCAGAAGGGCAGGAAATGGATAAAGTCATTTCCATTTTGAACAACAATCAACTGCCTAATCCGCTAGTGCTCGCGGCACACCAGCTATGATGCGGGCGTTTGAACTGATACAATGCGGCCATCATTTATAGAATTCACTTTTTAAATTCACCTATATATTATTTAAATTATACGCTTATGAAATTTTTAAAAATTGTTAAAGCCAGCATAGCGGTTGTTATTACCGCTAGCTGCGCAATGTCATCGGTTCACGCGAACTCGGTAATCATTCCAAAACCACCTGTTTTAAACGCAACAGCCTACGTGCTAATGGATGCCGCCAGTGGCGAGATCTTAGTTCAGAAAAATGCTGACAAGCAATTGCCGCCGGCCAGTATGACCAAAATGATGACGAGCTATTTAGCCACTCACGAATTGGCTTTAGGCAACCTGAATGAACAAGACCAGGTTCCTGTCAGTATTAAAGCTTGGAAAATGGGCGGTTCAAAAATGTTCATCCGCGAAGGCCGCGATGTTGCATTAATCGATCTTATCAAAGGCATTATTATTCAATCGGGTAACGATGCCAGTATTGCCGTATCAGAATACGTAGCCGGTTCAGAAGACGCCTTTGTTGATCTTATGAATAAACATACACAGCGTATGGGTATGGTGAATACTCAGTTTAAAAATGCCACGGGCTGGCCAGCAAAAGGTCACTTCTCTAGTGCTCGCGACATGGCCATTTTAGCGCAAGCAATTATTAACGATCACCCAGAATACTATTCACTGTATAAAGAAAAATATTTCGAATTCAATAAAATTCGCCAACCAAACCGCAACAAACTTTTATGGCGCGACCCAAGTGTTGATGGCTTAAAAACAGGCCATACCGATGAAGCAGGATTTTGCTTAACCGCCTCTGCCGAGCGAAATGGTATGCGTCTAATTGCAGTAGTGATGGGCACTAAAAGCGAAAATGCTCGCGCAACAGAAACGCAAAAGTTATTAACCTATGGCTTCCGCTACTTTGAAACCCATCGCTTATATCAAGCAGGCGATAGCATCAAAACGCTACCGGTTTGGTTTGGTGAAGAAACACAATTTGATGTCGGCATCGCGAATGACTTATTCATCACCATCGCACGCGGCGCGAAAGAACAATTAGAAATTGAAACACTGACGAATGAATTTATAGAAGCACCGCTTAATACCGGTGATAGCCAAGGTACTTTAACCATTCGCTTAAACGATAAAGTATTAGCTGAGCGTTCATTAGTTGTTTTAACCGATGTAACGGAATCTGGTTTCTTCAGCCGCCTTTGGGATGGCATTAAGCTATTCTTTATAAAGTTGTTTGGCGGTGAAGGTTAGGCGTAAAAGCCAAGAACAGGTAAATAGAAATGAAAATGCCGATTAAAAGCACCCTACCAAAGGGTGCTAGTGTACCAAAAGACGCACCTAAAATAGAATTCCCTTGTGCCAACTACCCAATAAAAGTAGTTGGGCAATGTATTGCAGGCTATGACACCATTATTATCGAAGTGATGCGTCGCTATGATGCCAACCTCGATATGAGTAAAGTACACGCAAAAGACAGTGCTAAAGGCACGTTCCGCTCGATTACACTGTACATTACCGCTACGGGTGAAGATCAGCTAGCCAAGCTGCATACAGAACTCACATCACTTGAATGTGTAAAAATGGTAATGTGATGACAGGGCCAGTAGAAGACCTTACTAAAGATATACAACATGATGATTCAACCCTCATCGTGCGGGATTTTTATAACGAAAATCCTGAAGAAGGCCTACTGGACTACCATCAAATACACGAAAAAATGTTGCATTTCACCCAAAACAGAAATGACAGCACCCCAGACGAAATCTGGCTATTGGAACACCATCGAGTTTTTACCCAAGGCCAAGCCGGAAAGCCAGAACACGTCTTATTCGCGGGTGATATTCCCGTGGTACAAAGCGATCGTGGTGGTCAAGTAACCTATCATGGCCCAGGCCAGCTCGTCGTTTATTTGATGATCGACATTAAACGCAAAGGCTGGGGACCACGAGAACTGGTCAGCGCCATCGAAGATGCCATTGTGGCCACATTAAAAGACTTTGGAATTGATAGCGCGCCCAAAAAAGATGCCCCTGGTGTTTATGTGCAACAATCCATAGGCGATGCCAAAATAGCCTCACTAGGCCTACGTATAAAACAAGGCCGCTCCTTTCATGGCCTAGCGATCAACATCGATATGGACATGGAGCCTTTCCAGCGCATAAACCCTTGTGGGTACGCAGGAATGGCCATGACACAAATGAAAACCGAACTGCTAGCCAGTGAATGGTTAACTGACGAAAATCAAAAAACCGTATTCGAACGCGTAAGCACACAGTTAAAGCACCACTTAACACATTGCTTGCAGTATACTAAGCACATCGAACTTCCCGCATAAAACGCTCACTCAAGAGCCACTAGCCGTACTAGGTGTTTATGACTGATTTAGAGAAAACTGCCAAGCCAAAAACGCAACGCGCAGTACAAGGCGAAAAACTTCGAGGGGCTGAAAAAGTCGCCCGAATTCCAATAAAAGTAATTCCAACCGAAACCATGCCGCGCAAGCCAGATTGGATTCGAGTACGCATACCTGCGTCACCAAAAATCAGTGAAATCAAAGAAAAACTACGCAAACACAAATTGCATACCGTTTGTGAAGAAGCCAACTGCCCAAACCTAGGCGAATGCTTTGGTGGTGGAACGGCCACCTTCATGATTATGGGAGACATCTGTACACGTCGTTGCCCATTCTGCGACGTAGCCCATGGTCGTCCGAATGAACTGAACAAAGACGAACCCAAAAGTTTGGCCATTGCCATTGCCGACATGAAACTAAAATACGTAGTAATCACCTCGGTAGACCGTGATGACTTGCGTGACGGGGGGGCACAACACTTCGTCGACTGTATTCGTGAAACACGCGCACTGAGTCCAACCATCGAAATTGAAGTGCTGGTTCCTGACTTCCGTGGCCGTATGGATGTAGCACTGGCGATTATGGAAGATAACGTTCCTGACGTATTCAACCACAACCTAGAAACCGTACCGCGCCTGTACAAAGAATCGCGCCCAGGTTCAGACTACAAATGGTCGTTAGAGCTTCTGCAAAAATACAAAGAACGTTGCCCACAGGTCAAAACCAAATCTGGCATCATGCTAGGCCTAGGTGAAACCGACGAAGAAGTGATCGAAGTAATGAAAGACCTTCGTGAACACAACGTCGACATGATTACGTTAGGGCAATACCTGCAGCCAAGTAAAAACCACTTACCAGTGGATCGCTTTGTAACACCAGAAGCGTTTGACGAGCTTGGCAGAATTGCGACAGAGCTTGGCTTTAAACACGTTGCCAGTGGCCCAATGGTTCGATCTTCGTACCATGCTGACCAGCAGGCACATGGAGAGTTTTCTTAACTCTTTATTAACTCGATAGTTGAAACAATCTGCTTTAACTATCAGCGGGGCTAATCACCCCGCGACCACCTTTGTTTAATACATGGGTATAAATCATCGTCGTATTCACATCGGCATGGCCTAAAAGCTCCTGCACTGTCCTAATATCGTAACCACTTTCTAATAAATGCGTAGCAAAAGAATGCCTAAACGTATGGCAGCTTGCGTGTTTATGAATATTCGCTTTCTTAATTGCTTCTTTAACACCCCGCTGAATTGTTCTTGGGGTTAAGTGATGACGCCCCATATTTCCTGATCGAGGATCTTTGCTTAATGTATCGCTCGCAAAAATATACTGCCAAGCAAGTTCTTTACCCGCATTCGGATATTTCTTGGCAAGGGCATTAGGTAGATGCACAAATACAATACCTTCATTCAGTGCTTTTTGATGTAAGCGCTGGCATTCATCGATATGGGAATGGAGAAATGGAACGGCTTTTTCAGGTAACATCGTTATTCTATCTTTATTTCCCTTGCCTTCTCTTACTGTAATTTCCTTGCGACCAAAATCGATATCTTTTACCCGAAGACGAAGCGCTTCTTGTAGCCTCAAACCAGCACCATACATTAACAATGCTGCAAGAAGGGGAGAGCCGGTTAAGTGAGCAATAACCTGATTAGCTTCTTGTTTACTAAAAACGACAGGTAATTTTTTAGGCTTTTTAGCAGATTGCCAAGTAGAAATATCAACCTCTTCGAATTTTAGAACCTGCTTATACAAAAAAACGAGAGCACTTAAAGCCTGCTTTTGAGTATTAACAGCCACGTTTTTAGTAAGTACTAAGTGACTTAAAAATTGAGAAATTTCAGGCCCTCCCATGTCAGCTGGATGGCGCATATTATGAAAGTGCAAGAATTGCCGAACCCAGCCCCAGTATGAGCGTTCTGTGGCCAGAGAATAATTGGCTAAACGAACGGCATTATTAAATTCTTGTTGTAGTCGCATAGGCATAATCCTTATGTATAAAACAAGCATAGTTGGATGTGACTGTTCGCCTATCAGCATTTAGGATTAATTGTTAAGTATATGAAAAATATAAGAAATATGGCTTAGATAAATATGACTTGGATTAACCGACAATGAGTATTATTTGATATCAAATTGACAAAAGCGACATCTGAATATAGTGTTGTTTAAATTATTAACAGGGATAGTGCTATGATCTTAAAGGAATTTTCCTCTTGTTCGCCTTTCCCATATATAAGGGTTTATGCGACATCGTGTCGCATAAACCACTGTTACACTGAATTAGCTTTGAGTAATTTATATAGAACAATTTGCAGTAATAGTAGGGTTCTCTCAGCTCACGAAGATAATCGAGAAATGCCTGCCGAAATTGCTGATTTCAAGAGCTGCGTCAAGTGGGTAGTCGTTGCCCTAACTTTGGAATTCTAGATACTAACAATTATTTTTGTTACATTCCAATACCAACTCCTGAAATTTGGCAGTCTGAGCAAGCGATAATTCCTTGTTCAGCTTATGGCAAATGATGGTGATTCTGCTGAAGTCGAGTATTCCGGAAAACATTATTGAAAGGTATAGCGCTGCTAGGTTTAGAGCGAGTAATACACTCTAATCTCTCGTCGGATGAGTTTGATATTGCTCATTCTTATGTTGTTGAAATGATTGGTGATGATGTTAGTTACAATAAATATGTTCTGGAAAAGATGGTGAGAGATTGCTTATTAAGAAAGAATACGGCTTCTGATACACTTAATATTCATTGGCTAGAGCTAACTGGATATAGTTAACAATCAGTTGGTGCTCGCACCTGCGGTGCTGGGACGGTTAAACTTCGCTCGTTCCTCACTACGTTTCGCCGCCCCACAACAAAAGCGTTAGTGAACAATTAGGTCGGTATTTTACAACTTACCATATTCCAGTAGGTAAATAATGAGCGAAAAAACTTCTAACAAGTGCGTGCACGGGATGTCAAAAAGCTGCGCTTTTCGCCACCCGTGACGCAGGCGTTAGTTTTCACTCTGAGATACTTACGTGTTTCAGAATTTGACCACCTTTTATCAAAAATTATAGAAAATAGTTTCATAAATTAAGGAAAATAAAATGAAAAAAATAATAGCATCAGTTGGAAATAAAGGTAAGAACAATATATCAGACGTTAAAGTGGTGCAAAGTTTGCTTAACCAGCATAAATTAGTTGGTTTTCCAATTCCTTTAAAAATAGATGGAAAATCAGGACCAAACACGGTTAAGCGAATAGAAATTTTTCAGAAAAATATTATAAAAATGATTCGTCCAGATGGTTTAGTTGACGCGAATGGTAAAACCTTCAAACATTTGGTCGCGACTAAAGTTGGGGCTAAATCGGGAATTTCTATGTTCTTTGGTCAAAAAGGTATTAATCTTTTAAAGTCGATTGAAGAATTAGCGACTACCCCTTACGACGACCAAACAGGTAAAGATATTACAGCCTGGGTAGAGGGAGCAACTATCGGTTATGGACATTTGATAGCTAAATCAGATTGGTCAAAATTTAAAGGTGGTTTGACGGAGGCTGAAGCACTTTCTTTATTAAAAGCAGATCTTGCCCCTTTTGTTAACAACATAAGAAACAAGGTGAAGGTTAGTGTTACTCAACATCAATTTGATGCAATGGTTATACTAGCCTTTAATATAGGTCTAGCTGGCTTCTCTAGTTCATCTGTTTTAAAAATGGTTAACGACCCATCGGCAACAACTTCTTACACTACACTAGAAAACGCTTGGAAAGCTTGGGATAAGTCTCAAGGAAAAGTTAGCCGAGGCTTGAAAAATAGAAGGCAGGCAGAATGGAATATATATAATAAAGGAGTTTATGCAAAATGGTAAAAATAAAACAGAGTATAGCTAATAAGTGCATCCTTGGGTGTTTGTTGTTAATAGGATTTGTTGTAGGGGTGTATGCGGTCGATAACCCTGATGCGCCAGATTTGATTGGTGAGTTTGAAAAACGAGAAATTATTTATTTGACAGATATTGGTAATCCTCAAAATAGCACGCGAGACTTTTTGATTGCCTATGATAATTATCTGATTTTTTTAGATGAAGAGTTGATTAAAGCTTCTGAGGTAATTAAGTCAAAATTACCAGAAGCAAGAAAGTCGGAGTTGGTAGCTGCACAGCTACATTGGATAAAGTACCGTGATGCGGAATTTGAATTTATTAAAAATACTTGGACTCGTAAAGACTTTGGAAGTTCTGCAGGAATCTCTCGTGGTGATTATCGAACGAGTATAGTCAAAAATCGTATTATTCAATTATTGCATTATGCAAAGAGCTTCTAGCCTTGGCTAATCTGCTCATTGGTGATGCTTTAGTTACCAATTTACGCGGGAAAACTAACAAGTCGTTAAAGCAGGACAAATAACAGTTGGCTTTTGCTCCTGCGTCGCTTATTTTAGCCAACATATTATTTGCCTCTTAACGAGGCGTTAGGCACTAAAAGGAATTATCGTAATATGGGTCAACAATTTTCCAAACTATCTGAAAAGCATATTAATTTTATTTCCAAACAAAAAATATATTTTGTTGGCACAGCCACAGATGAAAGCAAAGTTAACATTTCACCAAAAGGCATGGATTCTTTCAAAGTCCTAGACTGCAATACAATAGCTTGGCTTAATGTAACTGGTAGCGGTAACGAAACCGCAGCTCATGTGCAGACACACCCAAGAATGACGATAATGTTCGCAGCATTCGAAGGTAATCCGATGATTCTGCGATTGTACGGTGATGCAACTGCAATTCACCACAATGACCCAGAATGGAGTCAGCTATATTGCCAGTTCTCTCCAATTGCTGGAGCAAGACAAATATTCAAGCTATCTATTGAAATGGTTCAAACTTCATGTGGTATGTCAGTACCATTTTTCGACTTTGTGGAAGGGCGAGAACAACTCAATGACTGGGCTACCAAAAAAGGCGAAGATGGCATAAAAGACTATTGGGAACAAAAAAATCAGGTAAGCCTTGATGGAATTCCTACAAATATACTAAATAAAAATGCCTAACAAGAAGCTCAATAGGACAAATATTCGCTGTCACTTTTTGTGCAAAAACACGCACAAAAACCGCCATCAAACATTTGCCCATTAGCAAAGCGTTATGCAGTCCAGAGCTGGGTTTTATACCAGCTCCGAGATGAATATTAATTCCTACCTGCCATGACTCCGCCATCAACATCCCAAATTGCTCCTGTTACCCAAGAACTTTCTTCCAAAAGCAGAAACTTAATTACATTAGCGACATCTAGCGGTTCACCATGATGGCCAATTGGATGAAGACTGTTAAATGAAGATAGAGTCGAATCGATCTGATCAATTGGAATGAAGCTTTCATACACTGCTGTTCTCACGACTGCAGGAGAAACAGCATTAACTCTGATGCCACAATCAGACAGCTCAATCGCAAGGTGTTGAGTCAATGCATGAACTCCAGCTTTAGCCATAGAATATGCAGATGACGGTGTTGCTTTAATTGCCTGTTTTGCCCACATAGAACCAATATTGACAATCGAACCAGATTCGTATTCTTTCATATTTCTGGCGACCGACTGAGTAATATAGAATAAGGCTCTATTAATCTCATGGTAGGCGTTATAATCTTCAAGGCTATGATCTAAAAAGCTCTTTGGTGTAAAGCAGCCTGCTGCATTTACAAGGAATTTCACGTGTCGAGATTCATTGTCTATTTTTCCGACTAAAGCTTTTATATCTTCAATTTTATATAAGTCACATTTATAAATCTCCATTTTCCCTAATCCGCTGAGCTCATGCTGAGAAGACTCTATATGTTTTGGGTTTCGGCCTGTAATGCAGACTGATATTCCTTGTTCCAGAAGTAACTTTGCAGTTGCCATGCCTATGCCGCTAGTTCCACCAATAATGTATGCTACTTCATTCTTTGTATTGGACATTTATTGCTCCATTAAGTATTAATTTGACTTGTTTCTATTTCACAAACATTGCATGCTTGTTCTCGAACTAATAATGTATTAATAATCTGCCTCATTGAAAAGTAGGCACTTTTTGGTAGGGTAGGCACTTTTTGGTAGTAGTTATTATGAGCCCTGGTTTTAAGTACCAAAGAAAAATTTCACCTGAAAAAACAGGTGGGCTAATTGAGTCAATTTTCCGCTGCAAATGGTCATTAACTGTTCTCGAATTAATTTCAAATGGCATTTATAGGCCAGGTGAAATGGTTCGGAATGTTGATGGTTTAAGTACTAAAGTACTAAATGACTGTTTAAGAACAAACGTAAGATTTGGCATTTTAAAGAAGAATTCATTTCCGGAGATTCCACCAAGAGTTGAATATGAGTTTACGGAATTTGGAAAAAAGTTTGTTAATATTGTCAATCAAATTCAAGCCTTGGAAAATGAATTAGAAGAGGTACTGTAGGCTAAATAATGCATAACGAATAAGGATAAGTCGCGCGAAGCCGCGACCTATCCTATTGTTGAACGAACCCGGCAAATCTAGGCGGGTTGCTTTTCTATTTATAGTATTTATCTATTTCTGAATCGAGGTAAATAGAGATGAAATTCATCATCTCTATTTTTGGTAGGTATCATTAAGCCTCACCATCGCTGGCGATAAAATTTAAGCACAACTCATTATTAAATAAAACTCCTCTATTATTCGGTGAATCGCTCACGGCATCAGTGAGTTCATTAATTTGCGTTTAATGGCGGTCGTTTCTTTTTACTAAAACCAATGATGTTCATTGGCGAGCAGCAGCATTTACAGATAAATTTTGGTCTTTCAGTTTTAACAATTACTGGCAGCCTTGCTTTCAGTACGATCTGAATAAGAGTCAATAATTTCTTGGCATTCCCATGTAAAAAACCATAATCCCTAGCTCGTCGAAAACCTTTCGGCAAGGTGTGTTGCAATACCAAGGCAATAAAGTCTTCGCCTTTTAGTTTTCGAGTCATGACCTTTTTCGTATGGCTATCGGTATATTGAAAGGTAATATTTTCACCATCGTTCGCAATAATATTGCGATTGCTAATAACACCTTTATACAAGTAGCGTGAAAGGTATTTGATGGCAGGTAAACCTTTGCCAATATGCTGGCATTGCACCACCCACTTTCTAGGATTGTCGGGCACCGACAATCCTGCTTCTTTGATTGCTGATATCATTCTGGCTCGAAATACCATCGCTAATTTGAATCCATTAAATAGATATTTCGTTTTAATTTTACGCCATTCCTTTCTATTTTTGTTGATGCCTCCTGCTGGCACAACGATGTGAATATGCGGATGATAGTCGAGTTTTCGAGTGTGCGTATGCAATACGGCCGTCATCGCTAATTCTGCATGAAAGCCTTTTTCATTACGCCCAAAGTCCTTTAATGTTGAAGTGGCACATTGAAAGAGTAATGAGTAAATCAAGCTTTGATTAGCGCTAGCCAGTGCTCTTAATTCAAAAGGTAAAGTGAACGTTGCCATGAAGTAATCAACGGGTAATAACTTTTGCTGTTGCCTATCGAGCCATTGCGTAGCGCTATGGTTTTGACAGCTATTGCAGCTGCGATGGCCACAGGATTGATAATGGCTGGTATGAGTGTGGCACTCATTGCAGGCCAAATAAATTTGACCATACTGCTGGGTTCGACAGCCAATGATTGCGTTTAAAGCAGACCACTGATTTTCCGTTACCGGATTATTCTTTTTTAATAAAGGAAGGTATTGCCTTGCAATATCGGCTAGCTGAGTTGAATGCTGAAAGGAGGTGTTCATATGTCACACCTCGCCATCAAGTCTGATATTTAATCGCTTGATCATGCGATTAATAATCGCATCCGTTTTTTGCTGAGTGACATCAGTGAGTTGAGTATAAATTGCGGTTGTCTTTGGGCATTCATGACCCATCTCGTGCTGGATCGCTCGAAGGTTTAAACCTGATTCAACCAGGTGAGCACCGTAGCAATGACGCAAACTGTGAACATAGATGTGTTTATTGATACCGCAGTCTTTGCAAATCGCACGGATAGATTTCTGCAAGCCACCGCGATCCATAAATTGTTTTGCTGTGTGACGTTGCTCTGGATTTTTACCCGCTGGGAAGATGAAAGAAGGATTGCGATGTGTGCTCCAATATTTTCTCATGGCCATTAGGCTGACTTGGGGTAATGTCACGAATCGATCTTTTTTACCTTTGCCCATGCGGATGTGAACTTTCATTCGCTCTTTGTCGATGTCGCCGACTTTGAGGTTAAGCGCTTCACCTAATCGTAAACCCATGCTGTACACTACAAGAATAAACGTCTGATAACGCAGCTCTCGTGTGCCATTAATTAGGCGTTCAATTTCACGAATAGTTAGAATATCAGGTAGTACTTTTTTCTGAGGTGGTTTGACGATTTCAACCCACTGCCAGTCTTTATTCAGAACGTGTTTATAGAAGAATTGGAGGCCGTTACGATCCACTTTAACGGTGCTCCAGGAATGGCTTTGAATCAATGCGGTGAAGTAATCCTTCAGTTGGTCAAGAGTGAGCTTGTCGGGACACTGGTCGTAGAACTCGGTGATGCGACGAACAGCACGAGAATACACATCAACAGTAGAATCAGCCTTGCCTTGACGCTGTAATGCGCTAACATGCTTCTGGTAAAGTGAATTGAACTTATTTTGTTGGGTCTTATTCATTTGAACATCCTCTAGTAGTCGCACTCGTTGGATGAGTGTGTAGAGGAATTATTGTTGATGGTGAGTTTTTTGCTTTTCTGTCGCGTAGCGGCTTCGTTCAACAAGTCAAAGCACTGGACTTGTAAACATCGTCACCTTTTTTGCGTGGCAAAAAAACTGCCAACATTCACAAGCCGGTGTTTGAGGCGTTATTTTATAATATCACCTATGTGATATTTATTGAATGAAATAATTGGCTCGATTCTAAATATTTTAATAGTTTTTCTTTAATATAATACTGAGCAAAAAAACATGACATATTTTCGATTTATATTCATATTTACTATGCTGATTCAGCTTTGTGCTTGTGCTTCTGGACCAGTAAATAATGTTGATTTCAATAAGGATGTTAATTTAGAAAATCTTGGTGGGACTTATGAAAATAAGATGGAGGCTACTGAAAATATACAGGCATTATTTTCTACACATATTTGGCCATTTACTAAAGATACTACGCATAAAAAATCTATGAATATTAAGCAGCATAAAAATATAGATTATGTGAATATCACCTATACTAATTCAGGTTTAATGTTTGAAGCAATTTCAAATGGCTGTGTAGCCGTTCAAAAAACAATTGAAATAGATGGAAGTTTTGAAAGTGGACAGTTTGAAATTAATTCAACATATAAAAACTGGAGTGAGGTTCATATTGGCCCATGGTATAATAGAATAACTTTAGGAATAGACATTGCGGGTAATGCTAAACTTAGAAGCTTGGACCGTGTAGGAGGGATGATCTTTTGGATTATTCCATTTGTAGCATTCGAAACATGGGATCACAGATTAAACAAGCTTACTGAGAAACAATACTTTCCTACTTGTGAGGTTATGGATTATTGGAGTAGTTAATATCTAGAACATCTTATATTTTAAATATTATTAATAATCTGTAATAAAATAACAATACGTTCTTGCGGATAAACCGAAAAACTAAGCGTTAGCTTACAAGGAGTAGTTTTGAGCATAATTGCAAATGCCATAGATTCAATTCAAATTGGGATTGAAGACTATGAGAGTACCGATGATCGTAGGAGTATTTCAGCTGTTCGAAATATCTCAGCCGGAATTTTGTTGCTTTATAAAGAGAAGCTCTGCCAGCTTTCGCCTGAAGATAATAAAGAGCTCTTGATAAAGCAAAATATTCGTCCAATTCAGAATGATGCTGGCGAAATAGTGTTTGAAGGAAAAGGGCATAAAACAGTTGATGTTTTTTCTATTCAGGAGCGCTTTAAAAGCCTGAAAGTTACCGTTGACTGGAATAGATTTAATGAAATTAATAAGCTTAGAAATGATCTGGAACATTATTACACATCTGAATCACCAGACACTGTTCGTGAGGTTGTTGCTAAATCGTTTTTGTTGATTCGTGATTTCTTAACTGAGTATTTAGAAAAAGACCCTCAAGAAACATTGGGTACGGAAGCTTGGTCAACGTTACTTGAAGTAAGTGAAGTTTATTCGGCTGAAGAAGCAGCATGCAATGCTTCGATTGAAAAAATAGACTGGAAATATGACTCAGTTAAAGACTCTTTAAAGCATCTTCGCTGTAATAAATGTCATTCGTCTTTAGTAGAGGCACCTTACCCCGAAGAAGATGGTTATCCTACGGTTAATCTTCATTGCAGATCTTGTGATAACGACTTCAGTGCAGATGAGATTATCGAACAATGTATTGATGACTTGTTAGCGGGTCAAGCTATCAGAAATGCAATGGACGGTGGTGAGTCTCCATATGACTCATGTTACGAATGCGGTAAAAACACATATGTACATAGCGAAGATTGCTGTGTAGCTTGCGAGTATGAACTGGAGTACAAAAACTGCGAAGTATGTGATGCAACACTAGGTGTTGAAGAACAGTACAATGAAGGTAAATGTGGTTCATGCCAGCATAGTTATGACAAATGGATGGCTGATTAAGCTAATCGGGTAGCCGGAGGTATCTAACCTCCAGCCCCCACAACACCCTGCATGCGGATCCGCACAGGGCGTTTCACTTAGAATGGTGAAGCTTAATCCATCCATCGCGCAACGAATATAATCCCTCAGTTTTTAAATAAGCATTTGATAATGCCTGATTAATTCCCGGAGTTTTAGAGCTACGCCATGGGCCTTTACTCGTAATGCCACAGCCAACCGCAACTTGAACGCGAACGCCTAGCCTCATTAAATTTCTTACTTTAGTACGCGGCTTTCGCCACTGTCGCCAGTAAGCCATTCTAACTCTGCGTCGAATCCAATGATCTAGATCCATACAAAGTTGATAGCAATTAGCGCTATTTAAATACACAGAAAATAATTAATCCAGCCTCGTAAATACTGGCTGGTTTTAAAGAGCTGATAGCGCATCGACACGCCCCAGTTACGGTTGGTTAAACGACGTACTTGCTCCTTAAATCGGTGCAGTGTTTTAGGATGAATTTGAATTCGTCCTGATCGAAAAGTGAAGCCTAGAAATTTACTTTCTGAGGTTTTCACAACTCGACTTTTATCACTGTTAACGATTAATTTTAATCGACGCTCTAAGTAATTTGAGATGCTGTTAAGGATACGTTCGCCTGCACGCTTACTTTTCACCAAAATGGTAAAGTCGTCAGCGTAGCGAGCGAACTTATGTCCTCGTTTCTCTAATTCTTTGTCGAGTGGATCGAGCATGATATTCGCGAGCAGAGGTGAAAGAGGCCCACCTTGTGGAACGCCTTCACGGCTTTCTACAAAGTGGTTCTTATTCCCCTCTCTTTTTAAAAGAACTCCTGCGCGCAAATATTTAGCGATCAATTTTAATAACTCTTTATCCTTCAGCTTATAGCTTAGGTGCGTCATTAATAAATCATGATTTACTCGATCAAAGAACTTTGAAAGATCAACATCAACGGCAAAACGTCGGCCTTCCTTGATAATGCTTTGTACTCCTCTTTTAGCTAAAGAGTGCGGCTTGCTGCCCATTTCTGTTCGGTCTGAATCCAAAACTATTATTGGAAAATGTAGGATCAAAAATAGGCGTGAGCCTCTTCTTTTAAAATGAGAGGGAGCAATCGCTTGCTGAATGACGCGGTCTTTAATCGTAGCCTCTTATCTACAAGCAGCAAGCTGACGAATACCTCCGTCAGGCTTTTCAATTTCTACACGACGAACAGGATCAGGTTTATAAATTCCTGATCTAAGTTCTTGCGTCACTCGTTCCCATTGACCGGATCTTACCCAGTCAGGCCTCTTTAATACTAGAGAGTTTCAATGGTCATGCCATCGATGCCAGCGGCTCCTTTGTTGGCTCGAACACGTTTCCATGCGGCTTGAATATTTTCTCGCTGCAAGGTGCGTTCGAATAGATTTTCGCTAAAGGATGGCTGCAAGCTAAAATGCTGAGTCACGTCATTACCGGACGGTATTCGTGTGTTCAAATCTGACAAGGCTCCTCCTTTATTCTAAATGTTCAGGCCTTGATCGCCATGGATGGCGTGAATGCCGATATTGCAGGAGCAATATATCGGCCACCGTGTCCCAGCCATTACGCTGGGCATTTGGCTACTATGCCGTCTGCTGACTTCTGTTTAATCACCGATATAGTTACCCATATCAGCGCTATCGGTTTGACCGCCAAGGATGGCGGAAATGCAGATATTGCAGGAGCAATATATCTGCCATCGATATTTGCTCAAACAGCTTGATGAATTCTGTTTGCCAAGCCTGTTTAAATCAGTAGCTTAGAACTGTTTAGGTTTCCGATCGCATGTTAAGCAGATCTCCCCAGATAAGAACATGAACTTTCCCTGCGCAACTGCATCATTTACGGTGGCCGTTAGATCACATGGCTTCGTCGTCTTGTGCCAACTCGCCTCCAGCCTACGCCTCATATGATGTTCTTGTTCATCAGCTCGCAGTTTTGCTAGCGGCTTCCTCCGGACCAAACTTCGCAGTTAAGCCCTTGCCATTCGCTAGTAGTTAACATCTAATAGTGATATTAAAATCGCTAAGGATGGTGACCTTCCTACAGAGGACTTTCACCTCATTAGTTCATGCCCATGCTGGGCGTACACAAACGCAGCCAAGGCGACGGCTTTTCCGTTGCGGCTTCGCCTACATTACAAAGCCGCGCTTGCTGCGGGCGGTAGCTTAATATTTACAACAAGGAGAAATGTAAATGATAGATGAAAATGGAATGTTAACTAATGAAAAGGTTATCAAGAAGAGGTTTCCTCATATAGAACATGGAAATCTACCAGCAGTAAAAGCCATAGTTGTACACCAAACTGATGCACCAACTGCAAAGCATACTTTCAATGCTTACAATTCTGGCGGTAACGGAGCTCATTTCTTGATTGCTAAAGACGGGACAATCTACCAAACTGCTAGCTTAAAAAAACGTTGCTATCATGTTGGTCGCAGAATAAAGTCCAAATGCATAACTGTTAATCCTAAATCCTGTGATCCGGATACCCTTAAAAGAATTATGGGCTTATCCTGGGGGAAGCGAGTTGTCGCTATAGATTCGAATGAGCGACGGAAGAGCTACCCTGAAAGGTATCCAGTAAACAGTGATTCAATCGGTATTGAAATTGTAGGAAAACATTTAAATAAGACCGATTATGAAACAGTTACTCACAATCAAAATGAGTCTCTGAAAGCACTAGTTGGTATCTTACAAAAAATTTTTAATACTGATAGTTCTGATATCTATACTCATCCTGAAGTTTCTTATAAACATCCTGGGGAAGCGAGTACAGCAGCATGGTAAGAAAAATATCATTGCAAATTTTCGTCCTGCTTTCTATTGCCTCTTGTAGTTCGCAGTTTGATGTGAAAGCAATCAAAAATGTTTATGTTCAAGACTTTCAATCAACAGATATCAACAGCTGTACTCAAAATGATGTAAATCTGAGTCATGCAGATTCTGCTGAATTTTTCCGTTTAGCCAGGTTGGTGGATAGTAAAGTAATCCATGATCACTACAACTATGCCTCATGTTACATAGAGGGAACATTACTCTACAACGGGAAAATCTGTGATTGGGAAATAAGAGCTGGAAAAACAGCAATTATTAAATGTGAAAATGAAGAGTACAACTTTGTTTGTGATAGTTGTGAGTCGTTATTCGAGAAAAGCTAATAGGGTAGCCGGAGGCATCTAATCT